>CAURNJ010000005.1:0-205075 GCA_963526345.1 uncultured Porphyromonadaceae bacterium
CACCACTATTGCTTCGTGGCTGAAGCACTACTGATCCAAGCGGCGAGCAGTAGTGGTACAAGCTCCCTTCATCCGAAAAAGGGGGCATTACACACGGACAAAGCGAGAGGCCTCTCCGTCAAAACACGCCACCTACACCGAGAAAACAGACAATTTTCCAGCGAGCTATTGTAAGATGACTAAAGTAATGGGGAACAGGGGGCTTCGGAAGATTCACACCACAGCAGAAAGGGGGTAGCCAGCCTCCTCAAAGAACACTCTTCCCAATCTTTGATGATGGAGTGCATCAGTGACGAATATATTCGTATATTTGTGGTCAAGAAAACAAGTGTACACAACGTACAAGATCAACATCAACCACTAAAGATACAGTGCAAACGGTATGGAAATCAAGAAGTCACCAGAAGCTGACCTCGAGAAAGGCAAAGGGCTTTCGCTCTTGCTCGGTCTCGTAGTAGCCCTCTCCTTGACCTTCGTGGGATTGGAATGGCGTAGCTCAACTGCTCAGGCAAGTAACCTTGATGGGGCGGCTCAAAAGACCCAAATGGAAGAAACACTCCTCGTCAAAGATGAGCAACCCGAGGATAAGCCCGAAGATCCCAAGCCCGAAGAGCAACCTCAGCAGACCGAAATCCAGCTCCCCGATGAGTTTAAAGTCGTGAGCAATGACGTAAAGATCGAGAAGCCCTCTTTCGTCTCCGCTGATGAAAACAAGGATCTTCCTCCCATCAATGTCCCCTTCGGCCCGAAGGATGTCCCTGGAACACCAACCGAAGAACTCTCTGATGAACCCTTTGAAGTCGTAGAAGAGCAACCTGAGTTCCCTGGTGGACTGGATGCCTTCCGTAAGTATCTACAGGATCACCTCCGCTACCCAGAGAGTGCTCAGGACGCAGGGGTACAGGGTAAGGTCATGGTACGCTTCGTCGTCGAACGTGACGGATCGGCTACCGCTGTCGAAGTCTACAAGAGCGTAGACCCAGCCCTCGACAAGGAAGCTGTCCGCGTAGTCAAGTCTATTCCAAAGTGGAAGCCTGGTAAGCAGCAGGGTAAGGCTGTACGTACGCGCTACGTCATCCCTATTGTCTTCTCTCTGCAGTAAGACCCTCCCAAGACTCCTCTACGGAGCCCCTCAACAACTCAAGCAGATGCGCCCTCATCGGAGCATCTGCTTGACTCGTATATATATGTATCGGAAGATAGATGATACTATAAGCCTTATTCGCTGGCTAAGTCGTATCTTTGTGAAAGGCACATTGCCATCCATAGCATCCCAAGACAATGCACTCAGATCAACATAAACTCCAGCTCATACGTGAGACCATCGAAGCACAGCTTACCGCTCGCTCACTTGGCTCGCGCACTCCCGAAGGGCTCTTTGCTCCCATCGACTACACGCTGCGCCTCGGAGGTAAGCGACTCCGTCCCCTCTTAGCCTGCGCAGCCGCAGCTGCCTTCACCACGGAATGGCAGCGCGCCCTTCCAGTAGCCGTGGCGGTGGAGATCTTCCACAACTTCACCCTCCTTCACGATGACCTGATGGATCGCTCGCCACTACGCCGTGGACAAGAGACGGTCTACCGCCGCTGGGGAGACAACACCGCTATCCTATCTGGTGATGCTATGAGCATCGAAGCCTATGCAGCTCTCTCCGAGGTCGAGGACAAGTCGCTCCTCTCGCTCTTGCTGCCTCGATTTAGCCAGATGGCACTCGAGGTATGCGTAGGACAGCAATATGATATGGAGTTCGAGACGCGCACCACGGTACGTGTGGAGGAATATATGGAGATGATCCGCCTCAAGACCTCCGTACTCTTAGGCTCTTCGCTCGAGCTCGGTGCTTTAGTCGGTGGTGCTACTGAGGAGCAGGCTCGTGCCCTCTACGAAGTGGGCATCCAGCTCGGCTTAGCCTTCCAGATCCAGGATGATCTATTGGATGTATATGGAGATGAAAAGACCTTCGGCAAGCCCATCGGAGGAGACATCATCAATGCGAAGAAGACCCTTCTCCTCCTCTACACCTTGGAGCAGCTGAAGGACAAGGAGCTCGCTCGCCTGCAAGAAATTCTCACCTTCACCCCTGACGAGCGAAGTCACTACATCGATGAAGTACGTGCGCTCTACGACCAAGCGGGAACACGGAGCTATGCAGAGAGCGAGATCGCACGACTCACAGAAGCTGCTTATCAGGGGCTTGAAGGCCTGCCACTAAGCGAAGAAGGACGGACGCTCCTTCTTACTCTATTCCATACCCTCTCTGGGCGCACGAAGTAATATGCTACTCATCGATAGCCACACCCACATATACGGAGAGGAGTTCAACGAAGACCGTGATGCCATGCTCCAGCGTGCCACAGAGGCAGGCGTGGGGCAGATGGTACTCCCCAATGTAGACATAGAGAGCTATCCGCGTCTCTTGGAGCTATGCACGGCATATCCCCAGCGACTCTTCCCGACCATCGGTCTGCATCCGACCTATGTCAAGGAGGACTATGACACACAGCTTAGGGCTATGGAGGGCGAACTCACTGAGCGCACCCACGTTGCCATCGGAGAGATTGGCTTAGATTACTACTGGGATACCACTTATCAGAAGGAGCAAATCGATGCCTTCAAGCGACAGCTACACTGGGCGGCTCAGCACGACCTCCCCGTCATTCTACACATTCGCGAGGCGTTTGCCGATGCGTTCTCTGTACTTCGTGAGGTCAATCTTCCCCAGCTCCGAGGCGTATTTCATAGCTTCACCGGCACGGAAGAGGAGCTAAGAGAAGCCCTATCCTTTGAGCACTTTTATATTGGTATCAATGGCGTTGTAACTTTCAAGAACAGCACGCTCAAGGAATATGTCAGCTCCATTCCCTTAGACCGCTTGCTCTTAGAGACCGATGCTCCGTACTTAGCTCCTGTACCCAAGCGTGGCAAGCGCAATGAACCTTCCTTCCTCCCTCATACGGCCAGCTTTGTAGCCAGTTGCTACCAGCTGACAGACGATGCACTTATTGCGAAGACCAGCGAGAATGCTCGTCGCCTCTTCGCTCTACCCGAATACTAATCTACACACACTACTATGTCCTCGCTCATCGAGATGCTCATCAAGCAGAACCGCACCTACCGCCGCTTTGACGAAGCGGTAGCTATCGACCGACTACAGATACTCCGCTGGCTCGACATCGTCCGCCAAACGCCTTCGGCTCGCAACGTCCAGCCCCTGAAGTACATCATCATCACAGACGAGGTACTCTGTCACGAGATCACCGCACTCCAGCACTGGGCTGCTATGCTTCCCGAATGGGAAGGACCTGCTGTCGGAGAGCGTCCTCGTGCCTACCTGCTACAACTCATCGACACCGACATCGCTCCAGCAGCTCGCTTTGACGAGGGGATCCAGCTCCAAGCCTTGGGACTTTTAGCCACCGAAGCAGGCTACGGTATCTGCATCTTATCGGGACACGGCAAGGGCAAAATCACACGCCGCCTTGACCTACCTACACACCTCTCCATCAACGCCATCGTAGCTATTGGGAAGCCCCACGAAGAAATCATCCTCGAGGAAGCTCGCAGTGCCGATGACGTCCGCTACTGGAGAGACGAAGCTGGTCGCCACCACGTACCCAAGCGTCCTCTGAGCGAGCTCATCATCGAGCCTAACCAGCCCTCGGTCTTCTAAGCACCTTCACCCATCCACCTTCCTCACAGAGCAAGAAGATTATGCGCCCGACACGCCTTCTCCACCTCCTCACCATTGGTCTTTCCTCAGCTCTCATCAGCTGCAGTGGAACGACCAGCCAAGCACAAAGTGCCGACAGCACTGATAGCACCATCCAAGAGCAAGGGCTCACAGCAGCCCCTTTCGATGCCGACTCCGCCTACCTCTATACACAGCAACAGGTAGCCTTCGGGGTACGTACCCCGAATAGTCCAGGGCATCAAGCCACAGAAAAATGGATCGAAGAGAGGCTTCGCTCCTGGGGCTACGAGGTCACTCTGCAGCACTTCGAGGGGAAGGATCACTTCGGCAAGTCGGCTCAGGGAACGAACATCATCGCTACACGCACGCCCGAAGGGAGCGACCGCATCCTGCTGATGGCACATTGGGACACCCGACAAGTAGCCGACCAAGATCCCGTCGCCCAGCGTCAAGCCCTCGCTATCCAAGGGGCAGATGACGGTGCCAGTGGCGTAGCTGTCTTGCTCGAGCTGGCGCGTCAGGAGAGCCTTCATCCTTCGGGTAAGGCTCTGGACTTCGTCTTCTTTGACCTCGAAGATGGGGGAAAAAGCAATGATGAAGACAGCTGGTGCTTGGGCTCGCAATACTGGGCCAAGTACCCTCACCAAAGCGACTACAAAGCTAAGTGGGGCATCCTCCTCGATATGGTCGGGGCGCAAGGAGCTCGCTTCTACTGGGAAGGGCTCTCGAAGGACTATGCTCGCCCCCTACTCTCCTCCCTCTGGCAGACAGCATCTCAGATTGGATGGGGCGACTACTTCGTACAAGCCGACGGCTCACAGATGACTGATGACCACGGCCCCGTCATTCGCCAGCGAGGTATTCCTTCGGTAGACATCATCAACTTCGACCCGAATAGAGCTACTGGCTTCGGGGCACACTGGCACACCTCGGGGGATACAATGGGCGTCATCAGCAAGGAGACGCTCCGTGCAGTCGGCGAGACTGTAGCCACTACCCTCAGAGGAGATATCTAACACTCACCCATACTCTATGCCTACTATCAACGAACTACAAGACGAGATTATAGAAGACTTCTCCGCCTTGGACGACTGGATGGACCGCTATGCGCTCATCATCGACCTCGGCAACACCTTAGAGCCACTCCCCGAGAGCGACAAGACACCGACCAACATCATCGAGGGTTGTCAGAGTCGCGTGTGGATCACCGCTCACTTTGACGGCGAGCGCGTGCACTTCCGTGGAGAGAGTGATGCCATCATTGTCAAGGGGATTGTCAGCCTACTCCTACGTGTCTTAGACAATCAGACACCGCAGGACATCCTTGACTCCGACTTATACTTCATCAAGGAGATTGGACTCTCGGAGCACCTTTCTCCTACGCGCTCCAACGGACTGGTATCGATGCTCCGTCAGATGCGCCTCTTCGCCGCAGCCTTCTCCAGCCAAAGCTAAGTCCTATTTACCCCATCTTATGCATCTATTCACCCGTTCGCTGAGAGGGTTACTCGCCTACTCAGCAGCTCTCTTTATGGGGGCAAGCGTCCTCTCCTCCTGCTCGTCGAAGACGATGGGCGTAGGACCTAATGAAGATCTTCTGAGCTTCGTCAATCCATTTATCGGATCGGGCGAACACGGGCACACCTTCCCTGGGGCAACACGCCCCAATGCGATGGTGCAGTTCAGCCCCGACACGCACCTCATCGGCTGGGATGCCAGCAGTGGCTACCATGCTTCGGATAGCGTCATCTATGCCTTTAGCCTCACGCATCTCTCTGGCACTGGTATTGGCGACCTCGGGGATGTAGCCGTGCTCCCCTATAGTGGAGCCGACACGCTACGCCCTGTAGCACAGTTTGACAAGGCAGAAGAGACGGCCACCCCAGGCTACTACTCCGTACGCTTGAAGAACTTCGGTATTCAGGCTGAGCTCACCTCGACCGAGCGCGTTGGTCTACTGCGTGCCACCTACGCCGACAGTACCGACCGCAAGCTCCTTCTTGACCTCGGGCACATCCTCCAGCCCAACTGGGGACACAAAGTCATGGGGAATGACCTACGTCTGGTCAATGACTCAACCCTCGTCGGCACGTACTATACTAAGGGCTGGGCGGAGCATCATCAGATGAGCTATATCCTTCGACTCTCTACCCCTGCCGACAGCATCGTCCTCTATCGTGACGGAGCCCCTCAGCGGCTTAGCGCAGGCTTCGCTGTCAAGCACGACACAGCTGACCTCAAGCTCCACCTCTTCCTCCCCAAGGGAAGTACCCCTTACCTCGTGAAAGTCGGGCTCTCCGCCGTCTCCCCCGAAGGTGCTGAGCGCAACCTACAGGCGGAACTTCCTCACTGGGACTTCGAAGCCGTCCGTACCGAGAGCCGCCGCATCTGGGCTGACCTCCTCGGCAAGATTCGCATCAAGACCGCCGATACTGCGGTGCTGACCAACTTCTACACCGCACTCTACCACGCGCACATCGCCCCCTTCAACTATCAGGATGTCGATGGTAGCTTCCGTGGTATGGACAAGGCTATTCATAAGAATCCTCAGCCCGAAGAAGGTCACTACACTGTCTTCTCCATCTGGGATACCTATCGTGCCCTGCATCCGCTACTCACTATCATTGATCCCGAGCAAGCCCTGCGCTACGGCAAGAGCCTCGTCAGCGACTACGATGAAGGCACAATCCTCCCACGCTGGCCACTCGCCTCGAACTATACGGGCTGTATGCCTGCCTACCACTCAGTGAGCATCCTCGCCGACCTCGTCGCCAAGGGTCTTGCTACAAAGGAAGACCTGCGTCACTGGACAGAAGCAGCACAGCGTAGCTCGATCTATCGTGCTGACTTAGCGGAGAAGTTCGCCGGCACACGTGAGCTCGACCTCATCACACGCCACCCTTATTACAAGGAACGCTACGGCTTCATCCCCTGCGACTCCGTCCCTGAGAGCGTCAGCTGGGGCGTAGAGATGGCCTACGATGACTGGTGTATCGCTCGTATCGCCGAGGCTGCCGGCCTTGACTCCGTGGCTAAGGCTTATGATCAGCGCGGACTCTACTACCGCCGCTATTGGGACCGTGAGACGAACCTCATGCGCCCCATCAAGGGCGATGGATCCTTCCTAAAGCCCTTCAACCCTCGTTTCTCCGCTCACGAGAAGAGCGACTATACCGAGGGGAATGCCTACCAGTGGAGCTTCTACGCTCCCCACGATATGGAGGGCTTCCTCAAGCTGATGGGCGGACGTCAGGTACTGGAGCGCAACCTGGACACCCTCTTCACCACGTCCTCACGCATTGACGGGGCAGAGCAGTCGGGCGACATCACGGGACTCATCGGGCAGTATGCACACGGCAACGAGCCCAGCCACCACATCGCCTACCTCTATAACTACACCTCTGCTCCTCACAAGGGTCAGGCGATCCTTGATACCGTCCTGCGCCACTTCTACAAGCCCACGGCTGACGGCATCATCGGCAATGAGGACTGCGGTCAGATGTCAGCGTGGTACGTCCTCAGTGCCTTAGGCTTCTACCAAGTCTGCCCAGGAAAGGCCGAATATACCATCGGTCGTCCTCTGGTAGATATGGCAAAGATCCAGCTTCCCAAGGGCACCTTCACCATCGAGGTGCGTAACAACAGCAAGGAGAATAAGTACGTGCAGAAGGCCTCTATCAACGGACGAGACATCACCAAGAGCCTCACCTTCACGCACAAGGATATCCATCCGCACGGCAAGCTCACCATCGAGATGGGCTCCAAGCCACGACGCTAATCCTAATCATGTAGCGCCAGCTTCCCCAACAGCAATCTCTTTGCTCTACGTAGAAGCTGGCGCTACGCTTTTATCCCCCCTCATCTATGCGTATACGCCATTTCCTATATGCCCTCATAGGGCTTTTCCTCTGCTCACTCCCCTTACAAGGGCAGAGCCGTCAAAACATCAGCCTGAAGTTCATGGGCCTCAGCTTCCATCCTCTGAGTGGGAGACCCAATGCCAAGCTGATGCCAAACCGCCTGGACCCTGAGGCTTACTTCGTAGTTGATCTGGGCGCCCTACTCTCCTACGAGTACTTCATCATCCCCGAGATCCTCTCCGTCAAGGGGATCCAAGGGCTTTATGCCGACTGCGCCGCCCAGCTCGCTGGTGTGACGAGTATCGGCCTACGTGCTCGTATCTTCCACATCGGGCGGCATCGCCTCTACGGTGGTATCGGACCAACATGGATCTACCGACGCAACTGGTACCACCTGCCAGGGTACGTCGACACCAAATACTACGAAGGCAGCCCCACAGACAAATGGCAGCGTAAGTTCCTCTGGTACGGAGGCGAACTGGAATATAAGTTTGCTCTCAGCCCCAAGCTCGACATAGCGACGACCTTCGTCCCAGGCTATCCCGACCTCATGGCCTTAGCTATCGGCCTCAACTACAATTTTTAGCCCGCACAAGCACACCTCATCAAAGAGCACTGCCCCGATCATCCACACAGCGTGGGCGATCGGGGCAGTATCGTGCTATGGGGGTGTTTGACAGAGCTATCGCTTCATGAAAGCCTTGACACAACGATTGACGAGCGGTCCTCTCCGTTGTAGCCAAGAAAAGCACTACTGCTTCGTGCGCTGACCAGTATAGGTGGAGGGTATCGACCACTAGTGGTCAACACCCTCCACCTATACTGCTTTGTCCCTGCTCCAGTATAACTTCCCACCTACCAAGCATACCGTTCTACACCTTCACATCGTGGTCATGATGGGTCTATTGCATCTGCACGAGACCGTTTCACGGTCTCAAGATGACTCATACTGCTTACCAGTAAGACACTACAAAGCGAGCTATTTGACCCATCCTACTATACCTCGATAGCCCACAGCACGAAGATACGTGCTTAGTGCTTCAAGAGAAGCTGGTTAGATTTACTGAAAAACTTAATTATGCCCAACTGATTTACATATATTTGTCTTACCTTTGTGAGAGATAATCAATGTATCAACTATCAACCTATAAATAGCAACAGTAATGGTTAGTTACAAAGAACTGGGTCTGGTGAACACTCGCGATATGTTCGCTAAGGCTGTCAAGGGTGGCTACGCTATCCCAGCATTCAACTTCAATAACATGGAGCAGCTGCAGGCTATCATCAGCGCTGCAGTAGAAACGAAGTCTCCTGTCATCCTGCAGGTATCCAGTGGCGCACGTAAGTACGCTAACCAGACGCTCCTGCGCTACATGGCTCAGGGTGCTGTCGAATACGCTAAGGAGCTGGGTTGCCCCAATCCTCAGATCGCCCTTCACCTCGACCACGGTGATAGCCTCGAGCTCTGCAAGAGCTGTATCGAAATGGGCTTCTCCTCGGTGATGATCGACGGTTCGCACCTCCCTTACGACGAGAACGTTGCTCTGACGCGTTCGGTCGTTGAGTACGCTCATCAGTTCGACGTCACGGTCGAAGGTGAACTCGGTGTCCTCGCTGGTATCGAAGATGATGTCGTAGCTGAGCACCACACCTACACCGAGCCTGAAGAAGTCATCGACTTCGTCAGCAAGACGGGTGTTGACTCTCTGGCTATCTCCATCGGTACGTCGCACGGTGCTAACAAGTTCACGCCCGAGCAGTGCAAGCGTGATGCTAACGGTATCCTCGTACCTCCCCCCCTCCGCTTCGACATCCTCGCTGAGATCGAAAAGCAGATCCCTGGCTTCCCCATCGTACTCCACGGTTCGTCCAGCGTACCTCAGGACGAAGTCGCTACGATCAACAAGTTCGGTGGTGCCCTCAAGGATGCTGTCGGTATCCCCGAAGAGCAGCTCCGTCAGGCTTCTAAGAGCGCCGTCTGCAAGATCAACATCGACTCCGATGGTCGTCTGGCTATGACCGCTGCTGTACGTAAGGTCTTCGCTGAAAACCCAGCTGAATTTGACCCACGTAAGTACCTCGGCCCAGCTCGCGAATCGCTCAAGAAGCTCTACGAACACAAGATCATCAACGTCCTCGGCTCTAACGACCGTATCTAAGACGTTCCCCTTCAGTATATCCCTATGCACTGCGTAGCTTAGGGATATACTACGGCTACCTGCCTTCGCCTGCCCCTTTGCGTGGTTCGAGACGAAGACAGGTAGCTTGCTTTTTTTATCCTGCTTGTGATAATGAATAGTATTTGTCAGCCCAGTCAGCTCCCCTATGGAGCCTATGCTTTCGACCAATTCAAGACGGAAGATTTCCGCGAAGCCTTCCGCCTAGCCATCGATGAGAAGCGCCGTGAAGTAGAGGCGATCATCGCCTCTACCGAAGCCCCGACCTTCGCCAACACCATCCTCGCCCTCGAGCGCTCTGGTGCTCTCCTCGAATGGGTGTCGGGGAGCTTCTACAACCTCCTACACGCTGAGGCTACGGACGAACTGATGCAGATCAGCCAAGAAGTCAGTCCCTCGCTCTCCGCCCTCTCCTCCTTCATCACCCTCTCCGAGCCCCTCTTCGAGCGCATACGACAGGTATGGGAAGCACGCGAAAGTCTCCAGCTCGATGCCGAAGACCTGCGTCTCCTCGAGCGATGCTACGAAGGCTTCAGCGAGAGTGGCGCCCTCCTCCCCACAGAGAAGAAGGAGCGCCTACGCGAGGTCAAACGTGAACTGAGCGAGCTGAGCCTCACCTTCGGGCAAAACAACCTCAAGGATCAGCAGCGCTTCCGCCTCTTCGTCGAAGATGCCACCGCCCTCGAAGGGCTCCCCCACTCTACCCTCGCCGTGGCTCGTGAGCTGGCTGAGAAGGAAGGCAAGGGCACTGGCTGGCTCTTTACCCTCTCCGCACCCAACTATATTCCCTTCATGCAGCACTGCCCCTCGTCTGCCCTACGCCGAGAGATGTATCTGGCGAAGATGTCCGTAGGGACAGCAGGGGACGAATATGACAATAGAGAGGTCATCCGCCGACTTGTCAACCTACGACTGGAGCTTGCCCAGCTTTTAGGCTCCAAGAGCTTTGCCGAGAAAGTGCTCACACGCCGTATGGCAGGCAGCACCGCGGCAGTCTACGAGCTATTGGATCAGCTCCTTGCGGCTTATAAGCCCGTAGCGGAGAAGGAACTCGCAGACGTGGCGACCTTCGCACAAGAAGCAGGGGCATCCCTCCCACTCCAGCCTTGGGATTGGAGCTACTGGGCGGAGCGCTACAAGCAGGCATTCTATGAATTAGACGAAGAGGAGCTACGCCCCTACTTTGAGCTATCCCGTGTCTCCGAAGCTGTCTTCTCTCTGGCGACACGCCTCTACGGCATCCGCTTCACCGAGCGTACCGACCTACCCGTCTACCACAGCGATGTCCACACCTACGAAGTGCATGACGCTGATGGTAGCTACCTCGGACTACTCTATACCGACTTCTTCCCACGCGAAGGGAAGCAGAGCGGTGCGTGGATGAACAACCTGCAGGAGCAGTATCATACGGCCGAAGGCGAGGACCATCGTCCTCACATCGTGCTGGTGATGAACTTCACCCAGCCCACGGCCGACCGCCCAGCTCTGCTCACACCAGGGGAGGTACGCACCTTCCTGCACGAATTCGGTCACTCCCTCCACGGTATGCTCTCCGCTTGTCGCCACAGCTCCCTCAGCGGTACCAATGTCGTCCGTGACTTCGTTGAGCTACCCAGCCAGCTGATGGAGAACTGGCTGGATGAGCGTGAATGGCTTCAGAGCTTTGCCTATCACTATCAGACGGGGGAGGCTCTTCCCGAAGTGCTCATCGAGCGTATGGAGCGTGCCCGTCACTTCCTCGCAGGCTATGCGGCTTGCCGTCAGCTCAGCTTCGGCTACCTCGATATGGCGTGGCATACCCTCACAGAGCCCCTGCCTGAAGGCTGCGACATGAAGGCCTTCGAAGAGACCGCTTGGCAGAAGGCACAGCTTCTCCCCTCTTCACCTGCACCCTGTCAGATGAGCACCTCCTTCGGGCACATCTTCTCAGGGGGATACGCTGCGGGCTACTACGGCTACAAGTGGGCTGAAGTGCTGGATGCCGATGCCTTCGCAGCCTTCCAAGAAGAAGGCATCTTCTCTCAGGCAACCGCCGACCGCTTCCGCCGTGAAGTCCTCAGTCAAGGAGATCGCCGTGATGCGGATCAGCTCTACCAAGCCTTCCGTGGCAAGAAGCCCACGATCGACGCCCTGCTGCGCCGTGACGGCATCGTGCGCTAAGCTCGCCGTCCCTCCCCCTTACGACTACCGCCCCACAGCCTCTCTCTCGAGGGCTGTGGGGCGGTATTTTTATATCAACATATCTTACCCCACAACACCTCTGCATAGGCCGTAAACTTTCCCTATCTTTGATAAGCCTTAGGGTCAGTGGCGGTGCCTTGCCGTCCATTCATTTACTCATCATACTACCCCAATGACAGAACAAACCTACAAGCTCCTCGACGGTAAAGCAACCTCCGCACAAATCAAAGCTGAGATCGCAGCCGAAGTAGCAGCTCGCGTAGCAGCTGGCCAGAAGCCCCCGCACTTAGTAGCCATCCTTGTCGGTCACGATGGCGGCAGCGAAACTTATGTAGCCGCCAAGATTAAGACTTGTGCCGAGGTGGGCTTCCGCTCCTCGCTTATCCGCTTCGAAGAGGATGTCACCGAAGAGCAACTCCTCAGCGAGATTCAACGCCTCAATAGCGATCCCGAAGTTCACGGCTTCATCGTCCAGCTCCCCCTCCCCAAGCACATCAACGAGCAGCGCATCATCGAAGCGGTCAGCCCAGAGAAGGATGTCGATGGCTTCCACCCGATCAATGTTGGGCGTATGAGCATTGGCCTTCCCTGCTTCGTCTCGGCTACCCCACAAGGGATCGTTGAGCTCCTGCGTCGCTATGAGATCGAGACACGAGGTAAGCACTGCGTCGTCCTCGGCCGTAGCAACATCGTCGGGAAGCCTATGGCGCAGCTCCTTCTGCACAAGGGCACTCCTGGTGACTGCACCGTCACGGTCTGCCACAGCCGCACACCCAACATCAAGGAACTTTGTCTGCAGGCAGACATCATCGTGGCCGCCCTCGGTGTCCCTGAGTTCCTCAAGGCGGATATGGTGCGCCCTGGTGCTGTCATCATTGACGTAGGGACAACGCGCGTCCCCGATGCCTCGCGCAAGAGTGGCTTCAAGCTCACTGGCGACGTTGCTTTTGACGAAGTAGCCCCCTTAGCCTCCTACATCACGCCCGTCCCAGGCGGTGTCGGTCCGATGACGATTATCTCCCTTATGCTCAACACCCTTCGCGCCGCCAAGCTCGCCGAAGGCAACTAACCACCTCGTTCCTTGCAGGAACAATAACGCCACAGGGGCAGTATCTCCGCTGGAGATACTGCCCCTGTGGGCTTAGAAAAGGAGAGAGACCCCTCTATTCGTCTTTCTCCTTTGAGATGCGATTGAGTTGACTAAGACCTTGCTCGACTTCTTCTATAGTCGGTAGATTAGATACAATATCTTGAGGCATAATATTATTTAACTCATAAGCAGCTACACCTAGAGGCTTATTCATACCACTGAACGCCCATTCCACTTTTGTTTCATCCCTTGTCTTACATATAAGAAGCCCAATGGTTGGCTGATCTTCTTTCTGCTTAAGTAGCTTATCTACAGCCGTCACATAGAAGTTAAGTTGTCCTGCATATTCAGGCTGAAAAGCACGTGTCTTTAGCTCTACCACGACATAGCACCTCAGACGAATATGATAAAAGAGCATATCAATTCGATAAGAAGTGCCTGAAACAATAAGCTCTACTTGACGCCCACAAAACGAGAACCCCTTACCTAATTCCAAGAGTAGCTGAGTGATGTGCTTAGTGAGTTCCTCTTCCAAGTCTCGCTCATCATAATCCGCTCTCATAGAAAGGAAGTCAAAGTTGTAGGGATCTTTGAGTGTCTCCTGTGCAAGTTGGCTCTGAGCTTCGGGTAGGCACATCTTGAAGTTAGTAATAGCCTTCCCCTTATGCTTGTAGAAGTTTGCCCGCAAAGCATTTTCTAATGCTGCTCGACTCCAGCCATTACGTATTGTTTCTCTCAGATAGAAGATGGCTTCCTCTGGGGTCTGGCATTTCGTGATGATTTCACAATGATGCCTCCAAGGGACTTGAAAGAGGAGGTCTTCTAATTCTCCACCAAGCTGGTGGAGTATTGTATCATCTTGGCTATAAAATGCATACCACTTCTTGATGTACCACAAGTTTGTTGTTGAGAAGCCACTTTGCTTCGGGAAAGCAGCCTTAAAGTCCAGGCTTATACGTGCTATGATCCCAGAGCCCCATCGCTCTTCGGCTTTTAGCATAACCAAATCTCGCCCCAAACTCCAATAAAAGTGAAGCAACTCTGCATTGACTTTTACTGCCGCTTTAAGCTGTGCATTACGGTATTGAGATTTGACCTTCTCTAACCACTCTACGTATCCTTTCGGTTGCTCTGGAGAGTGAGCAGAAAGTACTATTTCATTATTCATTCTCTCTGTATAATGAGTTACACGCC
Organism: uncultured Porphyromonadaceae bacterium; assembly: GCA_963526345.1. Classification (GTDB taxonomy): domain Bacteria; phylum Bacteroidota; class Bacteroidia; order Bacteroidales; family Porphyromonadaceae; genus Porphyromonas. Next base: position 14,194 of record CAURNJ010000005.1, read on the forward strand.
CAAAGTTAACCCAAATTCTTCTACTCCTAAATGCCAAGACAATAACGCCACAGGGGCAGTATCTCCGCTGGAGATACTGCCCCTGTGGGCTTAGAGAAGGAGAGAGAACCTTAGTTCTCAGCGTAGAAGTTCACCTCACTTACAGTGAAGAACTCAAGACTAACAGGCGGTACAGAAGAGATTTTCACCCCCTTGGCTTCCACTGGACTCATGAAACGAATCACAACCGTTCCTTGATCTCGTATGTAGCTTGTAGCAAGCACACCTTGAGAAGTCCAAGTCTTACCATCTGTCGTTGTTTCAATCTTGATCTGCTCTGAAGCAGCAAACTCACCAGCTGAAGTCTTCAGAAGGATGTAGCTGAACTTCTTCGTTCCATTGTTTAGTATAGCACTAAACCAATGATTGTCATTAGAATAATCAGCATACCATGCCGATGAAGGATCTCCATCGTACATGTATTCCTTCGAATAAGGCTGCCCCCCAAATGACAATACAGAGGAGACATCGAACGTAAGATCCGATGAGGGAATTGGAGTACCCTGGGGATCACGAGTATAGAAACTTACATTCTGGTAGCTCTTATAGATCGGGATAAAGTAAGTTCCAAAGTCTTGACTTACTCCGACTGAAGCAGAACCAGTAACTTCCTTTACTCGAACTGGAACGACAAAGTACTCGGAGCTGGCATTTCCCTTGGAAATCTCATCATACTTATCACCAGGCTCGATAGTGATCGCTACTGAGCTTTTCGTTTGCCCCTTAGGGATTGTTACGGTCGTAGTCGAAAGCTTAGCATAGCCTTCTGGTGCGACTTGGTAACCAGGATCAGAAGAAAGCCCCTTCGTAAACGCCACTATATCCTCTTTGTGCGTCCCTAGTTCAAGTGTGACAGTCACATCTTGATCGGCCGGCTTAGAGAGATATACGTAGCGTTCTTGAGCAGACCACTTTGTAAGCGTTGTCCCTTGGTAGATAACTTGCATGGTAGAAATTGACTTGGACAAGTCAAATTCCCCAGTCTTAATGTAAGCTACCGAAGGGTAGGACTTGACTTCTACCTTATCGAATAAGGGGGTATTCAAGTCAAAGTTCTTCTGACAGGCAGTGAGGCTCAGCAAGAGCGTTGCACCTGCTATGGACAGTATCTTTTGCATAAATTCTAAAGCGATATTAGGAAGAGTTGTATAGCTCCCAGCATAAGAGCTATACAACTACTACCCATGTTAAGACTAAGGTACCTTATTCGTTCCCTTACCGTCTGAACGGACATTAGACACCCACGTAGGAGTAAGCACCATACTATTTTCAGGATGCGCCTCATCGTAAGCACTTCCATATACCTTAAGAGCAGGTCCTCCAGCGACAGAATTAGCGAACTCACCACCCTTACCTTCATTCATCTTCCAGTAATGAAGAAGACCAGGAGTCGTAGGATCAACCGTATATTCATTGTCCTTCAGTTGCTCTGGCGTACGTGCTGTATTCCAAATACGAACTTCGCTGAAGAGGCAGGCATTACGGAACCAGTCTGCACCAGATCCGGCGATATGGACTGCATCATTGAGCTTGAAGACACGACCTGCAGGCTTATCCGTGCTCACGACCTTACTACCATTGACATAGAGCGTAGCCTGAGCCCCATCATAGACGAGTGCCACGTGATACCAAGTATTGGTCTTAGCCCCTTCGAAGGTACGGTCAATCTGCCCACCATCACCGAACTTAATGTTCAGATAGTTGTACGGAGGATTGGCATCACCAAAGCGCATATAGATCTCCGAGCCTGTAGCCCAAGCTCCAAAGATGGCTTGGTTATTGATGTTAAGCCCATTGATATTAACACGAGCTTCGATCGTGAAGCGGCTAAGCTCTACAGGCGCAATACCACGAGCTATAGCTCGATAGTACTGACCATTGTAGGTACCAAGGATTGGAGCACTTGCAGAAGTGATCGTCTTGACAGCATAGACATAGGTATCAGCACCCTTAAGTACTGGGGCACTTGCTCCTGCAGCCTTGAGCTTAAAGGCCATAGCAAACTTCTTCCCCGAGTCCATTTGCTCCTTACTCAGAGACTTCAGCGTAATCTTGACTGGTTCAGAAAAGACAGCCCCAGCCTTAACTACGACCTGAGAGGAAGACAGCACAACTTGATCAGCAGGTAACATCGTATATGAAGTACCATTGATCTTGTTGTAAGCATCGAGTGCATCTTGGCTTAGCTCAAGCGTATAAGTCTCATCCTTAGCTTGAGGTGATGAAAGACGGACATTGATATCCGTCGACACTTCGCTGTCACCAAGCTGAAGCGATCCAATACGCCCAGCCTGCGTACCCGTCTGGGCAATATAGGCTTGGGAAGTGAGCTCCTTTAGTTCTCTATCGTTGCAAGAGACAAGGAGTGTAGTTGTGGCTACTACTCCGAGGAGATATTTATTGATATTCATCTTCATAGGACTACTTAATAGTGGGGTTCATCAGTTGAATAGCACGACGCCACCAAGGATAAGAGAGACCCTTAACAGGCGACATGTCGATACCATTGACTACATCGGGAGTTGTGATAGCATACTCAAGGTCTACTCGGAATGCACCAACACCGCCCTTACGATAGGTCACCCCATCAACGACGGGATTCTGAAGTGCAAAGTTGAGAATTTGACCAAGGCCAGCTTGACCGCCTCGAGTCGCACCGGACTCAAAGTTCACAACGAAGATGCTCTTCTTACAGATTTCCTCTACAGATAGGACATCCTTATAAGCTCGGAGCATCCCCTGGAAGTGCCCATTACCATAGCCTACTCCATCACCATATGCTTGAATAATGAAGTAGTTGAAGTACTTAGCATGGGTAGGAGGAAGTGCATCAGGCTCACCATCTACGGCTAAGATTCTCTTGCGCCCAGCTTCCGTCTCAGCCATAGGGCCGATACGCTTACCAAGCGTCTCAATGAAGAGCGTCATCAGCGTAGAAACGCCATCTTCCCTATCCATTCTCCACATTTCATAGTTCGTTGAGAATGGATGAGAGTAGTTAGGCTCAGCATCGATATCGAAGCCGTCATAGCCATACTTCTCAATGAGGTCGCAGATGGCATTGGCGTACTTGACGACAGCAGCACGGCGTGCAGCCTTGCCTTCGGGTGTCTGAGCAGTGCTCCAGCCCCAGTACTTATGCGTCCAGCTTTCCCCTTCCTTGAGGGTTGCCTTTTCAGCTTCGGTAGGGTCAGGTGTGACACCAGCTCCCATATCGAGGACAAGGAAGCAGATCATTGCCTTCAGTCCCTTCTTCTGCTGTGCAGCACGGAGGTCTTTCAGCTGAGCTTCGGTGGGATTCTTCCATCCACCCCAGAGGGAGATGAGGTCTACCGAGTCAGGGAGCCCCATCAGCGAGCTCTGCATATTCGTACCGACACCTGTCCAAGCGCTGTAGTAAGAGAACGCAATCTGGTGATCGGAGTTCTTATAGTCGCGGAGCGCCTTGTAGTAGGCTTCATCGTGCCCGGGCTTGGTGAGGTCAACAGGATGCTGAATCTCCATATCCGTCCACTTACTGCACGAAGCCAGCGTGGTCAGAGCCAGAGCCGATACCGCGAGGATATTCTTGATCTTCATTTCTTGATTCGTTAGCTATGTTAGTTCTTCTTCTGCCACCAGAGCTTCGTAGCATAGTCATCAGCACCACCGAGGATACCGAGAGCTGCGCTGTAGTTCGCTTTGTTGAGCGTACGCTCATTGACATCGTAGGGGATACGGTTTGCCACGTGAATGGTATATCCGTTTGCCGCGACAGGAAGATCAAAGACCTTAGGATAACCCGTACGACGGATTTCCGACCAGCCTTCCTGACCATTAGGGAAGAGAGCAATCCACTTCTGAGTAATCAGACGCTCGAGCTGGACTTCCTTGTCAGCAGCATCATCCCACTTTGGAGTGATCGTGCTGGCGGCGGTCATGTCCTTACCATATCCCCCCTCAGCATCCTTATAGTTAGCAGGAGTCTTGTCGCTCTGGAGATATTCCTCTACGCCCTTTGCATTCCACTGCGTGAAGGATTCCTTCACCCCACGTTCGTAGAGATCCTTAACAGAGCCTCCCATATCAGGCCAACCAGCCAGTGCACCTTCGGCACGGCAGAACCACATTTCAGCGGCAGAGAGCCATACGCTGGGCGAGTTAGAAGGAGCGACAGCTGCCGAGTAAATAGCATCTGCGGTCTTCTTGTTCTTCACATCAGCACCAGCCAAGCAGCCGATGAGCTTACGATCTCCCTTCGTCTCAGGCTCAGCGAAGTAAGCCGAGATACGTGGGTCGCTGTACCCATTCATATAGGAGTCGATATCGGCACAAGCACGCGAGTCTCCCCATTCTACAGAGGTCTTATAGAGACCACGTGGGATGTAGGTGATGGCGCAGTTATCAGCCGAAGACTCGATGACCCCAGCTTGGACTGCTTCCGTGGCGTACTTCTTGGCTAATTCGGGAGCTGCATAGCGCATACGGATAGCGATACGGAGCTTGAGTGAATGAGCGAACTTAAGCCACTTGGAGAAGTCACCTGCATAGATCTTATCAGCGGACTCATTGACCGTACGTCCTGGATTAGCCAAGACAAAGGCTCCGATATTCTTAGCTGCGGCATCGAGGTCAGCGACAAGTGCCTTATAGATCGTTTCCTGAGAGTTGTAGCCAGCAGGATTCTTCTCATCGAGGCCGAAAGGCATAGGACCATACTTGTCCGTAAGCTCCAGGAAGGCGTGAGCACGCATGATGAGTGCCCAGTTGTAGTTGAGATCTTCCTTACCAGCAAGACCTGCTATTTCAGCGAAGGCACTCTTAGCAGGGACTAAGATCTGAGAGCTTGACCATCCAAGCCAGCCACTGGGAGCATTGAAGGTGATGAAGTTCTTCGAGCTAAAAGCGTTGTTCGCATTCGAGAAGTAGCGACCAAGCTGATTACCGATGAGGTCGAAGTTACACTGGTATGCATTCTCCTGCTCTGGGAAAGCAAGATTCTGTAGCTGGGTGAGGAAGGAGGCGATATTGTAGTTATCACGCTGCAGGACTTCACGGCTCATGCTTCCTCCAGGACGGTTAGCTTCTTCGAAGCCACTGGTACAGGAACCCAAAGCGATCGTTAGGGCAGCGATGCCAAGGCTCTTGGCGATATGATTCTTCTTCATAAGATACATTCTTGATAAACGTCTCTAAGAATACGCTTAGAACTGGAGCTTCACCGTGAAGCCAAGGTTACGCAGGCTGGGCTGCATAAAGTAGTCGAAGCCCTGGTAGTAGGTACCCGTCGAAGCGGTGAGCTCAGGGTCGAATGGAGCCTTGTTGTAGATCATCAGCAGGTTGCGTGCCGTGAGTCCGAGCGAAAGGCGCACCTTGTCTCCGAGGAGCTTCTTAGGAATAAGGTAGGAAACGTGCGCTTCCTGCAGACGAACATTCGTACCATCATAGATATACTCAGACCAGAGAGGGCTTGCACCACCAACGACAGAGTAATATCCCTGAGCATCGATACGACCATTACCGACAGCGATACCACCAGCCTTACGAGCATCAGCCGAAGCCTTAGAGACACCATATTCGTCGAGGATAGCCTGCGTCTGCGAGAGAACGATACCACCGAGACGAGCCGAGAAGAGGAAGCCTACATTGAGCCCCTTCCAGTTAAATTCGTTACTCCATCCGAGATTAGCATCTGGGAGTACCGAGCCCTTATAAATAGGATTATCCAGGGTCGTAGCGATGATCTTACCATCAGAAGAGAGGACAGGATAGCCTTCGGGTGTACGCTTGATGCCCGTATTGATGTAGACATCACCCATCGTACCACCTTCACGGAGGTAAATATCTGCACCCTTCAGACCACCCTTAGAGATAGGATCCTTGCGACCAGGGATGAGCTCGATGATGCGGTTCTGGTTTGCACTGAAAGTACCCGTCGTGGTCCACTCCAGCTCACCGAACTTGCTCGTCCAGCCAAGCGAGAGTTCGATACCACGGTTGCGTACATTACCAGCCTGGATATACTCCTCATTGTAGCCATTAGAAGCTGAGGAGAGGGGCATACGGAAGGTCTGATTCTTCGTATTGGACTGGTAGACCGTAGCTTCGAGGCTCAGGCGATTGCGGAAGAACTTACCCGTCACACCTGCTTCCCAAGAATAAGTCAGCTCAGGCTTGAAGTCTTCGGGGAACTTATACGTCACCGTCGAATAGCTCTGCGATGCAGGATTGTAGGTATAGCGGTAAGGAGAAGAGATCTGAGCAGGGATAGGCGAACCTACCTTAGCCCAAGAGACGCGCGTCTTGAGGTAGTTGACCCACTTAGGCATCTTTGCCATCTGAGAGATGACTCCAGAGAGACCGACCGAAGGATAGAAGAAGGGGTTAGCTGTGGTATGAGCCAGAGCCGAATCCCAGTCTTCACGACCAGTAAGCGTGAGGAAGACCATGTTCTTCCAGCCTGCTTCTACGCTGGCGAAGGCAGAGTTAGTGATGTGTGCGCTCTGGGTATAGACAGGAGCATTACCAGCCGTTGGCTGACCATAGTCGATCTGATTAGGATCGAAGACGTTCGAGATCGAGCGCAGACCTCCACGGAAGCCACGCACGTCATCGAAGGAGCGGTTCGTGGAGAGACCGATGTTAGCTGCGATAGAGAAGTCTTCGATACGCTTGTTGATGTTGGCCATCACGTCCCCATAGAGCGCGGTGTTGTTTCCCTTGCTATAGGAGTAGTAACCAAACTTAGAGCCGGTAAAGAGCGTAGCCGTAGATGCATAGCGCTTGCTTTCATCGAAGCTATTGATCACGTCGGCACGTGCACGACCCGTGATATCAATCCAGTCATTGATCTTCCACTTGAGCGAACCATTGATCATATAGCGATCCTTGCTACCCATGGTCAGCATACGATTAGCCACCCAGTAAGGGTTCTGCTGCGAATAAGCATCACCGTAGTTCCAGTTCTGCACATAGATCTTACGCGTAGGGTCATAAACCTCATAGGTACGCACCCCATCGAAGTTCTCCCCACGAGGGAAGAGATAAAGCGGAACAATAGGGTTGAGATATTCACCCTGAGCGATCAGATTCTGGTCCCCTTGACGGATATAGTTGAAGCCGAAGTCCAGCGTCAGCTTATCTTCGAGGAACTTAGTCGTGTTGCGGAAGCTGAAGTTGTAGCGGTTGTACTTGCTGTTGGGGATGATACCAGCAGCATTAGTCGAACCAAGAGAGAGGTACGTCTGATTCTTAGCGTTACCAATGGTGAGCGAAGCGGTATTCTGGATGTTCGAACCCGTATTGAAGAAGTCAGCAGGATTGAACGTACCATAAGGAGAAGCCGTCTGCGCCCCCCAGCTCTTTACATCACCAGGAGCGTTGATGAACTCATTCTGGAAGCGAGGCATCACGAAGGGACGCGAGAAGGAGGAGCTATTAGAGAGCATCACCTGCACACGACCATCCTTACCCTTCTTCGTGGTGATCATGATGACCCCCTGAGCTGCACTTGCCCCATAGAGAGCTGCTGCAGCAGGACCACTGAGGACGCTAATCGACTCGATATCATCAGGGTTGATATCCGAGATCCCTTCCCCCTTAGGCTGTGAGGAATAACGGCCATTCGTTTCCCCGCCATTAGTATTGATGATGGGTATCCCATCGATGACATAGAGGGCCTGGTTGCTTTGGTTCATCGACTTGGGACCACGCATGACGACACGCGTAGCACCACCAAGCCCCGATGAAGAAGCATTGATATTCACCCCAGCGACCTTACCGTTGAGGCTGTTCATGAAGTTGGCATCCTTGACCGTCGTCAGAGCATCGCTCTTGACTTCCTGGACATTGTAGCTCAAGGCCTTCTGTGAACGCTTGATACCAAGCGCCGTGACGACGACCGCTTCTACTTGATTGTCTTCCGTGGGAAGATCAATCTTCAGATCGGTCTGGTTACCGACAGGCACCTCGATCTTCTTGTAGCCGACAGACGACACGACGAGGACGGCACCTGCCTTCACGTTCTTGAGGGTGAACTTCCCGTTGATGTCCGTGGAAGCACCCTGACCTGGTACGCCCTTGACCAAGACCGAAGCCCCGATCACAGGCTCATGATTGGCGGCGTCGAGCACGACCCCGCGGATGCTCTTCCCCTGAGCCATCGCCGTGGCGACCGCAAGGAAGAGGATCATGAGGATAGATAGTACTTTCTTCATATTAAAAACTAAAAAATAGGCGACACAAGCCCCTCCCTACATTTCCACACTGCGTGGAAACAGGTACAGAGGAGTACAAAAAATGAGCCCCGAAGAGTCGACGTTCATCGCCGATCTGCCTCTGGGCTCTATTATATAGGTATAGGATGGACATCTGGCACATCGACCAAATAGCATAAATCACCTGCGTCACCATCTTCCCCATAGGGTAGATAGCCACGAACCACTCACGCATGTCGCAAGCGATGCAGCACATACGTGAGGATCCATTTGATCGCAAGAGAGGTGTCCCTCTGAAGTCCCTATCCATTACCGTTCGTTACAATCTTTCGAGCAAAGATAGAGATAAATACTACGCAGAATACCCGTTTTAATCCCTCACTACTAAATAAATATTTTAATAAAATAGCCACTTCCTGCTCCCTTCCTCCTACAATTATGGCAGAGACCGCTCGACGGGCTCCACAATGACAAGCTGTGCTTGTCATTGTGCTTGACTTTGCAGCATGCGGTAATCGCAAGGCGTTAAGACTGAGGGCGAAGGGAGTTTACTCCTGTAAATGACCGAGTCCGAATGTCGCAAACAACGAAGCGAGTGCCGTATGATGCAATAGTCTCTAGTAATGATTGCGTGTGCATATCCACGTCTCTCCACCAGCGATGCAAGTGCACTCTATAGAAAAACTGATTTGCCCTAAGGACATCACATGCTGGCACTTCCCAACAAAGGGATTACGACCACTACTGAAACACAGAGCGACCAGTAGTGGTCGATGGCATCGACCACTACTGCTTCACACGCAAAGCAATAGTGCTTTGCTCTCGCACCACTACTGTTTCATCTCACACACCTATATTGCTTCGCAGAACGCCACAGGAAGGAGCAGCCCGACAGAGCTCAGCAAGGGCTATCGGGAAAAGCGTATCTTTGCGCATAACTCCATGGACATCTATGGCATAGAGCATCCGTAACTTCGACTCAAAACAATGGCACTATTCGATAAATTCACCAAAAAGAACGAGGCTCCCACACTAATCCCTTCGGACGTCCTCCCTACCATCTTAGAGGCTCTAAGTCGGGAAGGCTATCGTCCCGAACGCGACAATGAGATTCGCATTGTCTATAAGAATGAAGGTGTCTTCTGTTGCTTCTACTACCGAGAGGATGACCCAGAGTTTCTCCTCGTACGTGCGACCTTCGAGCGTGCTGCCTTTGATGACGTACACGAAGCCTTCCTATATAAGGCCTGCGCTAAGACGGACTTCGACCAGAAGGTCAGCAAAGCCTACGTTGATGAAGATGGGGATATTGTTTTCTCCGTCGAGTCGTTCATCATGGCAGGCACTCCGATAGATGCGCTCGCCCTGCGTATGAGCGATGCCTTAGCCTCTACCGTGGCCTTCTTTCACCGCACACTCAAGCAGCTCATCGAAGACTACGAGCAAGAGGGCGATGATGACCCGAATACTGCTACCCCCCTACTTCCATCGGGTGGACTCCCCAGCTAAAACGTGCTCTCACCAAGGAGACAAGGTGGGCAAAACATCCTACAGAAATAGCACGAGCCCCAGCTAAACGCCAGTCACTATGACGCAAAAATACCGGTAAGCAAAACAAACGAACACGAAGACTAAGTATTGGTACACACTTTGCTATTCGTAAATAAATGCTAACTTAGTCGAAGTAAACGCCACTCTGTCTGCCCTACTATATGTATGTAAGAGCTCAGGCAAGGAAGCGAACTAACGGTATAACAAACTAAGAAGTACTGGAATTATGAAGACAATGAAGCTATTCCTCCTCGGAGTTGGGCTCCTGTCAGGTACGGTTGCCTTAGCGCAGACCGACAACAAGTACCTCGATGATGCCTACTATCGCCGCAGCGATCTGCAGAAAATAGATAAGGAAGCACGCCGACAAGCGGAAATCCGTCGTGCCGCCGAGCGTGCCGAACGTGAAGCCTGGGAGAAAGAACAGGCTACCCTCATCGCTAACTACAAGAAGAGGCAAGCCGACCGCGAGATCGATGCCTACAACGGACACCTCGCTCTCCCCGAAGATACCATCACGCTAACTCGCAGTGAGCTGGGCCGTCTGCTCAAGGAGCAGCGTCAGAAGACTTCGGGTGCAGAGGTCTATGGGCCCTACTCCTCACGCCTCAACCGCTTCTATGGCGATGGCTCCGTCACCATCCAAGGGGCACGTCGTGTCTACATCGACTCCGACCCATGGTACAGCGGCATAGACTACCGCTATGCAGGTGACGATGTCTATGTGCGTGTAGGCAGCAGTGATCCCTTCTGGGGTAGTCGCTTCAGCTGGGGAACGGGCTGGGGCTGGAGCTCGTGGTACGACCCTTTCTATAGCTCTTCCTATTACTATGGTTATCCTCGCTACGGCGGTTGGTACGGAGGCTACTATGATCCCTATTATTATGGCTACTCACGTGGCTACTATGGAGGGTACTACGGCACTCACTACGGAGGATGGTACGATGGCTATTATGACGGCTATTATGGGGACTACTACCCAGGATACCGCTATGGCTATGCTGCTGGGGCTGCTACACGCGCCTACAACGACCACTACTATAACAATCCCTATTCGCACGGTGCACGCTCCTCTGCACGTCGCTCAGGGGGCTACTCAGCCTACACCAGCGTACGTGACGAAGGCTATATCCGCCCTCCTCGCTCCTACAACCAAGAGAGCAACTCGGAGTCTCGCTCCGTCTACAGCGATTATTCTCGCTCCTACGAAAGCAATCGCTCCACACAGCAGCGCAACGACGACTATCGTCCGCCACGCACCTATGACCAAGGCACTTCCCGATCAACCAACAATTCCAACTCGGGTGGTGGTGGATACTCCGCTCCCCCTCGTCGCCGTTAGCATGTAGGTACGCACGTCTCGTGCTTTATTCACTCTCTTTTATTCTGGAAAAGACCACTTATGAACGTCAAGCATAAGATCTTAGGGGTAGTGATGCTTAGCCTCCTACCTCTATCACTGAGCGCACAGAGCGAGATGGAAGCCTTCCGTCTCAATTCGCCCTACGACCCAATGGGATCGGCACGCTTCGCTGCGCTATCTGGAGCTATGGGGGCTGTCGGCTCAGATGCTTCCTCCTTAGTGCGCAACCCAGCTGGGATCTCACTCTTCCGTGGGAGTAATCGACTTTCGCTCACCCTCGGAGGAGGATGGGGCTTAGACCAAGGCACATGGTATGGATCGACCTCGACACAGGAGTTCAAGCACAAGGCTCTCTTTGATGAGTTCTCCTACCAAGCAGGTACCAATAGAGCCACACGTGGCCCCATATCTTTCGCCTTCAGCATACGCAATGCTGGTCGCTTTGACCGTGAGCTACACGCCTCGGCAACCCTACCACAACAGGGCAACTACTCCTCACTGGCGGACTTCGCAGCAGGGCGCACGAACAATGCGCGCTACGATAACAGCTCAGATATGGAGCAATACTTCACCAAGCGTTACCTCACCTCGACAGAAGCCTTCCGTAACCAGTACGTCCCCTACCTATCGATCATAGGTGCAGGAGCTGGATGGATAGACAGAGACGGAGATAAGAGCTACCACTCCGCCTACCTCTACAGCACCGCCCCCGATGGGACACCTTATGACCGCCCCAGCGTGGGACTACCCGACAAGGCAGACCTGATACTACGCGAAAAGGGAAGTATCACCGACTACGACATAGCTTTCGGTCTGGAAGCCGATGAAGCTACGCACTTCGGAGCAATGCTTACCCTCTCTTCGCTGGACTACGAGATGAGCTCTTTCTACCAAGAACTCTTCCGTGAAAGCAACTCACTGACGCTCCAAAATACCAAGAGCATCTCAGGCGTTGGCGGTCGTCTCGGCGTTGGGTTCCTCTATGAGCCAGCAGATGGTCTACGCCTCGGAGCTTCGCTCTATACCCCTACCTTCTATACGATGAAGGTAGATTTTCAGGCACATGGCAAAGGCACGTACAAGGGAGATGGTGGTGAAGTAGGAACACCAAAGAATGCAGCCACCAGCTACAGCCTACGTGGAGCATGGCGGTTAGGGCTTAGCGGAGCTTACCTCATCGGTCACTATGGCTTCCTCAGTGCTGACTACGAATATACCGGAGGTGCGCTACGACTGAGCAACAATACCTATGACGAGTATGACGATAACGAAGCTGGCTTCGAGGAGGATAATGCTCATCTCAAGGCGAACTTCGGAGGGGTACACACCCTGCGCCTCGGGGCCGAAGTGATGCTCGGTAGCCGTATTGCCGTGCGTGGAGGCTATTGCTACTCCACCTCTCCGATTAAGAATGAGCGCTTGAAGGGAACTTCGGTGACTACAGAGGCCTTCGTCTCAGGGCCTGCCGTGCACTATACGCTACCCGACACCCAGAGTAGCTACTCCTTCGGTGCAGGCATACGACTGACCCCCAGCCTCTCGCTGGACTTAGCCTATGTCTGCTCCCAGACGAATGCACGCACCTTCGCCTTCCCGACCATCAACGACTACGGTATCTACTTCGATGTCGACAAAAAGGAACGGCCTAACATCCGAGGACAACACACCGAGCTTGTCGGTATGGAGGGCATCAAGGAGACGAACCTACGCCATAAGGCGGTCGCTACCCTATCCCTGCGCTTCTAATCATAAGTATTCCCCACACACTTATCCTAATGAATAACTCACAATTCCCCTATCACGGCGAAGAGCTTAGTCGTACAATCGTCGACGACAGCTATACGGTGTTGGTGCGTCAGTCTGTGACACGTGCCTTCGTATGGATGACCCTCGGGCTCGCCATCACGGGGCTCACCGCCCTCTTTGTTGCCGACTCTAACCTCATCGAAGTGCTCTTCTCCAGTGGCTCCTTCTGGATGTTAGTGATCGCTGAGCTGGCTGTAGTGTGGTTCCTCTCGAGCCGCATCATGAAGCTCTCTATGCCAGTGGCAACGGCCGCCTTTGCCGTCTACTCCCTGCTCAACGGGGTGACGCTCAGCCCCATCTTCTTAGTTTACACAGGAGAATCCATTACCTCGACCTTCTTCATCACCGCAGCGACCTTCGGCACTATGGCCGTCTTCGGCTACACCACCAAGCGAGATCTATCAAGCTGGGGAAGCTATCTGATGATGGCTCTCATCGGCTTGATCATCGCCAGCGTGGTAAATATCTTCCTCGGAAGTAGTCTGCTTATGTGGGCTGTCAGCTACCTCGGTGTGCTCCTCTTCGTTGGGCTTACCGCCTACGACACCCAGCAACTCAAGGCTATGATCGCCGCCTCCATCGGGGACGAAGAGCAGACGAAGAAGGTAGCTCTACTCGGTGCGCTCAACCTGTATCTGGACTTCATCAACCTCTTCATCTACCTGCTGCGTATCCTCGGGAAGCGTAGGTAAGCCCCCAACCGACCGCACGGCATCTCAAAAGGGTGAGCTATCCAGCAGGTAGCTCACCCTTTTTTTATACCTTTATCTAAAGATAACAGGTCGATCACACGGCTTGTCCTACCATCGTCATCCATCTATGAAGGGAATAGTCTTAGCTGGAGGGGCGGGTACTCGCCTCTACCCCATCACCAAGGGTGTGAGCAAGCAGCTCCTACCCATCTACGATAAACCCATGGTCTACTACCCGATCTCGGTGCTTATGCTCGCAGGGATACGGGACATACTCATCATATCTACCCCCGAAGACTTACCAGCTTTTCGCCGCCTTCTCGGCGATGGAAGCGACTACGGAGTGCACTTCTCCTATGCCGAACAGCCTCGCCCCGAAGGGCTGGCACAAGCCTTCCTCATCGGCAAGGGCTTCATCGGCGACGACTCTGTCTGCCTCGTACTCGGTGACAACATCTTCTACGGGATGTCCTTCACTCAGACCCTCCGTCAGGCTGTCGAAGATGCAGAAGAGCACAACGAAGCGACCGTCTTCGGCTATTGGGTCAGCGATCCTGAGCGCTATGGCGTGGCGGAGTTCGCCCCTAATGGCCGCTGCATCTCCATCGAAGAGAAGCCCCAGACACCGAAGAGCAACTACGCTGTCGTAGGGCTGTACTTCTACCCCAACTCCGTTGTCCAGGTAGCCGAAGGGGTACGTCCCTCGGCACGTGGCGAGCTCGAAATCACGAGCGTGAACCAAGAGTTCCTCCATCGTGAGCAGCTCTTAGTGCAGACGCTCGGACGTGGCTTTGCTTGGCTCGACACGGGCACACACGACTCCCTCTCAGAGGCTTCTACCTTCGTTGAAGTCATCGAGAAGCGCCAGGGACTCAAGATTGCTTGCCTCGAAGAGATTGCCTACCGTGCTGGCTGGCTCTCACGTGAAGATCTTATCGAGCGTGCTGCTCCTATGGCGAAGAACCAATACGGACAGTACCTGCTTCGCATCGCCGATATGAAGTAGCCACCTCATCGCTATGCAGCTTATCCCCACTTCTATCCCCGAGGTCGTCATCCTCGAGCCACGTCTCTTCCGTGATGAACGTGGCTATTTCTTCGAGTCTTTCAGCGAACAACGCTTCGCCGAACTCGTAGCTCCAACGCACTTCGTCCAAGATAACGAGAGTCGCTCCAGCTACGGCGTAGTGCGCGGCCTGCACTTCCAGCTCCCACCTCATGCACAGGCCAAGCTCGTGCGCGTCCTACGTGGTCGTGTGCTGGATGTGGCGGTAGATGTGCGTATCGGCTCACCCACCTTCGGGCAACACGTAGCCGTCGAGCTTACCGAGGACAACCATCGGATGCTCTTCCTCCCTCACGGCTTTGCCCACGGCTTCAGCGTACTCAGCGAGGAAGCAGTCTTCCAGTACAAGTGCGACAACTACTATGCCCCCGAAGCTGAAGGGGCTATTGCGTGGGATGACCCAGCCCTCGGCATCGACTGGCGACTACCCGCCAAAGCCATCCGCCTCTCCGCCAAGGATAGCCGCCATCCACGCCTGAGCGAAGCCCCCCAGCTCTTCAACTACAGTACGACACTTCACCTATGAACATCCTCGTCCTCGGCGCATCGGGTCAGCTCGGTCGCTGTATCGCCCACGTAGCGCAGGGCTCTGCTCACCGCTACCACTTCGCCTCTCGTGCTACGCTTGACCTCTCCGACACCGCAGCCATCGGACAATTCGCTACCCAAGAGGGTATTGAAGTCATCATCAATGCAGCTGCTTACACGGCAGTTGACCGAGCCGAAGATGAGCCAGATCAAGCAGATGAAGTCAATCACCTGGCGGTAGCACGACTGGCAGAAGGCTGCAAGCAGCGAGACATCTTCCTCGTACATATCTCCACCGACTACGTCTTCTCGGGAAATAGCTCCGTGCCGTACACCGAGGATATGCCGACCGAACCCATCGGTGTCTATGGGCAGACAAAGCGACTCGGAGAAGTAGCGATCCAGCGCATCGCTCCTCGCCACCTCATCCTCCGCACTTCATGGCTTTACTCTCCCTATGGGGCGAACTTCCTGAAGACGATGCTTCGCTTAGGAGCAGAGCGTCCCGAGCTTCGGGTGGTCTTTGATCAAGTGGGCACCCCGACATCAGCCCTCTCTTTAGCACGCTTCATCGTTGAGGTCATCGAATGTGGAGGGCTGGATAAGAGTGGACTCTACCACTTCTCCAACGAAGGCGTAGCCTCGTGGTACGACTTCGCCGAAGCCATCTTCCGCCTCTCTGGCTATACTACCGCACTCCATCCCATCCGCAGTAGTGAGTATCCGACACGCGCCGAGCGTCCTCACTTCTCTGTCCTCGACAAGGCACTCATCCGCACAACCTTCGGCATCACCATTCCACACTGGCACACTGCTCTGGAGGAATGCTTACACCTCACAGCTGTACTTCACGACTAACCACTCACCATCCGTCTACTCATGCATTACCTTCGCACGCTACTCATCACCGGCGGTGCTGGCTTCATCGGCTCGCACGTCGTCCGCCTGCTGACCAATAAGTATCCGCAGTACCACATCATCTGTCTGGATAAGCTCACCTACGCGGGCAACCTCAAGACCCTGGAGGACGTTGCTCCCCTCCCCAACTACACCTTCGTCGAAGCAGACATCTGTGACTACGAGCGTATGCGTGAGCTCCTTGCGGAGTACACTGTGGATGGTATCATTCACTTAGCTGCCGAGAGCCACGTTGACCGCAGTATCTCTGATCCCTTCACCTTCGCACGCACCAATGTGATGGGCACGCTCAGTTTGCTCGAGGCTGCACGTGTGGTCTGGGGAGCTTCCCCTACGGGCTTCGAGGGCAAACGCTTCTACCATATCTCCACCGATGAAGTCTACGGCGCACTCGAGCTGGGCGGTGGGTTCTTCACTGAGGAAACTAAGTACGCACCACACAGTCCCTATTCCGCCAGCAAGGCTTCCAGTGACCACTTCGTCCGTGCCTACCACGACACCTACGGCCTGCCTACCCTTGTGACGAACTGCTCCAATAACTACGGGCCGTATCAATTCCCCGAGAAGCTCATCCCCCTTTTCATTGACAACATCCGCAAGCGCAAGCCACTCCCCGTCTACGGCAAGGGAGAGAACATCCGAGACTGGCTCTTTGTCGAAGACCACGCACGTGCCATCGACCTCATCTTCCACGAAGGGAAGACGGCCGACACATATAATATCGGAGGCTTCAACGAGTGGCGCAACATCGACCTCGTCCACCTCTTAGTGAAGGTCACTGACCGCCTCCTTGGCCACCCCGAAGGCTATTCTGAGGAACTGATCACCTTCGTCACCGACCGAGCTGGGCACGACCTGCGCTATGCCATCGACTCGACGAAGCTCCAGCGCGAATTAGGTTGGGAGCCCAGCCTTCAGTTCGAGGAAGGGCTTGAGAAGACCGTGCAGTGGTATCTTGAGCACCAAGACTGGATCGACCACGTCAGCCAGAGCGTGCAGTAACTTCCCCTCTTCACCCCACCATATTAGCCAGGGCTATCCTCCTCAGCGAGGGTAGCCCTGGCTACATTCGTTCCAAGAGCTAAGCGCAGCAAGCAGCTACACTCGCCAGCGAATATAAGTGCATGCGATCGACCTATACTGCTCTGCACATCGACCAATAGTGCTCACCATGCAGAGCAGTATAGGTGGACACCCCGCACCACTACTGCTCCGAGCAGCGATCTATAGTGGTTGATGCTACTCCCCTTGCCACGGTGCTCCAGGATACAGCGACCAAGGTGCCACAAAGCCTCGTGCAAAGTGCTCTATGCCCCGCATCTTCATGCCCCACACCACCCACAAATCAAGGTCGATTTGCCTAATTGAGTCGCCTTATTTACCTTTGCACCTCAAATCACCTATGTAAGGTAAATGAAATCACCACCAATAGGTGGCATAAATACAACCCAATTATATGATGACGCTTGAGATTAAGAGCAAGGTATCGAAGCAAGGACTTCGCGCTGGCAAGACGCTCTACTACGCCTACCCCACCAAACGCGAGAAGCTGAACATCGAGCAGGTGATGGAGCAAATCAGTAGTATCTGTTCGCTCTCTCCCATCGATGTAGAGTCTGCACTACGTGCCTTTGCGCATGTCGTGTGCACGAGCTTTGAGCAAGGCATCGGCGTAGACCTCGGAGAGATGGGCACGCTCATGCCCTTCGTCCAAGGCAAGCTGATGAACACGCCCGAAGAGGTCACTGAAGCAACCCTCCAACCAGCCAAAATCATCATGCACCCGAAGAAGAATATCCGCCAAGCTCTCGGGCGCATCACCTGCCAAATCAAGCGAGAAGAACCTCAAGCTCCCAAAGAATAAAGTATGAACAACAATAGATGGGCACGCACCAAGTGCCTGCTCCTCCTTGCAGGCATCTTGGCTTGCACCTCCACCACACTCATAGCTCAAGAGCATCTCACCCTCGAGGAATGCCGCGAGCTGGCGAAGAGCCACAGCCGTATCCTCCAGCAGAAGGATGCCGAGCGCGAAGCTGCTAAGGCGCGCAAGCAGGAAGTCTTCACGAAGTTCTTCCCACAAGTCACCGCCCGAGGAGCCTACCTGCACATGCAGAAGGAGTTTCACCTAATCGACTGGAGTAAGCCCTTGGGCTCATTCAACTTCCTCATCCCCGATCGCCTGCGTGACCTCGGCACGGTAGACCTTCGAGATGTCTTCGTTGCGAACGTCACCGCCATCCAGCCTATTTTCCTCGGGGGTAAGATTACGACAGGCTACCAAATGGCTTCGCTGGCAGAAGAACTACAAGACGAACTGCGCACAACCGCCGCCACAGAAATTGAGAACAAGGTCGATGAGACCTACTGGCAAATCATCTCCCTCGACAGCAAGGCACGCCTCTTAGACCAGCTCGTCCACCTCCTCACACAGACGGTACGCAATGTCGATGCCTCGATCGAGGCAGGTGTAGCCACCAAGGCAGATGGCCTCTCCGTGCGCACCAAGCTCAGCGAAGCCGAAGTCAAGCGCAGTCAGGTGCAGAACGGACTCGAGCTCTCGCGCATGCTCCTGGCCGACCTCTGTGGCATAGAGACCTCGACCGACCTGCACTTAGCAGACGAAGGACAAATCGAATTAGCTCTCCCCACACCTACCGAGCGACCCCAAAGTGAAGACCTTGCGAGTGCTGTCGAGCGCCGTAGCGAAGTACGCTCCCTGCGCTTAGCAGACACCATCTACAGCAAGCGCGTGCGTCTGGAGACGGCTGAGCTACTCCCCAAGCTATTCGGCTTTGCCAGCTATTCGGCGACCAACCCCAACAGCTTCAATGGTCAGAAGAAGGAGTTCGGCGGACAATACTACCTCGGCGCTATGCTCCAAGTGCCCATCTCCGACCTCTTCTCAGGCACCTTCCGTCGTCGTCAAGCCAAGGCAGAGCACCGCATCAAGCAACTTGAGCTCGCCGAAGCACGTAGCAAGATTACCCTACAGATGAAGCAGGCTCTTCGCTCTGCCGATGATGCTCGCCGTGCCTACGCCACCGCCCTCAAGGCCGTCGAGATGGCACGTGAGAACATGCGCTACGCCGAAGTCGGCTACAAGGAAGGGGTCATTCCCCTCCTCAACTACACGATGGCACAGACCGCTTGGATGAGCGCACAAGACAGCCTCATTGATGCCCAAATTCGTGTCCTTCTCTCCGAAAGCAAACTGAAAAATATCCTCGCCCTATAATGAGTACACAACCCAATTCCACGGAAGCTCCCAACGCTTCCTCCAAGAAGAGCATCCTCCTCGGTGTCTGCTTCGTCATCATCGCTATGGTTCTTTTAGCCCTCTCAGGCTTCATCTTCTTCGGTGAGAAGGAGGACATCATCACCGGTCAAGTAGAGGTCGATGAAGTGCGTATCGCAGGCAAAGTCCCGGGTCGCATCACCGAGTTCCTCGTCAGCGAAGGGCAGAGCGTCCATCGTGGCGACACATTGGTGCGCATCTACTCCCCCGAAGTGCTTGCCAAGCTCGAGCAGGCTCAGGCAGCTAAATCAGCCGCTGAAGCCCAGAGTCAGAAGGCACAGGCTGGCGCACGCAAGGAGCAGAAGGAAGGAGCCTACGAACTTTGGCAGAAGGCCAAAGCGGGTCTCGAGGTAGCAGAAAAGAGCTTCGCACGTGTCGAGCGTCTGTACAAGGAAGGCGTCCTGCCAGCACAGAAGTATGACGAGGCAACCGCACAGCTCAATGCCATGCGCGCTACCGAACGTGCTGCTCGCAGCCAGTACGACATGGCTATGAATGGGGCGCAGCGTGAAGACAAGTGGGCAGCACAAGCCCTCGTTGATCGTGCCTCTGGAGCTATTTCCGAAGTAGATGCCTACCTCAAGGAAGGGGCACTTACCGCCCCTATGGACGGCATCATCTCGGAGATTTATCCCCATCAAGGTGAGCTTGTCGGCACGGGAGCACCCATTATGAGTATATCGGACTATAGTGCCGTGCGTGTCGTCTTCGCCGTACGTGAGGACAAGCTCGCACGCCTCCGTCAGGGGAGCAAGCTCCACGGTACTATCCCTGCACTTGGGGGCAAAGCCATAGAGGTCACCGTCACGAAGATGAAGGATATGGGGGCCTATGCCACGTGGAAGGCGACCAAGCCACGCGACCAGCACGACCTCCGTACCTTCGAGGTGACAGCTACTCCCACGCAGGCTATCGAGGGGCTCTTAGCTGGAATGACCATCGTACTCGACAAGGGTCAGCTCTAAGATGTCCAGCCAAACAATGGGTATAAGTGCGGTGCTACGGCGCGAACTACGCTACCTCATCACACGCCCTATCTACCTCTTTGCCTTCTTCGGTGCACCGCTCTTGGTCACCTTCATCCTCCTCTATATGATGGGGGGAGGACTGCCGACCAATATGCCCGTGGCCGTCGTCGATGAAGACCACACTGCCACGTCACGCGCCCTCACCCGAAGCCTTGATGCCTTCCAAAGCTCGGAAGTCACGCTCCGAGCCACCTCGATGAGCGAGGCCTTCACAGCGATGCGACGGGGCGAAGTCTATGCCATCCTGCACATCCCCTCAGGGCTCCAAGCAGGAGCAGGCTCGGCACGTCAGCCCAAGCTCCACTACTATACCAACAGTGCCTACCTGATGGCTGGGAGCTTCACCTTCCGAGATATGAAGATGCTCTCCGAGCTGGCATCGGCTAAAGTAGGGCTACAGACAGGCCAAGCTAAGGGGAAGACGCAGGAGGAAATCATGGCAACAGTGCAGCCCATCGTCGTGCGCACCGAGGTGATGAGCAATCCGTGGCTGAACTACTCCGCCTACCTCACCACCACCATCCTCCCGGGAATCCTGCAGCTGATGGTGCTCCTGCTGACCTCATATAGTATAGGGATTGAGATCAAGCGTGGGACGGCCAGCGAATGGCTTCGGCTTGCTCGAGGCTCGATGAGCCGTGCGCTCTTGGGCAAGCTCCTACCGCAGACGCTCCTCTTCCTCCTCTCTGGGTGGATGATCCAAGGCATCCTCTATGGGTGGATGGGCTATCCGCTGCAGTCGGGTTGGGGGGCAATGGCACTGGCGATGCTATTGCTCGTCCTCGCAGCGCAGGCTCTTGGGGTCTTCTTCATTGCGCTCATCCCTGTGCTACGTATGGGCATGAGCTTGGGGAGTCTCCTCGGGATGCTCTCCTTCTCCATCTCGGGAATGAGTATCCCCGTAAGTGCGATGATGCCACCGATGCAGGCTTTAGCCTATATCTTCCCCCTGCGTTACTACTTCCAGATCGGCATTAGCGGGGCCCTCCTCGGAGCACCTTTCTCCGAAGCCCTACCGCATTACATAGGGCTTTTAGCCTTCCTTTTCCTACCTCTTCTTATGCTTCCTCGCCTAAGGAAGTACCTACTGAATGTCGGCTACATCGCCTGATGCGCGTATGAATATCCTCACTTCCCTTCGCCTCCGCGCCAGTGATCTGTGGCAAGTATGCCTCAGGGAGCTACGTCATATCTTCGCTGATAGCGGGGCGATACTCTTCTTCCTCGTCGTCCCCTTCCTCTATCCCTTCCTCTACTCCGCCCTCTATGGGAGCGAAGTCGTGCGTGAAGCCCCCTTGGTCATCATCGACAGAAGTCACTCGGCTGAGGCGCGGGAGTTCGTGCGCCGTGTGGATGCTTCGCCCGATGTACGTGTCGTGGCGCAGGTCGCAGATGAGTCAGAAGCCTATCGACTTGTCGCCGAAGAGCGAGCCTATGGCATATTGATTATCCCCGAGGACTTCGCAAGCTGCCTGATGACAGGACGGCAGGCGCACGTTGATCTGCACGCTACCTTCGTCTCCGCTCTCTATTACAAGGCCTTCGCTCTGGCGACGACCGAGGTAGCACTAACGATGGGGCGCGAAGTCGAAGCTAACCGCCACCACGGAGCCTCTCAGCAGGCGACACGCATCGCCGTGCGCCCCATCGAGAGCGAATGGATAGCTCCGTACAATCCGCAAGGAGGCTTCCAAGGCTTCCTCCTCCCTGGGGTATTAGTGCTCATCATCCAGCAAACACTCCTCATCGGTATAGCGATGATGTCGGGAACACAGCGCGAACGTGGTGGGCTGAGCCAGCCGATGCTCTATGTCGGTGGGCACTATGTCAGCGTGATGCGCCTGCTCATCGGGCGTGCGCTCTGCTACTTCCTCCTCTACACGGTGACTTCACTCTTCACGCTGGTCATCGCTCCGTGGCTCTTCGGTCTACCTCAGCTCACGGACTTCTCGACCTATGTGGTACTCTTCGTGCCGATGATCTTAGCTATGATCTTCTTCTCGCTGGGCTGTAGTCTCCTGACGCGCCACCGTGAGAAGGCGATGCTCCTGTGGGTCTTCACCTCCATTCCCTTCCTCTTCCTCACGGGGCTATCGTGGCCACTGACTGCCATCCCTGGACCACTCCGTGCCTTGGGCTACCTCATTCCCTCGACGGCAGGGGTACAAGCCTTCGTAGCGGTAAGCAGTATGGGGGCAAGATTTCCCGATATCCTACCGCAGTACTGCACGCTGTGGATACAGACCGTGGTGTACTTCCTCCTCACCTCATGGGCTTATAGTCGCCTGCTACGCCGTGGGTAGTCGCAGAGAAGAGCTGCTGGGACATTTCCGCTAAGCAGCAGAACGTCCCCCACTACACTGCCCTTCCTCCTGCAGAGGTAGGCATACAAAGAGACCGCCACGAACTGCCCTCCCATCTCAAGGGATGTCGCAGTTCGTGGCGGTCGTATGTCGTAGGCTATGCAGATAGCTCTACACAACCCAGGGAAGAGCCTCGCTTAGAAGTGGCGCTCTACGGGCTCTACTTCTGGGAGCTGGAAGTCGATGAAGCACAGACCAGCAAGGGCCGTACCGTAGCGCTTCTCGATGGTGATGCCTTCGGTGACGAAGTTAAGTTCACCGAGGTAGTACTGAGAATAAGTCTTCTGATGCAGGTCATTGATGACGCGAATCAGACGTGCTTCGAGCTCCTCGATGCGGTAGCGACCGCTGACTTCGCAGACCAGACCGCCGACCTTCTGGTCGAAGTTCTCGTCAGCGTACATCCAAGCGTAGACAATCCCAGCCGAGACGAACTCGTCCTGCTGACCGTGCGAGACGGCAAGAATGGTCTTCAGCTCCGAGCCGAAGGGAGGCAAATCAATTTCATCCATCGACGCAATGTGCGCTGTAGCAGGCAGCACGGACGAGTAGACCATGATATTGAAGTCCGAAATACCAGCATCGTATAGAGCCATGTGATATGACCCAGCGTGCAGCTCCAGATCCGATTCACCGCTACCCTTCGTCACGAAGAAGGTATGGGGGATAAGATTCCCTACGTACTTACTCATTTAATTCTCCTTATAAATCTATGATTGTTAATGCTTATTTGCTCATCAGACTCGCCCGAACAGCGATGCATACGATCGGACGAAGGCTTACAAAGGTACACTATTTTTAAGAACTTTATCTTTCATAGCTCAGGTACTTTGCGCCACTGCACCACCCCCATCAGCTCAGGCAAGAGGCAGACACCTCCCGACCACGGAGGCACTCCGACACAAGCTCAGCTCTCCGACTTCGGCATGCGCACCTACACACCTTCCGAAGAGGGGGATACCGACGACTATTGGTCAGCGCGCGGAGCAGTACTGCTACAGGGTAGTGACCTATACTGATCGCAGCGCAGAGCACTACTGGTCCCCCCTCACTTCACTAGTGCTCCATCTTCCCACCTCGGGAGCAAGGTACATGACCGACCCGAAGGATGCACGCTGATGTGCCCATGGCTTTGACGAGTGTGCCCCAAGTATGGAGCAGCTACTCGCCGTGAAAAGCGCACCCACCCATTGCACGCATCGGGCGATTTTGCGCAATTTTTCGTAGCTTTGTCACTACTTACGAGGCCAACGTGCCCAGCAAAAGACACCATAATAATATAGGATAAGGAAACAGAGACGACTACGCATGGCTACCATTGTCAAGACTAAAGACCTAATGATCGAGGTCGCTCGGCAACTCTTCGCTCGGGTTGGGTTCACCAACACGACTATGAACGATATTGCCGATGCGTCAAACAAGGGACGGCGTACCCTCTACACCTACTTCCGCAACAAGGATGAGATCTTCCACGCTGTCATCGAGCGCGAACTGGAGCGACTATGGCATGACCTCGAGCTCATCCGCCGACTCCCTGCCACCCCCGAAGAGAAGATCCTTACCTTGCTCCTGACTCACCTCGACAAGATGAAGGACTTGGTACTGCGCAATGGCTCGCTACGTGCAGAGTTCTTCCGAGACATCTGGCTCGTAGAGAACTCCCGTTCGACCTTCGATGAAAAGGAAATACAGCAGCTACAGGAGCTACTCGAAGAAGGGAAGCAGAGCGGACTCTTCCACGTCCCCGACACTCGTCTCACGGCATACCTCTTGCAGAACATCGTCAAAGGGATGGAAGTCCCTTTCATCAGCGGTGCTTACCGCTCCAAAGGTACGGTCGAGGAAATCCGCTCTGCCGTGCGTCATCTCCTCCTCTTCGGTCTCCGACAGAGTGAAGAGTCTCAACATGAACCCAACATTTAACTTTAGATAAACAATGAATCTACTTGCTAATAAGGTAGCCATCATCACCGGCGCAGGCCGTGGTATCGGGCGCGCTATCGCTCTCAAGTACGCACAGGAAGGTGCTTCTGTCGTAATCACGGACCTCAAGATCGACGAGACGGTAGAAGCCTTCGTCAAGGAACTCGAAGGCCTTGGCGTCAAGGCTAAGGCTTATGCCTCTAATGCTGCGAACTTCGACGACGCACACAAGCTCGTCTCCGATGTAGTAGCAGACTTCGGGCGCATCGATATCCTCGTCAACAACGCTGGTATCACGCGTGACGGCCTGATGATGCGTATGACCGAAGATCAGTGGGATCTCGTCATCAACGTCAACCTCAAGAGTGCCTTCAACCTCATCCACGCTGTCACCCCCGTGATGGTCAAGCAGCGTAGCGGTAGCATCATCAACATGGCCAGCGTCGTCGGTGTATCGGGCAACGCAGGGCAGGCAAACTACTCCGCATCTAAGGCAGGTATGATCGGTCTGGCGAAGAGCATCGCCAAGGAGCTGGGTGCTCGTGGTGTACGTGCTAACGCTATCGCCCCAGGCTTCATCGTCACCGACATGACGGGTGCACTCTCCGAAGAGGTACGCAAGCAGTGGGAAGCTCAGATCCCTCTGCGCCGTGGTGGTACGCCCGAAGATGTAGCCAACGTAGCTACCTTCCTCGGAAGTGACCTCTCCAGCTATGTCTCTGGTCAGACTATCCACGTCTGCGGTGGGATGAACATGTAATCCCGACAATATCCTCTAAGGCTTCGCTGAAGTGAAGGCTTCCAACGAATAAGGCTTGACTCCACTACCGTGGGGTCAAGCCTTATCATTTAGGGGAGAGAATATCCTGCAGCTAATAGCGACGCAGGAGACGGCGTGACTCAGGACGCTTCATCTTGGGTTCATCAAGGGCGAAGTCCAGCTGACGACGTGCCAAATCCGCCTGCGCTACAACTACCTCGACACGCTGCCCCAAGGAGAAGGTACGCCCCGTATGACGGCCAACCAAACGGAAGTTCGCCTCATCATAGACGTAGTAGTCATCACTGAGGTCACGAGCTGGGACGAGACCTTCGCACTTGTTTTCCTCCAGCTCCACATAGAAGCCCCAGTCAGCCAGCCCGGTGATGACGCCCGTAAAGGACTCACCCAAGCGAGGAAGCATATACTCGACTTGCTTGTACTTGATGGACGAACGCTCGGCATTGGCCGCTACACTCTCCATCTCGGAGGCATGATCACACTGGTCTTCCAGTGCCGTAGCATCTGCCGAAGGCTTGCCCTCGATGAGGTAACGAGTCAGCAGACGATGCACCATCAAGTCAGGATAGCGGCGTATAGGCGAGGTGAAGTGCGTATAGCTCTCAAAGCCTAAGCCGTAGTGACCGATATGCGAAGTCGTGTAGCGCGCCTTAGCCATAGAGCGTATAGCCAGCATCGTCAGCATATCCTCTTCGGGCTTCTCCCGTATTGCTTCGAGGAGGGCATTGAGGCTCTTGGCTATAGCAGCACTCCCTCCTTCGACCTTGAGCTTGTAGCCAAAGCGACGCACATAGTCCGCCAGACCTCGGAGCTTCTCTTCATCGGGAGCCTCATGGATGCGGTAGACAAAGGCTGGCTTACCACCTCGTCCCACGTGAAGCGCAGGGGTGATGTCCCGACGAGATGGCTCAGCGATGCGCTCGGCGACAGTGCGGTTGGCTAAGAGCATGAACTCCTCGATGAGCTGATGGGCTGGCTTACTCTCCTTGATATAGACGGAGAGAGGCTTACCGGCTTCATCCAACTCGAAGCGCACTTCGGGGCGGTCAAAGGCGATACTCCCCACCTCAAAGCGGCGTGCACGTAGCTTCTGTGCTAAGCGGTGTAGCGTCAGAATAGCCTCAGCGTGATCCCCATTCCCCGTCTCAATGATCTCCTGCGCCTCCTCGTAGGTGAAGCGTCTCTGGCTACGGATGACCGTGCGCGCAATACGTGCCGAGCGCACATGCGCCTCTTCGTCCAGCGAGAAGATACAGCTATAAGCGTACTTATCTTCATCGGGGCGGAGCGAACAGAGGAAGTTACTCAGTCGCTCGGGGAGCATCGGTATGGTGCGGTCTACTAAGTAGACGCTTGTGGCACGCTTGTAGGCTTCGTCATCGATGATACTTCCTGGCTCGACGTAGTGGCTCACATCAGCGATATGTACCCCCACTTCGTAGCCCCCTTCTGGGAGAGGACGGAAGGAGAGCGCATCATCGAAGTCCTTCGCATCTCGTGGGTCGATGGTGCAGGTCAATACACCACGGAAGTCCTCACGCTGTACCAGTTCGGCTTCTGTGATCTCACCAGAGAGAGCTTCGGCAGCCTGTTCCACCGCCTCGGGATAGCTGTATGGGAGACCAAACTCAGCGAGGATGGCGTGCATCTCCGTGGAGTTGTCACCAGCTTTACCGAGGATATCAAGGACTTCCCCACGAGGGTTCTTACTCTTGCGCTCCCAGTCGGTGATGCGCACCACGACCTTATCGCGGCTCGTCGCACCCTTAGTCTTGTCCGCAGGGATAAAGACATCCTCACGCAATTCTCTATTGAGCGAGATGAAGAAAGCGCAGCCACGTGCTATCTGCAAGCGTCCGACATAGGTCGCTTCTCTACGCTCCAAGATCTCGACGACCTGCACACGCTTGTATTCACCTCGGCGATTACGTACGAAGGAGACGGCTACACGGTCGCCGTGCAGTGCATTGGAGAGGGAGCGATCGGAGAGGGGAAGGGTATCGATCTCAGGGTCATCGGGGATGAAGGAAGCACGGCCTGCACGGTAGTCGAAGCGTCCTTCGAGACGCTCTTGCACGCTACCACCGAAGACGAATCGCCCAGGTTCGAGCTCCTGCAGTTCGCCAGCTTCAGCCATCGAGACGAGTGCTTGATAGATAGCACGCTTCTGTCCCATATTGGTCTTTCCGAAGGCATGGCATACCTGCTTATAGGTGAGGATACGACCTTTATTCTGCTCGAAGACCAGCCGTGCGATACGCTGTATATCGCGTTTGTTTAGTGATAGCCCCTGGTCAGCACCCTTCTTCGAGGGCTTTCCTTTCTTGGTTGGGGTGGACTTATTCTGTTTACTCATCATTCATTCGTTATAGACAATAGACCACGTCCCAGCAGAGGATAGCACACGTATTGTGGTGCATACCCACCGCTGGGAGGTGGTCAAGTAGGGAGGTAAGTAAGGGAAAGTGATGTGTAGCTGTCTGATGAGTAGTGAGCCCATCCCAAAGGAAGAGCGCGCACCTCTACCCTTCGACAGGGACAACGAGCTTGTATCCCTTACCATGGACGTTCTTGATCTCGACGCGTGGGTCGCCGTCAAGCATACGGCGCAGCTTAGTCACATAGACATCCATGCTACGCTGGGTGAAGGTATTATCATGCGAGCCAGCAGGCTCCGAAATTCCCCAGATCACATTGAGTGCATGGCTACGCTCCAGGGTCTGATTAGCGAAGAGACAGAGAAGGGACAGTAGCTCGCACTCCTTCGTGGTCAGTCGGCGCGAGGTCTCTCCAAAGGAGAGTGTCTGCGTGGTCGTATTGAAGACGTAGCTCCCGATCTTGTAGATTCGCTGGGGTTCTTTCTCTGCTTCGTGCTTTGCCGTACGGCGCAGGATAGCTTCGATACGCAGGAGAAGTTCCTCCATGCTGAAGGGCTTGGTGATATAGTCGTCAGCTCCCGAGCGGAAGCCTTCGAGGATATTCTCACGCATACCGAGGGCGGTCAGGAAGATGATCGGTACTTCGGTCGAGAGGCTACGTATATCCTTGGCCAAGGTCAGACCATCGCGCTTCGGCATCATGATATCCAAAAGACAAAGGTCATACTTCGCGCTCTTGAAGGCTTCCCAACCTTGCTCCCCATCGGTGCAGAGCGTGACGGCGAACTTCTTACTCTGCAGGAGTTCCTGAAGGATCGTCCCGAGGTTCTCTTCATCCTCGCATAGGAGGATCTTTAATGGTTCGTCCATAGTCATTAATCTAATTAGCTTTACTTAGTCGGTACATATATTGATAGTAGGTAGCGCGATCCATAGTAACTTAGTCGGGCTCGGAGGCTGGTAGGTGAATGATCATCTTCGTTCCAGAGCCCAGTTCGCTCTCAGCGGTGATCGTACCACCGCATTGGCTGATGACCGAAGCCACGTAGGCCAGCCCCAGTCCGAAGCCACGCACATCATGTCGCTTCCCCGAAGTGACACGATAGAAGCGGTCGAAGACGTGCTTCAGATCGCGCTTTGCCATTCCGATTCCATTATCCTCGATGCAGATACGTATCCCCCCTTCTTCGTCACTGGTGCGGATAGCCAGGCGCAGAGGCTCGTCAGTCTTACTGTACTTCACGGCATTATCCAGGAGGTTGAAGAAGACATTAGAGAGGTGTATCTGGCTACCTTGCACCCAGGTATTCAGGGCGTTCAAGTCCAGCTCTAAGTCGCCACCACGCTGCTGCGCATGGAAGGTATAGATCTCAGCCACAGGCAAGAGCAGCTCATTGACGTCAAGCGTTTCCAGCGAGAAGCGTCCCGAAGCACCATCCAAGAGGGAGAATTGCAGGACCTTGTCAATGAGGAACTTCATACGCTGCGCCTCCAGGGCGATGATCCCCAGCGCACTCTGTGCCCGAGGCGTAAGGCTATGCTGCTCCGCAAGAGACTGCTCGAGGGAGTTGCTCGAGAGAAGAATCGTGCTGACAGGAGTCTTCAGCTCGTGCGTCATATTATTGATAAAGTTCGTGCGCTGTGTAGAGAAGCTCATATGCTTGAGCAGGACCCCGAGGGCAGAGAAGCCCAAGATAAGAACAATCAGCGTTGAGATGAAGCTGGGGAGAGCCAGTCGCAGCACCTCCGACTTTGTCGGGGTGGCATCAATCGTGACCTTCATATAAGGGCGGTCTTGCTCCGAGCCATCCGAGGGCATAAAGAGATACTGCACCACCGTGCTGCGCTCCTCCCACTGCTTGCGCGTCGCCATGCTGGGAGGGATGTAGTCATAGAGCTTACGCCCTCGATAGTCGTACAAAGACATCTGGTACGGCCCACAAAGATTCTTATTATCCAGACGCTTTCGGATGAGGCTCTTCAGCAGACGCACGTTCACCAGCTGCGGGATGCTATCCTTGTTGTAGCTATCATATAGGTACTTGAGGATATAGCGGTCAAGCGAGTGGAGGTTGGAGAAGTAGGCGTGCACCAAGCGGCAGGAAGGCGGATCTTCCGTATGCTGGGAGGCACCTGCATGCGACAGCTTCACACAGAGATCATTGTGAGAAATATTGCTACGGACGATTTGCGTATCCAGCTTTGTCCGCGTCCATATATCAAACTCAGCGACATCGGTAGGGAGGAACTCCGCATCTGCGAAGCGATCTTTACTCTGATCCACCCCCCGATTGAGGTAGCGAATCAGCTCACGCACCTGCAATTCCTCGGCCACCTCTCCCATAGCTTCTTTCAGCTGGCTATGGATGCTCTCAGTACGAAGCTCCAGCACACGACCATAGTATTCGTACTGTACCCAAGAAAGGAGCCCATAGGCCAAGACAAGCGCCATGACGATGATCCAGATGATCCGCTTCTTCATAAAAGGGTGGGCAACGAGGGTGGACGAACTCTAAAATGCTGATGATACTACTTTCCTATACAAAGATAAGCATTTCCCTTAGCCCACCCTGACTGCATAAACGCTGGATAAATGACACGCCCGAATGTCGCAAACAACGAAGCGAGTGCCGTAGGATGCAATAGGCTCTAACAGGGGTAGAGCCAACCTGATGCTACCCCCCAAGGAGGTACTTCGGCATCGCACCACAGAACCTCCTGCCGAGGTGCACATACCTGGGGAGCATCACATCATCCTCCTCCCAAGAAGGGCATGCAAAGCACTACTGGTCGGCGCGCAGAGCACTACTGCTCCACGCCTCGACCAATAGTGATCCGAGAGGTGACCAGTACTCCTTCACACCCCTCACCTATACTGCTTGGCGAGGCCTCCACAATAGGAAGGCATCCCGCCTTCCGAAGAGGGCACTCATGAAGCCCCCACCCCGACCGAAGGGCTCTATAGTGGTCAGCTTGATAATTCCCTTTATTCTCAGTAAGTTTGTTGTGCGTAAAGCGACAAGCCATAACCAGACTTTGTACAGCGAAACCTTGCCTTGAGCACTCAATTAATTCACACTTATAACCAACGCCGATGAGACGTCTTTTACCGATTTTCTTGTTGTGCGCCTTCTTCACACACCTAAGCCTCAGGGCTGAGGTGCCTATGCCTTCATTTAATGGAGCGCATACCAAGAAGCAGGTGCTCACCACGGAAACCTTCTATGATTCGGGCGGTGCGACACAGCCAGCCGCCCGTGCAGGCATCACCGCCATTACCTTCACCCCTAAATATGGCCAAGCCATTGAGGTCGACTTCACGAAGCTCGACATCAAGGGAGCTAAGCTCTACGTCTACGAGGGCAAGCAAGAACTCACCAAAATAGAATCCAGTGATGAGCTGGATAGCGACGGCGACGTCACCTACACCAAGCCGAAAGCCAGTCCGATTCACACGCTGACAGGTAGCGACCTGACGAAGCACGTCTTCCACTCTATCACCGCTGATGGTGCGCTCACCTTCGTCTTCGAAGGGGCATCCCCCGCTGGTGAGGGCTGGACTGCCACCGTCAAGAGTGTAGATAAGGTGACTACCGATAGCCCCGTTTCCAGCGAGCCCAATGGTTCCATCTACATGGTACCAGGACCTCGTGAAGTACAGGTAGGCGGATCCGCACTCAACTTCTACGATGATGGTGGACCTACGGGAAAGATTAGCGAAAAATTCGAGGGCTATGTAACCTTCGTCCCAAAAGAAAAAGGACAGAAGATACGCATCACCTTCACCAATCTTGAACTCTTCAATACCAACCCAGAGAAGAACGACCTCTTAAAGATCTACAATGGGCATGGCACAGAGTCCACCAAGCTACTCCGAACCCTCCTTAAGGATCCTGTACCTATCACCCTCATATCAAGCGAAGCTGATGGAGCACTCACCGTATCCCTAAAGAGTGTCACAGGTATTCCCAAAGCTGGCTTTGTCGCAACTGTAGAGGCGATCACGCCCACAGCAATGACGTTTAGCTCGGCGACTGCAAGCCATCCAAAAGAGAAGGAACAGGCAGCTGCAGGCGAACTCAACAAGCCTCTTCTTCAGCTCACTCTCAAGACCGAAGGCATCAGCCCTGCGCTCACCTTCTCGGCTCTTAACCTCTCGACTCAAGGCTCTACCAGTGGCGCACTCAAGCGCATAGCCCTCTACCGTGGTTCCGAAGTACGCAAAGACGCTCTCCTCGGCGAAGTCACCATCACAGGCGAAGATGCTCACCTCGAGCTCACGAAGCCTACTGGTCTCAACTTCGGAGATAACACCTTCCTCTTAGCAGGTGACATCTCCGACAAGGCTACTACGGGAGATAAACTCAGCCTCACCGCTACCAGTGCAATCTTATCGGGTACTCCTCAATCTCTGAGTCTACCTGCACCCACGCCCTACGTCATCGACAACGTCTGCCGCAGTCGCGAGGGAGCACCACAGACCGTCACCATATACTCCGACTGGACCTTCGCTCCGACGATGAGCTTCGGGCACTACGATGGAGGCCAAAGAGATCAAATCACGACCTTCCTCCCAAGCAAGCAAGGAGAAAAGATCGAGATCGACTTCCACTCCTTCGATGTACTTTATCAGAAGGGAAGTATAGGAACAAAGGCCGTCTTCAAGGTCTACTCGGGTACTAAGCATACAGGCACCCCTCTATGGCAGCTCGATGACAAGACGATGAACGATGGCGGGCCCAAGTTCCTCCGCTCAACCAGCGCAGATGGAGCCCTGACCATTGTCTTCAATCCAACGGAAAGGGTACCGGCTCGTCTGGGCAAGGGCTGGAATGCCACCGTCCGTAGCAAGGAGCCCATCCCTATGCAACTCACGGCAGAAGTCGTCGAGCAAGCATCCACGGACGAAGCTCCCATTGGAGCAACGAACTTAGAGTTCCTTGACCTCACGCTTGAAACTACGGGTAGCCTTACGCCTAAGACCTTGGACGCCATCAAGCTCCAGCTCAAGGGTGAGCCCAAGGCATTCACAACTCTCTACCTCTACTCCCTGCCAAGCCCCAAGGCCTACGCACAGAAGACCCTTCTTGGCTCAGTCACTCCCAACGGAGCTACCTCTATCGAGCTCAAGCTCACCACCCCCCAAGTACTTCCCGAGCACAAGAGCTACTACTATGTAGCGGCCGACATCGCTGCCGACGCCACCTCGGGTCAAGCGCTCGACATCTCCCTGCCTGAGTTGACCATCTCAGGTGCTTCTGTGGCTATCCAGCAACCCGATCCCGAAGGAGCACGCGTCACTCGTCGCATCCTCTTGATGGCCTCTGGGGAGAATACTGTTGATGTCACCGAGCCTCTCTCCTTCTATGACAATGGAGGTCCTGCAGGCAAGTACCCTGCCAAATTTAATGGTACAGTGCACTTCGTTCCTCGCCAGGGCGAAGTCATCCACCTGCGCGTACGTAAGCTGAATATCGGTCGTCTGGATCATCTCACTATATATAATGGTAAAGAAGTCAAGGCCGAGAAGCTCATCACGAAGCTATCTGGGGTGAATACTAATATCCCCGAGATCGTATCCTCCGCTGAAGATGGATCCATCACGGTAAACTTCACCTCTGGGAGAATCGGCTCCGATGGCTGGGACATCGAGGTCAGCTCCGAGCATCCCGTTGCCCTGCACGTCACTGACATCAAGGCCGAAGCCCTCACTGACGTGCGTCTGATGAAGGGCGCAAAGGACGTCCCTCTGATGAAGTTCGCTGTGACCATCAAGGGCGACCACGATGCTGTCAACATCCAGCGCTTTGACTTCGCACCCTTCTTTGCTGAAGGGACGACCCCTTGGGCTAAGCTCCATCTCTATGCTACGGAGACCTCAGAGACCTTCTCCACAGCTAAGCTCTACGCAGATAACAACAA
Source organism: uncultured Porphyromonadaceae bacterium (assembly GCA_963526345.1). Classification (GTDB taxonomy): domain Bacteria; phylum Bacteroidota; class Bacteroidia; order Bacteroidales; family Porphyromonadaceae; genus Porphyromonas. The sequence continues at coordinate 48,045 of CAURNJ010000005.1, forward strand.
CGGCTTCTCTGGCACTACAGACTACCGCAAGCCTGGCACCTACTACTTCTTCCTCGCAGCGGATGTAGCGCAGACAGCTCCTGCTGCAGCGCAGATCACAGTCAAGCCAAGTAGCATATCGGCTGGCACAGAGACGAAAACTCTTGACACGCCTCCTACCGCTACCTTCGCGCTACAAGCAGGGATACACGGAGACTTCACCGTTGGCTCTTCTGCTGGTACACACTACCATTCTCTGAAAGAAGCTATCGATCAGCTGGCAAGTCGTGGTATCGATGGGCCTGTTCGTCTACGCCTCAATGCAGGGACGTATGATGAGAACTTCATAATACCAGCCATCGCAGGACTCTCTGAGACCAACACCCTTATCATCGAACCCACCTCTGGTCATCGTGGTGATGTCACCCTCACCAACACGCGTTACCACAAGCCTGATTATGGAGACGACAAGCCTGGCTACTTCACCATCGATGGAGCCGACTACGTCACGCTACGAGGTCTAACCTTCACTACCTCACAGGCTCAAGCTCCAGCCCTGCTCCTTGTGCGTAACGGGAGCCAGCACCTCACCATCGAGGACTGCGCCTTCTCTGCACCACGCAAGATCGAGATTGTACAAGGTGACATCGCTCTTGTGGGCACGCACCGTGGAAGCCAGCCCTATCCTAACAACGACTTCCTCACCATCCGCAACTCACAGTTCAGTGGTGGGTACCAGGGAGTATCCTCCTCTGGATTGGGTACAATACATCTACCAGTCCAGCATGGTGCCACCCTCGAAGGCAATACATTTGAGGATCAAGGATACAAAGCGATTTACCTGAATTGCATTTCAGATATAGTCGTTCGCAATAATCGCATCCTCGGATCTGGTAGCGTAAACTACGAGTACCAAGCGATGGACATCTCCCTCGGAGAAGGTGTAGACATCATCGGCAATCGTGTTCGCGTCAAGGAGATCACGGGTGGCAGGAGCACGACTGCGCTGGGTATCTCGCTTCGACGCACGACAGATCACCCTCAGCTGATCCGCAAGCCCAGCCTTTTAGCTTCCAATGAAGTCATCATCGAGACCTCAGCGAAGCTCACTGGAGCCTACGCATTCCAGTTTACCAATGAGGGTCTCTCGGACATCAAGCTCCTGCACAACTCCGTCCTCATCTCTGGAGCACAAACCAATGGTAACTCCGCTCCTCTCACCTTCACATCCAGATCTGGAAGCATCACAGGGCTGGAAGTGAAGAATAACCTTTGGCAAAACCTCACGCCAGGCGTTATCTACAAGAGTACGCAGATCACGCTCGTTGATCCCGTCTTCGCTGACAACGTAAGCTATACGGCTGGCAAAGACTTCGCCAAGCTCGGAACTAAGACGCTCGACTCCATCGCCTGGAAGACGGAGATGAAGGAACCCACGAGCCGCACCGCTAAGGTAGAGTTCGTTGCTCCTAATGAAAGTCTTCTGCCAAAGGACTTCGCTCAGCTCAGCTTCGCAAAGCATCTGCAAGAAGTACCCACGGACATCGTAGGCACGAAGCACCCTGAAGAGAATGCAGCAGCAGGGGCATACGAAGCTAAGGAACAGACCTTCCCAGCTCTCGTCGCAGGCTATCCCAAGCCTGTAAACCTCGCAGCAGCCGCGCCTATCGTTGAGGTCAAGGCTACCGACTTCGGTAAGTTCTCCTACCTCGTACGCAAGCAGTCCGAAGCTGCTCCTTCGGTAGAGGACTTGAAGGCTGCTTCGGTCAAGACAGTTGATCTCTACCCCAACGAAGCTATTCGCCTTACCCTCGACCAGCTCGAAGCGCACACGGCTTACCGCCTATATCTGCTTCCACGCAAGCTCTCGGGGGACTATGCTACGGCACTGCTGACCTACGACTTCGCTACCGACATCCTCCCCTCCGTCCCAGCAGACTTCGAGGCTACGACTGTCGGTACAACCGAAGTCATTAGTGGAACCTACAGCTTCACTGGCGGTAAGGTCTATGAAGTAAAGGATGCTTATTCTTCGGACAGTCATCGTGCCCTTGAATGCACGGGTACAGTGACAATCAAGCCCACGAATACCCCTCTGGCGACCCAGCTCTCGGGCTTCTACCTCAAGAGCGATGCGCCTGTACATCTCACGACTAAGAATGGGTCTACAGAAGGCAAGACAAAGGACATCCCATCTACGGGTGACGTATGGCGCTATGTCAGCCTTCGCGACCTCGGCGAACTGACCGAACTCAGCCTCAAGGGAGACGGCAAGGCCTTCATCGACGACTTCACCGCCGAGCCTCAGAAGCTCCACATCAGCACGAAGACCATAAAGGCTCAAGCTGGTGAAACGGCTTCTCTCAGCCAAGAAGCTGAAGGGGGCGTATGGCCTTACACCTACGTCTGGAGCAACGCTGCTGGCACGCAGGTGAGCGGGGAAGCGGTCTACAGCCTCAAGGCTGAGCGCACCCAGCACTTCACGCTTGAGGCAACGGACACCTGGGGACAGAAGGCCAGCGAGAAGCTCCTGCTCGAAGTCTCTGGTGCCAAGCCTGCTATCGCCACCTTCGACGACCTTGCCCTCGAGCCCGAGACGGCTTGGTACGGCAAGCGTGAGTCTGAAGGGTACGACCACCGCTCATTCACCTACTACAGTGGTAGCTACTCCTTCCCCTGCGAGTATGCACCTTCGCTACTCACCTGGGGAGGTGTCGCCTACTCCAACCAGACGAAGACCACGTTCAACAGTCTCTTCCCCGACCAGTTCAATAGTGTCGTCGGGCATGGTGTCAACGGATCGAAGAACTATGCTGTCGCCTATGCCTATGGGCAGCATACGGTGGAAGTACGTGCCACCCACGCTGGGCCTGCCGTCATCCCAGGTACGTTCGTCACGAACACGGCTTGGGTGAAGGAAGTCACTCAGAAGGGCACCGGAATGGGTGATGAACCCCACACCCCCTTCCACAAGGGCGACTATCTACTCCTCATTGCCAGCAATAACAAAGGACAAAGCATCGAGTTCCCTCTGGTCGACTACCGAAGCAGTAACGATGCTGAGCACTACGTCATTGATTCTTGGCAGTGGCTTGACCTCTCTGCCCTCGGCGAAACAGAGTCCGTCATCTTCTCGATGAAGGGAACACGTGTCGCCAACGGAGGTACGACCATCCCAGCTTACTTCTGTCTCGACGACTTCGGTAGCGAAATGCCAGCGAAGGAAATCGCAGCGCACACCATCGAGCCTCAGGCTACGGAAACACTGGATCTTGTGAAGCTCTTCACCGAAGCGGGTGCAGCTCCCACAGATTCACCTCGTGCGATCTACACCGTCTCTACGAGTGATGATCACGTAGCTACGGCCACTCTGCAGGGCAATAAGCTCAGACTCATGGCACACGCTGCGGGGAATACTTCGCTCATCATCAGCCAGCGTCAGGGTGGTAAGACCGCTTACCTGCGCCTACCACTCACCGTCACCGAAGTACAGCCTGCTCCTCAGCCCAAGCCTGGAGAAAAGCCTACACCCGAAGTACGAGGTGAACTGAAGGCCTACCCAAGTCCTGCGACCACCGAGGTGCACCTCACGGCAAGCGGACGTATCGAACTCTTCAGCCTCACGGGGCAGCTGGTACTTACTATCGAGCACTATGTGGCAGGGCAAGCGATCTCCATCGTCCAGCTCCCTGCTGGTATCTACCTGGCTCGTACGCCTCAGGGGGTCATCCGCTTCAGCAAGCGTTAAGCTCGCCGACACCCTCCTACTATAATCTGTAGTGCGTGGCTCCTCCCCCTCTCGGGGAGTGAGCCACGCACTTTATGTATCTGACACGCTCTATACTGAGACTATGGGGAGACCGTGCAACGGTCTCAAGTGGGATGCACCTATAGTGGTCTGCACTCGGAGCACTACTGCTCCCCTCACCGACCTATACTGCTCAGCACGGCGACCACTACGCAAACACACCACCCTCCTATACCACTCACTTCCCTCTACTGGTACTACGACACAAGACAAGCAGCACAGAGCACTCCTCCGCCCTTTCGACCTTGGAGCTACACTGCGAGTCTCAAGCTACTTGAACTCATGACTTCCGAAGAACCATACGCAAGCACTTCCTAAATTATTTAAGCCCTCTTTTCGACAAGAAGCCCCCATTTTCGAGCCCGACAAAGAAGAAAAAACAGCTTCACAAATCCATCGAAAGCATCAAGAAAAAGCATCATAATCCACACCCGAATACCACCATATATCCATCTATCACAAGCAAATACAAACCAACAAGCACCTCTCCCATCTACTTCCTCACGATGACGGACCCAAGCTGTGGACTACATGCTACCCTACTCCATCCCTCAGAAGTTCCACTTGAGCTATTGCCCAGTAATAAAAATCTCTATATTTGAGGAGGATAGAGAGGAGCATCGGTGGAACGATCCACCGTAATAAAGAGGCACTACGTGAAAGGCAGAGAAGAAACACCTCCATTTCTATTCCAGAAGTAAGATTATAGTAGAGTAGACTCCATAGGGCGTAAAGCAAACACATACATATCACTCTAAAACGACTATTCTTATGAGAAGAACTCTTTTCTTCCTCCTCTCCCTCTTCCTCTTCGTTGGAGTGGGATGGTCGCAGAAAAAGACGATCACCGTCTCGGGTATCGTCATCTCTTCTGCAGACAAGGAGCCAGTCATCGCAGCCAGCGTGGCTTGCGTGGAGTTTCCCACCACAGGGACGCTCACCGATGTCAAGGGGCGCTTCACCCTCAAGCTACCCAATGCAGCGAAGCAACTGGTCATCAGTTGCATCGGATATAATCGACTACAGATCCCCATCACTTCTGGAGAGATGAAGATCGTCCTCAAGGCCGAAGAACAGCTCATCAAGGACGTCGTCATCACGGGGTATGGCAACACGCGTAAGTCCGCCTTCGCAGGATCTGCAACAACGATCTCCACGAAGAATATGAAGGACGTCCCCACCGTCTCCCTCGAAGACAAGCTCACGGGGGCTATCGCTGGGGTAGCTGTAAGCTCCAACTCGGGTCAACCTGGGAGTATCGCCACCGTGCGTATCCGTGGCTTGGGCTCGATTAATGCAGGGAGCGACCCACTTTATGTCATCGATGGCGTACCCGTCAACAACAACAGCGCCTCTATCTTCGACTATGCTCGAGGGGGTATGAGTCCGCTCTCTACGATCAACTCCAACGATATCGAAAACATCACCGTCATCAAGGACGCCGGTGCGGCTGCTCTCTATGGCTCTCGTGCAGCTAACGGGGTCGTCGTCATCACGACGAAGAGCGGACGCGCAGGGAAGACACACTACAACTTCAAGGCCGACTGGGGAAGCTCCGATATGGCGATCAACTACCGCCCCACCCTCGGTGCAGAGCAGCGCAATGAGCTCATCCGCTATGGCTACACGAAGTACTATAGTGAGCTACGCGATACCGAAACCAACAACCTCCTCTATACCACACCAGCTGAAGTACAAGCTCAGGTAGAGAAGACCATCGGCGCAGCGATCGCTAAGCCTTGGTCTGGATACACTAACTGGCGCAAGGTACTCCTGCGCCGTGGTGCCTCGCAGAACTATGAGTTCAGCGTCTCCGGTGGTGGTGAGAAGACCAAGTTCTACACCTCCGTCTCCTACGCGGATCAAAAGGGTATTTCTCTGGCATCTGACTTCAACCGCCTGACGGGGAGCTTCAATGTCAGCCATACCGACCGCCGTCTCCAGCTCAAGGCGCGTATGCTCTTCGCCAAGACCAAGCAACACACCAGCAGCGAAGGAAGTGCCTATGCCAATCCTATCTATGGGGTGTCCGCTACGCTAACGCCCTCCAACTATCCCTTTGAAAAGGATGGTTCTTACAGACGTTCTTTCTCTGGGAACAATAACAACAATCCCCTCTTTGCCACCACGCAGAACTTCTCCGAGACACAACTCGTGCGCCTCGCTCCTTCCTTAGAAGCTACCCTGACGCTCTTCCCCTGGTTACAGCTCCGTGAGAATGTCAGCTACGACTATAGCACCTCCCAAGAAGGCGTCTGGTGGGATCCTCGTCAAGGTGACGGCGAATCATCCAATGGGGTTTTCCAGCGCTCCAACCTCGAGCGTGCAACACTGACGACACAGTCTCAGCTTTATGCGAACCATGAATTTGGCAAGCATCAGCTCTCAGGCGTTGCCAGCTTCGAATCTGAGTCCTTCGACCAGATGAATATCTACCTCTGGGGTACAGACTTCCCCACCTACCTCAAGTACGAAATAAGCAATGCGGGGAACTCCAGTGGTAGCACCTCTGTTGATAAGACTCGTATGCTCTCCTTCCTGCTCAAGGGAGACTACTCCTATGACGACCGCTATATCCTCGGTGCTTCAGCTCGCTGGGATGGATCTTCTCGCCTCGCGCCAGCTCATCGCTGGGGGCTCTTCTGGGCACTCTCGGGATCTTGGAACATCGGCAAGGAAAACTTTATGAGGGAACTTGAGCCCGTCCTCTCCGATACGCGTCTGCGTCTCTCCTATGGGGCGAATGGTACCCTTCCCTACAACTACTACGACCACCTCTCCCTCTATAGCTTCGGCTATAACTACAACGGTGGCACGGGGACAGCAGAGAGTGCTCTTGGTTCGCCCAACCTCTCTTGGGAAAAGAATAAAGCCTTCAACCTCGGGCTGGACTTCCGTCTCTTCAACCACCTCGGAGTCACCTTCGACTACTATAACCGTCTGACGACTGACCTACTCTTAGACAAGAACATCTCGGGAACGACTGGTTTCGGAAGTGAACTGCAGAACGTAGGGAGTATGCGCAATACGGGCTTTGAGCTCGAGCTGCGCTCCACCAACCTTTCGCTCAACAACTTCTCATGGAGTACCACCCTATCCCTCGGGCACAACAAGAACACCCTGCTTCGCTTTGACGGCGTGCAGAACACCCTTGTCGAAGATACTTGGGTACACGAAGTGGGACATCCCTACAATGCGTACTACCTCGCCGAATACGCTGGGGTAGATCCTCAAACAGGTAAGGCACAATACTATTCCAATGCGTTTAAGGATGGGAAATATGACCGCACTTTAGTTACCGATGGCTCACAGGCCGAACGCCGTCGCATCGACGACAAGCCCTTCGATCCAGTCCTCACAGGTGGTCTCATCAACAACATCAACTGGGGTCCTGTAGACATCAACTTCACCCTCAGTTACTCCCTTGGTGGGTACCTCTACGATAACGCTATCGCTCTCTACAAGGACGGTAACGAAGAAGTGCTCAACTTGGCGATCCCCTCCTACTACGACATCAACAAGATCTGGAAGAAAGTCGGAGATAAGGCAGAGCTTCCCTCCTTCGAGCCTACGAATACCTATACCTATTCTACCCGCTTCCTGCGTTCCACAGACCACCTACGTCTGAAGAACTTCACGATCGGCTTCACCGCTCCCAAGAGCTGGACGAAGAAGGCAGGGATCAACACTCTCCGTATCTACGCTTCGGGCAACAATCTCCTCACGTGGAAGGATAAGCTGCTCGTCGTCGACCCAGAGCAACGCGGGTTCGTTGCCTATGGCACCCCTCCTCTGCGTACCGTCACCTTCGGCCTGCAGGTAGGTATATAGTGTATCGCTAACCACACAAATGATTTAGCCTTATGAAAAGGATTATCATAGGCCTTATGGCCACCCTCGGCCTCGTGGCCAGCTCTTCATCGTGCAAGGGATACTTCGATGTCGAGCCCTCTAACTCTGTCAGTACAAAGAGAGTCCTCAAAGAGCCTAGCCTGCTACAGCCATCTATACGCGGACTCTATGACGGACTACAAGGTGGAGTCTCCAATAGCGAATACTATGCCCAGTCCTTCCTCATCATGGGAGATGTACGAGGAGATGACATGCAGTGTCCTACGGTGGGTTCGCGCGGGAACAACTACTATAAGATGGACTATACCCGTAGCGACGTCACTGGACCTTGGTACGAAGTCTATAGCATCATCCGCCGTGCGAACCGACTCCTTCAGATGTGCGACAATCTCCAGAAGAATGCGACAGCTGAGCAGCAGAAGGAAATTGCACAAGCCAGAGCCCATGCACGAGCAGTACGCGCTCTCTGCAACTTCGACCTCTGTCGTGTCTATGCCGTGCCTTACCCCTTCTCCAACAATGGGAGCTTACCAGGGATACCTATTATCACAGGCATATCAGACAATGAAGCTAAGCCTGGGCGTAGCACCCTCAAAGAATGCTATGACTTCATCATCAAGGAGCTCAATGAAGCTATTGCAAGCAATGCCCTCGAGCCCACGAGCTATGGTTATATAAGCCAGTCTGCAGCTAAAGCACTCCTGGGACGAGTCTACCTATATAAGGGAGATGCCGAAAGCAATGCCCAGGCACTCAAGCTGAGCAAGGAGGTCATCGAAAGCAACCTCTACCAGCTGGCTACCGACCCAGATGCTTATGAACAGATCTGGAGTGAATCAAGCTCCAAGGAGATGATCTTCTCCATCGTGAACTTTGACTCCAAGGACTGGGCTGACCGTGAAGGACTGGGCTACGTGCTCCACGTCGATGGCTACTTCAACGCCTTCATCACGAAGAAGTTCTACGATGAGATGATGGAAGACCCCGATGATATTCGCTGGAATGTCCTCTGGGAAAGCAAAGGCAGTAGAGCTGAAGAGGTCGTCAAAAACCTCCCCGATGCCAATCCTGATATGAAGATGTTCATCGGCAAATACCCAGGCAAGGCAGCTCTCAAGGATATGCGCACCAACGACATCCCCGTCATCCGCCTTGCTGAAGTGTACCTCAATGCCGCTGAAGCAGCCTTCAAGCTCGGGGATAAGCCAACAGCTCTCAAGTACCTCAACGTCATCGTCAAGCGCGCTAACCCGATGAAGAGTGTCGCCGAGAGCGATCTCACGCTGGAACGCATCCTCAAGGAACGCGCCAAGGAGCTCGTCGGCGAAGGTCACCGCTTCTATGACCTGATGCGTAATGACTTGAGATGTGAGCGTTTCTACAAGGGTAAAGCTGGATGGCACGGAGCTCTTCTCCCCGAGAGCCGTTCCTTTGATCACACTTACTACCGTGTGATTCTTCCTATCCCTGAAAGCGAACTTAATGCTAATGCTACGCTGAAGAGCCAGCAGAACCCAGGTTATTAATGGTATGAAGATGGTGCATTTGCCGTCCATCTAACCACACTTCAGGATAAGACTTCCCCCTGTCACCCACGTTGGAGGCAGGGGGAAGTCTCATTTATCGCAGAAGCATCCACCTTTCCCGAGCTACGGACACAAAGCTATCGCCCTAAAAAGTGTATCTTTGTGACTAATAAATTGGCGATAGTAGACGTGCTCAAGATCGTAGATAAGTATATCCTTCGGACATTCATCCCGCTCTTCGTGATGAGCTTCGCTGTGTGCTGGTTCATCGTAGTGATGCAGTTCCTCTGGCGCTACATTGATGAGCTGGTGGGCAAGGGGTTGAGTGGCTTTATGCTCCTGAAGATCATCTTCTACGCAGCCCTCTCCTTCATCCCGATGTCCCTACCCTTAGGCATCTTGCTGGCATCATTGATGACCTTAGGCAACCTTGGGGAGCGCCTCGAGCTCTTGGCACTCAAGGCCTCAGGCCTCCGTCTTTATCGCATCATCCGCCCCATCATGCTCCTGGTCGTAGCGATGGCCTGCGGACTCTTCTACTTCCAAAACGACCTGATGATACGCGCCCAGGTCCGCATGTGGACATTGGTCATCACAGCTAAGTATGCAGCCCCCGAGATGGAGATCACCCCGGGGGTATTCTATACGGGCATCCCTGGATACAGCCTCTACGCCAAGGATCGTGACGCAGGCACAGGACTAATGCACCGCATGATGGTCTACGACATGAGTCGTGGGTACCTCAATCCGCGCATCATACGAGCCGACTCGGGACGCTTGGTGATGGACAAGAGTAAGAAGTTCCTCGTCCTGAAGCTCTACCAAGGACAGAGCTTTGAGAATATCCAGACGCAGAGCTACAACACTTCGACGGATGCTGTACCCTACATGCTTCCTCACTTTGATTACAGTGAGACCTTCATCCCCTTTGATGCCAACATCAAGATGCAGGATGAGGGGGAACTTAGCTCAATGTACGTAGGTAAGGACCTCCACCAGCTCCAGCAATCCATCGACTCCATCCGTCCCATCCTCGACAGCACACGCCTGAGCTATGCGCAGGTCGTCGGAGCAAGCCTTATGGAGAGCCACTACGGCACGAGCTCCTACGCCTACCAAGACTCTGCCACCCGAGTGCAGGCGCAGGCTCGTCTTACCCATCTTGAGCAGCAGACTCGCCACAGCAAAGGAGAGGATGCAAGTCTTACGCTCACCCCACAGGACAGCCTTCAAGCCTTCGCCATGGCGCGCGACAAGGCCGACCGAGTGAAGGAAGAAGCCTCGCTCTATATCGATACAGATGACGCACAGTTCTACCAATTCCGTACCCTCCACCAGGAGTGGCACCGTAAGTTCACCTTCCCTGTCTCGTGCATCATCTTTGCCCTCATCGGCTCGAGCTTAGGGGCAATAGTACGACGTGGAGGTATCGGTATGCCGATCATCATCTCCATCTTCTTCTTCGTCATCTACTTCATCATCGACTCCTTCGGGACGAATATGCTACGCAACGAATCCATCCCGATTTGGCTGGGGATGTGGCTAAGTAATATCGTCCTCTTCCCTGTCGGCATCTTCTTAGCCTACAAAGCCAACCAGGACTCCTCCGCACTCAACGTCGAGATCTACGTCATCTTCTTCCGCAAGCTCTTCGGCTTCCGTGGGGTGCGCAAGGTCGAGTATCAGGAGCTCATCATCGAAGAAGCCGACTATAAGGCAGGGGCGCTTGCCGTTGCCCAAGCCCTCAAGCATACAGACGCACTGCTGCAAGGCTCACTCTTCTCGGGGCGTATCTGGAGTATCTGGACGCGCGGAGCAGAGCAGAAGCAGCTTGCCACCCTCAGCAAAGAGCTGGATGACATCACCGAAAGCCTGCGCCACACGCCTTCACGTCTCTTGGTCAGCAAGCTCTGTGACCTACCGCTCCTACCTACACGCCTCTCGCCCTTCCTCCCCGAAGAGCCACGCTGGGGACGCATCCTTGGAGCGCTTCTCCCCCTCTCGCTCCCCTTCGGACTCTTCCTCTCTCGAGTGCGTACGCACCTTCGTGCTGACCTACGCACGACTCGCACGGTACTCCTACAGATAGCAGACGAAGTCGCAGCTGCCGACAAGAGCTCCTACACCCCACCCCTCGGATAACCCATACTGACTCCCGACCAGCTCCATGCTTAGGAGCTACATACACAGATAAACCTATGAGTGAAATTAAGCTGAATACGATAGAGGAAGCCCTTGAGGACTTCCGCCGTGGCGAATTTCTCATTGTCGTCGACGATGAAGACCGCGAGAACGAAGGTGACTTCATCATCGCAGCCGAAAAGATCACCCCAGAGAAGGTGAACTTCATGATGCGCTATGGGCGTGGCGTCCTCTGCGCACCTATCACCGAAGACCGTGCACGTGAGCTCGAACTCGAGATGCAGGTACCCAACAACACCTCCGTCCACGAAACTCCCTTCACCGTCACCGTCGATCGCCTGGGCAACGGCTGTACCACGGGCGTATCTATGTACGACCGCGCACAGACCATTCTTGCCTTAGCTGACCCCAACATCACCCCTGGGGACTTGGCTCGTCCAGGGCACGTCTGTCCTCTACGTGCTCGAAACAAGGGCGTCCTTCGCCGTGCTGGGCACACCGAAGCAGCTGTAGACTTGGCTCGTCTGGCAGGGATGCAACCTGTAGCTGCACTCATCGAGATCATCAACGAAGATGGCACGATGGCGCGCCTTCCTCAGCTATGGGAGGTTGCTCAGCGCTTCGGCTTAAAGATCATCACCATCAAGGACCTCATCGCTTACCGCCTCCGCACCGAGAGCATCGTCCAGCGTGGCGAAGAAGTCACTATGCCCACACAGTGGGGAGACTTCCACCTCATCCCCTTCAAGCAGAAGAGCAACGGGCTCGAGCACATAGCCCTCATCAAGGGGGATATTTCTGATGGTCAGCCCGTCTTAGTGCGTGTCCACTCCAGCTGTGCCACGGGCGACATCTTCGGCTCTATGCGCTGCGAGTGCGGCGAACAGCTCCACAAAGCCATGGAGCTCATCGAGCAGGAAGGCCGTGGCGTCGTCGTCTACCTCAACCAAGAAGGCCGTGGCATCGGTCTGATGGAGAAGATCCGAGCCTACAAACTTCAGGAAGAAGGCTTGGACACAGTAGAGGCGAACCTACACCTGGGGCACAAGGCGGACGAACGTGACTACGGCGTCGGCGCACAGATCCTACAGCAGCTCGGCGTCCAGCAGATGCGTCTGCTCTCCAACAACCCCATCAAGCGTGTCGGCCTCGAAGGCTACGGCCTCGAAGTCATTGAGACACTTCCCCTGGAGATCGAGCCCAACGAACATAACTCCTTCTACATGCATACGAAGAAGGATCGTATGGGGCACATCCTCCCTCACCTGAAGTAATCATCTTTTCATCCCTATAGGCTAATGGCAATATTCGTCAACGAAGTCTCCCGCACCTTCGGGGAGTACCTCCTTATCCCTGGGCTCACCACACGTCAGTGCACCCCACAGAACGTTACCCTGACTACTCCGCTCGTCCGCTTCTCTCGTGGACAGCAGGCACGTATCAGCCTCAATATCCCCTTCGTCTCGGCCATCATGCAGTCGGTCTCCAACGACACGCTTGCGATTGAGCTGGCGCGCAATGGTGGTCTTTCCTTCATCTACGGCTCGCAGCCCATCGCAGAGCAGGCGGAGATGGTTCGCCGTGTCAAGAAGTTCAAGGCTGGCTTCGTCTCCAGCGACTCGAACATTCGCCCCAACGCCACCCTCAGCGATGTCCTCGCTCTGCGTGCCAAGACGGGACACTCGACCATTGGGGTCACCGAAGACGGCACGCCTAACGGTCGCCTCCTCGGGATGGTCACCAGCCGTGACTACCGCATCGGCACCACCCCTCAGGATGCGCTGGTGCAGGACTTCATGACTCCCTTCTCTAAGCTCAAGGTCGGTCGTCTGGGCATCACCCTCAAGGAAGCGAACAACATCATCTGGGAGCATAAGCTCAACACCCTCCCCATCATCGATGAGAACGACCACTTGGTCTACCTCGTCTTCCGCAAGGACTACGATGCACACAAGGACAATCCGGTTGAGCTCTCCAACAAGGCAACGAAGGAACTCCTCGTAGGGGCTGGTATCAACACCCGTGACTACGCTGAGCGTGTTCCTGCCCTCATCGAAGCTGGTGCGGACGTCCTCTGCATCGACTCCTCCGATGGCTACTCCGAATGGCAGTACGAGACCCTGCGTTGGATCCGTGAGAAGTACGGCGACAAGGTACTCGTCGGAGCAGGTAATGTCGTCGACGAAGAAGGCTTCCGCTACCTCGCCGAGGCTGGTGCTGACTTCATCAAGGTCGGTATCGGCGGTGGCTCGATCTGTATCACGCGTGAGCAGAAGGGTATCGGTCGTGGTCAGGCTACGGCGATCATCGATGTAGCTCAAGCACGAGACAAGTACTTCGAGGAAACGGGGCTGTACATCCCCATCTGTAGCGATGGCGGTCTGGTACACGACTATCACATGACGCTGGCTCTGGCTATGGGTGCTGACTTCCTGATGATGGGTCGTTACTTCGCTCGCTTCGACGAGTCTCCCACGCGTAAGCTCAAGATCGGCAACAACATCGTCAAGGAATACTGGGGCGAAGGCTCAAACCGTGCACAGAACTGGCAGCGCTATGACAGCGGTGGCACGGAAGCCCTGAAGTTCGAAGAAGGTGTCGATAGCTACGTCCCCTATGCAGGTAAGCTCAAGGACAACTTAGCTCAGACCCTCGGGAAGATGAAGGCCACGATGTGCAGCTGCGGGGCGATCACCCTGCCTGAACTGCAGCAGAAGGCAAAGATTACGCTGGTCTCCAGCACCTCCATCGTCGAAGGTGGTGCCCACGATGTGATCCTCAAGGATCGCGGATGATCACACTCCTCGGACCTACTGCATCGGGCAAGACTGCCCTTGCCGTCCGTCTGGCGCATAGACTTGGCTCAGAGATCCTCAGTGCGGACTCGCGCCAAGTCTATTGCGGTATGGACGTAGGAACAGGCAAAGATCTCTCCGAATATACCTACCAGGGGAAGACTATCCCCTACCACCTCATCGACATCGTCCCAGCTGGCACGAAGTACAACCTCTTCGCTTGGCAGCACGCCTTTCATCAGGCCTATACCACCCTCCGCGAGCGAGGTATCCAGCATCCCATCCTCTGCGGAGGTACGGGGCTCTATGCCGAAGCCGTGCTACGAGGCTACCATCTCCCCGATGTAGCCCCCAACCCCGAGCTACGTCAGTCCCTCCAAGGGCTTCCCCTTGCGGAGCTACGCGATCGGTTAGCCTCCTATGGCCCACTGCACAACGCTACCGACCTCGACTCTCCCCAGAGAGCTATCCGCGCCATCGAGATAGCGGATTACATCCGCCAGCAGCGACTTGACGGTGTCCTCCACAGCGAATATCCCCCCATTGAGAGCCTCGTCCTCTGCATCACCCTTCCACGTGAGGAGCGCAGAGCACGCATCACGGCACGCCTCCGTCAGCGATTAGAAGATGGCAATCTCATCGGAGAAGTGCAGGGGCTTTTGGACTCAGGTATTGCGCCCGAAGACCTCATCTACTACGGACTGGAGTATAAGTTCGTCACTCAGCATCTCCTCGGTCAGCTCACTCGTGAGGAGCTCTTCACCGCCTTAGAGACGGCCATACATCAGTTCGCCAAGCGACAGATGACGTGGTTTCGTGGCATGGAGCGCCGAGGCTTCACTCTTCATTACATTGATGGACTATTGCCCCGAGAGGAGCAGCTCAGCCAAGCCTTAGCCTACATCGAGACTTGGGAAGCAAAGGAGTCCATCGCTTCTTCCCCTACCGCTATATGATCCAATATAAAGACCTCACGGCTACACCTAACTTCTTCCTGATGGCTGGCCCTTGCGCCATCGAAGACGAGGATACGCCCCTCTTCATCGCTGAGCGAGTCGTCGAGATGACCACACGCTTAGGTATTCCCTATATCTTCAAGGGCTCTTATCGCAAGGCCAATCGCTCGCGTGTCGATAGCTTCACGGGCATCGGTGACGAGAAGGCTCTGCGTATCCTGCGCCGTGTACGAGAGACCTTTGACATCCCCGTAGTGACGGATATTCACGAGACTCAGGAGGCCGCTATGGCCGCCGAATATGTGGACGTCCTGCAGATACCAGCCTTCCTCTGCCGTCAGACTGACCTCATCGCAGCAGCAGCACGCACGGGCAAGATCGTGAACATCAAGAAGGGACAATTCCTCTCCGCTTCGGGGATGGAGCACGCAGCACACAAGGTCACCGAGTGTGGCAATGACCAGGTCATCCTCACTGAGCGAGGGAATAGCTTCGGCTACTCCGACCTCGTCGTGGACTTCACGAACATCCCAGCGATGCGCGCCACGGGCTTCCCTGCCGTGATGGACGTCACCCATTCGCTCCAGCGTCCCAATCAGGCCTCTGGAGTCACGGGCGGCAAGCCTGCGCTCATCGAGACCATTGCCAAGGCGGCCATCGCTGTCGGTGCCGATGGGCTCTTCTTTGAGACGCACCCCGATCCAGCTTCCGCCAAGAGTGACGGAGCTAATATGCTCCCTCTGGACCTCTTCGAAGGACTGTTAGAGCGACTCGTTCGCCTGCGTGCTGCCCTATGAAGTATCTCCTGCGTCTCCTCGTCTTCACCTTATGCCTGCTTAGCTCGTCCCACGCACTCCGTGCACAGCGAGCGAAGTACGCCACTATCATCAATGCGCTGAAAGCGACTGAGCTTTTTGACGAAGAGCGTCGAGCACAGCTCACTACCGTGCTGGAGCAAGAGACGACTCTAACCTTCCCCATCACGCTCGACTCAGACACCAAGCTCCTCGAGGCTTCGGAGATGGGGCTACGGCTACAGACGAGCGAAGTAGGGACTACGGAGGTGCGTCTTCTCCCTGCTCCTCAGGGCTCGATCATCGCACTCATCGAGACGGTCTCCAGCCCACAGGTCGATGCCCTCATCACCTTCCTCTCCCCCAGCGGAGCTCCTCTATCCTCCACTGATCTCCTTCGTCTACCCACGACTGAGGACTTTCTCCGAGGGCTTCAGCTTCCAGTGAGTACAGCCAGTGACCGCCTGCGCACGCTCCTCTATCCCCTGCACTATACCCTCACCTGGGCCTCAGGCACCGCCTCCCCCACCCTCCTTGTCCGCCCCACGCTCCTTCTGTCCGAAGAGGATAAGCAGAGCGATGAGCTCAAAGCCCTTATTGCTCAGCTCCCCTCACTCACCTCGAGCTGGAGCGGTCAGACCTTCTCACCCTTTGTACGCGCTACCCATCCCTAAGCATCAATGAAAGTCAAGCACGTCATCATCGCCGCTGCAGCCGTCATCATCGCCCTTGTCGCAGCATTCTACTTCGTCCTCCGCAACGAGCGCGCTCAGCTCCAAGAGGAGAAAGACCTCTTCGCCAACGAGCAGAAGGAGATTATGCAGGAAGAGCTACAGAAGCTCGCCTCCGAATACGACATCCAGTATCAGAAGCTCTCCCACGGTATGGGCGAGCAAAAGTTCTCTTTGGCTACCGACTCCCTCATCAGTCAGCTTCTCGCTGAGCGAGCCAAGGTAGATCAGCTGCAGAAAGAGCTCAAAAGCAACAAGGTCACCAGTGCCAAGCGCATCGGTCAGCTCACTCAAGAAGTCTCCACCCTGCGTAGTGTCCTCAAGAATTATGTCGTACAGATCGACTCCCTCCAGTCGGCCAACAACCGACTCCGACAAGAGAATACCGAGGTGCGTGCCAACTATGAGCGAGCCACAAATGAGGCGCAGCAGCTCTCCAACGAGAAGGCACAGCTCACCGACCGCGTGAAGCTCGCCGCCAAGCTCGATGCTACACGCATCTCCATCACGCCCATCGACAAACGTGGCAAGCCCAGCAAGAAGCTCGAGAAGACGGTAAACATTCAGATTCACTTCACCGTGGCGAAGAACGTCACCGCAGCCGTCGGGGAGAAGACCTTCTACTGCCGCATCACGCAGCCCAACGAGGAGCTACTTGTCAAGCCTGGAGCAGGCACCTTCCCCTTCGAAGGCAAGCACATCCCCTACTCCATCCGTCGTGAGATCGAATACAATGGTGAAGACACTGCCGTCACGATGTACTGGCCCGTAGAAGAAAGCCTACAGAGCGGGACCTACCGTGTGAAGCTCTTCGCCGATGGCAACCTCATCGGTCAAGCCTCCTTCACGCTGTAATTCGCCCGACCAGCATCAATGCCCGAGGGGCAGGAGAACGATTGTTCTCCTGCCCCTCGGCTTTTATATTCGCTCACAGGGCAGCACGTAGCCCCCCTGCTCCAAGGCATTGATGCCACCACCCGATAGGTATCTATTGAGACTATTACATCTTGAGCCCATGCAACGGTCTTCTATTGAGCCGACTCATACAAAGCGGAGACCGAAGGAGCATAGGATCCAACTACGACCTATATTGGTCGATGAGCGAACCTATATTGGTCGGCATACGATCCTATATTGCTCCACGCACCGACCTATATTGCTTCGTTCGTTGAGCTATATAGCTTTCCCCGACAAGCAATAGAGCGTTCCTCCCCATTCTATATAAAGCCCTGAGGTGGACTCCCTGCTTAGTCCTTAAGGAAAGAGCATCGGCCTTCCCCCCACAAGGAGGAAGGCCGATGCGCATAAGAGAGGGTATAGGGTAGTCCCTATTCCACGACCAGCTTATCCAAGGAAGTATCTGTAGGATACACCAAGGAGGTTCGCATGTAGCTGTTGGGATCGTTGACAGAAGTCATAGACACAGAGTAGTTTCCCGAAGAGTTTGTCCAATAGCTGAAGCGATAAGGAGACTTCGCTACCAGATGATCCACGATGGGAGAGATCGCCTGCTGATGGCGATACCAATCATAACCAGCACGGACAAACTTCTTCACAAGGATCTGATTCTTATCCCCAGTGACCGCAGCGAAGTCAAGATAATAGCTTGCCCAAGCCTGGTTGCCAGGAGCAAACACTCGGAAAGACACCTTTGTATCACCACCATCGGTACGCCCCATATAGGCAAACTCACCCAAGGTGGTTCCAGCCTGATACCAGCGATCTCGGGAAATCAGTCCTGGGACGGCATCCTTACCTTCGCTGGCAGGTGTCCCATTGATGCTCGTAAGCACGTCAACAAAGTCCTGAGAAGCCCAACCATCATAGAAGTACATTTGGATCTTCCCCTTGGTCAGATCATAGAAGGTCTCCTGGATATCCAGCTGCTGCGTCCCATCGGGAGAGAGTACCTTATAGGCTTCTCCCTCCTTCTTGACCTGAAGGCTACGCAGTATCTCCGTACCGATTTGACCGACACGTTCGGCAGGCTTATCATCCATCGCATCATCAGGAGCAATGACGTTCACCCCCTCAGGAGTGAAGTAGATCGGCATCAGCTTCGACACCCCATCCACCGTGACATTGAGTTGGCGCGCCAGACCAAAGACGGAGATATTCGCTTCCTTGCCACCGAGCTTCAGTGGAGAGAGTGCCTTACCATAGAGGGCATCACGCACGGCTTTGACCTTAGCGAGGTATTCTTCTGGTTCTTCATCGAGGCGAGTCAAGACGAACTTGTTCTTGCTATAAATCCCTGTGAACGTAATCTGCTTACCATCGGGAGAGATGTTATCCAGACGAAACTCAAAGTCACCTTCTAAGCCTTGTAGAAGAGTGTAGTCAGGCGAAGCATAGCGACCGATGCGATCATTCCACGAGTCGAAGGTCAGACGAATACCATTACTCTGAGATAGCTTGTAGGACGATCGTACGGCACCACCATCTTCGGAGGAAACTTCTACAGAAGTCTTATCATCAAACTTGAAGCAGAAATTAATGCCACCATACTGGTAGCTACCGGGGATCATCACCCCATGCCAACCATGGGGACTGCTTCCCAATACTTCCGAGAGGGAGCGACTCGCCTCGTCGAGGACTACACCTGGATGCTCTATTCCTTCAGGAGCATCTTCATAGAGCTGGCAGGAAGAGAAGAGCGAAAGAGTAGCAAGGGCTAATATATAAGAGTATCTCATCATCTTACTTAGTTGCAGGGATCGTAGAATAGTAGGAAGCAGGAAGACGCGAGAAGTCATCCTTGGTGTACTCATTGTATGCATCCAAGTGTGCTGCACCTGCATACTTCGGGTCTCTCGTCAAAGCAGACATACGCCGCTGAGCTTCGGCACGTATGACTTCGATATCGATATGGAACTCACTGAGCATATACTCCTTGATGATCTCTATCTTCTTCTCCAGGATTTGACGACCATTGAGGGGATTATCAGCAGGATATCTACCTGAGGCTGCTTCCTGCATCTTCGCCTCCCACTCCTCTGGCTGGTAGACGATGTACCAACCGAAGAGCTCCGCAAAGTCTTCGGCAGCATTCTTGCTGGCATACTCGGAGATGAAGCCAGCATGCAGATAAGAGACATTCTTCAGATACCAATAGGTGAAAGCATCATCTTGCTTGTATTGGGCAAGAGTTAGCTTAGCGTAGGCGGGGGGGACAGGATGCTCAGCATCGAGGGTATGTGCCGACTCGTGATAGAGCGTCTGAATGTATTTGTCACGCGCACTCGTGTAGTTGCTTGCGAAGGTATCCCATTCTGCATCCGTCCAAGTATTCTGAAACTTGGGCATCACCAGCTTATTGATCCCATAGACCTGAATCCATCCAGTAGGAGCTTCCCCTTCAAGATTCTGCGTTGGACCAAAGCCAAGCGTACCAAAGAGGACAAGTAGCTTAATCGTATGCTTCTTGGTGAATTCCTCTGGAGCGACCTTGTCATAGACATCGAAGAAGGTATAGCGCATGAGGTTCACATAGGCCAAGGCCTTCTTTTCATCCGTGGGACCCAACTTGTACTGATTGCTGGCAAAGCGGTCTTCATAGCGATAGCGGATATCTACATTGTACTTCTTGCCGAAGTAATCCTCGATATAGCGCTCTACGTCCGTCATACGACTGCGGTCGCGCGGCATGAAGATTGAGCGAGAGGGACAGGGGTCAACCTCATCCGTATCGGAGGCACATCCCGAGAAGAGAGGTGCTACGAAGAGAAGAGCTAATGGGGCGATGAGTAGGTTCTTGATGATATTCATAGCCATAGTATATTAGCGAGGATTCTGTTTGATTTTTCCTTTGATAGCTTGCTCGGGAAGGAGAACCGCTTGTCGGAGATCATTCCCATCCAAGACACCATCCTTCTTCACCTCATAGGTACCAGCCCCTAAGTCCGTCTTCGTCCAATGGTAGACGGTGATACCATAGCGCTTGATATCCTGCCAGCGTAGACCTTCGTGCATAGTGAGTACACGACGGCACTGCAGGACATACTGCAGGAGGATCTCGGCACGCGTTCCTTCGGTGATCTTTGATCCATCATGGAGAGTGAAGTGTGCCCCCGTGATGTGCTTCTTAGGCGACATGGTCGTCTTGTCCGCATAGGGGAGCTTATCGTAGTAAGCCTTGAGTTCAGCCTCGGTGAAGGTACGCTTAGCTACCGACTTGCGCAGGTAGACCTCCGTCCAAGCATTGAGGTCACGGAGCGCAGCATCATAATCCCCGAGACGCACTTCTGCTTCGGCTCGATTGATTAAGAGTTCATCCGTGGTCAGCAGTACTTCCTTGGTACGACCACTTCCCAGCTCAGGCATCTTAGGCTGGTAGACCTTGTCGGTATATACCTTATTGTAGACATAGGGAGAGAAGTTGTATTCGTCGTGTGCCCCACCCTTGTTCCAGATGTTAGCCCAGAGGGTCTCTGCATCGGCGGTGCGATTCTGGTGTGCATAGCGCGTACCAGTGAAGTACTCTCCAGAGGTCGTCAAAGAAGGATAATTGCTCTTGAGCGAGACGACCAAGAGGTTGGCAGGCTCAGCAAGGCTCGAATAAGCCAAGGCTTTCGCATTGGCATTCTCCGCATTGATGTTGGCGAAGATACTCTCCCATTTGCGGAGGCGACTCTGAGGATTAGTCCCCAGTACCTTATCAGCGTATTCCTTAGCCTTCTCTGGCTTATTATAATAGAGGTAGAAGCGTGCGGCGAAGGCGTAGGCTGCTTCGGGGGTAAAGTGGAAGCGCTTGATCTCTTCCTTGTAGTCTGAATACTTCTCTAAGAGAGGAATAGCAGCCAAGAGATCTTGCTCGATCAGCTCATACGTCTCCTTGAGCGTACCACGAGGGTAGTCGGGAAGAAGCGTCGTCACTCGCTCCTTGACATAGGGGATACCGAGGTTCGTAGCCCCTCCTTGTCCATCGTAGTTATAGGGGAGACAGAAGAGATTGGCCAGCTGGAAGTGCGCCCAAGCACGTACGGCCAAGGCTTCTCCTCGAGAGGCCAGATTACGAGGGCCTTCGTCACCGCTCTCCTGGATGAGGGTCAGCACCTCATTAGCCTGAGCGATGGGATAATAGTATTGCTCCCACATAACCGATGTCCCATCATAGTCAGCGAAGCCATCAGCTTGAGAAATATCCTTCCACTGAAAAGCTTCATCAAGGAAGCGATCACGATAGGGATTCCATTCGATATCCTCAGAGGTATTATCCGAAGCGAGCTCCGAGATGTAAGCTATCGAGGCTAAGGGATAAGAGTAGGTGAGGAAGCGACTAATGAGGTAGGGTGTATTTCCAGAGACATAAGTGTGGTCTGGATTTTCGTCAAGGAACTTATTACAAGAGGTCATCGTCAGTGCAAGCGTAGCCAGCGCAAAGACTCCCTTGATAATAGACTTCTTCATATTCATAATGATTGAGGGGAAGACTACAGCCCGATCGTACAGGTGAAGATGTAAGAGTGAGGCGAATGCCCATAGGGCAGTGCTCCATTGAGCTTCTTATCAGCGTAGATAAGGAAGACGTTAGAGGCCTGCAGCTTGAGGTTCAGAGATGAGAGGCTGAGCTTACGTGCGAAGGACTGAGGCACCGCATAGCTAAGCGATATATCACGGAGCTGGACGTAGTCGGCCTTAGCGATGCGCACGTCAGAGAGATTGTAGTAGCCATAGGCCGCCGAGAGATAGGGATTGTTTTGACGAGCGTTGTCATTAGCAATGGCGGGCACATTGGTACGCTCTTCATCTCCTGGGCGTACCCAGCGACGATTGAACTCCTTGCCTAATACCGAGTAGTCGTTGTAGCTCGTCGCGAACTGCGCAGGGAGGCGCTTCACCGCACCGAAGGAATAGACGACATAGACCCCAAGGCTGACGTTCTTGAAGCGGAAGGTGTTGCTCAGCCCACCGAGATCAGTTGGGTGCGTCGTCCCAGAGTAAAGCAGGTAGCTGATACGATCATCTTCAGTAGCCGACCAAGAGACCTGTCCACCGCCCTTGGTAGAGGTGATCCGGCGTCCATCAGGAAGCGTGATGCCCCCTTCAGGATAGAAGAAGTGAGGGAAGCCATCCCCATCGAGCTTATAGAAGGGGATAGAGAAGATCGATCCCAAAGGATAGCCCAGACGAGCAGTCCCCGAAGAGGAGGTCAGTGCCGTGACATCAGGGCGAGTATTGAGCTTCGTGACCTTGTTCGTGCTATGCGAATAGGTCAGAGTCGTCGACCAAGAGAAGTCCTTCGTATGGATATTCTGCGTCGTCAAGGATACTTCCGCCCCCTTAGCCGTCATCGCTGCTGCGTTCCCATAGACATCGGTAACGAAGCCACCCGTACCCTGAGGGCGCACGATGTCGATCAGGTCACGCCCCTCACGATTGAAGAGGGTGATCGAAGCATTAATTCGATCCCAAAGCCCGAAGTCAACGCTCCAGTTCAGCTCGTACATCTTCTCGTAGGTGAGATCGTGGTTAGCTGGTTCATTGATGTACAAGCCTGGCTCAATCAAGTCGGCATCCCCTAAGAAAGGCAAGAGCGTCTTCAGACGAGCGAATGAATTGTGTACATAGGGCACCGTCCCCGACATCCCATAGGAGACACTCGTCGAGAGCGAGGAGAGTGGCTTGAGCTTAGGGAAGAAGGCTTCGCTTGAGATATCCCAAGAGAGACCTGCATTCCACGTAGGGATCCAGCGTACTAGGCGAGACTTACCGAATTGGTTCGTTCCTTCGACGCGGTAGGAGGCATTGGCCTTATAGCGACCGAGGTAGGCATACTCGACATTCCCGACAGCGGAGACGGATCGGTCTACCGTGGGGCTTATCTTATAATACTCCTGATTTTGATTACGTAGCTGTCTGAAGAGCAACGGAGAGTAAGTCGTCAGATAGCCCAAGTCATAGTTTACCCCATAGGCATCATGCCACTCGTATGTATTGTTCGAATCATAGAGCTCCATCCCAGCTAAGGCTGAGAGGGTATGCTTACCATCGGCAAACGAGTCGTTATAGTTCACCTTCCCCTGCAGGTCAAATCGCTCATAGGCATTCACCGATGTCGTACGTATCCCCCCATAAGGCATGACGACCTGAGGAAGTGCCGTAGGGTCATCCAGTGGCTTATAGAGAAAGCCGTTTCCATTACGGATGTACGTCTTGCTGATATTACGATAAACCTCCGCTGCATTCGAGTGCTCCGTACGGTTGGTGACGCTATACTGATTCTGATAGCGAATACCCGCCAAAGCAGAGAAACGAAGCTGACGAATAGGTTGCCAGTCAAGTGAGGCTTGCAGACGTATATCCGCCGTCTTGTAGTCCGTATAGTTATTCTTCAGCTCATGCTTGATATTGAAGGGCGTGTACTGATAGGCATAGTAGGTATCAGGATCCATCGTACGCGTGGTGGTCTTAGCGTAGTCAAGAGCCTTGAAATCCCCATAGCCACGCTCCTTGAGGTAGGAAGCATTAGCAATGATTCCAAACGTCCAATCCTTGTGCGGATTGAAGTTTGCGTTGAGGTTGAAGTAATAGTTCTGTGAGTTTTGGAACTTCGACCATCCTGGGTCAAAGGTAGCCCCGATCGAAGTACGGTAGTTCGCCTTCTGGTTGCCCGAAGCGAGGCTAATCGTATGCTCGTGTTTGATGCTGTGCTGAAAAAGTTCCTTGAACCAGTTGGTATTACGACGCTCAGCGGCACGGAGGTATGCAAGACGGCTACTCTCTGTATTCTCGACGACATAACTACCATTTTGAAAATCGTACATATGCTCGTACATATATCCATATACGCCCCAGCGCGATCGCGTCGTAACGTTGTCAGGAACCATGCTCTTCCCCTGATCCAGCTCCTTGAAGACGGACATCTGGTCTTGCGAGTTCAAAATGTTGTAGTCGCGGTAAGAAGGAATCTCACGGTAGGTGAGCTGCGTCTGGTAGGTGAAGCTATTGATCCCTTGGTTAGCACGGCGCGTCTTGACGGAGATGACCCCTCCGAGGGCGCGCTGACCATAGAGAGCTGTAGCCGACGCATCGGAGATGACACGGAAGCTCTCGATATCCTGCTCCGAAAGCCCAGGCAGCGAAGCAGCGATGACGCGCTTAGCATCGGGGGAGTTCAAGTCAGCGACGTTGAAGTTCTTATCCTCCTTGTAGACGACACCATCGATGACCCACAGAGGGTAATAGGTGCTCTTGACCGAGGTCGCCTGACGCATAGAGGCGACAGACGTGGTTTCCTTCTTCTCGGCCTCAGCAACAGGGAGCGTCACTTGCATAGGCTTGGCTGATACCAGCTGCTCTACTGTTTGCTTACCCGAGAGCGTGAAGACCAGAATAGTCTTCTCTGCCACTCGAAGCGAGAAGGTACCATCCGAAGCTGTGGTTGTGCGCTTCGACTGATCCAGCTTGGTCGTCACAGCGACTCCGGCGAGGGGCTTCCCTTCGCTGTCGATGACTTTACCTTTGGCTTGGATGAGGTTCTGCGCACACACAGACATCGTGCCTAAGATCACGAGGATTAGGCTGACGAATAAACGACGTAATCGATTTAGCATAATCAAAGTTGATGCATTATTGTGTTAGTGCGAATTGCGTGAGCAAAAATAGATAAAAAGAACTATAGGGGAGAACTACAATACAGGGCTACTTCCTAATCTTTTTAACGAACAAAACATTACGCCATGCAGATAATTTACACTGCGTCATTCTGCTACAAATAGTCCTTCACGGCCTCGCTTCAGAGCACAAATAACCTAAAAAAGCGACAGCTTATCCCTCGAAAATTCCTCTATTCTTCGTCCTTTCGCACCCATCCCAAGTAGCTCGTTGATCGCAAAATTCAAGGACAAAGTAAGCCATCATTCAGCTTCCCGCTCCTCCCAAGATAAGTTTCTTCATAAAACTCCCTCCGCAGGGCTATCCCGATGGGGAAGCACCTACGGAGGGAGGAGAAAAGGATCTTCTGAGGTAGCGAGTGCCGAAGAACTACACTAATAGAAGAAAAGGAGGAAGCAAATAAGCTACTTCTTCTGGATGGTCTTCATCATTTCCTGGACGGCACGCTCGAGCTGCACGTCACGACCCGAGAGATAATCTTCAGGGGTGTTGTACACCTCGATATCAGGCTGAAGGGTCTTGTTTTCCAGAGCCTGACCATGGACATCAGAGCAAGTAACTTCGGGGATACCGAAGACGAGGTAGGGATTGATCTGGCTTTCCCACCATACGGCCGTCATCGTACCAGCCACAGGGGTACCGATGACCTTACCAAGCCCAAGGGTCTGATATACCCAAGGGAAGCCGTGACCATTGCTGTAGTTCCCTTCGCTGACCAAGACACAGCTGGGCTTCGTCCACTGCATGATGGGGTCGTCACCGATGTACTGCCCACGAGGTGTGAAGCGAGAGTAGACCTTACCACTCAGCAGGAAGGCGAGGTCTTCGTGGAGCCAACCGCCCCCATTGTAGCGCGTATCGACGATGACAGCATCGTGATTGCGGTACTTACCGAGGAGCTTCTTATAGGCATCACGGAAGCTGTAGGTATTCATCGAAGGCACGATGATGTAGGCAATACGCCCACCGCTGAGCTTCTCGACCATATCCTCACGCTGCTTGACCCAGCGACGGTGGAAGAGATCCTTCTGCGTAGACTGATTGATCGGACGGATGAACTCCTCGAAGCGCTTACCACTCTGGGGATCCAGGAAGGTCACGCTGACGCGCTTGCCGACCTTACCATTGAGGTAGAGCTCTACGGGGCGACCAGCATCAATGACTTCTCCATCGACCTTCTCGATGATCAGGCCAGGCTTGATCTTATCGCCGAAGTGCGAGAGCGGACCACCAGCAAGGATCTCCTCGATCTTCAGCCCATTACCCGTGTACTTCTGGTCGTAGTAAGCGCCGAAGTACCCCGTCTGCTTCGGCCAACGCTCGGGGTGAACGCGTGCACCAGTGTGCGAAGCATTCAGCTCACCGAGGAGTTCGCTGAGCATTTCACCGAAGTCCTCATCATTGGAGATATAGGGGAGGAACTTGCGATAAGCCGCACGGTAGTAGTCCCAGTCGACACCATGAAGATTGACATCGTAGAACTTCTCCTTGACCTGCTGCCAAGCATGGTCGAAGATATAAGCACGTTCGGCAGCGGGGCGATGCTCAAACTCAGCTGCAAAGCTGATGGACTTGAGGCTACCGCCATCAAGCTTATTGAGCCCAGAAGAAGTACCAACATAGACCGTCTTACCATCCTGACCAAGTACCAAGCTACCACTTCCTACATTGGAGCTCAGGAGCTTCGTGGACTGCTTCTCGAGGTCACGCTCCCAGAGATCATAGGTATTTTCATACTTAGCGATATAGTAGAGCTTTGTACCATCGTCCGTGATGACGGCATCCGATAGCGAACCTGAAGCGCGAGTCAGGCGAACGGTACGATAATCCAGGTCGGTAAAGTCAGGGGTGAAGGCCTTCGTGTCCTTAGCATCAGACTTAGCTGATTTCTTCGCAGACTTCTTCGAGGTCTTCTTATCATCCGCCTTCTTATCCTTGTCGTTCAGCTCGGTAATCTCCTTACGCAGCTCCTTGTCTTCCTTCGAGAGCTTGAAGTCTTCGTAGGCTTGACGATCGAGGAACATCAGGTAGTAGTCACGCTCCGAGCCCCAGCTACCGTGGCTACGATAGCCTGCACGATCGGAAGAGAAGAGGACGGCCTTACCCTTCATGACGAACTTAGCCGCGCCTTCGGAGTAGCCACTCTCCGTGAGGTTCACCACCTCGCCCGAACCATCCGCCTTGACCATAGCGCAGTCGGGATGCTGCCAACCACCGTGACCGATATAGCCCGCAAGGATCCACTTGCTGTCGGGACTCCAATGGAAGTGGATATCGCCATCGGAGTAGGAGTAGTTGAACTTCTTATCCAGGACCTTGTAGTCACGCCCCGTCTTGAGTTCGTGGACGTAAATGCCCGTGCGGTCACGCAGGTAAGCCACCTTCGTACCATCGGGTGAGAAGAGGGGCTGGAAGGAAGCCTCCTTGTTATTGGTCAGCTGTGTCTCCTTGACATCACGTGCATAGACGAAGAGGGGGTCATCCGAGCGCGTCAGCTCAGACATATAGATATTCCACCCACCGTTGCGCTCAGCGGCATAGACGAGCTTCTTACCATCGGAGCTGAAGTCGACATCGCGCTCTTCTTCGGGCGTGCTCGTGAGGCGCTTAGTCGTACCGTATTCGCTGTGCGTGACGAAGACATCACCGTGGACGATGAAGGCAATTTCCTTGTTATTGGGAGTTACGGCGAAGGTAGTGACACCATCACGGATGGTCTCAGGCTTGACAGTAGCCTCTTCCTCGTCACGGACGATATTGACCTTCACCTTCGCAGGCTGTCCACCAGGGGTCTGCGTATAGATCTCCCCATCGAAGCCGTAGCAGAGCGTGCCATTAGCAGCAATGGAAAGGAAGCGGACAGGGTTCTTCGTAAAAGAAGTAATCTTCTTGTCCGCAGCCGAGGTCGTAGCAGCATCACGGTGGTAGACGTTGAAGGAGCCTTCACGTTCGCTCAGGTAGTAGAAGCCCCCCTTGCTGTCCCAGACTGCGTTGCGGTCTTCACCGCCAAAAGAGGTCAGCTTGGTGTGCTTTCCCTCCTTGGAGCGCAGCCAGATGTCTCGCGTCACGGGAGAGATGGCATGCTTACGCCAGATATCTTCGTAGCCCTTGACATCGGTGTAGAGCAGTTCGCCACCACGTAGCGAAGGCATCATCATCGGATAAGAGCTGTAGAGCTTGGGGCGAGCGACCTCATGCGAGAGGTTGAGCGAATAGGTCTGCACGAACCAGTCCCAAGGATACATCCCATCCTTGACATCGGGAGTGACGTAGGACTGGAAGAGGAGGGTCGAGCCATCAAGGAAGGCCACGGGGACTTCCTTCTCACTGCTATACGTCAAGCGGCGAAGGCCTGAGCCATCCGCCTTAACGATGTAGACATCCTTACTCCCCTCACGGTCGGAGGAGAAGGCCAGCGAACGGCTATCGGGGCTCCAGATAGGGGTGCCGTCATAGGCCGCATTCGAGGTCAGACGTACCGCCTGTCCTCCAGCTGTCGGCACGGTATAGATATCCCCCTTGTAGCAGAAGGCTATCTGCGAGCCATCGGGGCTGATCTGCTGATGCCGAAGCCAAAGGGGGGACGAGGTCGTCGCCTCAGCAAGGGCTGGAAGAGCCAGAGCGGAGGCTAAAGCCAAAGTGAGTATTCGTTTCATAGTCGATGTGGATGTGGGAGTATCGTGCGGTGAACATATGAAGATCACGATACAGAAGAATAAAAGAAGAGAGCCCCCGAGACACACGGAGGTGCTGGAGGGCTCTCTTCTGTAGATAATAATAGGAGAGAGAAGCGTGACTTAGTTGTTACGCTTACGAGCCGAGTAGCTTAGGTTAAGTGCATCGGCACGACGGAGCTCTTCCTTGATCTGCGAGACGATGTTCATCTTCGTATCCTTATCGGCCTTCAGGGAGACCTGCATCAGGTTGCGACGTTCGTCCTTGATCTTCGTCTGTGACTGCTTGAGGTAGCTGTACACAGCCGTAGGATTCTGCGTGACCTGGTCATTGAGCTGAATAGCCGAGTTCGAGCCATACATCTCACGGTATTCCTTGTTGGGCTTACCGACATAGATGAAGGTCACGAGGGACTTTTCTTCGAGCTTCGTAAGCTCAGTAGCCGTAGGCAGGTTACTGAAGCTCACCTTCGGGGTAACCTCACGGATGGTCGTAACCATCATGATGAAGAAGAGGAAGGCGAATACCAAGTCAGGGAGGGACGAAGTGTTTAGCTCGGGCATCTCACGCCCACCTGATTTACTGAATTTACCCATATCTTTTACTTCTTTGCAAGGTTAGAGAGAGCCATTTCGGAGATGTGCATAGGATATGCATCCTGGACGGACTTCTTCTCGGAAGGGGTAAGCGCTTCGAACGACTTGCCAGCGAACTCCTTCTTAGCGAAGGCATCCCAGACCTCGTTGTAGGCCTTGATGAGTTCGTTCTGGACATTGACGTACTGCTGGTAGCTGGTCTCGACCTCATTTTTGATCGAGATAGCATAGCCAGAGGTGATGACGGTACGCTCACCCAGCCCTTCGATCTGACGACGCTCAAGCTCGGGGAGATAAGGCTTGTTGTCGGGGTTCGTAATGAACTCGACAGCATACTCCTTGAGCTGCTCCAGCTTGACAGGGATGAGCTGGTCTACACCAGAGGCATCCTTGCGCGAGATCACGATTTCGTCAGCACGGTTGACCAAGAGTCGCATGATATTGCGGTCATTGATCTCGACCTCTTGCTGCTTCTGTTGCTTTGGAGCCATCGGAGGCAAACGCCTCTTCAGCCCCTTATCAGTATCCATTGAAGTTGTAATCAAGAAGAAGATAAGCAACATAAAAGCGATATCGGCCGAGGACGATCCGTTGATACCAGGAGTCTTTCTTTTCGTAGCCATAATGCTTTTTGTTCTATTCGTTACTGATTACAACCGTTACTTCCCGAGGAGTCTATTGGATACACCGCCCCAGACTACGGCACCGAGGGTGACGACGAAGAGGACGTAGGTGGAGTAGAGCCACATATCCGTGACCTTGAGCCAGCCTGCAGTGTTGTAAGCTTGAGAAGCTTCGTTGAGGCCCTTGATAGCTTCGCCGCTACCGATGAAGTAGCCAGCGAGGAGGGAGACAACGAGGACGACAGTTGAGATGAGGTTTGACTTACGCCCCACAGCATCCTTCGTCTTATTGGTAGCGATGCTACGGCCAGCGAAGAAGATAGTCGCTACGATGGTAGCGATGGAGAGGAAGTAAGTCCAGTAGAGTAAGATACCCGTAAACGCATAGTCCTTGTTACCCTTAGCGTCGAGCTCCGAGCCTCCTGCGAAGAAGAGGACGAAGATCAGTACGCTGAGTGCCAGGAGGACTAATAAAGTCGTGCTGGATACCTTGCGTATCTTAGTTACAGCCATTTCTTTATTGTTGTTACAGGGTAGGATTACTTGTTCTTCTTAGCATCGTACTTGACGATGAGGTCAAGCAGCGTGATGGAAGCGTCTTCCATACGGTTGAGGATGCCTTCAACAAGAGAGAGGATGTAGTTGTAGAAGATCTGAAGGATCAGAGCTACGATAAGACCACCGATGGTCGTGATAAGAGCGACCTTCATACCACCAGCGACGACCGTTGGGCTGATATCACCGACCTTTTCGATGTTATCGAAGGCCTGCACCATACCTACGACGGTACCAAGGAACCCGAGCGAAGGAGCCATAGCGATAAAGAGGGTGATCCAAGAGAGGTTCTTTTCGAGGAGACCGCCCTGTACGCCACCATAGGAGACGACGGACTTTTCAGCGATGTCGATACCCTGGTCAGCACGCAGCAGAGCCTGATAAGCGATCGAAGCGATAGGGCCACGCGTGTTGCGAGCTACTTCCTTAGCCTTTTCGATGTTACCTTCTTCGACAAGTGCCTTTTCGATGTCGCGGAGGAGCTTGTCTGGGTTGACGTTAGCCAGGTTGAGGTAGATGATACGTTCGAGGCAGATAGCCAGACCGAGGATGAGCGAGATAGCGATGGTAGCCATGAAGTCAGCGCCCCCTTCAATGAACTTGGTCTTGAGTTCCTGGTGGAAGCTCGTTTCAGCTACAGCTTCTTCACCAGCGACCTGGTCTACAGCCGCAGAGTCAGCAGCTACAGTGGCAGTGGAGTCAGCAGCTGGAGCAGCAGCCGAATCAACCTGGGTCGTTGCAGCAGCGGTGCTATCTGCCGTCTGAGCAGCAGCCACATTAGCCATACCTACAGAGAGGAGACCCACGCAAGCAGCGATTGCGAATAACTTTTTCATGTCGAGTTGTTTTTGTGAGTTAGTTAGTTCTATATTATTCGTTTCTTCTTGTTCCTATGTATAAGTGAAGGGCTCTATCTCCGGCAGAGTGACTGAGAAGTACCTGCCTGCTCCCAGAGAGAGGGAGGCTGAGTACAGAGCCTTTCGGCATCAAAAATACAGCTTTTCCCACCGAAAAACAAAATCATTGTTCACCGAAATGAGCCGAAGGGGAGCTCGTTCACCGCACCCCCCTTCCTCTAGGGCACCACTCCCCCCCTGTCGCAGGGGTAGAGAGGGAGGACAAAGCAGGCACATAAATAGGACCTTCTCACCTCACTCACAGCCCCTTAATCACTCAGCACAAGCCCCCTATCCAGTAGTCTTCCCCATCAAACAGGCAGGCGGATCATACGCACACAGCCGACCCAGCTTCAGCTACACTCTATATATAATTGTACGCTCGAGCGACACGATGCAAGACGAAGCGCAGCAGGAGAACTACTCACGGACAAGCACAAAAGAGATGCGCCCTGGATCTCCGCATGGGAGATCCAGGGCGCATCCTTAGGCTATATAGGAGGGAAGAAGCTTACTTCTTCTTAGGGTCTGTCCCTACCATGAAGTGAGTAGGCGCACCCGAGTTTTTAGGCAAGAAGGCTCTCGAGATATAGTACTGATTAGGGGCGTCAGCAAAAACATATGGGTCCCCTCTATACTTAGGAGTTTGCCCACTAGGCTTGTAGTTTATGCCTTGGCCGTCGTGCATCCTCAGCCACATCTCGCTCAGCTCAGGCTCATCCTTGGTGTTGAAGCGTCCCCAGCTACGTGGTCCGATGTAGAAGTAGTCGTGATTACCTGCACCATCATCGTTGGTCTGCGTGAGGATGTAAGCCCCACGATTACGATTATTGATATTATCATTAGATGCACCAGTAGCGAGAGACTGACCTTTAGCGAAGCCCACTGCCGAGAAGATGCGGAAGACCACATTCTTCGGATTGGCTGTCCACCAAGTCTCTTTAGCGACGACGTCGATATCACCCAGGCTCTTCACAAGGGGATCTTGACGACCGATATAACGCATACCCACAGAGAAGAAGCTTACCATGGATCCGCCTACCCCATCTCTTCCTATTCGACCTCCAGAAAAAGCCGATAGTCGACGGACGGTTTCACCTAATTCAAAACTAGGTTTGCTGGCACCAGCCCTAATGATAGCAGCGTTTTCGGGTCCAAAGACAGCATTCATCTTATTAAGGTCCCCAATATTCCACTGACCTCCAGCAGTAAGATTGTCGCCTAACGTTACCCCTGCATCCTCTGGGGAGATCCCCCAGAAGTAGCGGTAAGCCACTAGGCTCTCTGGGTCATCCTTTCTGAGGTAAGCCAAGCCGTAAACGATGTGCGAGCACCAGAAGTAGTTGAAGTAGTTATAGGGTGCCATCTGCTCCGCATTCCAGCCGATATTGCCGACCATACGAATAGGAGCCCCTGTCTTTAGGTCCTTACCATAGTTAGAGGCATTCACTACGTCACTATTGCCACCCTTGAGGATGAAGCGTGCCTTGGCTATAGCACCGGGGCTTTGTCCATGCTTGATATTCAGATCCTGCTCCATGACGTTTACGTCAAATGGGCCCTTTATCACACCATCCCCTACGGATACAGAGTCCTTCTTATCAGCTCCCACTGGTATAGGGAGATAGCTCTGTATCTCTTCGGCATAGGGCAGATAGTACTTCGCTGTACTTACCAAATTCCTCAGTATATTACCCTTATGATCCACCAAGTCAGGGTCTGCTCCATCCTCGCCTCTAAATGGTTGAGTGCTTGCCATCCAAGTCTTGAGCTGAGCTAGGTCAGGATAAGCAACCTGGTCCAGATAATAGTCAGGATGATCCTGATGACGATTCATCCATGGATGACCACGCTTGAAGGCTCCGACTTTACCTGGAGCAAAATACGCAGCCAGTACCTCAAAGGAGGTACGCTCAAGGTTGGTGAGGGCTGTCGTTACCTTTACTTGGAACCATTCGCTACCGCCATCCAGATAGTGATTATTCAAATCATGAACATAAGTATAGAAGATAGGAGCCTGAGAGATGTAAGACACACGGTTCTCAATAGGGTAGTAGTCCGCTGCCTTCTGCATGGAGTTCCACTTATCATCACCAGCAGGCTGAGCCGTAGCACGTACACCGAGATAGGGCACTTCAGGCGAAGCCTTAGTCGCATCCACTTTCATCCCGATATTAGGAGCCAGTTCTTTCTGCTTGGCTTCATTCAGATAGCCCCAAGCCAGAGTAACACCGCTCTGTGATTCGTGATGAGCTTTGACGACACGCCCTTGCTTGCCGTCTCTATCAAAGACTAACACTTCGGCAGGATGACCCATTACTGGCGTCATCTGTAGCTTACCTCCAGAGACTGCCGAAGCATTCTGCCCGATAACGTCATTCACAGAAATAGTCGTCTTGAAAGCCATGGCATTAGACTCCAGATTATAGGACATAATCCTCAAGTCATTGATCGATTTATTCCACACACGAATACGGAAGACCGTACCACGAGGGCGGAAGATAACCGTAGGAGGGACGCCCTCAGGCTGTCCCTTAGTCACGTCATAGCCCTCGGGATAGAACCAAGGATCGGGGTTAGTAGACTCTGGAGCATAAACCTTCAGCTTCGACCAATTGGTCGTCATCGGAAGGTTCAGTTTGAACGGCTCTCTATTGAACTGGTACGTGAGGCCATTGGCCTTTGCATCCTCGTAGGGATCAAAAGAGAGCGTCTTTGTCGCAGCATCATATTTGGCCCCGACAACGGCAGCGAAGTACCACTGATGCGTCCCATCCATCAGGGTACGATCAACAT
The DNA here is from genome assembly GCA_963526345.1 of uncultured Porphyromonadaceae bacterium. Lineage (GTDB taxonomy): Bacteria > Bacteroidota > Bacteroidia > Bacteroidales > Porphyromonadaceae > Porphyromonas. The sequence continues at coordinate 82,385 of CAURNJ010000005.1, forward strand.
CAACGATTCCACCCTTATGGATCTCATAGCGGACATGATTATCATCGACCTTCTGCTTCTTATCCCACTGCATCGGGCCATTGGAGACATAGACCTTCTTCCCCTCTGGGGCATCAGGACAGTAGAAGATACCGTAAGCCTCGAGCGTCTCTGGAGCCGTGTCGGCGTTGAACTTCAGGACACTATAGCTCGTCTTATCCCCCTTCACTTCATCCGAGAGAGTATAGCTCAGGGCACGACCCTGCTGACCCTCGGAGATACTATCCTGCACGCCAGCAGACATATCAAAGGAGACACTGATCAGGTTGGGATCACGCTGCTCCGTGCCATTCGTATTAAGCTCCTCTTGCTTACAGCCGACGAGTGCAATACCCGCAGCTATCAGGAGCATATAAAGCCACTTACGATTATAGTGCATATTCATTTTTTAATTAGTTACCATGACTCATGCGGTCATCAAACGACGTAGCATCTTCCAGCTCTCCGCTGTCACCGTACTCACCCTCCAGGCCAGCTACACCCGACCCACCATTGAGCACCGACAGCGGGGTGTAAAAGTGTATAGCCTCCGCACGGGGGGCTACATAAAGGATCTTTTCAAATACTTTCTTCACAATTATTAATTATTTATCATAAAAAAACGCCTGCATAACTCACAGGAATTTCATGCAAAGGTATAAAAAAAGGTTTATCATCTGCATACTTCCAGTCAAGCAAAGCAGCACAGGACAATACAAACACCTGTATAACAGCGCATTACCCCCCCCCATAAAAACACCTCAAAATCAGCTAAATACGCCCACTTCGCACCGTATGATCTATAAGAGACTAGTGCATCCTACGATACTCGCTGCATTGTTTGCGACCTTCGGGCGTGTCTTTTACACGAGGCACTCCCTGCACCCTCCGTCTTAACGCCTTGCGAGCACTATTGCTTCATGCCCCGAGCAGTAGTGGTCAGTGGTATCGACCACTACTGCTCCACAGGGTGAGCAATAGTGGTCCGCTTACCGACCACTACTGCTCCGCACACTGCCGTCGAGCACTCCCCACAAAGAGCATGGGGCGCATCGGAGCAACGTGGCTTCCGATGCGCCCCATGGGCAGGGAGAAAGAGGAGGAAATGCCTTAGAGCTTCACCGAGAAGTCCACCCCGAGGGTGCGAGGAGCAGAGGTCTGGAAGAGTCGGCCTAAGGGAGAAGCAGCCTGGAAGACCGTGTAGCTATTGTTCGTCAGATTAGCCCCCCAGAGGGCAAGGGTATAGCGGTCATAGCCCAAGCCCAAGCGAGCACGCAGCGTAGGCTGAAGGTCTTCACGAGAGCTGTTATCCTCACGCCAGTAGACTTCGCCAAGCCCAGCATACTCGACTTCGCCGAGGAGACGCAGGCGGTGCGAGAGCGGTTCGTGCAGCGAGAGCATCGCACTGTAGCTCTGACGAGGGATGAAGGGGACGAAATTCCCACGTACATTGCCCGAAGTATTCTCCAGGAAGCGCGCATCAATGAAGCTATACGAGAGGTGCGCACGGAGCGAAGACCAGATACGCTGCGAGGCAGACAGCTCGAAGCCCACCGCACGAGACGAACCGGCATTGCCGACCATACGCCCAGCCCCCGAGGCAACGAAGCGCGTGAGCTGCAGGTCACGCACCTGCATCCAGTAGAGCGAGGAGGCAGCTTCAAAGCCCTCTTCGGGTACGGTGTAGCGTGCGCCCAGCTCATAGCTCCAGCTCTGCTCAGGCTTGTAGGTCGTCGCCGAGGGGATAGAAGCAGGATCTACCTGCTGACCACGCAGGGCTTGCTGTTCGGCTCTCGTGATGAGGTCGGAGAAGGACTGCTCGTTGAAGCCCCCTGTCTTCACCCCACGGCTAATCGTCAGGTAAGCATGGAGCTGCTCCGTGGGACGATAGGACAGGGAGAGCTTGGGCAAGAGATGCCAGTAGTCCACACGCTGTGTCCCCTTCAGGGTGACGGCTGGAGCCGTGATGGTCTGAGGGGTGCCTCCAGGGATGGCGATCTGTACACCCAGGGGGTAACCTACGGAGTGATAGTCGATCTGATGCTGCTCATAGTCGAGGCGTAGACCAGCCGTGAGCGTCCAAGCCTTATTGAGGTGCAGGGCACTCTCGTGATACAGAGCCACGCCCCAGTCGGGCATCTCGAAAGTATTGGCATTGTGCTTGTCGGCACGCTCTGGATCGTAGTAGCTCATCTGCGGAACACGGGGATTGCGGCGGTGTGCAGCGGCGAGTTGCTGCCCGAGGAGCATAGACATCGCAGCGTGGGTGAAGGTCACGGGAGCCTCGATGTGCTTGGCATCATAGTAGCCGAAGAGTCCTAAGCTCCAGTCATAGCGACGAGGCTCGGAGCCCTTGCGGAGGTTCTTGAGGATGAACTCCTGCGTCACGCCATGCTCACGCAGTCCCTGCGTGACATAGAAGAACGACTGAGGAAGGGCATCCATATCCATCTGCGTCTTGTCGTACAGATACTGATAGCTCGTGGCAGACTGGAGCTGCACCCCACTCCACTTATATCCGAGGAGGTAGCGCAGGCTGGCCGTATGTCGCTCGTAGGTCTCTGGTGCATCCGAGGAGAGGGGCAGAGGCTTGTGCGTGCGTGGATCATCGGTGCGGTAGGGGAAGCCCCCCTGACGGACATAGTCCCCTGTGAGGGAGAGAGCCATCTCTAAGCGGTCTGTCGGGCGGTACTCCAGCTTGACAAAGCCACTCCCCATCCGCAGGCTATCCTGATAGGCACGATGCGTCTCATTGTAGAAGTACCCACGGCGCATCGTCCCCGAGAGGCCGTAGCTTAGTCCCACCTTATCCGAGAGACGGAGGGCTTGCTCTACGGCTGCACGTACCAGACGGTGCGAGCCCAGGGTCAGCTTAGCTTCCCCACCAGGCTGAGCGAAGGCCGAGCGTGTGTAGTAGTTGATGATACCCGACATCGCATTGCGTCCATAGAGCGTCCCCTGCGGGCCACGTAGCACTTCGACACCTGTGACTCCAGGGAGCTCGAAGTTGAAGCCCGACTTATTGAGCACAGGCACCCCATCGAGGTAGAAGCCAATGGTCTGACCGGCACTGCGTGCTCCGCTACCACGGAGGTAGATAGCCGCACTGCGCTTGGAGCCGTAGTCGGGGATGAAGAGGCTGGGGACACGGCTCGTCAAGTCCGTGATGCTCTGCACACGCCACTGATCCAATTCGCGTGGTGTGAGCCACGTCAGCCCTGTGGGCTGGGCGATCGAAGGGGCGGTGGGACGCTGAGGGACGTACGAGCGGATGACGACCTGCTCGAGCTGAGTGGTCTTGATGCTATCCTGCTCCTCGGCAGCCTGCAGATGCGTAGGCAGTGCTACCAGAGCGAGGGCGAAGAGGGGATAGACGAGTAGTTGTTTCTTATTCATAATTATGTATGGTGTAGTCTCACGAAGGAGAACATGGAAGAGCGTCCAAGGCAAGGCACGAGGAGACCGTTGCACGGTCTCCAAAATGACAAGCTGTGCTTGTCATTTTGCTGGACTTTGTAGCATGCGGTAATCGCAAGGCGTTAAGACGGAGGGCGAAGGGAGTTTACTCATGTAAATGACACGCCCGAATGTCGCAAACAACGAAGCGAGTGCCGTATGATACAATAGTCCCAAGAGAGGCATCGACCTTGGACACAACGCTGCAAAGGTAAAATGACCACCTTCCTTCTCCGGAAAAATCACCTTTCTGCCCCCAAATACGCCCCTAAAAAGACCAGAGTCGCACTATCTCCAACCCCTAATTGTACACATCTGGTCTCCAAAGAACCATACGGAGCAATAGAAGTAGGAGGAAGCATCAGGGCGAAGCAGCTATCTTTGCACGCAGTAATGAACTCTTACCCCATACTTCTCTTCATGCGTATTCCCCACTCTATTTACACCGCCCTCCTGACCCTTCTCTGCCTTTCCACACTCGAAGCGCAGACCTACTACCGAGGCGAAGAGCCCTCCTGCACCACGCCGCCAGATAGCACCGCTCTGCTGAGTCTCCATGTCGTAGGCGAAGGCTTCTTCCGCAATGACGAATATGCCTCCGACTTAGTCGCCGACTACACGCTCCCAGGCTACCGCCTCCACACCGCACTCGCCTACCGCCCGACGACGCACCTCCCCGTAGAGCTGCGCCTCGGCCTCTACCATCTCTATTACTGGGGAGCGACGCGCTATCCTGCAGGCTTAGCCTACCAAGACCTTCCTTACTGGCGTGGTGATGGAGCTGACTACACACGGCTACGCCTCCTACCCTTCTTCCGTGCATTGATCCAGCCTGCACCTGGATGGGCTGTGCTCTTAGGGCAACTCCAAGGAGGGACAAAGCACCGCCTTCTTGAGCCACTCTACAACCCCGAGCTACAGCTCACCGCTGACCCCGAGGTCGGTCTGCAGATACGCTACGAGGGGCAGCAGAGCCGACTGGACACGTGGATCGACTGGCAGAGCTTCATCTTCGGGGGAGCACAGCACCCCGAAGCCTTCATCTTTGGGCTGAGCACCTCCCACACCTTCCCCCTCCGTCCCTCTCAGAGCCTTGAGGTCGTGGCACAAGCGACAGCACACCACCGTGGGGGCGTACTCAATGAGCGACCCGACACCGTACACACCTGGCTCAATACCGCCCTCGGTGCTGTCTACCACCACTCCATCGCCCTTCCTCGCCATCCGCTGCACCTCCATGCAGGACTCTATGCGCTGGGTTATAGCCAGCGTGGAGAGCACTATGCCAGCGACAAAGGCTGGGGATGGCTCGCCACCGCAGGACTTAGCTGGGGACGCTGGGAGAGCGAACTCAGTCACTTCGAAGGGCATGACTTCATCAGTCCGCTGGGCATCCCCTTTGCGCAGAGTGTCGGACGAGCGGGACCCAAGCACCTACTGACACACCATCCTCGCTACACCAGCTGGCAAGGGAGCTACCGCATCATCGAAGCAAAAGACTATACCTTCGGGGTCAGTGGTGGGGTCTACATCCACCCACATTCCTCCCATACGATGAGCTCCTTCCTCGAGGTCTACCTGAGCATCTCCCCACACTTCACACTCCTCTCCCGATAGAGGAGCCCCCACAAAGCCAAGAGGCTCACCCCACAGATGTGGGATGAGCCTCTTGTTTATAGAGGGGAAGTCGTCTCCGCTACAGCTGGAGCCCTGTGGCGCGCGCTGCATAGCGGCGCTCGATGACCTTCCAGTCGATGATCTGCCAGAGGGCGTGCAGGTGCTCGGCACGGCGGTTGGCATAGTCGAGGTAGTAGGCATGCTCCCAAATATCGATTGCCAGCAAGGGGATCAGCCCGCTCGTGACGGGCGAATCTGCATTCGAAGTCTTCGCTATTGAGAGGCGACCCGACTCATCGGTCACGAGCCAAAGCCAGCCCGATCCAAAGATCTCGCCACCTGCCTTCTCAAAGGCTACACGGAAAGAGTCTAAAGACCTGAAGCTACGCAGCAGAGCGGCACGCAGCTCACCCTGTGGCTCATCGACACGCCCCGCCTCGTAGGGACGGAACTGCTGGAAATAGAGCCAGTGGTTCAACAGCTGCCCTGCATTATCAAAGAGCGAACCCTCGGACATACGCACCAGGCGTACCAAGTCACGCTCCTTGACTCGGAGCTCACTGACCAGCTGATTGAGCTTCTTGTGGTAGCCCACCACGTGCTTGCCGTAGTGGAGCTCTACCGTCTGCTGACTTATGACTGGTGCTAAAGCATCCGTTGCATAAGGCAGACGGAAGAGTGCGAAGGGTGTAGCTGACTGCTGCGCTACGGCTACGGGAGACAAAGTATTTTCCTTCGTCTGAGCCGTCAGCATACTCACACTCATCACTCCCGACAGGAGCAGTGCAAAGCAGACCTTCCGCATCTGTACCCAAAAAGCTAACTAGATAGACCTAGTCTTCGTAATCCTCGATGAGCTGGAAACGATGGCTAAAGAGCAAGTCCAGCCCAGAAGCCAGCTCAACCTGATAGCCACGTCCCTTATACTCGATATGGACGATTGGATCTCCAGCGTACTTCGACTGAACGGCCTTGACAATCTGAGTAGGGATGAAGGTCAGAGGCAGAGGCTTCTGGTTACCTTCTACTTCTCTCCACGCACCTGCAAGGGTGAATTCGATATCCGTACCATCAGCCAGACGGACCGCATAGGTCTTCATCGTGTAGTAGTGATCTCTCTTAACCTGAGTGATAGCACGTCCAGGGAAATGCTTGGAGAGGAATTGGTGGGCAGCCTTAGGCAGCTGACTGCTGGAGACAACGCCATCACCATTAGCGTGCAGGTTCAGAGTAACGAGAGAGACAAGGGCAACAAGGGCCAGAGTCAAAGAAAAAATTCTCTTCATATTCAAACGGTTTATTAAAGGATAGGAAAAGGGTTACGATAGGATACTGCGACCAAGATACCACTTAATCATCATAGCCGACGAGCTGGAAGCGCGTATCAAACATCAGCTCCACCCCAGAAGCTAGCTCGACCTTATAGCCACGACGCTTACGATCAATCTGAACGATGGCATCGCCTGCGTGCTGCGACTGGATAGTCTTGACGATCTGAGCAGGAATGAAGGTCAGAGGTAGAGCTGTGTGCTTACCATCCACTTCCTTCCATTCGCCCGACGAGGTGAACTCGATCTCCGTGCCACCTACCAGAAAGACATCATAGGTCGTCCCCGAGACGTCGCGGTCTTCCTTAGCAAAGGAAACAGCACGTCCAGCGAAGTGCTTGGCGAGGAAGAGTTGGGCGGCCTTAGGCAGTTGTTTGCTCTGGATGGCACGATCGCTACCAGCGTGCAGGCTCAGAGTGACGAGCGAGACAACAGCAACGAGAACCAGCGCCAAAGACAAAATTCTCTTCATAATCATTATGATTGATTGACCAATTAATGAAAGATTATTGTTACAAATATAACACTTCTAAATGAAACACTGTTCTCACTACTCACTTTCCTACACTAACGACCCAAGACCAAGCTCTCAGAAGAAGGATTAAAGTGCTCATCCTTCACTCTTCGTTCTTGGAGTAACATCATGGGGACACAGGCCCACGGTCGCAAGTCGCTATGCTTCCTCGGGAAGGGCGGAGGCGATGATTTGCTGGGCTAAGCGTGCCGAAGCAGGGATGTGTGCTGGGGGAGTTCCCTGCTCACTCATGTGGAAGGGGGGATGTATCGTCAGCACGATGCGGTGGCGGTGAGGGATAGAGCAGCCACGGGGCAGGACGGCAAAAGCACCATCAATGGTCACAGGTAGGATGGGAACATCCAGCTCTGAGGCCATCACAAATGCCCCCTTCTTGAAGCGTGTCATGCGCCCAGTCTCCGTGCGGCTGCCTTCGGGGAAGATGAAGATGGAGTTACCCGTAGAGAGGACACGCTTAGCATCCTCTATGGTGTGGGTGATGGAGGAGACGCGCGTCTCGTCGACAAAGATAAAGCCACTGGCTTCGCAGGCTCTCCCCACCAAGGGCATACGGCGTAGCTCCGCCTTCATCACCCACTTGAAGGGGATACCGATGCAGGCATTCAGGGCGCAGATGTCGTAGGCGCTCTGGTGATTGGCTACCACGACGCAGGCAGATCCCCTCTGAGGAAGATGCTCACGCCCCCGCACCTCGACACGGCACAGTGTCAGAGTGAGGCACGACCACGACCAGAACTTAGTGACCTGACTGATGAAGGAAGCTGGCACCCTCGCATAGCTGGCGATGATGAGTAGCACGCTACTTCCCCCTGTGATAAGCAAGAGGAGTGGCACCGCTATGGTGAAGAGGTAAATAAGGTAGATGAGGCGACCGAAGGAAAGAGTTCTCATAGATAAGAGTATGTATCGAGACAAAAGGCTATTGGTCTGCTGGGAGGGCATGGAGGTAACGAGCCAGACGCTGGACGGCACGGCCACGGTGGCTCAGAGCGTTCTTCTCCTCGGAGCTCAGCTCGGCGAAGGTCTTGGGGCAACCCTCAGGACGGAAGATGGGATCATAGCCGAAGCCGTGGTCTCCCGACCGCTCTAAGGTGATCTCTCCGTCGACCGCCCCCTCGAAGAAGTGCGTCCCATATTCGTCGATGAGCGCAATGACCGTGCGGAAGCGTGCCTGACGTGGGGCTGGGACACCGTCGAGTCGCTCTAAGAGCAGGGAGACATTCTCCTCGAAGGTGGCATGCTCGCCTGCAAAGCGTGCCGAATAGACCCCAGGTGCTCCATCTAAAGCAGCGACCTCAAGCCCCGTATCATCAGCGAAGCAGTACATACCATAGTGTTCCCAGACGTGGCGTGCCTTTATAAGCGCATTCCCCTCCAGCGTATCAGCCGTCTCGGGAATCTCCTCGTGACAGCCGATCTCCGAGAGGCTGACGACCTCCAGACGACCCGAGAAGAGGGCGCGTACTTCCTCAAGTTTATGGGCATTATTACTCGCAAATACCAGCTTTTTCATACATTTGTTTCATTAAGAAGCACCTACAGAGTCAGCTCTTAGCGGCGCATAGACAAAAGCAAAAATAAGGAGAATACGCATACGATACACATCTGATGAATATCGAGCAGCTACGCCATCACTGCCTCTCCCTCCCACACGTCACCGAAGGGATGCCCTTTGGAGAGAGCTATATAGTATATAAGGTAGTCGACCGCATCTTCGCTATTCTCATGCCTGATGGTGGGGCTCCTCGTCTCTCGCTCAAGTGCGACCCCGATTGGGCCGAAGAGCTACGCGCCTCCTACACGGCTATTATTCCAGGCTATCATCTCAACAAGAAGCACTGGAATACGCTCCTCCTCGAAGAGCACCTTCCCCCCACCCTCCTCACTAAGCTCATCCGTCACTCGTGGAATGAAGCAGCCGCAAAGCTCACCAAGACCGTGCGCACGCAGCTCTCCATCACTCCCCTTTCCATAGAGGACTAACCCTATTTCTTCACACCTCATCACCCCATTCACTAAGTATATGGATACCTCATTGCTCGAATTCATCGACCAGGTAGACAGCACCAACACCTACCTCACCAGTCAGATAGCCTCGGGACGCGACCTCCCTCAGCTCCACACCGTCGTCTGCCGTCAGCAGACCGCTGGACGTGGGATGCGTGGGAATACCTGGACCTCTCGCCCAGGGGACAGCCTCACCTTCTCCCTCCTACTGCGTAGCGACATGCTTCAGGGCAAGCAGCAGTTTGCCGTCTCTGAGCTTGCCGCCTGGGCGGTGATGCGCACCTTAGCCTACTATATGGACGAGGAGCAGCGTCAGCACCTCAGCGTCAAGTGGCCTAATGACATCTTCTACGGAGACCGCAAGCTCGCTGGTATCCTCATCGAGCACAGCCTTACAGGCGCACGTGTCGATTACTCCGTCATCGGCATAGGGATGAACATCAACGATGAGGCCTTCCCCCCCGAGCTCCCCATAGCCATCTCCCTACGCATGATTACGGGTCGTAGCCTCGAGCCGATGGAAGTGCTCATCCGTCTGCATACGGAGCTGGCACAGCTCCTTCCCGACTTCCTCCTCGGTCGCTATCAGGAGGTACACCGCCACTATATGAAGCACCTCTATCGCCGTGAAGGCTTCTACCTCTTCACGGACGTGCAGGGGCAGTTCCGCGCACAGATCAAGGATGTCACCCCCGAGGGGAGACTCGTCCTGCAGCGTGAGGATAGCTGGGAGCGTGCCTATGCCTTCAAGGAAGTCCGCTTCGATGCTGAGTAAGGCCGAGATTAAGGACATCCGCAGCCTGCATGAGGCGAAGGGGCGCACGGCTCAGCAGCGCTTCATCGCCGAAGGAATTAAGCTCACAGGGGAGATGCTTGGTGCTTTCCCCTGTGAGCTTCTTATTGTAGATGAAGGGCTGTACCATGGGCTATCCCCCCAGCTACAGGCACTCCCTACCGCACAGCAACCCCAGCGTATAGAGGTGGTCCCAGCGAGCTTCGACTGGAGCCGCATCAGCACCCAGCGACAGCCACAGCCACTCTTCGGGGTCTTCACTCTCCCTCGTGAGGAGGAGGTGCAGACCAGTCCTGTGGGGGTGAGCCTCCTCTTAGACCGCATCCAAGACCCCGGCAACCTCGGGACAATCATCCGCACGGCGGACTGGTTCGGTATTGAGCATATCTACCTCGCACCAGGCACGGCTGACCCCTTCGCTCCGAAGGTGGTGCAGGCTACGATGGGCGCACTCACCCGTGTCCAGCTCCACCGTCTACATGATACCACCGCCTTCCTCGAGGGCTTTCGTGGGGAGCGACTGGGGACCTTCCTCGGTGGGGAAGACCTCTACTCCGCTACGCTCCCCACAGGACAAGACGCACCGGTGCTGCTCATCATGGGCAATGAAGGGCAAGGTATCCACCCGGATTTAGAGCCACATATTGACCGCCGCATCACCATTCCACCCTACCCCATCGAGCGCACGCATACCGAGTCGCTCAACGTCGCCATCGCCACAGCCCTCCTCCTCGGCGAGCTACGCCGCCGCCTCTAAGGTAGCTTCACCCCATATATATACGGTATTCGCCCCACCTCTCCAAGCGAGAGGTGGGGCGAATGCTTTTGTAAGAGGGCTACGAGCTAAAGGAGGCTATTGCATCATACGGCACTCGCTTCGCTGTTTGCGCCATTCGGGCTTGGTGAAGCCTGAGCGAAGCACTATTGCTTCGCCCCGTGACCACTAGTGCTCCGAGGACGAACCACTATTGCTCCGAGCTTCCACCTATACTGGTCGATGCGCTGACCTATACTGCTCCGCTCACCCACCGCTATACCTTCTCCCCACATTCTCATAAGAAGCACCCTACTTCCCCTATCCTTTTAAACATATATCCTCCGCTGCGTCTCCTTGACACGGCGGGGGATACATTATATATAAGTGTCCTGTGTCCCTGAGTCCAGTGGCTGACCCTTCCCCACAAATAGGGAGTACAGTCATGAAAACTACCTATTTACGAGGATTGTGGGAGGTCAATATTAGCTATTCCTTTGTATTACCTATTATACCATAGGATAGCGATATGAAATACAACCAATTGCCCATACGCATGCAGATACGCTATATCTCACTGGTGCTATCACTCCTATGTCTGATTAGCAGCTGTCGCGAATCAGGTCACGACCCAGGCAAAGAGCTCTACGAGCAACAACTGCACCAGAAGGGACGCCTTGCCCAGCAGGTCGACAGTCTCTTCACCAGCGTCTTCACTGATCCCCTCGGAGCCGAGCCTGGACTCGGAGAGCTTTACCGCCACAGTGGAAGCACAGCAGGGACGGAGCTCCTCAGCCATGATGCCTTCTTCCATAGCCAGATTACTTACATCCGCAGAGCACTGAGCTTTAGCCTCCGTGTTCACTCGATCAAAACGCTCTTGGCAAGTAGTGACTACAGCCACTTCCAAACGATGATCGTCCCCTCCATGACTACAGAAGCAGAGGAGTATCCAGCTACGGATCCCACCGTGCTACTACAAATGCGCGAGGCTCTAAGCCTCCAGCTCCAGCACTTCCTCACGCAGGAAGCCCCAGGATATAGCGTGCGCGACCCCAAGAAGGAGGCTCATCTACGCTCCTTCGTAGAGGGCGAAGCCATAGGACTAATTGATAAGACCCTATCCTCCTACAAGGCGTTCACCGGTCGTGAATCCGAACTCGAAGGCAAAGTATGGCACCAAGAAGCCTACCGTCGGGGAGAGGTAGAAGGCGATCCCTCAAAGGCGAGCTATAGCGTGGAGAAGCTCTTCGGCGGAAAGATCCTCTTCGGTCGTGAGCACCAACTCCAGCTCGACTCGCTCCAGCTCCCGACCAGCTACTACTCCTTCACCTATGGCTATGAGCGTGGACGTATCTTCAAATCCTTCGAGGGACGAGGTCGCGGACAGGATAATTCGATCTTCGCCGTCCCCAATGGTCCACTCGAGCCCACAGGTCAGCGCTACTACTTCGGGGATCGCTATCTCACACTCATCCTTCCACTCAAGCCATCCAAGGACTACGCCGAGAGTAGCCGTTACACCATCGCTATCACCCTCGAATACGACCCAGCGAAGTATGCAGCCAGCCCCAGCCAGCTCATACCTCGCTACAAGCGTGGGCTCAATGATGCAGGGGTAGAGGTCGACCTCAATCCCTATCTCTTCTATAGCATCTATGACGGTCAGAAGCACTGGGGGACTATCCTCGTCATGAGCAATGAAGTCCCAAGCTATTCGTGGGCCAGCCCTGTGAGCTTCCGTCCTGCACCCTAAGCCCCTAACCGAAGACCTATGAAGACAAGGACAACCTTTACCCTCAAGCTCCTCCTCAGTGTGTGCCTCCTGACGGCAGGAGGGACAAGTTGCTTCAAGCGCGAACTGGAGCACGAGGATAACTACATCAATATCAAGCAAGACCCCAGCCTCGCCGACAACGAAGTACTGCGCTTCCGCACCTTCAAGCTCGACGACTATGATCGCTATATCATCTTCGGCAACAACAACGAAGTCAGCATCGACGGCAGCGCACAGCTTCCCCTGCTCCTCCACTACGATGGACAGAATCACTCAGCGACAATCGACCTCAGTGGATGTATCTACGAATACCTGACACATCAAGACAAGCTTACCTTCCATGGTGCACTCCTTCGTAGTCCTATCTTCACCACGCCCATCGTCATCGATGCCGAAGCCCAGCTGAAGCGTGCTGGTGGTACGAATCCTAAGCAAGACAGATTTGTCCTTCGACTAAAAGCCTTCACCCTCCCCGAAGGCAAACGTGTCAGCGTGGATGAGCGTCAGAGCTATCTCGACAAACCCCTCGGCATCAGTATCGAGCCCCTCTACTATCTGACCTATTACCGGAACTAACTCCCCCTGCTACCGAAATGAAGACAAGATATACGCTCTTGCCCTACCTCCTCTCGCTCAGCTTAGCCTCCACCTACCCGGCCTTAGCCCAACAGCAAGAGCCAACAAAGAGCAAAGCTGATACGACCGTGCGCCGCACCTACCACATCAAGGAGGTCAATGTCAATGAGAAGAAGCGTGAGAAGAAGGTACAGAAGAAGGAAATCGGACGGGAAGTCGTCTCCGACCGCGATATCAATCGTCAGTTCATCCTCTCCACCAAAGACTTCGTACGCTATATGCCCGGGGTAGGTATCTCAGAGTCAGTCTCACGCTATGGCAACAAAGGCTTCGCCATCCGTGGGGTCGATGAGAACCGCGTCTCTATATCTGTCGATGGACTACCACAGGCCGAGACAGAGACGAACGTGGTCTTCAGCTCCTATGGACTCATCAACTCAGCCCGCCCGCAGTTTGAGACTGAGTTCATCAAGAAGGTAGAGATCAAGAAAGGGGCTTCCTCCTTCGAGCACGGTACAGGAGCCCTCGGAGGCGCAGTGAACTTCGAGACCAAGGAGGCCCACACGATGATCGAACCAGGGCACTTCTACGGCATCCAAGGCAAGATCGGGGGCGACAATATGGCGCGTGGGCGGATCTATTCACTCGGTGGCGCTGCCGTCTACAAGGGCTTTGAAGCCCTCGCCCTCTACGCAGAGCGTACAGGACACGAGGTACGTAACTTCGGTACGGGAGAGCTACGACGAAGCATCTTCTCCACCCGACCTGACCCGATGGAATACCGCCAGCAGAGCTTCCTCGGCAAGATAGCCTACCGCTATGGAGACCACAAGCTCACCGCCTCCTACTACAGTCAAAATAAGGTCACAGACTCCGAAGTATGGTCTATGGAGCCCGCTTACGTACTCACCTCGCAGCACGAGCCTTATTACTATGGGCACGACCAGGTGCTCACTCGCCGCTATGACGTAAACTACCGCTTTACACCACTGGAGTCTCCATGGCTCAATCAGCTCAATATCTACGTCAACGGACAGCAATCCTTCCTCGATGCCGACACGCGAAGCTCGATTTACCGCCCTGAGATCAGCAACTTCCGTCCCAACTACCTCCCTGCTGGTACGCGCCGACTGCTCAAAGGGATGAGCTTCTATGACCAAGCCATCGCCCTCAAAGCAACGTCTAAGCCTCAGCACTTCGGAGCACTTGGCTACCACTTCTTCACCCTGCACGCCTCCTACCTGCACCATCATATCGAGGATAAGAATGTAGACATCAGCCGTCCGCTGAACACCTACAGCGAAGGTGTACGCTACAAAGGTCAATTCTATCGCTTCGGTGACGAGCTACCTCAGAGCTCCTATATCTATTCCTTCCAGCGACCTGCCGACCGTGACAACCTCTCCGTAGCACTCTCAGATAAGATCCAGATGGGACGGCTCAAGCTTGATCTCGGCGTGCGCTACGACCTCTTCTCCTCACGCACTCGAGACTGGAACGGAGATAACGACTTCAACTATTTAGGCTATCTAATCGGTAACCTAAAGACCGCAGGGATGGACTTCGAGAAGTCCAGCATCAGCGAATGGGGCTTCACGCCTATGGCGATCGTGAGCTATGACTTCAACCCCTATCTAAGCATAGGATATAAGTTCTCCACGGGCTACCGTGTACCGACTTCTCAGGAGCGATTCTTCCAGTACGTCAGCCTCTCGCCTGCCTTCTTCGTGCTATCGAACCCCAAGCTCCGCCGTGAGCTGTCCTTCAACCACGAGTGGCATATCGGTACAGCTGACCCGAAGTATTTTGCCTACGACCTGAGCTTCTACTACAATAATTATAAGGACTACATCGAGCCCTTATATGGCGTACAGAAGATCTTCCTCGATGGACAGAATAGAGATGTCGCCTACTCCATCAACGAAAACAAGAAGAGCGCACGCCTCTGGGGGATCGACCTCAGCACGAGCCTCTACCTCGAGGAGCTCCTCCCCCAGCTCAAGCGTGCAGGACAATTCATGCTCACAGGCTCACTGAACTACTCCGAAGGTCGCTTCAGCGATGGCACCTCAATGCTCGCTATCCAGCCACTGAAAGCCGTGATTGGACTCGACTACGACCTCCCGAAGGAACGAGCAGGCGTCAGCCTGCGTGCTAACTTCCTCAAGGCAAAGGATGTCGACCAGACGCGCTTCGTCAAGAGCTTCTATGGAGATGAACAGATTAGCCAGTTCCCCTACTATTTCTTCCAAAATGCTGTGACTGTAGACCTCTTTGCCTACGTCAAGATAGCCAAGTACGTCACCCTACGCGCTTCTCTGATGAACCTCACGGATACTCGCTACTGGCTCTGGGATGACCTGCGCCAGATCATCAGTCCCGTGATGCTCGTCCAGCATACGGACTTCTTCCGTGGTGGGCTGGAGTCCGTCATCCGCTTCTCTCAGCCCCGACGCTATGCGAACCTCTCTCTCGAATTCAAGTTATAGTCCCCTATGATGGACAAGATAATTAGCCTACCCTACAAGGGGCTCCTCCTGCTGATCGCCCTTTGCACCCTATCGGCCTGCCAGCGTACCTACGAGCCTCTACCTCGTGACGAGAGACAGATTAACCCCGAGGCAGGTGGACGCCTTCAGATGAATCAGCACGAGATCCAAGTACGAGCCAATGACTATATCCGTCAGCTCTCCTTTGATCTGGCACGTCAAGAGCTGGAGCTACTGAGCGACCGAGCCGTACGTGACTCCCTACGGGGAGTGCTGGATAAAGCGGAGAAGTTCGCCGACACCTACCTCATCTATCTCTACGACTCCAAGCACCAGAAGAAGTACCTCAACGGGAAGAACCGTATCGACTACTTCCTTGAGCACGGCTACCTCTCCAGCTACGAAGACGACCCTACCCTCGTCCTCAACACCCTCAATGGGAACAACAACTCCCAAGCGGAGGGTCTCGGATATGTCCCTGACGATATGAGCGAGCTATACAACCTCTCGGCTTATCCTCGCACTACGACCTTGGAGATCAGTGCCGCCCAGCTTGAGCGTCTTGATCTGCGTGGGCTACGTGAGCTACGCGTCCTACGTATCAAAGGAGCCAAAGATGGTCTCATCGTCGATGCCAGTGACTGTGCTCGCCTCAAGGAGATTGAAGTGACGGGAACCCCCAACCTCACCATCCGCCAGCACCCCGACGCACGATTCAAGCTCATCGTCAAGGAAGGATACTTCTCCAGCCTTGCCAGCCTCGGAGTAGATCAAGCCACATCGCTCTACCTCGAGAATGTCCGTCTACGTGATGTAGACCTCCTCGGCAAGGTCAGCCCACGCATCGCTACGCTATCGATCACAGTCGAGTCGGGTGACTCCTACGGTAGTGATGGCTTACGCTATCATCCGCTCCCCTTCGACAACGAATTCATCACACGACTCAATAGCCAGCTACCACAGCTCCAGCGTCTGCAAGTAATCTTCGCCGAGCGCAAAGACTTCGACCACTCCACCTTCGACAAGCTCCAGCTCCCAGCCCTAAAAGAGCTCACCCTCGGCATACGCGCCAAGAAGGGAGCTGTAGCACGCAGTAGTTGGGGGCGTAATGTACGCTTTACCTTAGCAGGATGCCCCGCACTCCAGAAGGTCGAGTTGCTCCACCTCTATGCCCCAGAGATCGACCTTTCGCCCCTTAATTCAAGTACCACCCCCCAGCTCCAGCAAGTTCTCTTCTCAGGCGCGACGAAGACACTCACAGCACCCAGTCTCTCCCACACCTTTGCCTTCGATGTGGAAGTCGAGGAAGTCGGACAAATCAACGTCCCCCCTTCAGCCAAGAAGAAGGGCAACCTCACTCTTCGTGACTACAACTCTCACGGAGAAGATGGACATACCATCGGCAATTATCCTCTTGTCCATACATCACTGGATCGCGAATACCTACGCAGTCAGTTCGCCTCAGTCTACGGGCTGGCGGTAAGCCTCCCTCCGAGCAAGTACCTCCCCCACCCCGATGAGCAAGAGATCTGGTTTGCCTTTAATATACTCGACTTCAGTGGCGAGCAATGGCGTAGCTTCAAGGGCTTAGTCTACTTCCGAGGTCTTGTCGGCACCGGTTCACGCACGATCCCAATAGACTACCTCGACTTTGGCCACCTCACCAAAGCCAATATCAACGCCAGCTCCATCACCGTAAATCCAGGCTGTATCGTCAAGAACGTCCCCGAAGGGCTGCGTATCTATTATGCCTCCATCGGTCAGCAAGAATAACCCGCTGATGCACCTTCCCTATGAACAAGCTATCATCCCCTACCGCACTCTGCCTGCTTGCGCTCTGCCTCTCGACAGGATCCTGCCGACAGCACGAGACGCCTCGTCTCGAGCCTTCTCTACAGGAGGAAGAGGAGACGCTGAGCCACGACCGCTACGTGCTGATGACCTATAAGAGTACGACTATTCCCGCGGGCCCGATGAAGGGACAGAGTCAAGAAGAGAGCTACATCTCCTACTTTGACCACCTTCCTTCTTCCGAGGGCATCAATAACATCTTGGAGCGAAACACCCTCTTCGGGCGCTTCGGTGCTGATGGAGGTGGGCTCCTCGAAGCACACGGTCGGCTCTATCGCTTCTCGAATGCGGTGAACATCCACACACGTGGCGAGCTACTTATCAATAACCCCGTGCGCCTCACGTTCCCAGCTACCGCCCAAGCAATCGGGGAGCGAGCCTACTTAGAGCATGAGTCGGGAGGCTTCAGCCAAACGGAGAAGAACTTTGTCATCGGCGAACACCTGGGCTTCCTCATCCAGCCTCCCGTCTTGCAAAACGACCTCCAAGTGGTGACCTTCGACCCTGTGACGATGGCCAAGCTTCCAGCCCAAATACTCATCTCAGAAGCTGACAAAGCACGCATCCGCCAGTTCATCCTCGAGAAGACACCTGCTCTTACGGGCCAACAACTTCCTCGAGTAGTCCTCGGGATGAAGCTGATGGTTCTCCACCATGGGGCCCTGATTATGGATGCCGAGCTCCAGTCCGACTCGCGTACTAACCTCTCTCGAGATAGCTACCTTGTCGCCTACGAAGCCAAGAACGGTGGTCGACTCCTGGGACTCTCGCACCTACCGAACACGGGACGACTGGGGACGCCCTCCGAACTGGCACAATATGTCCACGACGAAGCTGGCGACCTCTACCTACTGGCTCAAGGGGGTGACCTGCTCGGCTTCTACCAGAACTCCCTCATCTACCGCATCCGCCACGACAGCCATCAGGTGGATCCCGACTGGCAGGTGAAGATCTCGGACCTCCATCTAAGCTACCCAGCTCGCTTCAATGGCATCTATGCCTACCACGGTCAGCTGCTGACGATGGTACCGACCCACCAGCTCTCCGCCGTCAAGAGCAAGAGCCCACAAGACGAATGGCAGTACTATACCATCGACCTAAAGACCCGTCACGCTGAGCCGATCTCCGCTCTTCGCCCCTCTTCCGCCTTCCGACAGGGAGTGAATATCGCCACCGTCATCGACGATCGCCTCTACCTGCGCTACGTCCGCACCAGCAGTGAAGGAGCCTACAACGGCTACTACACCTATGATGTAGCGACCCGCCAGGCGACACCCGCCTTCTCTGTATCGCTACAGAGTGGGTACGTCGCCGACTTCAAGAAGATCACCCTTACATCCCACACCCGATGATAAGCAGACGTCCCTACCTACTGCTTCTACTGCTCGCACTACTCTCGGCCTGCAGCAATGACCTGACCATCGACCCTTCGGGGCAAGATACGCGCATCCAATTCCCCACATCCCTCACATTGGAAAAGATATTAGGTGTGACGTGGAAGGTAGACCGGGAGAAGCAAGAGGTGATCTTACCAAAGCTACTCAGCGATCTCTCGGTCAATGCTCGCCCCATCCTCAATGTAGCAGGTAAGCACCTCAACTCGCTCTACCTCTCCAAGACGGGGCAAGTCTATGCTACCTATATCATCGAGGAGTATGGCAATACCATCTTTTACTACACGGGTACCTGGACGCTTGCCCCCAAAGCCCCCGAAGAGCTCCTCGTACGTGTAGGGTCTCCCATCGGTGGAGACTTAGAGTATCGGCTGAAGGTCAGACGCTTCAACCTGCTGAACAATATGCTCACGATGGAAGCCTTCTTCGTCAATCCCGACTACAGCTTCTCTGCGCTGATGACGGGGAAGGGTGCTCAGGACGACTACTGGAGCAAAGAAACCGATGTCATCGACCCCTCGTGGAGCGAGCGTAATCCCATCAGCCAAGCCCCAATAGACTATCGTACCATCCTCGGCTCCTATCGCGTCGACCTTGAGACCTGGAAGCGTGTCCTCTATATCGATGACGCCCTATATAATGTCTATCCACTCCTCTCGCGCTACCAACTTAGCTTCCAGAGCAACGGACAGGTGCTGCTGAGCTCACTCCCCGTCCTACATTATGGGATCAATATCTATAAGGGGACGTGGCGTGTCGCTGGGAGCAAGGTCCTCCTCACCTTCCCACTCTTCCCCTTCCGAGGAGATACCGACCACTATGCTGGCACCTTTGAGATCGACGTCATCCCCCCGATAGCCACGACCTATGCTCGTCACGATGCCTCTATAATTATGGAGCTTGTACGTGACGAAGAGGAAGCGCTACTCGTTCGCTTCTCTGAGCCGGGGATGATCACCGCCTACGTCACACTTCACAAGGTAAAGACCAAGTAGCCTACACATACAATGATGAACGTCAAAGCCTACCTCCTCACCCTCCTCACTATATTCCTGCTCGCTGCTTGTCGGAGCACGGCAGAGACTCCACGCATTGACCTTCAGGATGGTCGTGAGTCACTCGAGCTCACGGCACACAGTGCTGGAGACACCCTACGTATCCCCTTTACCTCTTCGATCTCCGATGACCGACTACAGATCACTGAGGCAGAAGACTGGATCGACACCAAGCTCCAGCAAGGTCAGCTGCTGGTCTATGTCGCACGAAATAGCACTCCATTCACACGACAAGCCGAGCTTATTCTACAAGTCATCGAGCGAGGAGGCCGTCAGGTAGCTCGTCGGATCACCATACGCCAAGAAGCTGACGAAGCTCTGGCATCAGACCGCTACCTTTTCCCCTACATCCCCGCCTTCGGCTATCCTCTGAGTACATTTTATTCGAACTTTAAGGATGTCTACACCATTCCTCTCCCAGCCTCAGGAGGAGTACATAGCGACCCAGTCCTCTTCCGCACCAACCTCCCTGCCGACCAGCTAAAAGTGAGCTATGATTATAGCGACAACTCGAGCGACTGGATACACGATGTGCAGATCATCAAGACGGGAGACAGCTGGGGGATTAGCCTCCGTGCTGATGCCATCCCAGAGGGTATGGTACAGCGTAAGGTGCGGGTCACGCTTACCGATCCTCAGTTCTCCCACCAGCACATCGCCTTTGACTATCTCCAGCTGGGGCACTCCGTGGTCTCCTTCGTTCATCCCGAGCAGGTAATCACCACCGTGGGGATGCTTCCTCAACAGATATCCATACCGCTCAAGACAGACATTCCTCTGGAGAAGCTCCATCTCACTGTCTATCTCGATAACCACAACTTAGATGGAGAGATCGATACGAACGGTGACGGTGACCCCATGCCGGACTACAAGGAGATGTACCTCAGCCCCTTCTGGCAGTACGCCATCGACACGAAGAGTCGCCAAATGGAGCGTCCCGCTCTCCAGCCCTACTTCCGTCTGGTCAAGACAGCCGATGGTGTCGCCGTCACGGGACAGACCTCGTCCAATGCCGACTTGCTTAAACTCTCGCTCCTAACGCAACAAGGCTTCACGTTGGCCTACTGCATCACCAATGAGGTGAACGATCAAAAGTTCTGGGGCTTCCTTCACCTCCCTAACCACACGAGGAACCTCTATCTCCAGACGCTACAAGGCAAGAGCGAGGAGCGTATTACCCTCCCTGCAGAGGCCTCGGAATTTGGCATCAACTACCGCACGAACCTCCCCTATGAAGATATCGAGTGGACGCGTCCTACCTTCGTCACCATACCCGAACGCGAGTGGGGAGCGGAACTCCCTGTACCCGATGGTTCGAGCATTGACTATCCCGACATCACCCATCTCCGTGGCCTACACGTCACGGCCAATCCGCTACGCACACCACGTCGCTTCACCATCTCAGGGATTTATAATTCGTACTTAGGTAGTAGCTATGTAGGGAAAAAGCTCGCACCTCTGCAAGTCATCTGCGAGCAAGCTCCCTTCCGTGGCACGTATCAATTCAGCACGAGCGAAGATACAGAGCTCCAGATGGCAGCCCAGCCCGACGATGAGTACGACAAACGGATCGTATCGACCATTGCACTCACGACCAACCTCTCGCTGGAGCAAATCCAGATGAGCAAGCTACAGGCGCGTAGTGGCTGGATCCAGGCACAGCTCGGTGTAGACCCCTCAACAGGCTACGTCAGCTCCATCGCCTTCTACCTCGACAAGAATACCAGTGGAGCAGACCGTACGACCCAGATTCGACTAACTCCCCCCTCAGGTGAAGGGCTTCAGCCGATCACCTTCACTATCCGTCAGACGCACTAAGCACGCCCAGTACGTATGAACTACCGCATTGTCCTCGCTGCCCTCATCGCAGGCTTCACACTACTTGCCTGCTCACAGGAAGATCCTGCCATCGAGACGCTCTCCATCGCTCCTCTGAGCTCGGACACACTCTATACGGGGAGGGAATATCACCTCTCGGTCAAGACCAACCCACGGGTCGAATCTCCTCGCCTCTCGTGGAGCGTCTCCGATGCCAGTATTGCCTCCATCCAATATGGTGGTGTCCTCAAGCCCCTACGCAAGGGCGAACTCACCGTCCACGTCACGTCACTCCAGTCTGGAGGGAAGCGTGTCCACGCCAGCAGACGCTTCACTCTGATCTCCTCGGGAGTCTATCTGCGTGACCGCTCCATCACCATCAATCCGCTTGAGACCTATACCCTACCCTATCGCTTCCTCCCCGAAGACTACAAGCCGAATGAGGCTCTATCGTGGAGCGTCGCCGATCCAGCCATCGCCTCGGTAGACTCCGAGGGACGAGTGCGTGGGCTCGCTGATGGAGAGACGACTGTCTATGTGCGCCTCGGCAATCCCCTCTCGGGCTTCTTCTCCGAAGACTCCGTTGCGGTGAGTGTCCGACATCACACCGCCCCCAGCTACACCTATACGAATGGGGTGCTGGAGCTTACCCAGCAAGTCCCAGGTCTACTGCCGATGGTCGCTAAGGAGATGCCCTATTTCTCGAAGATTATCGTGCACGGGCCGATCAACGGCTCTGATTTGCTCTTCTTCCAAGAGCAGAATGCGCGCATCGATGCTCTTGATCTCTCCGACACGAGGATCGTCAGTGGCGGGCGCACGGTCCTCCCTAAGAAGCGTTTCTTCAGTGACCCAGAGCCTACTGCTGTGGGCGTAACGGACGACACCCTACCTCGTGCCTTTGCCTCAGGGCTGACCATCAAGCACCTCACGCTACCGAGAGGGATACGCGGGCTCATCGACTTCGGGCTGAGCTTCATCTACACCAGCCTCACCTTCCCCGAGGGCTATGAAGAGCTCCAGCTCGGAGAGTTTGCCACGACACGACTACAGCTTCCTGAGAGCCTCAAGCGCCTTTACTGTGATCAGCCAAAGCTCTTCGAAGAGCAGAACGGCGGACCAAACGACCTCAAGATTTCTTCGGTGAAGGAAGAACTGCTCCTGCCCAAGGGGCTCGAGGAGCTACGTGCTCTCATCGAACTGAACGCACCGCTCATCCTCCCCAAGTCACTCAAGGACATCACCCTCACGGGTCGCTTTGAGGACATCACCTTCGCTGACGGATCGGCACTCACTACGATAGGGAGCACCTTCCTACTCCAGCATCCCAATCAATATCGCGGTGCACTCTCCACCATCCAGGCCAAGACTCTTCGCTTGCCCGAGGGACTCGAGAGCCTCGGAACGCGTGCTTTGGCGGCGGGCGTCTATGGAGCCTTCATCAGCACCCAGCGTATCGAGCTGAAGAATGCGCTGCAGATTGAGCGACTGCTCCTCCCGAGCACACTACATAGTATCGGCGAGGCAGCTCTCTTCGCAGCTCAGATACAAGAAGCCCTCACCCTTCCTCAGCGGCTGCGTCATATCGGTGCACTCGCCTTCTACGCTTGTACGCTACCTGAGGTCACACTACCCGCCTCGCTCGAGCGAATCGATGACCAAGCATTTGCCCTCTGTGGCTCGCTGGAGACCGTACGCGCGCTCGGCAAGACGCCCCCTGCACTGGGATCGATGGTATTCTTCCGCACGACCAAGCAAGGGCTTATCGAGCGACTCATCGTCCCCCACGGCTGCAAGGAGGCCTACGTCCAGGCAGGATACGCCCCCTACTTCTTCCAGATTGAAGAGGCTGCCCAATAGTTCACGCCCCAGACCTCATCACCCGATACCGCTATGATACATTCCTTTCTCCCCCGGCGTCCTCTGCACTTGCTCTCCCTGTGGGTGCTTCTCCTCGCTCTCA
This sequence comes from uncultured Porphyromonadaceae bacterium, assembly GCA_963526345.1. Lineage (GTDB taxonomy): Bacteria > Bacteroidota > Bacteroidia > Bacteroidales > Porphyromonadaceae > Porphyromonas. The sequence goes on from CAURNJ010000005.1 coordinate 105,816, forward strand.
CCTGTGGCCTCTACAGCTGTGGCAAGGGTGAAGCTCCCAAGACACAGCATCCACTCACTGGCACCCTTTGGACAGAAGGGGAAGGGACAATGCTCCTCGACTTCATCAGTGACAGCGAAGTGCGCTTCACCCTCACCCCGACGGGTACAACCCACACGATGGAGCAGACGAGTACCTATCGTCTTGAGGGGAAGACGCTCATCATCACCGACATCATCCTGCCTACCCCCTTCGGAGATGCTATTCTCTTGAAGGACTTCCGTGCACAAGTCTCTGGCAACAAGCTCCAGGCGGACTTCACGACCGCCTCGGTCACCATAGATCCAGAGAAAAGGACTCCAATCTTCTCAGCCCAATCGCTGAAAGGCTATCTCTTCCACCGCAAGTCATAGCGATAGCCTCATTCTCTCCCCCATACAAAGGTATTCGCCCCACCTCTCCGTGCGAGAGGTAGGGCGAATGCTTTTATGTAGAGGGGCTATACGAGCTAAAGGTGCTCGAGGCGGGGGAGCGTAGCGATGAGTAGGCAGGAACAAGCATCGAGAGGATCAAGGCAAAGAGAGGTACAGGCAAAGCTATATAGCTTCGCGCCGTGACCACTAGTGCTCCGAGAACGAACCACTATTGCTCCGAGCTTCCACCTATACTGGTCGACGCGCTGACCTATACTGCTCCGCTCACCCACCACTATACCTTCACCCCACATCCTCATAAGAAGCCCCCCACTTTCCCTTAAAAAAGAAGCTCCCTTCGTGCGATGGCGTCGCACGAAGGGAGCTTATCTTAGCTATCTATCCCCGAGGATAGGTAGCAGCGGATTACTTAGCAGCAGGGATTTCCTTGAGCACCTGCAGGAGGTGACGCCACCAGAGGTCGACCGTCTTGATCTCGATACGCTCAGCGGGCGAGTGCACGTCACGGAGCGTAGGCCCGAAGGATACCATATCCAGATCAGGATAGACATCGAGAATCAGACCACATTCCAGACCAGCGTGGATAGCCTTGACAGCTGCTTCCTTGCCGAAGAGCTTGCGGTAAGCATCCGCAGAAGCCTTGAGGATAGCAGAGTCGGGATTGGGCTTCCAGCCTGGGTAGGAGTCGGTAACTTCAACAGCCGCACCAGCGAGTTCGAAGACCGAAGCGACCATCTCAGAGGCACTGTCACGGAGGCTCGTAGTCGAGCTGCGCTGGCTCGTCTCGACGAGGATGATGCCGTCACGCTGCTTGATGGAGGCGAGGTTGTTGGAGGTCTCGACGAGGTCTTCGATTTCGTGGCTCATACCCAGCACGCCGTGAGGGCAAGCATAGAGGGCACGCACCAGAGCGGACTTCGTCTTGCAGTCGATGACCTGAGCAGGAGCCGTAGCATCTTCGATCGAGAGACGGACGTTGGGGTCTACGGCCTTGAGCTCGTTGCGCACGGCTTCGTCTAGGGCGCGGAGGAGTTCCTCAGCCTTAGCCTTGTCGGCAGGCTTCACACCAACGAGGGCGTGTGCTTCGCGAGGGATAGCGTTGTGGAGGTTACCACCACCAATTTCAGCCAGACACCACTCAATGTTGGACTCCAGAGCATAGAGGTAGCGCGTGAGGAGCTTATTAGCGTTCCCTAAGCCGCAGTGGATCTCACCACCCGAGTGACCGCCCTTGAGACCAGAGACGGAGGCACGCAGCCAGACGAGGTCCTGTGGAGCAGCCTTGTATTCGGGCTTGAAGGTAGCGACGATCCCCTTACCCCCAGCGCAGCCGATGAAGAGTTCGCCTTCATCTTCGCTGTCGAGGTTGATGAGGATCTTACCGGTGAGGAAGCCTGGCTTGAGGGCGAAAGCACCCGTCATACCCGTCTCTTCGTCGACGGTGAAGAGGGCTTCGATCGGGCCGTGCTCAATATCATCGGAGGCGAGGACGGCGAGCTGAGCAGCACAACCAATACCATTATCTGCTCCGAGGGTCGTACCATCAGCGTGGAGCCATTCGCCGTCGATGATCGTACGGATAGGATCGTTGTCGAAGTCGTGTACCGTACCAGCGTTCTTCTCGCAGACCATATCGACGTGGCTCTGCAGGATGAGCTTGACACGGTCTTCGTAGCCTGGGGTGGCAGGCTTGCTCATGACGATGTTCCCCACTTCGTCCTTCTTGTATTCGATACCGTGGTCGTGGGCGAACTTCTCAAGGTAAGCGATGATCTTCTCTTCCTTCTTAGATGGACGAGGTACTTGTGTGATTTCATGGAAGTACTTCCAGACAATCGCGGGCTTTAGTTCTGTAATCTCCATTGCTGTGTTGATGTTTACGTGTAAGCGATTAGGTGAGCCAAGCGACAAGCACGCCTTCGCCTCCTCTCTTGCAGTGCATTTAAGGCCTTAATCGGCGAAAACTTGTACCTTTGCTCCCAACAAATATAACGATAAAATACAATGAAGGTATTCGTAGCCATACTGCTCTTCATCGCAGCACTCGCTACTCGCTACCTCTTCCGCAATAAAGACTCAGAGTAATATGACGCTCTTCTTCATCTCCCTCTTGGCTATGGCACTGGTGGTCTTCCTACTGAGCATCGGGCTTATCTTCAAGAAAAACGGCCGCTTCCCCAGCACCCACGTCGGGGGCAACAAGGCGATGCAGCAGCGCGGTATCTCGTGCCACACCTCACAGCATCGGGACGCGCAGCGCCATCAGACACTCGCCGAACGCTTAGCTACCAGCCAGGATTAAGGTCGTCTCACTTCACTTCGCATACCCAATACAATAGCATATCACTTATGACAAAGAAAGGTCTCGTAAGCCTCGGCACTCTTGCCCTCGCATTCACCACCACCCTCTGCCTCACCTCCTGCGGAGGGAACAAGGCCGAGCAGAAATCTTCACCCTCCACGCCCGCCGAAGTACAAGCCACAGGGCTACCCATCGCCTTCGTGAACATGGACAGCGTCACCTCGCAGTACAAGTTCGCTCAGGAAATCAAGGCTTCGCTGGAGAAGGATGCTTCGGCACATCAGACACGCCTGCAGAGCAAGAGCGCAGCTATCCAGAAGGCTGCCGCTGACTTCGAACGCCGTATGCGCATCAACGCCTTCGTCTCCGCTGAAGCCCAGCAGGCCGAGCAACAGAAGCTCATCCGCATGCAGCAGGAAGGTCAAGCCCTCAGCGCCGAACTCTCCGAGAAGCTCGCCCTCAAGCAGCAATCCCTCCTCGAGGATATGATGAAGTCCGTCCGTGACCAGCTCAAGGAGTACAACAAGGATGGCCGCTACAAGCTCATCCTCACCAAGGTCGGCGACAACATCCTCTACGCAGAAGATGCCCTCGACATCACCGAAGACTTCATCAAGTACCTCAACGAGCACTACAACGCAGGCGACGGAACCCAAGGAAAGACCGACTCCGCCAGCAAGAAGTAGTCGCCATCTCGCGAGCTCCATCGCTCACGACAGCCACAATACCGAAGGGGAGCAGCGCACGCCGCTCCCCTTTGATATTATAGAACCACACACTCCTCCTCTCCCAAAACATCTCTTCGAGCTCACTTCCACCCTGAGAAAAGGACTATTTCACTATTGACCCATCATACAGCAAGGAGATCGTTGCACGGTCTCCTCAAGAGCATCAATACCATAGATAATTGTATGCGGAGGCAACTATTTCCAAAATGGAAATAGTTCAAGCAAGAGCAGTAACACACTTCAAAAGGAAGCGACTTCAACTATACAAGACAGCCCCACCGCCCCACAAGTCAGACGGACTTGTGGGGCGGTGGGGCTGTTAGCTTCGACTGATGTGTGGCTATTGCGCCACTGAGGAGGAGGTAGCTTCCATCTCTTCTCGCTCGGCCTGCAGAAGGGCTGCAACTTCCTCGAGCTGCGTGTAGAACTCTTCGCCAAAGGCACGAACCAGCGGCGCACGGAGGAACTGATAGACCGGCACCTGTAGCTTACGACCGAGCTTCAGTGCGCACTTACAGATCGACCACTTGTGGTAGTTCACCGCTGTAAACGAAGGGTACTTCGTCAGGCGCACGGGATAGAGTTGGCAACTTATGGGCTTGATGAAGGTAGTCTTCCCTTCGTTGTACACCTTCTCCAAGGCGCAGGCACAGCGTCCCTGCTCGTCGTAGGTGGTGAAGACGCAGTCACGTCCACGCACGATGGAGGTCACTTCGTCCCCATCCTCATCGAAGTAACTGACCCCCTGCGCCTCAATCACCTCTAAGGCAGCAGGCGAGAGTAGATGACGCACCTCAGGGAGGCAACGGCGAAGCTCCTCTGCTTCACCAGGCTCTAACGGGGCACCGCTATCGCCTTCGACACAGCATTCGCCCTTGCAGGTATCATAGTCACAGACAAAAAGTACCTCGAAGAGGTCTTGACTTACTATCTTATCGTCTATCTGAATCACGTACTCACTCCTTCCGTTAGCGAATCTTCAGTGTCACGATCGTCAGCACAGCCAGTATAATACCGATGAGCCAGAAGCGCATCGTGAGCTTTGCTTCGGGGATCTTCGCTATGGGGCGTTTGATGAGGCTATCGGTAGCCGATCCTCCAGGGAGCTGGAAGTGGTGATGAAGTGGCGCCATCTTGAAGACACGCACGCCCTTACCCGTCCGCATACGCGTGTACTTGAAATAGAAGCGCTGTATGAAGGAGGAGGTAAATTCGGCGATGAAGATACCGCAGAGGATGGGCAGAAGGAGTTCCTTGCGAATGAGGATAGCGAAGACCCCGATGATACCACCAAGGGCTAAGCTCCCAGTATCCCCCATGAAGACCTGCGCAGGATAGGAGTTATACCACAGAAAGCCAGCCGTAGCACCGACCAGCGTAGCGGCAAAGATGACCAGCTCCTCTGCTCCAGGGATAAACATCGTATTGAGGTATCCTGCCATATCGTGGTGCGAAGAGACGTAGGCTAAAATCCCCAAGACCACGCCCACAATGGCGGAAGACCCCGAGGCTAAGCCGTCGACTCCATCGGTGAGATTAACCCCATTGGAGAGGAGCATCACGACGACGACCGTCATCATGATGAAGAGCGTCACCCCGACGACCTTCTTCACCGCAGGGTCAGCGATGGGGAGGATCTCCGAGTAATCGAGGTTATTAGCCTTGAGGAAGGGGATGGAAGTCTCAAGACTTTTCGAATCCGTAGTCTCGAAGCGCACCTCACGCACGCCCCCTTCGCGGACGATCTCGCTATTACGCTTGATGACGACCGAGGGGCTGAGGTAGAGCGTCACCCCTACGATGAGGCCGAGGATGACCTGCCCGATGATCTTGTAGTGCTCCTTGAGTCCGTTCTTATCCTTCTTGAAGACCTTGATATAGTCATCGGCAAAGCCCAAAAGCCCCATCAGGAGGGTCGTGATGAGCATCAAGATGATATAGATATTATCGAGACGTGCAAAGAGGAGCGTCGGAACGAGAATAGCCATGATGATGATGACTCCTCCCATCGTCGGCGTCCCCTTCTTCGTCTGCTCGCCTTCGAGTCCGAGGTCACGCACCAGTTCGCCGATCTGCTTGCGACGTAGGAAGTTGATGACCTTTCCTCCCCAGATGGTACTCAGCAAGAGTGCCACGATGACCGCCAAGCCTACACGGAAGGAGACATAGGTGAAAAGTCGAGAGAAAGGTAAAGCTATGCCCTGACGCATCAGGTAATCAAAGAAGTGATAAATCATAATCGTAGGAAATAAGACAATTAAGCTTCGTGAGCAAACTGCTCCTGTATAATTTCGCGGTCATCGAAGTGATGACGTACGCCAGAGATCTCTTGGTAGGTCTCGTGACCCTTGCCTGCGACGAGGATGAGGTCACCCGAACCTGCGAGCATCGTAGCGGTGCGAATAGCCTCCGCACGATCGGTAATCGAGAGCGTACGACTCAGCTCTTCGGGCGAAAGACCTGCACGCATCTCTTCGATGATGGCGACAGGATCCTCGCTACGGGGATTGTCGGAGGTGAGGATGAGGCGGTCTGCTCGCAGCGCCGCTTCGTGCGCCATAATCGGACGCTTACCTCGGTCACGGTCGCCACCGCAGCCCACGACGCAGATAATCTTCGCCCCACGAGAGCGCAGGCTCGAGAGCGTATCCAGCACATTGACCAGAGCATCGGGGGTGTGGGCGTAGTCGACGACAGCGATGTAGCCACGCTTCTCGGAGATGAAGCTCTGGAAGCGACCATCGACAGCGGTCAGTTCGCTCAGACGGCGCAGGGCTTCGTCCTTAGGCATACCGAGGAGCGTAGCTGCAGCATAGACGGCCAGGAGGTTGTAGACATTGAACTCACCCACCAAGCGCACTAAGACCTCGACCCCAGAGATACGGAGCTGCGTCCCATAGGGATAAAGCTCTAAGATCTCAGCACGGTAATCGGCAGCAGAGCGCAGGGCATAGCTGTACTGCTGGGCATGCGTATTCTGCAGCATCACCGCTCCGTTCTTGTCATCGGCATTCGTCAGGGCGAAGGCATCCTTACCTAAGCCATCGAAGAAGCTCTTCTTGGCTCGGAGATATTCCTGTACCGTACCATGGTAATCCAAGTGATCACGGGTGAGGTTCGTGAAGACCCCTCCACGGAAGTGCACCCCAGCGACACGATGCTGCGCCATAGCATGGGAGCTGACTTCCATGAAGACGTGCGTACAGCCCGCCTGATGCATCCGCCCAAGTAGGGCTTGCAGCTCAGGAGCCGAAGGTGTCGTGTGTGTCGCTGGTACGGCTTCGTCCTCGATGTAGTTGCACACCGTACTCAGCAGGCCACAGCGATAGCCAGCAGCACGGAAGAGACGGAAGAGGAGGGTGGCGATGGTCGTCTTGCCATTCGTACCCGTGACGCCGACGACCTGCATCGCCTGAGAGGGATGACCGTGGAGGGCTGAGCTGACGAGTCCCAGCACCTCGGCCGTGGAGTCAACGACGATATAAGCCACATCCATGTGCAACTCTTCGGGGAGGGTCTCGACGAGGACAGCACGTGCGCCAGCCTCGATAGCTGCAGGGATGAAGCGATGCCCATCGGCGTGGACACCACGCAGGGCGACGAAGAGCGTCCCCGGCTTCACAGCACGAGAGTCTTCGGTGATATGATCGACCTCACAGCCAGCCAAGAGCTCGGGGGCGGAGGGCGATGTATAGGCGATACCTTGTAAAAGGGTACTTAGTGTCATTGGGATAGGGGCGTAAGAGTACGCGAATCAAATAGGAAGAAAAAAGCAGCTACTGCGCTCACGAGCCGAAGCCCAAGTCAAGGACGACCTCCGTCCCCACCGCAGCAGGAGTACCAGCAGAGATGGATTGGCCGAGGACATTCCCAGCCCCACGCAGACGAGGGCTATAGCCCATCTTACGCAGGAGGTAGACGGCATCCATCGCACTCATCCCGACGACAGCAGGCACACGGCCGTTGGTCATGGGGACAGAGCGAGCATGCAGGGCTGTATCGACAGCGATGAAGCTCCCAGAGGCCTTCGACATACGAGGTGTAGGCCAGCCTTGCTGCGCCATCACGGAGAGGAGCGTAGAGGCACGCCCTGAGGCTATCTCCTTGGTATAAGCCCGAGGAGAGGACGAGCGATGGAGCGAATCAAGCGTAATCGGAGCTTCTAAGGCCAAGAGGCTTTCGGCGATCTTGCGGATAATAGGAGCAGCCATCACCCCACCACCAGCACTGAACTGGCTCGAGGGACGGCGGATGACAGCGATACACGAGTACTTAGGAGCCTCCGAAGGGAAGTAGGCGCAGAAGGACACCTGATGGCGGATATGCCCTGTAGAGTCACGGTAACCGCCACGGCCTGAGGAGAGCTGCGCTGTACCACTCTTACCGCTGATGGCCACGAAGGGTGAGCGAGCTTTCTTCCCCGTCCCTTCGGTGACGACACGGCGGAGCATCTCTTGGATAGCCGTCAGTGTCGAGGGCTTACAGATGCGCTCATGGACGACCGTAGGCTCGAAGGTCTTGATGACTTCATTGCGACTACGCAGCTCGGAGACGAAGTATGGGCGCATATAACGCCCTCCATTGGCAATAGCGTTGAAGAAGGCAAGCGTATAAATCGGTGGGATCTGCGTCTCATAGCCGTAGGACATCCACCCTAAGGTGGTATTGTACCAGCGGTCAGGGTTATCGGCACGCTTACGGACACGCGCCTTCTCATAGCCATCGATCTCAAGCTTGAGGTCTGCCCCAAAGCCGAGGTTACGGATTTTCTGTACGTAGTCGTCGGGGCGAGATTCGTAGGCACGAGTGATAATCTTTGCGACCCCCACGTTGCTGGACTTGACGATGGTTTGTGCAGCTGAGATGCGCCCATAGCCCCCGTGGTCCGCATTGTGGTCACGCACGATCTTCCCTCCGTACTTCCACAGACCATTCCCCACATCGATCGTATCATTGGGGTGAATGACCCCGTCATCGAGGGCGACCATCATCGAGGCAACCTTAAAGGTGGAGCCTGGCTCACTCATATCCGACACGGCCATATTCACCGTCTCATGGTAGACTCCAGGGGCGGTGCGCTGGAGGTTGGAGATGGAGACGACCTTACCTGTGGCGACCTCCATCAAGACGACTGTACCACTCTCTGCCTCGAGGAAGGTCAGCTGCTCTCGGAGATTGTGCTCTACGATACTCTGGATATCCATATCGAGGGTCGTGTAGACGCTCACTCCATCGACAGGAGGTCTGCTGATGATCTGCTCGTAGCGGCCCATATTGTAGAAGGAGAGCTTCTCGCCCAGTTCCCCACGCAGGAGATCGTTGTAGCGAAGCTCCAGCCCAAAGCGTCCCTTGGTCAGTCCACCTTCGGTGCGGTCGTAGATATGACCAATCGTGCGGTAGGCAAGCGAACCGAAGGGATAGACACGGCGACTCTCGTTCTCGGTATAGATGAGCTTGCTGAAGAGTCGTTTCTTATTCCGATTCGGTCCAGTCTTCTTCACCACGAAGGGCTCGGCCTGCTCGAAGGCTCGGTACTGGATATAGGGCAGATCCTCAGGATAGACAGCGCAGTGACGCGACTTCGACTGGAAGCCCTGACGCCAGCGTGCTTTGAGCTTCGCTTTGGTGAGCTTGCGCTCGGAGAGGTCGAAGGTCTTATCCATCAGCTCCGCCAGCGAGTCCAGCCCGGCGTCGTACTCGGCACGCAGCTCCAGGATACGCTTGCGCTCAGCCTGCTGCTTGCTATCTCCATCCTTCGGGGGAAGAGGGTGCCGGAGGGGCTCAAGCGCCTGATGACCGAAGTCAAAGAAGAGACGATAGACGGGAGAGGTCACCGCCACGGGACGACCATCACGCGCATAGATCGAACCACGCATCGGCTCAACGGGGCTATAGCGAGGTGGGTTGACTTGTCGTGCCATCTCCGCATACCGCCTGCCATCAGGGCTGAGGATGAAGAAGACAATGCGGATCATCACGAAGAGCATCATCAGCGAGAGGAGTGCCACGATCCACGGATAGCGGTCGTGCGTCAGGCGATGCCATTCGACACCACGCCGAGACTTAAAGAAGAGTCCCAGAGCAAGCACCTTAGCAGCCGAAAAGAAGGTCTGGAGCTGAGCGGTGAGTGTACGCAGGTTCATAGACGGAGCGCAGTCGTAGAGAGGGGGAAAGACGAAGGGGAATTAGCGAGGCTGAGGAGTAGGATATTGTCCTGAGTCAACCAGCAGGTAGGGTGGCTGAGTCGCTGGTACGAGCTGAAGCTGATACTGCTCGACCTTGGTGGTAATGTTGTTGATACGCTCATATTCGATGAGCGCAGCAGAGGTAAAGAGTGCCTTGTAGCGAATATCTTCGAGCTTCTTCTCCAGAGAAGTAATCTCGCGCAGACTCACTTTATAGTAGTAGGGCCAACCTATCATCACCCCTACGAGCAAGATGCAGTAGACGATGAAGCGCCTATTATTGCGTAGGCTTGGTAGGTTCCACAGGTCATTCTCAACAGACTCAACGAATCCACGCTCAAGTTCCTCCTCCGACTCGTGCGTATCAAGGTACTGAGATCGTGGAGCTTCGTCCTCATAGCGGACAGGCTCTTCGTTGGGGATATATTCGTCTGGAGTCATATAGTAGGGGGGATCAAGTCAAGGTCAAAGAAGTTCGGCGATACGGAGCTTCGCGCTGCGTGCGCGTGGATTGCGTGCTACCTCTTCGGCAGAGGGAACGATGGGCTTACGTGTCACCAAGTGCCAGGAGGAGGCGGAAGAGCCATAAATACGCGCATCGGCAGAGTCATCCCCCTGGCGAAGGAAGTTCTTGACGATACGGTCTTCGAGGGAGTGATAGGTCATCACGACCAAGCGACCACCAGGGCGCAGGACGCGCTTCGTAGCTTCGAGGAGCTCCTCGAGTGCCGTCAGCTCGCCATTGACCTCGATACGTAGGGCTTGGAAGATGCAGGAGAGTTGCTTTTTCTCTTGGTCGGGACGTACCAAGGGGCGGACGACAGCGATGAGGTCTCCCACCGTCTGTAGCGGTGCCGTGGAGCGTGCTTGGACGATGCGCCGTGCTATTTGACGGCTCTGCTTGAGCTCGCCATAGCGGTAGAGAATATCAGCTAATGTAGCTTCATCATACTCGTTGAGCAGGTCACGTGCCGAGCGGCCACCACGGTTATTCATACGCATATCCAGCAGTGGCGTCTCATCACGGAAGCTAAAGCCACGTGCCATATCATCAAAGTGATGGGAGGAGACACCGAGGTCTGCTAAGAGTGCATCCACCTTCCCTAACTCATCGTAGTAATCCATAAAGCGAGAGAGGTGACGGAAGTTCGCAGCAACAAAGGTAAAATTCGCCGTCTCCTGAGCACGCACAGCTGCATCGGGATCTTGGTCAAAGGAATAGAGATGCCCACCACCGGAGAGACGGTCAAGTATAGCACGCGAGTGCCCTCCTCCCCCGAAGGTAACATCTACATAATGCCCTGTGGGCTGGAGGTTCATCCCCTCGAGGCATTCCTCGAGCATTACGGGGACGTGGTAGTCTGTGGCTTGTACGATACTCATTGGGCTATAATGTCTTGCAAAGGTACTCAATATAGCGCACAATTGAGACTCATTTCCGACCTACTTTTCGGAGAGAAGCAGAGCCACCGCTCCCGTCCTGTACCACGCAAAAGCTCCCATCTAAAAGCAAAGCGACTACTCACTCCCAAGGAGACACAAAGCGACCAACGGCAGGAGGCAGTGCTGAGCAGTACTCCTCCCTACTACGCACCTATACTGCTCGTCGGCTTGACCAATACTGGTCAAGCCGACGAGCAGTAGTCCTTCACACCACAATGCAAAGCAAAGCGGCCACCACCCGAGTAGAGCTCGAGAGGTGGCCGCCATATAGAAGGGCTGAGATGTGACTACTTCGTACCCGTCGCTGTGATCTTCAAGTCCTTGCCTTGTTCGGCAATTGCCGTGAGGATAGTTCCAGCTTCATTCTTGTCAAAGTGGCTTACAGGCATTCTCTTTAGAAGATCGTTCGCCACGAAGATCTCCAGCTTGATCTGGCTCCCTTCACTGGTAATACGACCCAAGGAGAACGCCTGGAAGAAGAGCTTACCATCCTTCAAGGTAAGGGCGAAAGTCTTCTCTGCCCCGTTAACGACCGAGATGAGCGTAGCCTTTTCGCCTTCGATCTTGACCTTGGATGGAGTCGTATTCAGCCCTCCAAAGATGAAAGACTGGAAGATGTGATCTGCCACCTTATAATCCTTTTCATCCACCTTAACTGACTCAGGAGAGAAGGTTACCCCGCTAAGTGTCCACGTTCCTTCGAGACTCGCAGTCTCAGTCTTGCTGGTGTCGGCCTTCTTAGGTTCGTCCTTCTTGGAGGAGCAGGATGCTGCACTCAGGACAAAGCCACCGAGGAGAAGGGCTACTGCCCACTGCTTGATACGCATAATAAATACTATTAATAGGTTAGAGTTCATTCCTCCAGTTAGAGCCAAGCAAACGCCCGTGCCTCACTGTAGGAGACGCAAAAATACGAAATACCAACGAGCTCCCTTTTCACGTACTTGTACCAAGCGAAAAAGACAAAGCGATCGTCCGCACCCTCCCGATAAGAAGAGCAGTGCGGACGGTCGCTATATTAAGGTAGAGGAAGTACTCCGCTGAATAACCTTAGAGATCGGAGGTCAAGCGCGCATAAAGCTCCTGCATACCAGCTACCGCCCCAGCCTGAATATGGATGAGATCAGGACGATAGCCACTGCGCACCTCCTTGGGATCAATGCAGTAGACAGGTGCCGTCCTCGGGACATAGCCCAGGAGACCTGCCGCAGGATAGACCTCGAGCGAAGTGCCGATGACGAGGAAAAGGTCCGCCACTTCGGTCGCATCGATCGCTGGAAGCATCTCAGGAACTTCCTCACCGAACCAGACGATGAAGGGACGGAGCTGCGTCCCATCAGGGGCTAAGTCACCAACATGAAGCTCACGTGTCGCTCCTTCGGCTGGGTAAGTCGTGAAGGGGTCACGCACGGAGCGGTTCTTCATCAGCTCACCATGCAGGTGGATGACACGACTGCTCCCTGCACGCTCGTGCAGATCATCGACATTCTGCGTGACGATAGTCACACGATAGTGCTCCTCCAGACGAGCTAAGAGGCGGTGTCCTTCGTTGGGCTCTGCTCCTACAAACTCACGGCGACGTGCGTTGTAGAAGTCCAGCACACACTGAGGATCACGCTCCCAGCCTTCGATGCTGGCGACCTCCTGCACATCGTGTCCTGCCCACAGGCCATCGCTATCACGGAAGGTGGAGAGCCCGCTCTCGGCACTCATCCCTGCCCCCGAGAGGACGACCAAATGTGGACGCTTGGAGCCCTGAACATTCATCGGCGTGAGACGAGCGAGAGCTCCTGAATCAGACGAGGACACGCACCGAGCTGGTCGATGAGCAGCAGGACGTAGCGAATATCACAGATGATACTACGCTGGTAGGAGGGAAGGTACTGTATGTCACCACCTACTCCTTCCCAGTTGCGGTCAAAGTTAATCCCGATCAGATCCCCATACTTGTTGAAGACAGGACTACCTGAGTTGCCCCCCGTAGTGTGGGTGGTAGCGGCAAAGTTGACAGGCATCTCGTACGAGCCATCCGCCTTCTTCATCGCCCAGCGCTTCCCTTCTCCGTAGAGCTGCTTCTGATAGATTTCCTTCAGACGAGCAGGGACGGCGAACTCCCATGAGGTAGGATCTTCCTTCTCCATCACCCCACGAAGGGTCGTAGGCACCTGATATTCGACTCCATCGACAGGCGAATAGCCACGCACTTGACCGAAGGTGAAGCGCAGCGTGCTATTGGCATCGGGCCAGAGGTTATCCGCACCACGCTGCGCGATGACACCACCAACATAGGTGCGACGTGCCAGGTCAATGGGATTATCAAAGGGACGAAGGGCCGCGATGAGCTGATCTCGCTTCACACGCACCGAAGCAGCGAAGCGTGCCATCAGGTCGGTAGAGAGCACCGTCTGCTGTTCCTTCGCACCCAGCTTCTTGAAGGCTTCGAAGCCCTCGGGGGTGGTGAAGGTGGACTGAGCAAACATAGCATCGACATAGGCATCGACTGATCCGAACTTATCTACACCCTCAGCGATGGCCTCGGGCCAGTCCTTACGAGCGATCTGATGCGTGTATTCGGCGAGCTCCGCCTTAGCAATCTTCGCATCCAGAGTAGGTAGGTAGTCCTTATTATTATAGGAGGTGAAAGACTTATCCGTAGCAGTCAGCGGATTGTCTGCCCCAGGAGCACGTGTGGCTTCAATAGCCTGCCACAGTCCTTCATCCAGATACCAGAACTGGCGGCGCAGGTCACGACGGCCCTCGATCGCACGGTCGATCGTCGTGACAGCTTCCTCATAAGCCTTGTATTCCTTCGCACTGCGTCCCTTAGCCCACGAGAGGAGTGACTCCATCTCCTGCTGCTTGGTGGCCTTGAAGTTGTTCTTTTCAATCCCGAAGTTCGCACCGATGGCACGCTTGTAGGCGTTCTGCGAGCGAGCATACTTGGCGGCATACATAATGTTCACCTTGGGGTCAGCAAGCATATCCTTCAGCATCACCTCCTGACGGATCTGGCGCATACGGATGCGGATATCGTTGTCGATGGTCTTCCACTCTTCGACCTCGGAGGGGAGGAAGAAGTGATTGGTACGCCCAGGGAAGCCCATAATCATAGCGAAGTCATCACGCTGTACGCCATCGGTGGAGATGTTGAACCAGCGCTTGGGCTTGAGCGGCACGTTGTGCTCTGAGTAAGGCGCAGGGTTGCCATTGGCATCAGCATAGATGCGGAAGATGGAGATGTCGCCTGCGTGACGTGGGTACTTCCAGTTGTCTGTATCGGCACCGAACTTCCCCACTGCACTGGGAGGCGCCCCGACAAAGCGAATGTCAGAATAGACCTTCTTGGTGAACATCAGGTACTTGTTCCCATTGTAGAAGGGACGAATCTCGACCTCCGTGCCGGGATGATCCTTGAGGAAGCTCTCGCCAACGTGCTTGCGTGCCACCGTACGCAGGAAGGCTGGAGAGAGATATTCCATACCCGTACCCTTACGCACCTTCTTCAGCTCGGCCTGCACGAGGGCGGTGACGTCCTCGATCTTGTCGATGAAGGTGACGACAACGCCCTTGGCTGGGAGCTCTTCGGCGAAGCTCTGCGCCCAGAAGCCGTCTTCGAGGTAATTGTGCTCTACGCTGCTCAGCTTCTGAATAGCGTCATAGCCACAGTGGTGATTGGTCAGGACAAGCCCCTGCGATGAGATGATTTCGCCCGTACAGCCGCCGTCGAAGCTGACGACAGCATCCTTGAGCGAGGTACCATTGGGGTTGTAGAGATCGTACTCCTTCATCGAGAGTCCACGCTTGACAAGCTCGGGGTACTTCTTGGAGAGTTGCTCCAGAAGCCACATTCCTTCGTCAGCGCGCGCTACGGAAGCTGTACCAAGCGCGAGGGCGATGAGGAGCGCAAAGATAGGTTTACGCATAGTCATTGATAGGATATTAAGTGGTTAAGTAATTCAATGTTCAGGGGAAGCATCGGGCAAGCATCCGTGCCAGCCAAAGGTGAAGAGATAGTCGGAGCGTAGCTCGTAGTGGACGACCAGCTCCGTCTCCTCCCGAGAATAGCGCAGGCATAGCGTCTGCTCCTGCGGTGTCAGCGTCTCGAGGACAAAGTTATGTAGCGAAGCATCAGACGGGCCGAAGACCTTGAAAGCCGTCTCTTTCGCCGACCAAAGCAGCGTACGTAGCTCCAGCTCAGTGAGCTGGGGAGCCAGACGATGTCCCAGCTCCCACTCGGGCTCCGTCAGGTAGCGCGAAGCCACTGCATAGAGCTGGGGGCGATAGGTCTCGACATCCACTCCTGGGCGGAGAGAGGACGGTGCAAGAAGGAGGGCAGCACAGCCCTCGGCGTGGCTGAGACTCATACTCCGCTCAGGCAGCTCGGGGAGGAATGGACGGCCAGTAGTATCGTGGGCTCGATTGAAGGACTGCGCTTCGCCCAAGAGGGCTCGTAGCATCGCTCCGATGGCAGCTTCTTCGCTCACCTTACGCTTCCTTCGCTCCTCTCGAGGGTAATGGCTAAGACAAAGGGCTACCCCAGAGGGTAACCCTTCTATGTGCTCCAGCGTCATACTGTACCCGTGGTCGTGTCGTCCGCTGGAGGGGGAATGACTTGCACCTCGGTGATGCGGAACTTCTCCAAGCTCGTCACTCGGAAGCTCCATTCACCCGCCTTGACTAAGTCCCCCTTACGAGGCAAGTCTTGCTTGAGCTCCAAGACCAGACCTCCGAGGGTGTCCACTTGCTCCTCGGCCTTGCCGAAGATACCAGGCTCAAGATCAAGGGCACGCAAGACGTCTGTCAGCGGCGTCCCCCCTTCGAAGAGATAGCTTCCATCGGGGAGTCGTTTGTAGGGCAATTCCTCCTCATCGTATTCATCGGATATCTCGCCGACAATCTCCTCCAGGAGGTCTTCCATCGTGACGATCCCACTCGTGCCACCGTACTCATCGACGACTACGGCGATGTGCTTCTTCGTACTGCGAAACTCCTCGAGCAAGTCATCCAAAGGCTTATTCTCGGGAATGAAGAGGGCGTCCCGGATGAGGCGTGTCCAGTCAAAGTCCACCGCCTGCTCCTTGTAGGGGATGAGGTCCTTGAGGTAAAGGATACCACGGATATTATCCTCTGAGCCTTCGTAGACAGGGATGCGCGAGTAGCCCGACTCAAGAGCAAAGTGCAGCATCCTGTGGAAGTCCCACGCCACATCTATATCCACCATATCGACACGTGGCACCATAATCTCGGATGCCGTCTTGTTGTGGAAGTTAATGATATCCTCAAAGAGCTCTTTCTCCTCGGGTTCGTGCCCTTCAAGTAGGTCAACAGCCTGCGATAAGTCGTCTACGGAGAGGTCGTATCGCTTGGGCTGCATACGGCTCGTCAGCAGGCTGGTCGAGCGCATAAGGAAGGAGGAGAAGGGATACAAGAGACGAGAAGCAATAGCCATCTTCCCTGCGGAGAAGCGACTAAAGCTCAGCGGACGAGCCTGAGCATAGACCTTTGGGATGATTTCACCGAAGAGCAGGAGCAGGAGTGTCAGGATGACCGTCTGGAAGATGAAGCCTAAGGCAGGAGCTGTCGTGAAGTCGAAGATCTGCGCAAAGGCGTAGCCTGTCAGGATAACGATGGCCACGTTCACCAGATTATTGCCGATGAGGATAGTCGCCAAGAGGCGCTCCGAGTCCTTAAGCAACTCGACCAGCCCCCGATCAGCCGGGTGCTCCTCCTCCTTAATCAAATCAATGTCGGAGGGAGAGAGCGAGAAGAAGGCTACTTCGGAGGAGGACATAAAGCCCGAGACAACGAGAAGTAGCCCCGATATGGAGAGAGCTATCCACGCCGAGAGTGGGATAGTTTCATTGATAACCTGACTGAATGATTCCAATAGGATAAAGATTGAGAGAGAGAATTAACGTACACCTTCGTGACGGCGCACGGCATTGAGAAGGTCACGATACTGCTGCTGCTTCTGCTGGACGATGGCCTCAAGATGGAGAATTTCACTGCGCAGCTCACTACGTGTTGCCTCCTCCGAGGTACGCCATTGCGCACGCAGTTGCTCCAGACGAGTAGCCTCTCGGCCCAGGACTTCCCGAAGTGCTTGCGCTTCGGCGAACGTGCGACGTCCCTCTTCGGTCTTGAAGTCCGCCCAGCGATGGTAGACCACCGCACCCTGAAGGTGGAAGGTCAGCTCTTCCTTCGTCTCACGCTGAGTAGCAGGTTGGCTGGTCTCGGACTTTGCACGATAAAGCACACCCGAGAGCGATGCACGGCGGAAGGCTTCTGCCCCAGAGAGCTCAGCGGTCTGTCCTCCTTCACGGGCAGAGAGGAAGGCAGGACGCCCCGTGAAGCGATAGAGGTGCACCTGTCCCGCAGGAGCAAAGCGGTCACTGACGAGGATCCCCCACCCCTGACTCTCGTGATAAGCTAAGAGATAATCATTGTAGGGGGAGTTGTACGGCATCCCGAGGAGCGTGGCCTCAAAGAAGCTATTTCCCTGCTCGGTGAGACGTGTCATATAGAGGTCATAGCCCCCAAGACCTGTGGGCAAGTGGCGAGCAAAGAAGAGCGTCATGCCGTCCTCCAAGAGGAAAGGAGCTTGGAGTGGCGCATCCGCCTCCAGCGTCTTGGCAGAGATTCCTTGACGCTCCCAGCTCTGTCCTGTAGGAGCGAACCATGCTAAGGCACGCCCTTCGGGGATGATACAGTTGCGCCCAAGGGCATCGACAAAGCCCACGAAGGGGAAGCGTCCCATCTTCGCTGGTATACTCT
This sequence comes from uncultured Porphyromonadaceae bacterium, assembly GCA_963526345.1. Lineage (GTDB taxonomy): Bacteria > Bacteroidota > Bacteroidia > Bacteroidales > Porphyromonadaceae > Porphyromonas. The sequence continues at coordinate 123,661 of CAURNJ010000005.1, forward strand.
CCTCCGCGGCAGGAGTAGGCTGCGTGAAGCGTGTACGTAGGTCTTCGGGGAGCTGTGCCAAGGTCAGGAAGCGACCTGTTCCCTGAGGGAATAGCTCCGCAAGACGCGTCATCGAGACCAGCGTACTATCTACCACGTGTAGCTCATCAGCAGAGCCATACATACGCTCGGCACGAGCTATCTGCTCCTGCAGTATCGTGATGCTATCGGGGAGCGACTTCGTGCGTTTCTGATGTGCTGCGATGTATTTCTCCAGGGCGGTCTTAGCAGCCTCGAACTGATAGGCACGATAGGCATGCTCGGCCTCATGCAGGAGTTGCTCGGGAGATGGGGTTGGTGTCTTAGGCTTCACAATCTTCGCTTCCCCACTGAGGGGAGCGAGAAGGAGCGCAGAGAGAAGAAGGAGCGAGCGGAGAGACATGGTTGAGGATTAGAAGACGAACTGAGTGCGAAGCTGGAGGGTATGGTAGCTGAGTGGCTTATCACGGAGCAAGTGCAAGCGGCCCTGAGCTGTAGCTTCCTCCGAAAGATCCGTGAAGGTATGGCTTAGTCCGAGCATCATGGCTCTATTTGGATACCAGTTGAGTGCGCTGATGAGTTCGTAGCCCTTGCCGATGATGGGCTTAGCATCGAGCACACTGGCACCAGCCATCAGCTCGACATTACCGCCTGGCTCGACCGTACGATGGACGTTGGAGAAGACAGCACCTCCACTGGAGTAGCTACGTTGCTTTCCACGGAGCATATACGAGCCGACGAGGTAAGCGCCCCAGAAGGAGGTGCGCTCACCCTTAGCGAGGAGCTGAACACGTGTCCCATTAGTGAGGCTTCCTCCACCAGAAGCGACAGAGAAAGTCGTATAGAGGGCTTCCCCTTGGACAAAGAAGCGATCATCACGATAAGCAGCTTCTAAGTCACAGATGCTATAATGGTCGATACCACTCAATCGCCCTGCGATGAAGGTACGGTTCTCAACGAGCGAGCCCGACCGTCCGCCTACGGTGACTACGCCCTCATCCGAAGTGACACGCTCTGGCGTGCGAATCGCAGCTGAGAGCCCTAAGTGTAGGGTGCGCTCCTCCGTATTATAGGGACGCCAGATGGCACGCATCGCTGCCCCATAACCTTCCCCCTGGTGGTTCTCACGAGCTTGAATACGCTCCGTTCCCCCAGCGAAGAGGCCTGCACTGAGCCAATAGTGTTCACCCCAGTGTGTCCCCGAAACACCCCAATGACGCCCATAGGGGATGAGGAAGTCGACAGGAAGGGGACCAGTCAGCGAATTGCTACGTGTAGAGGTACTCACACCGAGGCTCAGGGGCTCGATCTGGTGACCGAGGACGATATTTGTGTGGGGATTGAAGTCATAGGCAGCATAGATATCACAGAAGGTAATACGCTGTCCGGCATAGTTAACATCTATCCTACCTGACCACTTATCATAGTGGGAGAAGAAGCCAAGTCGTGCCTGCGTGACAGAAGTACCAGCCGCCATACGGAAGGGCTCAGCCTTAAGCGTACCTGCAGGCTGGTAGGCAAAATTCCCCTTATCGAGGGGGAAGAAGGCAGCCGCATCCAGCGTGATACGCCCATCGACCCCGAGGGTCACCTCCTTGGGCTGGTCGGAGCGCAGGGCTATCCGAGCCTGTGCCGAGGCACGTGAAGCCGAGAGAAGGAGCGTAGCACTGACTACGAGGAGTATCGTGAGTGTACCGTTCTTGCGTCTATGCAGTAGAGTCATCAGTGAATATCTATTTGCTTACCATAGACAAAGATAGCCTTTTCGCACTACAACGAGCGAGCGTCCTCGAGGGGAAGGACAGCCGTCACACGGTCTGACCTCGCCCTCGAGGACGCTCGTCTCTATATGAGACCGTTGCACGGGCTCCAAAATGACAAGCTGTGCTTGTCATTTTGCTGGACTTTGCAGCGTGCGGTAATCGCAAGGCGTTAAGACTGAGGGCGAAGGGAGTTTACTCCTGTAAATGACCAAGCCCGAATGTCGCAAACAACGAAGCGAGTGCCGTATGATGCAATAGTCTCTATATAATAATGTAGTGACTACAGGTCTACAGTGAAAGTCATCACTTCGCCCGTCTCAGGGTAGAAGCCTCGCAGTAAGAGGGTGCTACGACTGGCTCGGCTGGAGCGTCCACCCTTATCAAGCGTGGAGATGACCTGTGAGAGGTCACGCAGCGAGCGCAGGGGAGTATTGTTGGCCGTGAGCAGGACGAAGCCCTCACGTACACCTGCCTTGCGCAGTGCCCCTGACTGAAGCGACTGGACGACCAAGCCGTAGGAGAGACCATAGGCACGGAGTTCCGAGGGGCTGAGTTCCTTGAGCGTAGCCCCCAGACGGTTGTCCGCCTTGTTAGGTGCTTGCTGGAGGAGCTTCGAGCCACCTTCTTGGTTGCGCAACGTGACCTTGTAGGTCTTCTCTGCGCCCTTGCGGTTCACCGTGACCTGGACAGCATCTCCAGGACGGAAGCGCGAGATCTGCTCCTGCAGCTGAGCGAAGGAGGTGATGCGATGCCCATCGATGGCGGTGATGACATCTCCCTTCTCAATACCAGCAGCCAGTGCGGCACTGATCTCAGCGAAGTCGGCGATGTAGAAGCCTTCATTGACCTTCAGCCCTTCCTTCTGCACCAGTTCGCTGGTGACATCCGCACCAGAGACCCCGAGCATACCACGCTGGACGGTGCCGTACTTCTTGATATCGGCCACGACCTTGGCGGCAATGTTGATGGGGACAGCGAAGGAATAGCCGGCATAGTTCCCCGTCTGAGAGTAGATCATCGTATTGATCCCGACGAGTTCGCCAGCGGCATTGACCAGAGCCCCACCGCTGTTCCCAGGGTTGACGGCAGCATCGGTCTGGATGAAGGCTCCCACACCGAGCGGGCCACTGGTGGCGGCTGCACGTGACTTAGCACTGACGATCCCAGCGGTGACGGTGCTGGTGAGGTTGAAGGGATTACCTACGGCCAGCACCCATTCGCCGAGGCGAAGGTTCTCAGAGTTCCCGAAGGGGATGGTAGGCAGATCCTTAGCTTCGACCTTGATCAAAGCGATGTCGCTGGAGGGGTCGGAGCCAATGAGCTTAGCCTTAAACGTGCGGTTATCGTTGAGCGTGACGGAGAGTTCGTCCCCACCATCGACGACGTGGTTATTGGTCATTATATAGCCATCGCTACTGATGATGACGCCTGAGCCATAGCCCACCACGGGTTCACTGCGGCGTGCGCCACCACGAGGATCGCCCCCGAAGAAGAACTCAAACGGGTCGATCATCTGCTGCTCCTGCACCTGCTGCGTCTTCTTGACCTTGATATGCACGACAGCCTTGACCGAACTCTCAGCAGCGGGAGTGAGGTCGGGAGCGTTGCCTACCTGACGCGAGTTCAACGAGTAGGCCGTATTTTGGAAGCCGTAGTCGCTGGCAGTCGTTGCCCCGACGAAGCTCCCTGCATCGGAATAAGTATTCCCGTTATTACGCGCCAAGACGTGGACGGTCGTAGCTGAAGCAGCTACGCTCACAGCGACTAAGCCGAAGACGGCAACCGATTTCTTCAATACCTTGTTCATAGTCATTCAGTATGTTCTATTCATTGATTAGCAGGAGGACAGCCCGACTCCGTAGGGAGGACGACTAAGGTACTCCAGCTTCGTATAAACGGCACGACCTTATCCTCTCGTATGAAAGGCTGGTCGTTTCTTATTTAAGAGACAAAGAGGATGCCAAGGTTTAACCCTATGCCATTGAGTGGCACACTCTGCCAAAAGCTCCGAATTTGCTCTACGCTCCCCCAGCTGACATACGCTCATCTCCCCAGCTCGGAAAGAGAGCCACCGCAGGAGGAAGTGCCAGCTACCTCAAGGGAGCAAAGCGGATAGACTGGGAGCGGAGGTGGATGGAGCGACAGAGAAAGGGCAACGAGCACACTGCCCCGAGGTGCAGTAGGTGGAGTGTAGCTCAAGCAAGGCCTGCGACTCACTGGCGGTACGTGCCGTAAGACCAGCAGCGGCAAAGAGGCGTGTCACGTGGTTTGACTCGGCAGGCAAGCCTTCCATCTGAAGTCCTGCCGTCTGCTCCTCCCCTACTCGATGGTAATACGCACACCATGCCTCCCGATAGGGGATGAGGACATTGGTCGCTATATGCGTGACAGCTTCGGGGGAAAGGCAACCGCTCCCCCGCCACTTGCCACCGCAATAGGAGGCTGGCAGGGGATGCTGTAGGAGGGTGCGCAGGGCATCCATCGTCCCTACTTCAAGGAAGTTGCTTCCCCACAGGTCGGTCTCGACGATGAGGGTAGCGAGCTGAAGGAGTCTATATTCTGGGAGGTTCGTGGGGCGTGTGCGTGCACGGCGAAACGTTCCAGCAGGGAGGGGAGACAGTCCGTACTTATGTGACAAGAAGGCATATTCGCTCGTGCGCTCGGCACGCACCGCTTCGTCAGGGAGGTAGTCAATGAGGCCTGCCGTCCCTAAGAGCAAGGCTTCAACCTGCGCCCTTTGGTCACGATGCTTGAGCAGGAGGTGCAGAGGGAGGGCAAAGGCCAGTCGCTCCAGCGCATCCCCATTGAGACCGAAGCCCAAGGCACGCAAGAAGAGGGCGTAGAGCGTCTGCGCCCAGTCTCCTCCACTGCGCTCGAGCAGCTGTCGCACGGCTGAGACCTTCCTCGAGAGACGACTACGCTGGAGGCACGAGAGCCACATCTGACGCTCCTCACCTGAGATATGTGGGAGATGATCAGCGCAGACAAGGCGAGCCTCAGCCGACAGGAGCGCAGGAGCTACTGGGCGTAGCTCTTCGGGCACCATCAGCAGGCAGGTCGGCAAGCTCTCTCCTTCGGACGTGACGACAGGGCGGTTGTCCAGCTCGACGACGTGCAGGATGACCGACCGATAGGCTGGATCGACATCATGATGATGCTGATACCACTGGCTCGAAGCGTGGTGAATCTCCACCGCCCCCACCCACAGCAGGTCATCTATTCGCACCTTCGCAGCGAAGAAATCAGGACCAGCGTGTACATTGAGTACCCCTGGGTCAAGGACTTCAATAGTCGCACCTCGGAGAGCCCCCTGAGGGATCAGGGAGGTGTAGCGGCGGTGCGCCCATATATAATGTAGGAAGGCTTCCATCGTGTATCGGTATTAGGCTTAGGTCGGCAGGGAGCATCACTCCAAGCGGTCGTAGGGTGGGAACTCCGAGAGGAAGGCGTAGGTCATCTGCTCATAGTCAATCCGACAGAGTAGGTGCTCCAGTCCGTTGCTCAGCACCAAGTACGGCACGCGCAGGACATAGTTGTAGCGGACGATCTGCTGCAGGACGGTCTCGGTGAGCGTGACGTGCGGTGCCTTGTACTCCAGGATCATCTGCGGCCGAAGTGCCTTGTCATAGAGGAGGGTATCGCACCGCTTCACCGTCTCCCCGAGGCGCAGAGCGACCTCATTCTGCATCAGTGGCTGCGGATAACCTAAGTCATCGATGAGGTAGCGAACGAAGTGCTGACGCACCCATTCCTCGGGGGTCAGACGGACGAACTTACGGCGCAGGTCGTCATAGACATAGGGCTTCCCTTCACGCTGCTCGAGGCGAAGACGACACTTCGGCAGGTTTAACTCAATCATGCTTATCTTTGCAACAAGTACTTCATTAGGCTCTTTTCCTCGAGCTCATCCCCACGAAAGTACGCATAATTACAGCATAAATGCCCACCTACGACGAGATCATCCGTGCGCTCAAGCAACGGAAGCCCCAGCGTGTCTACCTGCTCGCTGGCGACGAACCACTCTTCATCGACCAAATTGCCTCCTTCGCTGCTAAGGAGTTCATCCCTGAGGAGGAGCGAGACTTCAACCAGAGCATCCTCTATGGAGCGGAAGTCACGGCGCGCACGATCCTCCTCGAAGCACTGCGCTTCCCGATGATGGGTACACACGTCCTCGTCCTCGTCCGTGAGGCGCAGCAGGTGCGCGACCTCGATACCATCGCAGCCCACCTCGACGAACTTCCCGAGAGCACGTGCCTCATCCTATGCTACAAGAAGAAAGCCGACAAACGCAAGGCCCTCTACAAAGCCATCAGCGAGCGAGGAGGCTTCTACGAGTCAGCGAAGATGTACGATTCCAAGCTCCCCGACTTCATCATCAAGAGCTTTGCGGCTCGGCATCTGGAGATCGATCCACGCACAGCTCACCTGATGGCCGACAGTACGGGCAATGACTTAGAGAAGATACTCAACGAGGTCGAGAAGATTGCTTTAGCCCTCTCCCAGCAGGGGAAGCGCACCGTCACGCCCGAAGTCATCGAGTATTATATAGGTGTAAGCAAGGAGTACAACAACTTTGAGCTCCTCACCGCCCTCATTCGCCGTGACGCTGCACGCGCCTTTCGTATCGCCCTCTACTTCGCCTCCGACGAGCGCAACCACCCGATTCAGATGACGCTCTCCACCCTCTTCGGCTTCTTCTCGAACCTGATGGCAGTCTACTACCTTCCCCAACCCAACGAGCGCACCATCGCTGACCTACTGAAGGTACAGCCTTTCGTTGCACGCGACTACGAGACGGCACGCCGTAGCTATTCGGCTGCACAGGTCTTCGCCATCATCCATCAGCTGCGCCTCATCGATGCCTATTCCAAGGGCGTAGATGCGAATATCCCCACCAGCCAGCTCTACTCCGAGCTCGTCTCACGTATATTGGCCGCCTAAGCATGCAGCGCAAAGAGTACCTCCAGGCCTTTATCGCCCACACCAACCGTAACCTTTTCCTCACCGGCAAAGCAGGCACAGGGAAGACCACCCTCCTGCACTACATCAAGGAGCATACCTATAAGAACTGCGTCATCGCTGCCCCCACAGGCATCGCTGCGCTCAACGCTGGGGGGACGACCCTTCACTCCCTCCTCCAGCTCCCCATAGGGGCATTCGTCCCCGACTCCATGGCGCAGCTCCCCTCGACCCCCAACCAGCTACTGGTCACGCCTCGCGACTTCCGCCGACACATCCACCTGCAGGAGCGCAAGATCCGCCTACTGCGTGCCCTCGAGCTCTTGGTCATCGATGAGGTGAGTATGCTTCGTGCCGACACGCTTGACCTCATCGACCTGCTCCTGCGCAGTGTGCGCCGCAGTCCGCTCCCCTTCGGTGGGGTGCAGGTGCTCTTCATCGGAGACCTGATGCAGCTTCCTCCCGTGGTCAAGCCTCAGGAGTGGGAGGTGCTCAGGCAGTATTATCCCAGCCTCTTCTTCTTCCATGCGCATGTCCTACAGCGCTATCCTCCGCTCTACATCGAGCTAACGCACGTCTATCGCCAGCAGGATGCAGGCTTCATCGACCTGCTAAACCACCTACGCTACAGTGCGCTCACCCCCGAGGATATGCAGTGGCTACGTGGGCGCATCGATCCAACTTTCGACCCTGTCAAAAGTGACGGCTACGTGACGCTGACCACGCACAATGCCCGCGCTGAGGAGATTAACCGCAAGGCACTTGAGGCTCTACCTGGGGCTTATCAAGACTACCATGCCGTCATCTCTGGGGACTTTCCCGACCACCTCTACCCCATCGAGCCTATGCTCCGCCTCAAGGTCGGGGCGCGTGTGATGCTCATCAAGAACGACCTCCAGCAGCCCCGCCGCTTCTACAATGGGATGCTTGCCACCGTAGAGGAGATGACCGACAAGAAGCTCATCGTACGGCTGGAGAACGGCGAGTCGCTCGACGTCCCCTCCTACAGCTGGGAGAATGCGCGCTACCGTCTCAACGAGGATACGGGCGATACCGAGCCCGAAGTCCAAGGGGTCTTCAAGCACTTCCCCATCCGCTTAGCCTGGGCCATCACCATACACAAGAGCCAAGGGCTGACCTTCGACCGTGCTGCCATCGACCTTGAGGCGGTCTTCGCTTCGGGGCAAGCCTACGTAGCCCTCTCACGACTGCGCAGCCCCGAAGGCCTCATCCTCCTCTCCCCCCTGGGCACAGATACCCTATCCGTACCTGCCGAGATCACCAGCTACGAGGCCACGCGTGCCAGCGATGAGGAGCTACACGCCTCGCTCCTCTCCGACAAACTCACCTTCTGGCTCCAGCAGGCGACACAGGCCTTCAGCTGGAGTGCCCTCGCCGACCTCTACCGCCAGCATGCCTTCAGCTACCGCATGGAGAGCGACCGAAGTCAGAAAAGTCGCTTCGGCGACTGGGCGCACGAGCAGTCCATCCAGGTGGACAACCTGCGCCAAGTAGCCGACCGCTTCGTCCTCCAGCTCCAAGGACTCTTCAGTGAAGGCGAAGCTGCTCTACCGAAGATTGCCGAGCGAACACGCAAGGCCTTCGCCTACTTCCTCCCCCTCTGGACGGAAATTTTTGTCAGCCTCCTGCAGAGACAGCGCGAGGTGCGTGGGATGAAGAAGGTCAAGGAGTTCATCGCTGAGCTCGACCTCCTCTATGCCGAGACGGTACAGATGATGCGCAGTCTCATCCGCATCGAGAGCTGTATGCAAGCCCTCAGCACGAGCAAGCCCCTCGAGCGTGGCGAGCTACAGATCGACGAGCGACTCAGCAAGTGGCTCCAAGCAGCCAAATCCGAGGTCAAGACACCCTACGTCATCCCCGACGACAGCCCCTCGACATCTCCTAAGACCAAGGCGAAGAAGAAAGCAAGCGAAGGGGAGCGACGCGTAAGCACTCAAGAGCAGACCTGCCACCTCATCCGTGAGGGGAAGACACCACTGGAGGTCGCCACTCTGCGCTCCCTCAGCATCGGCACGATCTACGGACATATCGCTCAGCTCCTTGAGAAGGGGCTACTCACCGAGCGTGAGGCGGGCATTGACAGCCGCCAGCTCAAGGAGCTCACCCCCTTCTTCTCCAAGATGGGTGACGAAGCTGGGCTCAAAGACCTCCACGAAGCCCTTGAAGGTCACCTCGACTACCACGAGCTACGCCTCTACCTCATCGCCTACCGCCTGCGCCATCCTCGGCGGTAGCAGACTCTGCTCATAAGCGAGACCGTTGCATGGGCTCCTACTACTTCGCCACACCGACCTATAGTGGTCAGAGCGCGCATCACTACTGGTCGCCTCCTCGACCTATAGTGGTGCACACCCCTGACCTATAGTGGTACAGACCTCGACCAGTAGTGGTCGGCATGCCTTTCTCCCGAGCAAGGTGGCAGTGACATCTCACACTACGCCTTTTTGCTTATCTTTGGTAGGCGCTACTTGATACGAAAAAGCGCACCGTATATCCTATGAAGCAGTTCAGCCAATTAGCCGTCCGCATCTTCCACGAAGCGATTCAAGCCTACGAGCTCCACGGTAGCGTGGACACGCCCTGCACGGGCAACCCCTATCCCGAGCACACCATCGAGCACGACCTCTTCCGTAAGAACTGGATTGACAACGCCCAGTGGTGCCTCGAGGACATCATCCGTGACCCCGAGATCGACCCAGTAGAAGCTCTGAAGATCAAGCGCCGTATCGACCGTAGTAACCAAGAGCGCACCGACTTAGTCGAGCTCATCGATAGCTTCTTCCTCACTCACTTCACCAGCGTCCCCCTCCTTGCTGAGGCGAAGATCAACACGGAGAGCCCCGCTTGGGCGATTGACCGTCTCTCCATCCTTGCCCTGAAGATCTACAATATGGACAAGGCGCTGCGTCAAGCAGGAGAGGATGAAGCCCTCCGCGAGAAGTGCTCCTCCAAGCTCCGCACCCTGCGCGAGCAAGAAGTCGACCTCACGACCGCCATCGACGAACTCCTCGAAGACATCGCTGCTGGACGCAAGTATATGAAGGTCTACAAGCAGATGAAGATGTACAACGACCCCGAGCTCAACCCTATGCTCAAGGGACAGACCCTCTAATAGCCCCCACGCTCTACCTGCTCTGTGGCTCGATACCTCATCATCCGCCTCTCTGCTATGGGCGATGTGGCGATGCTCATCCCCCTGCTCTATGCCGTAGCACGTGCCAACGAGCAGCACGAGTTCATCCTCCTCACGCAGCCCTTCTTCACCGAGCTCCTCCTCGATTCCCCCGACAATGTCGAGGGGATGGCCATCGACATACGCCGTGAGGAGAAAAGCCTCCTCGGACTACTACGCTATGCCAGAAGGCTCCGACACGAGCACTTCGATGCCGTACTCGACCTCCATGATGTGCTACGCACCAAGGTATTGCGCTCGATTCTTCGCCTCACGGGCGTGCCGACGCAGCACCTCTGCAAGCCACGCCAGGAGCGCCGCCGCCTCATCGCAGACAGCCCTACGAAGGATCTGACACCCCTCACCCCGATGTGGCAGCTCTATCAGCAGGTATTCCGTTCGGCTGGGCTCATCGTCCCCGAGGCCATCCCACCTGTAGCTATCCATCCCACCCTACTGAAGACCTTCGAGCGTCTTCATCCCAAGATAGCGCAGTCCACCTCGGGACGCATCCGCCTCGGCATTGCCCCCTTCGCCTCGACACGAGCGAAGACCTACGACCCCGACCTGATGCAGGAGGCACTCCGCCTCATCGAGGAAACCCAGCTCTTTGAGCTCTTCCTCTTCGGCAGCCGAGGGCGCGAGCAAGCACAAATAGAGCAGTGGGTCGCAGACCGCCCTCACGTACACTCCGTAGCAGGGCAGCTCGACCTCTCGGACGAACTTATCCTCATCGCCTCCCTTCGTGCAATGATCTCGATGGACAGTGCGAATATGCACTTAGCCTCTATGGTCGGCACACGCGTCTTCTCCATCTGGTGCTGCACGCACCCAGCGGCAGGTTTCCTCGGTATCGGACAGCGCTTCGAAGACTGCCTCCAGCCCGAGGATGCGCCACGCCGTCCGTGCAGTATCTTCGGCGACAACAAGCATTGCCACACAGGTCCTGACTTCGCGTGCTCCCGTGCCCTGAGCCCTGAGCGCATCCTTCAGGCCGTCCTCACCCTCACCGATAGCGCAGGTTCATAGCGCATTTTCCCCTCCTTTCACTACGAATGAAACTACGTATCAACAAGCTCATCAGCGATGCTGGCTTGGGCTCCCGGCGTGATGTCGAGGAGTATATCCGCCTCGGACGCGTCAAGATCAACGGCCGCCGCGCCCAGCTCTCCGACCTCGTCTCGGAGACCGATGTCGTCTTCTTTGACGAAGTAGACCTACCTGTCAAGGAGCTCATCCAGGAGCATATCGCCGAAGAGAAGCTCCAGTCCAAGCTCAAGAAGGACAGCGAACGACCACGCACACGCGACCGCCGTAGCGAGCGTGCCGAGAGCCAGCGCCTGCTCTCCGCCCCAAAGAGCGCCGCCCTCCGTAAAACGAGCAAAAACAACCCCGAGAACAAACGCCTCCACAAGGCGCGCACCGAGGGCTGGAGCGAAGACGAAGATACCTTCGACGAGCGTCTCCTCCGCCACCACAACAGCGGGCGCCGTGGTAGTGCACGCTCGAGTCGCCCACAGCGCACCGAGCAGCGTGGGCATCGCACCAAGCGTCACTCCTTCGACGAAGAGTAGCCCCGACAGGGTCCATCCTTTAAGCACTTAGTTCGCTTACCTCACTCCTGATATGCACGTATATATTGTACGCCACACCTCCGTCCTCCTCGATGGCAACGAGACTTGCTACGGCGATATGGATGTCGATGTGCGCCCCTCCTTCGAGGAAGAGGCGACCATCACACGCACGCGCCTCGAGGGAATGACCTTCGATGGTGTCTTCTCCTCTCCCCTACAGCGTGCGCGTAAGCTCGCCACCTTCTGCGGCTACGAAGCTGCGACCCTCGATGATCGCCTGCGTGAGATGAACTTCGGGGAGTGGGAAGGACTCCTATGGGCGGACATTATCCAGGGCGAACCCGTAGAGCAGTTCTTCGCTCGCTACATCGTAGAAGTTCCCCCTGGGGGCGAGTCTCTTCAGATGCAATATGCTCGAGTCCGAGACTTCCTCTTAGAGAAAAAGCGAGCTGGATACCAGCAGATTTTGGTCTTCTGCCACGGCGGCGTCATCAACTGTGCACGCACCCTCACGGGAGAAGTAAAGCTCTCCGAAGCCTTCGCCACACTCCCCGACTTCGGCTCCGTCACGCACCTGGATCTCACGCACCTCACAGACTAAGCGAAGAGGCGAATGAACAATTAGGCGTGCTACCTTGTACTTATAGTTGGGCAAGGCGATGAATGAGGGTATTCCTCACCGAGAACAAGCCCTACATCCAAGACTTTGACCCACGGTTCACGATAATCACTTATACGAAAACAAGACAATGAAATTTACCGAAAGAATGCAGTCTGCCATCAATGAGCAGATCAACTTCGAGATGTTCTCCGCGAACACCTACCTCTCTATGTCAGCCTACTTCGCCCAGCAGGGACTCGACGGTTTCGCTCACTGGTACTACATGCAGTACAAGGAAGAGCTGGAGCACGCCGAAGACATGATGCGCTACGTCATCACGCGCGGTGGCAAGGTCGAGATCAAGGCTGTCGATGCAGTAGAAGTAGAGTTCCACTCTCCGCTGGAAATCGCAGAGAAGGCTTACGCTCACGAATGCCTCGTCTCCTCTAAGATCGAAGACCTCGTACGTCTGGCTTCCGAAGAGAAGGATATGCCTTCGCAGGACTTCTTCTGGAAGTACATCCGCGAGCAGGTCGAAGAAGAAGCTAACGCTACGAACCTCATCGACCGCGTCCGAATGGCTGAGAGTGCTGCTATCCTCTTCCTCGACAAGGAGCTCGCTGCACGCAAGTAATCCCCTCCTCCTCGACACACGAGCCGCCAAGCCCCTCTCGGGAACGCTTGGCGGCTCGTGTCGCATCTACCCTCCTCGGATAGATAGTCAAGAGGCCGCCCTTGAAAAGCCCTCCGATTGACCTATATTTGTGCCTATGAAAAAGTCTATTCTCCTCCTGCTCCTCGCCCTCTTTGCTCTGGTAGAGCACGCCAAGGCACAAGACGAACAGCACGTACATTCAGGCGTCCTTCTTGAGCTCGGTCTCCACAGTCGCATAGGCTATCACCACGCCCTTCCTTTGGGCTTCGTCGTCGGCACTCACATCGGCTACGAGCTACATACCAATCCCATTGGTTTCCTCGCCAAGGAAGCTCCCGGCGACTTCCTCGCTGAGAAAGCCCTCCTCGAGTTTACCTTCCCGATGCTCCTCCCTTCGGCAAGTCTTGAGCTACGCTGGTACACAGGGAAGGAAAAGAGCGAAGATGAGATCAATAAAGGGTTCTATCTCCTCGCCTCGGGCTCTGTCTATTCGCACCTCGGTGGAGCGATCTTCAATGCACGCTATCGTGGGCCGTGGGACTACCGTTGGGCAACGAAGGCGGGGCTTGGCTACCAGTATCCGCTCAGCGATGTCCTTTACTCGAAGATCGAAGTCGGTGGACAATTCAGCTTCCCCATCCCTGGGGGCAGTGGTCGTGAATACTTCTTCCCTTACGCAGACTTCGGCATCGGCATCAAGCTCTGATCGGCGGCCAATAGCGGATCGGCTACGGAGCAAGTCGGTGCATCCTGCGTATCTTTGCCCCGACAAACGACTTTGCGCATGGAAGAATTATCCTCTCCACATACTTATCCACTCGGACTCGCCCTTAGCGGAGGGAGCATCAAAGGCTTCGCTCACCTCGGCGTCTTGAAGTACCTCGACGAGGTGAATCTGCGCCCCGACATCCTCGCTGGCACCAGCGCCGGTGCGATCATGGGAGCCTTCTACGCCTCGGGATATGCTCCTGAGGAGATATTGGACATCCTTTCACACACGGGATTTATGCAGATGACGCGCCTCACGACCAAGGGCGGAGGCATCTTCAGTACCACCAACTTCTTCCGCCTGCTGAAGAAGCACCTCCCCTACCGCAACCTCGAAGACCTCCCCCTGCCGATGCGCATCGTCGCCACCGACCTCGACCGTGGCGAGCAACATATCTTCACCGAAGGACCACTGGCTAAGATCGTCTTAGCCTCATCCAGCATCCCCATCCTCTTCCGTCCCGTCAAGATCAATGGCCAGACTTACGTCGACGGAGGACTCTTCCGCAACTTCCCCGTCACCATCATCCGTGATGACTGCCAGGAAGTCATCGGGATGAACCTCGGCCCCGTGGAGAGCAAAGAGATCCCCAAGACCATCAAGGCCATCGCCAATAGATCGTGGGACTTGGTCTTCCGACAAAACACGACCCCCGACCGTGAGGCCTGCGACTACCTCTTAGAGACGAGCGAGGTGACGAAGTTCGGGATGTTCGAAGTCAGCGCCGCAGACGAACTGATGCAGATGGGGTACGAGCTTGCTAAAGCCGAACTCACACCACTCGTACTTCGTAAGAAGGGGCTCAAGACGCCTTAGCCCACAGCTTTATCCACAGCTATGCAAGAGAAAATCATCATCTACTCCGCCCTCACGCGACTCTGGGGCAACAAGCAGACGACACGCAAGCCTCACGGCTCACTGGCAGAGAATGGCTCGGGGAAGCTACGTGACTTCACCCCCGAAGCCCTCGCCTACATCCGCAGTCTGGGGGCAACTCACGTCTGGTACATCGGTCTCTTGGAGCACGCGAGCAAGACCGACTATAGCTGCTACGGCATTCGTCCCGACCACCCCGACACGGTGAAGGGTGAGGCTGGTTCGCCCTATGCCGTCAAGGACTACTACGACATCGATCTCGACTTAGCGGAAGATCCCCACGAGCGACAGCGTGAGTTTGACGCCCTCATCGAGCGCACACACCGAGCAGGTCTGCAGGTATTGATGGACTTTATCCCCAACCACGTCGCACGCACCTACCACTCCGACGCCTGCCCTACAGGAGTCGAAGACCTCGGTGCTACGGACGATGTACAGCGAGCTTTCTCACCGAGCAACAACTTCTACTACCTCCCCGACCAAGCCCTCACCTTACCTTTATCCACAGAGTCATCCCCATATAGGGAATACCCTGCACGTGCTACGGGCAACGACTGCTTCAGTCCCTACCCCAGCATCAACGACTGGTACGAGACCGTGAAGCTCAACTACGGTGTAGACTACTGCGGAGGGAGCGGTCTGCACACTGATCCCATCCCCGACACGTGGGTGAAGATGCGCGACATCCTCTGCTACTGGGCTGGTCGTGGTGTCGATGGCTTCCGCTGCGATATGACCGAGCTCGTCCCTCCAGCCTTCTGGGCGTGGGCGATTCCTTCGGTGCGTACACGCTATCCTGAGACGCTCTTCTTAGCTGAAATCTACCAGCCTCACCGCTATGGGGAATATCTGCGTGCTGGCTTTGACTATCTCTATGACAAGGTCGGGGTCTATGACTTCCTCATCGCCCTCGGCAAGGGCGGACGTGATGCGGCAGACTTCACCGCCGTTCGTGATGCTGTCGGCGGCGACCAAGCAGCGATGTGCTACTTCACTGAGAACCACGATGAGCAGCGACTCGCCTCGGACTTCATCTTCTCTTCGGCACGGCAGGGCTTCCTCGCTACGGCTGTCGCCGCCCTGAGTGGAGGCAATCCCCTCCTCCTGTATTTCGGTCAGGAGCTTGGAGAGCAAGGGATGGATACGGAAGGCTTCAGCGGCCGTGATGGGCGCACGACCATCTTCGACTATTGGAGTCTCGACAAGCTCCAGCGTCTGGAAGCAGGGCACTACACCACCGCACAGCTGACGGCAGAGGAAGCACGCTTACTCAGTGACTACCAGCGCCTCGCCACCTGCTACACCGATCCCATCATCATCTCTGGGGCATACTACGGTCTTCGTCCCGAAGGAGAAGGGAAGGCGCAGGTGCTTGCCTTCGTTCGCTCCACCTCAGAAGGGCTGTACCTTGTCGTGGCGAACTTCGCCCCCACGACAGCCGAAGTCTCCCTACCCTTCTCCGCTGATTTCTTCGCCGCCACAGGGCACGGCGAGGGGACGGCCTACCGAGCAATCGAACGGATGACAGAAGCTGTGGACTTCCTTTGCCTGACCCCATTGGCTCCCCTCCGCTTCACCCTCACGCCTCACGCACTGAAGGTCTATCGCCTCACTGCGGTGTAACCCAATCCTCCACGCCGTAGAGGTGCTACCGACCTATACTGGTCGACGAGCGAAGCACTATTGCTACGCGCTCGGAGCAATAGTGCTTCGTAGGTGAACCACTACTGCTTCGAGCGCAAACCAGTAGTGGTTTATAGCCCACCTCTATATGGCACATAAAAGGAACACGGCATTCACCCTCCATGATGGAGGGTGAATGCCGTGTTCCTTTTATCGGTAGATGCGCGACTTAGTGCAAGGTCGCAGAGCGAACGATCTCGCAGACGGTGGGGTGTGGGAAGACGATGCGAGCGAGCTCCCAGAGCTTCATTCGCTGCTCGATGGCCATAATGGCAGGAACCAAAATTTCCGAAGAGCCATTACCGAAGAGGTGAGCTCCGAGGATCACGCCTTCCTTGTCGGTGAGGAGCTTGCAGAAGCCATTGCCCTGCTCGTTCTCGATGATGAAGCGACCAGAGAGGGTCATCGGCACACGATGCACTTCATAGTCGATGCCTGCAGTGCGTAGCTCCTGCTCCGTCTTCCCGACAGCAGCGATCTCGGGATCGGTATAGACGATGCCTGGGATGGCACGATAGCTCATCTCATCAGCTATGCCTGCGATGTGATGCACGGCGACTTGTCCCTCACGAGCTGCGGTGTGTGCGAGCATCGAAGTGCCGTTGACATCCCCCACAGCATAGATACCAGGGACGGAGGTCTGCAGATGTTCGTCCACGACAATAGCTCCACGCTGTAGCTCGACACCTACCGTCTCCAGCCCTAAGCCATCGGTGACAGCACGGCGACCGACACTGACCAAGAGCTTGTCGAAGGGGATCTCCAGCGTCTCACCTTCGTGCTCAGCGATAACCTTCCCCTCACGCACGGCCGTGACCTTGGTAGCGAGGTGGAAGGTAACCTTGCGCTTCTCGAAGGACTTCTGCAGCTCAGTGGCGAGCTCTTCGTCCATAGGACCAAGGATCTTGGGAAGCATCTCGACGACCGTCACTTCGACTCCGAGTGTAGAGAAGAAGGAGACGAACTCCATCCCGATGACTCCACCACCGAGGACCACAAGACGCTGAGGCAGTTCCTCCAGCTCCAGAGCTTCCTTAGCCGTCCAGAAGGGGACATCACTCAGCCCATCGATGGGTGGGATGAAGGCACGTGAGCCCGTAGCGATGATGACGTGACGTGCGGTATAAGTTACCTCGCCAGCAGCGATGGTGAAGCCTGCGTCACTGCGCCCCGTAAGCTGGGCTTCTTCGGTGACGATCTCCACTTCGTGTCCTTGCAGACCAATACGGATACCTGCACCGAGCTTCTTGAGGATCTTCGTCTTGCGTGCCATCACCTTGCTGAGGTCGAAGGCTGCTTCGGGGATGGTGAGACCATATTTCTTTCCCTCAAGAGCTTCGGAGAGGAGGTGAGCGGAGTGAAGTAACGCCTTGGTCGGCACGCAGCCTTCGTTGAGACAGACACCCCCGAGCTTATTCTTCTCGAAGATAACGACACGGAGTCCGTGGGCTGCGGCGTGCTCGGCAGCATCGGTACCACCTGGACCAGCACCGATAATAGCTACATCGTAATTCATTAGTTGTAGTAGTTAGTGAGTTATAGTAGGTATGATTTATTAGCTCAGACCCTCGATGTGTCCATCGATGAAGTCGATCTTTTCTGCTTGGGGAACGCGAGGCAAGCCCGGCATACGCACGAGGGCACCGAGGACGAGGACGATCATCTCTGCCCCAGCGTTGATGACCACATCACGCACCTCAAGGTCGAAGTCACGCACACTGCCATAGGCCGTGGCGTCGTCGCTGAAGGAGTACTGCGTCTTGGCGATGCAGATGGGGAAGCGTGACCAGCCGTGTCGCTCGATACGCTGGAGCTGACGCTGTGCCTTAGCCGAGAAGTGGATGGCACGTGCCCCGTAGATGCGCTGCGCCACAGCCTGCGCCTTCTCTTCGATCGAAGCCTCTATCGGATAGGTGAACTGCAAGGGCTGCGAAGGACGCTCTTCGATGGTGTCGATGACCAGACGAGCCAGCTCCTCTGCTCCTGCGCCCCCTTCACCGAAGGCAGTATTGACAGCGAAGCCCACGCCTACACTGTGGCAGTGCTCACGTACCAAGGCAATCTCTTCCTCAGTGTCGGTGGCGAAGCGGTTGAAGGCGACGACGACCATCTGCCCGAAGGACTTGAGGTTCTCAATATGACGATCAAGATTGGCCAAGCCCTGGCGCACGCCCTCTATATTCGGAGTCTTCAGCTCCTTCTCATCGACACCACCGTGCATTTTCAACCCACCGAGGGTAGCGACGAGGACGGTGAGAGCTGGCTGGAGGCCAGCGGTACGGCACTTGATGTTGTAGAACTTCTCCGCTCCAAGGTCCGCTCCGAAGCCCGCCTCCGTGATGGTGTATTCGGAGTGCGCCAAAGCCATCCGTGTAGCGAGGATGGAGTTACAGCCGTGGGCAATGTTGGCAAAGGGACCGCCGTGGATGAAGGCCGGGGTATGCTCGGTCGTCTGCGCTAAGTTGGGCTTAAGCGCATCGAGGAGCAGAACGGTAATCGCCCCAGCGACACCGAGGTCACGCACGGTGAAGGGCTCCCCTTGCTTCGTGTAGCCGAGGAGGATATTTTCGATGCGGCGGCGCAGGTCTTCAAGCGAAGTCGAGAGGCAGAGTATCGCCATAATCTCCGAAGCAGGCGTGATGTCGAAGCCCGACTCCGCAGGGATACCGTTGACTTGCCCCCCCAGCCCCGTGACGATGGAGCGCAGGGCACGATCGTTGACGTCGAGGACGCGCTTCCACAGCACTTCGCTCAGCCCCTTGTCGGTATTCCGATTCTGATAGATATAGTTATCTAAGAGGGCGGTGATCATATTATGCGCCGAGGTGATGGCGTGGAAGTCACCGGTGAAGTGCAGGTTGATCTTCTCCATCGGAAGGACTTGCGCATAGCCCCCTCCAGCAGCTCCTCCCTTCAGACCGAAGCAAGGACCTAACGAGGGCTCACGTAGTGCGACGACCGCCCGACGACCTAAGCGGTTCATCCCCAGAGCCAAGCCAATGGAGACTGTAGTCTTACCGATACCAGCCTTCGTCGCTGTGATGGCAGTGACGAGGATGAGTTTGCCCGAAGGCTTGTCGGAAGAGAGTGCGTCCAGGTCAACCTTAGCCAGGTACTTGCCGTAGTGCTCAAGATGGTCGGTGGGGATAGCTACCTGAGTAGCGATCTTTTCGATGGGCTCGAGGGCTATCGATCGGGCGATTTCGATGTCGGACTTCATAAAGGGAAGCGTAAAGAGTTTAGGTGATAAAAGCGGAGAAGAAGCTCCTCACGAAGGAAGAGCGATGGGAAAAAGCAAGCCGTGCGAAAGGACTGTCATCGTGATGAGCAGTTCTTTCGCACGGTCATATAGAGGGTTACTTGAGGTACTTATCAAGCCAGCCGAAGTAGGTGCGCTGCCAGAGCAGGGCATTCTGAGGCTGGAGCACCCAGTGGTTTTCGTCTGGGTAGATGAGGAGCTCAGCTGGGATGCCTCGGAGCTTTGCAGCATTGAAGGCGGCCATTCCTTGTCCAGCGAGGATGCGGTAGTCACGCTCGCCGTGGATGACTAAGATAGGCGTATCCCAATTGCCGACGAGCTTGTGGGGCGAATTGGCAAAGGTGCGCTGAGCGACGGCATTGTCTTTCTCCCAGGGAGCACCACCCATATCCCAGTTGGCAAACCACATCTCCTCGGTCGTCATATACTGCATCTCAAGGTTGAAGATACCAGCGTGGGCGATGAAGGCCTTGAAGCGCTTCTGGTGAACGCCAGCCAAGTAAAAGACCGAGTAGCCACCATAGCTGGCACCGACACAGCCGAGACGGTCGCTATCGACCCAAGGCTCTTTCTTCAGCTCATCGACAGCAGTGAGATAGTCTTGGATGTTCTGCCCAGAGTAGTCACCGCTGATCTGCTCGTTCCACGCCTTGCCGAAGCCAGGGACACCGTGGCGATTAGGCGCGATGACCACGTAGCCTTGCTCTGCCATCAGACGCATATTCCAGCGATAGGAGAAGAACTGGCTGACGGGGCTCTGTGGTCCACCTTGGCAGAAGAGCAGTGTGGGGTACTTCTTCGTCTTGTCGAAGTTGGGAGGTAGGATGACCCACACGAGCATATTCCCGCCATCGGTCGTCTTGACCCAGCGCTTCTCTACCGAGATAGGAGCCAGCGCATCCAGCGTGGACTTATTCTCTGCGGTGATCTGCTTGGCTGCGCCCGTCTTGGGGTCTACCATATAGAGGTCGGTGGGATCGATGTAGCTCTGACGCGCTGCCAAGAGCTTGCCATTCTGCAGCTCCAGCGACTTGTAGTCGTGCATCCCCGTGGTGATCTGGCGAATCTTGCGTCCCTTGAGGACAAGCTCCCAGAGCTGTGCTTCGGCGTGCTTCACCGCTAAGAAGAAGAGGCTCTGACTATTGGGCGCCCACTGATATTCATCGACATCATACTCGAAGCCATCGGTGAGGAAGGTCTTCTGTCCTGTCTTGAGGTCTTGGACGAAGAGGCGCTTGAGGTCTGCTTCGTAGCCGTCACGCTCCATACTGATCCAGCTGATGCGCTTGCCGTCGGGCGAGAAGCGAGGGTGGGTGTCATAGCCGCCCATCCCTTCGGTGATATTGCGCGTCTGCCCCGAAGCGAGGTCATAGAGGTAGATGTCGGTATTGGTCGAAAGGGCGTATTCCTTGCCCGTCTTCTTGCGAGAAGAGTAGGCTAAGGTCTTCCCATCGGGGCTCCACGCCAGCTCTTCGGCACCACCGAAGGGCTTCGTAGGAGCTTCATACGGCTCACCTGCGAGGATATCCTTCCCCTCGGTGATAGCGTCGTCACCTACCGAAGCGATGAAGATATGGGGGATGGTCTCTACCCACTCATCCCAATGCTTGTACATCAGGTCGGTGACGATACGTCCCGTAGCCTTAGGCAGGTCGGGGTAAACGTCCTTCGTGCTCTTGCCGAAGGGGATCTCCTTGATGTAGGCTAATTGCTTCTCATCGGGGGAGAAGAGGTAGTCGGAGAGACCGCCTTCGATGTTGGTCACCTGACGGCGATCCGTCCCATCGGCAGCCATCGTCCAGACCTGAGGCGCACCGCTCTCAGAAGAGATGTAGCTGATGCGGCGTCCCTGCTGGATCCAGCGTGCAGCGTGCACACCTGCTACGCCCTTCGTGATCTGACGGCGTGCGCTCCCATCACTACTGACGGTGAAGAGCTCGGTGCGAATCTTATTCTCCTGGATATTAGGGAAGCCTACGCTGTAGACGACCGTCTTGCCATCTGGGGAGAGAGACGAGCCACCGACACGAGCTAAGGTGAGCATCGTCTCGGGAGTCATATGCTGTGGCTTCTGTGCCTCTGAGGGCAGAGAGACCGAGAGCGTAGCTGCCGTAGCAAGGGCTGCGGTGAGGTGCTTCGATAGTTTCATAAGAAGTGTATTGTATGGGTATGTGTTTCGAGTGAATTAGGAGAAGCGCAGGTGCAGGGTTTCTTTGAGCTTGCGCACCTCAGGATTGATCTCCGCCAGCTGGTTGAAGCGGTCTTCTTGGGTGAGGACGACCTTGGCTTGCTCCTCGATGGTCTTCTCGCGCAGCACGAGATCAAGTTGCTGATTTTGCAGGCTGGTGCGCAGGAAGGAGAGTAGCTGGGGATAGACCTCCATCACAGTGGTGTGAATCGCTTCCCCTGGTGGAAGGGAGACCTCAGCCTGAAGCTCACCACGCAGTGTAGGGAGCTCGGGGCGAAGGATGTTGCGGTAAAGGATTTGTGCTGGGCTGAGCTCTTGCTCGACGAAGCGCACCCAAGCACGCTGCAAGTCCTCTTCGGAGAAGGCCTTATCCTCGGCCTTCGGCTGGCTGTCAGCAGGAGC
Organism: uncultured Porphyromonadaceae bacterium; assembly: GCA_963526345.1. Classification (GTDB taxonomy): domain Bacteria; phylum Bacteroidota; class Bacteroidia; order Bacteroidales; family Porphyromonadaceae; genus Porphyromonas. The sequence goes on from CAURNJ010000005.1 coordinate 145,607, forward strand.
TGTCGTAGTGGCTTCGGCAGGAATATCGACACGCCTTCTTGCCCCGAAGAGTCGCTTCTGTCCCGAGGGAGGAGGCGTAGGCTGTGGAGCTACGGTCGGTGTCGGCTGGGGCGTAGTGACAGCTGGCTGGGAGGCCACCGACTGGGGAGCTGGTACAGGGGATGGAGCCGTAGCAGGAGCTGGAGTCGCCTGTGCAACTGAGGCAGGCGCAGAAGAAGGGACTGGTGCTGCTCCGACAGCAGCGGTCTGAGGGGTCGCTGGTGGGGTCGAGGTAGCTGGAGGAGCAGTCGTAGGTGCAGGAGGCAAGGTCAAGTCCGACTCCTTCTTGAAGAGGGGCACCATGCTGAGGAAGCTCAGCTCCACCAAGAGACGCTTATTGGTCGCACCACGATACTGCTGGTCGGCCTGCACGAGCGTCTTGAGCGCAGCGAAGAGGCTGGCAGCTGAACACTGCTGGGCAATCGCGCCATAGGATGCCACCACGGCCTCGGGCTTCTCTAAGAGAGGGAGGGTATCGGGATGCTGCGCTACCAAGAGGTCACGCACGAAGGAGGACAGTCCCGCAAGGATGGTCTGTCCCTCGAAGCCCTTCCCCATCAGTTCGTCTAAGAGCAGGAGGAGACTGCGATGATCGCCCTGCAAGAGTAGCTCAAAGACACGAATGAAATAGGTATAGTCCAGTACATTCAGGCTCTCTAAGGCGTGCTGGTAGGAGATATGTCCTCCTGCAAAGCTCGCTATACGGTCAAACATAGAGAGGGCATCACGCATCCCCCCATCGGCCTTCTCTGCGATGAGTCCCAAGGCCGTCTCCTCGGCATCGATGCCTTCGCTCTCGGCTACATAGCGCAGATGGCGCGTAATGTCCTGCACCGTGATGCGCTTGAAGTCGTAAATCTGACAGCGAGAAAGGATGGTGGGGAGAATCTTGTGCTTCTCAGTCGTCGCCAAGATGAAGATGGCGTAGGAAGGTGGCTCTTCGAGGGTCTTGAGGAAGGCATTGAAGGCCGCTGCCGAGAGCATGTGCACCTCGTCAATGATGTAGACCTTGTAGCGACCAAGGGCAGGAGGCATCTGCACTTGCTCGGTGAGCTGACGGATGTCCTCGACGGAGTTGTTGGATGCAGCATCCAGCTCGAAGATATTGAAGGAGCGCTGCTCTTCGAAGGCACGACAGCTCTCGCACACGCCACAGGCTTCCCCCTCAGCAGAGAGGTTCTCGCAGTTGATGGTACGTGCCAAGACACGCGCCGCAGTCGTCTTCCCCACCCCACGTGGCCCACAGAAGAGGTAGGCGTGAGAGAGCTTCCCCGAGAGGACAGCGGTGCGGAGTGTGGAAGCCATAGCTTCCTGACCGACGATACTACGGAAGGTATCGGGGCGGTATTTGCGTGCGGAGACGACGTAGTGCTCTGTCATTCTTCGAAATCTGTACGTGTACTACTGGTAGGACAAAGATACGTATTCCCTTCCAGCCATTTGAGCTCCGCTATATAAGAGACTATTGCATCATACGGCACTCGCTTCGTTGTTTGCGACATTCGGGCTTGGTCATTTACAGGAGTAAACTCCCTTCACCCTCAGTCTTAACGCCTTGCGATTACCGCATGCTGCAAAGTCCAGCCAAATAACAAGCACAGCTTGTCATTTGGGAGTCCGTGCAACGGTCTCAATAATGTAGTGCCCTCCACCCGACGGATCTCAGTCCGAGGGATGGGGGGCACCTATTATATGGGGAGGTGACGAAGCACCCTTAGCTTACTTCGTCAGCCCACGGAAGCGCAAGAGGCTGGACATATCTGGCTCCTGCAGCCCCGTGAAGGTCGTGAAGAACGTACCCACCGGAGCAGTGTTGCCTCGTGAGAGGACTTCATCTCGGAAGCGCTGACCATTCTGACGCGTCAGCCCACCGTGCGAGGCGAACCACTCATAGATATTGTGATCCAGCACCTCCGTCCATAGGTAGGAGTAATAGCCCGAAGCATAAGCCCCAGCGAAGACGTGCAGGTAATAAGCCGAGCGATAGCGAGGTGGCACTAAGGCGAAGTCCAGCCCAGCACGTGTGAGCACGTCACGCTCGAAGGCATCGACATCCTTGATCGTCTGCCCAGCAGGGAGCATCCCCCACGCCATATCCAGGGCGACAGCGGCGAGGTTCTCTGCCAGAGAATAGGACTGCCCGTAGGTAGCGGTAGCCTTGAGCTTGTCGATCAGCTCCTGAGGCATCGCCTCACCCGTCTTATAGTGACGCGCATAGTGGCGCAGCACCAGCGAGTCGGTCATCCAGTGCTCATTGAACTGCGAAGGCATCTCGACGAAGTCGCGAGGGGTATTCGTCCCAGCGAGCGTCTCGTACTTCTGCGAAGCAAAGAGGCCGTGCAGGGCATGACCGAACTCGTGGAAGAGCGTCTCTACCTCATACGAAGAGAGGAAGGCGGGCTCGCCCTTGGCTGGAGCCTCGAAGTTGCAGACGTTGTAGATCACCGGCTTCGTACCGAAGAGTGTACTCTGCTGGACGAAGTTCGACATCCAGGCACCACCCGTCTTCGTGGGACGACGGAAGTAGTCGGTGTAGAAGAGAGCCATCGGCGTATTGTCCTGGTCGAAGACTTCATAGACCTGCACGCCATCAGCGTAGACAGGAATATCGGGGCGTGGCTTGAAGGTCAGACCATAGAGCTGGTTAGCGGCGTAGAAGACCCCGTTCTTCAGGACACTGTCCAGCACGAGGTAAGGCTTGAGGTCGGCTTCATTGAGGTCGTACTTAGCCTTCTTCAGACGCTCAGCATAGTAGTCTAAGTCCCACGCAGCGAGCTTGAAGTCCTTCCCTTCGGTCTTCTGAGCAAAGGCTTCGAGTTCGGCGACATCGGCAGCGACCTTCGTGCGACAAGCGGGCGTGAGCTGCTGGATCAGACGCTCGACAGCCTCTGGACGGCCTGCCATCTGATCCTTCAGTGCCCAAGCAGCGAAGTTCGGGAAGCCGAGGATCTTCGCCTTCTCAGCACGGAGCGAAGCCAAGCGCGTGATGGTCGCATGCGTATTGGTACTGTCGCCACTCGAGCAGCGAGCGAGCGAAGCCTCAAGGACACGACGCCGGACATCTCGGTTGTTGAGCTCAGCGAGGTAGCCGGGACGTGAGGTATTGGTCTGCTCCAGCAGATATTTCCCCTTCTTCCCTGCAGCAGTAGCTGCTTCGGCAGCACGTGCGATCGCTTCTGGGGAGAGGCCATCAAGCTCCTCGACCTTGTCGACGAGGACGGCAGCTTCCTTCGTGCCAGCATTCACCTGATTGGTGAACTTCGTCTGCAGCACGGCGATCTCACTATTGAGCTTCTTCAGCGTAGCCTTGTCGGCATCCGAGAGCAGAGCACCCTCGTGGACGAACTGCTCATAGAGGAGCTCCGTCAGGCGCAGGTCTTCCCCTTGGAGGCTCTGGCGTGCTTCGTAGACGGCTTTGATGCGTGCAAAGAGCTTCTCATTCAGGAGCAAAGCATCCTGATGATCGGAGAGCAGAGGGGTCGTCTCTTCATCGATCTTCTGCAGCTCTTCAGTGCCATCTGCGCCCACCAGCCCTGAGAGGATCGAGGTGGCACGGTCTAAGACACGCCCTGACTTCTCATAGGCCAAGACCGTGTTTTCAAAGGTCGGAGCGGCGGTATTGCTGGTGATACTATCGATCTCCGCCAGCTGCAGTCGTATCCCTTCCTTGATGGCAGGGACGAAGTGCTCAGGGCGGATCTTACTGAAGTCGGGGGCTTGGTAATCCAGCGTACTCTCGGTGAGCAGGGGATTATCCTGAAGCGAATTGGTCTGACAAGCAGTGAGCATAGTGAAGAGGCTCAGAGTGGCTATAAGTCGTTTCATCTGATAAGAATTAGGGGACATCGAAGCTATTAGACCAAGGGCTGGGAGTCTCCGATCCAAGCAATAGCCTCGTAGAGTGGACGTATCTGCGGTGCATAGAGCAGCCGCTTGAGATCATCAATAGTGGCCTTGACGCAGTAGTCTCCAGCCAACCCTGCCACATCGATACGGCGTGCGTGCATCAGCAGGTCGGGGACGGCATCGTGGAAGGCACTATAAGCATCCTTCTGGCGCGTCATCGCCTTGGGGATGAAGAGGACATTTTGTCCCTGACGCTTGCGCTCCATAATGGCATCAGCCAAGGGCGGATAAATAGCGGCACCGACAGTGAAGCGGATACAGTGGACAGGCCAAGAGCCCCCGTGTCCGATGAAGCTACAGTGGTCAGCGGGGTGCTGATCCATCGTGACTACAATCGCATCGTACTCGGCATAGTGCTCCTGTAGATAGGCGGTAAGGTAATCCATCGCTGAGACAGCCCCAGGGACAGCCAGCGTACCTGAGATAAAGTCGTTCTGAGGGTCGACAATCAGTAGGATGTTCATGAGATTATAAGGTAGTGTGTATGAAAGAAGCTATAGAAAGGAAAGAAGCCTAAGTGCCATAGGACCACCCAGTCCTATGGCACTCAGAGGTTACTTCCTATATCATGATGCTATCAAAGCTCGAGGTCGAGGTCATGCTGCTCCTGCCAGGGCAAGCCCTGCGTCATCAGCTGCTCCATGAAAGGATCTGGGTCAAACTCCTCGACGTTGTACACGCCAGGGCGACGCCACAGTCCCTTGAAGAACATCAGTGCACCGATCGTGGCAGGTACACCCGTAGTGTAGCTCACACCCTGAGCACCGGTCTCCTGATAGGCTGCTTGGTGGCTGCAGTTGTTCCACACATAGTAGGTCTTTTCCTTACCATCCTTCACGCCACGGATGCGACAGCCGATGGAGGTCTCCCCCGTATAGTTCTCACCCAGCTCACCGGGATTAGGCAGGATGGCCTTGAGGAACTGGATGGGGACGATCTCGACTCCATTGTAGAGGACGGGGTCGATACGCGTGATCCCGATATTCTGCATCACACGCAGATGCGTCAGATACTCCTGCCCGAAGGTCATCCAGAAGCGTGCGCGGCGGATGGTAGGATAGTTCTTCACCAGCGACTCCAGCTCCTCGTGATAGAGGAGGTAGGACTCACGCACCCCGATACTGGGGTAGGTCAGAGGCTTGTGGATCTCCTGAGGCTCGGTCTCGCGCCACTGGCCATCCTCGTAGTACTTCCCCTTCTGCGTGATCTCGCGGATGTTGATCTCGGGGTTGAAGTTCGTAGCGAAGGCCTTGTGGTGATCTCCACCATTGCAGTCGACGATGTCGAGGTAATGAATCTCATCGAAGTGGTGCTTCGCCGCATAAGCAGTGAAGACACCCGTCACCCCAGGGTCAAAGCCACAGCCCAGGATAGCCGTCAGACCGGCTTCCTCGAAGCGCTGCTTGTAGGCCCACTGCCAGCTGTATTCGAACTTCGCCTCATCAAGGGGTTCATAGTTGGCCGTATCGAGGTAGTTGACACCAGCCTCAAGGCAAGCATCCATGATATGCAGATCCTGATAAGGCAGAGCTACATTGATGACCAGCTCCGGCTTGAAGGACTTCATCAGAGCGACCAGTTCGGGGACATTGTCGGCATCGACGGCAGCCGTCTGGATCTTGACATTAGTTATCTCGGAGGCGATCTTGTCGCACTTACTCTTGGTGCGACTGGCGAGCATAATTTCGGTGAATACGTCGCTATTCTGTGCCACCTTCTTGGCCACTACCGTACCGACACCGCCGGCACCGATAATGAGGACTCTTCCCATAGGCTATACTTGTCTTCTTTAAGCTAAAGGGTGAATAATAATGTATGCTACGCGTATCCTGGCGGATACATAGTGGTGCAAAGGTACAAAAAGGCTACATAAGCCCTTCGCCCCTACCAGCTACGAGCCTTCAGCCAATACACCGTCCAGGCTTTATCTCTTCCACTGTTGTACTCATCCGTTGCCCCCTGATAGGTCTGACCAGAGCGCAAGACAGGGATACGACCTGCCGTCTTTTCTCCAGGGATAGCATCTTTCTTATAGCCCCAATACCAGAGAATATCTTCGGAGGCACTATTAAAGGGAAGCTCACGCGTGATGACAGCTCCTGAAGGATCGGCTATCGAAGTCCAGAAGGAGTCATGCATCGTGTAGTAGAATTGGTTGTTGATATCTAAGTTCGGTCCAAGGTAGTAGGTCGCTATGCGCACTCGCTGATTATCTTGAGATAAGATGATACGCACAGCGCACTTGTACATATTCGTTCGATTCCACGTGTTACCCGAGTCTTTATCTGGCTGGACATACCCACCCGTTTTCGGGGTGTAGTTACCTCGTCTGTAGTTCGGATCAACGTATGACAGCCCATAGATACGCCTCTGATTACCAGCTCTATTCCCGTCACTCCAGTTGTAAATGTTTCGCATATCAAACAGAGTACTTCCTGTATCTGCGAGGCGAACAGACTGCGGAGCGGCTACAATGTGGCTGACACGTCTGTACTCTTCCCCCCAATCTGTCACCTTTCCTCCAATTAAGGAAAAAGTATTTGACGGCTCTCCGGAGGTCAGTGTCGTATAGTTTATCGTCACGATAGGACCAATCTCCGACCAACGAGGAAGGCGATAGTTACCCTTGACAGCAGCACTCATATGATCTGTAGTCATTGATTCAGCTTGGTCTCGTGTAGCCAAAAAGCCTGGATTATCCGAATTATGGACATAGATACGCTCGATAGGAAGCATCGGACGAATGATACGCAGGCGCATCGCATAGGAGTTTCGGGCCTCCAAAGTCTCCCCCGTAGAGCCCAGAAGGAATTTATTCCCAAACTCTGGCGTTAGAGTGCTTGGATCATAAGTGTAGCTTGCAACCTGTGTAGTGGGATGCGTTGTTGTACGCCCTACAATCTTCGGCTCACCGAAGAAGAGGGTCTGAGGAGCGGGCCCTTGGGTAAATGGCATCACAGCTATGATATAGTGCCCATCCACCGATCCTGGTGTCGAACCAGATCGAGCGGGGATACTCGAAGGACGATCAGTCAGATTGAACTTGAGTTTGCTCACATAGTGCTGCCCATTATACTTCGTCCATGTGGCATTGACGTGATCCTTCTTATCTCCCGTAGGCTGCCAATAGGTCTTGGGCTCTACGTTAGGCTCATCCCCAGTAAACTGACTATTATCCGTCTTAAGGGCAGAGAAGTCATACTCACCTTGCGTCGTCACACGATTGGACTCCATCGTAATCGTAGAGGCAAGTCCCATCGTCATACTCATATAATTCTCGATCTGCAGATCAAAGAAGAGGGCTTGTGGACGGAAGGTAATATTGGATGCCTCTTTGTCTCTTCCTGCGATCGCTGTAGGACGTATCGTCGTCCCTTGCACCTGCACCTTGCGCCAGCTCGTAGCGAAGGGCACGACCATCTCATAGTCCTTCTTTCCTGGGCTCACCTTCGCCAACTGAGTGGGCATATTAAAGGCGATCTTCTCTCCTGCAATCGTAGCACCACCGAAGAAGCCCATCATATACCATGTGTGACTGGCATCAAGGGTCGTACCTTCTGGGAGCGTCACCTTATCTAAGTGCAGCTTGATCCTATTGTCTGAGCCCGAAGGATTGAAAGCGCTCCATACGGCTGTAGCTAAGATGGTCTTCTTAGCTGTCTTGTCATAGAGCGCCAAGACTGAGTTGAGGACGTGCTTGCGGTTATTCGTAGTGCTAAACTCCACCTTCGGAACAATATGGGTATGCGTCTCTATCGGATTATCCATATCATCCTTTCTTGTCGACTTATAGGTATCCGACCCTAAGGTAAAGGGAAGAGCATCATGAGCCTCGGTATTCGTAGTACTATTATATGTGCTCCGTGCGCCCTGAGGCTGAGCGGGCTGAGGGCTATCATCGACCAAAGCCTCCAGAGTCGAGGTATAGGTCATCCCAGGCCGCCACGTAGAGGTAGAGGCATTATTGTCCGTCTGCGTTAGGGGATCTTGTTGCTGACATGCAGGGACGAGTAGGAGTGAAGCTACCAAGAGGAGCGTCATCCGTAGCGATGAATAGATATGATAGTTCATCTTTATATACATTTTATTGGAAGGTTCATTCAGGGAAGAGTAACGAAAAAGTCTACATGAATGGACTGTCACTTCCCCAAGAATAGAAGAATAGGGTTACAGCAAATCAGGGAAAAGGTCTTCATCACGAGGGGTCAGGTCTGGACCCGCCTCTATACCTTCTAATCTCTCCTTACTAAAATCCTCCAGCATATCGACACAGCAGCGGACGGAAAAGCACTCCCCTCGGGGTGGATCATAAGGCTCACGCCATTCTTTTTTAATCATCTATTTATTATTGTTGTTCGGTGTATTATCTACAAACCTTTGTAATGCAGATGTGCAAAAATAGTAAAACTCCACCGAACGACATACACAGCAGCAGAGCAAGCGCATCAAAATCCGAGGACTTTCTCTTTCCTCGGTAGCGACACAGCAGACACATATCGCTATAATCCTCGCCTCCATAGAGACAGGTGACGGAGACCGTGACACGGTCTCACGCATGCCCATCCCACCCCATATCATGAGACGCTATAAAATAAAGAACGCCCCTCAAGTATGCTGTCTTGCGACGCGCCTGAGGGGCTTATTATCGTTGAGTTATAGAACTATCTATCCTTAAGTCTGGTTCAAAGGTACTACTTCCTCTTGAACTGACAAAGTTTTTAGCTGGATTTTTTGTTGCTACTCCCACATTTTCTCATTCATCCAGTCGTGTGGAAAGCCCATTGCATGAAGAGATACGATGTCGCTGTATGTATCAAGTAGTTCTTTTAATCGTTGCTTAAAAGAGACCGTTGCACGGTCTCCAAAAGAGTCGGTCCACCCAGGAAACAAAGACAGAGGAGAGCGTATCGACCATTCCACGCAAACACTAAGGACGAAGGCATTATACCTTCGTCCTTTGTGAGAGATTATTCTTGAAGCTTTCCGCTCGCCTATCAGGCACTTCATGCTCTATATATCTCCAGATTTGCTCGGCAAGCTCTACCATCTGAGTCGCGAAAAGCACAGGGATCCCCACTGCATCAACATCTACTGCATATCGCGTGGCTCGAGAGAGAGCATCAGGGATCAGATCAAAGGCTTTTCGGGGATCGATTCCTCCAGAGCGCAGCTGACCACACAGGGATTTGAGACGTTTCGGACGAGCAACTTCATCCATCGGGATCAATTCAGACAGCTTCTCCGTAGGATCATCCTCGCAATAACTATAATACAGCCACATCTCGAAGCAAGGATTACTAATAATCCAGCGATAGGGTGCATCGCTGTCTTCTACAAGGAGCTTTTGTAGTTCGGATCGAAAGCTATCCAGATCCGTAAGAAAGAAGATCCGATCTATCGGATTTATCTGATAGCTCACACCATCAATACTCACCTCATGCTCGTCTTCACCATGACAGACATTTAGCCAATAGGTCTTCAGATCCCGAGGGGAAGATCCTGGATGAGACTGCTTATTCCGCCCCGACTTCTTCCCTTGAGGGGCAGCAAAGATGAGCCTAAGCGAGCGATACCCTTGTTTCTTCAACTGCTCTAAATAATTGCGTTCACGCTTTTCGCCTCCAGAGAGGACAAAGAAAAGAAGTGGATCTCGTACCTCCGTAGCCCTCGGAGTATATACTTCGGAGATGGGAGACAGAGGAAGAGACTCCCCCGATGTAGATGTGGAGGTCATCTCCTGCGAAGGTGCAGAGAGCGGGCGGAGTGGACGCTGCTCCCGATCGAGATTATCGTAGTGCAGATCACGCATTGGGCTCAAGCTGGATAGCCCCTTGGTAACTACCACCAAATCGCCCCTCCCTATATCCTCGGCGTATCGAGATCGTGCGATGTAGCTTAAATTCATCCAGTGAGTACAGCGTACTTCTTCCCAAAACCTTCTCCACAAGCCAAATCTCATCGCTACGTAGCAAGGCGTTTTTCTCCATCAACTCGGTCTCATGAGTAGAGAAGATCAGCTGTCCTCGTGTGGTTGATGCAGCAAAGAATTGCACTAAGTCAAAGAGCAATCGAGGATGGAGGCAGTGGTTGATCTCATCAATAAAGACAGTCTTCTCGGTCTTTACTGCTTCATAGATCGCAGGAAGTAGAGTCAAGAGACGCACCGTCCCATCCGATTGATCCTGTACATCTAAATCAAAAGTCCCATTTTTGCTCGCTTGCTGAAAGAGCAATTCCTGCACTTTCCGCTGTCCCTGCTCCACCGATGTCATGAAAAGAGGACGATGGGTAGAGGAGTATGCACTAAGCACCTGATCACTCTGTAGCTGCTGTAGTGCCTCACTCGCAAAGTCCCCACTATGACTACGTAGCCATTCGTCAGCATCCGTACTCTGCACCTGCACCCCATCGACACCGATAGAGAGCTGGGAAAAGATCCTATTAGCAAAGGCTAAGACCTCTTCATCCTGATCTAATAAGGCGATCAACTGCGGTAGCTCAGAGTGCATTCCTATCACCGCTAACCCCTTATCAAACCAGTTATAGACTTTAGCTACCGCTTCATGAGCCAGCACTGGGAAGGTCTTAAGCAGGGAGAGAAAAGACGAATAGCGATGACTCTCCCCAAGCATACGCCCCACAATATCCTTGGTATGTAACCACTGATCTTGCTGGCTCTCCAGTAAGAGGTTCCCAAGCTCGACCGTCTCTAAGGCTCGATGATAGAGTAGCCTATTCTCCGCTCCTACTCCTGATAAGTATAGATCTTCACGATCAACCCCTCTCTCAGACACCGCAACATCATAGATAAAATACTGCCCTTCGGTCTCAAACTCTATCAGAAGCTCGATGGGACGCTCATCCCCTCTCGCCCGTAGTCGGTAGCGGTGACGTGCCACAAGTGCTCCAGACAAGAATGTCTCATCTAAAGCAAAGCGACGCAGGAGATGGACTCCCTTGAAGAGATTTGACTTCCCAGCTGCGTTATTTCCGTAGATCGCAGCCTGCTTCAATAGGGGAATAGCATTAGAGGTATAGACATGCTGTACGTTCCCCTCTCGCTTGCGATTAGGGAACATATTGAACTCCTGTGCCGTATCAAACGACAGGAAGTTCTCCAAGATAAGACGCAGTAACATGGGTGTATCCTTGTGTTGACAAAGCAAAAGTAAGGCTTTATTATGCTATCACAAAATGCAAACGTGAACTTCTCACGCCTACCACAGCTATCTACACATCCCTCCCTCACATGAGACTATTGCATCATACGGCACTCGCTTCGTTGTTTGCGACATTCGGGCGTGTCGTTTACACAAGTAAACTCCCTTCGCCCTCAGTCTTAACGCCTTGCGATTACCGCATGCTGCAAGGTCTCCACAGAGACAAGTGACAGAGACCGTAGCACGGTCTCCGTCAGTCAGCTTTCCCTCACTTAGTCTTCGGGCTGTGGGATGCCATTGAGGTTGATCACGGCACGCGTCAGCCCATTTTTCTTCCAGCGACCATAGTCATACCAGCCTGCGAAGTTGAAGATAAGGATGCCACACGTACGCAAGTGCTCGCTACCACTTAAGAAATCCCGCACGCGACGATCGATCTGACCAGTTGTAACAGAAGGGCGCCGTATTCCTTCCCATCCAGCTGAGGAGCTGAAGGTAATGAACCATTCGTTATCAGGGCTACTGAAGGCGGTATTTGCTTTGCTTACATTTGTTGCTACGTAGTTCACCTTGTCGTCTGCGCTCCCTTTGTAATGGTCTTCCACGTGAAGAGGCGTACCACCACCTTCGTAGGCTTCAATCGTGGTGCTGAAAGACGTGTTATCTGGCCATGAATAGATATACCCCGACTTAGTAGAAAACCACCTCTCTCTACTAATAAGTAGCATCTTACCTCGTAGATCTTTCATCGTGAAGTTGCTCCTAAAGTTACCAGCCATATAAGCGGAGAGTGAAGGGTCTGCCTCCAGAGCTCTCGTCAAGGCTTGCTTGTACTTCATCGCCCCATCCTTGTCGTAGTCGTGGTCTCGCTTCAGCGTCATAATAACTGTCTCCGAAGGATGATCACGTAGAAAATCAGCCGTAGTACGTAGCACATCTTCGGTCAAGGTCTTATTGAAAACCACAGACGCGTGGCAGAGCTTCAGCACCCCATTATCGTGTACTAAGCGGATATCGAAGAAGCGAATACCACTATTGAGCTGCTCCTTAATGCTCTTCTCTTGAGTCTGCGTCCACCCATTTCCTGTGTCAGCAGCAGTATCGTGCGTCCCAGGGATGGACATCTTGCAGACGAGGCGGTTGTCCTCGACCTCCTGCATCCAGTTCTGCAGTCTGGTGGGGATGAGCTGACGGAAGCGGAGCTTGAAGGGATAGCTTCGCCCCGAGGCAGGGCCTGATGAGCCACTTCGCCCCTCCAAGGGGGTATGGTAGAGCCACCACGGTGTGCGAGCTGCTTCTTCGGCCGTTGTGGGCACGACATAGATATTCGATGAATATACATCGGTAGCCTTGACTGGCATCACCCATACCCCATACCAGCCAGAGGTCTTGCCTGCTGGGAGGGTGATCGGAGTAGGGAGATCACAGCGGAAGTCCTCTGGAGTGGCAGGCATGAGTGGGGTAGCTATCCCAGTCTGTCTATCCGTAGCGTGCCACTCTCCCTCCCAGACGAAGGGTGAACCCTGTACCGAGGGGTCTGCACCTGCGATACGTACGCCCTTGATCTGAAGCTGGTGACCGCTGTTATTCTCCAGTTGGATGCGCAGAAAAGCCCCCTGTGGGCGCAGGCTTGCCTTCGCAGCGTGCCACTGCCCATCGGACTGCTGGGTGAGCGATGTCCACGGAGAGAGGTAGGGCAACTCCCATTGATATTCCTGATCCGCACTAATCGGACGTAGCACACGCTCTGCACTGAAGGTAATCTTCTGTGTCGTGGTACGGAGGTGTCCCTTGCCCATGAAGAAGCATATTTGCCAGTCACCGACCTGCGTCCCTGAGGGATAAGTCATGTCGATGGAGAAGCGACTTGAGCGTAGATGTCCCTCGATGACGCTCCACGTCACGGGCACACTGCGCACAGGGATATGGGGATTGGTGTTGCGGACGAAGCAGTAACCAGACATCTGCTCTCCTTCCTTCATGCGGATATGAGGGAAGAGCTTATCTCCGTCAAAGCCGTAGGTCAGTCCCTTTGCGCTCTCTGTGGCAGTCCCCTCTAAAGTTCCTTCGGCAGGGGCTACCTGCAGGTGTGCCACCTCTGTCGCCTGCGGAGCGTTTGTGCTCTTCTGCTCAGCGCACCCACAGAGCAGGGCGGTGAGGGCAAGAAGACAGAGAGTAAAGGCACGTAAGCGAGACCACAGGTCTCTGTAAGGTATGGTGAAATTATCTTGAGCTATATACATTATAATAGACAGATGCGCATACCAGCTCATCGATCTCCGAGGAGGGAGGTACGTCTTTTGCGTCGCCAGCCACACCGAGGTGAAGCTGAGAACGAGGGGATAATCGTAGGGCAGGAGTAGAGGATACTTACCAGCTACCTACCGAGGAGTAGCCGTGCTTGTCCCACTTCACATCGTGGAGGAGCGAACTCTTCACGCCAATGGTGATGCTGTAGCTGCGGTACGGACCGAAGGGGATAGCGTTGGCCGTCAAGCTCCAGCAGTGGAGGTCACGGCTAATCCCTATGGTCATATTCGCCACTTTTTTGGCGATAAAGTCGTAGCTGGCGTTGAAGTTGAAGGACCAGTTCTTCGTGGGCTGGAGGTTTCCCGAGAACATCAAGCTATGCGTCAGCCCGTAGTTGTACTCATCCCTACGTGGGTCGAAGGTGGTGCGCTGCAGGTTCACCCCGTAGCTCAGAGAGATGCTCCATGGGATCTTGACCTTCAGATAGCCGTCTTCGTCGTACTCGCCATCGCCATCGTTGGTGTCGAAGAGACTCTTGCTCTTCTGCCCCTTGGCAGCCATATCCGCCAGCGAGGTGTCGCGCCCATCTTCGGGAGCGCCTATCTTGTTAGGGTCGTTTTCGTCCGCCTTCCCCTTGGCCTTCTTGCCCTTTGCGTCCTGGTCGTCCTTCTTCGGGGAGAAGAAGTCACGGATCTTGGTGAAGGTCTCGTTGCTCAGCGTGTAGCTGAAGGAAGTACCTGTGCCACGCAGGCTACCGAAGCCCTTGCCATTGAAGACACGGAGCTTATTGACACGGTGTTCGCTGACGCGCCCCGTAGTGGGGTCGGTGGTGTGGCCGTAGAGATAGGGGTCGAAGGCACCTCCGAGGGTAAAGTGGATCGACTCCGAGAGGCGCAGCGTGATACTCGCATTGATGTCCGCCAGCTGGAAGGAGTCGGCAGCGAGGTTGTAGCTCGAGCTGAGGGAGAGGTTGTCGATGAGACTGATCTTCTTGAAGGTGTCGGTGCTGTCGCTCTTCGTGCGCACCTTCATCTCGAGGTTGTTGTCGATGCCGAAGTTGATGGAGGCACTCTTCCCCCTACCCGGACTGCCGAAGATCTGTCCATCGCCGTAGCGCGCATACTCCTCCGAGCGTGCTGTGCCCGAGCGATCGATATAGTTCAAGCGATCGTAATAGCCCCACATAGCATCCCCGAAGTCGGGGGTGAAGCTCATCCCCACACGGGGGGTAATGCGGTGACGGATCATCTGCACCTTATCGCCGAAGATCTTCCACGGCTGGAAGAAGCCGTACAGGGTGGTATTCAGGCTGGCCGACGTGGAGAAGTCGTAGACACGGTTGAAGCCGTAGACCCTGCGGTACTCGGTACGGTCGGTCGTAGGATTGTACTCCTTGACGGACTTGTAGGTGTACCAGCGCTCGTTGTAGTTCGCACTCAGCGTCAGGTCGATGTAGTTGAAGAGCTTGTAGGAGGCTGAGATGGGGATATTGTGCGAGAAGCCGTTACGCCAGTCACGTATGAGGTCGGACTGGAAGAGGCGGTACTCCTTGGTGGAGATACTATTGCGGAACTGCCCCGAGTAGCTGATGCTGATCTTCTCATACCAACGCTCTGCCCCGACGCGCTTTTTCCGCTTGAAGGGGTAGATACGGTTCATACTGATGGCGATGTTCGGCAGGCTCATCGTGACCATCGAGTCCGAGGAGGTCTGGCTGGCATCTATAGAGGCCGAGAGACGGAAGGGGGTGCCGGGGAAGTTGCGGCTGTAGTTGATGGACGAGTTCTTCGTGTTCTGCGCCGCTACACTGGGATTGTAGAGCGTGTTCAGCGCATTGTGGTTGAAGGAGCTGGTCGAATAGTTGACGCTGGCCGAGAAGGTCTGGTTGGGGTTTGCCTTCGCATCCTGAGAGTGCGACCAGTTGATGCGGAAGTCACGGCTCTCGGAGTAGTCCCCAGCGACATCGCGCTCCCCAGTCTTGGTGGAGAGGTAGCTGAGGTTGAGGTTCCCACTATAATTATAGCGCTTACGGTAGTTGGAGCGCGCATTCACCCCCCACGAGCCGAGGCTATACCAGTCGCCCGTGATCGCCATATCCACATAGTCATTGAAGGCGAAGTAATACCCCCCTTCGCGCAGATAGAAGCCACGCTGCGTCTCCTCCCCGTACTTAGGCATGATGATCCCCGAGGAGTAACTCTTGTTGAAGGGGAAGAAGCCGAAGGGGAGCCCAATGGGCATCGGCACATCTGCCAAGACAAGGTAGGAGGGGCCAGCCACTACGTTTTTCTGGGGGCGTGCCTTCCCCTTGGTGAGCATGAAGTAGAAGTGGGGATGGTCGTGATTGTCGCAGGTACTGTAGCGACCATTCTCCATATAGAGGCAGTTATTGCCCAGCATCTTCGTACGCTCGGCCGTGATATAGCCTTCGCCCTGCTGGGTGACAGCCCCCGTGATGAAGCCCTTGCTGGTCTTGAAGTTGTAGTTCAGGCTCTTGGCTTCGTAGCTCTCACCTCCGTCACGGAACTTAGGATAGGCCGTGGCCTTGCCCACACTATCGAGGATGTAGTGGGCGTAGACGAGGTTGCTATCGAGGTTGAGGCGCATGAAGTTCGCATCCATCCCCTTGTCCTTATAGTCCACCGTGCTGGGGCCGAAGAGGTAGGTCAAGCTCTGACCGATGAGCACCATCGAGTCCTGCGCCTTGTAGGCAATGATGTCATCGAAGCTCTCCCTCTGACGGCGACGACGCTCCTGGCGTGCAGCTTCCTCACTGGAGAGCTGCAGGCTATCGGGAGTGGAGGGCTGGGCAAGGCTGTCGGTCTTCTTCAGGCTATCGGCAAGCGATTTGCTTCTCCCCTGTGCGCTATCTCCACGGGCGGAGTCGGGAAGGAAGGAACTCAGTCGGTCGAGCGTACTCAGCGTATCGGCAGACGAAGACGCACCCGTCCCGACCAAGGTCTTCTGCTGGATCTTGGCTACACGCGAGGATGTCTTATGTCGGGTTCCGCAGGCAGCTAAGATGATGAGGGCGACGACCCCCAGGGCTACCTTTTGTCCTAATTCTGTCTGTCTACGCATCTATGAGATAACGCCAAGCCACACGAAGCCAGTATCTCTGCTCGCTCCTCTGTCTCGCTCGGCACGACTGCAAAGATAACTAAGAATTAGATAAGGGGCCGAAGCGCTCGTATCGTCTCTATCCACCCGCGCTCCGCCCCCCCCGAGGAAGGCTACCCAAAGGAGCGCCTTTGCGGGGGGCGTAGCACCTCACTCACGAGAGATACCATCATTGGGAGACCTTTGCACAGAGGTCTCGGTCAGCTTTGAAAAGTTATTTAAAGCTGTATTTGGAATACACATCCGTGTCAGACTCTCTATGATATAGAGCCTTACAATCGTCTATGATATCCTCTGTACCAAATCCGTAAATGGCTCGGCCCATTAAGAACGAGACCGTATAGTCGTTCCAGTCTTTGCCTAATGACGATGCTTTCACCGCTCCTTCATTGAGGTACTTCCACATTTCCGCTTCACTGATGTATTGCAACCAATAACACCATTTTGCCAAGCTCACCAGTCGGCATACGTCCCAAGCATACGTGGAGGTTGTGGTCTGGACTTGAGCCAAATCCGTTTTTAGCCCGTCTGCTATCAAAGTCTGCAGCACAATAAGTTCCTCGGGAGAAACTCTGTGGGCAAGGAGTTCGTCCGATTCCGTACTCCACTCTAAATTAAGCAGAGCGTTTAGCGTCTCTATAGCATCTTCCCGACCATTAATGCTCCATTGTTTTTGAAGCCCGGTCTTGTATACATTCATATTATCATCGGTGATAATACTGAGGATGTCCTCACTGCGATAACAAGACAAGATAGCTCCAAATACCAGTAACCTTTTCTTTTCCTCGGTGAGCGGTGTTTGAGGATGAGAAGCCAAAAAGGCTTTCAGGTTTTTCTTAGCAACGATCCGAGACGCGATTGCCAACACGATAAAAGCAATAATCAAGACAGCGACTATTGCCACGATGATTTTCCAGATCATACAAGTATTATTCTGAAGTTAAACATAAGTCTATTATATCATATTTCCTACTTATCCACATGCTTCCCCATCATTTCTTCTACAGAAAGACAGAACCCGATCTCTTGGTAGATTTCAAGCAATAGGTCTTATTGATGCAGTCATACAAATTCGCTTGTCTCAATGATTATTTCTTAGTACTCTTGTCGTCTTCATAGTGGCGTCGTACTCTTTCCATACCCCCGAACGTTCTCCATCGGTATACTGTCCCTCTACAACCAAAATCGGATTTCCGTTGCGCAAAACTTCTTCTTTGTACGCCCCATGTAGCACGCCCATGCGATAAGTTCGTGTGACTTTGCTTTCAACGCCATCTCCCTGTTTCGTGAGTTTCCACTCGACCCCGTCTTTCTTCCCATTCACCCAACGGGTCTCAAGTATTTGAGCACCGTTTTGGCTGTCATACCGCTTCTCAAAGCCGTTTTCCACACTTTCCTGGTATTCTTTCTCCAAATCCAAACGACCGTCTTTGAAATAGGTTTTTACACAGCCATCGATTTTGCCCTTCTTCATAGGGGTAATCTTGCTGACAGTTTTGCCGTCTTGGTAGTACTCCGTGAACACCCCATTTCTTTTCCCCTGGTCATACGCTCCCGTTTCTCTCAGTACACCATCCCGATAGCGGTGGTACTTGCCATCCATCAGTCCGTTAGAAAAGGAAATAGTCTCTTCGTCAAGCTCCCGCTTGATACGCCACTCTCCCTGCAAGGGTTTTCGGCTATCCTTTTTGAAATAAACTGTCGTATTGTTTTCGCCCGATAGGGGTAAGAGTTCATTGCTTAGAATCACCTTTTGAGCCGATACCGAAAGGCTCAGCAACAGCGAGAAGAAAAAGAGAATATATCGATTCATATTCTAATAGAATGCTCAATTATTGAATTGGTTACTTTTGCTTCATTGCCTGTTTAATAAACGTGAAACTATGTGCTTCGCGTCCTTTGTCCTTTGCTGCTCTAAGTTTCTCTGCTCTCGAGCATATAAGAAAATATCCTGCCTCTTTTATCAAGAGGCAAGAGCATACACAGATGCTCAATGGCAAAGATAGAGCTTTTTGCAATACTCTGACCAAAACAATGGATAAAAACAAAGGAAGACCTACATCATTACCGATGAAGGTTTCTGTTGACATAGTTCTCACTCAGTATTCTGTTTATGTCTGAGAGCCGATAGAGGATTTTCCCTGCGATTTGGGTGTAAGGGATAATGCCCTTATCCCGATAGTCTTGCAGGGTGCGAGGGGGAGGTGAGGAGCGGAGCAGTAGTGCTCACAGAGCGGAGCAGTAGTGCTCGCAGCGCGGAGCAGTATAGGTGAGGAGGGGTCAGCACTACTGCTTCCCCGCTGCACCACTATAGGTGACTAATGCTACGGTCTCGAGTGGTTATCCGCTGGGAGATAAACGCAGTGCGCCCCTACTTCCAGAGAAGCAGGGGCGCACTACCTGAATGAGACCGTTGCATGGTCTCTAACTATGATCAACGTGATCAGCGTGTATGAAGGATCGCAGAGGCGACTTCATCCGCACGCTCCTTACCGAGCAGGGCAGCGATAATCTCGAGGGCGAAGTCAAAGGTGTAGGCAGCCGACTTAGCCGTGATGAAGTGGCCACTCTTGACCACTGGTGCTGTGGAGATAGTAGCCCCCTGTAGCTTGCCTTCAAAGCCGGGATAAGCAATAGCTTCGTGTCCCTGCAGCAGGTCGGCACCACCGAAGACAGAGGGAGCAGCGCAGATGGCACAAAGGAGCTTGCCAGCTTGGTGGGCTTCGCTGATGAGCTGGTGCAGACGCTGCGAGGCATCGAGATGGGTCACTCCTGGCAGTCCTCCAGGCAGGACAAGAGCTAAGACATCATCGCTATAGACCTCACTGATAGAGAGGTCAGCTTGGACAGCGATGCCGTGTGCCCCAGTGACACAGGGATCGAGTCCTACGGCTACAATGTGCGTCGGCAGGCCTGCACGACGAAGGAGGTCTATCGTCCCGATAGCCTCTATTTCCTCAAAGCCTTCGGCGAGGAAGACATAAACATTCTTAGACATATAGATATAGGTGTTAGGGTTTACCGTCCTTAGGCTCGGATCTTGAAGTGGTAGGTGATACTACCCTCCTGCTCATCAGAGCCCGGTACGGCATTGAAGCGGGTCTTGCGCGCAGCCTCGAGGGCAGCAGCACGGACGGAAGGATCAGCTACATTAGTCCCTGGAGCGATGGTGGCACGAATTACTGAGCCGCTCCCATCGACGATGATGCGCACACGGACATTCCCCTCGACAGCACGCTGCACGTGCGGCGAGACGAGGGCACCTCCGTTGCTGA
Organism: uncultured Porphyromonadaceae bacterium; assembly: GCA_963526345.1. GTDB lineage: Bacteria > Bacteroidota > Bacteroidia > Bacteroidales > Porphyromonadaceae > Porphyromonas. The sequence continues at coordinate 165,357 of CAURNJ010000005.1, forward strand.
TGATCTTGCGTCCAGAGAGTGCATAGCTGGAGGGACTCCCATTGGGATCCCCCTGATTGCCAGCACCAGAGGCGGCCGTTCCTTGGCTACCAGCCTGCCCGGCCTGCTTACCGAAAGCACCAGAGACAGCCCCCTTGATGCGCTGACTCTCGGCACGGCGTGCTGCTTCGAGGGCTTCGGCAGCACGGCGCGCAGCCTCGGCCTTAGCCTGAGCTTGACGCTCCGCCTCGGCTCGGCGTGTAGCTTCGACCCGCTGACTCTCCTCATGCTGCTGCGTCTGCAGGGGTTGGGTCACCGGGCGAGGAGCAGGAGGAGCGGGCGGGGTCTTAGAGGGAAGGGGGGGAGCTGGTGCGGAGGGGGCAGGCTGAGGAGTGGCTTCTTCGGAGGGCGTCTCCGCAGGCTCAGGAGTACCCCCAGGCTCTACTTCTCCCGAAGCCGAAGTCACGTTGCCCACATTGACGGCAACAAGCACCTCCGTGGGCTTGGGGGATGGATGGTCGCTACGGAGCTGTAGCATCCACAGCAGAAGCAGGAAAAGCAGGTGACACACCACCGTCACCACAACGGCAAGGATACGATGGCGCGTAGCTGCAGGATCGGTCTGTGGCATGGGAACTATTGGGCTGGTGAAGGCTCGCTCTCGGCACGCGTGGCCAAGACGACACGCAGGGAGGAGCGTGCAGCAGCGTTGATGACTGCTACGACCTCCTTATACGGCACGCTCTCATCGGCTTGGATGGAGACGAAGGCCTCGGGATGCTCGGCAGCGAAGATACCCAACTGCTCAGGCAGCTGCTCGCGCGTCAGCTCTATGGGCGTAGCACGGTCGATAGCGAGGAAATAGTGCAAGTCGGGGGTGAGCGTGACTCGTGCCGAGGGAGTCTCAGGCACGGACTGAGGGGCGGAGGTGGGGAGGGTGACCTTGATCGTATTCGGTACGATAATCGTGCTGGTCACCAGGAAGAAGATCAGCAGCAGGAAGATGACATCCGTCATCGATGCCATACTGAAGCTGTCAGAGACTTTGGTCTTACGCTTGAGTGCCATACGGGCGTGGGAGTAAGGTGTGGGAGGATCGAACTCGAGGCTTAGTGCACCTCATTGAGCATATCCATGAACTCCATCGTCTTGGCCTCCATCTTACCACCGACCTTGTCCAGCTCGGCGACGAGGTAGTTGTAGGCAAAGAGGGCAATAATCCCCACGACAAGCCCCCCGACAGTGGTCACTAAGGCTTCGTAGATCCCCCCAGAAAGGAGGGCTACATCGACACCGCCCGAACCAGCATTGGCCATATCGAAGAAGGCACGCACCATACCAGTGACCGTACCGAGGAAGCCGATCATCGGAGCACCGGCAGCGATGGTAGCGAGGATGGGCAGCCCCTTCTCGAGGCGACCGATCTCGATATTCCCCACATTCTCCACGATGACCAGGACATCCGACATCGGGCGACCAATGCGCGTCAAGCCCTTACGTATCATACGTGCATAGGGGGTGTTCGTATCATCACAGAGCTTAATCGCCGAAGGGGTCTTCCCCTCGAGAACATAGTCCTTGATACGCTCGACGAAGTACTTATCTTCACGCCCAGCAGCACGGAGCTGGAGGTACTTAGAGATGAAGATATAGAGGGCTAAGAGCGAGAGGACGGCCAGGACGATCATGATCCAGCCTCCCTTAGTAGCCAGATCAAGTACAGAGAGCGAGGCTTGAGGGGCCGTATCAGCGAGGGTTTGGGCCAGCGAGGCCGTAGCGGTAGTATCCACAGGATGTATTCGAGATAAAGGGTGAATGGATGAATGCTTTGGTTAGGCTATCGGGTCAGACAAGCACGATAGCGGCGGATGGTCTCCTCAAGTCCGAGGTAAAGAGCGTCGGAGATGAGAGCGTGTCCGATAGAGACTTCGGAGAGGAAGGGAATAGCTTCGGAGAAGAAACGTAGGTTGTCCAAGCTCAGGTCATGCCCTGCATTGAGCTCCAGCCCCAGGGTACGTGCGTGCTCAGCAGCCCGGACAAAGGGAGCGACAGCATGGGCACGATCAGCAGGATAGCCCGTAGCATAAGGCTCGGTATAGAGCTCGACACGGTCCGTACCGAGGGCAGCAGCAGCATCAAGGTGCTTGAGCTCCGTCCCGACAAAGATCGAGGTACGAATGCCCCAAGCATGGAGTTGGGCTAATATCTCTGCGAGGAAGTCGCGGTGTCGAGCCACATCCCAGCCTGCACTGCTGGTCAGTGCGTCAGGGGCATCAGGGACTAAGGTCACCTGATGAGGGCGCACTTCCCCGACTAAATCCATAAAGGAGGGAGTGGGGTTGCCTTCGATATTAAACTCGGTAGTGAGCACTTTCTTCAGGTCTCGCACGTCTTGGTAGCGGATGTGACGCTCATCGGGACGGGGGTGAACTGTGATACCTTGTGCTCCATATCGCTCACAGTCCAGGGCTACCTGCAAGAGGTTAGGGACATCCCCACCACGAGCATTACGCAGGGTAGCTATCTTGTTTATATTGACGCTTAGTTGAGTCATACGTCTAACTTTTATACATTTGCAGACAGGCTTCAAGCCCAGACATATACTACAAAGTTAAGTTTATTTGACCTACATACGATAACTTAACACTCGCCCACCTTGCCCTATGTATAAGATTGCGCTCGTCGCATCATCGCATCTTGCAGCACATGCTGCCCCCCTCACCGAGCTTCTTCGCCTCCTCGAGCGAAGCGATGTAGCCCTATGGTGTGACCGCTCCTTCCACCGTACACTCGCCTCAGACTTCGACCTTCACCCCACGATAGCAGGCTATATCCCAGCTGATTGCACTCCGCTCAATATGGACTTCGTCATCAGCTTAGGGGGGGATGGGACGCTGCTGAAGGCAGCACGGCGTGTCTTCGCCGAAGAGACCCCCATCTTAGGGCTCAATATGGGACGCTTAGGCTTCCTCACCGACCGCAGCATACGTGATGCCATTCCCCTTCTCTCACGCCTCTTTGACGGTAGCTACACGACTGAGTACCGCATGCTCCTCTCGGTAGAGGTCGATGGTACACACTTCGGCAAAGCCCTCAATGAGGTGGCTCTTCTGAAGCGCGAGACAGGCTCGATGATCACACTCCACGCACGTCTCGAAGGGGCCGAACTGGCGAGCTACGAGAGCGATGGTCTGGTCATAGCTACCCCCTCAGGCTCCACAGCCTACTCCCTCAGTGCCTTTGGCCCTCTGATGATGCCACAGGTCAAGGCGATGCTCCTTACACCGATCGCACCGCATTCGCTGACCATGCGCCCCCTGGTCATCCCCGAAGACGAGACGATCGAGCTCACGGTCGCAGCGCGCAACAATACCTTCCTCATCGCCCTCGATGGGCAGACGAAGATCCTCCCCTGTGGGGCAAAGATCACCATTCGCAAGTCGGTCAATAGCCTTTGCCTCCTGCATCTCGACACCCATTCCTTCTCCGACACCCTGCGCAAGAAGCTCTTGTGGGCCGCCCCAGTGCGCGAGTAAAGCCCCACCCCTCCCTACAAAACGACTCCGCCCCAGCTCTTGTCTATGCGACAAGGCTGGGGCGGAGCTGTTCTTTCTGAAGGGACTTCGCTCCTCCAGAGGAGCGCATCCTTCGCTTAGCGACGGATACCGAGTTCCTTGATGATGGCACGATAGCGCTCGATGTCCACCTTCTGGAGGTAGTCGAGCATACGGCGACGCTTACCGATGATCATCTTCAGAGCGCGCTGCGTGCTGTAGTCCTTCTTGTTCTTCTGCAGGTGACCCGTCAGGTGCGAGATGCGGAAGGTGAAGAGGGCGATCTGGCTTTCAGGGCTACCCGTGTCCGTAGAGGACTTACCATACTTTTCGAAGAGCTCGGTCTTCTTAGCTGAATCTAAATACATGATTTGTACTTAAAGAGTGAAACAAAATACCGCCGTCGTCAGCTCGTCCTCCTGCCACTTCCATGACCGAAGGCAGACAGACAACGCTCGGATCGTGGCGCAAAGGTACAACAAACTCCTCACATCCACGATCGCTTGCCTACGGCATCTACACACCCAGAGCCTCAGCTTGCGCTCCCCTCCTCGCGCATACAATAATTATATAAGCCACAGGATAAGGGTATCGCCTTCCACCGAAGGCAAGCGAGCGTACGCAAGCCTTAAGTTCAGGGCACGTAATGCTCACGCGATATTTAGGTATCTTTGTGGTCTATAACAAACGATAATTACACAGCTTATGTCAGATATGCCGAACAGCGTAGCCCCAACAGAGTGTGGGGAAGAAAAGAAGAGCCTAAACTTCGTCGAGCAGATCGTCGAAGGCGATCTTCGTACCGGAAAGAATGATGGACGCATCCAGACGCGCTTCCCACCAGAGCCCAACGGCTACCTCCACATCGGTCACGCCAAAGCTATCTGCATGGACTTCGGTATCGCACAGAAGTACGGCGGAGTGTGTAACCTTCGCTTTGACGACACCAACCCCACGAAGGAAGACGTCGAATACGTCGATGCCATCCGCGAAGATATTGAGTGGCTGGGCTTCCACTGGGGCAATATCTACTACGCATCGGACTACTTTGAGCGCCTGTATCAGTTCGCCGAAGAGCTCATCCTCTCTGGTCACGCCTACGTCGACGAGCAGACAGCTGAAGAGATCGCCGCTCAGAAGGGCACACCTACCACCCCTGGCGTGGCGAGTCCCTTCCGTGATCGTCCTGCAGCAGAGAGCCTCGACCTCTTCCGTCGCATGAACGCTGGGGAGTTCCCCGAAGGAGCGATGATCCTGCGTGCGAAGATTGACATGGCTTCGTCCAACATGCACTTCCGTGATCCGATCATCTACCGCATCATCAAGGTACCTCACCACCGCACGGGCACGAAGTGGGGCGTCTATCCTATGTACGACTTCGCGCACGGACAGAGTGACTTCTTCGAGGGCGTGACGCACTCGATCTGCACCTTGGAGTTCGAAGTCCACCGCCCCCTCTATGATTACTTCGTCGACCTGCTAAAGAAGGTAGAGCCCGAGCACCCCGAAGGCTATCGCCCCCGACAGATTGAGTTCAACCGTCTCAACCTCACCTACACGATGATGAGCAAGCGTAAGCTCCTCCAGCTCGTGCAGGAAGGACACGTCTCGGGCTGGGATGATCCCCGTATGCCTACCGTCTGTGGCCTGCGTCGTCGTGGCTACACGCCCGAGTCCATCCGCAGCTTCGTCGACAAGATCGGCTACACGAAATACGATGGTATCATTGATATGGCGCTCCTCGAGCACGCTGTACGCGAGGACCTCAACCGCCGCGCCCTGCGTGGCTCGGCTGTCCTCGACCCCGTACGTCTGGTGATCACGAACTACCCCGAAGGGCAGACAGAGGATATGAGCTTCCTCAACAACCCCGAAGACCCTAACTCCGACAGCCACACCATCCGCTTCTCGCGTGAGCTCTTCATCGAGCGCGAGGACTTCATGGAGGATGCTCCAAAGAAGTACTTCCGTATGACTCCAGGGCAAGAAGTGCGCCTCAAGAGTGCCTACATAGTGCGCTGCACCGGCTGCAAGAAGGACGAGGCAGGCAACATCCTCGAGGTCTACGCCGAGTACGACCCTGAGACACTCAGCGGTCGCCCCGAGAGCAACCGCAAGGTCAAGGGGACTATTCACTGGGTATCTGCTACCGACAGCATCGCTGCCGAAGTACGTCTCTACGACCGTCTCTTCCTCGATGAGAACCCCAGCGAGGCTGCTAAGGACAAGGAACTCGCCGAGCTCCTCAACCCCGAGTCGCTCACCATCGTGCGCGAAGCACGTGTCGAGCCCTTCCTCGCTCAGGCTAAGTGTGGCGAATACTACCAGTTCCAGCGCGTGGGTTACTTCTGCGTCGACCCAGATAGCCGCCCTGATCACCTTGTCTTCAACCGCACCGTATCGCTCAAGGATACGTGGAAGAAGGTCAATAAGTAGGTACGTCTATGCTTGAATCCTTAGGCTTCATCCAAGACATCCTCCATCATCTAAACTACCTCTGGGTGACGGTGCTGATGGCTGTCGAATCATCCTTCATCCCCTTCCCCTCGGAGGTCGTCGTCCCACCAGCCGCCTACAAGGCTGCTACGGGCGAGATGAATCTTTTCCTTGTCATCCTCTTCGCCACGCTCGGCTCGGATATAGGCGCTCTGGTCAACTACTATCTGGCGCGCTACCTCGGTCGTCCGATCGTGTACAAGTTCGCAGAGTCACGCTTAGGTCGCCTGTGCCTGCTGAGCCAAGAGAAGATCGAGAAGGCGGAGGCATACTTCGTGAAGAACGGCATCACCTCCACGCTCATCGGTCGCCTCGTACCAGGCATTCGCCAGCTCATCTCCATCCCTGCAGGGCTGGCAGGTATGCCCCTTGGTCGCTTCCTCCTCTACACGACCCTCGGAGCAGGTGCGTGGAACATCGTCTTGGCCTTGCTCGGCTACTTCATCGGCAAGACCGTACCACCCGAACTCTTTGCCTCGACCATCCAGAGCTATAGCTCGACAATCGGACTCATCATCCTCGGGCTACTCATCGTCGGCGGACTCGCCTACTACCTCTACAAGCGCCGTCAGAAGGTCGCTTAAGTAAACGCTTGATGACCTCTAAGGGTATGCTTCCCTCGCCACGAAAGCCGTGGGGATGCACCCCTTAGAGGTCGTTTTTTGCACACCCTTCCTCCCCTCTCCCTTATCTGTCATCTCGTGACTACCCTCTCCCTTACGCTGAGCCCACAGCAGGCTGCTTCGGATGCTACGCTACGCGCCGCCGTAGCGCGTGAACTCGCGCTCCCCATCGAGGCCATCACCTCCGTCTTGGTGCGCCGCCGCAATATCGACGCTCGGCAGCGCCGTATCCTCGTCAATCTCTCGGTCGATGTCTACCTCGATGGCGAGCAACCTACCGTAGATGACTTCTCTGACCTCATCTATCCCGATGTCTCTTCGGCACCGTCAGCGGTCGTTATCGGTGCGGGGCCGTGCGGTCTCTTCGCCGCCTTGCGCCTCATCGAATTAGGGGTACGTCCCATCGTCGTCGAGCGTGGACAGGACGTGATGCAGCGTCGTCGTGACCTCGTCCAGCTGGAGAAGACGGGCATTGTCGATACCGAGTCCAACTACAGCTTCGGCGAAGGTGGGGCTGGAGCTTTCTCTGATGGCAAGCTCTACACACGGAGCAAGAAGCGTGGCAGCGTGGAGAAGATCCTGCGCGTCTTCTGCCGCTTCGGTGCTGACCCGAAGATCCTCATCGACGCACACCCTCATATCGGTACGGACAAGCTCCCCATCATCATCCGCCGTATGCGCGAGCAGATCATTGCCTCGGGGGGTGAAGTGCACTTTGCCTGCCGTATGGAGGAGCTTCTCCTCGAGCGTGGGGAGGTGCGTGGTGTCGTCTGCTCGGGAGGGCGCACCTTCTACGGTCCTGTCCTCTTAGCCACAGGGCACTCGGCACGTGACGTCTACCGCTACCTGCATCGTGCGGATATCCTCATCGAGGCCAAGCCCATCGCTGTCGGCGTACGCTTGGAGCATCCTCAGAGCCTCATTGACGAAATCCGCTACCACAGCCCCGAGGGAAGGGGGAAGTACCTACCCGCTGCCGAATATGTCTACAAGACCCAGGCCGAAGGGCGTGGCGTGTATAGCTTCTGTATGTGTCCTGGGGGCTTTGTCGTCCCAGCCTCCACGGGGTCTGAGGAGACGGTCGTCAATGGGATGTCGCCTGCCAACCGTGGTTCACGCTGGGCCAATTCGGGGATGGTCGTAGAGCTTCACCCCGAGGACATACCAGCTACAGGCATTAAGGTCGAAGACCCAACCTCACCTTTGGCACTGATGCAGTGGTGCGAAGAGTTAGAGCACAAGAGCTATCTCGCTGCCGACCGCTCGCTGCGTGCCCCAGCACAGCGTATGACGGACTTTGTCGCACGCCGTCACTCCACTACCCTCCCCTCCTCATCCTATACGATGGGGCTCACCTCGAGCGATCTCAACGAGTGGATGCCCGACTTCATTACGCGCCGTCTGTCGGCTGGCTTCCGTGCCTTCGACCGCTCGACACGTGGCTTCCTCACCGAAGAAGCCCAGCTCATCGCTGTGGAGTCACGCACCTCCTCCCCGGTGCGCATCCCTCGTGATCGAATGACCTATGCGCACCCTCTCGTCTCTGGGCTCTACCCAGCAGGCGAAGGTGCTGGTTTCGCTGGAGGCATCGTCTCCGCTGCCATCGATGGAGAGAATGCCGCCCAGCAGATAGCCCTCGCCCTCGGGCGATAAGCTATTCCACCCTGCGAAACGTACAGCTATTCCAAACTTTCCGCCCCTTCTTCTTGCCTCAAATAAGGCAAGAGGAAGGGGTTACTTTTGCGCTTCCCTCCCCCATCTTCCCAGCCCCATTGCCCTACCGATAGTCCAAGCCACCACAAACCACTACTGGTCGGTGCACAAAGCAGCACTGCTTCGCACGCTGACCACTAGTGGTCGAAGGGATGCATCTATACTGCTTCACGCTCCGACCAGTAGTGCTTCACTTCTCGCCATCAGCCAGGCGACACCCCTTCCCAGCAGACAAAGCCGCGCAAAGGCACACACCACTCGGGGGAAAAGCCTTATCTTTGCATTGTTTAATAATCACGTAACAGAATAATAAACAGTATGAAGCTAAAGTACATCTTCACACTCCTCGGAGTTATGCTCCTCGGTCTCACCTCCTGCGGTAAGAAGGACGCCCCCAAAACGGAATCGAACAATCCATTCGCTGGCACTCTGTGGGAACGCACTACCACCGAAACAAACGAGTATGGAGACACAGAAATAACTATAGACGAAATTCACTTCGTTGATGACACTCGTCTCTCCCACCAGTCGATCTACAAAACCACGGCAAAAGATGGCTCTATCAAAGACCAAGGGAAAACTCCCAAGGCAGAAGTTACGTATACTCACAAAGGCTTAGTAGCAACATCTATCTTCCCAATACCAAGCGATAAAGGAGTACATAACGTAAAGTTTACTTTCACTATGGATGAGGCAAAGCAAAAGCTTACGGGCGTAGCATCCAGTGAAGGGGAAAAGGATCAGACTATGATCTTCACGCGCAAGAAGTAGGCATCTACCCCCACCACCTAAAGACTCGCCCCACGCTCTTCACTCTGAGAGCGTGGGGCGAGCTTCGCTTTAAGATGAATGCTAGGATTTGAAGGCAGAGGGAGGGGCGGCGAAAAAGAGGGCTTGCGCAATGCTCTCTTAGGGGTAAAACCGTTATATTTACGGTGTAAAATATGATACCAGTATCAAAAATGGTACTCTAATATGATATTTGGACGTAGGATTGGTAGAACTTGGTGGCAAGGATGAGAACGGCAAGTTTGTCAGAAGGCAGTTGGAGGTTGATTTCGTGGTAAACCGTCCTCCATACAGAGTATATATCCAGTCAGCTTTTCACATGCCTACGCCAGAAAAGGAACAGCAAGAACGTCGCCCATTATTGTCAATCAATGACCACTTTCGTAAGATTGTCATTGTTGGGGATGACATTCATCGCAAGGAGGACGAACTCGGCGTGTTGACTATTGGGTTGTTAGATTTCTTGACGGACAAAGAATTACTTGAACAGGGATAAACGTAATAATGATAGTTTTAGCGGAATGTGCAAGCAGACAAGACTGCGCAAAGGCATCCGCTATTCGGGGGCAAAGCCTTATCTTTGTACATCTGTATTCCTTTGAGACAAGACAATCCAAATAGTATGATGGATGATAAGCAACTCGCCCTGGATATGCGCTACCTTCGTATGGCACGCATTTGGGCGGAGAACTCCTACTGCGAGCGCCGCAAAGTGGGAGCCCTCATCGTCAAGGATAAGCGCATCATCGCAGACGGCTACAACGGCACCCCCGTGGGCTTTGAGAACATCTGCGAAGACGAACACGGACAGACCAAGCAGTATGTCCTCCACGCCGAAGCCAACGCCATTACCAAGCTCGCCAGCAGCACCAACGACAGCTCGGGTGCTACGGTCTACGTCACCGATGCCCCGTGCATCGAATGCGCCAAGCTCATCATACAGAGTCATATAATCCGCGTGGTCTATAGCATCGAATACCGCCTGCGTGACGGCATCGAGCTCCTCGAGCGCGCAGGTATTCAGGTAGACTTCATCCCCTTAGAAGACTAACCTCCCCCTCTCCCATATCTCGTCCCAAACATCTTATTCTATAGTACCAAGCGTATGCAAACAGCACCCAACGAGCAGCCTGCCTCACCACGCCCCGAGCGTAAGGCACATCTGCTCAGAGGTCTTACCTACGGGCTCGTCACCATCTTAGTCTTCCTCTTGGGGATTTCCACCGCCACCTACTTCGGCGTCGGCGGACGACGTGGCACATCCAGTAAGCTCGATGAGATTTATTCACTCATCCAGCAGTATTATGTTGACTCGGCTAATATGGATAGCCTGTCCGAAGAGGCACTTCCCTTTATCCTCTCCCAGCTTGACCCCCACTCCGTCTATCTCAATGCTGAGGAGAACAAGGCTTCGACCGAGACCTTAGAAGGCTCCTTCGCTGGTATCGGCATCCAGTTCAATACGCTGCTGGATACCGTCGTCGTGGTGCGCGTCATCGAAGGAGGGCCGAGCGAACGGGCAGGTCTCCAGGCAGGCGACCGCATCCTCCGAGCTGACACCACCAGCTTCCTGCGTGACTCACTGACCTCCGAGGAGATTATGAAGGCACTCAAAGGTCCCGAAGACACCGTGGTCAAGCTCACCCTCCAGCGTGGCAAGAAGGTCTTCACCACCTCTGTCGTCCGTGGCGCCGTCCCCGTCCCCACGCTCGATGCCAGCTATATGATACGTCCCCACGTCCTGTACGTGCGCCTGAATAAATGGGGTACGCAGACACCCATAGAGTTCCAGCAAGCCTATGCCGACCACGCCAGCGAAGGCGTTGAGCGTATCTTGCTTGACCTACGTGACAATGGTGGGGGATACCTGCAAGCCGCCACGACCTTAGCCTCTGAATTTCTATCCAAGGGCGACCTCTTGGTCTATAATCAGGGAGCACACTACCCACGTGAGGACTTTAAGTGTCCACGTGATGGTCGCCTGCGCAATGTTCCTCTGACCGTCTTGGTGAATGAGAATAGCGCCAGTGCCAGCGAAATCTTCGCAGGAGCGATGCAAGACCTTGACCGTGCCCTCATCGTCGGGCGACGCACCTTCGGCAAGGGACTCGTACAGCTTCCCTTTGAGCTACGAGATCACTCCGTAGTACGCCTAACGGTCGCTCGCTACTACACTCCCTCGGGGCGTAGCATACAGAAGAGCTATGCCAAGGGCTACGAGGCCTATGCCGAGGACATCGAAGACCGCTACTTGCACGGCGAACTCTATTCTGCCGACAGCATCAGCCGCCCCGACACCACACGCTACTACACCCGTCTGGGGCGCACCGTCTATGGTGGTGGCGGTATTACCCCCGACATCTTCACCCCACGCGATAGCACAGGTATCAATCCCTATTATATCCGCCTCTTGAGGTCAGGGACGCTCCAGCGCTTCGCCTTCTCCTACGCCGACAGCCACCGTGCGCAGTTCCTTCGCTTAGGCTCTGACGCAGCGGTACAGGAGTACTTACAAGCCCAAGGTGAGCAGATCGTCTATGCTTATGCACGCTATGCCGACCAGAAGGGTGGCGTAGCACAGCGTCCAGGCTACCTACAGGAATCGATGGCTATCCTACGCCGTGACCTCATCGCTCTCATCTACGACCTATTAGGCAGGGACAAGGATGCCTTCTACCGCCTGCACAACGAGCGTGACCCCGAGGTGCTGAAGGCATTAGAGCAACTCACCTCATCAGCCTGGCGTCCCCACAAGTAAGCATCGCTATGGACAAGCCCTCCCTACGTCGCCAGCTCCGCACCCTCAGCCGTGAGCGGCTCACCGAGTCCCTTCGCCACCAAGGGAGTGCCTCCATCATCGCCCAGCTAAGAGCACATCCGCTCTGGCAAGCAGCTCAGCATATCGGGCTCTACTCTGCCCTACCCGACGAACCGAACCTCCGCCCCCTCATCGACGAGGTCGCAGGGACGAAGCACCTCTATCTCCCCCGTGTCTTGGATGACGAGACGATGGACTTCTTCGCCTTCTCTGGCTGGCAGACTCTGGAGCAGTCGGGGAGCTTCGGCATCTATGAACCTCGCCTCGAGGAGCGAGCAGCCGTAGAGCCCAGCACCTTAGACCTCCTCATCATCCCTGCCTTAGCCTACGACCAGGCAGGCTATCGCTTAGGGCGTGGCAAGGGGTACTACGACCGATACCTCCAGCGAGCCAACTGCGCCCACCGCTTGGGAGTCACCTTCGCCCTCCATCCGATTGAGCAGTTGCCTCACGATCCGTGGGACATACCCGTAGAGGATGTTCTTACCCCACATCCCTCCCTCCTATAATCCGCCCCCTATGCCCTCCATAGCAGCACAGACGACACTCCGCCTCTCGGGTAAACTCCTTACCCTCGAGCGTCCCATCGTGATGGGAATAGTCAACGTCACCCCCGACTCCTTCTTTGCCGGCAGTCGTATCGATGGCGAACGTGCCCTACGCACCCGTCTGGATGAGCTCATCCGCGAAGGGGCAGCCATCGCAGATCTCGGGGCATACAGCTCGCGCCCAGGGGGGGCGGATGAGGTGAGCCTCGAGGAAGAGATGAAGCGACTACGCCCTGCCCTCCAGCTCCTGCGAGACGAATATCCTACCCTCCCCGTCTCAGTGGACACCTTCCGCTCAGAGGTCGCTCAGATGGCGGTAGAGGAATATGGAGCAGCGATTATCAACGACATCTCGGGTGGTGGCTTAGATCCCGGGATGTACCGCACCGTGAGCCGCCTACAGGTTCCCTACATCCTGATGCATATGAAGGGCAATCCGCAGACGATGCAGTCCCATACGGACTACACAGACGTTACCCTCGAGGTGCTGGACTACTTCATCAAGCGCATCGGGCAGCTCTTGGACTTAGGCCTACACGACATCATCCTTGACCCAGGCTTTGGCTTCAGCAAGACGACGGAGCAGAACTATGAGCTCTTAGCGCACCTCGATACGCTGACCCAAACCCTCCGCCAGCCCCTCCTCGTTGGACTCTCACGCAAGACTATGATTTATCGTCCCTTGGGCTGCACCCCAGAGGAAGCCCTTGGCGGAACGACCTTCCTCCATGCATTGGCCTTAGAGCGTGGGGCAAAGATTCTCCGTGTACACGATGTGCGCCCTGCCGCTGAAGCCATCACGCTCTATGAGCAAGCCCGTCCCTACCTCCACCGTGAGGAGCATCTACACTACTCGGCTACTCGCCCACTCTAACTCAACCTGCTCATTCCGCTCCTATGCTCGCTTGGCTCGACATCTCCATTAAGGATATCATCGACATCCTCCTCTTGGCCATCTGCCTCTACTATGCGTTTGTCACACTGCGCTACTCGGGTAGCCGTTCGCTCTTTATGGGCACCATCGCCTTCCTCGGGCTATGGCTCTTGATTTCGCAAGTCCTGCAGATGCGCTTGATGGGTGCTCTCTTGGACAAGTTCATCAACATTGGTTTTATCATCCTGGTCATCATCTTCCAGGAGGAAATCAAGAAGATCTTGGTCACGGTAGGCTCGGCACAACGATGGAAGAAGATACGCAGGCTCTTCCGCGAAGGAACAGCTAAGGAGCAAGAGGAAGAGGACTACATCGCTCCCGTGGTCTTGGCTTGTATGAATATGGCGCGCAAGAAGACGGGTGCTCTCATCGCCATCCAAGGAGTCTCCGACCTCACACCTTACCAGCACGCAGGCGAACGCTTCCTTGCCTCGGTCAATGCTCGACTCATCGAAACGATCTTCTTCAAGAATAGCCCCCTGCACGATGGAGCGATGATCATCGCTGGGGGGAAGATCTGCGCCGCAGGCTGTATCCTTCCAGTAGCGAGCGACACCGACCTCAACAAAGACCTGGGCCTGCGCCACCGCTCCGCCCTCGGGCTGGCGCAGAAAACGGATGCAAAGATCATCATCATCAGCGAAGAGCGTGGCTCGATCTCCTTAGCCTATCGCAGCGAGATCATCGTAGACATCACTCCCGATGAGCTACGTGCCCTGCTCTCCGCCGAAGAGTAAGCCAGCACCGCACCATAATCGCCCTGAGGAGCTAAGAGACATCGAAGCCAATGCTCAGCCGAAGAAAGTCCTCCTATTTTGATGCCTCAGCCCTGTCAGCCCTGTTACGTCCTGCTACTCAGTCCTAACAAATTGTTATCTTTGTAGATATTGGTTCATAGTACGCAACATAATATCCATAATCATAGAATAAGCATTATGAAGAAAGTCATCTTAGCCTCTTTAGCACTCGTTGCAGTTGCTTCTCTCAGCTCTTGCGGTGCGAAGAAGAGTGCTTATCGCAAGGCATACGAGCAGGCCAAGCAACGCGAAGTAGCGACCCAAGCCACCAAGCCTGCCGTGCAGTACGAAGCTCCTGTCACCACGCCTGAGCGTGCTGCCGCTCCTGTGACCGTTCGCAAGGAACGTGTGACGACTTACCAAGGCGAGGATGCTAATCGTCTGAAGCGCTTCAGTGTCGTCGTCGGTAGCTTCCAGAACCCCACGAACGCCCGCAATCTCAAGGAACGCATGGTCAAGGCTGGTTACAACGCAGTCCTCGCTACTAATGAAGTCGGGATGCTGCGTGTCATTGTCTCCAGCTTCGATTCTCGCGAAGAGGCAGCTGCCAGCCGTGATGCCATCAAGGCTCGCTTTGCTCCTGACTTCAAGGATGCATGGTTGCTCGAGAACGCTAACTAAGATCATCTAATCCCTGCTCCAGAGATGGAGTAGGGATAACCTATTTATATGGAGATACTACAGAACTATTCGCTACGTGCGTACAATACGTTTGGCATCGATGCTCAAGCCGATTGGTTCATCCCCTTTGCGAGCATTGAGGACTTACAGCTATTGAGCCGTGACGAATACTTCCAAGAGTGTCGCTGTATCACTGTTGGTGAGGGGAGCAATCTGCTCTTCCTCACCAATTTTCATGGTATTGTACTCCACTCGGTGATCCAAAGCGTAGAGCGCTGTGGTGAGACGGAGGATACGGTGGACTTTTTGGTTGGCTCGGGCGTTAAGTGGGATGACTTCGTGGCACAGATGGCTCAAGCCCAGCTGTATGGCGTGGAAAATCTCTCCCTCATCCCCGGGCAAGTAGGTGCTGCTGCCGTGCAGAATATCGGTGCCTATGGGGCTGAAGTCTGCGAGGTCATTCGCGGAGTGCATACGGTGCATCGCCGTACGGGGCAGGTGCATCGCTTCTCGGTCGACGAGTGCGCTTATAGCTATCGCCACAGCTTCTTCAAGGAACCCGAAGCAGCCGACTACATCGTCACGCACGTCCTCCTTCGCCTCTCGAAGCATCCACAGCTCAAGCTCGACTATGCCGACCTGCGTCAGCGCGTGATGGTGCGCACGGAGACGCCCACCGCACTTGACGTGCGCGAGGAAGTCATCCGTATCCGCCAAGAGAAGCTCCCCGACCCTATGGTATTAGGTAATGCAGGTAGTTTCTTCATGAATCCCATCATCTCAGCAGAAGCCTTTGACCGTCTGCGCCAGACTTATCCCGAAGCACCGCACTATGATCTACCCGATGGTCAGGTCAAAGTACCAGCAGGCTGGCTCATCGACCGCTGTGGTCTCAAGGGCTATCGTCTCGGACACGCCGCTATCTATGAGCGTCAGGCACTGGTCTTGGTGAATGCCGATGGGCAAGCTACAGGGCAGGACATCGCTCGCTTAGCTGAGTACGTACAAGAGCAAGTCACCGAACGATTTGGCTTGCAGATATCCCCAGAGGTAAGGTACATCTCTTAGAGATAGACGCTTGTCCTCGTCACTATCCTCTACTAACTACTTCGCTCTACCACGCTTGCTTGAGGAGCACATCGCTCTTGCTACGTGGTAGTTCTCCCTCTTGCTTCAATGAAGGTAATTCTTCTCGGTACGGGCACCAGTACGGGCATTCCCGAAGTGGGCTGTGGGTGCCCTGTGTGCCACAGTTCGGACGCTCGTGACCGCCGTCTGCGCACCTCTGCTCTTGTGGTCACGGAGTCGGGAAAGCGCATTCTCATTGATTGCGGTCCTGACTTCCACTACCAAGCCACTCGCTTGGGACTTGACCGCATCAATGCCATCCTTTTGACCCACGAGCACTACGACCACACCTTCGGTCTGGACGATGTGCGCACCATCGCTTGGCGACAGGATATTCCCATCTATGGGCAGCAACGGGTGCTGGACTCAGTGCGTGCACGTATGCACTATGTCTTCTGTGAGCACCCCTACCCAGGGACGGCACGCTTCCGTCTCTGCCCGATAGAAGAGGGGAAGGATGCATCCTTCGAGCTCTTCGGTGAGCGCATCACGCCTATTTCTCTGATGCATGGATCGCTGCCTATCGTGGGCTACCGCATCGGCGCGGTGAGCTACATCACCGATATGAAGTCCATCGAGGCGGAGGAATGGGCAAAGGTCAGTGGTTCGCAGCTCCTCGTCGTCAATGCCCTGCGCTATCAGCGACCGCATCCGAGTCATCAGTCGGTGGTGGATGTTGAGCGACTCCTACTCCAGCTCGCCGTCCGTCCCAAGCTCACTCTCCTGACGCACCTCTCGCACCACGCCCCTGCGCACCAGCAGCTGGAGACGATGCTTCCAGCAGACCTGCAGCCTGCCTACGACCAGGAGTATATCGAGGTGGACGAAGCTACGGGACCGCATATCCTTCCGCTTCCCCTCCGAGAAGAGCCGTACAGCTATCGTGATATGGGACGTATCGCTTATGCCGATGCGTGGGCACTGCAGAAGGAGCTCTTTGAGGCACAGCTACAGGCCAAGCATGAGCACCGCCCGACGGAGTCGTTCCTGCTCTTCTGCGAACACAATCCTGTCTTCACGATGGGTCTTCACGCTGACGCTACGAATATGCTGATGAGTGAGGACTTCCTGCGTGAGCACGGCTATGATTTCTTCTCCGTAGAGCGAGGAGGCGATGTCACCTACCATGGTCCAGGGCAGATTACGGGCTATCCCATCCTGGACTTGGAGCGCTTTGGTCTGGGACTGAAGGCTTATATTGAGTTGCTGGAGCAGTCGGTCATTGAGCTCCTTGCCTTCTATAAGATCGAGGCTGGCCTCAAGGATGGTGCTACGGGCGTCTGGCTGGATGTCGGAGATCCACAGCGCGAACGTAAGATCTGCGCCATCGGGGTGAAGAGCAGTCGCTACGTCACGATGCACGGCTTTGCCCTCAATGTCAATACCGACCTGGCGCCTTTCCAGCTCATCAACCCCTGTGGCTTTAAGGAAGGCAAGGTTGCCTCCATCGCAGGTGAGGTAGGTGGGGAAGTGGACTTCACCGTCACCAAGCACCTCTTAGCTTCCATCCTGCACCGCCGTCTGTCCGCCCTTCTTCCAGCGCGCTTCTGACGTCAAACTACTTCTTTCATTTGTCCCACACTCATCATCATATCCTATGACTACTGAGTTCAATCTCTCTACACCGCCGCTTCTTTTCTCGGCGATCTCTCTAATCCTACTGGCTTATACGAACCGCTTCCTCTCCTACGCTTCCACGGTGCGCAACCTCAAGGAACGCTATGAGAAGAACCCCGAAGCTGAACCCACTTCACTCAAGCAGATTGAGAACCTCTACCGCCGTCTCGGCCTCATCCGCTGGATGCAGGTACTCGGGGCTTCGAGCCTCTTAGTCTCTCTGGTGGCTATGTTCCTCTACTACATCGAGTGGAATGTCATCGGTGGCGCCGTCTTCGCTGTCGGGATGATTCTACTGGCTCTCTCGCTCTGCATCTGCATCTGGGAGATCCAAATCTCCGTGAAGGCACTCACCCTCAGCCTACAGTCCATCCGTCGTGAACACGGCTCACTCCGTCAGCGTCCCGATGACGAGACGCTTCAGCGTGAGAAGTCGCATAGCAAGCGTAAGAAGAACCGTGATGGCAAGGAGCCCTCGTCTCAGCCAGCGACCGCCAATCAGTCCCAGGCGCAAGAGAAGACTTCATCCTCTAACCAGCAGGGAGGCAATCGCCAGCCTCGCTCGGAGCGTGGCGACCGTAACGACCGCTCGGAGCGCAATGACCGTCCCGAACGTGGTGAACGCCGAGAGCCAAACCGTCCTGAACGCACAACCGAACGCAGCAAGGAAGCCGCAGAGCGTCCTGTGCGCGAAGGTCGTGGCAACGGCAACAATGCTGGGAATAATAATGGTGGCAACAACAATGCTAATGGTGGTAATAATCGAGAAGGGAATAATCGCCGTCAGCGTCCTGAGCGCGCCGAGCGCAATGAAGCTCCCCAAGCCTCTGCTCCTGCCACATCAGTAGCCCCCTCTGCTCCTACGACAGAAGCTCCTGCAGAGCGTCAGCCTCGCCCCGAGCGCACGGAGCGTCCTCAGCCTACCGAAGGTCAGCCCCGAGAAGGGAACCGTCAGCGTCCCGAAGAGCGTCGTCCACGTCCCCAGCAGGCTTCTACCTCCGAGTCAGCTCGTCCCGTAGAAGCTCCTGCTATGCCTTCGACACCAGCACCTCAAGCGAGCCCCATTGCTACACCCACACCCGAAGCACAGCGTTCGCAACCTCAGCAGACGGAGCGTCCTGCTCGTCCGATGAGCTACGAAGAAGCGGTAGCGCGTCAGCGTGAAGCACAGCAGGGGGTAGCCACTCAGACTACTCCTCCTGTGGCAGCGCATACAGACGATGCAGAATAGTCTTTAGGTGCGGTCATCCGATCATCTCTTTCTAATCTTCGGCTCCTCCGTTCTCGATGAACGAAGGAGCCGAACTTGTTTTCTCCCCCCCCAAAAAGGAAGGATACTTTTGCCCTATCGCAGTAGGGAGAGTAACAATGAATGGCTCACCATCCGCGACTCGGATATAGTTATCTTTGCTACTGAAGACGATAAGCCGTCTGAAAAGAATATATGACTTGGACTCGCATCAAAGACTTCATACATATCCAGCTGTGGATGCTCCTCAGAGGGCGTAAGTACCTTCAGCAATATCGTGCAACAGCATCCAGACGAGCACGCTTGCGTCTACATGACTCTTGGGAGACGCTCGATGAAATCCTCCGCACAGGAGCTTCGGTGAGTCGCTTCGGCGATGGCGAACTGCAGATCATGCAGCGTTATCTCGATGAGCTGGAGCATCCTTCGTGTACCGAAGAAGTGGATACCTTCCAGCACTATGATGCCTCCCTTGGCAAGCGACTCTACGAAGTGTGGCAAGTGCCCTCTTCGGCACGGCATCTCAACTGCGTACCCTATGCCTTCAAGGACTCCTCGCCTCACCGTGGCTACGGGCGCATTTTCTTCGAACGCGAAGCCCTGATTCGCCTTCCCCTGCTGGAGAAGCTCGCCCTTGAGCACGACTTCTACGATACGAACTTCACCCGCTTCTACATGGGGCGCTACGACATCCGTGACTACCCTGCTTACATCGAGCGAATGAAGACGATTTGGCACGACCGAGACATTCTCTTTGTCGAAGGAGAGAAGTCCCGCCTGGGTGTGGGCAACGACCTCTTCTCTGGAGCAAGAAGCGTGCAGCGCATCCTTTGTCCTGCGACTGATGCATGGGGCAGTTACGCCGAGATCCTGCGTCTGGCCAAGGAGCACGGAGCAGGTCGACTCATCCTCATCGCCTTAGGACAGACGGCTACAGTGCTGGCCTATGACCTCTCCGAAGCTGGCCTGCAGGCGATTGACTTGGGACATGTAGATGTCGAATACGAATGGTATCGCATGCGTGCCAAGACGAAGGTGCCCATCCCTGGGAAGTATGTCAACGAAGCACGTGGAGGGCGTGAAGTCGCCGAACACCCCGACCAAGCCGCTTACTTGAAGCAGGTCATCGCCCGTGTGGGTGAATCTCCGGCAAGCCAAGGAGCATCCGCCGTACTCATCCAGACAGTCACCTATCCCATCTCGGGGCTGAGCTGTGAGCACTGTGTAGCGCGTGCCACCGAAGCACTCCAGACGGTAAACGGAGTACATACTATCGCCATTGCCCTGGAGGAAGGACAGGCTACCATCACCTACGATG
Organism: uncultured Porphyromonadaceae bacterium; assembly: GCA_963526345.1. Taxonomy (GTDB): domain Bacteria; phylum Bacteroidota; class Bacteroidia; order Bacteroidales; family Porphyromonadaceae; genus Porphyromonas. The sequence goes on from CAURNJ010000005.1 coordinate 185,541, forward strand.
AAGCTCTTTGCTCCCCCGAAGCCTTGAAGAAGGCAGTCGAAGAAGCGGGCTACACCCTGCACACGGAGCGAGCGAACGAATAAGTGGTGTGGGCTGTTTCCCTTATACCGCATTGATTACCTTCGAAGGGGTATATCTGCCGAAGGCGGATGTACCCCTTCGCCTTAATACTATAATATATGGTCAAGCAATCCTTCCCCCTGCTGGGTCTGCACTGCGCTGCCTGCGCTGCACATGCTACCAAAGCTCTGGAGTCCACCAGTGGCGTGCAGTCAGCTACGGTCAATTTAGCCTCGGCAACAGCCTTTGTCGTCTATGACGAGACACTCTGCACCCCCGAGATGCTTCGAGACGCTGTGGCTACTATGGGCTATACCCTGCGCATCAATGAGCCCGAAGTCGGCGAACTTGAAGCCCTTCGTCAGCGAGAAGCCAGCCTTCTGAGGCGGAAAGCCTGGGTGGCATCCATCCTCTCTCTTGGAGTGATGGGACTGATGATGTGGCCACCGATGACCCTACCGAAGGCACTGCTCTCCGCCCTCCTCACCGCCATCACTCTCCTATGGGCTGGCTCAGGCTTCTTCATTCGAGGGTGGCGACAGCTTCGCTCGGGAGCGGCTGGGATGGATTTGCTGGTGATGCTCTCTACCTCAGTCGCCTTCGTCTACAGCCTTTTTCGATTAGGGAACTACCTATGGGCAGAAGGCCAGGCACACCAGCTCCATCAGCTTTACTTCGAGGCAGCCTCGATGACGGTCGCCTTTGTCCTCCTCGGGAAAGTGCTTGAGGCACGTGCCGAACGACGCACATCAGCCGCCCTGCGTCGTCTGATGGGAGGACAACCCAAGACCGTGCAGCAACTCCTTCCCTCGGGGGAAAGCGTCACTATCCCCGTCAGCGAAGTCGAACCAGGCATGCTCTTGCGTGCCCTTCCTCACGAACTCTTTGCTGTGGATGGAGAGGTGCTCTCTGGCGAGTCTTATGCCGACGAACAGCTCATCAGCGGTGAGCCTATCCCCGTGGCGAAAGTCGCAGGCTCTACCGTCTACGCTGGTACACTCAATGGCTCGGGGACGCTCGTCTATCGAGCTTGCGAAGTGGGGCGTGCCACACTCTTAGCTCGCATCATCCGCCTTGTCGAGGAGGCTCAGTCTTCGCGTGCGCCCATCCAACAGATCGTGGATCGTGTGGCACGTATCTTCGTTCCGCTGATTGTCCTCTTCGCGCTTGTGACCCTCCTGGCATGGGGCATTCTAAGCCCCGTTGACGGCTGGGAGCAGGGGCTGATTGCTGCTGTGACGGTGCTCATCATCGCTTGTCCGTGTGCCCTTGGTCTGGCTACCCCCACGGCTATCATGGTTGGCATCGGGCGTGGAGCTGAAAAAGGGCTCTTGGTGCGCAATGCCGAAGCCTTAGAAGCGGCTGGGCATATCGACACCTTGGTCTTAGACAAGACGGGTACCATCACCGAAGGTCGTCCTGAAGTGAAAGCTATTCGCTGGTGCCTCTCCGAGGAAAATGAATACTTTGCCAGCGTACTTGTGGCATTAGAAGAGCATTCGTCTCATCCCTTGGCAGGAGCTATTCTCCGAGCCCTCTCCGAGCAAACGAAGGGGCAGCAAAAGGAGGTGACGCACCTCTCCGAGCAGGCTGGGCGTGGACTCGAAGGAGAGATCGATGGCGTGACCTATCGGGTCGGTCAGCGAGCCTTCGTAGAGGAACTTGCTGGTGCGCTTAGCCCAGTGGCCTTATCCGCCTTAGAGGAAGGGGAGCGAATGGGGGCAACTTGTAGCCTCTTTGCCCGCAAAGGCGAGGTCCTCTCGGTTCTGTTGATAGCCGACACCCTGCGTCCGTCTTCCATCAAAGCCTTGCATGCGCTACGTGCTCGTGGGCTGGAAGTCATTATGCTCACGGGCGATGGAGCGAGTGCAGCGCACGCCGTCGGCGAAGCTGTCGGAGTTAGCCGTATTGTCGCTGGCGTGCGTCCCGAGGACAAAGCATCCTTCATCGAAGGACTGCAACAAGCCGGCAAGCGAGTGGCTATGGTAGGTGATGGCATCAATGATGCCGCTGCCTTGGCTCGTGCCGACCTCTCCATCGCCATGGGGAGCGGTAGTGACTTAGCCTTGGAGACGGCGATGGTGACGCTACGTAGCTCCGACTTGATGCAGCTTGAGCACCTCTTCGACTTGGCACGGACGACCCTCAGCACCATTCATCAGAACCTCTTCTGGGCGTGCATCTACAACCTCATCGCCATCCCCGTAGCGGCAGGGGTACTCTATCCCTTCACTGGCTACCTGCTCAACCCCATGCTCGCTGGTGGACTGATGATGCTCAGCAGTCTGAGTGTCGTCACCAACAGTCTACGTCAAGCACGTAGACCTCGCAGATAGCCCATAGGAGTAGTTGTAGCTCTCCGCCATAAGGGGGGCGGTGTGAAGCAATACTGCTTTGTAGCTGGAGCAATAGTGGTCGGGGCATGAAGGAGTAGTGGTCGTCGTGCGGATCACTACTCCTTCGCGCCCCGACCAGTAGTGGTGGGAAGTCCCGACACATAGAGCTTCGCAAATGACACGCCCGAAGGTCGCAAACAACGAAGCAAGTGCCGTATGATGCAATAGTCTCAAAGGACTATCTTTGTCCTGCGACCAAGTTGCCCAAGTATTCTACTAATCAATAGGATAAGATGAACTGGATGGATCGAATAGTTCTTGGCTTAGCACTCGCCTTACTTCTCTGCTTACTCCCCTTGCCCTATGGGTATTACTCGCTGGTTCGGCTGGTAGCCTCGGTGGTCTTCGGATTTCTGGCCATCGACTTCTACAAGGAGGGGCATATGCCTTTGTCTGTGGGGGCTTGTACGTTGGTATTGTTGTTTCAGCCCTTCTACAAGGTAGCGTTAGGGCGCAGCCTGTGGGGTGTGGTCGATGTAGTAGTTGCCGTTGCACTTGTTGTGCTGTGGTGGTATCGCAGGAAATCATCCCATTAACTATAAAAGCACGGAGTTTATGAGCTGTCTTCTTTCGCTTCTCTTTTATTGTGTGTGCGCTTGGCTACTGTGTGACATCGAGCCAGGGAAGGAATACACGTGGTACTCGGGGATTTGGCACGGGTGGTTTTTCCTGCCCAATCTGGTACGACACTGGTTTACAGGTGCGCTATATAAGGCTGATTTCTACACCCCAGCCTACAATGTGTGGTACTGGGTCGTGAGTATCTCCACGGTGCTCAGCACGCTCTTCAAAAGCTCGGACTCCTCTCGCTAAGGGGGTGCGAGGAGCGTGAAGAGGCTGAGTCACTCGTCTATCTATCGCAAGAAAATAGTTACCTTTGGTAGATAGTATGCCGTCCTATATCCCTACGGCAGCAGTAAGCAAGGCTCGATGATATTCCCGCAGCGAAAAGACTCTATAAGACGAAGCTATATAGGCCTGTTGATAGGCCTGCTGATCCTACCTCTCTCTGGGCAGACTCGACCGAAGTCGCCAGCTCCCGACTCTTCCGCTACGCTCAAGGCGCGTGAGTACTTCTATCACGGAGTGCTGGCGCAGTCTGCAGCACGCACGATGGAGGCCGTTGACCTCCTGCGCCATGCGCGTGCGCTGGATCCTACTGATCCGACGATCGCCTTCGTCCTCGGGGGAAGCTACGCCCAGCAGGGGAAGAGCGATCGTGCGCTCCCCCTCCTCGAAGAGGCTTATGCTTCTGATACGACCAATATGACCTTCGCACGCACCCTCTCAGGGGCGTATATCGAAGCTGGTCGTACGCAGGATGCACTTCGGATCAATGAGCGCTTGGCCGCAGCTGATCCAGAAGACGATGACGTGCGCTATCGCTTGATCCAGCTCTATGCGCGCACGGGCGAACTGAAGAAGGGCATTGAACTGGCTACCCAGCTTCAGAAACGCTTCCGCCCAATGCCCTCTGCCTATGGTCAGCTAACCAGACTTAAGATCCAGCTACTCGCTCTGACCAAGGACTCAGTAGCTGTGGGACGCGAATATCATGCATGGGCCGACCTCTATCCCGATGACCGCCGTCCATACTACGACTGGATACTCCATCTCTTTGAAACTGGGAAGGTTCAGGAAGCGGAGCGACAGATCACCGCAGACCTACGTCGAGGGCGCATAGCCACAGGTGACGCTACCGCCCTACGTGTGCATAAACATATCATACTCAAGGACTATGCCTCGGCAGAGGCAGAGCTGGTGCGCTTGACTCCCGACCGGAAGATAGGCGCAGATGAAAAGCTCACTCTTTGGCTTCTGCTGACCAAGTCTTCGCAGGGCAGTGAGGGCTACACCGCAGGCAAGTACACGCCCCATATCGCCGACCTCCTACGTGCGTATCCCGATGACCTACAGGTACTCAAGACCTATGCCCAGCTCTTGCGCTACGAAGAGCGCTATCGTGAGGCGTATGATCTCCTCGCCTCTAAGCGTCACCTCTATTCACACGAAGAATGGCTGTGGAGCGAACTCTTAGATGCTGCTTCAGGACTTGCCTCCGATAGCCTCTTGGTCGAAGTGGCTCAAGAGGCTAAGAAATACGTCCCCGCTGACTGGCGCAACTACATCGTCTTGGCGGGTGATGCCTTCCAGAAAGACAACCATCAGCGTGCTATACAGCTCCTCGAAGAGGGGATAGCAGCCATCGAACCGAAGACTGGTGAGGGAGCTGCACGCCTCTATGGACTCTTAGCAGACCTCTATGCGGAGCATGGTGGTCCCTCTAAGGCATCCCTGACCGATAGCCTCTATCTCCGAGCTATCGAAGCTAACCCCAAGGAGGTAGAGGTGCTAAACAACTATGCCTATCGCTTGGCGAAGGCAGGACGCAACCTCGAGGAGGCCGAACGCTATGCCCTACAAGCCGTACGACTCTCCCCCGACGCAGCGCATATCCTCGACACCTACGCCTATATCCTGCTCCTGCGCAAGAACTATACTCTGGCCAAGCTCTACCAGAGAAAAGCCCTCTCGCAATCCGATCCCGATAAGATCTCTGCCGATATGTATGACCATATGGGCGACATCTATCGCGCTCTGGATGACTATGACGCAGCTCTCACGGCTTGGCAACAGGCACTCACTGCCCTCCCAGAGAAGGCAGAGAAGGCAGAGAAAGCAGAGCGTACACGCATAGAGAAGAAGATACGTGAAGCAAAGAAAGCTCAGAAGAAGTAACCGATGATGAATAGCCTGTTTCACCCCACCCTTACTGCGATCCGTGCACTCGGCTTAGCTATGATAGGCACAGGACTCCTATCCAGCTGTGGCCTGCTGCGTGATGCGACACACCCCGAAACACCCCCTACTGAGACGACCGATGCACGTGCGCCCATCCAAGTAGACCCTGGCTTTGCCGCCATCCAATCTCCACCAGCCTACGGGCCGATGCTCAAGGGAAGTATGGAGGTCGAGTTGCTCATCGGCAAAGAGAACTACTCATCAAAGGTCAATGCCACCATCGTGCGTGGTCAGGGTATTTACTGGTCTGTCGTCCCCTTCCCTCTCATCGAGGCTGCCCGCGTGTGGTTTCTCCCCGAGGGCGTGACCGCCATCGATAAGCTCCACGGTCGCTATGCCGAGGTCACTTATTCCGAGCTCTCCGCCCTCATCGGCTTCACCGTGCAGTACGATGATGTGGAGCGTCTGCTTTTAGGCAAGGCGTTCTTCCCTGCTGGCTCACGAGGTATGCGTGGCGGAGCCTTCTCCTATGGTCGCACCTCCGATGGTGGGACGGATGCCGAAGCAAGCCTGAGCATCCCACGCGGAAGTGCTTCAGGTGCCTATCACCTACGCTGGCTACTCAATGCCCAGCAGCAGCCTACGAGCTTCACCGTCCGCCATACCTCTGCCCAAGGCTCCCCCGTCTTCTCCCTACGCTACGATCAGACCACTGAGTCCTTGGGTCGTCACTTCGCAGAGCGCACACAGCTCTTTCTCGCCCAAGCTACTCGCCCTGCTCTCTCGATCGACTGGAGCAAGCTCCGCAACTATACGGGAGAGCAACCGGACTTGACCCCTCGAATCAAGGCGAGCTACCAGCGCATCACCCTCACTGAACTCATCAAGCTCCTGCCTTCACTATGATCGTATCCCTACGTCATCACTTGGGGCGTTATCTTGCCCTCCTCCTCTTGCTCCTCGGTGGACTTGCTTCGACTCACAAGGCGACCGCCCAGGGGCGTAAGTCCAAGGCACTACAGCGTCTCGAGCAAGAGCGTAAGCAGCTCCTTCGCTCCATAGAGGCCTCCGACAAGAAGCTCCAGCAGCTACGCCGTGATACACGTAGCGAAGAGCAGACCCTGCGCACGGTGCAAGCGCAAGTGGCACAGCGTCGTCAGGTCGTCGCCGTCTTGGGGAGCGAAGTCAGTGGACTACAGGCTCGTCTTGACACCCTCTCAGGGCATATCAGCCACCTACATCGCCGCGAGAGTGCTCTGCTTCTGCGCTATCGAGCAGCCCTCATTCAGCTCCAGCAAATAGACACACATGTAGATCCCCTACTCTTCGTACTATCATCGAAGAACCCTACTGAGGCGCGCGAACGTCAGCGCTTCCTCTCACGCTACACCACAGCTGTACGCCAGGCCTCCGAGGCACTGCGCTCCACACGTACCGAGATTGAGGCGACGAAGGCCGAAGTCGGTCGTACCCATTCGGAGAAGGAGCAACTTCTCTCCCTGCGCGAGGCGGAGAAGAAAAAGCTCGAGACGGAGGAGCAGCAACACTCTGCTCAGGTCAAGACTCTACAAGGTAAGCAACAGCTCTTAGCCCAAGACCTCTCCAAGCAGCAGCGCAAGGTCGAAGACCTCGATCGCAAGATCCAGGCGCAGGTAGAGGCCGAGATCCTCGCAGCCCAGCGCCGTGCAGCTGAGCAGCAGCGTCGCCGTGAGGAGGCTCTTCGTCGTCGTGAAGAAGCACGCCGCCGTCAAGCACAGCGTGCCGAGGCGACTCCTCCCCCCACCACTCGCTCCACCCGAGACAAGAGCACGCCCCCTCCTCCTCCCCCCCTTCCTCCAGCAGAGGATGCACCCGAAGAGCGCCGTGCCGCAACCCCAGGGGGCTATGCGATGGATGCTAACGAACGTGCTCTTGCTTCATCCTTTGAGCAGAATAAAGGTCGTCTTCCCGCTCCTATACGTGGCTCTTACTCTATTCTCCGCACTTTCGGTGTGCATCAGCACAGCGAGCATAGTCGTGTCCAGGTCAATAGCAGTGGGGTGGACTTCGGGCTCAATGGCGACAGCCGAGCCTATGCGGTCTTCTCGGGTGTCGTCAGCCGGGTCTTTTTGATCCCAGGCTACGGAACGGCCGTCATCCTGCGTCACGGGAACTACCTCACCGTCTATGCGAACCTCAGCAGCGTAGCCGTCACGACAGGAGCACGAGTCGCGACAGGGCAGTCGCTCGGCTCGGTAGGTGCTTCACCCGATGGCTCCGCTGGTCGTCTCCTTCACTTCCAGCTCTGGCACGAGCGTACGAAACTTAATCCACTCGCATGGATCAAAAGATAATCGCGACCATCGGCACATTTGATGGGGTGCATGTGGGGCATCAAGATCTCTTTGCGCAGATGCGCCACTATGCCACTCGCTACGAAGGGGCACGCCTCATAATACTGACCTTCATTCCTTATCCTGCGGACGTCCTTCGTCCTGCTGGTCGTCAGCACATCGATCCTCCTCTTCGTCATCTGTCTCGCTTGGAGCAACTCGATGGCTTTGAGCTGGTGCCCATGAGCTTCTCCGAGGAATTAGCATCGCATTCGGCAGAGACCTTCCTCCGTGAAGTCCTGCGTGATCAGCTTCATGTGACGGATCTTTTCCTCGGCTACGATAATCGCTTTGGTGCAGGGGCACAGCTTTCCTTTGAGGAATATCAGGCCTTAGGCGCGCAATATGGCATCGAGGTACTGCAGGCCGACAGCCTCTCGCTCGAGGGCGAAGTTGTCAGCTCGACTTGGATCAAGGCGCGTATCTCTCGAGGGGAGATGCGTGAGGCTTATCGGGCATTGGGGCGACCCTATGCGGTCTTCGGATCGGTCGTCACAGGGCAGCAACTAGGACGTCGCTTGGGTTATCCCACGGCGAACATCCGCCGAGAAGACCCCGATCAGCTCCTCCCCCCCGATGGAGTCTACGCTTGTGACCTCGAGCTTCATCGTAATTCGGGCGAAGCGGAGAAGCACCACGCTATGCTCTATATCGGCAAGCGTCCGACGCTGGGGGGCGAACTGGAGCGCACCATCGAAGTGCATATCCTGGACTTCGATGAGATGATTTACGGGATGGAAGTGGCGGTGCATATCTTCGAGCAGCTTCATCCCGAGCGTCGCTTTGCCTCGACCGAAGAGCTCCGCACCGCTTTAGCGGCCTACGAGGCCGACACCCGCCGCTACTTCGCCGAGAATACCCGCTACTAAAAGGGACATGAAGACGAATGGACTACACGTAGCACTCGTACATCGCCGCTTAGCCCTTGGTGGAGCAGAGGAAGTATCGCGTCAGACAGCGATACTCTTCTCTCGCTTAGGTATCCATACTCATTTCTTTGCCGAGGAGCATATACCCCAGGAATGGGTGTGCCCAGATGATCCCAAGGTGCATCTTAGCCTCCTTCCCTCAGGTGTCCGCTTGTGGTCTAAGGAGAGTGCGCACTACCTGCTTCGTACGTTTAAAGAGCAGGAGATTAAGGTCTTGATTATCCCCATCGCACTACCAAATGACTACATCCCCTTATTCCAATCAGAGGGGATTAAGGTCATCTACTGGTGTCATAGTTCGCCTCTGTGGGAGCTGGTTGATCGCAGGGAGCGAGCTCGCTACAAGGCGCATCATCCCTGGTATAAGAACCTCTATAGCGTGACGCTCCGCCGTCTGCGCCTCGCACTCAGTTCCGAGGAGCAGCTACGCACACGCTATCGTCGCTTAGCGCATCAGGTCGATTGTTTCCTTACTCTGGCACCAGGCTATATCGATGAATTTGTAAGCGCATTAGGGCTAACGCCAGAGGAGGCTAAGCACTTTGCAGTGATGCCTAACATGCTTCCTGCGGTCACGCCTACACCGTCTGCGCTCCGTGAACGTCCCAAGACCATTGTCTTTGTGGGGCGACTAAGCTATGCGGATAAGCGTCCCGAGCGAGTCGTGCGTCTCTGGGAGAAGCTCCATCAAGCCCTACCTGAGTGGAAGGTAGAGATTTACGGCAAGGGACCTGAGGAGAAGTTCCTTCGCAGGCTCATACAGCAGAAGAGGCTTCCACGCATCACGCTCAAAGGCTATGTCTCCGACCCCATGTCTGTCTATGCTCAGGCCTCGGTGCTGTTGATGACCTCAACCTACGAAGGATGGGGACTGGTAGTCAGTGAAGCGCAGTCGCAGGGGGTTGTGCCTATTGCGTTTGATAGTTCTGCTGGTCTTCGTGAACTACTTGGGGCGGATAGTGCTTATGGCATTCTTGTTCCTCCCTTTGACATGGAGGCGTATGCAGCTGGCTTACTGCGCCTCTGTACCGATGAGGAGCTCCGCTATCGCCTGGCTCGTGCTGCCATAGAGCATAGTCAGCAGTACACCCCGGAGCAGAATGCATCACGCTGGGAGCAACTCTTCGGCAGACTCTAAATTCGTATGTCGCACCTGATGAAGCCTCGTATCCTCATAGATTTAGAGCGCATGCGCTATCCTTACTCAGGATTGGGCTACTACTGTCGTGCCTTAGCGCAGGGCTTGAGCGAACTATCCGATCCGTCAGTGGATCTACATTATTATGCACCTTCCTCCGTAGAGATCGCAGGGCGCAGGGCTTTTTCGCCCCTACACGTACTGCTCAATCCCACGGCGAAAGGCTATTCGCTTGTACACCTCACACACCAACGCCAGCATTATTTCCCCCAGCTTTGGGGAGCTAAATGCCTTGTCACCCTGCACGACCTCAATTTCCTTACGGAGCCACTGCCCGAGAAGAAGCGCAAGAAACTCTTGACCTTGGTCGCGAGTAATCTTAATCGAGCTGATGGGATTGTCTGTATCTCCGACTTTGTGCGCCGTGACTTAGAGCAGCATGCAGACCTCTTCCAGCTATCAGACAGCACGCTTATCTCGGTCGTACATAATGGAGTCTTCCTCCCAGCAAGCCAGCAAGTCACCTCGTCAGCCAGAGACTCCATCCTTCCCGATGCTCCCTATCTCTTAACCTTGGGGGTACTACAGGAGAAGAAGCAGCAGCATCTCCTCATCCCAGCCTTGGCTCACCTCCCTGAAGAACTTCATCTCGTGCTGGTCTATTCCGAAGCTAAGTCTGAGTATTTAGCTCGGGTGAAGTCCTTGATTCAGCAGTATCAGTTAGAGTCACGTGTCCACCTTCTGTGTGCAGTGCGTGATGAGGAGAAGGAGGCTTTGCTACGTCATTGTCGTGCTCTGCTCCAGCCTTCGATGGCAGAGGGCTTTGGTCTTCCTGTGGTCGAGGCTATGGCTTTAGGTAAGCCGTTATTCCTTCGCCGAGCCACGAGCTTGCCCGAAGTTGGGGGAGAGGTAGCTTATTACTTCGAAGACCTCTCAGCTGATGGGATTGCTCAGACGATTCTCGAGGGGCTGAAGACTTATGACGCAGACCCTCATTCTGCTGAGCGTCTTCGTGCTCGGGCCACGCTTTTTGATTATCATCGGATGGCACAGGGGTATCTGCAGTGCTATCAACAAATACTTGCTGTATAAATGAGACTTGCCGTCATTGTCCCCGTATATAAGGTAGAGCCGTACCTGCGTCAGTGCATCGAGTCAATTCTTTCGCAGAGCTATCAGGATCTGAAGGTCATCTTGGTGGACGATGGGTCGCCGGATAGCTGCGGTGCTATCTGCGATGAGTATGCGGCACGAGACCCACGTGTTCTTGCGCTACATAAGCCGAATGGAGGACTTAGTTCCGCCCGCAATTTCGCTCTACCTTATATAGAGGATTGTCCTTTGGTGACCTTTGTAGATAGTGATGATTGGCTGGAGCCTGAGGTCTATGAGCAAGCCGTTCGCCACCTCATCCAGCACCCTGAGGTCGCTATCGTTAACTATGGATATAATCGAGTAGAGGACGAGAAGACCATAGCTTTAATTCCTACTGAGGAACACCTAACGCGAGAAGAGGCTCTCTTACGTTATGTCTCGGCGACTTCTGATATTATATGTCCCATGGTCTGGAATCGTGTGTACCGTCGTGAGGTACTTGATGATCTGACTTTTGTGGAAGGACATAAATGGGAAGATGTAGTATATATCCTCGAAGCTCTTTATTCCTCTCGGGGAGAGTATCATATTTTACCTTTCGTGGGCGTTAACTATCGGAGTAAGCGCCCAGGAGCAATCACCTCAGAACTATTCCCCGATAATCAGTCACTCTTTGAAGATATTGTAGCCTCAGCTCACAATCATTCTGATGATACTCACTATATGGAGTTGGCTAATACTCTTGCGGCTAATACCCTTTGGCATCACGTAAAATATCTTTTGACCTTTGGTCGCTCTGTGGCAATGAGAGAGCTTAAACCATACCTTTCTGCCATTGATGCGATAAAGAGCCGTCCTTATCTTGGGATAGTTACGTCTCGATCAAAGACTCGTAAAGTGAACTTCTTCTTAGCTCACCCTCAGCTGTATTGCTTAGGGCGCTCATTATTCCGTTCCTTATCCGTTCGAAAGAAATCTTGATGAAACTTGCTGTCATTGTCCCCGTATATAAGGTAGAGCCGTACCTGCGTCAGTGCATCGAGTCAATCCTTTCGCAGAGCTATCAGGATCTGAAGGTAATCTTGGTGGATGATGGTTCGCCCGATAGCTGCGGTGCTATCTGCGATGAGTATGCGGCACGAGACCCACGTGTCCTTGCGCTGCATAAGCCGAACGGAGGCCAAAGTACTGCACGCAACCTGGCCTTGCAGTATGTAGGAGATTGCCAGCTTATCACGTTCTTGGATAGTGATGATTGGCTTGAACCAGATATTTATCAGCAGGGGGTGACCTACCTTGTTGAGCATCCTGAGGTGGACATCATTAACTATGGATATAATCGTGTTACGGAGGATAAGACAATTCCTTTACTCCCATCGGAGGAACGGTTGACACGAGAAGAAGCTTTACTCCGCTATGTAGCTACGACTTCTAATATCATCAACTCAATGGTTTGGGGACGTATGTATCGCCGTGAGGTACTGCAAGGGCTAACTTTTACAGAAGGGTGTAAGTGGGAAGATGTTGTATATGTACTCGAAGCACTCTACCGCTGTACTGGGGAGTATCATATATTACCGCTCATTGGGATCAACTATAGGACGTTACGACCTGGGGCGATGACCTCAGAAGTTCTTCCCGATAAGCATTCTCTCTTTGCAGATATTGCAGCATCGACATTGCGCTATCCTGATAATGATCAGTTCATGGCTTTAGCCAATACTCTTGCGGTGAATTGTCTCTGGTATCACGCTAAGTATCTTCTCACTTTCCCCTACTCTATTGCAGACCGAGAGCTTGAACGCTATCTCCCAACCATTAAGGAAATAAAGAATCGCCCTTACCTTGATGAGGTTTATAGTCATTCGAAGGTTTGTAAAGTGAAGTTCTTCTTGAAGTATCCTCGACTTTATTTCCGTATACGTTCCTTGTTTAGGAAGCTGTTATCTCGTAAATAAGCTTTATGAAACTTGCTGTCATTGTCCCCCTATATAAGGTAGAGCCATACCTGCGTCAGTGCATCGAGTCAATTCTTTCGCAGAGCTATCAGGATCTGAAGGTCATCTTGGTGGACGATGGGTCGCCGGATAGCTGCGGTGCTATCTGCGATGAGTATGCGGCACGAGACCCACGTGTTCTTGCGCTACATAAGCCGAATGGAGGACTTAGTTCCGCCCGCAATTTCGCTCTACCTTATATAGAGGATTGCCCTTTGGTGACCTTCGTGGATAGCGATGATTGGCTCGAGCCTGGGGTCTATGAGCAGGCAGTTCGCTACCTCATCCAGCACCCTGAGGTCGCTATCGTGGGGTATGGGCACAATAAGATTTACGAGAATGAGATGATTCCCGGCCTTATGCCCGAGATGACTTTATCTCGAGAGGAGGCTTTAGAAAGCTATATTTCTGCCAATAAACTTTCGCTGGAGGCTACAGTGTGGAGTCGTATCTACCGCTACGAAACCATCCGTGGACTCACCTTCCGTGAGGGCTCCAAGTGGGAAGATAATGTCTACTCACTTGAAGCCTTCTATCAGAGTGCGGGGAGCTTCCATGCACTCCCTATAGTAGGTTATAACTATCGTCTTCAGCGCCCAGGGGCGATTACAGATGTACATGTGCCAGACAAAAGCGACCTTTTTGCTGATATCGAGGAGTCAATCGCTCGGCATTCTGGAGATGATGTCTTTTTAGCACTGGCTAATACCTTGGCTCTACAATCTCTATGGCATCACTTCCGCATGCTGTGCCGAGTGCCTGGAGCCTACGAACAAGAGGCACATCGCTACTGGCCTTGGCTTGATTGTGTACGACAGCGACCCTATCTTGCCCATCTCTTCTCGCCTGCAAAGCGACTTAAATTTCGCCTCTTCCTATCGATTCCTAAGACATTCTTCGCGGTGCGCCGTGCTTTCTACAGCTTGAAGCGCCAGCATTAATACCTACACTCTTATGCTCCTACGCAATATCACGATCTCGGGACTCGGCGGTGTCGGCGGCTACTATGGTGCGATGCTCGTCCAGGCTGCTCGCCGTGAAGGCTTGGGGCGTACCATTAGCTTCGTGGCTCGTGGTGCGCACTGCGAAGCCATCCGCCAGCGTGGTCTACACGTCCACACCCCAGAGCGAGACTTTACCGTCACGCCCGACTTTGTCGCAGAAGACGCTCACTTGCTGCCACCGGCCAGCCTCCTTATCTTAGCAACAAAGAGCTATGACCTCGAGGCGAATATTCAGCAACTTCGTCCCATCATTCAGCCCGATACGATTATTCTTCCTCTGCTGAATGGAGCAGATATCACTGCGCAGGTGCAAGCCTTGCTCCCCGAGCAGCGTGTCTGGGATGGCTGCGTGTACATCTCAGGAAGGAAGCCCTCCGCAGGGGAGATTCTCTTGGAGGCAGAGCGCGAACGCTTTATCTACGGCTCACGTCTCCCCGAGCGAAGCAGTGAAGAGCAGGAGTTCTATGCACTTCTCTCCTCGGTTGGTGTTAATGTCAATAATCCCGATGACATCGAGACGCAGATACGTAAGAAGTTCCTGATGATCTCGGCGACAGCGACTGGCACTTCCTACTTCAATCAAACGGTCGGCGAAGCCCTTACGGCTCATCACGAGGAGATGCGTGGACTCATCGAAGAGCTATGTACGCTCTTCTCCGCCTTAGGCGATGACTTGGGCGTAGATGCTGTGGAGCGCACACTGGAGCGACAGACCTTTATGATTCCTTCGACCACGAGCTCGATGCACGTGGACTTTATGGCTGGTCGCCCGACAGAGCTGGAGACGCTCACGGGCTACGTCGTCCGTGAGGCACGGTGCATAGGACTGAGGCTTCCTCTTTACGAGCGTATGTACACGGCTCTTGCCTCTCAGCCTTATCCCATCACAGAGACATACTAATTCCACAACACAATACACATCGCTATGCGTACCTACTTCACTCTTTTCCTGATGCTCCTGGGCTTGGTGTGCTCGGAGCGTGCTTCAGCGCAACAGTTTGAGACTTATTTCCGTGACAGCACACTACGTCTGGACTATATCCTCACGGGCAATGGAGCTACTACAGAGGTGACCCCTGATGAAGCCCATCTGCTCAAGGGTTGGGCTGGTCGTCGCCACTATTTAGATAGCTTAGTGCTGCGTGGCAATGCTCAGCTCTACGTCCACGATGAGGCGAGTGGCCGACTGATCTACGCCTTCTCGTTCAATCCGCTCTACCTCGAGTGGCGACAGACACCGCTGGCTAAGACGGAGCGCCGTTCCTACGAAGAGGTGCTGCGCATCCCCTTCCCAAAAGCTCCGGTCAAGGTGAAGCTCGTCCTGTGTAATGCCGAGCAACGCCCTCTGGTCGAGCAGACGCAGCGCATCGATCCCAAGGATATCCTCATCCACGACCAGACGCGTGTAAAGCCTTTGCCCCATAAATATCTTCTGCATTCGGGAAGTAGCAAGGACTGCATCGATTTGGCGTTCTTGGCCGAAGGATATACGAAGGCGGAGATGCCTACCTTCCTCAAGGATGCCGAAGCTGCGACAGAAGCCCTCTTCAACTACGAGCCGTTCAAGAGCCACCGCCAGCACTTCAATGTCGTGGCCGTCTTCTCGCCTTCGCTGGACTCGGGGGTAGCTGTGCCTCGTGAAAAGGTTTGGCCACGTACGGCCTTCTCTTCGCACTTCGATACCTTCTATTCCGATCGCTATCTGACGACGCGTCAGGTGAAGGCCATCAACAATGCGCTCATCGGTATCCCCTATGAGCACCTGATCATCTTAGCCAATAGCGATGTCTATGGCGGTGGTGGAATGTATAATTCCTACCTCCTCTCCTCCACTCACCACAAGTGGTATCTGCCTGTGGTCGTTCACGAGTTCGGACACAGCTTCGGTGGGCTGGCGGATGAATACTTCTATGAAGGAGACGCAGCCTCAGCGAGCGAACACGCTACCGAGGTAGAGCCTTGGGAGCAGAATGCCACTAACCTCAAGGACTTCTCTGGGAAGTGGTCGCACCTGATCAAGAAGGGGACGCCTACCCCTACGCCCGTAGCCCAGCAGAAGAAATATCCTGTCGGGCTCTATGAAGGGGCTGCCTACCTTACTAAGGGAATGTATCGCGCCAGCTTCAACTGTCGTATGCGCACCAACGAGACACCCGACTTCTGTCCTGCTTGTCGTTTAGGTTTGGATAAGGTCTTGCGCTACCACCTGCCACCACAGAAGTAGCCTCCCCTCATTCACACATCAGCCCCCTGCCATCCGAGCGCTACGCGCTCCAGATGGCAGGGGGCTGATGCTTTAGCCATTCACACGCAGAGCTCATTGTGCAAGCTCCACTGCTTATGCTGTATGCATCCTCTCAGTAACAGCAAAGCAAAAAGGACTCAGCAGACTAACCTAAGGACGACGGAGTACATAATAGCGTACCACCCCCCAGACATAGCGGAAGTCCTCTCGAGCAAAGAGGTAGACTAAGAGTAGGTACGTGAGTCCGAGAATGCTCGAACCAATAGCCAGACGCCAGAAATCCGCCAAGGCTGAAAGAGCATAGTAATCAAGCCCCCACAGCACTCCTCCCGCTACCGCACTCATCAGTGCAAAAGGGAAGAGCTCCCCTAACTGTTGCTTCAGTGGGAAGTCAATGAAGCGCCCCGAATAGTAGCTATTGATAAACAAGTAAATAATCTGAGTAATGACACCACTCCATAGGAGACCATAGATACCAAAAAGCAAACCAATTAAGGCAGCCACAACTCCAACAACTCGACGGAGAAACTCCAGTCGTAGATGCAAGTCACTGCGACCCTTCGCTTCTAGGAGATTGATATTGTAGGAATTAATTGGGAAGAGAATACCGCAGATACAGAGGATCTGAAAGTAAGGAGCAGCAGCCATCCACTTGTCACCATAAAGTAAGTGATAAAATGGATTAGCTAGGACAACCAATGTCACCATCATAGGGCAAGAGAGCTGGAAGAGTAAGCGCATCACTCGGCGATAGCCTGCGCGAAGCCTTTCCTTATTATTCTGAAAGCGCACAAGTACAGGGAAGGTCACCTTATTAATCGGGTCAGCAAGAACAGAAGCAGGGACAAGATATAAGGCACTAGCATTACCATATAAGCCGAGTGTAGCCAGCGAGAAATAACGTCCAATGAGAATAGTCATCAGGTTATTGTAGAGTGTGGTGAGCATGCCTGCGCCAACCATCCGTGATCCATAGCCAAAGTGGATCTTGAGTTTCTCCATACTGAATACAAGTTTGGGGCGCCAAGGTGAAGAGAACCAGTAGCCAATAAAGCGAGATAAAGAGCTTGCCAATCCCATCCCCACTAATGCCCAATAGCGATACCCTAAATAAGCCATAAATACTCCTGTAAGACCTGAGATCACACCTATCATCAGCTGAATAATCATATCCTTGCGGAAGTGCATTTGTCTCCACACTAAAATAGCCTGCATACTACACAAGGAGTTAATCACAACACTCAGAGATTGGACACGCAAGACACTACATAATATGGGATTATGGAAGTAATCTGCAACCCAGGGAGCAACAACAAAGAGGACGAGGTAGAGCAGGCTACTCATCGCTATATTGTAGTAGAAAATCGTCGAGAGGTCGGTATCATCCACTTTCTCTGAACGTATCAATGAGCTACTAAAGCCAACATCGGCCAGCTGTGATGATATCGCTAAGAAGATTCCCAACACAGCGACCGTACCGAAGTCTTCAGGCACAAGCAGGCGTGCCAAAGCAAGGTTCACCGCAAAGGTTGTCACACGACCGACAATCTGCTGGATCGTAGACCAGCCAAAGCCCGAGACCGACTTCGCCTTAAGCTCTGCTACATCATCGGTGAGCTGACCAATAGCTTCCGAGTTAGGTGAGGTAGATATATTTTCTTCCATCAATAAGGGAAATACTATTCTTGAGGATTAGAGGGAGAAATAGAAAGGAGCGTTACACCGTAGATCTGCTCCAAGCGAGTACGGAGCTCGACCACGCGCGCTTGCCGCTGCTCCAGTTCAAGACGACAGATGTCAGTAAAATCTTGAGAGAGGATGCGAGCATCCGACTCTTTCACTACGCGCATCACAGGTCCCATCAGATCATAGCTGAAAGTAATGGAAAGCTGTTCGGTCAGGATACACTCCCGCCGTGGGGCATCTTCTATAGCAGCCAGGGTCGCTTCACGATAAGCCTCAATTAGCCCACTCGTACCGAGCTTCACGCCACCGAAGTAGCGCACGACCAAGACGATAACCTCCGTCAGACCTTGAGAAACGAGGATGCCGTGGATCGGCTTGCCAGCCGTCCCCGACGGCTCTCCATCATCATTGGCACGGTAGAGCTCTCCAGTTGCACCTAAGCGATAAGCCCAACAGACATGGCGAGCATCATAGTAGCGTGCACGCACTTCACGCACACGCTCCAGAGCCTCCTCCTCGGTCGTCACAGGGTAGGCATAGGCGAGGAATTTACTTCTCTTCTCAGAGTACTCACCTTCCGCAGGAGCTGCGAGTGTCCAATAGCTATCGTTCGTCTCCGTCGGTAGGCTCACTTAGGCAAAGAGGTGGGAGGCATAGATATCGAGGGATTTGCGCGTGGCATCCAGACGCTCCGAAAGTTCGGCGCTAGCTGGCACCAAGGGCAGGCGCAGGCTGTTGCTATCGATGAGACGCATCAGATAGAGCAGAGCCTTGATACCTACGGGGTTACCCTCTTGAAAGAGCTGGGTGTTGATGGCACGCATCTCCGTCTGGATCATATCTGCTTCGTTGATACGCCCATCCATCGCCATGTGTGTCAAGTGGGAAAAGAGACGTGGGTAGGCATTTCCTACAACTGAGATCACCCCCTCAGCTCCATTCTGGATGAAGGGAACGGTAAGCGCATCGTCGCCCGACAAGACGACAAAGTCCTTAGGCAGGTCACAGGAAGTAATCTGAGCCGCCTGCTGTGGATAGCCTGAAGCCTCCTTGATCCCAATGATATTATCAAAGTCATGCGCCAGACGTACGGCAGTATCAGGAGCCATATTCACGCCTACACGCCCTGGGACGTTATAGAGAACCAGCGGCAGAGGGCTTTCGGTAGCCAAGTGTGCAAAGTGGCGGTACATACCTTCCTGCGAAGGCTTGTTATAGTAGGGTACGACCGAGAGCACCCCCGAAAGACCTCGCGTGTCCAGCTCACGAAGACGCTCACCAGTCTCACGGGTGTTATTCCCTCCGAGACCAATCATCAGGGGACAGCGACCTGCCACCTGCTCTATGATGTGCGCCGTGACTCGCTGACGCTCCTGACGAGTAAGGCAAGGCGATTCACCTGTCGTCCCGTGGATGACGATGAAGTCCGTTGCTCCGTCACGGAGTAGATGTTCGAGGAGGCGCTCCAGGCTCTTATAGTCGACCTCCTGAGCTTCGGTGAAGGGGGTAACGAGAGCCACCCCCATCCCGCGGAAGGGATGCTTACTCATAGCTTATCGTTCTATGATGAATACGTGAGGAGAGAAATCCCCTCACGCAAAGTTAAGTATTTTACCTATCCTATCGTATTCCACAGAGCAAATGCACCAAAATCTGAGCGAGTACGCCCTTCAGACTGTCATGGTTGTAGAATACATTTGTATCGTCGTCCCTTGAGAGAGAAGTTTCGTCCTGCTACACAGACCCTCCATAAGCAGAAATCCTTGCGCAAGAGTCCGCTCACCGCTACCATCTCTCTCATGATAAAAGTAAAGTGGGTGTCATAGCTCGCGCTACAACACCCACTCCTGAAAATGGCGGCTACCTACTCT
>CAURNJ010000006.1:0-199812 GCA_963526345.1 uncultured Porphyromonadaceae bacterium
ATCATACGGCACTCGCTTCGTTGTTTGCGACATTCGGGCGTGTCGTTTACAGGAGTAAACTCCCTTCGCCCTCAGTCTTAACGCCTTGCGATTACCGCATGCTGCAAAGTCAAGCAAAATAACAAGCACAGCTTGTCATTTTGGAGACCGTGTAACGGTCTCCTCCATACGATGGCGTTAGGAAATGTTATCTATGAGGTCTCGTTATTGGTGTTTATTTCGTTCCTTTGTATAGAGCTATTTCCAAGGTGGAGATAGCCAGAACAACACTTATACCATTTTGCGTATGCTCAAGAATTTCTTCAAGGTAGCCCTCCTGGCTGTAGCCGCTGTCTGTGGTCTCGCTTCATGCGGTGACAAAACGGTTGATTATGATGCACTGCGTCCCACGCTGCTGGGCGGTGTTTACTTCTATCATGGTTACGGTGGTGTAGACGCTGTAGATGCACAGCTCAAGAACGCTGCTGTTAACAAGATCGCAGGCTACAAGGAGCTCTTCCTCAATCCTTACGAAAACGAGAGTGTCAGTAATGTTACCTCGATGCTGAGCAATGACTGGGAGATCACCGATGGTGCTGGTCTCAAGGAATGGCTCGAAAAGCTGAAGTCTGACAAAGGTGAGCACAAGGCTTGGGACTGGGCTCGTGGCGTAAACATCGCATGGGCTGGTCTTCGTGCTGGCTACATCACCCGTGAAGAAGTCGATGCTTACAACGCCTCTCTCGTACCTCTGGCACAGGCAAAGTATGCAGACTGGAATGCTTACTTCAAGGACTTCCTTGCTGGTCTTAAGGCATGGGATCCCCAGGATGAATACGGTGGCGCAGCAGAATTTGAAGAGGTTGTCAAGGATCTTCTCAACAAAGAAGTTTCGATCTACAAGGTCGTGCCCTTCAAGTAGTCCTTCCCTGACTCTCTAAAAGCCGTGAGGCGGTGTCCCAATCGTTGGGACACCGCCTCCGGCTTTTATACAGAGTTAGCTCTACCGATTAATTCGCATAGCCTACGGGGATATTCCCACGCATCCAGTAGGTCGAGGGCGAAGCTACCGAGCTGATACATACGTGCTCTGTGTCGCCGTCAATCGCTTCGATTGAGTAGGGCGAGTGGCTCGTGAGCGACTGCAGGTACCAGTCGTAGGCACGATGACCAAAGAGCCACGAGATGTCCTGCTGGATGATACGTGTCGTGTGGAACTGCTTGGGCTGCCCGTAGATGGCGGTGAAGTCCATATTATAGTTGCCCCAAGTATCATCCAGCCAGCCTGGGAGACGGAAGTAGAGTGAGACCTTAGGCATAAAGGCATTGAAGCGACCGAAGTAGACTTCATTGCCGAAGGTGCCTGCATAGACGTCGCTCTGCTGGGTCTCATTCACCTGCTTGAAGAGCGCAAGGGCATCGCTCCCCGCAGTCTGCTCTCCTTCGTAGGAGAAGGTGGTGTACTGCTCGGTCAGGTCGTACGTCCCCTTGTACAAGCTGGCAGTCTGCTTACCTCCTTGGACGGAGACGGCAGTCTTATCAGCGTTGAGCTCCAGCGTCGTCAGTGTATCTAAGCCTAATGTGAAGGGAGTCAGCAGGCGCAGGCCCTTGTCGGTGAAGGCGAAGGGAAGGAGCTTCTGTTCCTTGTCGTAGCGCACCCAGAGCTGGCGAGCATAGCCGAAGATGGAGATGGATACTTCCTTGCCACCGAGCTGAATGGGAGCAAGAGCCTTCCCTTTCAGGACTTGCTGACTCTCGGTGATCTTCGTGAAATACTCCTTGCTGTCTTCATCGATGCGCGTCATCTGCATCACCCCATTGGTGTGACCACCCCGCAGCGTGATCGTTCGCTCATCCTCACTCACTCGCAGGATGGTGAAGTCGAAGTCCCCATCATAGGCCACGGGAAGTCCCCATTGAGGGTTGGAGTAGTGGTGTAAGACCTCATTGAACGTATCGAAGGTCAAGCGTATCCCACCGTTATGAGAGAAGTGGTAGCTTGACTTGTCTGGGGTCTGAGACTCTTCGGAGAAGATAGAGACCTCATTGTCTGAGGTGAACTGAAGACTGAGGTTTAGTCCCCCATATTGGCCTGTGCCAGGGACGAGGGTGAGCATCCAGCCGTGCTTACTGGAGCGGAGGATCTGACGTAGAGCCTTCGTCTCCTGGCTGATTGCTGTCGAGGGATAGTTATCGCAAGACGGCATCTCTTCGTACATCTTGCAGGAAGAGAAGAGGGTGCATAGGCCTAAGGCCAAGATATGGTAGTAGCGCATGGTTAGTAGCCTTTAGGATATTGGGTGAAGTCCATTGTAGCGACCTTCGGAAGACGCTTCTGTGCTTCGGCTCGGATCTGGTCGAGGTCAGCCGAGTATTCGGAGTGGAGGTAAGCCTTCATAATAGCGACCTTCTTCTCGATGATCTCGCGTCCAGTGTACTTAGCATCAGCACGGTTTTTGCCTTCAGCCTCTTTGAGACGATTAGCCCATTCGCTATCGCTGTCGAGGACGTAGTAGGCGAAGAGCTCAGCGAAGTCCTCGTCAGGGTCGGTGCTGGCGTAGTCGCTGACGAAGCCAGCATAGCCTGCTTTCTGTCCCGTACGCCACCAGTAGCTGAAGGCGTCTTGCTTCTGGTATTCGAGGGAGGAGAGCTTGTCGAACTCAGGGGGATAAGCGCGCTCTTCGTGGAGGGTATGTGCCGACTCGTGGAAGAGGGTGCTGATGTAGTTTTCGCGTACATCCTGAGTGTACTTAGTGTTCAGCTCATTGATGTTGTAGATCCAGATCATCCCCTGGGGGGCAGCACCTGCCATACGACGGTCAATGGCATATCCCGATGAACCGAAGAGGTTGAGGTACTTGATGGTATGCGCCTGTAGGTAGCCTTCGGGGGTAGAAGCCTCGTAGACTTGGAAGAACATATACTCAATGAGATTGAGGTATTCCAGTGCTTTGGCTTCCTTAACTGGTGCCAGTAGATAGCGTCTGTCGGTGACTTTGTCGTCGTATCGATAGGCGATGTCTACGTTGTATTTCTTAGTGAATGCCAGCTGGATGTATCGATCCAGACGTGGCAAGCTGTTGATAGACGTACTTGGGACGATCTGCTGGAGAGGCTGTACCGAGTCTATATCAGCATCGCAACTCGCGAGCCCACATAGTGATAGGGTTACGAGAGCAAGGGATAGCTTCTTCATAGTGCGTAGTCATTTAGTGGGTCGTGGGATTGGGGACGACAGCTCCCTTAGTTGCCTGAGCAGGTATCTGGATGGCATGACGTGGGTCACGACCAGGGAGCTGATCCTGCACGATGTAGCGGTAGCCATCATTGAGTCTACGATAGATAGGGATACCGAAGCGCTTGATGTCTTGCCAGCGCAGACCTTCGTGCATCGTGAGGATGCGGCGGCACTGCAAGAGGTGCTGCAGTAGGGCATTCTCTACATCTGAGGCGATGGTGAAGTGAGGGTTGAAGGCTTTGCGGAGGGATGCTTTCTCTTCGGAGTCAATAGGGAGTGCCGAGTAGAAGTCTACGATTTCCTGCTGCGTGAAGCTCTTCTTCCGATGACCATCCTCTCCATCGTTGAGGTAGTTTGTCGTCCAGAGGTTCATGTCCTCAATAGCAGAGGCGTAGTGACTGCTTCCCAAATGGAGCTTGGCTTCGGCACGCACGAGCAGCGTCTCATCCGTGGTGAAGGGAGTCTCCATCGTCTGGACGCTGTTGCCTGGGAAGGTGGGGTACTTCGGCTGCACCGTCTTGTTGATGTTCCCTTCGGTGTAGATGAAAGGCTGGAACCAGTAGGGGTCTTTCGTTCCCCAGATATTCTTCGTGAAGAGTGTCTCGGTGAGTGTGAGCTCCTGCGACTGTGTGAAGCGCGTGTTGTAGTACGTCGTGCCCCCCGTGATGAGCCAAGGGTAGTAGCTACTAATCGGGATGGTCAGGAGGTTGGCTGGACTCTTGATGTCATAGTAAGCCAAGGCAAAGGAAGCATCGGTACGAGGCAGGTTGTAGAAGGCTTTCCAGTTGCGCAGGACGAGCTGAGGGTTAGAGCCAAGTACCTTGTCTGCGTAGGCGATGGCTTTCTCCCACTGCTGATAATAGAGGTAGAAGCGAGCTGCGAAGGCGTAGGCAGAGGCGGCAGAGAAGTGATGCTTCTTCTCTTTGTCGGTGTAGCTCGAATGCTTCTCTAAGAGGGGAATGCCGGCTTCGAGGTCTTCGGCTATCTGCTTGTAGGTCTCGTCCATGGTCCCACGTGGGTCGCTGGGCTGGAGCTTGACGACGCTTTGCCGTACATAGGGGATGCCTAAGTCCTTGGAGCTGGTCGCTGGATCGTAGGGAAGGCAGAAGAGGTTGGCTAAGCAGAAGTGCCCATAGGCACGTGCTACAAGCGCTTCACCTTTGATGCCGAGTAGGGACTCATCTTCCTGCTTCTGTGCTGCTATATGCTGGAGAGCCGCATTGGCATGGGCGATAGCATAGTAGGTCTTTTCCCAGATGAGGTAGGGTGCATCATAGTTCTCATCCGAGTTAGCGATGGTAGTCCAGTAGGCTGCTCCCTCGCAGAACTGATTGGTGTACGGATTATATACGCCGTCGTCTTGGATATTGTCTGATGAGAGCTCCGAGAGGTAAGCGATCGATGAAGTCGAGTAGGCTGTCCCGAGTAGCTTCTCTATCTTACCCCCATTGTCGGGATCGACGAGCGTAGAATAGGGGTTGGCATCGAGGAATGCATTACAAGATGTCATCGATAGGACGAGCGTGACACCCAAGCTGAGGATGCTGAATGGTTTCATAGTGTCTGAGTAATGCGATGACTATATACCCACCGTGCAGGTGAAGATGAGGGAGTGAGGAGTGTAAGCGTAGGGGAGGGCTCCGTTGAGCTTCTTATCTGCATAGATGAGGAAGAGGTTGGAGGCCTGTAGCTTGAGGTCGACCGAAGAGAGGAAGCTCTTGCTGAGTACGCTCTTGGGGAGTGAATATCCGAGTGAGACATCACGTAGCTGTATGTAGTCACAGCGTGCGATGCGCACATCTGAGTAGTCGTAGGTCGTGTAAGCCTGCGAGAGATTAGGGTAGCGATTGCGCTGATCTGCTGTGGGTATAGCTGGGACATTTGTGCGCTCTTCGTCACCAGGTGTCTTCCAGCGGCGGTTGAACTCGTGCCCGAGGACTTCGTAGTCGTAATAGTTAGCACTGAACTGAGCAGGCAGACGCTTGACGCTACCAAACGAGTAGAGGATATAGGCACTCAGGGTGAAGTTCCCAAAGCGGAAGCTATTGTTTAGCCCGCCTTGGTCCGTAGGAGTGAGTGTTCCCGAGTACTTCAGGTAGTCTAAGTGGTCGGTTGCGCTGAAGTTAATGTGGTCACGCTCGATCTTGCCCTCGTGGTTGTAGAAGAGTGGGAAACCTTCTTCGGAGAGCTTGTAGAAGGGGACAGAGAAGATCGATGCCAAAGGATAGCCGACGCGAGCGGCCCCATCCGAGGAGCCTACCAGCGTGGAGACATCCGACTGAGAGAGGAGCTTAGTGACCTTGTTGGTATTGCGTGAATAGGAGAAGGAGGTCGTCCACGAGAAGTTCTTTGTGCGTATATTCTGGGTCGTCAGTGATAGCTCTGCGCCCTTAGCTTCCATCGATGCCACGTTGCCGTAAGGCTTGAAGAAGCCACCTGTCCCTTGGTTGTAGGAGATGTCTACGAGGTCACGCCCCTGTCGTGAGTAGAGGCTGAGGGATACGCCGATGCGATTCTGCAGGAGACCGAAGTTGAGACTCCAGTTCAGCTCGTACATCTTCTCATAGGTCAAGTCGTGGTTGGCTGGTTCGCTGATATAGAGCGAAGGTGCAATGTGCTCTCCTGGTCGGAAGGGAAGGTAGCCCTTGATGCGCTGGTCGGCATTGTAGACGGAGGGGAGTGTTCCTGTCATCCCATAGGAGAGGCGTGTGGAGAGCGAGGAGAGGGGCTGGAGGTAGTGGAAGAAGTCTTCGCTGGAGAGATCCCAGCCCAGTGCTACGTTCCAGGTCGGTATCCAGCGCACCAGACGGGACTTTCCGAAGTGGTTCGTCCCTTCGTAGCGGAGTGATCCATCGAGGGTATAACGTCCCAAGTAGCTGTAGGAGAGATTGCCGAGGAAGGCGACATTTCTCAGGAGCTTGGTTGATCGAGAGTAGTAGTTGTTACGTCTATCATGAAGCCAGCGGAAGAGCATGGGATCGAAGGTACTCAGCTGTCCGAGCTCGAAGTTGACCCCATATTCGTTGTGCCAACCGTTGCGCTCGAAGTAATCGTAGAGGTCGGATCCTCCTACCAGCGTCAGGGCATGCTTGCCATCGTCGAAGGTGTCGGTATAGGTAGCACGAGCCTGTAGGTCGAAGCGCCGAGAGGCATACTCTTGGATGGTGCGGTAGCCTCCATGGGGCATGACTACCTGAGGTACAGCGTAGACATCATCGGCAGGCTTGTAGAGGTAGCTGTTGTTGTCACGTATCAGACGCTTGTTCATCGCACGGAAGCGTTCGGAGACATTGGACTTCTCGGTGCGGACAAACTCGGTCAAGTCATTGTAATACTGGATAGATCCGAGGAGCGAAGCATTGAATTTCTCCGAGGGATGGTAGGCTAGTGAGGCCTGCAGACGTACATTGACCGCATCGACATCTCGATAGTTCTGCCGCATCTCTTCCTTGGCATTGTAGGGCGCATACTGGTAGAGGTAGTATTGCTCTGGGTCTAAGGTGCGGGAAAGAGTCTGGGCGGTATAGAGTGGGGTGAAGTCCCCTCCGTCATGGTCACGGGTATAGGAGGCATTGACGATCGTACCGAAGGTCCAGTACTTATGAGGCTTGAAGGTAGCGTTGAGGTTGAAGAAGTAGGTGTTCTCCGACTGTACCTTCGCCCATCCTGGGTCAATGGTTGCTCCTAAAGAAGCGTAGAAGTTCGATACTTGTCCTCCTGAGGAGAGTGAGACGGTATGCTGGTGACGGAGGCTGTGCTGGAATAGTTCCTTGAACCAGTCAGTGTTGCGTAGCTCAGCCTGACGAAGGTAAAGAGAGCGACCTTCGAGGGTATTATCTTGGAGGTACTTCTTGCCGTGATACTTGATGGCATTGTCGTACATCAGCCCATAGATCCCATAGTTCGTCTGGTAGAGGACGCTTGAAGGCGTGAGGCTACCGCCACTTTCGAGCTCCCGAAGGACGGACATTTGGTCTTGGGAGTTGAGGATGTTGAATTCCCGATAGGAGGGGATGAAGCGGTAGGTAAGCTGAGAGGTGTAGGTGAAGCGATTGATGCCTTGTCCAGCATGGCGCGTACGGACGGAGATCACACCGCCAGTGGCTTGGTTGCCATAGAGTGCTGTCGCTGAGGCATCCGTGATGACAGAGTAACTCTCGATGTCGCGCTCAGATAGCCCAGGGAGGGCTGCGGCGATGAGTCGCTTAGCATCGGTGGAGGCCAGGTCAGCGGTGTTGAATGTGCTGTCTTGCTTGTAGACAACCCCATCGATGACCCAAAGCGGATAGTACTTGGTCTGGATGGAGGTGGTCTGACGCATCGTCGTCACCGTAGCCCCTTTCTGCTGCTCGTCGCTATCTTCGAGGATAATCTCCAGAGGTGATTTCGTGGCTGTAGCTTCTGTGATTTTCTTACCAGTGAGGGTGAAGATTAGGGTGGCGTGTTCGGCTACTTCGAGTGAGAATTTGCCTTCTTTGTCGGTCGTCGTGTGCTTGGCATTGTTGAGCTTGACGGTGATAGATACCTTTGACAGAGGTGCTCCTCTGGAGTCAAGTACCTTTCCTCGTACAAGGAACGTCTGGGCACAAACGGCGGTCACGGAGCCGATACATAGGATCAAGCTCACGATCAGGTTGCGTAGATGAGTTCCCATAATCTGTAGAGACAGTAGTGATTGTTAGTGCTTCACCTCGCTCCCTCGGTACAAGCATCACCGATAACGGTAGTGAGGTGTAGGAGCAAATGTAGACAAAAAGGCAATAGGTAGTGCCTCTTGTAGATAGCACTGCACATCCTATAAAATTTAATGAAGTGTGGCCTGCGCTCCAGAGCATCCGAGGAGGTCATCTTATGCCTGGGGAGTAGGTGCCATTGTGGTGCATAGCTTAGGGGAAGTTAGTTGCACGTAATGGTGGTGTGAAGCTCTGGAGATGGGCTGCCCCAAGGCGTATTTGGGAACATAAAAAAAGCCTGCACCATCCTTGGCGCAGGCATAAGATATGGGATAGATTTTTCCTCCCTGTATCCTATAAGCTGGAAAAAGCACCGATAATGAATACGTTAAGGATATCCATTGTACCCAGAGCCGGGATCGAACCGGCACGAACTTTCGTCCATTGGTGTTTGAGACCAACGCGTCTACCGATTCCGCCATCTGGGCTTATCGTGCTGGGTGCAAAGATACAATAATTATTGGATGTGTAACACGGTCAATCTGTGCTCAACGGTGGAATGTGCTATCTCAGCCTTTGTTTGCACGTAGCTTGGAGCTATGCACACCACGCCTGAAAAGCTCGCCAAAATCCGATTTAAGGACTGAAGTCACTACGTATCGTACGGAGAGAAGTCGCTCTGTACGCATGTCCCTATATAAAGAGGAGTGCATAAGGAGATCGTTGCATGGTCTCCCAAATGACAAGCTGTGCTTGTTATTTGGCTTGACTTTGCAGCATGCGGTAATCGCAAGGCGTTAAGACTGAGGGCGAAGGGAGTTTACTCCTGTAAATGACCAAGCCCGAATGTCGCAAACAACGCAGCGAGTGCCGTATGATGCAATAGTCTGATAAGGGACTGCCTTCGTGCCATATACGAGGGAGCTCCTTGGGCTTATCATGTAGTCGTAAGAGACTCTATGTGTAGAGGTGGTGCTATGGCGGAATATAGGTCGGTGGCTTCTCCTATATTGCTTTGCACGCTGACCACTACTGCTCCACTGGCTGACCACTACTCCTCCGCTAAGTGACCACTACTGCTCCACTCGCTGACCACTATAGGTCGAATTGCCCTCCACCTACAGAGGACTCTATCTATCCCCCTTAGATGAGATGCGATGCTTCCCCAAAAGGTGTCATTGATATCAACTCCTTGGCACTCCGTTTGAGGAACAAGAGAGGGCGAATTTGGAGAACTCAAAACATATTTATTAATTTGTGAGCGAGAGCGAGTAGTAAAAGAGGCTATCTCACTCCATACAAACGTCATTCACTTACGTAGCAAACAATAGTCGCCTATCGAGCAAACTTTACATATCTGAAGTAATAAGTCTATCGCTGGTTGTGTAAAAGTGCACCCTCGCTCCTGAGGATGCCTCTTGCCCCAGCTCTCAAAAGAGATGACAATGATACGATATGAAAGTATGAGCGATGACCAGCTGGTGCACCTCTATGCTGGTGGGACTAACGAAGCCTTTGATACGCTTCTCCTTCGCTATGATGCCTATGTCCATACTACGATCCGCTATTGGGTCAATGATGAAGATCTTGTAGAAGATATCTTCCAAGATACCTTCATCAAAGTCATGCTGACGATACGCCAAGGTCGCTATACGGCGGAGGGAAAGTTTCGTAGCTGGCTGGGACGCATCGTGCACAACTTAGTGATGGATCACTTTCGCCGTCAGCGCACGCATGGTCAAGAGCTGAGCATCGAAGGTGCTTCCTCCGAAGAACTACTGCAGACCATCCAGCTGCCTTCCCCCGAAGCTATCGCAGAAGAGCGACTGATTCACAGTGAGTATGTCGGTGAATTGAGCTACGGAATGAGCCAACTATCTGCGGAGCAACGCGAGGTCGTCCGCCTGCGCTATTGGGAAGAGAAGAGCTTCAAGGAGATCGCCGAGGCGACAGGTGTCAGCATCAATACGGCCTTAGGGCGTATGCGCTATGCGCTCCAGCATCTGCGTCGCTATGTGCATCAGTAGCTCCTTCTGCGTGGACGTGAAGCCTTGCCTACCTTAATATATATGTCTTTTAGAAGTCTCCGTTTTGCTTTTCTTCTGCTCCTCTCACTTCTGGGCTCTTTTAGTCTGTGGGGGCAGGATGGAGCGGTCGAATGTCAGCCCTACTTGGATTTGCGTCGCTATTATATTGGGTTTAGCCTCGGACTTCACCTACCCGATGTGCGCATCTCTAATAGTGGGACTGTGAATAGTACGGGAGGGAGGCTTTGGGCAGATGCTCCTATGTGGCATCCTGGTTTCAGTATCGGGATGGTCGGTGGGGTTACGCTGGTGCCTCAGCTGGAGTTGCGTTTGCTTCCTACTTTGCACCTCGGAGATGTCCCCGTAGTCTATACCGATGGACAGAAGGAGGTTGAGCGATTGACTCTACGCACGAGTAGTCTTCAGCTACCGCTGGAGCTGAAGTGGTCTGCGGTACGCTGGGGGAACTATCGCCCCTTTGTCGTGGGAGGTGGGTATGCATCCCTGCAGCTGGGGGCACGCTCGAATGATCTGCTGCACCTCCGCCCGATGGACTATGGACTGCGCCTTGGGGCTGGGTGTGACCTGTACTTCTCTTTTTTCAAGCTCTCGCCCCAGCTGACCTTCCACTATGGTGTGGCAAATATCCTTGAGACGCGGAGACCAGACCTGCATGATGACCCTCGGATACGCTTCACCGAGGCGGTGACAGGTGGGGCGACACGTATGCTTCTCCTTTCGCTCTCCTTCGAGTGAGTAGCGGATTGTTAAGAAGATTTACCTATCTTTGCCCCAAATAGCTTCTCCAGATGAGAAGCATATTATAACGATACAACAGTATGAAAAGATTTGCATTCATATTTGCAGCCCTACTGCTTTGTGTGGGCTTTGTCGTCGCACAGAGCGGTAAGGGTGCCGTCATTTCTTCCCCTGCACCAGAGTTTGACTTCGGTATTATTAAGGAAGCAAATGGTAAGGTCTCACATACCTTTATTATTAAGAATGTAGGGGATGCCCCACTGGTGATCACGCGTGTCTCTACGCCTTGCGCCTGCACCACTCCAGAGTATAGTCAGGAGCCCATCGCTCCAGGGCGTGAAGGGAAGGTCATCGTCTCCTTCAATCCTGCAGGTCGTCCTGGCCCGTTCTTCAAGAACGTAGCCGTCTATAGCAATGGTCGTGACGGAGCTTTCACCCTGCGTATCAAGGGTACAGTCGAGTAATCATAGTCGACTTCATAAGATAGATGACGAAGCCACCACAGCACATCAGCTGTGGTGGCTTCGTTCGTTTCTGCTACCTCGGAGGAAGGATGCGCTACATTTTTATTGAGTAGGTAGGCATAGGTATGGGTAAATGGTTGTACATTTGTATCATAAATTCTTTTAGGAAATATGAGTAGTATCCCCTTTGATCTATCGAAGATTCGCGCCTTCGTCCTGGATATGGATGGGGTGGTGAGTGCTACAGTGAGCCCTATTGGTCCAGATGGTATGCCGATGCGTACGGTCAATGTCAAGGACGGATATGCGATGCAATATGCTGTCAAGCAGGGCTATACCTTGGCCGTTATCTCGGGTGGCGCCAGCGAAGCGATGACAGAGCGCTTCCGCCAGCTCGGGGCTAAGCACATCTATATGCGCGTCTCGGACAAGGCTGCTCAGCTCGAGATCCTCTGTCGTGAGGCGGGCATCAAGCCCGAAGAAATCGCCTATATCGGCGATGATATTCCCGATATTCCCATTATGAAACTGGTGGCTCTGCCTTGTGCTCCTGCCGATGCCGCACCCGAAGTAAAGTCCATCGCTACCTATATTTCCCTTTGTGATGGTGGCTATGGCGTGGTGCGGGATGTCATCGAGCAGACTCTGCGAGCCAATGGTCAGTGGTCACTCTCAGCAGGCTTCGGCTGGTAAAGCTATCTCATACCTATGTGGCAGCACCTGGACAACTATCACATCATCTTAGGCTCGCAGTCGCCACGACGCGTCGAGCTTCTAAGAGGTCTGGACTTACCCTTCGAGCAAGTGCGTCTTGAGGGCATAGATGAGTCCTATCCTTCCTCCCTGCCACTGGAAGAAATCCCCCTATATATCGCTCGCCGTAAGGCTGAGGCTTATCGTCCCCTTCTCGGGGAGCGCACGCTCCTCATTACGGCCGACACCTTAGTCTTCTCAGGAGAACAGGTCTTAGGCAAGCCTCATGATATAGAGGATGCTAAGACAATGCTTCGCAGGTTGAGTGGAAGCAAACATATGGTCACCACAGGTGTTGTACTTATGACGACCGACCACTTCGTGTCCTTCTCTGATACTGCCACCGTGGAGTTCCTTCCCCTGACGGATGAGGAGATCGACTACTACGTCACTCGCTACCAACCCTTAGATAAGGCTGGTGCCTACGGCATCCAGGAGTGGATCGGCTATCGAGCTATCCGCCGTATCGAAGGCTCTTTCTACACTGTGATGGGGCTGCCGGTACACTTGGTCGGCGAGCAATTGATGCGCATATTTTCAAACAAACACATCAAATAATATATGTATATACAGATCGTAGGCGGGCGGATCTATACGCCCTCAGGCTGGATCGACGGAGGGAGTGTCCTCGTCGAAGGCAAGAAGATCAAGGCCATTCTGAATACCGACCTCCCGGTCCAAGGAGCACGCCTCTTGAATGCACGAGGCTCGTACATCATCCCAGGGGGGATCGAAATGCACGTCCACGGAGCTGCTGGTGCTGACTATATGGACGGTACGGTAGAAGCCTTCCGCACGGCTTCGGAGTACCACTTGCAGCAGGGGACGACGACCATCTTCCCCACACTCTCTACTTCGAGCTACGAGACCATTATGAAGGGGATCGAGTGCACCGAGGTCTTGATGAAGGATGATGAGTCCACAGTCGAAGGACTGCACCTCGAAGGTCCTTACTTCTCCGTGAAGATGGCGGGGGCACAGCTCCCCGAGCTTATTCGCCCTGCACGCCCCGAGGAGTACACGAAGATCATGGAGCGTGGTCAAGGTATCGTCAAGCGCTGGGACGCTGCTCCGGAGATCGAGGGTGCACTGGACTTCGGTACCTACCTTCGTGAGCGTGGTGTCGTCGTCTCGCTGGCACATACCGAGGCCAACGATAAGCACGTCCGTGCCGCTTGGGAACATGGCTACACGCTCGGTACGCACTTCTACAATGCGATGAAGGTCGCACACAAGGTCGGTGTCTACAAGGAGCCAGGAGCGGTAGAGACCATCCTCGATATGCCCGACTTCGATATTGAGGTCATCTGTGACGGCATCCACGTGCCTCCCGTGATGGTGCACTTGGCTTATGCTGTCAAGGGGCGCGAGCGTATGGCGCTTACCACCGATGCTCTGATGTACACGGGTACGGTGAACTTCCAAGACCCCACTGGTCACGCCATCGTCGAGGATGGAGTCTGTAAGCTCTCTGACCGCTCTGCCTTGGCTGGGAGTATCGCCACGATGGACCTGCTGATCCGCACAGCCGTGCAGAAGGCGAATATCCCGCTGATTGACGCTGTCTATATGACTTCCTATACACCTGCTCGCATTATGGGTATCCAGGATACGAAGGGCGCACTCGAAGCTGACCACGATGCCGATATCCTCTTCCTTGACGAAGACCTACAGCTCCGCTTCGTGATGCACCGTGGTCGCACGGTACGTGGGGAAGAGTTCTGGGACTAAGGGAAAGACCTTCTACCTCCACCTACCTCATCGGGTAGCATAAAAGGGCAACGCCTCGTGCCATAGTGGCACGAGGCGTTGCCCTTTTATCGTGTGTGCTTTTAGTCTAAGCTAAGAGGAGTGAGAGGAGGTAGCCACCACCTACCAGCCATATATAGAGCCCGAGAGCGAGGAGGAAGGCTTTTGCTCCCGACTGCTTGAACTTCGCAAAGGTCGCATCCAAGCCGATGGCGGTCATAGCCATAGCCAGCATAAAGCCATCAATCGTCTCGATGAAGTGCGTCAGCTGGTGGTAGCTGCTCAGCCATTCAGTGCCGTCAGCCGCACGGAAGAGGAGGGTATTGATGGCAATAGCGATGAGGAAGTAGAAGGCAAACCAAGGGATCTGCACCTTGCTGGTCGTAGCACTGCCACCATGACCACGGCGCATCAGGTAGCCCAGTCCCATCAAGACAGGAGCAAGGAGCAGCACACGTAGCATCTTAGTCATCGTAGCGATCCCTGCGATCTCGGGATCCATAGCGGCACCTGCGCCGACGACATGTGCCACTTCGTGTACAGTCGATCCCGTGTAAATCCCGACAGCATGTGGGGAAAGGGCATCTAAGAGTCCTGCACGATAGAGGAGCGGATAGCCAAACATCGATAGCGTACCGAAGAGTACTACGGTGGCAACAGCTACTGCCGTCTTGTGGGGCTTGGCTCCGACGACAGGTTCGGTCGCGAGGACTGCAGCTGCTCCGCAGATGGCCGAGCCCGAAGCGATGAGTAGACGCTCGTCCTTATCCAAGCCCAAGGCACGGCCGAGGTAGTTACCGATGAGGAGTGTTCCGACGACGATGATGATGTCGATGATGATAGCTCCTCCTCCGATCTGTAGGATCGTGTCGTAGGTCAGGCGGAAGCCGTAGAGGACGATACCAGCACGTAGGAGCTGCTTGCTCGCTATCTTCAGTCCTCCATCCCAGCTTTCGGGGAGGCGTGGGCGTAGGGTGTTGGCCAAGATCATCCCCACGACGACACCGAGTACCATAGGGCTAAGGCGTAGCTCGTGGATGAAGGGAATAGTCGCGAGCGCATGGACGAGGAAGGTCAGCACGACGAGGAAGAGTAGTCCGTACATCGTACCTCGAGAGAGTTGTTTCATAGAATAGTAGTCGTAAGTGGTTAGTCGAATAGGGCTACGAAGGAAGATAGGTAGCTTCTTACCGCTTCCTATCGACCAGGAAGCGCAGGTGCTGCAAGATGGTCATCACGAGACCATAGTGACGGCGCATCACGTGGAAACGCTCGATGAGTGAGGCACGATGGTTCGCTGTCGTCGTCCCTTCGTTGAGATAGAGCGCAATGGGCTGAGGATAGAAGGCGGAGACTTGAGCCCTTTTGAGTACACGGATGCACCAGTCGACATCGGCCGAGAAGCGGTAGCGCAGGTCGTAGTGGGGAGCGAGGATGCGTTTAGCTACAAAGGCTTGATGGCAGACGAGCATCCCCGAGCGGAAGCTCTTCCAGTTCAGCTCGTGCGGTGGGCGAAGCCGTCTGAGTCCGAGGTCTTGATCCTGGGCATCAATGAGACGGGTATCACCATAGAGCACATCGGGGAGGGAGGGCCCACTGCAGGTAGCACGTACCAGCTCTTCGACAGTCGTGGGGGAGGCGAGAGCATCGCCAGCATTGATGTACCATACATAGTCCCCTGTAGCACGGTCAAGTCCCTTATTCATCGCATCGTAGATCCCCTTATCTCGCTCGCTGTAGACTTCGGCTTGAGGTGCAAGGTCACGCACCAGCTCCAGCGTGTTGTCCTTGGATGCGCCATCGATGACAAGGTACTGGATATGGGGATAGCTCTGAGCCGTGACGCTACGCAGGGTGCGGGAGATGGTCGTCGCCGCATTGTAGCAGATGGTGATGATGGTGATGTGTGGTTGCATCATAGGTGGGAGAGGTGAGGTTAGTGGGCAGAAGAGGTACTGCCCAAAGCAGAGTGATAGAGCTCGACCAAGCGTGTCGCTATGGCTGGAGCTCCGAAGCGTAGTGCACTCTCACGGCAGGTCTTCGGAGAGAAAGCTCCCTCAGCACAAGGCTGTCGCTCGAGTAGTAGCGCAAGGCGATCCGCATAGGTCTCGGTGTCAAAGGCCGGGATGAGGTAGCCATTGACGCCATCGATGATGATGTCCTCAGGACCAGAGCAGCGGAAGCTCAAGGCCGGAGTTCCTACGGATAGAGCTTCGACGAGGGTTTGCCCGAAGGTCTCATAGACGCTGGTTGAGAGGAGGGCATCCGAAGAGGCATAGATGCTGGCGAGCTGAGCACGGTCACGTATGCTCCCGAGGGCGATGTGCGGTAGGGCAAGGTCATCCAAGTAACCTGGCTGGCGTATTGATCCGACCAGAAGAAGGGTCACACGCTCGGCGAGCTGAGGGTGTCTCAGACGCAGTTGTCGTGCCAGCTCTTTCAGTAGGTGAGGCCCTTTGACCGCTTCGTCAAGTCGTGCAGCTACGATGGTGAGGTAGTAGCGTCCAGCTTCACGAGTGAAGGGCAGGGGCGTTTCAGCTGCTCGCTCCGGAGAGAAGAGGCTGAGGTCGATGGGGTTGGCTAAGACGATGGGCGTACCATAGCCTTGCATCAAGGGGCTTTGCTCAAAGAGGTGACCTTCGGCACTACTGACAGCGATGTAGCGGAAGGGGGGGCGAGCGAGGAAGCGCTTCAGCTCGAAGATTGTGCGCGATAGATCGTGCTCCTGATTACTTCTCAGCAGAGGACAATAGCCACAGCCCGCTCGATAGCGAGGGCACTCGGTGGCACCTGTTGGACTCATCTCGAGAGGCAGGTGGCAAATGCCTGTGGCTGCCCAGAGGTCGTGCAGGGTGGAGAAGATGGGTTTGCCGAGTGTGGCGAGCTTCCTCAAGGTAGAGAGCGAGAGGAAGCCTTGGTTGATCCAGTGCAGATGGATGATGTCTGCCTGCTCTACCCACGGATGGGTGGAGATATCACAGCCCCACTTAGCGGTGGAGACACGAAAAAGCTGCTGGCGTGAGCGACCATTGCGCAGGTAAATATCCAGTCGCTCAAGGAGGAAAGCAGCCTTAGCCCAGAGACGACGCAGTGGTGTCGTCGCTACCGAAGCAATTCGCTCATCTGCCGTCCCTTTATGGACGACGAGCATACGCACCTCGACTCCGACCTCCGAGAGTGCATCAAGGAGGCGACGACAGGCCTCTGCTGCTCCACCACCTTGGTCGGAGGTGCAGAGCAGAAGTACTCGAAGCGGAGCTGAGTCTTGGGGACGTGTCGTGAGGTGAGCCACGTGTCGTCGAGGATTAGTGGCGCAGTCGCTTGGGTAGCTTCCCCTCGAGCATACTCATCAGCTCAGGGGTGATGCGTAGGACGAGGAGGGTCACGAGAAGCCCTATCCCTACCAGAGCTGAGCGCACGAAGAGGTCAATCCATACCGAGCTGAAGGTAGGTAGTAGGGCGTGGATGCCCCAAGCTACCGCAGCGATGGGCAGGAGTAGGAGCATACGACCGGTGAAGGGACTGACGTGCATCTTCACACTCAGCAGAAGCTGCTGCAGGCCGTAGCTCACGATGTTGGTCAGGAGCATCGCCAGTGCGGCACCGAGTGTGCCGTAGGTGGGGATGAGGAAGACAGTCGAGACGAAGGACATCACCAGGACGCTGATGGTATAGTAGATGTTCCAGTGGTAGTAGCGAGAGGTGCTGACGACCGTGTGGCTACACGTCAGGGTCAGCTCGACGAGCTTGGCGAGCCCTAAGTAGAAGAAGATCCACTTACCGCCAGTGAACTGCTCCCCATTAGGCATAATGCCGAAGATGTTGTCGATATTGACCCAGATCATTGCGAAGATGAGCAGCCCCGAGAGGAGCTGGTAGAAGGCCACGAGACGGTACACTTCTTCGACGCGCTTCGTATCGCCCTGCTTGGCGGCTTCGGCTATCTTGGGCGCAGCCACATTGAGGATGGCACGCATCGGTATCTCGATGATCGAGACCATATAGAAGGCCATCGTATAGACTCCAGCCGAAGAGAGTCCTCCTCGGTCGAGGAAGGCGACCATAAAGAGGTCCATACGACCTGAGAGGGTAATACCTACCGAGGTCAGTGTGTAGAGGGCGGTATAGCGGTAGAAGCCTCGACGCATCTCGGGGGAGACGTAGTTGGGATTGTGCCTCAGACTTAGGGGGGTGATGCGCCCGAGGTAGGCACCACTGGCGAGCATACATACCCCGAAGCTCCCGATGAAGCCCCAGACCATCGTGGTGAAGTCGATATAGCCGAAAGCATAGAGCAGATAGACGGCCAACTGAAGTACACGCAGGAGTACCTCCTTAATCCCCTTCGGTACGGCTACACGCATCAGCTGGTAGGTGTATAGCTCGAAGATGGTCCAGCCCATCGTGAAGAGGGTCAGAGGGATGACGGCATAGTAGAAGTCTCCGAGCAAGGGGCTATTCTTGCTATACAGAGCCATCAGTGGTCCTTCGGCTAAGACATAGAGGAGGGTCATTACTGCAGCGCCGATGATACCCACGACGGTCACATAGTAGAGGAAGCCGTGGTTCGGGCCATCCTCAGGGCGGTAGGGATTCGTCTCTGAGTCACGGAAGAAGGGGAAGTAACGGCTGAGAGAATAGGTCATCCCCAGCATCCCTAAGCCTGAGAGCTGTGTCGCCAGCTCAGGAAGCAGGCGTGTCAAGCCAATTTCCTCGGGGGTGAGGAACTTGGCCAAGATGAAGAAGGTCGTCAGGAAGCCTATCCCGACGCCTATGTAGGTCACGATGGTACCGGTGATACTTTCCTTTGCAGCTATGCTCGCCATAGATAGTGGGTTATCGCCACGCCCCACTCTGGTGGGCGCGGTGGAGGAGGTAAAAGTCCATAAGGGTCAGTGCCGTCATCGCCTCGACAATCGGGACAGCACGCAGGGCTACGCACGGGTCGTGCCGTCCTGTGATGGTGTACTCGCGGAGGCTATTATCTGAGCCACAGAGCATCTGAGGAAGACCGATGGAGGAGGTGGGCTTGAAAGCGGTGCGGAAGAAGAGCGGTGCTCCGGTGCTTATTCCCCCAAGCAGTCCGCCGCAGTGATTCGTCGTCTGCTCGATTTCTCCCGAAGGGGTGGGGCGGAAGGGGTCATTGCAGGTAGATCCTTGTCCCGAGGCAAGAGCGAAGCCGTCACCGATCTCGAAGCCTCGTGTGGCATTGATACTCATCATCGCACTGGCCAGACGGCTGGAGAGCTTGTCATAGAGGGGCTCTCCTAAGCCTGTGGAAAGTCCATCGACACGGCAGGAGATGATACCTCCGAGGCTATCATGACGGTCACGTGCCTCGGCTACGGCTTGAGCCATTCTGTCGGCCGTTGCCTTGTCGGGACAGGGAACGACTTGCTCGTAGCGGAGGTGGAGCAGAGCTTCGTCTTCGTGAGTGAGATGGATGGAGGAGCGGTACGGGTCTTCCTCATAGAGGACGGGACCGACTTGGCTCAGGTAGGCGGTGATGTGTATGCCTTCGGCTCGTAGCCATTGAGCACAGAGAGCACCAGCTACGACACGCACGACCGTCTCCCGTGCTGAGGCTCGCCCTCCGCCACGTGCATCACGATGTCCGTACTTAGCCTGGTAGGTAAAGTCTGCATGTCCTGGGCGATATAGTTCGCTCAGAGCTGAGTAATCCTGACTGCGTGTGTCCGTATTTTCGATGATGAAGGCAATAGGCGTCCCCAGCGTATGTCCCTCATAGATGCCGGAGAGGAAGCACACTTGGTCAGGCTCTCTCCGTGAGGTCGTGAGGGTACTCTGTCCTCCTTGGCGGTGACGTAGTGCCAGCTCAATAGTGGACTCATCGATAGCAAAGCCTGCGGGGAAGCCATCAAGCACGCCACCGAGGGCAGTGCCGTGGGATTCTCCGAAGGTGGTCAAGCGCAGGAGCCTGCCGAAGGTATTCATCGTCAGTGGGGGGGGGGGAGTGGGGATAAATAGCAAAGCACGGATGCTCACGAGCCCACGGCTCAGAGCATCCGTGCTCTATGATTACACGTGCTTAGTGGCAACCACAGCCACCGCTGCAGCAACCGCCTTCGTGACCTTCGTGCTCGTGGTCGTGGTCGCAACCACAGCCACAGCTGTCGTGTCCGCCGAAGAACTGTTCGATCTCTTCGGGCGTAGCATCGTGAACTTCCTTGATTGAGCCGATGAAGTGGAGGTCTTCACCTGCTAAGGGGTGGTTGAAGTCAAAGACAACGACCTCCTCCTTGATCTCGAGGACGCTACCACGGATGATCTGCCCATCGGGCGTATGCAGGGGAAGCGTAGCACCTTCGACGACCAGTGCATCGAGATTGCCTTCTCCATCGACAAAGATTTCACGGGGAAGCTCCTGGATAGCTTCGTCAGAAGGCTCGCCGTAAGCATCTTCGCACTTGAGGACGAAGTCGAACTTGTCTCCAGCCTTGAGACCGAAGAGCTGTTTCTCAAAGGCAGGCAGCATCATACCCATACCTTGGATGTACTCCAGAGGGCGGTCGGGAGTTGTCTGCTCCATCAGGACGCGCTCGTTCTCATCGCCGACATACAGTTCGTAGTCGAGTGCGACGAACTTATTAGGTGCTATCGTCATAATCTACACTATGATATTTAGGATGTGAATAATGGGACGCTCCTACCTAAATCTCAGGAGGGAGACATCACCGAACTGCCACAAAGTTAGCTAATTCTCAGCGAATAGCTGGAGGCTCATTCACTTGCTACGTTGGGGAACCTCCTTAGCTCTTTGCATCGACCTATATAGGTGGGGGGCTCTAACCACTATTGCTCTCGCCGTCGACCAATAGTGGTCACTGAGCGGAGCAATAGTGGTCGCAGCGTGAAGCACTATAGGTCACAGAGCTGACCTATAGTGCTTCACGCAGTGACCAATAAAAAGACGAATCACCCCTACGGTAGAGGTGATTTGTCACGAGGGGATAGCTCCTTGCTAAAATGCTTAGAAGGGATAGCCAATGGCCAGATGGAAGCCTAAGGCATCACGGAAGTGGGGGATGTTGTACCAGCCACTCCGCTTCGTCTTGTAGGGAAGGTGCAGGCCTACACCGACATCGAAGCGCACGACCAAGAACGAAAGGTCGTAGCGCAGACCAGCACCTGTGCCTACGGCGACTTGGTTGAGGAAGTTGCCCACAGAGCCAGCTTCGCTTATCGCTGCTCCAGGACGAGCGTCATCGGGGCGCAGAAGCCACACGTTCCCCGCATCGAGGAAGATAGCCCCAAAGCAACTGCCGAAGAGGTGCCGGCGGTACTCGGCATTGGCCTCGAGCTTCAGCTCACCTACACGATCCATAAAGGAATAGGCATTCACTGCCGTAGGATTGTAGCTCCCTGGGCCGAGGCTACGCACCGTGAAGGCACGGAGACTATTCGCCCCCCCGACAAAGAACTGCTCAATGTAGGGAGCTGTCGTCGCATTGCCGTAGGAATAGATGGCTCCTGTGGCGAAGTGGGTCGCCAGCGTCTGCTTGCGGTCGATGCGGTAGGAGTAGCGGAGGTCAACGGCTGCCTTGACAAACTGAGCAAAGGGCACATCGAAGAGTTGCTTTGTCTCGCTATACTTACTCCCGAAGGCAGTCATCGAGGCATTGATGAGGTTCCCTGCTTCACTGACTTCGCCCGAGAGCTGCATATAGTGCGGACTATCATCCTCACGATGAGTGTAGGTGAAGCCGTAGCCGACCTTAGGGATAAACTGATTGCGCAGGCTGAGTCCTAAGGCTGGGTTGGCTTGTATCAGCTCATCAAAGCGCTCTGTCGTGCGTAGGAGCTGGGTGAAGTTAAGACTCAAGGGGGTGATACGATGGCTCCAGCGACTCGAGGGCTGGAAGTTATAGTCCATCGTGAAGGAGAGGGAGCGTAGGGTGTAGTAGCGTGCGTGGTTGATCCCCTGTAGGGCTACCTTGAAGCTCGTCGATGTGGGGTACTTGTAGTACGCATCGATGAGGCGAGGGAAGAGAATGGAGGGGAAGGTGAGCGAGAGGTCAGCACCGAGCTGATAGCTATTGATGGCCACCGAATAGGAGTCCGCAGGATTGCGCCCCGTCTGCCATTCGTACGAGCCAGAGACGCTGGCGGAGAGCTTCTCTCCACCGCCGAAGACGTTGCTTCGTTCGAGGGATGCGGACACCCCAGGGCCGATGAAGTCCGTAGACTTACGCATGAAGGCAGCCCCGAGGTAGGTGTTCCAGGGCTTGTCTTTGCGTAAGAGAATCATCAAGTCGAGTGTGCCGATGCTGTCGGGTGTGGAGGCGAAGGTGGGACGATGTAGGGCTACCGAATCCTTTGCAGCGCTGGCCTCCGTGCTTCTCTGAGAGAAAGTAGCACGAGGGGTGAAGTAAAACTCGACCGAGGAGAAGGCACTCAGGGCGGTGAGGGCAGAGAGGGTACGCTCTTCCTCAAGGTTGTTATAGAGCTTGCCTGGGCGTATCTGGATGCGTGTCTTGAGTGCACCTGGACGGACGATAGGTCGCCCCGAGTAGTAGAGAGCGATGCTGTCGGTGAGGGCTACGCTGTCGGTGGTGGAGAGCATCGTCGGAGCATCAGGATCTTCAGGGAGCTGGCGTAGCATTATTTTCCCGACACGCCACTGGCGTAGGGCTTCGGGAGGTGTGCTGGCTGAGAGGACGGTGCGTAGAGCGACACGCTGAGGGGTGATAAGGGTGTCTGCCTCGTAGCCGATGTGCTCGTTCTTGAGGTAGTAGTAGCCGTGTTCGCGCAGGAAGGTGCGGACGATGGTACGGTCGTCTTCGAGCGAAGCTATGGTGAAGGGACGTCCCTTCTGCAGGGCACTGAGGCGATGGTGGTAGAAGTATCTCCCAGGGCGGATGTAGACTCTGGGGAAGTACTGCACGCTGTCGAGTAGATAGAGCGGGCCCAGCTGCATCTGATAGTCCACATGTGCCTGCATCGAGTCTGCTGTAGCAGGGATGATGGTTGCCTTGGTCGTGGCACGGAGATAGCCTTGCTCACGGAGTGTCTGCTGGGCGACCTTGGCACGAAGGTCCGGGCTTACATCTCGCATCCATACAGGCTTGGAGGTGAAGCGTCGTACCATACTCCCCACCAGCGAGGAGTCGGAGGCGAAGTGCATATAGATGGATGGACTCAGCAGAGGGAGCGGGAAGCGCATCGAGCTACTTCCTAAGATCGATCCATTGGGGGCATAGTTCAGACGTTCCTCGGCTGCAGCTATGGCTTGCTCAGCATAGGGATGCTTGGGATGATCGGTAACCTCGATCTTGCGGATACCTATATATAGCTGGTCATCGGCTCCCTGATAGTTCCTGATCGAGCAAGCCCCGAGGACAAGCGTGAGGAGGAAGAAGAGGATGACCCTGAGACGGAGAGGCATAATGGAGGATGGGAAAAGAGAAGTCCGAGCGTAGCGTCCTACTTAGCACGGTAGCGTAGGGGAGCAATCGTGTCGGTGACGAGGCTCCTTGGGCGAGACGATGAATCGATGAGGGTGGGCTTCCACGTCTGTCGGCGAATAATCGAAGAGGCTGCTGTGGGCTTCTTCTTCCGCCCGAAGAGGTCAAGCAGACTGGAGAGCTTGCGACGGAGGACATACCCCACACCCGTCTCGGAGAACTCGCCTTCGAGGACGTTGTCGGTGACGAGCTTGTGATAGAGACTGAGGTACTGCTCACCAGTCTTGTCGAGCTGGTACTTGAGGGAGACGTTGTCGAGGAACGTCTGCCCTTGGTTTGTAGCACCTGCTCCACTCTGTACCTTACCCCCGACGACGATACGGATACGGTCGTTGTAGAAGCGGCGGCTGAAGCTATAGGTCAGGTCGGTATGAGCAGCTTCTCCCGAGGCTCCATCATAGCGGTCGAGGCCGAGGTTAAGGTCGGTACCTTGGAGGAGCATCCCTGCGGTCTTATTGATCTGCGACTGCAAGAGGGAGGTGAGTGCGGAGTTGAGGTCGAGATTACCTGCTCCCGAGCCACCAGCTAAGTACATCCCAGTAGCCATGAGTGCAATAGCCTGCTTGCCTTGCTCTTCCTTGGTCATCGTAGAGATGCTGTTTTGTACGGAGAGGTTCTCAGGGGCGGAGAGTCCGAAGCCGAGGTTCATCTTAGTGACATAGTCCTTGATGAGGATGCTGACGTTGAAGTTCACACGCTGAGCGTTCCCCGACGAGCTCGCTACGGAGGCCTTGACTTTATTGACGGCAGTGAAGTTGAGGTAGGGGCTCGTGATCGGTCCCGTCCACGAGAGCGAGCTGGTGGGATCGATGGTGAAGAGCTTGTTGCCTACGACAGGGAGCGTGTAGCTCAGTTCGCCACCGCCACTCATCTCGTAGCGACCAGTCATACTCATCTCACCGTAGGGCGGATAGGTGAAGTGGAGCGTACCTCCCCCCTGGGCATGGAGATAGTCGCTTCCCCCTACCGTGAGGTCAGCTCCGACACGGACGGAGGGATCTACATTGATGGTGAGGTTCACATCAAGTCCCCCCAGAGAGGTGGGTGCTACCTCTACCTTCTTGGTGAAGAGGGTATCGGCGAAGTCCACGAACTGGACGAGCTGATCCTTCTTGTCCCCTGCTGTCAAGGGGTCTTCGCGTAGGATGTAGGTGCAGTTTGTGCCACTCAAGACGTTCATACTCCCTCGTACGCGCAGAGAGGTGAGGGGGCCTGTGACGGTCATACGTGTCGAAGCGATGATCTTACCATAGAGGAGCTGGTCATCGCGTGTGGGGCGAGGTTCGTTGAGTAGGGTCAGCTCATCGGAGGTGATGCGCAGGGAGGCACTGGCCTCTGGGCTCGTGCTCTTGTGGATCGAGCCATCAATATAGATAGCCTTCTTCGGATCTACCGAGGGACGCAGAGCGTAGTGGTCGAAGAATACATCCGATCCTTCGAGGCGTACAGGGATGGAGTCCAGAGCGAGGTGCGTAGCGTAGGCATTGAGGTGCAGCATCGCTTGATTGAGATGCACCTGTCCCGAGAGACGGGGCTCCGTGAGTTTGCCTGAGAGATTGATAGAGCCCTCAGCCGTCCCCGTGAGTGCGGTACTATTCGCAGCGAGGAAGGGGTTCGCTAACTCCAGAGGGAAGGCGTTGAGCGTCAGTGTTCCCTTGAGCGGTGAGGTCTTTTCTCGAGGATAATAAATCCCATCGATGCTCATCGCTGAGTGCCCGTTGTAGCCGACTTCTGCGGTGATGTAGTGCGAATCACCACTGCGAGGCTCGTAGAAGAGCGAGGTGGTAAAGTACCCGAGCTTCTTGTCTTCGTAGCGTAGCCCACTGATGGAGAGATCTCCAGAGATGGTGGGCTGCTGCTTGAGATCCCCCTTGCGCTGGTAGTGTACATCGCCGAAGAGCGTACCTCCTACATCGGGTAGCCCTAAGCTGCGGTAATCCTCTATATGGAGATTGCGGATACCGAGGGTAATGTC
Organism: uncultured Porphyromonadaceae bacterium; assembly: GCA_963526345.1. GTDB lineage: Bacteria > Bacteroidota > Bacteroidia > Bacteroidales > Porphyromonadaceae > Porphyromonas. The sequence continues at coordinate 25,103 of CAURNJ010000006.1, forward strand.
TTGCATGCCAGGAGACTCTTCTCTTCCCAGTAGCTCGAACTCACCTCGGGATCCGCCCGAGAGCTTGAGGGAGCCTAAGAGGAAGTTGTCTCGCTTGCGCAGACTGAGCTGGTTGTCGGTATTGATCGCATAGTCATTGTAGGCCAAGCGGAGACGATCTCCGAGGAAGTGCAGCTGGTAGGCTTCGCCCGACCAACTGCCTGCTATCTCAGCTGCGTGCTGTAGCTGGCCTCGCTCGTCTTGGTAGGAGAAGTCCAGGTGCCCCCCTTGGAGGCTGGTGCGTAGGTCGGTGCTGATGGTGAAGCCCTCTTGCTCACGGAAGCGTGACTTCATCACCGAACCAAAGAGTACGAGCGACATACTATCTCCTCGAGCGATAGGAGTGCGCTCGGTGGAGATATTCAGCTGGGCTGCATTGATGCGGAGGGTATCAAGGCGTAGGTCGGAAAGGGCGAGGCTACCGCTAAGGCCTTCCTCGGGTGAGGTGGAGAAGTGTGCCTTCAATGCGCCAAGTGCCATCCGCTGCTCTGCCAGGTAGTAGCGCAGTGGATTATCCTTGCCCATAGAGAGGCTAAAGACGGCCTTAGGAAGGTGTACGGCTAAGTCTTCGAGGTGCTTCGTCGCTGACTTCCCTGAGGTGATGAATCCTATTTGTCGAAGCGTCTCTTCGAGGAGGAGCGAGACTTCCTTCTGCGCTATGGTCGGGCTGGAGGCAACGGAGAGGTTGGCCTTCATATCGCCCGAGGTGAGTGTAGCCTGGATGTCGCGTGGTGAGGTAGTGAGCTGAAGCTCGGCACGTGGAGGAGCGATCCTCTCGCCATCCATTCGGAAGCTCATCCCATCAAGTGCGGCTTGTATGGTATGCGTATCCTTGAGGTCGGTACGAAGTTCGCCCTCGAGGCGGAGCTTAGCTGATAGGGGTGTAGAGGAGAAGCCCAGACGCTGGAGATCCAAGTCGACGAGCTCAAGACCGATACCGGTATTGATGCCTTGACGGGAGAAAATCCCATCGAGCTGGAGGGTGAAGTTCGCCCCAGGGTTCATACTATTGACCGAGAGGGCGAGGTTGCCCGATCGGAGCGTGCCATCGAGGGTGATGTCTCTCAGGTGCAAGCTCCCTCGGTTCGCTTCGTGGAGTCGGCCGTGGATGGATAGTTGGGTGCGTGGGCTCAATGGGTCGAAGCCACGTCCTTGGAGGGCTACTTCCATACTTACTCGCCCGATGGAGTCGTGGGGCATAAAGTGCCGCCCATCGATCCCCTGTGCCTTGAGGGCGAGGTTATAGGTCTGCGTTGCTTCGGTGAACTGTCCCTTGACGTGGAGCTTACCTGTGCTTTCCTCAGCCGTGAGATCCCCTTGGTAGTGTCCACGGCGAATAGCGACATCGCCCGAGAGGAGTAGGGGACTCGGGATGCGGTAGCTCTTCGCTTGCTGAGGGGAAAGGAGTGCCAGCAAGGTATTGGCCTTGTGTCCGATACGTCCACGGAGCTTGAGACGACCAGATCGGTGTTGCTCGAGGACTTCGCTCAGCGTACCAGAGAGGGAGAGATCCAGGATGTCGGGCCACTTGACCTCGGCTTGTCGTATCTGGATTTCGGTGAGCGTCCCTGTCAGTTCGGCTTGCAACTTCAGGGGAGCAAGGAGGCCACGGCGAGCAAACGTGTCGAAGAGTTCGCGCCCCCCCGGTGTCTCTTGGAGCGTCTTCCCGGCGAAGAGGAGTAGGTCTTTCAGCCCTAAGGAGGTCGTCGTCGAGAGCTCAAGCTGTGCCTTGCGGTCTGAGTTGAGTAGGCTCCAGGGCATCGAGAGGTAGCCCTTGATGGAGGAGGCATCGGTGATGAGGTCAAGCCCATCCAAGCGCATCCCTACACTATCCATCTGATAGCGTCCCCCTAAGTGGAGGAGCTTGAGCCCTGATTGCTCACGCAGCTGGGCATGACGTAGCAGGAGACTGAGGTGCATCCCTTCGGAGTCTATGTCTTCGCTCTCGAGATGAAGGTCGTGCAGCAGGACGTGCTGTGGGTCAAAGAAGGGGAGCTTCGAGAAGTGCTCATCGACGGAATAGCGGAGGCTCTTGGCATCTACCTTGGTATGCGCTATCTGGACGTGCATCTTACCCAGGTCAGCTTCACTACGCTCTACCTTGAAGCGGTCGATGTCAGCTTGGAGTAGGAGGGAGTCCAGAGGCATCGCTACCTCAATGCGTGTGCTTTGGAAGTCGAGTTCGCCTGCACGGATGATCCACCTCAGAGGCTCGCTCTCCTCTTCGGGCTTCTTGGTCGTGTCGGTGGAATAGTAGCGAATGAAGCCTCCCTGTGTCGTCAGGCGACTGAGGTCTACACGCTCTTGCTTGAGGTCAACGAAGAGCTGCTCGGCTGTGGCTTCGGGTAGGCGCACATCCAGCAGACTTAGCCCTAAGCTGTCCCGCTGATGGTACGTCAAGCCACGAAGCGCAATACGAGGTACCTCCACCTGCTTGTCGAACAGCGGGCGAAGCGAGGGGGAAAGACTAAGTGCTCCGACAGTGACCAGGGTGTCGCCTGGACTGCGGAGCACTTGTAGTTGCTCAAGCGAGAAATCAAGAGGATAAGAGAGATGGACACTCCCGATGGAGACCTGCATCCCCGTCTTTTCTGATAGGTAGGCTGCGGTACGCTGTACGACAATATTCTGCACGGGAGGTACGTACAGCAGAAGAGCTACCAGCAGGATGAGGCATATGGGGGTGAGGATCAGCCCCCCGAGGATGCGCTTGAGGTACTTAGCGCGTCGGGATGTCACAGTGAAATTGGCTTGGGAATGCGATTAATGAGTGCGATACCAGTCGAAGAGACGCTGTACGCCTTCTTCGATCTCGACCTGATGCTTCCAGCCCAAGCCGTGGAGTTTCTCTACGGAAGTGAGCTTACGCATCGTGCCATCAGGCTTGGTGCTGTCCCACTCGATCGTCCCAGCAAAGCCTATCGTTCGGGCGATGAGCTGAGCAAGATCGCCAATGCTTATTTCCTTGCCCGTGCCGATATTGACGTGGCAGTTGCGTATGGGGCTACCATCGGTTGGGCAGAGGCTACGGAAGTCGGTATGGAGCAAGATGTGCACAGAGGCATCCGCCATATCTTCGCTCCAGAGGAACTCGCGCAGAGGTCTTCCTGATCCCCATAGGCTTACCTTCCCTGCTGAGATGCCGAAGCAGCTGAGGAGCGAGATGATGGTCTGCTCATCAGCAGTGCCATCTTCGCCTGCGACAGGTCGCTTGCGGAGGTCGGCACGGACAGCCTGCCAGTCGCCCTGCTGCAAGCGGTCTGCAAGGTAGATCTTGCGGATCATAGCTGGGAGGACGTGGCTATTCTCAAGGTGGAAGTTGTCGTTCGGCCCGTAGAGATTGGTCGGCATCACGGCGATGTAGTTCGTGCCGTACTGCAGGTTGAAGCTCTCGCACATCTTGAGGCCAGCGATCTTTGCGATGGCGTAGGGTTCATTGGTGTACTCTAAGGGGGCGGTCAAGAGGACTTCTTCACGGAGAGGTTGCTCGGCTTCACGAGGGTAGATGCAGGTACTTCCGAGGAAGAGCAAATCTTTGACGCCGTGGCGGAAGCTCTCACCAATGACATTCTGCTGGATCTGCAGGTTGTCATAGATGAAGTCTGCACGGTAGATGTTGTTAGCCATAATCCCTCCGACGTGGGCTGCTGCGAGGATGACGGCTTCGGGCTGCTCCTGGTCGAAGAAGGTACGCACAGCGACAGCATCAGTGAGATCAAGTTCGCTGTGTGTGCGTCCGACAAGGTTCGTGTAGCCTCGTTGCTCGAGGTTGCGCCAGATGGCTGAGCCTACGAGCCCACGGTGGCCAGCTACATAGATCTTAGTGGAGGGGGAGAGCTTGGTGAGGGTGTCCATTAGGCCAGCTTATGAGATTGGGTGTACGCTACATCGTGACGAACCATAATGCGTACAAGCTCTTCGAAGGAGGTCTTGCTGGGATTCCATCCAAGTAGCTTCTTGGCCTTGGCTGGATCACCTAAGAGGGTCTCTACTTCGGCAGGACGGAAGTACTTGGGATCAACCTCGACGAGGACACGACCCGTCGCTGTGTCAATACCACGCTCGTTGATACCTTCACCTTCCCAGCGAAGGTTAATTCCTACTTCTCGGAAGGCTCGCTCGGTGAACTCACGTACAGAGTGCTGCTCACCCGTAGCGATGACGAAGTCTTCGGGGGTGTCGTGCTGGAGCATCAGCCACATACATTCGACATAGTCACGTGCATAGCCCCAGTCACGCAGGGCATCGAGGTTACCCAGATAGAGCTTGTCCTGCTCACCTGCAGCGATGCGAGCGGCAGCAAGCGTGATCTTACGTGTTACGAAGGTTTCGCCACGGCGTTCGCTCTCGTGGTTGAAGAGGATACCATTGACGGCGAACATCCCATAGCTCTCGCGGTAGTTCTTAGTGATCCAGAAGCCGTAGAGCTTAGCTACACCGTAGGGTGAGCGAGGGTAGAAGGGGGTTGTCTCTCGCTGTGGTATTTCCTGCACCAGCCCATAGAGTTCGGAGGTAGAAGCTTGATAGATCTTGGTCTTCTTCTCCAGCCCAAGGATGCGCACAGCTTCCAAGAGTCGTAGCGTCCCCGTAGCATCGGTCTCAGCCGTGTACTCAGGCACATCGAAGGAAACCTTCACATGACTTTGAGCTGCGAGGTTATAGATCTCATCGGGCTGGATCTGCTGGATGATGCGGATGAGCGAGCTGGAGTCGGTCATATCTCCGTAGTGGAGGTTCAGAGCTCGACTGCGCTTCATATCACGTACCCATTCTTCGAAATAGAGGTGCTCAATGCGCTCAGTGTTGAAGGAGGAGGAGCGGCGAATGATGCCGTGGACTTCGTAGCCCTTCTCAATGAGAAATTCAGCGAGGAAGGAGCCATCCTGCCCTGTTACCCCTGTGATGAGTGCAACTTTATTCACGAGTTCAATATTTCTTAGTCTTATTGCTGTAATATGTTCGGGAGGTTTTATCCTCTCTTCATCCCGATTTAGAATGGTGAGGCGGAGCTTGTGGAGTCGGGGCTACTACCTTCGTAGACCTCGACGGCTTCATCGTTGTAGCCTGCATCACCGCAGGGCGAGAAGCCTGTGGGGAGCTGGAAGGGAATATTGGCGAGATAGCCTAAACTGTGATCTCCGTAGACTTTCTTGATGAACTTCCCGAAAATCGGGAGAGCCGCGGCTGCACCTTGACCAAAGTTCATCGAGTTGAAGCGCACGCTACGCTCTTCGCCACCGACCCAGCATCCTGCTACCAGGTCAGGCGTAAAGCCCATAAACCACGCATCACTATTGTTCTGCGTCGTACCCGTCTTCCCCCCTAAAGGCATCTGCAGCCCGAAGGAATAACGTAGTCGTCCCCCTGTTCCCCCGTTGATGACGTTTTGGAGCATATAGAGCATCTTGTGCGCAGCATCAGCTCCAAGGACTTCGGTCTTCTGGGGCTCGAAGGTCGCCACAATGTTGCCGTGCATATCTTCTATTTGTGTAACGAGGAGTGGGTCTACGCGTACGCCATCATTGACGAAGGTCGTATAGCCTGATACCATTTCACCTACTGTAGCTTCAGGAGTCCCGAGTGACATAGCCATAGTGGCTTCAATCGGCCCACGTAGTCCATAGCTCTCGAGGAGTCGCTTAAAGGTAATCGGTGAGGTGCGACTCATCAGCTCAGCTGTGACCCAGTTGTCGGAGTTCTGTAGCCCCCATTGGATGGATACCATTTCCCCGACACGGCGGTGATTCGTATTGCGAGGTGTCCAGGTCTGTCCGTTGTCCAGACGATAGGTGCGCTGTACGTGGAGTACTTGGTCGCAGGGAGAAGATCCATCAATCATCGCCAGCGAGTAGAGGTAAGGCTTGATGATCGAGCCTGTCTGACGGCGTCCATCTGATACCATGTCGTACTGGAACTGGGAGAAGTTGATGTCTCCCACATAGGCCAAGACGTGCCCGTTGTGTGGATTCATCGCTACGAAGCCTGAGCGAAGGATCCCCTTCATATAGCGGATGGAGTCAAGCGGTGTCATCACCGTGTCACGCATACCACGCCAAGACCAGACCTGCATCTTCGTTTTGCGGTCAAACTGCGAGCGAATCTCTGCATCGGATAGACCATCCTCCTTACTCAGACGCCAGCGTTCGGACTGGCGGATGGCACGCTCCAGGATCTTCTTGCGCTGTGCTGGAGAGATGTCCGTGCTGAAGGGATCACCTCCGCGCGAGCGACGCTCTCTGTCAAAGGCTGGCTGCAGGTAATCGGCGAGGTGCTCCTGCATAGATTCCTCTGCGTAGCGCTGCATCGTGGGGTTGATGGTCGTGTAGATCTTTAGCCCATCAGTATATATATTGTATGGGGTACCGTCGGGCTTACGATTCTTGTTACACCAGCCGAAGAGGGGATTGGTCTCCCACTGGATACTGTCGTCACGGAAGCGATCATATTGCCAAGAGGCATAATCGCTTCTGTCGGGCTTGTCTGCCATCATTATTTTGCAGAGATGCTCACGGAAGTAAGGAGCTATGCCCTGCTTGTGGTCCATCTTATGGAAGGACGTCTTGATGGGTAGTCGAGAGAGAGAATCCACTTCGGCCTCCGTGAGATAGCCGGCCTTCTCCATCTGCTGGAAGACCGTGTTGCGTCGTTCTAAGGGTAGGGGACTATTGGGGCGAAGGATGGGATTGTAAATGGTTGGATTCTTACACATCCCGATCAGCATGGCTGCTTCCTCGATCTTGAGCTCCGCTGGGGTCTTGCCGAAGTAGGTGAAGGCTGCCGAACGAATACCGACGGCATTGTAGAGGAAGTCAAACTGATTGAGGTACATCGCAAGGATTTCCTCTTTCGTGTAGTAGCGCTCGAGCTTAGCTGCGATGACCCACTCTACGGGCTTCTTCATCATACGTGTGAAGAAGTTAGAGCTGGGAGGCGAATAGAGCATCTTAGCTAACTGCTGGGTGATGGTGCTACCACCTCCAGCACTTTTCTGCTGTAGGATACCCGTCTTGAAGATGGCACGAGCGAGCGAGCGAAAGTCAATCCCCGAGTGTCCTTCGAAGCGTACGTCCTCGGTGGCGATGAGCGCCTTGACCAGATGAGGAGACAGTTCCTTGTAGTCGACGAGTACGCGGTTGGATCCCCCATGTGCATAGGAGCCGATGACCTCACCATCCGAGGCGAGTATCTGTGAGGCATACTTGTCGATAGGGTTTTGAAGCTGTTCGATAGGGGGTAGGTAGCCAATCCATCCCATAGAGATGGCGAAGATACCTCCTAAGATACCAAACCAAACCAATGCAAAGGCCAGCCAAAGCCGAGACTTAATCTTATGTGTCATCTATTATATATCGTCTGTCATCTGTCCCTCTTCTGGAGTGTTATCCTGTGGAAGGGTAGTGCTTGTCGAGAGCTCGCTACACTGTCGATATTGCGAGCGTATACCGGTCACAAAGTTATGAACTTTTCCCTACCTATCTGAGTGGGGGATGATTGTAGGGATAGTTAGGATATTTAGTTTACTGATTCGGTCGTAATTTCTTCGGCTGTGACTTCTTCGCCTCCGCGCTTGACATTACCCGATTTGCTGACGAAATAGAAGCCCTTGAGCGGTGTCCATTCCATACAGAAGAGTTCGCTCGGTCCCTTAAAGCCGTTGTGCTTTATTTGACGTAAGGCCCAGCTCTGACTCTTCCCACAGGCGGAGAGACTTGAGTCTGCTATGGTACCGTTGTTTACGATCAAATAAGACTCACGTCCTTTGTCGCTCTGAGAGATGGTGATTGATCCGTTGGTTTCGAAGCGAACATCCTCGAGGTCAAAGAGCGAAAAGACACCTTGCTGTCGTAGAAGTACACGGAACTGCTCCATGTCAAGGTTATGTCGCTTAAACGTACGAGCGTTGATCACCCCTCCGCGCATTAGATAGACGCTGTCTCCTTTGAATAGCTTACGGAAGAAAGGATAGCGCATACTATAGCGTATGAGCAGGTTGAAAGTCGTCCATACAGCCAAAGCGAAGAGGATATGTAGTGCGTTGAGATCTGGACTATAGATGACACCCCCGACGAGGGCCCCTATGACAAACGCACTTACTGTGTCTAAGGGGGTGAGCTGTGCCATCTGCGCTTTACCTGTGATACGGAGGAAGAACAGAATGCCGACCATACCTGTGATGAGCTTGGTCGCTATATCAATATACTGGGTCATATGGATGAGGATAAGCGATTTATTGAGGTGCAAAGATACAGAATAGCTCATTCTATACCTTTCTCTCAAGCTCTATACAGGGAAAGACACCCTCCAGCCGAGCGATAGACTCAGCTGGAGGGTGTCTTGTCTTCTATCAAAAGAAGGTGTCCTTAGTGCACTATGATCTCGTCGCAGAAGATGAAGTGCCCAGCAGAGCGATTGTTGCTGGCCTTGAGTCGGATGTAGCGAGCTCGTTCCTTCATCGGGAAGGAGAACGTCTCGAAGACGGGCTGATAAATGTCCTCCGAGGTGCGCGTCTGCTGTCGGGCTACGCTACGGAAGTTCACTCCGTCCTCGCTGAGCAGTATCTCTACATCCCCAGGCATATAGACCCACTGGACACGCTCCTGCATAAACTTAGCGAAGATATGACGAAGCTCCATCACGGCTCCGAGGTCGATGGTCACATCCATTGGAGAGGTGAAGCCCTGCCAGCGACCATCTAAGTAGGTGGGGGTGCCACGGACACCATCGATGAGGGCGTGTGTGCCTCCTGCAGGGTAGCGTTCGTTCCACGTGCAGTTGTTGTAGGTGATGTGCTTGCCAATCGCCTTGTGGTAGTCGGTGCGGAACGTGATGGTGGGGACTGCTTCTACTACTTGCTTCCCCTCGAAGAGGCGAGCCGTGACTGTGAGTGAATCACGAGACGTCAGAGGCGTACCTGAGTAGCGAGGGGACTGTGCGGTGGGCTCAGTGCCATCGGTGGTGTAGCGAATATCAGCCTTAGGTCGCTCGCTCTCAAGACGAACAGAGACAAGGTGCTGCACGGTATCCACTTCGCTGAGGGCGGCGATGCGACGCAGGGGGTAGACGTTGATACCGCGCTTCTTGAGCGCAGGGACGTGGTAGTTCACACGGCTGAGGAAGTCGGGATACTTGCGTAGAGCTTGAGGAGTCCACGCTACTTCGGCCAGAGCAAGGATGCGAGGGAAGAGCATGTATTCGGCGTGGGGTTCGTTGAGTACATATTCTGTCCAGAGGTTGGCCTGTACACCGAGGACATGCTTCCCTTCTTCGGGAGTCAGAGCCTTCGGCATAGGGTTGTAGGCATAGACTTTCTCCAAGGGAATGAAGCCTCCATTAGCACGGGGTTCGTGGTCAGATTCACGCTGGTAGAGGTCGAGATAGACGTGGCTGCTGGGGGTAAGGATGACATCATGACCTTCCTTAGCTGCTTGGATGCCGCCCTCTTCGCCACGCCAACTCATCACGGTGGCATCTGGTGCCAGTCCACCCATCAGGATCTCATCCCAGCCGATGAGCTTGCGCCCCTTGCTGTTGAGGTACTTCTCGATGCGGCGGATCATATAGCTCTGCAGAGCGTGATCATCCTTGAGTCCTTCGCTCTTCATGCGAGCTTGGCACTTGGTGCACTTGCTCCAGTGGCGCATCGAGGCTTCGTCGCCCCCGATGTGGATGTACTTAGAGGGGAAGAGTGCCATCACTTCGTCGAGGATGTCTTCAAAGAAAGTGAAGGTCTTCTCGTTGCCGATACATACGTCTGAGTTCTCGAAGGCCCAAGAGCCAAGGCAACTCAGCTCGGGATAGGCGGAGAAGATTTCGTTGCTGTGCCCTGGGAGTTCGATCTCAGGGATAACGGTGATGCCGAGGCGTGCTGCGTGCGTTACGACGGCACGGATATCTTCACGGCTGTAGTAGCCACCGTAGCTATTCGGAGTCCCTTCGTCGACGAAGCGGCGATCCTTCTGCCACCATTGATCCCAGTCGCTGACGGTGCGGAACGCCGCTTTCTTCGTCAGCAAGGGATATTTCTCCGAGGGGAAGCGCCAGCCACCCCCATCGACCAGATGCCAGTGGAAGCGATTGAGCTTGTAGCGTGCCATCTCATCTAAGAGGCGCAGGATCATATCTCGCTTCATAAAGTGGCGCGATACGTCGAGCATCACCCCACGGTAGGGCATCCGCGCAGAGTCCGTAATCGAGAGGTAGGGTAGGGCCTGTCCGTACTGTGCGGTCAGCTGGAGGAGGGTCTGCGTCCCTTGGCGCAGGCCAGCTTCATCTCGTGCGCTGAGGTTAATACCCTGCTTGTTGATCTCGAGACGATAGCCTTCGAGTCCCGAGATAGTAGGGTCGAGGTGGGTGGTGATAACCGCCTGAGTACGCCCCTTGATGGGGGTGATGGAGAAGGCTTGCTGTCGTAGTCCGTCACGAAGCAAGGAGGGAACTCCCGAAGAAAGTCGGAGCGTGCGTGGCAGTCGGAGTGTGCCAGAGCCGTAGGTGACGCTCGCCGGGCGGGGAATGAGCTGCAGGCTATCTACGGCAGCTTGAGCCTGAGGTGCAAGGAGGCTCGTCAGGGAGAGAGACAAGGCAAGCACGGAGGTGCGTAGACCTTGGGTCGTCATTCGCATAGTTTGTCGTATGTAACTATTGGGATGGATGAATAGAGTTCGTCTGCCTGCAAAGATAGCTCTTCCGAGACTATTACATCATACGGCACTCGCTTCGTTGTTTGCGACCTTCGGGCGTGTCATTTATAGGAGTAAACTCCCTTCGTTATCAAGGTTGGTCGGGGTAGGCTAATATTAGGTGGAGGTATTTCTCGGGAGGAAACTTTGATGACTATTGGATGACTCGGGGCACAAGCTATCCTGCATTTCTTACAGTGAAGTGCAGGAGGCTGAGACAAGGACTATTGGTCGGGAAGCAAAGCACTATTGCTTTGCAATTCGACCAATAGTGCTCCACCTGTCGACCAATAGTGCTCCACCCGTCGACCAGTAGTGCTCCATTCGTCGACCAATAGTGGTTCACCCACCTCTCCATAGTACTTGAAGCGATGCACACCTGAGGCAGAAGCAGAGCATCAACTAAGACATTCGGATAAGATGCGTAGAAATCAGCCTTTAAGGCAGAGCTTATCGGAGGAAAGCATAAGCTACAACCCTGCCAAATTCTGCTACGGAAGGGAATTATCCCCCTGCGACGCACAGGCGTTGCCGAAAGGTCTACGAGCCGTGGTAGTATGCGTACTTATTCGTATATTTGACCACGTTAAAGCTGCCATTAGGTGGCTTTTTCGACCAACAAACTACATAACAGCTATGCAGCAGAACAAAGCCGGGCTCTCTCCCGAGGCCTTCCGTGGGGTCATCGACGGCAAGACCGTCCAGCTCTACACGCTTACTAATAAGGTAGGAGCCGAAGCTCACTTCATCAACCAGGGGGCTAAGCTCGTCTCCCTCGTAGTCCCCAGCCGTAGTGGCTATACGGATGTCATCCTCGGACACGATAGCCTCGACGAATATATCCACAGCGAAGAAGCCTACTTCGGCGCAATTTGCGGTCGCTATGCTAACCGCATCGCTCGTGGTCACTTCACCATCGATGGAGTCAGCTATGAGCTTCCCATCAACAACGGCCCCAACAGCCTCCACGGAGGTCTCAAGGGCTTCAATGCCGTCATCTGGGAGGGCGAAGCTCTTTCTCCCAACAAAGTTGCCTTCTCCTACACCTCTCCCGATGGCGAAGAAGGTTATCCAGGCGAGCTCTCTGTGCGTGTCGTCTATACCCTCACCGATGAGGGAGAGCTGTGCATTGAGTACGAAGCTACAACCACCCGTCCCACGGTGGTGAACCTCACCAACCATGCTTACTTCAATCTCTCGGGCGAAGGCGATCCTTCGGTACACGATCACACGCTACAGATCTTCGCCAAGGAGTACCTTCCTACGGATGAGACGGCCATCCCTTATGGTGCACCAGCACCAGTAGCAGGTACGCCGATGGACTTCTCCACGCCCCACCTCATCGGAGAGCGTATCGACACGGACACCGACCAACTGCGCTGGGCACGTGGCTACGACCATACCTATATATTAGATAAGGAGCTGGGCAAGCTCGCCCTTGCCGCGCGCTGCTCTTCACCGAAGACGGGCATCGCTATGGAGGTCTACACCGACCAGCCTGGGGTACAACTCTATACGGGTAACTGGATGAGTGGTCTGCTCCGAGGTAAGCACGATCACCGCTATCCAGCACGTGCCGCCCTCTGTCTCGAGACGCAGCACTATCCCGATAGTCCCAACAAACCAGAATATCCATCGACCCGTCTCAACCCCGAGGAGACCTTCCGCTCGACTACCATCTTCCGCTTCACGCTCGAAGCTTAGTACCGATAATCCAACAACTACATTCACATAAACAGTAAGCAATGACACAACAGAAACAGACGCAGAGCTATCTGGTGCCGTTCATCATCATGGTCGTGCTGATGGCTCTTGTAGGGCTGATCACCAACCTGAACGGACAGTTCCAAGCACCTATGCAGGCCGCTTTCCTGCAGAAATCAGGCTCGCTCACCAACGCCCTCACCACGCTGATCACCTTCGCCTTCTTCCTCGGCTACCTCGCTATGGGTATCCCCAGTGCAAAGTGCATCGAGCAGAAGGGCTACAAGAATACCCTCATCACGGGACTCCTTGGGCTGATCGCCGCCTTCGGGCTGTATGAGCTCTCGGCTTATGTCTTTGAGTCGGTAGACCTCGTGAAGTTCCAAGCTGCTACGGATCCTAACGCCGTCATCATCCCCGTGGCCTACTACATCTTCCTCTTGGCAGGCTTCGTCGCTGGTTCGGCTATGACCTTCCTGCAGGCAGTGCTCAATCCCTACATCGTGGCTTGCGACGTGAAGGGTACTACGGGGGTCACGCGTCAGTCCATCGCTGGTACGGCCAATTCTACGATGGCCACCATCGCTCCTATGCTCGTTGCCTCTGTCATCTTCGCTGGTAAGAGCGGTCTGGACATTGCTCTGAGCTCGCTTTACATCCCCTTCCTCGTGCTCATCGTTCTTGTCGGCGGGCTCATCGCAGCACTTTCGAAGCTCCACCTGCCTACGATCGCAAGTGCAGAAAAGAAGGAAGGCGAAGTCCTCGAAAAGAGCGTATGGAGCTTCTCGCACCTGGCTCTCGGTGTCGTCGCTATCTTCATGTACGTCGGTGTCGAAGTCTGCGTAGGGAACAATATCAACCTCTATGGCAAGAGCCTCGGCTTCGAGCCTTCGGATGCAGCACTCCTCGCTACCATCTACTGGGGTCTGATGCTCGTCGGCCGTCTCTGTGGTAGCTTCCTCAGCAGCATCAGCGCCAGCAAGCAGCTCCTCATCACCTCTACTTGCGCAGGTCTCCTTGTACTCGGTAGCATTGCGCTGAACAATCCTTACCTTCTCGTTGGTGCAGGTCTCTTCCACTCCATCATGTGGGGAGCTATCTTCTCGCTGGCGATTGACAAGCTCGGCAAGTACACGTCTGCTGGCTCAGGTGCCCTGATGATGGGTATTGTCGGTGGTGCTATCCTGCCTTTCGCTCAGGGTATCCTGGCCGATAGCCTCGGTAGCTGGCAGTTCACTTGGATCCTCGTCCTCATCGGTGAAGCCTATCTCCTCTACTACGCAGTAGCAGGTCACAAGGTTCGTCAGCTCCCTTAGTCCTCATTCAGTTCTCCTCACAGTCCCCCTCCCGCATCGCCTGATGCGTCAGGGGGACTGCCATCATACCACGTTCACTCACTCCTATATCACAAGCTCCATCATTCAGATGAATACACAAGCTATCCGCGACAAGTTCGCATCTCTCTACGGCGAAGCCGGTACGCTCTATACGTCTCCTGGCCGTATCAACCTCATTGGTGAGCACACCGACTACAACGGTGCCTTTGTCTTCCCTGGTGCGATTGACAAGGCTATGGTCGCTGAAATCCGCCCCAATGGTACCGACCGCATCCGTGCCTTCGCCCTTGACCTCGGCGAAGCCGCTGAATTTGGTCTCAAGGAAGAAGACGCACCTCAGCAGTCTTGGGCTCGCTACATCTTCGGTGTCTGCCGTGAGATTCAGAAGCGAGGCGGCAAGATCGCAGGCTTTGACACGGTCTTCGCTGGCGATGTGCCTCTGGGCGCAGGGATGTCTTCTTCGGCTGCGCTCGAAAGCACCTTCGCTTTTGCCCTTGATGATCTCTTCTCCCTTGGCCTCACCAAGTGGGATATGGCGAAGATTGGTCAGGCTACCGAACACAATTACTGCGGTGTGAAGTGCGGGATTATGGACCAGTTCGCTTCGGTCTTCGGTAAGGCTGGTAAGCTCCTTCGCCTCGACTGCAAGAGCTTCGAATACGAAGAACACCCCTTCGACCCTAAGGGTTATCGCCTTCTGCTGGTAGACAGCTGCGTCAAGCACGAGCTGGCAAGCTCCGCTTACAACAAGCGTCGTGAGAGCTGTGAGCGTGTCGTCTCCACCCTCGCCAAGCGCTATCCCGAGGTTAAGTTCCTCCGTGATGCCTCCTTCGCTCAGCTCGAAGAGGTGAAGAATGAAGTCAGCGAAGAGGATTACAAGCGTGCCGCCTACGTCATCGGCGAAGTTGAGCGCGTCCTCGCTGTGTGTGAAGCCCTCGACAAGGGCGACTACACGACTGTAGGAGAAAAGATGTACGAGACGCACCACGGTATGAGCAAGCTCTACGAAGTGAGCTGCGAAGAGCTTGACTTCCTCAACGATCTGGCGCGTGAGTTCGGGGTTACTGGCTCGCGCGTGATGGGTGGAGGCTTCGGTGGCTGTACCATCAACCTCCTCAAGGAAGAGCTGCACGATAGCTTCATCGCCGAAGTGAAGAAGCGCTACGAAGCCAAGTACGGCATCCAGCCAAAGTTCTACGATGTAGTCATCTCGGACGGTGCTCGTCGCCTCTAAGGCTTAGCCTCTACTTCTAAAGCAATCCCCACAGGCCACCCTCTGACTTGTGGGGATTCTCATATTATCTCAGTCTCTTCTTATGAAGAAGTAGGATCGCAATTTTGCCTCTTCCAGGTAATTACGTATTTTTGCTTGCAGTTCACCCAGATAGTGAACAGTAAATAGTAAACAGGAAGCGTTGCTTCATTCTTCTTTAGTGAAATCGTGAGAAAATTTCAACGGAATAGGAGAATGGTAGTAGCGACTTCCCACGTCATAAAGCGTGGGAGTCGTCGTGCCATCATCACTTTATTCCAAGGCAATTCTCACGAGCCTCACTAAGAAGTGTGATGTCAGATGGCCTCACGCTTTCTTCTTTACATCAATCCAATAGAGGCCATGGATACAGAACTCCTACCGTATGGGGAAAACTATTTACTCTCGTGCTTTATCATTGCTCTTCTGTATGATAAGCCTCCTATTAACAAGCTGCGCAACCATCATGAGCCGTAGCAAGTATGACATCAGTATCAACACCGAACCTCAAAATGCGACTGTACATGTCTACGACAAGCGAGGAAATATTGTTGCCTCTGGTGTCACCCCTATAACTGTACGACTCAAGGCTGGAGATGGCTTTTTCAAGCGAGCGAGCTATAGTGTACGCTTCTACAAAGACGGCTATGAAGAGGTACAATATCCTCTTACTACATCTATCGACCCAAACTACTTCTGGAATCTTTTCTCTTGGAGTGCCTTTGGACTATTCCTTGTAGATCCTATGACAGGGGCAATGTGGCAGTTCTCCGGAGACAGCTACTCTGTGCCTCTCACACCTAAAAAAGGATACTTCAAAGACAAAGGGAGTAACGGTAATGTGAATAACAATACGACCACCAACAACATAATCATCAATATCAACAAGAAAGATTTAGAGGACTAACATAGCAACGAGCTATATAGCTCATCCAATACGACACCCCGCAAGGGATGTGCCTCCGAGGAGGCCATCACCTTGCGGGGTGTCGTGGTATATGTTTGTTATTATTGCTGTCCGATAAAACTCTCTTGAGACCGTGCAACGGTCTCCTCTTAGGCCGGGCTGATGCATATTCCATCGTTAAGTGCACTCTCATCCGTGGTATGGGGTGTTTTCTTTTGCTGGTCTTCCTGTCGTATCTTTGTGGTAGTTAAATCATTATTTAGTAGAAGAAGATGAGCGAACAAGAAGCATATCTCGAGCAATATACCTGTGAACTGCAACCCATCCTGTGGCAATTTATCCAGCAAGAGGGGCAGCTTAGTGGTCCGATCTTGGAGACCGTTGACTTAGATGAGCTGTGGACAGCCTTAGCACAGCCTTATATGGAGAGTGCCGTCCCTGACTTCGAGCAATATCCTCTGGTCTCTCTTGGGTGGATGACCTTTGTCGGGATGGCGATGGCTGTGCTGTGGGATGAAGACTGGGCACGCTATCAGTCGATGGGTAGTGCGCTCTACACCCAGCTCCGTGATGCACGTGGCTGGGATGAACTGGATGAATATGTCCTTGAGGAGGTCTTCGGGATGTCGCTTGGCTCCGAGGATGCCCAGTATTATACCGACTTGGTGCGTCGCTTGGCTGAATTAGCACTGACGCAGCTGCGTCACGAGGGAGCAGAGCCTTCGAGCCCACTGGCCTTCCAACTCTATGCGCGTACGCTCTTTGTCCTCTATCGCATGGGAGTGGCTTTGGGCTTGGCTCGCTTGGGCTATCGTGTGAGTCAAGCAAATTAAGGGGCGTTTGCTCCCTTTGTTGACACTTTGTCACGATACAAAAATGACTAACTTTGTCCTCCGATATACAATGGTGTCCTCTGTAAAGGCACATTCCCTACACATATAGATATATATAGTATCAATGAATAAAGTAAGCTATGCCCTCGGGCTGAGCATCGGGCAGAACTTCCGTGCTTCGGGCTTCGATGAAATCAATTTGGACGACTTCCTCTCGGGTGTACGTGACGTCCTCGAAGGCTCTGAGCCTCAGATGACCTACGACGAAGCCAAGGTCGTCATCAATGACTACTTCCAGGAAGTGCGTCGCAAGGCTGTCGAGCAGAATAAGGAAGCTGGCGAAGAGTTCCTCAAGATCAACGGTCACAAGACGGGGGTTGTCACCTTGCCCAGCGGTCTGCAGTACGAGGTCATCAAGATGGGTGAGGGCGAAAAGCCTGCTCTGACAGATACGGTCGAATGCCACTACCACGGTACGCTCATCAATGGTCAGGTCTTCGACAGCTCGATGGATCGTGGTCAGACGGCGAAGTTCCCCCTCCAAGGTGTCATCAAGGGCTGGACGGAAATCCTTCAGCTGATGCCTGTAGGCTCAAAGTGGAAGGTAACCATCCCTTCGGATTTGGCCTACGGCGATCGTGGTGCTGGTGAGATGATTCAGCCAGGGAGCACGCTTATCTTCATCATTGAGCTCATCGCTATCGTCGGTAAGTAAGGGATGAAGCAACTGACTAAGTACCTCGCCCTGTCGGCAGGTCTGCTCCTCGCTGCTACGGCTTGCTCGCCTAAGCTGAGTCAGCAGAAGGGTGCTACGCTCACGAGCCTACAGGATAGTGTCGCCTACTCCTTCGGCGTCCTCAATGGGCAGGCCTTCTCCGAAGTCCTCTCTCGCATGCCTGGTGATACGCTGAAGCGCCAGCAGATCCTTGCAGCCTTCAGTGATGTCCTCCTCGGACGTACGACTAAAATCTCCGCAGCTACGGCTAAGGAGATCTTTGAGAAGTACGCCACTGAGCTCAAGCAGGCCGAGCTCCGTCAAGTAGCAGCTTCGGCTGACTCGCTCCTCGCTGCCAACAAGGCTAAGGACGGAGTGAAGGTCACCGAATCAGGACTGCAATACCGCGTCCTTCGTGGTGCGCAGGGCGTTCGTCCTACGGCACAAGATACCGTGGTCGTCCAGTATAAGGGGACACTTCCCTCGGGAACGGAGTTCGATAGCTCCTACAAGCGTGGCGAGCCAGCGGTCTTCCCCCTTTCACAGGTTATCCCTGGGTGGACGGAAGGTATTTGCCTGATGACCAAGGGCTCGAAGTATGAGTTTCTCATCCCCTCTGCTTTGGCCTATGGGGATCGTGCCGTGGGTGGTGTGATACCAGCTGGATCGCCCCTCTTCTTCGAAGTGGAGCTGCTGGATGTGCGCCCCTATCAAGAGCCTGCTACCGCTGACGAGCAGGTCTCCGAGCCTACGCCCCCAGTCAAAAACAAGGCGCTGAAGCCTCGTAAGGCTGCCAAGCGAAAGAAATAACAACAGAATATAAATCCAACTATCTATCAAACAAATGATGAAAAAGATCACGATGCTCCTGGCTGCTTCAGCCATGGCTCTGGGCGTTTACTCTTGCTCTAAGGGAGGCGCTAATCTCAAGGATGCTGCTGATAGCGTATCCTACGCTGTCGGTTTCGGCAATGCTGTTGAGCTGACGAATGCTATTCAGGGAGCGAAGGCTCAGGGTGAGAAGGTCGATTCTGCGCTCTTCTTTAAGGGCTTCGAAGAAGGCTTCAACAGCGACACGACCAAGCTCTGGTACTATGTCGGTCAGATGCAGGGTGTGCAGGCTGCTATGCGCTTCAAGGATGACTCTACACTGAAGAAGACGGTCTTCATGGCTGGCTTCAAGAAGGCTCTGAGCCTCGACTCTGCTGCGCGTGCTAAGCAAGTCGACAGCCTCGGTGCGATTGCTCAGGCTTACTACCAAAAGAAGTACGAGGCTGATCGCATCAAGCAGGAAGCTGAGAACCAGAAGCAGATGGAAGCACAGTATGGTGAGAACAAGAAGAAGGGTGCCGAATTTGTAGCCAACTTCAAGAAGGAAGCTGGCGTGAAGACCACGGCCTCTGGTCTTGCTTACCAGGTACTCAAGGAAGGTAATGGTGCTACGCCTACGGCTACCGATCAGGTGCAGGTGAACTATGTCGGTAAGCTCATCGATGGTACGGTCTTCGACGAATCGAAGGGAAAGCCTGTTGAGTTCCAAGTCAATCAGGTCATCAAGGGCTGGGGTGAAATGCTTCAGCTGATGAAGGTCGGTGAAAAGGTGAAGGTCGTTATCCCTCAGGAGCTGGCCTATGGCGCTCAGTATGCGGGGGACAAGATCCAACCTTTCAGTACACTGGTCTTCGAAATCGAACTGCTGAAGGTCGAAGCTGCTAAGTAGTCCTTCGATTATCTTCTACGGAGCGAGCGGCTCTGCGAGTCGCTCTGCCTCCACCACTCTTGTGGCTGCCTCCCTCACGTAGGGATGCAGCCACAATTCTTTTATACTTTATCCCCTTCAGCGTGTGGGGGAGAGTGCTCATCGTGAGTAAAATGACTATTGCATTATAGCAATAAAGCTCTATCTTTGTACGTGTGGCAGAGCTACTAAGGTTGCTTGTCCACTAAGGGAAGCGTTATGCTTCATTCTTCATAAATGTGAATCCTGAGAAAATTCAACGAAGAGAAGAATGGTGTAGCGGCTTCCCCATGCCTTATAGGTGTGGGGGTCGTATGTCATATCATCTGTCTTCGAAGGCCATTCTCAGGAGCCTACATTTATCAGATTGATGCCATACTCCTCCACGCTTTTCCTTTATTCTTTGTCTGTGCTCTTAGGGGGAGGGGGCTTTGTGCAACTCTTTCTGCATGGGACAAAAATCTACTATTCGCCTTGTCTGCCTGATCCTCTTCGTGGTCTTTGCTGGGGTCAGCTGTTGGGCTACCACCGAATCACTTCATCTCCTTCTCCCAAGCTGGCCGATAGTCTTCTGCTGGGCGGTGACGATCGGGCTCTTCGTCCTTTCTTCGATCGGGAGTAAACTACTGGTAGATAGCTTCAATATGAATATCTACCTCGAGCATCGTCGTCTCCGTCTACTGGGGGGCTTCGTGATGCTATTAGCCTTCTGGCTGGTTGTCTCCTTCCCCACGAATACGCACACCTTCTTCTATCGCTCTGCTGTGACGGATGTGGCTCTGCAAGACTTAGCGACCACCAAGAGCTACCTCCAGCAGCTACGTGACAATGTGAAGAGCGAGCAGGATATACGTAATAAGCAAGACCAGCTTGATCGTGAGGTAGAGACCCTACTCGTCGCCCTCAATAACGAGATTGACAACATCACGAACCCAGGATTTGGTCCTCGCTCCAAGGAGATTCTGAGTCGTATAGCCGTCACGCTACAGATCGAAGAGATCCCAGCTCTGTCCTACACCTCAGGCTCGGCAAGGACGATCCAGGGACTCAAAGACCAATATCGTAAGATGATCCTCGAGCAACTCAAGGTACGTAAGAGCAAGCTGAGAGAAAACTATACGAACCAGCAGGAAAAGCACTTCAAGCCTGAAGCTACTCAGGCGATCAAGAACATTGAGGTCATGCAAGAGGAGATTGCACGCATGGGTGCTGAAGGGGCGGTCGATAATGACGTAATCAAGCAGGCTGATATTGCCTTACGTCAGGGCTATGCAACGATTCATAACTATCGTGATAATATCAACTTCTCGAATGAGAGTGACAAGATGCTCTACGAAGCAAATGACCAGCTCACACGCACAGCTCGACTGCTGAGTGTCTTCGATGTCTGGAAGGACTATCTATCAGGCACGTATACCGGTCGTGGCTTTATCTTCTGGATCCTTCTTTCGATTGTCGTCGATGTTGCCGCCTTCATCTTCTTTGATATTGCCTTTGCGCAGCGAGAAGACTAAGCGATGTGACCTGTAGCTATTATCTATCCTTCAATACCGATTATTATGCCTATACTCGACCAATTCTCCTCTTCTGATGTCTTTGCTGAAGAGGATAATGCGGTAAAGTCTGCCCAGCCAAATCCCACTCCTCAAGACACCGAGGAGTATGCTACTCCAGACTATACGTACTCCGATCATTTTGAGGATGATGCTCTCTATACTGATACAGAGACTGCGAGCATACCTCAGGAGGTCAATAGTATCCAGATCACGATCAGTGATAAGAAGACTCCGCTCATTCTGCTTGTTGGCCCTCCTGCTTGTGGCAAGACGATGACGCTCATTCGTCTGGCACGCTACCTCAAAGAGAAGGGCTATCAGCTCGAGCCCGATCGTAGATTACGCCCCTCGACGGACAAGGCGTATCTCGACCTCTGCAATAACTTCAATGCGATGCTCTCGACACCGTTGGCTGCTAATGCTACGAGCCTTATTAGCTTCATGCTTGTTCGTGTTCTGCACAAAGGCAAGGTGATGTGCCAGATCCTCGAAGCTCCAGGCGAACACTACTTCAATCCCAACGACCCACGTAGTCCCTTCCCGACCTACCTCAATCAGGTCTTCTCTGATCGCATGCGTAAGATCTGGACCATCATTGTCGAGAAAGACTGGCGTGATGAGCAGAATAGAAAGGACTATGTCCAGCGTATACGTGACCTCCAGCTACAGATGCATTCGCGTGACCGAGCTGTCTTCCTTTTCAATAAGATCGACCAGACGAGCTTCGTCGTAGGGAGAGGGCGTGTCAATCGTTCGGCAGCCAAGAAGGATATAGAGGATAACTATCCAGGTATCTTCGAACCCTTCCGTAATACACATCCCATTAGTAGCTTCTGGAGACCTTGGCGGTGTGAGTTCCTCCCTTTCCAGACGGGGACTTATACCGCAGATAGTCGGAATGGACAACTCTACTTCCAGTCAGGGCCTGATGAATATCCTGCTGCTCTTTGGCAGCATCTTCTTCACTTTATCAAGGGATAGACGATGGCACAGCTTAACCTACTGATTCACGGCAATCCTCAGGGAGCGAGTCTCTGGTGCAATAAGACCGAGACCGAGTTACCCAACCTCTCGCAAGAAGAGCGTAGCTATTTTCGCTCTTTCTATAACTCTTCGGGGGAAAATAAGCCCACAACTCGCTTTGAGATCGATTGGCGTACCGATGAGGTGACAGGGAAAATGATCTCCTACTATCACTATGTGATCCAGGGAAATGTGTCGGAGTATGGTGGTCGTTCCTCTGGCTATGTCGCTCTGACCCTGCGTATATCCGAATCCTTTACGCCTCGTATAATGCTGGTCTATGATGCTCTTCGTTGGCTCTTTGACAAGACGGTTGTCGGGACTCTGGTCGATAAGACGGAGTCGGAAGGCTATAAGTTCCGTGTTGCTAAGCTGGAGGAGTTGGATGCAACCTTCTGCCAGTGGGAGGCGGACTTAGCTAAGGAATGCGTCTCAGTCTTATCTCTTCAGGAGAGTAAGAGAGTGCCAGAGAAGCATGGACGGGAGATGTACTTCTCCTTAGATGATCTTTGGAAGATACAAGGCTTCTCCGATCAGATTATCCCAGGGTGTAGATTGGTGTTCTCTTCGAATAAGCTCTCGCTTCAGACTACCTCCCAAGTGAATAAGCTAAAAGAAGAGATCAATAATCTCAAGAACGAGAATAATAACCTAAATGAGGAGATGGCTAAACAGCGTAACGTAGCTAAGAATAAGCATGATCAGCTGGAACAACAGAATAAGGCGCTAAGTGTGATGCTTGGAAGCATAGCTGATATTCTAAAAGGCTTTTCACCAGGCGGAGGCTCTTCTTCTGCTCCACGCCCCCCAAGAGGTGGTGCTCCTTATGCTTCCCATAATCAATCTACTGTGGGGAATGTTGTGGGGGAAGAAGAAAGACGAAGCTCTGGACTGGGGCGTCAACTCCTTGTGATCCTCCTCGCCTTGCTCTTTGCATCACAAGTATATGTGATCTGGAACCTGCCGTCTTCCTCTGGATCTGAATACAGTACATATCCGAGTTCTACGCCTTGTATTGAGGTGCTGGATAGCACTGCGAAGTCGGATTCTACAGAGAAGAGTGATAGAGGAGCTAAGTCCACTAAGCCTACTAAGTCCAGAGCAAAGTCTGGGGAGAAGTATGAGGAGAGTAGCAAATCGAAGGATCAAAAGACGACTCCCGAGCGGGATACATCTTCGCCGAAGAATCAGCCTTCTGGCGACAAGAAATAATAGCTCTATAGATGATACTTCGTCTCTCTGTTTTGCTCTTATTCCTTGCTCTTGCCTCGTGCAAGGGGAGGCCTAAGGCAATCTATATCGATTACAGCGCAACCACAGAGTCATCGCCGAGCGATGACTCTGTGGTTAGCTCGCTGGTTAGCACCTTTGATATACCCTTCCGTGAAGAAGGAGGTGTCAAGCTCGTACCTGTCCAGATCAACACAATGAAAGTTGATATGATCTTTGATACAGGGTGTGCTATGACCTTGATCTCACAAGCAGAAGCCAACTATCTATATGCCAAAGGACTCCTCTCTAAAGAGGATCTCCTCGGCTCTGTTAATAATGAGCTTGCTGATGGTCGTATTACCAAGAATATGGTCATCAATCTCAAGGAAGTCGTGCTGGGAGATCAGTTGGTCTTCCATAATGTCAAGGCTGCAGTCTCTGATAATATGCAGGCTTCACTCCTCTTGGGAAATGAAGTTCTTAACCGCGTAGCTTCCTACACGATAGATAATGACCAGCAAGTCATCCACGTCACACCTCTCTAAGCTCTCACTCATATATGTCTAACAATCGCTATAACTATAGTATCTCGCTCATCTGTAGACGTAATAATAGCTGGGTGATTGAGCCTAAAGATGCTATTACTCATGTCTTCGCCCAGGAACTTTCAGGAAAGAAGGTTGGTGATGGATACTTAGCCTCCAAGAAAGAAGGGGAGCTATCCTATTGTATTTTCCTTAGCGGAGGTGTCTGTCTTTCGGATGTCTACGGCTGGATCATCACGATGAATGGTTGGCAGATTGTTGACTTGAAAACGTATCTGCAGATCGCACAAGAGGTGTGGAAGGTACTGGCACAAATGTCATTGAAGGAGGGCGATATTCGTCAGCTCCTTCACGATATAATAGAGGCTAAGGGGCTCGTAGCTCATTCTTCCCCAGCTCGGATAGATCGAAATGTGGAAGTAAATGATCAGACTTACAGATTTACTCCTGCTGTCAAACCACCGGCATCTTCAGCCTCATCATCGAGTAAAAAGAAGAACCGCCGGGCTACATATATATTAGGGGTTATCTTTCTTAGTAGTATAATTGTAGCTCTCAATAAATGTGGAGGTGAAACATCGAAGGATAACGCAGCTGATAGCCTTGCAGATGTAGACTCTATACCGGTTGTCTCTGCAGTTGTTGCCTGTGACACAGTATCTCCTGTAGATTCGTGTGTATATGACTCCTCCGTATCTGCTGATATGGTGGCTCCTATAGCCATCCCAGCTGAGGAGGATAGGGCAATCTCTAAATCCACGAAGAAGCAGTCTTCTCGCTCCACGACACCTCGCCGTACACGCTATCATTATGATGATGACATTGATGATAACTCTGGCTTGGATGGAGCTTACTAATGTCATCTATCGCCATGTGTCCGTTGGACTTAAATAAAGCTAATCACTATGCGTCGTATATCTCTTTGTAGTCTGCTCCTCTTGGGACTGGTGTGTGGGGAGCGTATTTCCACTCCGCTCCATGCCGCCGAAGGCTTTCCTGCCACAATTCATGCTCCTGCTCGGAATTCTACCTCGGAGGATACCATTACAAAGCTGAAGAGATTAGCTCTTTCTGGGGATGCCTCCGCTCAGTGTAATTTAGGTATTTGTTACGACTCTGGCCAGGGTGTTACACAGGATTATTCTGAAGTCATCCGTTGGTATCGTCTTGCCGCTAATCAGGGGTATGCTACCGCACAGAATGGATTAGGAAATTGCTACTATAACGGTCACGGTGTCCCTCGAGACTATGCAGAAGCCGTCCGCTGGTTTTGTCTTGCAGCAGCTCAGGGGTATGCCACTGCTCAGCGTAATTTAGGTGTTTGCTATGCTAAAGGTCACGGTGTCCCTCTGAATTATTCTGTAGCCGTCTATTGGTTTAGTCTTGCTGCAGAGCAAGGTGATTCCCAAGCTCAGTTCGCATTGGGGGTGTCTTACCGCAATGGGCTCGGTGTAATGCGTGATGACTATGAAGCCGGACGTTGGTATCGTTTATCTGCAGAGCAAGACAATCCTGATGCTCTGGTGGCTTTGGGGCGTTGCTATGCAGATGGTGCTGGCGTAGTGCAGGATTATGCAGAGGCTGCATCTTGGTTTCGGCGTGCCGCCGAGCGAGGCGATGCTACTGCTCAGTTCAATTTAGGCTACCTTATGTATAAGGGGCTGGGAGTAGAGACTGATCGAAAGCAAGCCCTTGTCTGGCTAAGGAAGGCAAGTAGCCGAGGGAACGAGAAGGCAAGGGCCTTCCTGCGTCAGATCGGGCAGCGATAAGGTAGCCTTCTAACGTATCTACTGTCGCTGTTTGTCCGTTGAACTTGGACTTAAATAACATTAATCACTATGCGTCGTACATCTCTTTGTAGTCTGCTTCTCTTAGGACTGATGTGTGGGGAGCATATCTCCACCCCGCTCCATGCAGCTGAGTGCCTTCCTGCCACTGTTCACGCTCCAGATCGGATTTCTACCTCGGAGGATACCATTACAAAGCTGAAGAGGTTAGCTCTCTCTGGGGATGCCTCCGCTCAGTATAATTTAGGCTTTTGTTACGCCAAAGGTCAAGGTGTCCCTCAGGATTATTCTGAAGCCGTTCGCTGGTATCGTCTTGCTGCAGCGCAAGGGGATGCCCAAGCTCAGTTCGCATTGGGACTGTCTTACCGCAATGGGATGGGTGTAGAGCACAATGACTATATAGCTGTCTCTTGGTACGGTCGTGCTGCTGAGCAAGGTAATTCCGATGCTCAGGTGCAATTAGGTGGCTGCTATTATAATGGTATAGGTGTGCAGCAAAACTATGCTGAAGCAGTACGTTGGTTTCGTCTTGCAGCAGAGCAGGGGGATGCCAATGCACAGGTTTTATTAGGTATTTGCTACTATAACGATCAAGGTGTCCCTCGAGACTATGTAGAAGCCGTCCGCTGGTTTCATCTTGCCGCAGCTCAGGGGTATGCTGCCGCACAGAATGGATTAGGAAATTGCTACTATAACGGTCACGGTGTCCCTCAGGATTATTCTGAAGCCGTTCGTTGGTATCGTCTTGCTGCTAATCAGAGGTATGCTAAGGCTCAGCATAATTTAGGTGTTTGCTACGCTAAAGGTCAAGGCGTTCCTCTGGATGATTCTGAAGCCGTCCATTGGTTTCGTCTTGCTGCTGCACAAGGTGATGCCCAAGCTCAGTTCTTATTGGGGCTGTCTTATCGCAATGGGTTCGGTGTAACGCGTGATGACTATATAGCTGTCTCTTGGTACGGTCGTGCTGCTGAGCAAGGTAATTCCGATGCTCAGGTTGCTTTGGGACGTTGCTATGCAGATGGAGCTGGCGTAGTGCAGGACTATGCTGAGGCTGCATCTTGGTTTCGGCGTGCCGCCGAGCGAGGCGATGCGATAGCTCAGTTCAATTTAGGCTACCTTACATACAAAGGGCTGGGAGTAGAGACTGATCGAAAGCAAGCCCTTGTCTGGCTTAGGAAGGCAAGTCGCCAAGGGAACGAGAAAGCTAAGGCCTTCCTGCGTCAGATCGGGGAGCGATAAGATCAATAGTTCATACTTTTTCGCTTTTTCGGTCGTGTCGCACATGACTTTAGCTATGTCCAACGAACGCTATAACTATAGCATCTCGCTCATCCGTAGGCGTAATAATAGCTGGGTGATCGAGCCTAAAGATGCTACTTCTCGCCTCTTTGCCACCGAACTCTCAGGAAAGAAGGTTGGAGATGGATACTTGGCCTCTAAAATAGAGGGGGAGCTGTCCTACTGCATTTTTCTTAGTGGAGGTGTCTGCCATTCAGATGTCTACGGCTGGATCATCACGATGAATGGCTGGCAGATTCTCGAATTGGATACGTATCTACAGCTTGTACAAGAAGTGTGGAATGAGCTTGCGCAAACGGAAATAAAGGAGCATGAGATCCGTCAACTCCTTTATGATATGGCAGAGAACAAGGAGCTTATTCCTCAATGTGTTCCCGTTCAAATGAACAGAAATGTAGTAGAGAATACTCATACTCATCTCTTTACGCCTACAATCAAGCCACCTGAGCCTATTCTGAAGCAGCTAAAGAAGTGGCAGCCTGAGGTTGTAAAGGTTGCTATTGCCTTGGTGGGAATTTTTGTTCTTTATTTAGGAGGTCGTGCTTTATTTAATCGATCAGGGGATAAGGATCATATTTACAACGATAGCTCTTATGCTCCATCTTCAGAAGAAGATAGTGATGAGGATGGGGCCGAGTATTTAGATAACAGTGGAGATGATGACTATGATAATGGGGATGATGGCTATGATAGTGGAGATGATGACTATGATAATGGAGATGATGACTATGATAGTGGGGATGATGGCTATGACAATGGGGATGAAGGCTATGCTGAAGCTGCTGAAGCATGGTATTGATGAGCTTAATTTGTAGAGACTATTGCATCATACGGCACTCGCTTCGTTGTTTGCGACAGTTGGGCGTGTCGTTTATATGAGTAAACTCCCTTCATCCTTCGTCTTAACGCCTTGCGATTACCGCATGCTGCAAAGTCAAGCCAAATAACAAACTATACTTGTTATTTTGGAGACCGCGCAACGGCCTCATATTGTGCTTCCGTGGCCACGGTCTCTATCGCCTTTTTTGCGCTCTTTTGGTCGTTAAGAAAATAAGTACTACCTTTGCAGTGCAAAAAGATAGCGCGGAGTGGAGCAGTGGTAGCTCGTTGGGCTCATAACCCAAAGGTCGTGGGTTCGAATCCTGCCTCCGCAACAAAGATAATCAGCCCGAAGCTGATGCCAGAGCCTCCCCTGAAGTCAGAGGAGGCTCTTCTTATTCATACTCTACTTACTACATTAACTGTCCGTCCTGTAATTATGCCCGAATCAAAGCCTTCTCCTCTTCGCGAGGATGTCGACAAGGAGCGTCTCTTGGACTTCTTATTGCGGTTTGCTACGACACAGACCAGTGTCGGGGTGCAGACATCACGTATTATCATCAATACGATGCGCATAGCCCACGCTTACGGCTATGAGCCTACGATCATGACCTTCCAGCGCAATATTACGATGACGCTGACTCCCGTCTTAGGGGATGGTCCTCACTCCTATCGGCCTCTGGATGCTCATCCCGTCTCGGGGATGCTGCAGCACCGCCATGGTCCTCTCAACTTCTTCTACAACGCTGAGCTCAGCCGCCTCTCATGGTTCGCCTATGACAATCACCTTAGCTTGGACGAACTCGAAGAACGCTTCCAGAGAATCATGCAGACCCCTCCGATGAATCGCTGGCTGATGCTCTATCTCATTAGTCAGGCGAATATGGCCTTCTGCCTGCTCTTCGGAGGAGACCTGATGTCGGGGCTCTTTGTCTTCCTCGGCACATTCTGCGGCTTCCTGCTGCGTCAGGAGCTCAATCGCCACCATGTCTACCATTATCTGACGGTGGTCTTGTCGGCCGTGGTAGCCTCCTTCATCGTGGGAGTAGGGGCGAAGTTAGGGTACGAAGAGATGCCCAAGATTGCCTTGAGTGCAAGCGTGCTGTATCTCATCCCTGGCGTTCCCTTCATCAATGGGATGATGGACCTCTTGGATGGCTATGTGCTCAATGGGATCTCACGACTCCTGACGGCAGTGATGATCGTCGTCAGCATCACGGTGGGGCTCTCCTTCACGCTGATGTCCCTGGAGCTCTCGCTCCTCTGATGCTTTGCCCACTGTTATGTAATTGAATTGGCTTTATGGACTTACTACTTATCCTCGAAAAGGGGTTCTTCGCTGCTATTGCTGCACTTGGGTTTGCTGCTGTGGGTAATCCCTCGAAGGCTGCCTTTAGATATGTCCCGATCGTCGCCTTCTTTGGGAACGCCGTGCGCTTTACCCTGATGCACTATGCGGGGCTGAATATCGCCATCGCCACGTTCTTCGCTGCCGTGCTGGCTGGCTTCATCGCTGTGGGCTTTGCCTATCATGCGCGTTACCCGATCGAAGTCTTTGCCTTCCCTGCACTGCTACCTATGATCCCAGGGCAGTTTGCTTACCGCTCGATCTTGGGGATGATCCGCTTCATGGAGTCGACGCAGGAGGTGGCGCAGGAGCAGTATGTACCGATGATTATCTCCAATCTAATCACGGCACTGCTGACGATGTTTGCCCTCGGTGTGGGAGTCGCTATCCCACTCTTTATGTGCTATAAGGCTTCCTTCCGCATGACGCGCGGGGAGGCGAAGTAGCAAGTAGGGCTGCTACTTATCTAAAGACTATTATTCTCACTAAGCTACATACAGAGGCCACGGTCAAAGGGGTAGTGTCACGCCGAGCGAAGGAGTCGCTTGCCTGAATATCCCTCTGACGGTGGTCTCTTCCTATTGATTAAGTGTATGGATTTATTGCACTTCACCCCCATTACATCGGCTTCTCGAGCAGAGATCACAAGCTACACGCTCGAGAGTCAATCACGTATCTGCGACTTAGCCTTTGCGAACCTCTTCGGCTGGGCTGTAAAGTACGAGACGTGCTATGCCATAGCTGACGACACGCTCTTCATTCGCTTCACCTCGCCAGCTCGCGCCCATCCAGCCTTCCTCATTCCGCTTCGTCGAGGAGGAGGCTGTATCACCGACTCGCTGACTCGTCTGAGGAATGAGACCGAAGCAGGGGGCTATCCGCTGGTCATCATGGGGATTACCCCGATGTGTCAAGAGCGTCTTGAGGCTCTGTGTCCCGGGGCATTCACCTTCTTAGAGAACGAAGGAGCTGCGGACTATATCTATTTGCGCGAACGCTTGGTCAGCCTCTCGGGTAAGGCCTTGCAGTCGAAGCGCAACCACGTCAATAAGTTCGAGAAGCTCTATCCAGGCTATACCTATGAGCCGATCACAGGAGCTAATGCACTCGAGTGCCTCGAGGTCGAGCGTGCTTGGCTCGAGCAGCACGGCAGTGAAGAGCAGGGCGAGGATAAAGAGCAGGAGGTCATCCTGCGTCTCCTGTCCAGCTTCGATGAGTTGGCTCTGTCGGGCGGTATCCTGCGTGTCGACGGACAGATTGTAGCCTTCACCATTGGTTCGCCCATCAATGAGACGACCTTCGGAGTGCATATCGAGAAGGCTAACCGGGACTATGATGGCGCTTTCACCATCATCAATAAGCTCTTCGCCTCAACTATTCCCGAGTGCTATACCTATGTCAATCGTGAGGAAGACTTAGGTATCGAGGGACTGAGGAAGGCAAAGCTCTCCTACAAGCCGGATATCATCCTGCCGAAGATAGCCGCAGTCTTGCGCCATGAGTGCCCCGAAGAGCTCTAAGGCGGAAGATGCCTATCGCCTCTGGCAACTTTGCTTCGGTGATACCGATGCCTTCCTCTCGACCTATTTCCGTGAGCTCTATCGTGCGGATCGTACGCTCGTAGGCTACACCGATGGAGTCGCTACGACCCACTTGCAGTGCCTCCCCTTGGAGCTGACTGCTGGGGGGAGGAGTCTCCCAGTGAACTATGTCGTCGCCGTCTGCACGCATCCCGACTACGCTGGGCGTGGCTTGATGAAGGCGCAGCTACAGGAAGCTCTGCGCCTATCCAAAGCTCGGGGTGAGGCCGCTTCCCTGCTTTTGCCTGCAGAAGCGTGGCTCTTCGACTACTATGCGGCGGCCGTGGGCTATGCACCTGTGGCAGTCGCTACGGTGACGACCGACCAGGATGCCGTACTTCGAGAAGCAGACCCCGACTGCGAAGGGGCTACCCTCGTTGATTACTTGGTCAAGGTAGAGCGTATGAATCCAGCCCCCCAGCTTCTGCATACGCCTGCCCTCTGGCGAGTCGTGACCGAAGACTATTCCACGACCAAAGGCTATGCACTTCGTACACATCATACGGCGTTGGGTGGGGTGGATGGTGCGCTCTTCTATATCGAGCGTGGGGAGGAGCTTATCGTGCAGGTCATCTATGGAAGCGCAGAGGTGCGCTCGGCCTTGCTGCGTGAGTTGCCTCATCCAGAAGGAAGGCGAGTGAGCTACTACCTGCGTCCCCAGTCTGGCGAGGCGGAGGGAGAGCGATCGATGGGTATGATTCGTCTTCTGTGTCCCTTGCGCTTTTTGCAGCATCTTGCGGAGCTTCACCCTGAGCTAAGCGGAAGGTGGGCGTATCAAGATGCCCTCTTCCCCGAGGTGAATGGGCTCTATTCGGTAGAAGCTGGTAGGGTAGTCTGTACGGCTTATCCGAAGGATGAAGCGAGCTATACTGTCTGTCGCTCGACTGCCGAACTCCTCTCAGCTCTGGGCAATTGCCTCGGGACACCACTCGGCTACTCGCTACGTCTCTTCTTTGAGGCGGTATAAGACGACTGCTCGCTATTGCCCTGCACGAGAAGGAGACTACACCTACAGGGGCGACTGGTCCATGCCGAAGGGGTCATCTATCTCCTAGTGCTACGTGCGAAAAGCAGTATAGGTGGAGGGATGGAGCAGTACTGCTCCATCCCTCCACCTATACTGCTTTATACCCTCCACCTATACTGCTTCGCTGGCGCACCTATACTGCTTTGCTCGCCTTCGCACTACTCGTCAGGCATCAGTAGATAGCTGTATCGCTTCATAGCCTCGGAGATGAGTGCTTGTGATTGGCTCTCAAATTTAGTACTTTCGTAACAGCTAATACAGCGACGAAGAGGAGATGATCTCGAAGAGTTGCCTCGGACTGTATCCGATGTGCTAATTCTTGAGGTTATCTCCTTATTCTCTTCTGCTATAAAATTCGCTACTTTCGCAGTAGCTAACACAGCAAGAGTTAAATGTCAAACAAAAGGATGAACAAAATGCGTCGCAAATTATTATTGCTTTCTCTGTTAGTACTTTGTGTTTTAATCCCCAATGTACTTAACTCTTCTTCTATAGATTTATCTGCGGTAAAAGAAGGGGATATTATCTTTCAAACTTCTAAAAGTTCTCAATCGCCATTTATTGTGCTTGCAACTCATTCAAGATGGTCTCATTGTGGCATTGTTGTTGAGAAAAATAATGCTTTTTACGTGTTAGAAGCTTCTTCTACTGTAAAATTAACTCCATTAAAAGAGTTTGTGAATCGTGGGAGATTCGGCTCCTATAAAATCAGACGAGTGTTTGATAAACCGCTTAAGGTTAAGTATAAGAAATATCTTGGGGCTAAGTATGATTTAGCCTTTAAGTTTGATAACAATAAATATTATTGTTCCGAGTTAGTTTATCTTATCTACAAAGATCAGTTTAACTACTCTCTTGGGACACCCAAGAAGGTTTCTGAATATACTTTATGTGGTATGTCTTCTTTGTTGAAACGGAGGAATATCAGTAAAGATCAATATGTCATTGCACCTTCTGATATACTTGATTGATAAATAGCAGTCAATTGGAGGGGCGCATAGTTGGGCAATTGTGGCGGACTGTGTTGTGATTAGCTTTCAAACCTGCTACTTTCGTAGTAGCGAAGACAGCAGAAGCTCCTGCAGGAGTAGCAATGCTCTCCATTCGTGATCGGCTCTATAACCTTAATCCCACGGAAATCTAACTACCTCAGGCAGATCAAACAGCTAAGTAAAACGAACTCGATATGACACGAGAAGATAGATTAAAAGCATGCCGCTACTACAAAGGAGAGGCAGAAAGTCCATTCACGGACAGAAACAAGAACGCCTTGTGGTGGTATGAATCCTTTTGGGTTAGCGCAGGAGACAGCGAAGTTACTATCTCCGAGTATAAAGCATACGTAAAGAATGACCAGTACCCGAACGTCCCCATAGGTCTAAAGGCTTTGCTCCTAAACCGTATATCGAGAATGTGCTACGGTGGGGATTCTGAAGCCTCTGCCTATTTGACCGACATTTTGGACAAGTACTATAAGTGAGCACCCTGAGATAGAAGTTTTAGGTGAATTGTGTTGCCGTTGTGATTAGCTTTCAAATTCGGTGCTTTCGTAGTAGCTAATACCACCATGCGCATTCGCATCTACGAGCTACAGCCAACGGAAATCTAAGTACCTTTGCTGTGACTAATTCAACAACCATCGTAGCCGTGTAACGAGAGCCAATGAATGACTACCTCAAGAAAGTCCTCGGATTTTGATGCGGTTGCCCTGTGGTGGTTGCCTTTTGCTTAAGATTATCAAAGCTCTCGGAGTGGAGACCATCTTGGAACAGCGCAAAACGGCAGCCGCCCCTTCTTGGCATCTGTCATATAGATAATAAGTGTATGGGGCGAGTCCGACATTGCTCGGACGGAATAGGACAACTACCTTTGAAATAAAATACTGATACGATATGAGTTACATCCACAATGGAGACTTAGAGCTCTACAAGAAGAATGACACAGATATAATCTCGTGGGTTCACAACGATGACTACTTAGGTGTTATGCTGTTCACATTCGATGGAGTGAAGATATACAACCTATTTAAAGATTATCCGCACAACCTAAGCGTTAATGAGGTGGAGATCTTTGACCGTGAAAATCCCTACTGGAGAGACTTCTTCAAAGACAGGAAGAGGAAATGATCTTATTTCTTCGTTCCTCCTTCTCCCTTCTTTTGATCCCCTTTCTTTGTGTTTATATAACCGAGCATTCGCCCAAACCCCTTGCAGGCTTTTAGCTTGCCGATCTCTATAACACAGGACGATAGCTGTACCTTCTTCTTTCTATAGCTGCGTGACTTCTTAGTTGTGATTAGCTTTCAAATTCGGTGCTTTCGTAGTAGCTAATACAGCATATGAAACCAAATAAGCAGGCTATTAATATAGCCAAGGAATACGGCTTTGATGGGCTGGATCACGCCTACTCAAAGGATGGCTTTGACGTGTTTACCCCCGTGGATGTCCAAAATGGCAAAGTACAAATCACAGGGGAGCCAATATACATCATTCAGAAGGGTGGTAGTGCCTACGCCTGGCAAGGCGTTGGAGAGCCTCTATTTCTCACCGAACTGCCCGTCAAAGAGTAGGCTACTTCTTCACCTTCTTCGTCTTACTCTTTGCGACAACGCCTGCAGTAATGTCGGTGTTGATTTGTTGTGATTAGCTTTCAAATTCGGTACTTTCGCAGTAGCTAACACAGCTTCGCCTTTCGGCTTATACGCCTGAAGACGGTTGTGATTAGCTTTCAAATTCGGTACTTTCGCAGTAGCTAATACAGCATTGTTAAAAGCTCAAATCTCTCAGGCGTAGTTGTGATTAGCTTTCAAATTCGGTACTTTCGCAGTAGCTAATAC
Source organism: uncultured Porphyromonadaceae bacterium (assembly GCA_963526345.1). Classification (GTDB taxonomy): domain Bacteria; phylum Bacteroidota; class Bacteroidia; order Bacteroidales; family Porphyromonadaceae; genus Porphyromonas. Next base: position 59,336 of record CAURNJ010000006.1, read on the forward strand.
AGCAAGAGGTCTGAGCAGTACCAGGAGTGATATGTTGTGATTAGCTTTCAAATTCGGTACTTTCGCAGTAGCTAATACAGCCATTAGACAAACGACCTTGTGCAACGAGATGTTGTGATTAGCTTTCAAATTCGGTACTTTCGCAGTAGCTAATACAGCAAACTCGTATTCGTTCATTAGTATCCTTAGGTTGTGATTAGCTTTCAAATTCGGTACTTTCGCAGTAGCTAATACAGCAATAAGAGCCTTAACAGCATGCTCGCACGAGTTGTGATTAGCTTTCAAATTCGGTACTTTCGCAGTAGCTAATACAGCCAACGCTACTAAGGTACGATGCCAAATAGCGTTGTGATTAGCTTTCAAATTCGGTACTTTCGCAGTAGCTAATACAGCGTCATCGGCACCTTTTTTGCTTAATAATCCGTTGTGATTAGCTTTCAAATTCGGTACTTTCGCAGTAGCTAATACAGCCATAGCCAAGCATATCTAAAAGGCGAGACAGTTGTGATTAGCTTTCAAATTCGGTACTTTCGCAGTAGCTAATACAGCTTTGCGCTACCGCTCTTATTGACCTTCGTGCGTTGTGATTAGCTTTCAAATTCGGTACTTTCGCAGTAGCTAATACAGCCACTCCAACTTTAATGCAATGAAGCCATAGTTGTGATTAGCTTTCAAATTCGGTACTTTCGCAGTAGCTAATACAGCCCAAGCCGAAGCACTCTCCATTATCGCTGAGTTGTGATTAGCTTTCAAATTCGGTACTTTCGCAGTAGCTAATACAGCCGCTATGCTACACAAAAGCAACGCTAAACAGTTGTGATTAGCTTTCAAATTCGGTACTTTCGCAGTAGCTAATACAGCTGACACCCTCAGCCCCTTATTCTTTAAGCCGTTGTGATTAGCTTTCAAATTCGGTACTTTCGCAGTAGCTAATACAGCCACTTGATGGTGATCTTACCATAGTCTCCTGTTGTGATTAGCTTTCAAATTCGGTACTTTCGCAGTAGCTAATACAGCCATCTACATTATCGGAGATAGAAGTCTTTCGTTGTGATTAGCTTTCAAATTCGGTACTTTCGCAGTAGCTAATACAGCAGACTCTTTGCATGGGTCTAAGTATTAGATGTTTAGCGAAAGAAATAGAAAGAGAAAAGCCCGTGGATAACCACGGGCTTTTCCTTTATTCGGTAGCTTTTCTTCGATGCTACGTTCATAGCATCTCCACTGGTGCGGACGGTGGGGGTAGGGTAGCTGGGAGGTGTGAAGAGAAATGCTCCATCATACCGAACTGCTTGTCGGTAATGGTCATAATCACTACTTCTCCCTCCTCGGGGAGCATCTGCTTGACATGGCGTGTGTGCGTCTGCGCCTGCTCCATACTCGCGCAGTGGCGTATGTAGATGGAGTACTGAAACATCGTGAAGCCATCCTTCAATAGTCCTTGGCGAAAGCCTGTCGCCGCCTTGCGCTCGAGTGCCGTATAGGTAGGAAGGTCGAAGAAGACAAAGACCCACATAATCCGATATTCACTTAGTCGTTTGCATCGCATCGCAGGAGGGGATAAGAGAGACGTCGCGCTTCACCAGTGAAGCACCGTAGGAGGGAGCTCGCTGTTTGGGCTGCAGCGAGCATCAGTGGGCGACATTGCCCATCGATCTCCACATCGAGGGTGGGCAAGGTGAGTAGGCGTGCCTTGACTTCCTTAGTCAGGGTCGTAGGAAAGCCCTCTTCTTCGCAGATCTCTACGACGAGGAGGTCGACATAGGGACGGTAGGGCTCCATAATATCATCCGCTAAGCAGTAGGCATTGTACTTGTTGTGGTGGTGGATGCCGAGGGTGGGGAGTAAGCCACAGCCGACGAGGGCACGAGCGATGAGGGCACGCAGGATGGCATAGCCATAGTTGAGTAGGGAGTTGGGTGCCGCTTCCTCCCGCTCTCGCACGAAGCCCGGGAGGGTGATGAAGAGGTTGCGCCAGTAGAAGGCAGCGGCACGTGCCTCGATATTCTCCGTATCGCCGCTCTTGACTTGGCGACTCCAGGCGAGCATATTCTTGGCGGGTTCGCCTAAGACCGACTGTAGGGCGGCGGCTTGATTGAGGATCTTGGCTTGGACGGTCTGCTGCCAGAGTTGCTTCTTGAGCGGAAGGGAGGCGTCAAGCTGGGCACGGAACCGTTCTGTCTGGAGGGTATGTCCAGCGAGGGGGAGGAGGAGTCCCGAGGGCATATGGGCTGCCGTGCAGGTCACGACAGCGCAGTTCTGCTCGAGCAATGCGCCTAAGAGGGCATGGGTGACGGTGATTTGAGGGTGGTCGAGGAGGACGACCCCGATATCTTCAATCGGGATCGTCCGTGCCTGCGACTCACCATCCTTTGGCTCCAGCCGCACTACCATCTGCCGAAGACGTAGGGAGAGGTAGGCTGGATTGCCGATGTAGATGGTGCGTTTGATCATGGTAGAGGGAGTGATTAGGGTAGGGTGATCCGACCAAGTAGGTCGATGCGTACCTTGTGAATCTTCCTTTCTTCGTAAGCTTTAAAGCTTGCAACCCGGTGGAACTTTGGTATACGCCCTGTTGTATTCTTGTTGTCAGAGACACTGGTCTCTAAATGGTATCGGAAGACATAGTATATAGAAGAGACCTGCTGGACTCGGTAGAGATGCTCGCTGAGCGTGCGGTAGTCTTGGGTGTCAATAGCTCTTTGGAGCTCCTCGTCCGATAGACCGATGATCACCATTTCGTTCAGCTGGAAGGAGTCTACGAACTCATAGTCGGCAGGTGGGAGCAGGCGCAGTACCTTCTCGGGGATATCTTCACGCTGCAGGACTTGCTCGGCAACTTCTCTTGGGTGCTTGATGATCAGAGGTAAGCCATAGCGCGCCCGGTCGATCGCATCCCAGAAGGTAACGAGAGACTCTGTAAGCTCTCCCTGCACTGTGCGATAGATCGCTACGTGGTGGTTGCTTCCACTTTTAGCGAAGGTGATGGCTTTACCCTGCTCATCGAAGCAGACTGGGATGGCTTTGTCTACAGCTGGTTGAGTGACATAGCATCGGACAGAGCGTACTTCTTGCTTCTTCTCTGCATCCAGATAGAGAGGGGCTCCCTTTGCTTCGGTGGTGCTCCCTTGCTCGCGCTGGGTGATAAGTTCTCTTAAGCGAGGATCTACCACCGTGCCTTTCAGGGCGTGTAATGGGTAGCGCTTCACGATGCGCTCCTCTCCATTGGATATAATCTTACCATAGAGTGAAGCCTCCATCAGTTCACCACGAGGTACCAGTACCCTCGTCTGGATACAAGTCTTTTCCTTCCCATCAGCCGTCTTCTTCTTGTAGCGATTACGTCCCCAGGTGTGGGTTCTCTTGGGCTTGGGATAAGAGATGAGTATCTCGGCGACCTTGTCGCTGACGTCCTGCACGGAGAAGTGGGGACGCTGTGATAGCCAGCGCTCTAAGAGGGTGAGCTTGTCGGCTGTGGGCTCTTTGCGCAGCTCGGTCTCCTGGCGCATCTCATTGCGATCCGCTTCCGAGCTGAGTCGGTTGAGTCGCTGGATGTAGCCCTGACGTGTGCAGGCTACGACAAGGGCATCGATGGCGTGGTGGCGGTGGTCTTTGCGCTTGCTCCAGTCGGTGATGCGGCACTTCATCGACTCATCCTCCTCGCTGTTGGGATGATTTCGCACCAGCTCGGTCTCACCCATCGACTCGTAGCGGTCGAGGTTGAGGCTGTGGAGGATGTCGTCATAGCCCCAGAGACTACGCAGACGAGCCGTCACACCGCCTTCGCTGGCCGTGACACGGCGGATGCCTTGCTGGAGGATGCTCATCGCTTGTCGGGAGATGTACTGCGTCAGGCGAAGCTGTCGCTCGAGGAAGTCCGCAGGAATATCCTTCTTCAGCCATAGAAGACGCTGGTACTTGGAGTAGGAAATACGCTTCTTTTGGAGTAGGTCGGTGAGGCGCTTGTGGTAGTCTGCTTCCCAGCCCTTCGACTGGATGTACTCGCGTGCCGTGAGATTGCCCTTCTCCTTGTTGCATCGGCGGCAGGCGCAGGTCTTGTTGCCGAAGGAGTCGTCATAGAGTAGGGACTTAGGGATGATGTGCTCGACCTCCATCTCATCACCGTTGCAGCATTGGCTGAGTGAGATCTCCTTACCGCAATACATACAGCGGTGCTCTGCCTCCTCCCACATCATATATTTTCGGATGCGAGTCTTGGTAGGGTAGTAGCCACATTCCTGGATGAGCTCTGCGATCTTCTTGTTCTCCTTCTCACGAGAGCGGTTAGCGATAGAGATTTTTTCACGCTCTTCACGTGACATCTTCAGCTCGCGTGCCAGCTCGATGCGTACTTCATCGATGCCGTATTCCGCCTGGAGGGTGTTGACGAGGTTGATCATCTGATTGAGGATCTTCTCGACCATAGGCTGGCGGAGCTCGTTGCGCTGGAGTAGGGGAATCTGAGGTAGGAGGGGGCGCTCGGAGATCTCTTCACGGGTGAGGCTCGCCGAATGGCGGTAGCCTACGGCGGCGCAGGCCTCGCTATAGCCTAAGCCTTGCTGGAGCTGAGGGAGGAGCTTGCACATGAACTTCGCCGACTTATTGCCGTAACCAGGCTTGACGAAGTCCAGACGATAGAGTCGGTCGAGGAGTCCGCCGTCTAAGTCTTCCTCCGCCATGCCGAGCTGGGTGATGAGCGCCTTGCGCATGGCGTCGCGCTCTTCGATGGAGTAGAGGATGTGCCACAGACGATAGAGGGGCTGTCGTGTATAGCTGTCGGTGAGGACGGCGACCTCGTGCTCCGTGATCTCGCCCGTAGCCTCATCTGTGATCTGTACCTTCATCGGTCGTGTCTCCAGCTCCATGGTGAGGAGGTGATGATACTGCTCGTAGGGCTGGAGAATGCTGGCCAGGGCTACGCGCATGGTGTCCCCCGTGATGCCGCTCTCGAGGAGCTTGTCAGCATGCAGCTCTTCCTTGATCTTGAGGAGCTTCTTGAGCACCTTGTCCGTGAGCTTCGGTGCAGTCAGTTTCTTGGGCTTCTCTGAGGTAGATTCTTTCTTTTTCTTAGAGGTTGTCGCTGCTTCATTGCCTTGTAGATAGGCTACGAGCTTAGTGCGCTCTTCGTCTGCGAGGGGGCGAGGCGAATTGTCTGGGTAGGTTAGGCGGATGTTGTTGACTGCTTCGTAGAGGCGACAGAGCTGGAAGAGGGGGGAGGACTTGGGAGTGACCTTCGGGCCGAACTTGATCTTGCGCTCTACCACTTCCTTTCCGCCCTTGCCGTCATCCTGCTGGACACGCATCACCTTCTCCTGCTTTTCAAATTCGCACAGGGAGACTAAGTGCTTGCACGACTTGAGGGGACGCTGCATGAAGATGACTTCGTTACGGAGCATCTGGATGAAGTGCGAGGTGAGTACCTCGGGATAGTAAGCCGACTGCACCTGCATGATCTGATTGTACTCGTCGATGTATGCCTGACGAGGATAAACCTGATCCTTGACACGGTAGACGATGGCGCCGCTCTCTGTCTGGCTGGAGCGGAGCTGCTCGGTGAAGTACTGCCCTACGGTCAGGTGAGCTGCCTGGAGGTGGGCATAGCGCTGGTTGATCGCTGTGACATAGTCGCTATTGCTGTCTTTCTTCTTCTCTCCCTCTTCGGCTACGGTCGATAAGCTGTCGCCCTTGACGTGTCGGTAGCCACGCTTCTGGTTGATGTGGCACAGGACGCGCCCTAATTCGGGTAGGGTCAGCCGTACTCCAGGCTGAGCCGCACGCTCGCGTAGCTCCCAGAGCTCAAGGAGGGGCAGCTGGATGAGCTGGGCATCGGGGAGCATCCCTACCTTGGAGAGCTCCCGATGTAGTCGATGACGGCGGAGCTGATAGCGAGCAAATCCACGGCGCATGGAGCGACGTGCTGTGCGATCTTGGTTGGCAGTGAATGCCTTCCCAATGCTAAAATCATTGGCATCATTGGGGGCATTCAAGGGAACGACACGGCTTCCCATGGCTACGATTTCGGCAGGATTGTCCTGCTCGTCGAGGGTGATAAGGCTCCACCCTATAGATCCGACACCGAGGTCCAGACCTAATACATGCTTGTTCATAAGCAGATTCTTGTTTGTTGAAAAGAAAGTGCTACCTTTGCAATACCGATTTGAAAGCTAATCACAATAAGGATTTTTTCCGTTGTGAGAACATCCAGGGCGGGGCTCGCAAGAGTGCTCGCCCTTTCTTTGTGCGATTAGGTGCGGGTTTTTCGGATGTAGTAGAGGGTAGCTCTATGGCAAATGTACATACTTCTCACAGAGAAAGCAAGCTATTTATCTGTCTCTTTACAGCATCCTCTTGGGAGCTTGTTTCTACTCTCATGCAGGGTATCTTGCACGCTCTTCAGTCGGGGATGGTGTGAAGCAGTACTGCTCCGCATTTCGATCACTACTGATCGGGGGTATCGACCTATACTGGTCGAGGCACGGAGCAGTAGTGGTCGATGCCACTGACCAGTACTGGTTCATACAACCTGGGATCGTGCAATGGTCTCCAAAATGGCACGCTGTGCTTGTCATTTTGCTTGACTTTGCCGCATGTGGTAATCACAAGGCGCTAAGAATGAGGGTGAAGGGAGTCTACTGGTATAAATGACACGCCCGAATGTTGCAAACAGCACAGAGAGTGTCGTATGATGCAATAGTCTCAACCTGCATGTACTACATTGCATGCCACTTGTACGCAGCTGTGGTTAGCTCCCTTTCGACGAGCAGATGGCTTTGCTTGGAGTGGGGAACCTCATCTGCCGAACTTCCCAGCCCTACAGCAAGGACTGGAGAAGCACAAGAATAGTCGTACCTTTGTGCATAAGAACTGACAATCGATGACGACAACCCCTCATCCCTCTCCCCTCATCCCCACGACAGCCCGTGCTGGCCTGACCTTCGGCCTCATCTTTGTCGTGATGTATGTAGCTCGTCTGCTGAGCTTACAGATCCCCCTCCTACAGATCCTCTACTTCTTCGGCGTCTTCACGGTGCCCATCGTAGCCTATCGCGGAGCGCGTGCCTATCGAGATTACTTCTACCCGACTGAGCCCTTCCGCCTGAGTCAAGGCTTTGGCTATGTCGTCTTGCTGCACGTCTTCGGGGGGATCTTGGCCTTCATCCCCCAGTACTTTTACTTCCGCTATGCCATGCCCCCCCTCTTGGCTGCGTGGGAAGAAGCCCTGCGCACGACGATGCGCAGCGGTACGGAGGTACGGGAGATGATCCTGCAGCTGCAGAGCGTCACTCTCTGGCAATGGCTCTGGACGGACTATTGCCTGACCATCATCTTAGGCGGTATCTGGGGGCTCATCACGGGGCTCATCCTGCGTCGCAAATAAAGATCAACCTATGGACATCTCGGTAGTAATACCCCTATATAACGAAGCCGAATCCCTGCCCGAACTTGAGGCGTGGATTCATCGCGTGATGGAGGAGCATCACTTCTCCTACGAAATCATCTTTATCAACGATGGTAGCACGGACGACTCGTGGCGCATCATCCAGGAGTTACAAGCGAAGAATCCCAACGTACGTGGGGTGAAGTTCCGCCGTAACTACGGTAAGTCCCCAGGCTTGCAGTGTGGCTTCGCACGCACTCGTGGCGAGGTCGTCATCACGATGGACGCCGACCTGCAGGATAGTCCTGACGAGATCCCCGAGCTCTACCGTATGATCACGGAGGACGGCTACGACTTGGTCAGTGGCTGGAAGCAGAAGCGCTACGATCCCGTCCTCAGCAAGAACCTCCCTTCAAAGCTCTTCAATGCGACAGCACGCAAGCTCTCGGGCATCGACAATCTCCACGACTTCAACTGCGGCCTCAAGGCTTATCGCTCCGAAGTCGTCAAGAGCATTGAGATCTACAACGATATGCATCGCTACATCCCCTATATGGCGAAGGTGGCGGGCTTCTCGCGCATCGGGGAGAAGGTCGTACAGCATCAGGCGCGCAAGTATGGGACGAGCAAGTTCGGTCTCAACCGCTTCGTCCATGGCTATCTTGACCTCATCACGCTGTGGTTCACCTCGACCTTCGGGCGTAAGCCCATGCACTTCTTCGGGCTGGGAGGTAGTCTGATGTTTATCATTGGCTTCCTCGCCTTGGCTGTCGTCCTGTGTAGCAAGCTCTTCCACCTGTGGACAAATACCCCGGCTCCGCTGGTCACTGACCGCCCTTACTTCTTCATTGCTCTCACGGCGATGATTATCGGCACCCAACTCTTCCTCTCGGGCTTTGTAGCCGAACTGCTGGCTCGTCAGTCGCAGGATCGCAACGACTACAAGATCGAAGATGAAATCTAATCGACTCCTACGTTCTATGCACTTTAACCTACGCTCTGCGCTACTTGGCTTTGCCCTTCTTGGGGGCCTCGGAGCGTGTCAGCAGTCCCAGCAGACGACCTCCAGCGACTATACCGAGCTCACGGGCGAGGTTTTCACCACGACCTTCTCCATCCAGTATGATGTGGCTAAGGACTATTCGGAGGCCATTGATTCGACCTTCCACGCCTTCAGCCACTCGCTCAATCCCTTCGACTCCACCAGTCTAATCACGGCGATCAACCGCAATGCCTCTGATCAGATGGACTCGATGCTGCGCGAAGTCTTCCTGCAGTCCATTGTCATCTCGCGCCACTCGGGTGGGAGCTATGACGTGACGTGTGCCCCACTGATCAACCTTTGGGGCTTTGGCTTCGAAAAGAAGAAGGTCGACAGCATTACTCCAGCTCTCATCGATAGCGTCCGCTCCTTAGTGGGCTTCGAGAAGATCCGTCTTGATGGGATGCGTATGATCAAGGCTGATCCTCGTATGAAGATGGACTTCTCCTCTATCTCCAAAGGCTACTGCTCCGACCTCGTAGCTCGTACGCTCAAGCGCCGTGGAGCGAAGAACTATCTGGTTGAGCTTGGGGGAGAAATTGCCTTTGAAGGGGTCAATGCGCAGGGCGATAACTGGATCATCGGTGTGGATAAGCCACTTGATGACCGCTCTGGAGTCATCAACGAGTTCGAAGTTCGTGTCCAGCTTCCTCGTACTGCTGGTGGTCTTGCTACTTCGGGCAACTACCGTAATTATAAGCTCATCGGTGGCAAGAAGTACGCACATACGATCGATCCGCACACAGGCTACCCCATCCAGACAGACGTGCTGAGTGCGACCATCATCGCCCCCACGTGTATGCTTGCCGATGGTCTTGCTACTGCGTGTATGACTCGCTCTTCTGCGGACGTTCCGCAGCTGATGAAGCACTTCCCTGGTACTGAATATATGCTCATCCTCGGGGATGGGAAGACGGGCTTCCGCACGGTGATGTCTCCTGGCTTCCAAAAGCTCGTCCTCCCCGACTAAGGAAGCACTCCTTTTCCCAAAAGATTCAGGGGCTTCAGTCACAACAATACTGGCTGAAGCCCCTGACTTTTTCTCCCCCTCTCTGCCGTGTCATACCTTGAGACCGTTGCACGGTCTCTAAAATGACAAGCACTGCTTGTCATTTTGCTTGACTTTGCAGCATGCGGTAATCGCAAGGCGTTAAGACTGAGGGCGAAGGGAGTTTACTCCTGTAAATGACCAAGCCCGAATGTCGCAAACAACGAAGCGAGTGCCGTATGATGCAATAGTCTCACCTTGGTATCATATTTGCACGAAGAGAATTAGCTCCCACGTAGCTTGACCTATGGTGGGAGGATATTCAGCACGCCACACGAGCAATAGGCACGTGTAAGGCATTAGTACATAGCAAATAACAATAGGTAATATGAGCGAAGAAATCAAAGAACAAGAGCTTGAACGTGAGGAGCAGGCTGCCCCTGAGGCACAGACAGATTGTCAGACAAATGAGCAGGATGCCCCCCAGGAGGAAGAATTGACCGATAGCCATGCCGAAGAGCTCTCTCCAGAAGAGAAGCTACAGGCTGAGCTGGACAAGCTCAAGGATACCCACCTGCGTCTGGTCGCCGAATACGACAACTACCGCAAGCGTACCCTCAAGGAGAAGAGCGAGCTCATCCGCAGTGGCGGCGAGAAGGCTCTATCCGATTTGCTCCCCGTCGTCGACGACCTCGACATCGCACTTCAAAACCTCGACAAGGCGACCGACCTCGAAGCACTCAAGGAAGGTATGCACTTAATTTACTCTAAGTTCGTCGACTACCTCGGTCGCCAGGGCGTCAGTGCCATTGCTACCGAAGGAGAGAGCTTCGACGAGGAGCTTCACGAGGCGATCGCCGCCTTCCCCGCCCCCGAAGAAAGCCTCAAGGGTAAGATCATTGACTGTGTCAAGAAGGGCTACAAGCTCCATGACAAGGTACTACGTCACGCCTCCGTCGTCGTAGGACAATAAGGAAAGGAGGAATAATCTATGGCAGAAAAGAGAGATTACTACGAAGTCCTCGGCGTAGCTAAGGGTGCTTCGGCCGACGAACTAAAGAAGGCCTACCGCAAGCTCGCTATCAAGTATCACCCCGATAAGAACCCTGGGGACAAGGAAGCCGAAGAGAAGTTCAAGGAACTGGCTGAGGCCTATGACGTGCTGAGCGATCCTCAGAAGCGTCAGCGCTATGACCAGTTCGGTCACGCTGGTGTCGGTAGCAGTGCTGCTGGCGGTGGTGGCTTCGGAGGAGCCGGGATGTCCATGGAGGATATCTTTAGTCGCTTTGGAGACCTCTTCGGAGGTGGTGGCTTCGGCGGCTTTGATTTCGGTGGCTTCGGAGGTGGTGGCGGTGGCCGTCAAGTACAGCGTGGCTCCGACCTCAGAGCACGTGTACGCCTTACCCTGGAGGAGATCGACAAGGGCGTGGAGAAGAAGCTCAAGGTCAAGAAGCAAGTCGCCTGCTCCCATTGTCACGGCGACGGCACTACGGAGAAGGACGGCAAGCAGCAGTGCGACACGTGCCACGGCTCGGGCGTCGTCATCTCCGCTCAGCGCAGTATCTTCGGGATGATGCAGACGCAGTCCGTCTGCCCCCGATGCGAAGGGACGGGCGAGGTCATCACCAAGCCTTGTCACCACTGTAAGGGCAAAGGCACGCAGATCGGCGAAGAGGTTGTCTCCTTCCGCATCCCAGCAGGGGTCGCCGAAGGGATGCAGTTCTCCGTCCAAGGTAAGGGGAACGCAGCTCCACGTGGCGGTATCCCAGGAGACCTGCAGGTAGTCATCCAGGAGGAAGAAGATCCCAATCTCATCCGCAACGGCAATGATCTGATCTACAACCTGCTGATCTCCATCCCGACAGCAGCACAAGGTGGCTCGGTCGAAGTCCCCACCATAGGAGGAAAGGCACGCGTGAATATCGCCGCAGGCACTCAGCCGGGTAAGGTTCTTCGCCTGCGTGGCAAGGGGCTTCCTTCGGTCAATGGCTACGGCAAGGGCGACCTGCTGGTCAACGTCAACGTCTTTATCCCGAAGCTCGATGAGAAGGCTAATGCTACCGTCCTCGGAGAGATGGCATCCCCAGCCTTCGAGCCTACGGACGAAGCACGCAAAGAAATCGATAAGCACTACCGCCAGATGCTGCGATAATCTTCCGTAGCGAGGCTACTTAATCAATAAGCGAGGTCGCAATCATCTATTGATTGTGGCCTCGCTTTCTTCTGTAGGGGTTTGAGCAATGGTCTCAAAAGACCAAGCCCGAATGTCATAAACAACGAAGCGAGCGCAGTATGATGCAATAGTCTTATGAAGAGGGGAGGAGAGAGCTATGTCTTCTTCTCCCAAGAAAGAGTTAATCCTGTAATGAAAAGTGAATGCAGTAAGGTGTTAACAGGGGCTATATGAGGAGAAAGAGCAAAATAAGGAGGTGTTTGTCAGCGGTATGGTGTAGAAAACTTCATGCGTATATTTGGTAGTGTAAAAAAATGTCGTATCTTTGTGGTGTGTTTTTCATGGTATTAGATTTAAGGTTAACAGAGAGTAGGGGCTGTCGGGAGACAGTCCCTACTCGTTTTTAGTCCATTTTGAAGTAGCTCTTTGGGATTATTATAGGGCAGAGTGTAAGCTCGCTACCTATCTTCCTTAGAGGAAAACAAGTTTGAGGTCAATAATAACCGAGGGCTTTCTCTATACTTTATTGCGCGCGGACATTTATGTAATCGGAGAAAGTATTGAGTTGTCTATCGAACCCTCCCCAGGTAGGTGGTATGCTTCTTTATTCTTCGCTGCTCGCTTTATCTTGAGAGTATGTAGCGATGAAACATAAGTAGAACAAAAAATATAGGAAGTATTCACTTGGAATGTCGTATCTTTGCCCACGAGGCTCAATATAATACATAAGTGGTATGAGTCTCGATGAGATATTGCGTATGATAAAAAGACTTTGTTTGGCTTGTGCTGGGCTCCTGTTCCTCTCTTCGTGCGGTGAATACTACCGTGTGCAGAAGTCTACAGACCTCGGCGAACGCTACTCCTTCGCCAAAAAGAGCTACAACGAAAAGAAATACGGCCGTGTCGTGAGCCTCCTCGAAGACATCGTCCCACAGCTCGTAGGTACAAGTGAAGGACCCCAGAGTACCTATCTCTTAGCTGACTCCTACCTGCAGCAGGGCGATGAAAGCGAAGCCTCACGCTACTTCCAGAACTACTATACGAGCTACCCTAAGGGATCGATGGTCGAAGAAGCACGCTTCAAAGCTGGCTATTGTCTCTTCAAAGCGTCCCCCGATCCTCGCTTAGATCAGAGTGCCACGATCGGCGCAATCAAGGAACTACAGACGTACCTGGACTTCCATCCTAAAGGCAAGCACAGCTCCGAAGTGGAGATGATGCTCTTTGAACTCCAAGACAAGCTCGCCTATAAAGAGTATCTATCAGCCAAGCTCTACTACAACCTCGGTCTCTATCTCGGCAATAACTATGAGTCGTGTATCATCACTGCTCAGAATGCCCTCAAGGATTATCCCTTCACCAGACACAAGGAGGATCTGACCTTCCTTATACTACGAGCCAAGGCCGAGATGGCTGACCTCAGCGTCCCCGAGAAGCTGCAGGAGCGTATCCGTGATGTCATAGATACCTACTATGCCTACCTCAACGACTTCCCCGAGGGGACGTACACGAAGCAGGCTCAGAAGATCTTCGAGCGCATGAACAGCAAGAAGAGCAATGACTAATCCACCCGACGAAGAAGTATCATAGAGAATAAAGAATATGCCTAAGTACAAAAAGAATGTACCGACCAACACGATTAGCCGTGACATGGTCAGCCTCAGCAAGGACACGGAGAACATCTACGAGACCGTGATGATCATCGCCAAGCGCGCCAACCAGATCGCTCAAGAGACCAAGCAAGAGCTCGAAGCTAAGCTGCAGGAGTTCGCAGTCTACTCTGACGATCAGCAGGAAATGGTCATCAACGAAGAGCAGATCGAGATCTCACGTCAGTATGAGCGTATGCCCAAGCCAACACTCATCGCTGCTAAGGAGTACGAAGACGGCGAGCTCTACCACAATATCGCTGGTCGCACGAAGAAGTAACTTCTGACAAGCCTCCCACTCACTATGTGGCAACGTATACAGACGGTGTGGCTCCTCCTCGTGGGGATCATCATGATTGCCTTCTCGATGCAGGATATTGCGGTCTTTACCCTCCCCGAGGGACACGCTTGCGTCCTGGACAACTGGCGCATCTATAGCGCCGTCGATCACTCGGCTCTACACAGTACCTGGGCTATCGGTGTCCTTAGCTTGCTGACAGGTTGCTCTTCACTTGGGCTTATCTTCTTTTTCAAGCGAAGACTTCTGCAGATGCGTCTGACGATTCTGACGCTACTGGTTATTGTCGGCGAACTCTGCTATATCGCTTGGGCAAGCTATCAGTTTACCTCCTCTAATGGAGCGACCTTCGCCATCCGTTTTCCCTTGGCACTACCTATTATCTGTCTGCCCTTGCTTTACTTAGCCTCTCGCCGTATGATCTACGATGAGACCTTGGTCAGAGCATCTCAGCGACTGCGATAAACTCACATACGAAGCACCTCCCTTGGCGCGAGCCTGATGGGAGGTGCTTCTCTGCTTTCTACCTCTTTCGCCCCTATTACTTCACCTTCTATTACGTTGCCCCTATGCAATTTGATTCGCTCCAAGCTATCTCCCCGATCGATGGTCGCTACCGTGCTCAAGTAGAGTCCTTGACCGCTTACTTCTCTGAGGAGGCCCTCATCCGCTACCGTGTGCGAGTAGAGATCCTCTACTTTATCGCCCTCTGCGAAGAGCTTCCCCACCTAAGAGGCATTCTCAGCAAAGACCGCACAGACCGCCTTCATGATATTTATCTGAGCCTCACGACGGAGGATGCCAGTCGCATCAAGGAGATCGAGCGTGTGACGAATCATGATGTCAAGGCCGTCGAATACTTCATCAAGGAGAAGTTTGATGAGCTTGGTTTAAGCGATGAGAAGGAGTTCGTTCACTTCGGCCTTACTTCACAGGACATCAACAACACGTCCTTCCCTCTGATGATTCGCGAAGCCGTCGAGCACGTTTTCCTTCCCGAGTTTGGAGGACTGGTTGACCAACTCCAGTTCTATGCTTCGGAGTGGAAAGAGGTCTCCATGCTGGCACGTACCCACGGACAGCCTGCCTCTCCGACGCGTCTCGGTAAGGAGATCGAGGTCTATGTCTACCGTCTTCAGGAGCAGCTCAAGACACTCGAAGCTCTTCCTCACACGGCAAAGTTCGGTGGTGCTACGGGGAACTTCAACGCCCATACGGTAGCCTATCCGCAGCACGACTGGAAGCACTTCGCTGTCGACTTCGTTCGTAGCTTGGGACTCGAGCGAGAAGCCTTCACCACACAGATTTCCAACTACGACCAGCTGGCGGCTCTCTTCGATGTGCTGACGCGTATCAATGTCATCCTTATCGACCTGGCACGTGACTTCTGGATGTATATCTCGATGGACTACTTCAAGCAGCAGATCCGTGCTGGTGAAGTAGGCTCATCTGCTATGCCTCACAAGGTCAATCCTATTGACTTTGAGAATGCAGAGGGGAACCTCGGTATCGCTAATGCCCTCTACGGTTTCCTTGCACGCAAGCTCCCCATCTCGCGTCTACAGCGTGACCTCACCGACTCGACAGTCCTGCGCAATGTAGGTGTTCCCTTGGCACACAGCCTCATCGCCCTGAAGAGCCTGCGTAAGGGACTGGGAAAGGTCCTTCTCAATAAGGATGCCCTCTACCGAGATCTTGAGCACAACTGGGCCGTGGTCGCCGAAGCTCTGCAGACGATCCTTCGTCGCGAAGGCTATCCCAAGCCCTACGAAGCTCTCAAGGAACTGACGCGCACCAATGCTGCGATTACCGAGAAGTCCATCTATGACTTCATCGAAGGGCTGGATGTCAGCGACACGATCAAGGAGGAAATGCATCGTATCTCTCCGCACAATTATACGGGGCTCTAAGTCTTTTTCAGCCTTCGCTTAAGCGATACTGTAGCATAGCGAAGCATCCTCCTTTACATAGCCATGCCCCCAAGAAGTCTCTAATCTTCTTGGGGGCATGGCTTTTCTCCTTCCATTGAAGGGTAGGGTGTTCCAAGTGCAAACGAGAGATTCGCCGTACCTTTGCGGGGCAAACTGAATCCAGTGTCACCACTGGAAGCTAACGACATCGCCTTCCCTACATCATTATATATCCTATCTCTCAATGAGTGCAAGTGATACCCTCGACCTTCCTTACCTTAGTGAGCTCAACGAAGCTCAGCGTGCCGCTGTCGTCTACAATGATGGTCCTGCTTTGGTCATCGCTGGAGCCGGAAGTGGTAAGACTCGCGTCCTCGTTTACAAGCTCCTCTATCTGCTGGACTCGGGCTATCATCCTGCTGGACTGATGGCTCTGACCTTCACCAACAAGGCGGCACGAGAGATGCAGGCACGTATCTCACAGCACGTCGGTTCGGTGGCACGGCAGATACATATGGGTACCTTCCACTCGATCTTCGGGAAGATCCTTCGCCAGCACACCCAGCTCTTAGGCTATACCCCAGACTTCTCCATCTACAACACCAACGACAGTCGTAGCCGTATCAAGGCCATCATCAAGCAGCTCGGTCTCGACGACAAGGTCTACAAGCCGAATGTCGTGCACAACCGTATCTCTTCGGCCAAGAATCGCCTGATCACTGCCAGTGCCTATGCCTCTTACAGCGACTTTATCAAGTACGATGCGAAGAGTGGTCTACCGAAGCTCTACGAGATCTATCTACACTACGAGAGCGAACTCAAGCGTGCCAATGCGATGGACTTCGATGATCTCCTGCTACAGATCAACATCCTCTTCCGCCAGCACCCTGATGTCTTAAAGCTCTGGCAGGAGCGTATTGACTACCTGCTCATCGACGAGTATCAGGATACGAACTTCGCCCAGTACATGATCGCACGCCAGCTGATGCAGGACAAGGGGGCTATCTTCGTCGTCGGCGATGATGCGCAGAGCATCTACTCCTTCCGTGGGGCGAACTTAGATAACATCCTCAGCTTTGAGAAGACCTTCCCCACAGCGCGTACCTTCAAGCTCGAGCGCAACTATCGCTCCACACAGACCATTGTCAAGGCTGCAGGGCAGATCATAGCGAACAATGAGTACCAGATTCCTAAGGAAGTCTTCTCCGAGGAGTCTATTGGCGAACCCATCACTGTGCATGAAGCCCTCACGGGAGACCTCGAGGCACTCTGGGTAGCCGATGAAGTGCAACGCTTGCACCACCAAGGCAATACCTACAGTTCGGTAGCCGTCCTTTACCGCACCAACGCCCAGAGCCGTACCCTTGAGCAGGTTTTCCGCCGTGTCGGTCTTCCCTTCCGCATCTATGGCGGACGCTCGTTCTTCGACCACAAAGAGATCATGGATGTCATCGCTTACTTCCGTGTCTTGGTCAATGAACTGGATGAAGAAGCCCTACTACGCATCATCAATTACCCCAAGCGAAGCATCGGTGATACCACCATACAGCGTGTGCGTCAAGCAGCCTCACAGCAAGGTCTGCCCGTGATGCACATTCTCCGTGATCCCCTTGGCTACGGTGTTGAAGTCAATAAGCCTACGGCAGCACGCCTTCAAGCCTTCGCAGCCCTCCTTGATGACCTGCGCACGTACAACCAGCAGGAGGGTGATCTCTACGCCATCGCTGAGCGGGTCATCAACGAGACAGGCATCCTCACCGACCTCAAGAGCGACACCACCAGCGAGGGGAAGGCACGTGTCGAGAACATCCAGGAGCTACTCGGAGGTATCGATGAATATATACACGCTGCCCTCGAGGTGGGACAAGCTCCCACCCTGGGAGTCTACCTCAGCGAGATTGCTCTGATGACTGATCAAGACAAGGAGGGCGAAGAGGGCGATAGTATCACACTGATGACCGTCCACTCAGCCAAAGGGCTGGAGTTCCCCCACGTATTTATTGTCGGGATGGAGGAAGACCTCTTCCCCTCGATGATGAGTAATGTAGGGAAGGAGTTAGAGGAAGAGCGCCGTCTCTTCTATGTTGCTTTGACACGAGCCGAGAAGACCTGCCATATAGGCTATGCACGCGAGCGCTTCCGCAATGGGCGCACGGAGTTCAGCCGTCCCAGTCGCTTCGTGCGTGAGCTTCCGAAGGAGTTAGTCACCTTTGACTCAGGACTCAGCAGCCACTCCTCTCCGTGGGATCGCCCCAAGGCTGTACGCCCCACAGGTGGTAATCTCCCGACGGACTTCTCCGATCGTCCCGTCTTCCATGCTACTCCGTCCGTACCATCGACTCCTTCTCGCCGTGTCTTCATCGAGCGCAGAGAGGCGGGTGATGCTCCCGAAGAGAAGCACACGCACATCGGAGCGCTCGCTGTCGGAGGTCGTGTCCTGCATAAGCGCTTCGGTGCTGGTGTCATCAACGAGCTCGAAGGTCGGGGAGACAATGCTAAGGCTACCGTCACCTTCGACACCGGTGAGACGAAGAAGCTCCTCCTGCGCTTCGCCCAGCTCGAGGTGCTGTAGGGAGGAACGTGTAGCCCACCAATCAATCTTGACGAACCAAAGGGAGTTTACTTGTGTAAATGACCAGGACCGAATGTCGCAAACAACGAAGCGAGTGCCGTATGATGCAATAGTCTCTATTTGCTCATGGAGTTACATGGTTTGTTTTCGCCTACAAATGCAACGCTAATAGGGGCGAGGTCTGGGAAGACCTCGCCCCTATCTCTTTTGTCCTATAATGAACGGTTTATCGGACAGCAATATATGTTTGTAGGGCTACTGCTCGAGGTAGGTAATGGAGAGGAAGTAAGGAGTGGACTTCCCATCATTCACTTCGACTGTAGAAGGCCTTCCCTTGGCATCCAGGGTATAGGTGTAAGTGATGTTCTCTGCAGATTCGTCAGGCGTATCTTTCTTATTCGTGACACTGGCTATCAGGTTCTTCGAGCGCAGGCCGAGTTGGTCAGTCCAAAAGGGCTTGCCTTCCTGCGCAGGGAGTGTGCTGTATAAGATGAAATTGATGTCGGGGTAGGTGCGATTGAGCGTAGAGGTATATGTGCGATCGACAGTGCGCGTATAGCCACGATGGTAGATGAATCGGGTCATATTACCCTCCAGCCACGTAAGGTCGACCTTGCTGATAGCGAGGGACTTTGCACTGGTGAGATGCCCATCATTGTCAAAGGTATAGCCTTCTTCGGGGTTGACCTCTGTCTGTGTCTTGAAGTAGCGAGTCTCCACGAGCTTGGTAGCCTTGCCATGCCCATCCATAAAGAGAGTCAATTCCGTAGGCTTCGTGAGATTGCTTTTATATACCTTGTTGTAGTCGATGGTCAATGTGACGGAGTGCTGAGCGTATGAGAGTAGTCCCGTGTAGACGGAGGTCTGGGTGTTTACGAAGTAGGCCTTCGTGTATGAGGTAATACGCTTTTGGCTGTCATAGTTGTAGGTGAAGGTCGCTGCCGTAGTGAAGTGGTTTTTATAGCCAAATTCGATCTTGTAGATGTAGTCGAATTGTGCTGTAGGGGCTGGTGTCGGCGCGGGAGCTGGTGTGGGGGCTGGTTCTGGGGGCGGGGTAGGGGCAGGTGGAGGCGTTGGTGTCGGTGTCGGAGCTGGAGGAGTGGGCATTGGGGTTGGTTGGGGTGCTGGGGTGGGAGCTGGCTGGGGAGTCGGTGTTGGGGCAACGGAGGGTTCATTCCTCTTGTCGCAGGAGCCGAGAGCACCGAGAGCGCTGACGGCTAGTAGGAAGAGTAGTTTCTTCATTTTGTTTTTCGGTTGGTTGCTGAGATGCACTACAAAGGTAGGATAATTAAGCCATTGCTTAGTGGAGACCGAGCAATAGTCTTTGGTGGTGTCATGGAGCATGTGAGCCAGCAGAGAGCGGCTACATACTTGGCTGGGGAGCAAGACGTGCCGGATATAGGGCGGATATAAAAATACCCCCAATCCCACATAAGTGGGCTTGGGGGTACTCTTAATCATAACCTTAATCCTGTAGTACGCTCTTCCTCTTGGGCTTGAACCAAGGACCCTCTGATTAACAGTCAGATGCTCTAACCAACTGAGCTAAGGAAGAGTGCTCATGAACATAGAAATCAGCTTACTCTTACTCCCTTTATCGAGAGAAGCTCTTCCTCTTGGGCTTGAACCAAGGACCCTCTGATTAACAGTCAGATGCTCTAACCAACTGAGCTAAGGAAGAGTATTGCCACCTTCTTTGTTGCGATTGCAAAGGTAATACAACTTCTTTATATACGCAAATTCAGCGCGCGCCAGCTAAGATATGTACTTATGCTCGATACCAAAGCAGAGAACCTCTCCATCGAGTGGGGAGCCTCAGTAGGGGGTGCTTGCTTCTTCCATCGAATAGTGGTATCGTGTGGTGCATAGTAAAAGATACAACGATATGATATACGGATACATACGCGTCTCCACCGATAAACAGACCGTGGAGAATCAGCGCTTCGAAATCAAGAACTTCTGCTCCCGACAAAAGCTTCAGATAGATGGATGGATCGAAGAAACCATCAGCGGAACAAAGGCATACAGCAAGCGCGCCCTCGGCAAGCTCCTGCAAAAAGTAGAGAAAGATGACTTGATCATCTGCGCCGAGCTCAGCCGACTGGGACGTAATCTCTTTATGATTATGGAGATACTTAACATCTGCATGACCAAGGAATGCAAGGTCTGGACCATCAAAGATAACTACCGTTTGGGCGATGACATCCAAAGCAAGGTCTTGGCTTTTGCCTTTGGACTATCGGCTGAAATTGAGCGTAACCTCATCTCACAGCGCACGCGTGAAGCCCTCGCTCGAAAGAAAGCCGAAGGTATCCGACTGGGGCGTCCCCCTGGCAGACGTTCAGCCCCCGAGAAATACAAGCTAGAGAAAAAGCGAGAACTTATCTATCAACTACTCAAGGCTGGTATCTCTCAGCGAGAGATAGCACGCATAACTGGAGTTCATCGAGACACAGTAGCTAGATATATGCGCAATATTCTTGGCATCCCGTCACAAGCACAAAGAGTGACAAAAGAATAGAGGGATTTCGTACGGCAACACGCCGCCCCGATGACCTTCCCTTCTAATGGGAGTAGCTATATCATCCTCTCGCCCATTGAGCTCTCCATTCGGCGCAAGATCGAGGCCGTAGGCAAGCCGCTCAAAGACTGGGATGTACAAATCAATTACGGCATCAAGACTGGGTGTAACGAAGCTTTCATCATTACCACTGAGAAGCGGGATGAACTACTTGCTCAATGCCAGACTGAGGAAGAGCGACAGCGCACGGCAGAGCTAATTCGACCTATTCTTCGAGGCCGGGACATCAAGCGATACTCCTATGATTGGGCTGACCTATGGATAATCAATACGCATAATGGTATTAAAGAGGAGGGAATCCCTCCCATCAACATCCAAGAGTACCCTGTACTCAAGGCATATTTAGACCAATATAGAGAAAAGCTACAGGCCCGATCTGATAAGGGTGATACGCTCTACAACCTAAGGAACTGCGCTTATATCAAGGATTTCGATAGGCCAAAGATTATCTATCCTGACATTTGTCAAGGTCGTCCTTTTGTCATTGAGAAGGAGGGATATTATATTGGCAATACAGCATATTTTATTTCCACAGCCGACCCAAGTCTATTGGAGTATCTAGTAAAAACATTGAACTCCGACATAATGCATTGGTATTACCGAACATTATCCACTCAATTAGGTCAGAAAGCTATGAGGATGTTCTCCATTCATGTTCTTGAAATCCCTATCCCCCCTGTATCTACCATTGACTTGGATGATGTAATACAGCTTACCCCTAGCGAAAAAGACTTTATACAGTCTGAATTATATGGCGGAGAGTCAAAGATTTAATGCTTCCAAAAATGAGATTTCGTCTTCGCTCAGGTTAAACACAGCATATATCTGCTTTGCAAGCCGTAGCTTCATCTCCTCATTCACTGGATCATTAAGCAGTAGATTCACAAATCGCTCAATCTCCTCATTAACAATAGCCGGCACAGGGAATAGCATAATATTTTGTGCCCCAACTTGAGCATCCCCCACTCCTGTCTTATTCATATTCGTGATTTCACTATACCATATTAGCGGTGATGAATTAAGAAAGCCTAATATGTGTGGTAGGCGTTCTCCTGTGAGGATATAGCATGCATTATTTACCATAACGCGATTAGTGTCTATCGTAAAAGCGAGCCGACTACCTATAATCTTCCAGATAATCTTTGGCCTATCGAAATCCTTCCAATAGGCTATACTATCCTGCACCTCAAACCATTTGTAGGCAGTCTTCTTGCGAGACTTGAATGTGACTCCATCTATCGTATGCGTCTTGCCAGTCTGTTCCAATCGTTCTTTCCCGAAACTAAGGAGATAGTCTTGCACTGTGGGATAATCCTCAATGTCATAGTGTCGAGAAGGGAATGTAGCGATCACCCACAGCCCCGCCCAATGGTAGGAGTATCGCTTGATGTCCCGGCCTCGAAGAATAGGTCGAATTAGCTCCGCCGTGCGCTGTCGCTCTTCCTCTGTCTGGCATTGAGCGAGTAGTTCATCCCGCTTCTCAGTAGTGATGATGAAGGCTTCATTGCACCCCGTTAAGACACCTCTACAGATCTTAACATCCCAGTCTTTGAGCGGCTTGCCTACGGCCTCGATCTTGCGCCGAATGGAGAGCTCAATGGGCGAGAGGATGATATAGCTACTCCCATTAGAAGGGAAGGTCATCGGGGCGGCGTGTTGCCGTACGAAATCCCTAAGATTGTATAGGTCACGGCTTGTAGCCTCTTTGGGGAAAGTCAACGCCCTCGTTTCTGAAGTAGCACCCTTCTGCTTAGAAGTCAAAAGGATGTTCGCATCTACCGTGGCACTCTCGAAGACCTTTACACCTGCAAAATCGATCAATGTCAGTGGAGCACTCTGCTCCATAAGGAGCTGACGCAAGGACTTGCCATAGCCAGCACGCATCCACTTATTGGAGGTGATGTAACAAAGAATACCCTTCTCAGACAGAAGCTCCAGCCCACGCTCATAGAATAGGCAATATATATCTCCTTGCGCATCAAAGGACTTGAATCCTCTACGGTTTTTCTTCTTATCAGCTTTCGATAGTCCGTATCGCTTAGCCAATAGCCCGCCATTCTTCTGCAACTGGATATATGGCGGGTTACCAAGGACGATATCAAAGGACATCACTCCCAGCATCCACTCAGGAGAGAAATAGCGTGAGGAATCATTCTGGTCATACGGATCCCAGTGCGCCAGAAGCTCGATCTCTTCCTCCGAATAGCCTGGCACCTCCTTAAGCAGCACAATAAGGCGATCACGGAGCTGCTTATCTTGATCACGAAGACGCTTCTTCTCGGAGGCAGTACGCGCCTCGAAGTGCTGGCGTCGAACAGCTATCAGGAGCTCCTTGGTCTCCTCCAAATCCATCGCAAAGATGTCTCTCTCGCCGGGATTAGGCTGCAGCAGAGCATCCGCTGCTACGAACTTCGACTCCAGATTAGGCAGTGTCGGTATTCCAAAGTTGGGCATACTATTATCACGATCTGAGAGATCACAGATGATCGAGATAAAGAGACGTAGCTTAGTGATTTGGATTGCGATTGGCTGGATATCTACTCCATATATATTATTCTCGATGAGACGCAGCTTCGTTTCGTAGCTATCTATCGTCGGATCGATACGTAGCAAGGCCTCCAGCATATGCGCCAAGATACTCATCGGGAAAGCTCCCGACCCACACGCAGGGTCAAGTATCTTGAGAGCGAGTAATCGCTCCTTTAGCTCCTCATAAAAGGCACGCTTCGCCGGATTATACTCGAAGTCAGGAGCAAAAACCTGACGCACTTCTTCGGTGTCTCCCAGTCGTGCGACTAAGCTCTCCTCCACCATATACTCCACGATGGGACGAGGCGTATAGAAGGAGCCACTACTTTTGCGTGCACTCTCCTGCGTCTCCTCGTTGGTATAAGCCAAGAGGTTCTCGAAGACCTGCCCCAAAAGTTCGGGATCTAAGGCTACTTGCTGGTCAGCCGCACTGTTCTCCTCGATGGTGAAGTTGTAGCGATTCAGTAGCCCAAAGAGACCACGTTCGGCATCGAAGAAGAGCGCATTCGGGACAAAAGCACGATGCTTATAGCGGCCATCGGCGAAGGTCGCTCCATTGCGACTGAAGCCATCATAGGCATAAGCCTCATCATCGAACTCAGTAACCTTATCCAAGCATTCGAAGAGTCCGCCATTGAGGAAGGGAATTGAGCCAAAGAGCTCCAGCACCTCAGCCTCTCCGATACTAAAGAGCTCCGAGTAGCGATAGAGCGTCTTGATATCCCGACGATTGGGTCGCGTAGCGAAGGCTCGTGCACTGACCTCACTATTAAGCGTAGCAAAAAAGAGATTTTGAAGGATGGCATTATAGTAGCACCCTGAGTTCTTGGATTGGGGATCAAAGTCGCGCAGGACTCCCCGCAGCTTCTGCTCATCAAAGAGCGAATCGGGGACGAGGTGACGCTGGCGGATAAACCAGACAAAGAGCAAGCGAGCGATCAGACGGATAATCTTTTGCTCAATCTTCTCACGGTCATCCTCTGGAATAGTCGGATTGTTGGGGTAAGTAACGCCCGTCTCTTCGTCTATTGCCCAGAGGAACCACTCGAAAAGCTCGTTATAGAAGTCCTTTGTCAATGCCTCTACAGAGAAGGCTTCCCGAATAGAGGCGAACGTAACCCCTACTTTCTGTAGCTGTAGGAAGCGACTCACAGGCGTATTTAATCGTCCTTGAGTCGAGCCGAAGAGATACGTATATCGTTTGGGAGAGGTTTCCTCGCCCTTGATATCACAGATGAAGGAGAGTCTCCAGTGATCCCCACTATTGAATACCACTAAGGCCGCATCAAATTCGCCCCAGGTGGGATTGATGAATGATCGGACTAAGTGCCTCAGTCCAGTCCGTTTATTGGCGACTGATCCCTTGGCTATCTCATAGTGGAAGAGACCAATGCGATAGCTGTCAGTGGTGTCGATACAGCCTAAGTAGTACCCTTCGTCAAGCGTGTCCCCCAGAATCTTCTCGGGGATCTTTTTTAATTCGGTAGCATTGAAGAAGTGCTGGAGGAAGTCATACCATAGCCCTAAGTCAAAGGCTTCATGGAAGAGCTTTCTCAAGTGCTCGGGGGTATATGCAGTCGCCATACTGGTACTTATTTGAAGGATTCGGAGATGATGATTTGTGGCTGGGAGATCTCTTGAGCGTCATGCCGCTGGGTCGTGTCTTGGGTCTGATACTCGCTCAGTAGGTTAGCTATCTTAGCCTGCAGGATATATTCGTCCTGCTTCATCTTGGCCTTGTCATTCTTGTAGCTACGGGATAAGGCCTTTAGAACGCGAGGGGGATGGGCATAGATGCCTTCGTTGATGTATCTAATCAGCGTATCGCATTGAGCATTGAGCTCGCTGTCACAGGTGATCTGCTTGATGATGCGCAGGAACTTATTCGCCTCCCGTGAGGTCTGGTCTAAGTCTGTTCGGTTGATGGAAGCTGTATCTGCCACCTCGATATATTCGGAGGTGTATTTCTCCAGAGCTTTATTGACCTGGCTGTAGTGCTGTGCCTCGGAGGTGAAGGGAGCGGGTCTTTCTTCGGGGGATGCCTTGAGGTAGTCCACAGCTTGGAGGAAGTCGATAGCCTGCACTTCCTCAGGGGTAGCCAGATAGAACTCCGTCTTGAGGCTGGATGAGATGAAGATGATGGAGGAGCCACTATGCTGTCCCGAGTCACGCATGACACGCGTCTTCATCGGCAAGGCCTTGATCTTGCGATAGAGCTTGCGGTCGCTGTTGTACAGCTCTCGTACCTCGCGCAAGAGGGCTATTTTCTTGTCGATGTTATCCTTAACCTGGCTGTCGAACATCTGGAACTCCTTCACAATCTCTTCCTGAGAGAAGATCTGGGCATCTTCCCCAAAGGCGGAGTGGAAGCCCTGTAGCTTGATCAGCGCATTTTTATACAGCTGAATCTCCTTATCCCCCTGCTGCGATGGGTAGAACATGTAGTTGTAGATGTTCGGAGCTATAGATCCTATACGATTGACACGCCCTATGCGCTGCATGAGTCGGGTAGCATTCCAGGGAGAGTCGTAGTTGATGATGATGTTGGAGCGATGTAGGTTTACCCCTTCGGCCAGCACATCAGAGGTAATGATGATGTTGTACTTCCGTGCATCGGAGGCATAATTGGCATCGAAGTTTTCTTTGATTGCCTGCCCCAGTCTGCTACGATTGGCGGCAGTGACCTGCAGTACATCAGTGCGTCCTATCTCCTCTGTCAGCCTCCTGTATAGGTAGTCCAGTGTATCGACACTCTCGGAGAAGACGACCAGCTTGCCCGCAGGATTTCTGTCGGTGTCAAGGAAGACCTGCGTCAGGAGCTCTCTAAACTTATCAAACTTAGGGTCATCCTTCTCCTTTGCCCAGTCGGCGTTCAGCTCCTGCAGTATCCTACGGTCTTGCTGTAGCATGTCGAGGAAGTCTGGGACGAAGGCATCCGCAGTAAATAGGATGTCTTCGGTAGCATATCCCTTGGTGATGGCATACTCGATGATCTCATCCAGCTCCATGTCCTGGGCTTGTAGCTCCTTCACTTTCAGGTCGGGGGCAATGATGACTTTGTCTTCCTCGAACATCTTGATCATGTCCTCGGTGATGCGTAGCAGGGTATGGAGGGACTTCTTGAAAGCGGAGAAGCTACTTTCCAGTCGCTTGACCATGTGCACACGATAGATACCAGCCAGAGACTGCCCGATGTGCGCTGCATTCTTGTACTTGCTGCGATACTCGGACTTTAGGAACTCAACCGCACGGTAGCGCGCATAGGTCAAGCCTCGCCCCGTGGGGTTCTCTTCGGACGGTCCATCGGTGAGCTGCTTCAGTGTCTGATAGAAGCGGTTGCTGGTATCCTGATCCATCACATACGCTATCCCTTCAGGGGGGAGGATGTGGGGGAAGGTGATCTTTTGTGCCTCAAGGTCAGACTTGTAGTCGGCATCGTTCAGG
The DNA here is from genome assembly GCA_963526345.1 of uncultured Porphyromonadaceae bacterium. Classification (GTDB taxonomy): domain Bacteria; phylum Bacteroidota; class Bacteroidia; order Bacteroidales; family Porphyromonadaceae; genus Porphyromonas. The sequence continues at coordinate 85,900 of CAURNJ010000006.1, forward strand.
ATGTTGCTGCGTGTGCGTCGTACCGTCACCTTGTCGATGACCTTGCGCCGTATATGCTCATAGATTTGATCTACCTCAGCCGTGACATCACGCTTCCCTCGCTCGCGCATCAGTCGCCCATAGTTGAGTATGTGCTCTGAGAAGAACGCCTTGAGATTGGGGATGCCATCGATGGTGCAGCTCTGGCTATTCTGGAAGAGAAGCAATTGGTTCAGTAAGTCATCGGGGCGGTTGTTTAGCGGTGTCGCCGAGAGGAGCATCACCTTCTTCTGAAGGCTTTTCAAGAGCCCCATGTTTGCACAGGGAGCTTTGCAGATCTTCTGTAGCTCATCGTATTTCTTCGAGCTGTCGCTACGGAAGCCATGGGCTTCGTCAACGATGATCAGGTCAAAGGCTTCTTTGTCCTTGTAGTTGTGTGTGCCCTCGAGGACCTTAGATAGACTGCCGTTGGTGACGAACTGAGCACTCTTATAGATACCGAAAAGACGGAAGGTATTCACCCAGTTTTCTTCTACCGAAGGGGGATAGATGACCAGGATGTTCGTGTTCTTGCCATTGGCCTCGATGAAGCGCTTGGCGATCATGGTGGCGATCATAGTCTTCCCCAAGCCTACTACATCGGCCAGGAAGAGCCCATTGTGCTGCATAAGCATCTGGTATCCCTGTATGACCGCATCTTTCTGGTACTTGAGATCCTTGACGCCCTCAGGTAGCTGGATGGAGAAGTCATCCTCTACTTGGTCGCCAAAGGTGTCGATCAGCACCTTGATATAGAGCTCGTAGGGTGTGGGCTGATAGCCTAAGTAGGTCTTCTGCTTATACTCGTCAATGTCGGTAGCGGTCAGCGGAATAGCTTCGCTCCATAGAGCCTCAAATTCGTCCGCACAATACTTGACATCATCGAAGTCCTTCATGGCTACATTGAGCTCATATTGGGGTGGCTGCTTGATGCCCAAGCCCGATGCAGAGATGTTGGACGAGCCCATGATCACCCAGCCATCGCTATGCACGCTGTGATGCTGAGGCAGGCAGAGGAAGAATTTGGCATGGAGATCCTTCGTGGCATGAATGCGCATCTGCAAGCGTCCCGATGCCAGGTCTTCACACATTTGTAGAATGCCTTCTTCTACCTCGGGAGCATACTGAGCATGTAGGATATCCTCCTTGAACTCACTTTGATAGAGCTCTTTGGCCTTTTGCTCATCCGCCAGCATCAATAGCGCCTTGTTGTGCTTGCGGAAGATGTCATCGATATTGATGCCGACCAAGATCTTGATCTCGGAGATATCGCCTAATTCCTTGCGTAGCTTGAAGTACCCTGATGAACGAAAGAACCCTACAACCGCTAAGAAGCGGTCGAAGGTGGTCATCTCGGAGGCAATCCCCTTGAGCTTGTCGAAGAGGGTGTTGCCAGCGGCATTGTTGAAAAACTTGGTGCTCATTGTACGCTATACCGACTTTGTGTGCGAAAAAGAGAACTCGCCCATAGCGGTGGCTCTCGTGATGAACTGTGACTTGATGCCTAAGTACAAGCAGGCTATCAGCAAAGATACAAAGGAATAGTTAGTGGTGGTGCGTCCCATGCTGCGCTTGGAGTCAAGAGACTATTGCATCATACGGCACTCGCTTCGTAGTTTGCGACCTTTGGGCGTGTCATTTATAGGTGTAAACGCTCGTCGCCCTCCGTCTTAACGCCTTGCGATTAGTGCATGCAGGGGGCTCGTTAAGGTGGCGATCTCAGCTCCGTAGCACGCATACCTCGACTGGTAGGTGGTAGCAAGCACTAGTGGTCGGTGAAGCGACCACTAGTGGTCAGCGCGTGGAGCAGTATAGGTCGATACCTCGCACCAATACTGCTTCGCACGCTGACCAATACTGCTTCGCTCCCCTTACTCGCCTTATGGAGGGGGGAATACAGCGTGCCCCTGCCCACCATAGACGGTGGACAGGGGCACTACTCGTATGGGAGGGGGCGACTTAGAGCCCGTGTTCGCCGAGGTAACGCTCAGCTTCGATAGCCGCCTTACAGCCCGAAGCTGCAGCCGTGACGGCTTGACGATAGAGCGGATCGGCTACGTCACCAGCAGCGAAGACGCCAGGGACGCAGGTGCGTGGCGTAGCTCCTTCGGTCTTGATGTAGCCGACTTCATCGACTTCGACATAGTCAGAGAAGAGCTCGGAATTGGGGTGATGACCGATGGCGAGGAAGAAGCCGTCGATGGGGAGATCTACACGCTCTTCGTCGGGCTGACCAAGACGCTTGACCAGATGTGCACCTTCGACACCATCTTCCCCATAAAGACCAAGCGTGTTGTGCTCATAGAGGACAGTGATCTTTTCGCTGGCGGCGACACGCTGACGCATGATGTCGGAGGCACGGAGGTAATCCTTGCGCACGATCATATAGACGTGTGAGGCCAGACTTGCCAGGTAAAGAGCTTCTTCGCAGGCGGTATCCCCACCACCAACGACAGCGACTTTCTTATTGCGATAGAAGAAGCCATCGCAGGTAGCGCAGGCGGAGACGCCCATACCGGCATACTTCTCCTCGTCGGGAAGACCGAGGTACTTGGCAGAAGCCCCTGTAGCGATGATGACCGTGTCAGCTTCGACTTCGATACCTTCCTCGAAGGTGATGACGTAGGGAGCCTTAGAGAGGTCAGCCTTAGTCGCCAGTCCAGTGCGGATCTCCGTGCCGAAGCGCAGGGCTTGCTTGCGGAGGTCTTGTGTCAGTGCTGGGCCAGTGATTCCTTCGGGATAGCCAGGGAAGTTCTCTACTTCTGTGGTTTGGGTGAGCTGTCCTCCAGGCTGGATGCCTTCGTAGAGGAGGGGAGCAAGGTTAGCGCGAGAGGCATAGATAGCGGCGGTGTAGCCAGCAGGGCCAGAGCCGATGATCAGGCAGCGGCGATGTTCTCTACTCATACTTGATGAACTATATCTGAGGTGATAGTGATCGAAAAAGGGGCGGAAAAGTACTTAGCGCATGTCGTGGAGCTTCTTCTGTAGCTCTTGGCGCGCAATAAAGATACGGCTTTTGACGGTGCCCAGTGGAATGTCCAGTGTCTCGGCGATCTCGCTGTACTTGTACCCTGCGACGAACATAGAGAAGGCTTCCTTGAGCGTGGGGTTGAGGGAGGCAATGGCACTGGTGATCTCCTTGATGTCCATAGAGCCCTCGGGGGTGTTGTCCCCGCCATCGCTCATCAGAGGCACGTTGTAGGCGTCGACATTGGGGTCGATGAAGCTCTGCGTGCGTACGAGCTTGTGGTAGTTGTTGATGAAGATATTGCGCATGATCTTCAGTACCCAGCCCTTGAAGTTGACGTTGTCGACGAACTTATCATAGTTATTCAAGACGCGCAGCGTGGTGTCCTGCGTCAGGTCTTCGGCATCGGCTTCGTCCTTCGTCAGGGTGCGTGCGAAGTTCTTCATATAGTCTTGCATCCCGATTAGGTCCTTCTGTATCTGTAGTGCGTCCATATCTGTAGTGCGCTGTATGTCGTGAGGGTGGGAGGCTTGCCACAGGGAGTGGGAGGCTTGCCTTTAGTAACTTTTTTACAAAGATACTATTAATTGCTACGCCAGACATAGCAAATTTGCGTATAGCCGTATTGATGGGCTCAATAGAAGGTCTACCAGCGGATAGGAACTTTGCCCCAGCGTGCGAGGTAGTCGTTGGTTTGGCTGAAGTGGCGACAGCCGAAGAAGCCCCGATGTGCAGAGAGGGGTGAGGGATGAGGTGCCTCGAGGATGAGGTGACGTGATCGGTCGATCATACTCGCTTTGCGCCGTGCAGGGGTGCCCCAGAGGAGGAAGACCACGTGCTCACAATGGCGGTTGACCGCCTCGATGATGGCATCGGTGAAGGTCTCCCATCCGAGTCCTTGGTGGCTGGCAGCCCTGCCGGCAGCGACGGTGAGTGTGGTGTTGAGGAGGAGGACGCCCTGCTCAGCCCAGGGTAGGAGATGCCCATCGGGGAGGCTGGAGGCGTGCCCGAGATCGGAGGCAATCTCCTTCTTGATATTCTGAAGGCTGGGAGGAAGGGGAATGCCTGAGGGGACAGAGAAGGCTAAGCCTTCGGCTTGACCAGCACCGTGGTAAGGGTCTTGCCCCAAGATGACGACACGTACTTGCGATAGAGGACAGGCATCTAAGGCACGGAAGATAAGATTACCCGGAGGATAAATCGGCCCTTCTTGCTGGTAAGCCTGGCGGATGCGGTCGGTGAGGATGCTGAAGTAGAGCTTGTCGAACTCGGGCGCAAGAGCTGTGCGCCAGCTGTCTTCGAGGCGGATATTCATCGTGTGGTCTGGATAAGATAGGGTAGGTCGGAAGTAAGAAGCTTATGGATCAGGGAGCGGAGGTCTCCATGCTGAGCGGTGTAGAACAGCGCATGACCGACAGCCGTCAGGGCTTCGAGGTCGTTCGCTCCATCGCCTGTGTAGAGGGTGGAAGAGAGAGCTCCAGCAGTCCATTCTTCGAGGAAGGTGCGCTTCCCGACGGCATCGATGATACCCTCAGGGATGAGCCCAGCAAAGGAGCTGTCTGCGGTGTAGTGCACAGGGCTTCCGATGAAGGTCGTGATACCTACACGGTGGCTAATCTCTTCGACAAAAGGTAAGTAAGCCCCCGTGATGATGGCTGTCGGGAGGATAAGCGCAAGCTCGCGGAGCAGTGTTTCGGTGTCGGCTGGGAGGGGGATGCTGCGGATGACGGAGTGGAAATCACTCTGCGGAAGGCCGTGCAGGAGCTGCGTGCGGTGCAGGAAGCTCTCACGGAAGGGCGTCCATCCTGCCATCGCAGCCTCGGTAAGCTCGGTCATCTCTTCGGTGCGCCCCAAGAGACGTGCGAGCTCGGGTAAGAGCTCGGTCGTGGTAAGCGTGCCGTCAAGGTCGAAGGCTACATGAGTGATGGGCTCGTTTGCTGCGCTGGAGGGAAGGTAGAAGGTGCTGTGATACGTGCGTCCCCAGGGAATGAGCCTCTGGAGAAGACTGCGACGCAGATACTCTTCGCTCGTGTCGCTGGGCTGAGGAAAGCTATACAGGCTACCCTCGAGGAGGTCGGAAGTATGGAGGGGGATAGAGTCGATGACCTCAGAGAGAAGGGCTCTGAGTTGCTGGCCCTCTTCGGCCGTGGGGCGAGTGAAGAGGTAGAGGTACTGCATGCGAGTCATCGGCGCTACGAGGATGGGTATAAAAAAAGAGTGCTTGACTGCATCAGTCAAGCACTCTTCAGTTGCTGGGTGGAAGATGGGATTCGAACCCACGACACCTGGAACCACAATCCAGTGCTCTAACCAACTGAGCTACAACCACCATGTAATGCTCTGCCTTATCGCTTGAGCACTGCAAAGGTAATAATACTTTCTCAATCTACCAAGACTACTGCTCGATCTTCGCCTCAAGGTCGTGCCATAGTCGTTCGTCGGGCACTGGAGCAATGAGGGTGAGAGGCGTCTTGCTGACGGGGTGAGTGAAGGCTATCTGCCTTGATAATAAGCTGATACTTCCGTTGGGATTGCTACGTGGAGCTCCGTACTTCAGGTCGCCTTTGATGGGGCAGCCGAGGGCAGCAAGCTGACAACGAATTTGATGATGACGTCCCGTGTGTAGCTCGATCTCGAGGAGATGGTAGTGCTCTCCCGAGGCAAGTAGGCGGTAGGAGAGTCGTGCGAGCTTCGCCCCAGGCGTGGCTGCACCTTGGCGAGCTACATAGCTTTTGTTCTGGGCTTCGTTGCGCACAAGATACTGCTCGAGGGTGTCGGAGTGCTTAGGTGGGCGTGCGGTGACGACGGCCCAGTACCGCTTGGAGACGTCTCCCGAGCGGAAGAGCTCGTTCATCCGACTCAGTGCCTTCGAGGTCTTAGCGAAGAGGACGAGTCCTCCCACGGGACGATCCAAGCGATGGATGACTCCGAGGTAGACGTTGCCTGGCTTGTTGTACTTCTCCTTGAGCCAGCCTTTGAGGGCTTCGCTCATCGGTTCATCACCAGTCTTGTCGCCTTGGACGATCTCGCCAGGACGCTTGCTGATGCACAGGAGGTGGTTGTCTTCGTAGATGACGGTAGGGCTATACATTATATATATAGGTAGAGGAAGGGTGGGGCTTAGTCCCCGATGAAGGTGCCGTTGAGTACCTCGCGGTAGCTGTTGAAGATGGCACTCTTGCTGATGAAGCCGAGGTAGCGACCTTCCTCATCGACGACGGGCATCTTCCATGCCTTGGTCTCATCGAAGAGGCGCATCACTTCGGTCATCGGTGTGGCGGAGGAGACTTTGATCTCGGGGGTAACCATGATCTTGCGCACCTTATAGCGCTCGTAGAGCTCCGGGCGGAACATGATGTTGCGCACATTGTCCAGCTCGACAATGCCCACAAGTATCCCACGCTCATCGACCACAGGGAAGGAATTGCGGTGGCTGACGGAGATGACACCGACCATCTCACCGAGGCTCATCTCTGGAGTTACGACCTCGAAGTCGCGCTCCAGCACGCTCTGCAGATTCATCAGTGTCAGCACAGCTGTATCCTTCTGGTGGGTGAGGAGCTTGCCTTGCTCGGCCAGACGCAGAGAGTAGATGCTGTGGGGCATAAAGATGCGGATCGTGGCGAAGGAAGTTAGCGACACGAGCATCAGGGGAAGGAAGAGGTTGTATCCGCCCGAGAGCTCTGCGATGAGGAAGACTCCCGTCAGCGGAGCGTGCATCACGCCTGCCATCAGCCCAGCCATACCGAGCAGGATATAGTTCTTCGGCGAGATGAAGACGCTCAGCGAACTGAAATAGTTCACCAGATAGGAGAAGATGAAGCCCGTCAGCCCACCCATGAAGAGCGTAGGAGCGAAGAGCCCACCACAGCCACCGCCCGAGTTGGTTGATACGGAGGCAAATACCTTGAAGAGGACAGTCAGCAAGAAGAAGGCGAAGACCACCCAGTAAGAGCTCGAAAAGGCCTCGAAGATGCTCCCATCGAGGAGCTGTGTGTATTGTCCGTCTAAGAGGATATTGACCGAGTCGTATCCTTCGCCATAGAGGGGGGGGAAGAGGAAGATGAGCAGGGAGAGAAGGATGGCTGAGAGCAGGTAACGCAGGCGGAAATCCTTGATACGCTTCAGCTCGCTCTCGAAGCGAAACATCGTCTTGGAGAAGTACAGCGACATCAGGCCACACACCACCCCGAGCAGGATCATCAGGGGGATGCGCTCGATGTGGTAGGGGTCGGTCTGGATGAACTGGAAGAGGATCTCTTTCCCCGAGAGGACGTAGGCCACAGCCGCTGCCGAGACGGAGCTGACCAGCAGGGGAAGGACGGAAGCCATCGTTAGGTCCAGGAGGAGCACTTCGATGGCGAAGACCAGACCCGTAATAGGAGCTTTGAAGACCCCCCCGAGAGCCCCTGCGACCCCACAGCCGATGAGAAGCATTAGGTTGCGCTGCTCGAGGCGGAAGAGTCTTCCGAAGTTTGATCCTACGGCTGCCCCAGTCATCACAATAGGACTCTCGGCACCAACCGAGCCCCCGAAGCTGATGGTCAGGGCACTGGCGATGATGGAGGACCAGGTGTTGTGGGGCTTGATGCGGCTCTTGCGCTGGGAGATGGAGCTGAGCACCTTCGTCACGCCGTGGCTGATGTCGTCACGGACGATATAGCGCACGAAGAGTAGCGAGAGCAAGATTCCGAGGGCAGGGAAGAGCAGATAGAGATACCGCTGCTCATCGATGTACTGGAGGATGAAGCTCTCAGTGTGGTGGATGATGAACTTTAGGAAGGCCGCCACAAGAGCCATCGTCACTCCGATAGCTAAGCTGAGGATGAGGAGGAAGTAGCGTTCGCTGATATGACGCTCTCGCCAGCAGATGATGCGGTCGAGGAGTGGCGTGAGGGCTTTGCTGAGGGCAGACATCGGGGCGCGTCAGGCTATGGACGTAAGACCTTGACCTCGCCCGTGGGGCCGAGCATGATGATCTGAGAGGGCTCGCGTGGCGTCTCATCCCCCTGGCGGTACTTGACGACATAGTCCACGCCTGCGATGATTTCGGGGCTAATACCGGAGAAGAAGAGTGGGGTAGGCTCGCCACTGATGTTGGCCGAGGTGGAGACGATGGGGCGACGGAGACGCTTGCAGAGGGCAGAGGAGAAGAGTTCGCGACTCTGACGTATGCCGAGGGAGTTGCCTTCTCCTAAGAGGTTGGGAGCTACGCCCGAGGCGTTGGGGTAGATGATGGTGATGGGACGTACAGCCAGCTCCATCAGGTCGTATGCTACGTCAGGTATTTCTTTGACGAGGCGTTCGACTTCGTATGTCTCACTCACGAGGACGAGCATACTCTTGCTGTCTTCACGGCGCTTGAGTGCATAGATGCGACGCACGGCTTCTTCGTTGGTGGCATCGCAGCCGATGCCCCAGACGGTGTCGGTAGGATAGAGGATAATGCCACCGCGGCGCATGGTCTCTACGGCCTCTTCGAGGTCGGCTTTATCGTAAGGCTCTTGGGTGATTTTCTTTGTGTCCATCTCCATATATATAATAGGTATGGACAAAGGTACGACCTTTTCCCCGTAGTCGCTCTGCCCGAAGAGGCTAATATTAATTATAGCGCATTGTAGAGGAAGCTCGCGAAGTCGATGTGTAAACAACTACTGGTCTGTGTACGGACGACTATTGCTTTGGGGTGCAAATGACTACTTGTTTCACATACGAATGAGTAGTCGTTCGCATACGGAAGAATACTGCTTTGAGTGCAAACGACTATTGCTTTTAATATAATTCACTGTACCTTTGCTATATACCTGCATATAAGGGAATCTCAAGTTGCTTCCGCAGCTCCTCGATATCCATCACAAGTGTGGGGCGGTCTGTCCCAGCGAGCTTATAACTACCACCACAAAAGCGATGAATAGATTTACGCTAAGGCTCTTCCTGTTTTGTATGGCGATAGGCTATGCTATCTCGGGAAGTGCGCAGACAAAGGTCACGGGGAGAGTCCTCGACGAGAACCGCCAGGGAGTGGATGCTGCCGTCGTCATGCTGGTCGCTTCTCCAGGAGATGTCCTCGTAGAGTCTGTGCTCACTGATGCTGCTGGGCGGTATTCGATCCTCCAGCGCAAGGGGGAGTTCCTCCTTTGTATAAGGGCACTGGGCTATAAGGAGGTGAAGAGAAAGATGGCTATCGCCTCGGCCGATACACTCCCCGATATCCAGCTGGAGGTAGAGGATATTTCCCTAAAGGATATCGTCGTCACCGCTCGCAAGTCCCGCTCGCTGACCAGCGCATCCAATGGGAAGATCCGGATTCACGTCGCTCAGTCTTACCTCACAGATATAGGGACTGCGCTGGATGTGCTGAAGCATTCTCCGGGCATCTTGGTGAGCAACAAGGGGGATATCTCCTTAGCGACCATCGGGGGAACTGCGATATATGTCAATGGGCGGAAGCTGATGCTAAAGGGGGAAGAGCTATCGGCTTATCTACGCTCGCTCCCCTCCTCAAAGATCTCCAGCATAGAGACTTCCCCGAGCCCGAACGCCAGCTTCGGGGCTGATGGAGCTGGTGGTGTCATCAATATCATCACGAAGGCATCCGTTCGCTCTGGCTTTTACCTCACCACCTCACACAGCTTCGCCTATTGGGAGAACCTTCGCCAGAGCTCGGACCTCGCCCTATCCTACAATACAGATAAGTGGCAGCTGGGACTCAATTACAATCACGCCATCGGGCATCATGCGATGGACTACGGCTATGAGAGGCTTCAGGATGGGAATAAGTATCTCTCAGAGACGGTAGATACCGATATGCGTAATACCTACTCGGCAGGGATTGACTTCTCTTGGCAGGCCACTCCGACGAGTAAGCTCTTCGTCAATAGCTCGGTGAATCTACTCGCTGGTCCTGGGGTCACAGCGACGGAGACCCACATCTATCAAGGGACAACCACGCTGGATGGCATCCTTCGGGCGCGTAATGACTATGTGGAGCAGAAGACCCTCCGCTACAGCAATAGCTTGAACTATCTCTATCACCCATCTGACAAGCACCAGCTCTCCATCACTGCAGACTGGACACGCTTCGACGGCACAGCGCGCTGTGAGCAGCCCAACACCTACTACTCTGCGACCAACATGCTGGTACGCTCGGACTTCTTCTACTCACAGCCCGACAAGGGTATCGATATCTATGCGCTCCTGGCGGACTATAAGTACAAGCCCAATGATGAGAGTGAATGGCTCGCTGGTGCTAAGACCTCCTTCATCAGAAGCCACAATACCTTCCTCTTTAAGAAGAATGGAGCTATCGATAACCAGCGCTCAAATACCTTCCACTATGACGAGGGGAATATCGAGGGCTATACGCAGTACACCCATACTCTGGGGAAGCTGGAGCTTAGTGCGGGGCTACGTATGGAGTATATGCACACCTCCAGCAAGCTCAATGCCTACTCCCATCAGGATGGGGAGGAGCATAGCGGTAGCCACCTACGATTCTTCCCCAACCTGAGTATCTCCTATGCCCTCAATGAGCAGAGCAAGGTAGCCCTGCTGTATAGTCGCCGCCAAGATAAGCCCCGCTACGAAGATCTTAACCCCTTTGAATACCTGCTCGATGAGTTGTCCTATTGGAAGGGAAACCCCTTCCTCAAGCCACAGATTAGCAATAAACTTATCCTGAGCTATGTGTGGAACAGCCTCTCTCTTAACCTCTCTTACTCCAAGCTGGACGACTACTTCACCTCGATCACAGATGCGCTCGGGACGACGAAGACCGTCATGACTACGAAGAATATCGGGGCGCAGCAGCAGGTGGGGCTAGAGGGACTCTTCTCCAAGCGCCTTGCCTCGTGGTGGGACTTCAGTGCAAATCTTGGCTTGTACTACTTCGTGAATAAGCTGGACTACGAGACCTACAAGGAGGAATACAAGCGCCCTTCATGCCTTATGTCAGTGAGTAATAGTATCCTTCTTCCCCTTGGGCTTAACCTTGAATTGTCGGGTCGCTACCACTCCAAGCACCAGGGCGGAAGCTATGAAGTCATCAAGCCCAATGGTAGTCTGGATATCGGACTTAGCCGTATGTGGGCTGATGATCGCCTGCGCCTCTCGCTCTTGATGACGGATATCTTCCATACCGATCGCTGGGACAACTACGGGCACAAGGGGGCATTGGACCTGACTACGTGGTTCGGTAGCGAAAGTCGTAAGGTGATCCTTCGCCTTAGCTATAGCCTCGGTAAGCAGAAGTTTAATAAGGTGGAGAGCAGCCTCGGCGAGCTGGATCGACTATAGCTTCGGCAAAAGGCTATGCACTTCTATAGAGGAGGGTGGTGTGAACCTATAGTGGTCGATGGCGTGACCAGTATTGGTTCGTCGCGTGACCTATATAGGTCCGTGAGCGAACCAATATAGCTTGACTCGCTGACCAATATAGGTTCATACTACCTACCACACGATGTCGCTGTGGTAGGTCGATGTCAAGGGGCTGTGAGTGATCCTATGGTAGTGCCTTCTTTTCCCCTAAATATAGCGTGGGCTACCCTCAGAAGGAGAGGGTAGCCCACGCTTATTGATATGAGGAGGAGCGGGCGGAATTAGCCCACGCGCTGGCTGACGTGGTCGATCCAGTCTCGGTACTTGAGATACCACTTCAGGGTCTTCTCCAGACCTTTCTCAAACTGAAGACTGGGCTCCCAACCGAGCTCGCAGATATCAGCTTCGACGAAGGTATAGTTGGGGAGGCCGGCGACATCTTCGAGCGTCTTCAGGTTGCCCGCATAGGTGAGCTTATCCAAGCAGACGATGTGGTATTGTGGATACTTATTGGCCAGAAGTCGGACGACATGCGAGCCGATGAAGCCAGCGCCGCCGGTGATGAGTAGGGAGCAGTGATAGTGCATGAGTTGGGCTTTGAGCTCACGAATCTCCCTGCGTAGGGTCTGGAGTTCGTCCTTTTCGCTGGGCGAAAGGGGCGTCTCGGGGATGGAAGTGGTTGGTTGTTTTACCATGATGTCTTCGTTTTTGGGTTTGTCATCGAACCCCAATGTACGAAGCCAATAGGTAATACAACCCTGATAGAGGCCATACTTCTTTTCAGTGGCGTACTTGGTGAGGTCGGAGGTCAGGTACTCTTCGATGATACGAAGGAGATCCGAATGGCTGAGTGGTTGTGACATATAAGTTGTGATTTGTACCCGTCCCACTGTCAACTTTTTTCAGTACACCACTATAGCTTTCTGGCCATAGTGTCACTACATCGCACGCCCGTCCTTACGAAGGGGGAAGATGGAGCTATATCAGAGTGGTTTATATCGATGCCCTCCGTGCTTTTTGCTATCTTTGAGCTACAAAACAAAGACGTACGTTACGATCCAATGACCCTTTTAGAACAGACGACAGTAGACTACAACGACAGTGACATCAAGACCCTGGAGTGGGACGAACACATTCGCCGCCGCCCGGGGATGTACATCGGGAAGCTCGGTGATGGCTCCCATGCTGATGATGGTATTTATGTCCTACTGAAGGAGGTGCTCGACAACTCTATTGACGAGTACGTCATGGGCGCAGGTAAGAAGGTCGAGATCTCCATCCAAGACGGACAAGTGACGGTACGTGACTATGGCCGTGGTATCCCTCTCGGCAAGCTCATCGATGCGACGAGCAAGATGAATACTGGTGGGAAGATCGACTCCAAAGCCTTCAAGAAGTCCGTGGGGCTGAATGGGGTAGGGATCAAAGCGGTCAATGCCCTCTCCATCCACTGCGAGATCACTGTCTGGCGCGAAGGCCTGACGAAGACCGTGCGTTACTCCCACGCTAAGCTCTTAGAGGAGACCGAAGCAGTACCTTCGGACGAACCTTCGGGTACGCGCGTCGTCTTCCGTCCCGATGCCGAGCTCTTCCGTGACTATGAGTATAAGGATGAGTTCGTGGTCACGATGGTGAAGAACTATTCCTTCCTCAATGCTGGTCTGGCACTTATCTACAACGGGAAGCGTTATCTCTCCAAGCGAGGGCTGGCAGACCTATTGGAGGAGAACATCACCGAAGAGCCTCTCTATCCGATCATCCATCTCAAGGAGGACGATGTCGAGATTGTCGTCACCCATACCTCGCAGGTCGGGGAAGACTTCTACAGCTTCGTCAATGGGCAGAATACCACGCAGGGGGGGACACATCTCTCCGCCTTCAAAGAAGCCGTGGCGCGCGTCATCAAGGACTTTTATGGTAAGAACTTCGACTACCGTGACATCCGCTACGGTATGGCGGCTGCTATTAGCATCAAGATCGAAGAACCCGTCTTTGAGAGCCAGACGAAGACGAAGCTCGGGTCAAAGGATATGGAGCCCGATGGGCGAAGTATCCAGAAGTTCCTCAATGACTTTCTCGGCAAGGAGCTGGACAATTACCTGCATATTCATCCCGAAGATGCAGGGATTATGCTGCAGAAGATTCAGGAGAGTGAGCGTGAACGTAAGTCGCTGAGTGGGGTAGCCAAGCTCGCTCGTGAGCGTGCGAAGAAGGCGAGCTTGCACAATAAGAAGCTACGTGACTGCACCATTCACCTCAATGACCCGAAGGCAAAAGAGCCCGAGCGTACCAGCCTCTTCATCACAGAGGGTAATTCGGCAAGTGGCTCAATCACCACGTGTCGTGACCCGAAGTATCAGGCCGTCTTCAGCCTACGAGGAAAGCCCCTCAACTGCTACGGGCAGAGCAAGAAGGTCGTCTATGAGAATGAGGAATTTAACCTCCTGCAGGCTGCTCTCAACATCGAGGACGGTCTCGATGGGCTGCGCTACAACCGCATCATCATCGCCACCGATGCCGATGACGATGGTATGCACATCCGTCTACTCTTGATCACATTCTTCCTACAGTTCTTCCCCGAACTGGTGCGCCGTGGGCACGTCTTTATCTTAGAGACTCCGCTCTTCCGCGTCTTCTTGCCCAAGGAACATAAGAAGTCTGACAACTTTATGACGAGTGTTCCTAAGAAGAAGGGACGCACCAAGAAGACCGCAGAAGAAACTCCAGCCGAAGAGTTGGTGACCAATATCTACTGCTACAATGAGACTCAGAAGCAAGCTGCGCTGAAGAAGCTCGGGAAGCGCGCGCTGGTTACACGATTCAAAGGGCTCGGGGAAATCTCGCCGGAGCAGTTCAAAGACTGGATCAGTGAGGAGAATATCAAGCTCGATCCCATTCGTATCCGCAAGGAGGATAATCTGAGCAACCTGCTGATGTTTTACATGGGTAAGAATACTCCGGAGCGACAGAACTTCATCATCGACAACCTCGTAGTAGACGAGTGATCGATTGCCCTTGCCGTCCCCAGATGGTATGCCCCAATAGACAACGCCCCCACTACTCACTGGAGAGTAATGGGGGCGTTTGGCTTTATTAAAGGGTGTGAACGTACTCCACGATGCGCTCAGCGTGTGCCTTAGCTTCGGCTGGTACATTAGGATTAGTTAGAGCTAACTGACCATAGAGCGGGAAGGCCTTCAGATAGTCCATACCGCAGAAGGCGGCAGAGCCCTTCAGTGCAGCAGGCGGGATTTCGCCCAACTCACCAGCGAATGTCGCTGCACCAGAACCAGTCGTGTAGGAGTGGATGAACTTCTTCCCACGGAGCTTACCGCCTGTGCTGCCATAGGCAAAGCCATACTGGAAGACTTCATCCATATAGTGTTTGAGTCCTGCAGGCATGCTGAACCAGAAGATGGGATGGTGGAAGATGATGAGGTCAGCTGCGACCAGTCGCTCCTGTTCCAAGGCGATGTCAATGGGCCTGCACTGAGGATAGAGCTCTTCGATATTACGAACTTCAAAGTCCGGCTGTGCCTTAAAGACCTCCAGGATAACCTTACCTGCGTGGCTGGTCTCCTGGTATGAATGCGAATAGATGACGAGTACTTTCATTTGTCTGATTGCTTAGATGCGTTGCTTTGACAGCACTTATTATATAATGTAGTAGGGCGGACTCCACACCAGGGAGTCCGCCCTACTTTGCTTGCTATGTGTACGGAGTCGATGCTCCGCTATGATTTAGAACTCAGCGTTGCGAGGCGTACGAGGGAAGGGAATGACGTCACGGATGTTCGCCATACCTGTGACGAAGAGCAGGAGACGCTCAAAGCCCAGCCCGAAGCCTGAGTGCGGAGCCGTGCCGTAGCGACGCGAATCCAGGTACCACCAGAGGTCCTTCTCGGGGACACCAACTTCGGCCGCACGCTGCACGAGCTTGTCGTAGTCGGCTTCACGCTCTGAGCCACCGATGATCTCTCCGATCTTTGGGAAGAGGACGTCCATACCACGGACGGTCTTGCCATCATCGTTGAGCTTCATGTAGAAGCTCTTGATCTCCTTGGGGTAATCCGTCACGATGACAGGACGCTGGAAGTGCTCTTCGACGAGGTAGCGTTCGTGTTCGCTGGCTAAGTCAGCACCCCAGTAGATGGGGAACTCGAACTTGCGTCCAGCCTTGACTGCAGCCTCGAGGATCTCGATACCTTCGGTGTAGGTCATACGCTTGAAGGGCTTTTCGAGGACAAAGCGTAGGCGATCGATGAGCTCCTTGTCGAAGTGCTCAGCGAGGAACGTAAGGTCATCCATGCAGCGATCCAGTGCCCACTGTACGCAGTACTTGATGAACTCTTCTGCCAGATCCATATTCTCCTCGATCTCGAGGAAGGCAACTTCGGGCTCGATCATCCAGAACTCGGCGAGGTGACGAGGCGTATTGGAGTTCTCTGCACGGAAGGTAGGGCCGAATGTGTAGATACCGCCTAAGGCCAGTGCCGCCATCTCACCCTCGAGCTGACCCGAGACGGTGAGTGATGTGTGACGAGCGAAGAAGTCCTCCTTATAGTCGACCTGTCCGTCCTCGGTACGTGGAAGGTTGTCTAAGTCAAGCGTTGTGACTTGGAACATCTGTCCAGCACCTTCGGCATCACTTGCCGTGATGAGTGGGGTGTGTACGTAGAAGAAACCACGCTCGTGGAAGAACGTATGGATGGCGATCGACATGTGGTGACGCATGCGATAAATCGCTCCGAAGGTATTGGTGCGAGGACGCAGGTGAGCGATCTCACGCAGGAACTCCAGCGAGTGTCCCTTCTTCTGTAGTGGATAGGTCGCAGGATCTGCCGTGCCGAGAACTTCGATTTCGTTGGCTTGTATTTCTACGCTCTGACCTTGACCTTGGGAGGCAACGAGCTCACCGACGATACTGAGGCTTGCCCCCGTGGTAATCTTTGCCAGCAGGTCGGCATCAAAGCGTGCGAGGTCGACGACGATCTGGATATTGTGTATCGTCGAGCCGTCATTCAGAGCGATGAAGCTAATGGCTTTGTTGCCACGGCGGGTGCGTACCCAGCCTTTGACGTTCACTTGCTGCCCAATGAGCGAGCCTTGCAGTAGCTCGATGATTCTGGTACGTTTCATAGATGTATGCTTGAGAGGTATGTAGCGATGTGGTAGTATCTGCTCCTGTATTCGTTATTCGAAGGAGCCCATGCGCAGGTTGTTGACTTCCTGCTCGGTGAGGTAGCGCCAGCGTCCTCTGGGGAGATTCTTCTTCGTCAGACCAGCGAAGTAGACGCGGTCGAGCTTGACGACGTGGTAGCCTAAGTGCTCGAAGATACGGCGGACAATACGGTTGCGCCCCGAGTGAATCTCGATACCTACTTGGCTTAGATCCTCTTCGCTGACGTAGCTAAGAGCGTCAGCGTGGATCTCCCCATCCTCGAGTTCGATCCCTTCAGCAATGCGCTGCATATCCTCCACCGTCACGGGCTTGTCGAGCCATGCGTGGTAGATCTTCTTCTTCATGAAGGAGGGATGGGTGAGCTTACTTGACAGGTCGCCATCGTTGGTGATGAGGATGACCCCTGTGGTGTTGCGGTCAAGACGACCAACGGGGTAGATACGTTCTTCGCAAGCGCCCTTGACGAGGTCCATCACCGTGCGGCGGCATTCGGGATCATCGCTCGTGGTGACACAGTTCTTAGGCTTATTGAGTAGGATGTACACCTTGCTCTGGGTGGAGACACGCACACCCTTGTATACGACCTCATCCAAGCGAGTCACACGTGATCCTAATTCCGTGACGACGACACCGTTGACCGTAACTTCTCCAGCGGTAATAAGGGCATCAGCCTCACGGCGTGAGCAGACGCCAGCGTTGGCGAGGAACTTATTGAGGCGCAGATCCTGTGCTGGGTCAACGATCTCTTCGTACTTGATAGGAGTAGGGAGCTGTGGCTGCTTCTTTTTCTTCTTGCCTTTGGGAGCTCCTGCTTTCTTGAAGCCCTTACCTGCATATTGTCCCTTGTGGGGACGCTCTTCTCCTGTCTGACCAGGAGCACTCGAGCGATGTGGATGCTCTGAGCGGTTGTAATTATAGTTGTAGCGACCATCGGCGCGCTCAGCTTGATACCTCTCGGCATAGCGAGTGCGCTCTGCGGACGAAGAATAAGAGCCCTCGTAGGTGGACTGGTCTATGCGAGAGGCTCGAGCAATAGGGCGACTGGGGTGGGGGTGCTGTTCTTCTTCGGATACGATGAAGACACGTCTACGGCGTGTAGGAGATCCAGCATGAGGATTGGCGGAGATGTGCTGTCCATCGGTAGAGGCCGCAGGTACGCGTCGTGTACGGGTAGCTGGGCGCTGTGTACTCCCTTCGGAGCTACTGCGGTTTGGTCGAGGAGCGAACTCCTTTTCGTCTGCCATGTGGGGTCTGTTTTGTGTACTTTACTTGTCTGAGGTGTTGAGGACAGCCTCTCGGCTCTCCACTGGTCTATTGTCCATATCGAAGTCGAATAGTCGCTCACTCCGCTTGCTCCTCTTGGCACAAGAGTTATCGGGGGCTATGGACTTCATTTATCTGCGACAAAGATAGCAAGATTATATGATATATAGCTTCTTCAATGAGCATGCAAAACCATACCGCATCTGTCGTCATGCACTCGGGATATGAGAAATGAAGAGTGTGCCCACACCCTTCGAGGAAGGAGGTGGGCACGCTGTATAAACTCTCTGAAATGGGGAGATGATGGTAGAGCTCTGTGCTGGTAGCCCTCCCTCTTGTGCGTCTGTATGATCTGTACGAACTGGATGCTTATCTCGTAATGCTGGAGATGCGCTCGCGAAGTAGCTCCGTAGCCTTCGGATCTTCGAGGATCTCACTCAGTAGCTTGAGGAACTTCGTCACGCGTGTTTCGGGGGTGAGTAGTTCGTCTACGGGCAGAGGAGCCGAAGGAGGAGTATCACCGGAGGGCAGTACGGGGGCTGTCACAAGCACCTGCGAGACGAAGAGGGTGAATGGCTGCATCTCTGGAGGCAGTGACTCGCAACGCTCGCGAAGAGGGAACATCGGGCGGTAAGTATGGATGAACTTGTAGAACGGCCCGATGATGAAGGGGTTGATATGCTGTAGAATCGAGGAGAGCTGCACAGGCGTGAAGTGCTGGAGTGTCTCGACATGCAGATAGAGGTGCTTAATCTCCAGACGCTTGATGGCGAGTGAAACAGGGTTCTTCCATTCCTTCAGGCAGTCGGCATCATTGACATAGACGAAGGTAGCCTTAGCTCCCTGCTGTATGGGTTGCTTGAGGAACGTCTGCTGGGAGACGACCTGTATGGGCAGGTGAATATACTCGCTGTATTGCAGAAGTACCGATTGCCACAGTAGAACATCGGTCTCATTCCCCACGATGATGTATCCCTTATTGCGCTCAACTTCGCCTTGGTACACTTCTTCGACGAGGCGAGCCAAGAGGTGCATGTAGAAGGGATGCTTGACCCCAACGATGAAGCCAAAGCCATTCAGACAGAGGTCATAGAGTAAGTGCTCTACCTCGGTATAAGCATCGTTGAGCTGCTGCTTGTCCCAGGGAATAGCCCCCTCGGGATAGGCTGAGCGTAGCTCGGTCTTCCACTGGCGTAGCTGTAGAGATTCATCAGCGAAAGTCTGTACATCTTCGTAGCAGCGGAAGGTAGAAGAGATAGCTAATGCCTCCTGACAGATTTGCTCGAGTAGGTGGTAGTTGGCTTCGGGAAGGAGGCCTTCAGGGGTGAAGTACTTCTCTTTCAAGCGTTGGTACTCGGCACGATAAGTTTCGCCGATGCGTAGACGGATACTACGACCGCCCTTGTAGCTCACGTAGAGTGAGGAATATTCGGCAGCATAGCTTAGCCCAGCCCAAGGATATCCTGGGACGTGCTCTTCGAGATATAGGGAGACAGCCTCCAGGTGCTTGCATGTGCCGAGTCCATTGGTACGGAAGTCCAGGCAGGAGCAAAAGTTGCGGTCGCTCTGTACGCCACGGAAGGCGACACGGTAGCGACCCGTAGCACTGCAGACGAGATAATCTCCCCAGATGCGGTTCTTGTCGAGGTGCTCCACGGCGAAGTCACTCTCGCGTGCGTTCTCACGGCGGAGGGCTACCTGCCACTCCTCGATGGTCATGTTGTCAGGACAAATCTTGTTCGATAGGCGGTTACCAAGTTTCATGGGGGTAGAGGTTAGGGCGATTAGGGATAGGAATTTATGGGGTACATACTATCTATTAGCGTGTCTTCTTTTTGAGTCGTGCTGCGATCTTGAGTTCTTCGGCGAGGAAGGGTGCAGTAGGACTATCTTTGACCTTCGTCAAAGCCTCAGGCGTGCCAGCAAAGAGGAGCTGTCCGCCGTCCTTACCTCCCTCGGGGCCGATCTCGATGATGTAGTCGGCACTCTTCAGCACATCAAGGTTGTGCTCGATGATGATGACGGTATTTCCACGATCGACCAAGCGATTGAGGATGCCGAGGAGCACGCGGATATCCTCGAAGTGCAGTCCTGTCGTCGGCTCATCCAATATATATACGGTCTTACCTGTGTCACGCTTAGCCAGCTCTGAGGCGAGCTTGATGCGCTGGCTTTCACCTCCAGAGAGGGTCGTCGAGGACTGCCCGAGCTTGATGTATCCCAAGCCGACATCTTGCAAGACCTGTAGCTTCTTGAGTATCTGGGGGACGTGAGCAAAGAACTCCACCGCAGCATTGATGGTCATGTCGAGCACATCAGCGATGGATTTTCCCTTGAAGCGCACTTCGAG
This sequence comes from uncultured Porphyromonadaceae bacterium, assembly GCA_963526345.1. Taxonomy (GTDB): domain Bacteria; phylum Bacteroidota; class Bacteroidia; order Bacteroidales; family Porphyromonadaceae; genus Porphyromonas. Next base: position 105,997 of record CAURNJ010000006.1, read on the forward strand.
GGTCTCACGGTTGTAGCGTCGTCCGTGGCAGGCTTCGCAGGGGGCGAAGACGTCGGGGAGGAAGTTCATCTCGATCTTCTTGTAGCCATTGCCCGAGCAAGTGTCGCAGCGTCCTCCCGAGACATTGAAGGAGAAGCGACCTGGCTTGTAGCCACGCATCTTGCTCTCGGGAAGCCCTACGAAGAGGCTTCGGATGTCGGTGAAGACCCCAGTGTAGGTAGCGGGATTGCTACGGGGAGTACGCCCGATAGGGGATTGGTCGACGGCTACGACCTTGTCAACATACTCCAATCCCTCGATCTTATCGTAGGGAAGAGGATCCTTGAGCGAAGCATAAAGATGCTGACTTAGTATCGGTAAGAGTGTCTCATTGATGAGCGTACTCTTACCACTTCCCGATACGCCAGCGACGCAAATCATAGTCCCTAAGGGGAGGGTTACATCTATCCCCTTGAGGTTGTTGCCTCGTGCTCCCGTGAGACGCAGTTGACGCTCGGTGAGTGGACGTCGCTCATTGGGTATCTCGATGGCTTCCGTCCCACTGATGTAGCGAGCAGTCAATGTCCCAGCACGCATCATCTCCTTGGGGCTTCCAGAGAAGACGACCTCTCCACCAAGACGACCAGCTTTGGGTCCCATATCGATGATGTGGTCGGCTTCGAGCATCATATCCTTGTCGTGCTCGACGACGATGACCGTATTACCTAAGTCACGGAGCTTCTGTAGGGAATGGATGAGACGCACATTATCTCTCTGATGCAGTCCAATACTGGGCTCGTCGAGGATGTAAAGTACCTCCACGAGCTGTGTGCCGATCTGTGTAGCCAGACGAATGCGCTGGCTCTCTCCCCCTGAGAGGGAGGCCGACATGCGATTCATCGAGAGGTAGCCTAAGCCTACATCGAGGAGGAAGGAGAGGCGTGTGCGAATCTCCTTGAGTACTTCGATAGCGATGGTGCGTTGCTGTGGGGTGAGTTTGTCCTCCAGACCCTCAAGCCATGTGGCTAAGTGTGTTAGTTCCATCGAGGCAACTTCACCGATATTCTTATCGCCTATGAAGTAGTGGAGTGCTTCCTTATTTAAGCGTCCACCGTGGCACTCGGGGCATACTTCAGAGCGAGTGAACTGTGTCATCCACTTCTCTGTTTCGCGCGAAGTATCCTCTTCTTCGCGTTGTGCCATCAGCAAAGCCGCTATGCCATCATAGGAAATAGGTACGCCACGTAGCTCAGCGAAGCGGTCTTCGTGCAGGACTATATCCTCTTCACTTCCTTCCACGATTTCGGTGAGGAGGTCTTCGGGGAGCTTAGCTATAGGGGCCTTGATCGAGGCTTCATACTTATCGCAGAGTGCCTCGATGAGGGCAAAGACCAGCGAGCGTCGGTACTTGCCCAAGGGGAGAATCCCCCCGGCGTAGATACTCTTACTACGATCGGGTATGATGCTGTCGAGGTCGATGACACGCACTTCGCCCAGACCCTTACAGCGTGGGCAACTGCCGTTGGGGGAGTTGAAGGAGAAGTTGTGAGGTGCAGGCTCGTTGTAGGATAGCCCCGTCTCGGGATCCATCAGATGGCGACTGAAGTAAGCCACTTTGTTTGTCCCATGCTCTTGGATCATCATCACTCCATCACCCTCCTTGAGGGTCAGGCGGAGGCTGGCAAGTAGGCGGTCATGGTTCTTCTCCGAGATGGTGAGCTTGTCGGTCTGTACTTCGACACTATGGATCTTGTATCGGTCGAGCTTCATCCCATAGGTAATCTCACGCAGCTTACCGTCGACACGGACGGTGAGGAAGCTCTTCTTACGCAGTTGCTCGAAGAGCTCTTTGTAGTGCCCTTTTCGTTGCTTGACGACTGGAGCTAAGAGTAGTACTTTCTTCCCTTCGTAACGCTGGAGCAGAAGCTCCAATATCTGCTCCTCCGTGTAGCGCACCATCGGACTCCCCGAGAGATAAGAGATGGCGGTGCCTGCACGTGCATAGAGCAGGCGGAAGAAGTCGTAGATCTCCGTGACGGTACCGACTGTAGAGCGTGGGTTGCGATTCGTAGTCTTCTGCTCGATGGAGATGACGGGACCCAGTCCCGAGATCTCATCGACATCGGGACGCTCCAGTCCTCCACCGAGGAAACCACGCGCATAAGAGCTGAAGGTCTCTATATAGCGACGCTGTCCCTCAGCATAGATCGTGTCGAATGCCAGCGAGGACTTTCCACTGCCACTCAACCCTGTAAAGACGGTCAGTGAGTAGCGTGGAATATGCGCATCCACGTTTTTTAGGTTGTGCACACGAGCACCACGGATATCTAAGTCTTGCATTGAATAAAGGGGGGAAGACCCGGTAAGAGTCTACCGTAAAGAATGTATAGTACACAAAGTTACGAATAAATCAGCTCTCCTACTTGCCGTGAAAGTAGGGGGGGGTATCGGGGGATTGCAGGTCGCTTAGAGGAAGAGATCGGCGATGATGCCATCAGAGACGAAGATCCCAGCAGGGGTTAGGCGAAGGGTATCTGCGCTATGGGTGAGTTGTCCTTGCTGTAGGTGCTCCTTGGCTGCTTGTAGCAGGAGGCTTGTGGCATGCTCTCCGAAGCGTGCTGTATAGTCGTCAAGTGGAATACCCCATTGGGTACGCAGACGCGTGAGGATGTATTCGTGCTGCAGCTCTTCATCACTGAGGTACTCGGTCTCGTAGTCACGCTCCCCATCTAAAAGAGCCTTCGTGTAGCGAGCAAGCGAAGCGACATTGTGCGAGCGAGTGCGCACGCCGTCAAAGCTATGAGCCGAAGGACCTAATCCTAAGTAAGGGACTCCCTGCCAATAGCCTGTATTATGCCGTGCATAGCGGTCGGGGAGGGCGAAGTTGGAGATTTCGTAGTGCTCGTATCCAGCCCTCTTCAGCTCCGAGATAAGGAGCTCGAAGAAGCGTAAGCTGTCGTCTTCGCTTACGGGATGCACTTTTCCACGCTCGACAAGGCGAGTCAGTGCCGTGCCTTCCTCGTAAATGAGGTGATAGGCAGAGAGGTGTGGAACACCGAGCGAAAGGAAGGTGCGGATATTAGCGAGCCATCGCTCTGCTGTTTGTCCAGGCAGGCCGTAGATGAGGTCCAGGCTGAGGTTATCAATTCCTTGATGGCGGAGATATTCGACAGCGGCGAAGACTTGCTCTGCCGTGTGACGGCGATTGAGGAAGGAGAGGTCGTCAGCGTGGAAGCTCTGTACCCCCATGCTTACGCGGTTGATGGGTAGCGTACCAAGAGCTTGGGCGTAGTCCGCTGTGACGTCATCGGGGTTGCATTCGATAGTCACTTCGCCTGAGCCTGTGAGGGGATAGAGCGAGGTGATGGTCGCGAAGATGCGGGTGAGTTCGTCTGGTGTGAGGAGCGAAGGTGTCCCCCCACCGAAGTAAATATGCTCAATGAAAGCACTATCAGGGAGCTCCCCTCGGCGAAGGTGAAGCTCCCTGATGAGGGCGTTGATAAAGTCTCGGCGGAGACGGCTCCCTGTCTGTGTGTAGAAGTCGCAGTAGGAGCAACGACTGGCGCAGAAGGGGATGTGCAGATATAGGTTCATCTTACTTCCCACCGCCAGCCAGTGCCTTGAGGTCGGTAAGGCTGATGGTGAGCGAAGCCGTGCAGGGCGTAGCGACACCGAAGCTATTTACTGCTTCGACACCGAACTCTACGGATCTATTTCCATCAAAGTCCATAGCGATGAGCTTGCACTGCGAAGACGAAAGTCGTGGTGCTAAGAGCGTGGCGTGCTTGATGCCGCTTGCATCTGTCGTGATGACCCAGAGCCGCCAAGTAAGCGGAAGGTGCTTCGTCATCTCGGGTTGCTGCCACGAGAGAAGTACTTCGCCACGTCCTGCAGGCTTGAGGACAAGGTCAGTCGGTGCTGCTGCTTGGAAGGCTTTCCCACGAGCAAACGCCAGAGGAAGAGCTGTCGGTCGGAAGGCTTCGGCGATGATGCTACGCGTAGCAGGGAAGCGTGCTCCTGTATGCGCTTCTCGGAAGAAGCAGACCCCAGAGAGCCCCACTTTGCGCTCTTCATCTATTTGCTCTTTGATGACGGACTCGGGCCAGCCCGTCTCCTCGACACGGTAGGGCGCAAGACCAGCAACCACAGGGATATAGCGCTCTACGCGCTCCTTCCACTCACGGAGAAAGGGGCTATAGAGATTGTCACGATAGTACATCATCGGTACGATGAAGTCCACCAGCCCCTCACGTCCCCACGTCTCGGGATCTTGGTATACAGACTCATAGGCTGTCCATCCGTGGGGACGACCGAGGTCTGCGATCTTGCGTAGCTTCCCTAAGGGAGCGACACTGACGAGGGTGTGTGCTCCGAGGTGCTGAAGGGAGTCACGTACTTCACGGAGCTGGAGCGTCAAGTTGTTGCGACGCCAATCCGCTTTGCTTGAAAATCCCTCTCCGTAGCGTGCGTAGCTTGCTTCATCGGCGAAGTGCTCCGCCCCCTCTGGATAACGGAAGTAGTCGAAGTGAATGCCATCAACTGGATAGCGTCGTACTAAGTCCGTCGCCAGATGGGCAATGTAGGTACGTACCTCGGGATTTCCTGGATCAAGATGGTGCGACCCTTTGTGGAAAATAGCCCAGCCTGGATGGTCTGAGAGGATGGGGTGCGGGTAACGCTTTGAGGAGGAGAGTGGGTAGGTGACGAACCAAGCATGCAGGCTCAAACCACGTGCGTGGCACGCTTCGATAGCGAAGCGCACAGGATCATAGTCTCCGAAGAAGCCTTCTCCAGCGAAGCGTGTCGATAGGGGTTCGTAGTCGGAGGGATAGATAACGGTACCGCTGTGGCGGAGCTGCAGGAAGACCGTGTTGTATCCATCAGCTTGCAGGCGATCCAGGATGCGTATGAGGGACTCCTTTTGTCGGCGCACTCCATCGGGCGTGTCCGCCTTATCACGAGGCCAGTCAAGCCCATAAACGGTGGTGATCCACACTGCACGCATCTCCTCGTGAATCGAGTCCCCTGTGGGACGTGTCCACTGAGTAAATGCTGGAGGAGGGCTGGGGGGGAGGGAAATCTGCTTTGTTGGAGTAGGCGCAGGGAGAGGCTTACGTACCCCGCAACTGCTGAGCCCCAGCCCTAAGAGGATACTGCTGAGGAGCAGTAAAGCCTTTGTTCGCTTCATCCGTTAGTGGTAAGCGATATTGTCGATCAGACGTACTTCGCCACAGTAGACGGTAATGCAACCGTGAGGCGCAGGGCTGTCACTCCACGAGGTAATAGGCTGGAGACTATCGGTATCGACCAGCTCGAAGTACTCAACACGCAGGGTGGGGACAGCATTGATCTCGCGTGTCACACGCTCGATGAGGGCTGCAGGTGTCAGTTCCTTAGCCCAGCTACGGCTCTCGGAGAGGATGCGGTAGATGGAGGGCGCCGCCTGACGCCCTTCGTGGGTCAGACGTACATTGCGACTACTGAGTGCCAGTCCATCAGCTTCGCGCACGATGGGACAAGCGATGATCTCAACGGGGCTACCGATGAGACGAACCATAGCACGGATGACAGAGATCTGCTGGAAGTCCTTCTCTCCGAAGTAGGCGCAGTCCGGACGGACGATGTCGAAGAGGCGTGAGACGACCTGCATCACCCCATTGAAGTGACCAGGACGGAAGCGTCCTTCCATCACTTCGGCTACAGCTCCGACATCGAAGGTGCGCTTGTCTTCCTCGGGGTAGATCGTGCTGACTTCGGGGGCGAAGAGCGCACTGGCACCTACCGAAGCCAAAAGTGCGCTATCGGCTTCGAGTGTGCGTGGGTAGGTCTCGAGGTCTCGAGGATCATTGAACTGCGTGGGGTTGACGAAGACGCTGACGATACAGCGATCACATTCGCTGAGTGCACGCTTGACGAGGCTCAGATGTCCTGCGTGGAGGGCACCCATGGTAGGGACGAAAGCGATGCGAAGCCCTTGTGCACGCTCCGCCGCTACGAAGGCCTGCAGGTCTTCGATGCTCTTATATAAGTTCATTGCTTGTAGTTGGTTTTGGAGTTACTTCTTGCCGAGCTGACCTTGTGAGGCGAGGTATTCGGCTATTTGTACGGCATTCAGAGCTGCACCCTTTTTGATCTGATCTCCGACGCACCAGAAGGTGAGCCCATTGGGTGAAGCCAGATCCTTACGCAGACGACCTACATAAACGGGGTCTTTCTCTGCGATGAAGAGGGGCATAGGATAGACTTGCTCTGCGGGCTCGTCCTGCAAGACGACTCCAGGAGCCTTGCGGAAGGCTTCACGCACTTCGTCCAGTGATAGAGGCTGCTCTGTCTCTACCCAGATAGCTTCGGAGTGGGCACGCGTCACGGGAACACGGACACAGGTAGCACTGACCTGCACATCGCTGTGCATGATCTTGCGCGTCTCGTGGTACATCTTCAGCTCTTCCTTGGTGTAGTCATCATCCCCGAAGACATCGATCTGAGGAATGAGGTTGTAGGCAAGCTGGTAGGCGAACTTCTTCACCTCGGGATCTTTGCCACGTGCGATGGCTTTGGTCTGCTCATCGAGCTCAGCCATACCACGCGCACCAGCACCGCTGGCAGCCTGATAAGTAGCTACGTGGACACGGCGAATGTGACTCAGTCGCTCGATGGCATTCAGTGCTACGACCATCTGGATCGTTGTGCAGTTGGGGTTCGCAATAATGCCTCGTGGACGGACGAGGGCATCGGCGGCATTGACTTCTGGTACGACCAGGGGAATATCCTCCTGCATACGGAAGGCACTGGAATTGTCGATCATCACAGCGCCGTGCTTGGTGATCGTCTCTGCGTATTCGATGGATACACTCCCACCAGCAGAGACGAAGGCGACATCAATGTCCTTGAAGTCATCTCCGTGCTGTAGGAGGCGTATGGTATATTCCTTCCCACGGAAGGTGATGGTCTTCCCCGCGCTGCGCTCGGAGGCGAACAGTTCTAATCGGTCAATTTTGAAGGAGCGCTCGCTGAGGACACGGAGAAACTCCTGCCCGACGGCTCCGCTGACACCGACTATAGCTACATTCATTGCCTGAAGTTCGGTTTGTCTCTTAGGTAAATACAAAAGGTAGTAGCTACCTGATACCTTGGGCTCGGGTAGCTCCTATCTGCTTATCGCCTGCAAAGATACGAAGAAGCAAGCGACCCTGTGCCACCGAAGATATTGTCCGTGAAAAGGACATAGCCTGTCCCTGCTCAAAGGGAATGCTCCTGTGTCTATGATGAGAGGCTGCTGTGAGCACTATTGGTCAGTGGTGTGCACCAATAGTGGTGCATCGTGAAAGCACTATTGCTCCGCGTGTGAACCACTACTGCTCCGCGTGTGAACCACTACTGCTTCAGTCGCGAAGCACTATTGCTTTAGCCTACGATCTCACGAGGAAGCAGCACGTAAGCAGTGATGGAACAAAGTTGGGGATAGAAGAAAGCCCCCCTGAACCTCAGAAAAACTGAGAGTCAAGAGGGCTGGATGAGCGCAAAAAAAAGGAGGGGGAAGGCGAGCCTGAGTAGACTACGCACTTAGTGACTGACCAGCTGGAAGAGGAGCGAAGCCTGTGACTTCGTCTTGTCGGGGCGAATGAGATGGATGTGGAGCAATAAGGGCGTTCGTGAGTAAATGCCTATGCTACGGAGGGCTTCTATGGGATGTGTCCGAAGAGCTTGTACCCACGACTCTCGGGCAAGTGACGTGCCACGAGCGACTAACTCTCCCGTCAGTCGGTAGAGTGTGAAGGTACATGTCCCCTCTGGAGCACTGTCGAGCAGGGCAAACAATTCTTCGGCAGAGACACGCTGGTTCGGCTTTTTTGCCTCTGCTCCAGTAGTCGCATCAGGCGTAGAGTTCTTCTCTCCTGGGGTAGCAAAACCAGCAGACCGAGCTGCGATGTGCCAGTTGCCTGCCTCTTGGATAACTTGGAAGCTCCTTCGCTCCAGCGCAATTCCAGGCTTGTTCTTCATTCCTTTGGGACGGAGGTCATTGCTGTAATGAAGAATATCGATTACCAATTCCTCCTTGGTAAGAAGCCCAATGACCCCAGCCTGATTGAGCAGGCGAGGTAGAGCAACTTGGATAAAGCTTTCTCGAGGAGCCTTGGGATAAGTCGCAGACAGCGCATCGGGATCCTTTGTCACGACAACATAACCTCCTGCAGGGATGGGATGAGCAGGGAGTAGCGTGGCATGGTAAGAATTATTCCGCCCTGTGGCTAAGATGTAGTCTGCGAGGTCGCAGGGAGTATCGCTGGCGTTGTACAGCTCGATATATTCGGGACTGTCGGGCTTTGGATGAGGCATTACCTCGGAGAGAAGGAGCCCAGCTTTGACTCCTTCGGAAGGGGTGGGGATGGGGGTAGGCTTCGGTTGGTTGGGTTCTTCGGGTTGCCCTTCCGTCTCTTCGGTGTCGGGGGCAATGCTGAGTGCCCGGAAGTGCCAGCCTTCGTGGTGAGCAGCGGTGTAGGCACAGTAGACTCCAAAGGTGTTCTTCTCTGGTAGGGTGGGGCGGTAGCTATCTTCTTCTCCGATGAGCTCCATGTGAGCTTGGATGCCGACATCTCTCAGAGCTAATTGCCAGCCGCTCTCGGGGCTATAGCGCACCTCGTAGTCCCACTTTCTCCCCGAAGCATTGAGGACGACTGAGCTGGAGATAAGTGGTGAGGCAAGGGGGGAGAGACGGAGTTGCGGGGGAGTGGTAGGGCTTTTGCTCACTTTCATCCGTTGGAGGCTGATACGCTGATCTCCGCCTTGCCCGAAGGTGAGTGCTACATATTCATAGCTCGTAGCATCAAGTGCTTGGACAGCGCAGAGGAGGATGGTGGCGTAGTTGGTCGCTGAGGGAAAGAGATCCATCTCCACCTGACCACGCCAGATGACTTGCCGAGGAAGGGTGACGTTGGTGACGAGGGCTGCGATACCTTGCGCTGCACTTTGTGGAGCAGTGAGATGCAGAGCTCCGCCTGAAATGGTGTAGGAAGAGCGGTCATATCGCCAGTGCTCAGCAGGCTTCCCCTCCGAAGAGAAGTCGGCACGCCAGACCTGAGCCGAGGCTAATGCTGGGAAGAAAGCGAGGAGGAAAAGGTAGAGAAAAGGGTAACGTAGGCTGGGCATTGCTCGTGGTCAGTGCTTCGAGCAAGGTGTAGACTGAAGGCTAATCGTCCGTATCGGGAGTGCCGTCACGAGGGGTACGCGCTGCCCGAGGATGTGCCGCATAGAGCTTCTTCAGCTGCTCGAAGGAGGTGTGTGTGTATCGTACGGTCGTTGAGACGGAGCTATGCCCCATCAGTTCTCTCAGGAGCATCAAGTCGGCGCCTGAGTTCAGCATATCGGTGGCGAAGGTATGACGCAGGACGTGTGCGCCACGCCTGGAGAGGTTAGGAACGGTGGCCAGAGCTGTATGTGCTACTTGATAAATCGCACGTGGAGTCATCGCCTTACCCTTGCTATTGACGAAGAAGGACTCCGTCAGACCGAAGATAGAGGTACGTAGATGTCTCCAATCTTCGATAGCTTCAGTCAAGCCCTTTCCGAAGGGAACAATGCGCTCCTTACGCCCTTTACCCAAGACCTTGAGTTGTCGCTCCGTGGTATCGACAGCACGGTCACGAAGACCTGCGATTTCGGAGCGACGCAGGCCACATTCGTAGAGCATCGTCAGGATGAGACGGTCGCGTACAGCCTGCCAGTCGGTAGGGTCAACTTCCCCTGAGAGCATCTCTTCCATCTCCTTGGTGGGTACGTAGACAGGAAGCGGACGGTCTGCCTTGGGTGGGCGAAGGGCTTGTATGGGGTTGCGCTTGAGTAGCTCGCTCTTCAGTAGGTAGCGATAGAAGCTCTTGACAGAGGTGAGGCATCGCCCCACGGTGGAGGCCTTGACCCCATCGTCGAGCTTCATCGATAGCCAGCCACGGACTAAGTCCAGGTCTCCCTCGGAGGGAATGAAGGACTCTCCAAGACGCTCTTCGGCATAGGCCGTGAAGCTCTTGAGGTCGGACTGGTAGGTCTCGATGGTCAAGGGCGAGGCGGCAGCTTCGTGACGAAGATAGTCGAGGAAGGCTTGGACTGCGTCCATGCGTGCAGGCATAGATAAGGCGTTAGGGGGCTAAGCGCTCTAAGCTCCAAGAGCCATCGGCCTGTAGCTCGTAGAGGAAGCGGTCATGCAGACGGCTGTCACGCCCCTGCCAGAGCTCAATGCGTGAAGGGGTCACAGCGAAGCCACCCCAGTGCTCAGGACGTGGTACTTCGCGTCCGACGAAGCGAAGGCTCTCGGCCGCAAAGCGCATCATGATGTACTCACGCGATGGGATAGGTTGGCTCTGAGGGGAGATGCGTGCTCCGACACGACTTTTGTAGGGACGCATCGCAAAGTAGGCATCACTCTCAGCCGCTGGTAGGCGCTCGATCGTGCCCTCTACGTGGATCTGTCGCTCGAGTTCGTGCCAGAGGAAAGTAAGGGCAACGTGTGGGTTGGCGGCTATTTGCTTTCCCTTGCGGCTGTCGTAGTTCGTGTAGAAGACGAAGCGCCCATCGACCACCTCCTTCAGTAGTACGGTGCGCATGCTGGGGCGACCTTCGGGGGTAGCGGTCCCTACGATGACGGCCGTAGGTTCGTTGACTTTGGTCTCAATGGCTTGGTCGATCCAAGCACTTACGATCTCGAGGGGATTGTCGGGAAGCTCCTTGCGACTGAGGCTGAGCGAGGAGTATTCGCGACGGATATTCTCTAAGTGTAGGTCTTGCGACATAGTGAAGAAGAGTGAAGAGAAGAGCGTGGAGTTAAGCCTTGCTACGCTTGCTCTTGAGTTGGCGGAGCTCAGCTTCGAGGGCTGCTATGCGCTCATCTTGCGCATGGATGGTCTGCTGATAGGAGTTCAATTCCTCAGTTTCGATGCTACTGGGAGCCTGTTCTTCGATACGAAGCAGGAGGTCACTCAGTACATTCATATAGTTGTTGAAGGCATCGTAAGGCGAGGTGTATGGACTAAACGGATGCCCTCCCCAGTTGATGGTATTCATATAGTAGAAGTGGTCAGCACTCTGCAGATAGAGCCAGTCTTGCAGAAGGCTACGATCTTCGAGGGCATGCACACGCTCTCCCCAGTGACGTAGCTTCTCAAGGGCTCCCTGCTGAAGGATGTTGCCGCTCCATTCGTTGGTGCTCTTTTCCTCACCGGCCCAGCTGATAGGAGAGGGAACGGTAAGCGGTGCGATAGCTTGGTGCGCATCGAGGAGCTCTGAGGGTGTGGTGAAGCTCACTCCATAGTCGGGAGCTAAGAGGGGAAGTGCCTTGAAGAACTCGAAGATACCTGTCTCACGGCGATGCATAGCACCCAGCACCTCGTAGTTCATGTAGAGTAGAGTGAAGTCCTCCCCTTCGGGAAGCCACTTGACGCGACTAAGGAGCTTGTCGGCGGTGATGGGGTATTCGGGGGAGGCGTAGTTGCTGAAGTCGTTGGTCACCAGCTCCGTGAGCGAGGCATTACGCAGTAGGAGCTTGGTGCGTGGCTCGGTGACAGAGTCGTAGAGGTAGTTGGGGCTCTTCCAGCCGAGGATGTGCTTAGCTCCCTCGGTGATGATACCTTGGTAGCCCATCGCAGCTATCTCGCTGGCGATCTCATCGGAGTAAATAAGCTCGGTATTGCAGAAGACGCGAGAGGGGGCGACACCGAAGAGTTCACGGAGCTTCGTCTGCTGCATGCGCACCTGGTTCCTGAACTCTACAGGGTCATAGAGAGAGGCGACGGAGTGGGCATAAGGTTCTGCGACGAACTCCACGCGTCCTGTGGCTGCCAGCTCCTTGAAGCTGTCGATGAGCTCGGGCTTGTAGTACTCCATCTGCTCAATAGCGAGCCCCGAAAGGGAGAAGCTCACACGGAAGTCAGGGAAGGACTTCAGTAGGTCGAGCAGCATGTGGTTGGCAGGGAGATAGCACGAGTCTGCGATACGCTCGAAGACTTCTTCGTTGAGGTAGTCGTCGGTGTAGTAGTGGGAGTTCCCTATATCAAAGAAGCGATAGCGACGAAGTCGGTAGGGCTGATGTATCTGGAAGCAGAGGCATATCTTTTTCATAACGGAGGGAGTGTATGTCGGTGTAGTGGTTAGCGAACGTAGCGATCATAGATGGCGCGGACCTTCCGTCCAGCAGCCTCCCAGGTGATGCTGTTGACTTCCCGAAGACCTTCTTCCTTGAGGAAGCGGTGCATTTCGGGGTAGGTGATGAGGGCATAGATAGCATCGGCCATGGCATCGATGTCCCAGTAGTCGACCTTGACGGCGTAGTTGAGGATCTCGGCACAGCCCGACTGGTAGGAGATGATCGAGGGGACTCCACACTGCATCGCTTCCAAGGGAGAGATGCCGAAGGGCTCGGAGACGGAGGGCATGACGTAGACATCGCTGGCTTTGAAGACCTCATAGACCTGTTGCCCCTTCATAAAGCCCGTGAAGTGGAAGCGGTCGGAGATATTTCGCTCCGCAGCTAAGCGGATCATCGCATCCATCATATCTCCACTCCCTGCCATGATGAAGCGGACATCCTGCGTGCGCTCTAGTACCTTCGCCGCAGCTTCGACGAAGTACTCACATCCCTTCTGCATGGTGATGCGCCCGAGGAAGGTGACGACCTTGTCTTTGACCCCACGGCGGTCGGGGAGTGAGAGGATCGAGGGAGCGAGTGGCGTGACTGCGTTGTGGACGGTCGTGACCTTCGCTGGATCTTGGTGGTACTTCTCGATGACCGTACGGCGCGTGAGATCGCTCACGGTGATGATGTGGTCAGCATGGTTCATCCCGTCCATCTCGATACCGAAGACGGTCGGGTTCACATTGCCACGGCTGCGGTCGAAGTCGGTCGCATGGACGTGCACTACCAAGGGTTTGCCTGTGAGCTGCTTGGCATGAATGCCTGCTGGATAGGTCAGCCAGTCGTGTGAGTGAATGATATCGAAGGATTCACTGCGAGCGATGACTCCTGCCACGATCGAGTAGTTGTTGATCTCTTCAAGGAGGTTGTCTTGATACTTCCCAGAGAACTCAAAGCAGCCTAGGTCATTGGTCTGTAGGTAGGAGAAGTCTGCATAGATATGGTCACGTAGGCGGTAGTACAGCTCGGGAGTCATCTTGCCTTCGAGTCGCTCACGCACGTAGTCATAGTTGACGTCGCGATAGACTATAGGAGTATCTCCTGCCCCGATGATGCGGAGAAAACTCGTGTCCTCATCCCCATAAGGGCGAGGGATGACGAAAGTCGTCTCCATATCTCCTTGGGCAGACATGCCCTTGGTCAGACCATAGCTGGCTGTACCGAGACCTCCGAGAATATGGGGGGGGAACTCCCACCCGAACATCAGTGCTTTCATTCGTATCTAATTATGGGGAGGGTCTGTGTGTCGTAGGTGTTCTTTGCTTCCTTGAGCAGGGCGAGTGAGCGAAGAATCTCACCGACGCTCATAGCGAAGGAGATCGCTCCACGACCCTTGAAGGGCGGATTGCCGTCAAAGAGTTCGCTCACGGTGCCTACACCATGCTGCTGAAGCTCTTCCTCCATGCCGATGAGCGTGCGCTCGATGAAGGAGATAGCACTGCGACCATAGAGCTTGAGGCAGGCCTCAAAGTACGGGCCCAAGAGCCACGGCCATACAGAGCCGTTGTAGTAAGACAGCTCTCGCTGCCACTGCGTACCGTGGCACTGAGGCTGGTAGCCGTCACTCTTCGGACTGAGTGATCGTAATCCCTTCGGGGTGCGTAGCTCGCGTGTGATGATCTCGAGCACTGAGCGACGGGTAGCCTTGGGGAGCGGAGAATAAGGGAGTGACGTGGCGAAGACCATATTGGGGCGTACGCTCCAGTCGCGCCAAGAGCTATGTGGATGCACGTAGTCGAAGAGGTATCCGTGCTCATTGATAAATACCTTGCAGAAGCTACTCTCGACACGACCGAGTAGCTCATCTAATTCGGGTGTCCACTTCTGAGGAAGGGCTTCTCGATAGAAGCAGAGTGCATTGTACCAAAGGACATTGACCTCGACCAGATAGCCTTCACGGCGGACGACGGCCTGCCCATTGATCTTCGCATCCATCCACGAAAGCGGACGTCCATCACCTGTGATGACGCATAGGCCAGTCTCATCGATGCGGAGGTTGGGGTGTACGTTGCGCAGATAGTATTGTATCAGCTCATCGAGGAAGTCTCCATAGCGACTGACCATATCGGGGAGACTGGACCAGCGAGCATACTCTTGCAGAGCCCAGACAGCCCAGAGCCCCACATCGCCTTCATTGATATTGCGTATCTCCCTGGATATACCCTCCTGACGCATGAAGGCTCGTACTTCGGGGAGTACAGTATCCATAATGCGATAGAAGCGCTCAGGAGCGTCCGCATAGATAGTGCAACCTGGGAGCGCAATGAAGAGGTCACGTGCCCTCACCCCGAACCACGGATAGCCTGCCAAGAGGTAGCCGTGTGTGGCATCGGGGCGGTAATAGAACTGCAAGGCGGCATTCAGTAGACAGCTTCGGAAGTCCTCGCGTGTCGTGCGTAGTGCTCGCTCTTCGGCGAAGAGCTGTGCTAAGGTCTTCGGGTCTGCCTCCTCGATCCCAGCAGAGAAATAGATGGACTCTCCGACCTCGATGTCTGCTTCGAAGTAGCCGGGGACGTAGAGATCCTCGGTATATTCATACCCACGTTCACGCTCCTTAATATACTCAATGCGCTCGTTCCAATGTGGGTTAGATACGAAGGTGTGCGCCTTGGAGAGCTGGAGGTAGAGGGTAGGATAGCCAGGATAGAGGCAGAAGGTGACACCCGACTGAGCATATCCGTGCTCTCCGTGGCACTGCTCATTGCGATGAGTGAGCATCTTCACATCGCGGAAGGCCAAGAAGGGGGAGAGTCGCAGAGTCGTACGGCTATGCGCTTCGAGTAGGGTATAGCGTAGGAGCATCCTATTGGTGTAGTGGCAGAAGAGGAACTCCTTCTGCAGTACCACGCCCCCTACACGGTAAGTCGTCGAGGAGGCAATGTCTACATTATATTCTCGGATGTACTTGTGTCCTTTGGGGCTGAAAACGTCGCCTTCATACTCGTGTATCCCGACATTGAACGGCACTCCGTGCTGTACGATTGTCAGATCAAGGCTGGAGAGTAGTACGTGATTGTTGTCGCTGAGTTCGGGGACGGGGACGACGAGGATGCCGTGGTATTTGCGTGTGTTACAGCCTACGATGCTGGAGCAGCAGTAGGCACCTTTGCGGTTGGTACGTATGTATTCCCGCTGTGTAGACTCATCAAGGTTGGCCATGAGCCGGCGGTCGAACTTGAGGTAACTCATGCTCAGTGTAGCTTCGTTAGGGTCAGACTCCATATAGCCGAGCCTACGAAGACGTTGGCTATTATGGGGTCAAGTATAATTCTCCTGCTAAGTTACGAATTAGACTTTTCTTTGTCAAGAGGTCAGTCTGTGGAATAAACTCTGCTGCCTTCTTTGTGCTGACTTCACTTCTCTGTTTTATATAATATTGTATTTTTACCAAAGCAAAAATCAAAGGCATATGAAATATAGATACTCTACAATCTCTGTAAGGATAATGGCTTTAGTCGTTCTATTCCTCCTTACTGGATGTGCTACATTGCGACCTCCTATGGTTCGCATGTCGAAAGAACTGAATGCATATAACTACGTTTATATTCCGGTGACTCAAGGTTTACAGAGTTCTGCGGGTATCCCTGTCGCTGGAATGGTGTTGCCTTATTCTCAATCGGTCAATCCACGTGATGTGATCGCGGGACTTTTTGCCAAAAAAGGGTTCATTATTCTTCCGCACATAGAGGATCGTTTTCGAAGTAAGACCCTTATGATCAGTTATGGGGAAAGTGGACGTCGTAATCTCTTATTAGGGTTGGGCTACACTATCGAAGTTACGCTACAGCTGATTTCTGCTCAAACAGGTGAGCTGGTTGCCACTGCAACAGCTGAAGGCTGTGGAATGACAGAGTCTGATGATATCAAGCAAGCGATAAATAGGGCCTTATCTCCTCTTTTAAACTAAGAGAATACCTCTCTACCAGATACGCCCATCCCCGAAGTAGCCATTAGCTACTTCGGGGATGGGCGTATCTGGTAGAAGGGTGAGACCTTGCTGGTGCGTGCTTATAGCTCGGTCACATCGAGGACGAAGCGGTAGCGGATGTCGCCTCGCTCCAGACGGTCAAGAGCTTCGTTGACTTGGCTGATGGGGAACACTTCTCCCTCGGCCACGATGCCATGCTGGTAGCAGAAGTCTAGCATTTCCTGGGTCTCAGCGATGCCGCCAATGTTTGATCCTGAGAGGCTACGGCGACCACGGACTACGGAGTAGGCTGCTACGGAGAGTGGTTCGCTGGGCAGACCGACTACGACGAGACTGCCATCATGGCGTAGGAGTCCGAGGTAGCGGTCGACATCGTGACCAGCGGAGACGGTATCCAGGATGAAGTCGAGCTTTCCTCGTAGAGCCTTCATCGCTGCTTCATCGCTGGAGAGAACGGCGTGGTCAGCACCGAGGCGTGCTGCATCAGCTACTTTCGAGGGGCTGGTGGTGAAGACCGTGACCTCTGCTCCCATAGCCTTGGCGATGCGTACGGCTAAGTGACCTAAGCCACCGATGCCGAGAATACCGACCTTCTTGCCTGGTCCTGCCTGCCAATGGCGTAAAGGTGAATAGACGGTGATCCCTGCGCAAAGGAGCGGCGCAGCCATAGGCAGATTGTCGAAGGAAGGCATGTGCAGGACGTATCGGTCTTCGCAGACATAGCTCTTGGAGAAGCCTCCGAAGGTGTGTCCTCCAGAGATTTTGTCTGGACTATTGAAGGAGAAGGTTACGCCTTCCTCGCAGAACTGTTCCAGACCTTCGTGGCACGAGTCACAGTGCCCACAGCTATCAACGATGCACCCGACACCGACAAGCTCTCCGATCTTGAAGTCTCGAACTTCTTCGCCGAGAGCAGTGACACGTCCCAGTATCTCGTGTCCAGGAACTAAGGGGAAGAAGGGTTCACCAAATTCCCCTTTCAGACGATGCAAATCCGAGTGACAGATACCACAATAGAGTACTTCGAACTCAATATCGTGGGGGCGGAGGGTACGTCGTGTGATGGTCAGTTCGTGCAGTGGGGCACTTACTGCGTTGGTGCCGTAGGCTTTGACTTCTTTCATTGTTTTAGTAGGATGTATATGAATAAGGAGGCGACAGAGGGTGCTTAGAGGAAGCTCTTGAGCTCGCTGAGTCGCTGGATGACGTGCGTCAAGGGTATGCTTTCAGGTATGGGGGCTGCGTGGCTATTGTACCAGCAGTGATCAATGCCACCACGTAGAGCACCCACCATATCAGCCTGGAGACTATCTCCGATGAAGAGTACCTCGTGGGGGGAGAGGTGGCTTCGGCGTAGTGCTTCTTCAAAGAAGGCTTCGGCAGGCTTTTCTGCTCCGATGTCATCAGAGACAAAGAGGTCGGTGAAGAAGTGACGAATGCCTGCTACTTGCAGGCGTGCGTGCTGCATCTCCAGTATGCCATTGGAGGCCACATAGAGCTTGTAGTGCTGGTGTAGGTAGGTGAGTGTGTCGAGGACCTCGGGTTCAAGGACGGCTTCTTCGTGGAGCTGCTGATGGAAGATCTTCCCAAAGGCATCGGCATCAGCGTCAATAGCAAGAGCTGCTAAGAGGCGATGGAAGATGGTATCGTGGATCTCTTGGACGGTGATGAGTTGACGCTGTTGCTGTGTCCAGAGGACATCACCGAGCCAGTAATATACTTCGTAGTAGCTGGGCTCGTAGGTGATGCCCATCGCGTCGAAGGTCTTCCGAAAGGCTCTTTCTGCCGAAGGTCGGAAGGTGAGTAAGGTGTTGTCTATATCGATGAAGAGCGCCTTATAGGGACGCTGCGTTTCATTCTGCTGCATATATTGCTTATAGGGTGATGGCTGAGACGGCGGACAGGAAGATACTACCGCTTATCGTCACGGCGAGAGAGGATGAGGAGCTTCACGTAGTAGATGACACGTACGACGATAGCTGCCATGCCGAGACTCTGGAAGAGTAGGGGATAGGTGCTACGGCAGGCAAAAAAGGCAATGATCGATCCGATAGCCAGCACGAAGAACCATAGCTGGAGGATGAAGTCTATGCGGTCGCCCTTCTTGGGGCGAGGAGAGCTTATATTCATGTACTATATTATTAACCTAACGTATCTCAGTCTGTTCATTCCGATAGCTTGATCTCATACTTGGAAGATAAGCATGCAGGCCCTTCCACCTCATTGTGGAGGGGAAGAGCCTGCAGGAGCTATAGGTAAGTGAAGACGCTGCTTAGAAGCGCAGACCTACACCTAGGTAGAAGGAAGCGTTCTTGAGGCTCTCCTTGCTTTCTTTGTTCTTGTAGATATTCGTCAGACCGATATCCGAACCCAGGCGAACGTACAGCTTGTTGAAGTGCACCGCAGCCGAAGCATTGACCCCAGTGTCGTAGCGCTTGAGACCACCGTTCTTGAAGTAATCGATAGCTTCTTCTGCGGTCGTCTTGGAAGAGATGCCATAGGAGAAGGATGGTCCACCTTCGAGAGATACCGTCATATTATCCCCAAGCCCTACACGCAGACCGAGGTTGATAGGCACATTGATATAGTTCAGCGTCGTGGTGTTGTCACTAGCCTTGCTTCTGTTTTGCTGGAAGGCTACCCCAGGAGCGATGTATAGAGGTCCTAAAACATCTACTTCGACAGCTCCTGCGACACGGAAGCCTGGAAGAGCCTTGTAATCCTTGATGGAGTAGCCCTTCTCATCCTTGGCGATGTTCGAAGAGAAGTTCCCTGCGACTTCGATACGAGGATGTACCTTCTGAGCCTGTGCCACAAAAGTGCCAGCGAGCAGCGCAATGGCTGCAATCATGATCTTCTTCATAATCTGTGTAAATATATTGGTTTCATATACCGGAAGCGAGTGATCCCGACACCGGATGTCTCTATAACGTAGTGATACTTCCTATTGATATACTTCCGCCTACCAGCGGTTCTTCTTCTTGCCCTGGGAAGATCTGCCTCCCTTGTACTTGTCGAAGGCACCTTCATGGCGCTTGTCTCCCTTGCGGTAGGACTTGCGCTCTGGGGTAAAGTCTTGATCGCGACGGCGGCGACGCTCCTTCTTGTCAGAGCCATTACCTCCACCCATCGCATCGGCATAGTCTACGGCTATGCGTCGTCCATCGACTTCGTAGCTACTCATCGAGCGGATGACTTCCTGGGCATCAGCTTCCTCTACCTCAAAGAAGGCGAAGCGAGGAAGGAGGTCAATCTTACCTATCTTCACGCGCCCTGGGACGCACTTGTTGATGAGCTCAATGAGCTTGTTGGGGAACATTCGGTCGAGCTTCCCGAAGTTGATGAAGAGTCGCTTCATCCCTTCTTCGGCTACGGCATTGCGCTTGTCACGCTTCTTGCCTTCCTTGCCTTCTCCCGAGAGACGCCCCTTGTCGTCTGCTTCTTCGATGGTCTCTTCACTCTCGTAGTAGTCGAGTAGACGGCGGTGCTCCAAGAGCATCAGACGGCGCACGAGCTCTTCACGGTCGATCCAGTCGAGCTTGCGTACCAGATCAGGAAGTACGGAGTCGAGTGTCGTATCTTCGGTGAGCTCGACACGCTCGATACGATCTGCCAAATGGAAGAGCTGCTTCTCGCAGATAGCCTGCCCTGTGGGGAGTTGCTTTCGCTCGATGGTGGCGTGGGAGATACGCTCGATATCACGCAGACGGCCACGCTCACGGCTGTGACAGATAGCGATGGAGATACCCATCTTACCTGCTCGTGCAGTGCGTCCACTGCGGTGCGTATAGCTCTCGATGTCATCAGGCAAACCGTAGTGGATGACGTGGGTGAGATCGTTCACATCCAGACCACGAGCTGCCACGTCCGTGGCGACAAGAAGCTGGAGATTGCGGATGCGGAACTTCTGCATCACGTAGTCACGCTGTGCCTGAGATAGCTCTCCATGTAGGGCATCTGCATTGTAGCCGTCACGGATGAGCTGGTCGGCTATCTCCTGTGTCTCGCGACGCGTACGGCAGAAGATGATCCCATAGATGTCAGGGTAGTAGTCTGCGATACGCTTGAGGGCGAGGTACTTGTGTCGTGCAGAGACGACATAGTAGTAGTGGCGGATGTTCTTGTTGCCTTCGTTCTTTGTCCCGACGATGATCTCCGTGGGCTGGTGCATGTAGGAGGATGCGATGGAGCTGATCTCACGGGGCATAGTCGCAGAGAAGAGCAGGAGGTGTCGCTCTTCGGGTACTTCGGCAAGGATGGTCTGTAGACTCTCTGAGAAGCCCATTGTCAGCATCTCGTCTGCTTCGTCGAGGACGACCGTCTCGATGCTGTCGAGACTGGCGGCTCCACGCTCCATCAGGTCAATGAGACGACCTGGGGTGGCGACAATCACCTCTACGCCACGGCGCAGAGTGCGTATCTGGGCTTCGATGGACGATCCGCCGTAGACAGGGAGAATCCGTACCGAAGGAAGGTACTTGCTGTAGGCGGTGAGGTCATCGGCGATTTGCAGACAGAGCTCACGTGTGGGGCAAAGGACGAGGGCACGTGGAGTAGCCACCCCATCGTTGGGCTGGGCTTGGAGGCTACGCTCGACGTTCTGCAGGAGCGGTAGGCCAAAGGCCGCCGTCTTCCCTGTCCCTGTCTGAGCCAGAGCGATGAGGTCAATGGGTGCCCCTAAGAGGTAGGGAATCACAGCCTCTTGCACAGGCATCGGCTGCTCATATCCAAGCTCATGAACGGCTTGGCATATAGGGGAACTTACCCCTAATTCTTCGAATGTCATCTAAATGAACTGATAAGTAAGCATCCGTCCGTCCGAATGAGGGAGCGGAGGACGTGTGGACGTATGCGCTACGTGAAGTTCATCAGCCTGACCTCGAGGAGTGCATACAGAAATAAAAAATAGCGGAATGTCCATCGGAATGCCTTCAGCTCTCCCGAGCTGTGCGTGGACTATCTGCTGTAGAGGCTACTCCCTTGTGGACTCTGGGGTGACGAACTCACGGCTCTTGTCTCCGAGGTAGCCACCATGGTGGCGTAGCGAGTAGTCGTGGTAGGTGAAGCCTATGCGCTGCATCACGCTCACTACCAAAAGGTCTCCAAGCACCGTCATCACGGTCGTGCTTGTCGTCGGTGTCAGCCCCAGAGGGCATACCTCTGCAGGGTTTCCCGTGGAGAGAGTGACATCAACCAGCTGAGAGAGCGGGCTCTCGCTATTCCCTGTGATGAGGATGAAGGGGAGGTGCGGATACATACGCCGTGTGAGAGCGACCAGCTCTAAGACTTCGCGCGTCTTGCCTGAATTGCTAATCAATAGCATTACATCTCCTTCGCAGACCATGCCGAGGTCCCCATGCTGTGCTTCGCTCGGATGAAGGAAGTAGGCCGGAGTGCCCGTGGAGCTGAAGGTCGTAGCGATGTTGTGGGCGATTTGTCCAGCCTTCCCCATACCCGAGGTGATGAGGCGACCGCCCCCCTGATGCACGTGATTGAGGATGAGGCGAATCGCCGCTTCGTAATCGTTGTCTTGGGGGATAGTGCGTAGTGCTTCTATCTCAGCACTGAGGATCTCCGTAATGGTATATTGCTTGGACATATCACTCGTGGCAAAACTTTTTCGCTTCCACAAAGATAGCTCTTTCTGCTGAGAGGAGCTTGTTGTGACTGAAATTGTCGCTGGGAGCTTGCTCCGGATGCCTGTCTAATACCCCTTCCCAAGAGGCTATGACTCTGCTATGGTGTCGTGCTGTAGTTTCGTGTGGTGTTCGCTGATCTCCTCAATAGGTGAGTCCTCTCTTTCGTGTGGTGAGATGAGACTTTACGAAGGATGGGGCAGGGGCTTCTGCGGATCGCTCGCTTGATCTACTAGTGCTCGGTGAGTCGAGGAGTATTGGTCGATGGACGGAGGAGTACTGGTCGGTGGTGTGCACCTATACTGGTCGAGACGTGGAGGAGTAGTGCTTCATACCATGCTTCACTACTGGTGCGTACGACTGACTACTACGAGGGGAAGAGCTGAGCAGGGAAGCATCGAGTCTGTAATGGCAAGTATAGGTGCTGCTACTGTGAGGATAACGATGCGAGAAGTAGGAGAATGTGCAGAGTGTGCTGCAGAAGAAAAGTCTTTAGTGCTATCACAGAAATACCTTATCTTTGCGTAAATTAGTAAAGAAGTAGCATATAGCAGAATGAATATATTAGAGCTGAGCGAGCAGGAGATCTTCCGTCGCCGTAGTCTGGAGGAGCTTCGTGCCCTCGGTATCAATCCTTATCCCGCAGAAGAATATGTCGTCACGGCGTATGCACGTGAGATCCTTGATACGTTCGAAGATGATGCTCCTCGCCGTAGTGTGCGTGTCGCAGGTCGTGTGATGGGGCGCCGTATCATGGGTAAGGCTTCCTTCCTCGAGCTGCAGGACTCTACGGGACGCATACAGATTTATATCACGCGTGACGAGATCTGTCCTGGAGAAGACAAAGCTCTATATAATAATGTAGTGAAGAAGCTGATGGATATCGGTGACTTCATCGGTATCGAAGGCGAAGTCTTCCGTACGCAGATGGGGGAGATCTCGGTACACGCTTCTTCGTTGACCTTCCTCTCGAAGGCACTGCGTCCGCTCCCTGTCGTCAAGGAGAAGGATGGTCAGACCTTTGATAGCTTCACCGATCCTGAGCTTCGTTTTCGCCAGCGCTATGTCGACCTCGTCGTCAATAGCCACGTCAAGGATATCTTCCTCAAGCGTACGAAGATCTTCAATGCGATGCGCCAGTTCTTCAATGAGCGTGGCTACATCGAGGTCGATACGCCCGTACTACAGCCCATCCCTGGTGGTGCTGCTGCGCGCCCCTTCATCACGCACCACAATGCTTTGGATATCCCCCTCTATCTGCGTATTGCCAACGAGCTCTATCTGAAGCGACTCATTGTCGGGGGCTTTGAAGGAGTGTACGAGTTCAGCCGTAACTTCCGCAACGAAGGGATGGACCGCACGCACAACCCTGAGTTCACCGCCATGGAGATCTATGTCTCCTACAAGGATTACAACTGGATGATGGAGTTCACCGAGCGTATGCTGGAGTTCATCTGCCTCGAGGTCTTAGGCACGACGAAGGTGCGAGTAGGGGATCGTGAGATCGACTTCAAGGCTCCCTTCAAGCGTATCACGATGCTCGATGCTATCCGTGAGCACACGGGCATTGATATCAGCCAGATGGGCGAAGATGAGCTGCGTGCTACCTGCAAGAAGCTCGGTGTTGAGGTCGATGAGTCGATGGGTATCGGTAAGATGATCGATGAGATCTTCGGCGAGAAGTGCGAAGGCAGCTACATCCAGCCTACCTTCATCACCGATTACCCCAAGGAGATGTCACCTCTGACGAAGGAGCACCGCTCTAATCCCCGCCTCACCGAGCGCTTTGAGCTGATGGTCAATGGTAAGGAACTGGCGAATGCCTACTCCGAGCTGAATGACCCCATCGACCAGCGCGAACGCTTCGAGGAGCAGCTTCGCCTCTCGGAGAAGGGTGATGATGAAGCGATGTTCATTGATGCTGACTTCCTCCGTGCCCTCGAGTATGGTATGCCTCCCACCAGCGGTATGGGGATCGGGATGGATCGCCTTGTGATGCTCCTGACGGGTCAGGAGAGTATTCAGGAGGTGCTCTTCTTTCCGCAGATGCGCCCCGAGAAGGTCGCTCCTCGTGATAAGAAGGAAGTATTTGTCGCTGCTGGTATCCCCGAGGAGTGGGTGCCCGTCCTCCACAAGGCGGGCTATCTGACGCTGGAGGCTGTGCGTGCTGAGGAGAAGCCCGGTCGTCTCCTGCAGCAGCTCCAAGACATTAAGAAAAAGTACCAGCTGGAGCTGGAGCCTCTGACGCTCGAGATCGTCACAGCTTGGACCACCATAGGAGGAGCCCACTAACTCCTCTTACACTCACAAGTCACTTCCCATAAGGGGAGTGGCTAAGCAAGTACACGTATGCCCGAACAGACTTCCAGCTTCCCCGGTAGAGTAGGTATCCTCGGTGGCGGTAGCTGGGCTACAGCCCTGGCGAAGATTGTCCTCTCACGGCAGCCTAAACTCAATTGGCTACTGCGTACCTCCACGCACGTCAAGGACTTCAAGCGCCTCAGCCATAACCCTGGTTACCTGACCTCGGTGACCTTTGATACGAGTCGTATCACCTTCTTCACTGACTCGGATGTCAATGACTTCTTCCGAGCCTGTGATACCGTCATCCTCGCTACCCCTTCGCCCTACATACGCCACTACCTCAAGCGTGTGCGCAACTCGGTGATTCGCCCCAAGCTCATCATCAATGCGATCAAGGGAATGGTGCCTGAGGAGAACGTGCTCATCTCTGACTACCTGCAGGAGTATAAGGAGCTACGCCCTGGGCAAATAGGGGTCATCGCTGGACCTTGTCACGCTGAAGAAATAGCCAAAGACCGTATGTCCTACTTGACGGTCGGGTGCTTCGATATGGCCAAGGCGAAGGTGCTGAGTGAAGAGCTCTTCAGCAATGACTACGTGCACTGCGCCGTCAGCCGTGATGTCATCGGTATCGAGTACGCTGCCGTGCTGAAGAATATCTACGCTATCGCTGCTGGTATCTGCCACGGGATGAATAAGGGGGATAACTTCCAGTCGGTGCTTATCTCCAATGCCATCGCAGAGATGAATAACTTCGTCAGCACCGTCCATCTCGTCACTCGTGATGTCACTGAGTCGGTCTACCTCGGAGATCTTTTGGTCACTGCTTATTCGAGCTATAGCCGCAACCGCACCTTCGGGAACATGATTGGCAAGGGTTACAGCGTCCGTGCCGCTCAGATGGAGATGAATATGGTCGCTGAAGGCTACTACGGAGCTAAGTGTATCAACGAGATCAACCAACGCTACCAGGTGACGATGCCCATCTGTAGCACCGTCTACAACATCCTCTACGAGGGTGCTCCCGTCGAAGAAAGCATCGAGCGCCTCTCAATGCTCTTCAAGTAGTATTATCATACTATGTCTACGCATCCCCATCGTATCCTGCTGAGCTTCGATATTGAGGAGTTCGATGTGCCACGTGAGCACGGAGTTGAGCTCTCGATGGAGGAGCAGGTGCGTATCTCGGTAGCGGGCTCGCACGCCCTCCTCGATGTGCTGAAGAAGAATCAGGTACGTGCGACACTCTTCTGTACAGCGAACTTCGCACAGCACGCTCCCGAAATCATCCAGCGTATCCTCTCCGAAGGCCACGAGCTTGCTTCCCACGGCTATTATCATTGGACCTTCGAGCCTGCTGACTTGAAGAAGTCAAAGGATGCCCTTGAAGCCCTCGCTGGTGTCCGTGTACGTGGCTATCGTCAAGCACGTATGATGCCTGTCCCCGAAGCGGAAATCTATAAGGCAGGCTACAGCTACAATACTTCGCTCAATCCCACCTTCATCCCTGGTCGCTATATGCATCTCGGAGCTTCGCGCACCTACTTTATGAAGGAAGGTGTATTGCAGATACCAGCTTCGGTGACTCCTATTATTCGCTTTCCCCTCTTTTGGCTCTCGTGCCATAATCTTCCCTTCGGACTCTACCGCTGGCTATGTCGTCGGACGCTCCGTCACGATGGGTATTTGGTGACGTACTTCCATCCGTGGGAGTTCTATGAGCTGAATGACCATCCTGAGCTTAATCTCCCCTTCATCGTGCGCAATCGTTCGGGGCGTGCGATGGTTGACCGACTGGATCGCTGGATCGCTGCCTTCAAGCGCGAAGGAGCAGACTTCGTTACCTACTCCGAATTTACTGATAGTGTCTCTCCCGTAAAGCCTACCACCGAAGCATAACCTTTGGGCCTTCTATGCACTCCCATTCCATTCCACGCTTAGTCATCGTCTCCCCGTGCTACAACGAGGAGGCGATCCTTGTTTATTCCGCTGGCGAACTAACGGCTCTCCTTGAGCGGCTTATCGCAGCTGGTAAGATTCTTCCCACGAGCCACGTCCTCTATGTCAATGATGGCAGTAGTGATCGCACCTGGGAGCTAATCGAAGAGCTCCATCGGACGAATCCCTTCATCGATGGACTGTGCTTAGCTGGCAATGTGGGTAGTGAGTTAGCCGTTATGGCTGGTATGATGACAGCACGGGATGTAGCTGATGCCGTAGTGACCATTGATGCTGACCTGCAAGATGACTTAGCGGCTATCGAGGAGATGATTGATCGCTATTTGGAAGGCTATGACATTGTCTATGGGGTGAAGGTCTCACGAGCAGCAGATCCATTTCTCAAGCGGACTACTGCCCAAGCCTTTTATCGCATGCAAGAAGCGATGGGGATACGTGTGATTTATAATCATACGAACTTCCGTTTGATGAGTCGTCGTGCGCTGGATGCACTTGCTTGCTATCCTGAGCGCAATCTCTATCTACGGGGGATTATTCCTCAGCTGGGCTATCCGTCGACGACTGTGGATGACGTGATCCGTGAGCGTGTCGCAGGAGAAACGAAGTACAATTATCGCAAGCTCCTTCTTTTGGCTGTGGATGGGATTACCTCCTTTTCGACGCGCCCGATAAGCTGGATCATCGGTGGGGGGCTACTGTGCCTGTTGATTAGTGTATGTATGGCGGTATATGTGCTGGTCTCTTACATCGAGCACTTGTCCGTGCCTGGCTGGGCTTCACTGATGCTCTCGCTGTGGTTCATCGGGAGTATTGTTCTGCTTTCACTCGGCGTCATCGGGCAGTACATTGGGAAGATCTATATTGAGATCAAGCAACGTCCTCGCTATCATATCGCTCAGCACCTCCAGCATAATGATCAATAGTCAGCCTTTCCTTCGTCTGTGCTCCAAGGTACAGACCTTCTTCCGTAAGCCGTTCTTTGCGCAACCACGCACGCTCTTTGGGCTGTGGACGTTCTTAGCCGTGATCGCTGGGATTACGAAGATTGCCCCCCATCGGCATAATAATTTCCTCATCTTCCGAGGAGTCTTCTGGCACACACTGCAGAAGCTCTCGCTGTACGACTTCTATCCGAAGGAGTATAATGACCATAATCTTTACGGCCCGATCTTCAGTCTGGTCATCGCACCTTTTGCGGTTGTTCCCGATGCTTTGGGACTGCTCGGTTGGCTTGTCGTGCTGGCACTGGGGATGTACTATGCGGTGCGTCGTCTCCCCTTAGAAGAGGGAAGACAAATCTTCCTCTACTGGTTCTGCGCGCACGAATTACTCACGGCGCTGCAGATGCAGCAGTTCAATATCGCCATCGCAGCCATCATTGTTGGTTCCTTCGCTGCTATTGAGAAGGGGCGTGAAGTTACGGCGGCCTTCCTCATTGTCTTGGGAACGTTTGTCAAGCTCTATGGAGTCGTCGGCTTGGCATTCTTCTTCTTCGTCAAGCGCAAGCCTCGCTTCATCTTAGCACTTATCGGCTGGTCGGTCGTGTGCTTTGTTGCGCCGATGCTCATCAGTAGCCCCGAATATGTCTTGGGACAATACGTGGAATGGTACGAGCGACTCGCAGCAAAGAATGGGGAGAATACCTTTGCGCTGATGCAAAATATCTCCCTTTTAGGGATGATACGCAAGGTCTCTGGCTCGGCAGCCTATTCGGATCTCTGGGTTATCCTCCCGGGTTTGGCTCTCTTTGGCCTGCCTTATTTGCGCTTTAGTCAGTATCGTCACATGGCTTTCCGCTACGGGATACTTAGCTCGGTGCTCCTGTTCGTGGTGCTTTTCAGTACGGGGAGTGAGTCCAGCACTTATATTATTCCCTTTGCAGGGATTGCGCTGTGGTATGTGACGAGTCCGTGGAAGCGGACGGGCTGGGACGTGGCTCTGATGGTCTTCGCCTTCGTGCTAAGTAGTCTGTCGCCTTCGGATCTCTTCCCACGCAGTCTGCGTGAGGCTTATGTCCTGCCCTATGCCTTGAAGGCTCTGCCTCCCACACTCATCTGGCTTCGCCTCAGCTACGAACTGCTGACGCACGACTATGCACCTGCGAAGGAGGCTTCCATATAGCGTTGTCTTTCTCTTTAGCCCTGCAAGCCGTAGCTTAATAGTCGTGCCCCGCACACCTCATTCCGATAGGGAAGGTGTGCGGGGCACGTGCTGTTTGTCGGGAGCTTAGAGGTCGAGTGCCTTGCGAAGCTCTTCGCTGGTGATACCGAGAAGCTTTGCTTCACGGAGGAAGCGAGGGATCATCTCTTCGTGGAAGATGCGGCGCTTATCAGCTCGGATAGCTTCTACAGCTCCTTCGCTGATGAAGTAGCCGATACCACGCATCGTATGCACAAGCCCTCGGCGTTCCAACTTATCATAGGCGTGCACAACGGTGTTTGGGGCAACTTGCATCAGTTCGGCCATGTCTCGTACAGAGGGGATGCGCCCTCCTTCGGTGAAGCGTCCTGTGAGTACGCCTTCGTGGATGTAGTCGATGATATGGGCAAAGCCCACGCTGGAGTAAGCCATAGCGTTTACTTGAGTTGAAGGGTCTTCAGGCGATAGTACATACCTGTGGCGAGTGCCAAATCAATGACTCCAAAGATAGCAATGGTGAGCCAAATAGCGTCAACCCTATCGATCGGATGCTTCTGCGTATAGTGGTACAGGCTTTCAGAGTAGTGTGCAGCTGTTGAGATCAGAGTCAGGACGACGAAGAACTCAATCAGTGCAGCAGCTAAGAGCCCAAAGATAGACTTTCGGAAGTGCAGCATACACAGTGCAGTCAGTAGCACCCCGTGCAGGGAGAAGAGTGTACTTGCTACTGTCGCTAAGGTATAATACTTGCCGAAGCCAAAGGGATAGAGTAGGAAGGCAATGGCCCAGTAGCTATCGCCTCCTCTATCGGGAGCAGCGAGCAAGAGAATGCTGGAGATGATCACTGCCGAGAGGAGTGAGATCAGCAGATAGATGATGCTCAGTAGGAGTATACTGATCAGCTTCTCCCCGACAGAAGCTGGAAGCTGGGTGTAGACATTGGGTGCGGGCGTATGCACGCAGCGATTGATCCAGATAAGGATGTAGAGCATCGTGCCGATGATATACAATCCTGAGAGCCCCGTTGAGTGATATGTATCTGCTACCGTGATGAAGGCTTGCTGTAGGCTGAAGCCATTCATGAGAAAGGTAGTGAAGAAGGGAAACCCAACGAGCACCACCGCCATAATGATGTGGAAGATGAGTAGCGGGCGCAGCGAGCTGAAGAAGCCTTCTGCGGTGAGTAGGTAGATGCGCCCTATGAAGGAGCTGTGTAGCTTGGAGGTATTCATCGTGGTACTTACTTAGTCGTTTCTGATGCAGAGTGTAGGTGCGTTAGAAGCTCTCGTCCTCGACTGACGACAGCGTTGAAGAAGAGCTCCATACTGAAGGTATCTGATAGAGCTTCACCTTCGAGCGGAAGGATGCCGACCGTTCCTCCCAAGGAGGGTTCGGTATAGAGCGCCTGAGCTTCTTCGTCGGGACTGATGGGACCGAAGTAAAGACGCTCCGAGAGGTCTGCGATGGACTCATTGCAGTAGATTGTACCTCGCTCGAGGATGACGATTCGGTCAATGAGTTGCTCGAGGTCGCGTACCTGGTGTGTGCTGATGATGACCGTCTGCTCTTCGCTGAGGTGGCGAGCTACGGCACGGCGAAATTCCCCCTTCGAAGGAATATCCAGCCCATTGGTTGGCTCGTCGAGTAGAAGTAGAGGTACACGGAGTGAGAGGGCAAAGGCGATGAGTGCTTTCTTCTTCTGCCCTTGAGAGACCTTGCCTAAGTTCATCTTCCAGTCGAGAGAGAAGGTCTCGATGAGCTCGCGAGCGATGGCTTCCTCATAGTTGGGATAGAAGGGCGCATAGAGGTCGAAGTACCTACGGATGGTGATTTGTGGCACTTGGATCTCTTCTGGGAGGAGGTAGACCTGCTGGAGGAAGGATACTTTTCGCTCACGGGGCGTGAAGCCGAGGACATCAATCTCCCCTTGCTTGGAGAAGAGTTGGCCGTAGAGATTCTTGAGCAGTGTGGTCTTGCCCTCACCGTTTTTACCGAGAAGTCCCACGACACTGCCCTGAGGTAAGCTCAGGTCAAGGCCACTAAAGACGGGATGTCCCTTCTTGTAGCCAAAGGATAGTTGCTTGGTCGTAATCATAAGTTAGTCGTATGAAGTTATGGTGTGTTGTATTTGTAATACACGACAAAGGTAGTAAACTTTTCGCAAGGTGTATCACCTATCTGATATTTCTTTTAGCTGACCTTCTTTACGATCTCAGACCAAGTCCCTTTGCTCAATGTCTCAGTAAGTAGGGGAGGGTAGTATCATCCCCCTATAGAGGTCTGTGCTACGAACCACTATTGGATCGTGTGTGCACCAGTAGTGGTTTGCTCTCAGACCACTACTGGTGCATAGGTCAAACCACTACTGCTTTGAGTGCAAACCACTACTGCTTTGCGCATGTACCACTATATCTCTGTGCTGATAGTCGAAGAGTATCAGATCCAGAGCATATAATTATGCGTCGCTATTATCGTAGTCTTGAATGCATTCAAGTGGAGCGATTGTGAGCAATCCTGTGCGTATAGATGAAGTCAGGTAGTTGGAACTTTGAACTCTTGAGTAATAGATCCTGGAGCAAGGATTCTACGAGCTTGTTTTGATGCTCTCTCCATAATTGCACTCCATTTTGCTGAGGAGAGAGCTTTAGCAAGGGGACTTGTGTGGGTTGATTTGATGCTTGTATATAGCATGCTTACAGGAGGTTATGAGCATAGATATATACTAAAATATTTTAGTAAGTAAATATCTAAGAGCTTGTGTTTTAGGAAAGAATTTAATTATTACTTTTGCCTGCACTTACTACTTGAATATGATTACTGCCCACGACTGCGTGCTCCAGAATAATCGCTCCTCGGAGTCCTTTGCTTTTCCCGACCCTACTGGCTGGGAGTTAGGCTCTATTATTCAAGTTCAACTAAACCGTGAATGGCCTATCGGCACGCCGTATGTGCTGATACCAGCTCCATTTTCTCTTTAATCAACTTACCTGCGCTTTGCTACCTTCCTTCTACAGGGCGGTGTAGCTGAGGTTTTGCAGGTATGTCTCCCTCTATATTCTAAGTATAGAGCTATATCTCATGATTAAAGAATATTCACTGCCTATTTTTTAGTTTTAAATATGAAGAAAGTACTATCTATCCTCATGATCCTCTTCCTTGCAGTCGCTACGGCGATGGCTCAGGGGAAGAGCATCCGCGGGGTCGTGCTCGACGCCGCTAATCATGAGCCTGTGATCGGGGCTTCGGTCTTGGTCAAGGGCGTACCAGGTCAGGGTGCTTCCACGGACATCAACGGGAAGTTCACCCTCAAGAACGTGAAGGCAGGTGCCGTCCTCGTCGTGTCGTCTGTCGGCTACAAGAAGATCGAGGTGCCTGTCGGTAACCAGACCGATCTGAAGATTGATCTTCCCACGGAAGACAATCAAGTAGAAGCGGTCGTCGTCACGGCGCTTGGTATCAAGCGTTCGCAGAAGGCCTTGAGCTACAATGTCCAGGAAGTCAAGAGCGATGCTCTGACGGCTGTCAAGGACGCCAACTTCATGAACAGCCTCAACGGTAAGGTGGCTGGGGTGAATATCAACAGCTCCGCTGCTGGTATTGGTGGTGCTACGCGTGTCGTCATGCGTGGTGTCAAGTCGATTTCAGCGAATAATAATGCGCTTTACGTTATTGATGGGGTGCCCATCTTCAACGTGAATAATGGTAGCACCTCTGGTGAATACTCTTCACAGCCAAGCGGTGAAGGAATCTCGGATATTAACCCCGATGATATCGAGAGTATGAGCGTCCTCAGTGGCCCAGCTGCTGCGGCTCTCTACGGGTCGAGTGCTGCTCAGGGGGTCATCCTCATTACCACGAAGAAGGGTAAGGAAGGTAAGATCAAGCTTGAGTACAGCAACAGTACGACCTTCTCTAATCCCTTCATTATGCCTCGCTTCCAGACGGAATATGGCAACCAGCCTGGTTCCTTCAAGAGCTGGGGAGCTAAGGGTAGTGCACTGGCATACGATCCTGCTAAGTTCTTCAATACCGGTACGAACGTCATCAACTCAATCGCTCTGACGACAGGTACGGAGAAGAACCAGACCTATGTCTCTGCCGCTACGACCAATGCAGCTGGGATTCTCCCCAATAACAAGTACAACCGCTACAACTTTACCATCCGCAACTCGACCAAGTTCCTCGGCGATAAGCTGACGCTTGACCTCGGGGCGCAGTACATCCTGCAGGATCAGAAGAATATGGTAGCTCAGGGCTACTACTACAACCCCCTGCCTGCTCTCTATCTCTATCCTCGTGGTGAGAACTTCGATGAAGTACGTCAGTACGAAGTCTATGACGATGCACGTAACATCAGCGTACAGAACTGGCGCTGGGGTAACGGTGGTATTGACATGGAGAACCCTTACTGGCAGATGCATCGTAAGAATCGTATCCAGAATCGTGAACGCTACATGCTCAATGGTAGCCTGAAGTGGAAGCTCGCGAGCTGGATCGATCTGACGGGACGTATCCGTATTGATAACTCGATCGTCAACTCCCAGGATAAGTTCTATGCAGGTACCGATACCTACTGGACTGGTGGTAGCACGAAGGGTCGCTATGGTCAGAGCAAGTCTGAAGAAAAGCAGATGTATGCTGACGCTATGGCAAACATCAACAAGAGCTTCGGCGAAGACTACAACCTCACAGCTAATATCGGGGGGAGTCTTTCTAATACCTCGTATAACTCGCTTGGCTATGGTGGTCCTCTGTCAGATGTCCCCAATGGCTTCAACGTGTTCAATATTGACCGTAACAACGGATCGCCCAGTGCTGGTGGTTGGAGAGAGCGTGCTCTTGCCCTCTTTGGTAGTGCCGAGCTTGGCTATAAGCGTCTGCTCTTCCTTACGGTGACAGCTCGTAATGAGTGGTCTTCTACCCTGGCTGGGACGGATCAACTCTCTTACTTCTTCCCCTCTGTTGGTCTCTCGGGGGTAATCTCCGATATGGTCAAGCTGCCCAAGGCTATCAACTACCTCAAGGCTCGTGTATCTTACGCAGATGTAGGTTCGCCCCTGCCACGTAACCTTACGCAACCTCGCTATACTTGGGATGGTAGCTCACGTACGTGGGTCGCTCCTACCTATCGTCCTCTTGGTAAGCTTTATCCTGAAAAGACCTCCTCTTGGGAAGCTGGGATAAATTCGCGCTTCCTCCGTAATGCACTCTCGCTGGATATCACCTGGTATCTCTCTGATACGAAGAATCAGACCTTCAATGTGACGACTTCGCCTGCCAGTGGTTATTCTTCGATGTATGTGCAGTCAGGTAATGTACGTAACTACGGTATGGAGTTCGCTCTGGGCTACCGTAAGGACTTTGGTAAGCTGAACTGGGAAAGTAACGTGACCTACAGCTTCAACCGCAACCGTATCGTTGAGCTCCTTGATAACTACTATGACCCTGTTACCAAGGAAACCTACAGCCTGCCTTTCCTCAACCAGGGGAATGTCCGTCTGGTGAAGGATGGTACGATGGGTGACCTCTATACATCGGCAGACTTCAAGCGTGACCAAGAAGGAAATATCTGGATCGATCCTTCGACCAACAATGTGGTCAAGGAAGAGATCGCACCTCGTAAGATTGGTACTGTCCTTCCTAGTGGTAACTTGGGATGGCGCAATAGCTTCTCTTATAAAGGTATTAGCCTGATGGCACTTCTAACTGCTCGCTTCGGGGGCCAGGTGACCTCTATGACGCAGGCTATGATGGATGCATACGGTGTGTCTAAGACATCTGGTGATGCACGTAATGCAGGTGGTGTCATAGTGAATAAGGGACGAGTAGATGCCGAAGGCTACTACAATGTAGTCGGTGGTCGTGGTGGCCTCACGCAGGAGTATCTCTATGACGCTACCAATGTACGTCTTCAGGAACTCTCGCTCGCCTATACGCTTCCTAAGAAGTGGCTTGCTAATAAGGCACGTCTTACAGCCTCTATCGTAGGGCGTAACCTGCTGATGATTTATAATCATGCTCCATTCGACCCCGAAGCAACAGCTTCAACGGGTACGTATAATCAGGGTTCGGACATCTTCATGATGCCATCACTGCGTAGCTTCGGCTTCAGCATCAAGATGGAATTCTAAGCTTCGCTCCCATTAAGCACTACTATTAGCAATGAATATATCTAAGAAGATACTGGTGACCTCTCTGGTCATAGCTGGTGCGCTCTCAAGCTGCACTAAGGGCTTTGATGAGATTAATGCACCTGAGAATACCTTCACCAAGGAGGATCTCCGTGGTGATAACTATGAGATCGCGGCTTCCTTCCCGAAGCTTCAGTCGCTTATCGTACCTGCGGATCAGTCTGGATACTTCCAGCACTTCAGCCTAACAGGTGATATCTGGGGACGTTTCCTGATGTCAAATACGAAGTGGAATAACAACTTCTCTGTGTATCGATACATGCACGAAGGATGGTTGAATACTCCCTTTAATATCTTGACGAGCTTCTATCCCGAGTTCCGTAAGGTTAAGGAGGCTACTAATGGGCAAGGGGTCACTTTTGCTCTTGCGCTGATCAATCGCGTAGGTCTGATGCACCGCCTCACAGACCTCTATGGGCCAATCCCTTATACGCAGATTGAGGGTGGTAACCTCAAGGTGCCCTATGACTCTCAGGAAGTCGTTTACAAGGCAATGCTTGCAGACCTCAATACTGCGATCAATGAGCTGACGATCTACATCTCGGCCAATCCTAACGCAAAGGTTATGGCAGATCAAGATTTGCTCTATCGAGGAGACCTGACAAAGTGGGTGCGTTTTGCTAACTCGCTTAAGCTTCGTTTGGCTATGCGTATGCGCTATGCTGAGCCAGCCCTTGCAAAGACTGCTGTCGAAGAGGCTGTCAACCACACGATCGGTGTAATCACTGATAATGCAGACAATGCTATCGTTCGTCAGAAGGGGAATAGCATGCTTTGGCTGATCACGAATGCTTGGGGTGATGCTCGCGTCTCTGCGGACTTGACCAGCTATATGAATGGCTATAGCGACCCAAGACGTTCAGCCTACTTTACGACCTCTGGGTTCACTAATGCAGGGTATGATGGTATTCGCTCTGGCTCGAATCAAGATGCCGGTGAGTACAATAAATATTCTAATGTCAAGGTGAGCAATAGTGATCCTACGATTATCTTGACTGCAAGCGAGGTGGCTTTCCTCAAGGCCGAAGCTGCGCTCATCGGCTGGAATGTCGGAGGGGCTACAGCCAAGAGTCTATACGAAGATGGGGTGCGTCTTTCCTTCGCTCAGTGGGGGGCTGGATCTGCTGATGGCTATTTGGCCAGCACGGCGACACAGGCTAACTATACGGATCCATCAGGTCGCTATACTACGGGTGCAGTCAGCACGATCACACCTCAGTGGGTAGACTCTGATTCGGACGAACAGAAGCTGGAGCGTATCATTACGCAGAAGTGGATTGCTCTCTGGCCTCTCGGTTTCGAAGGCTGGTGCGAACATCGTCGTACGGGCTATCCTAAGTTCTTCCCTGTAGTAGGTACCGTGGAGTCGGCTTATGCTCATATGGATGTGGCCAATCGCTTGCCCTTCTCTCGTACGGAGTATGATGTCAACTCTGCAAACGTCCAGGCTGCTATCAAGCTCCTCGGTGGACCAGATGACTACGCTACTAAGATGTGGTGGCAGAAAAAGAACTAAGGTCTATCATAGTATCCATATTTAAGAATCATGTATATGAAGAATATTAAGCGTTTGGCACTGGCTGCAGGTGCTGTCGTCGTGCTTGGAGCAAGCTCTTGCTCCAAGTGGACGGAGCTCGAGCAGTACAAGCCAACAGATAAGAGTGGAAATATCACGACCGAAGACTACTATGCTAACCTGCGTGCCTTCAAGAAGAGTGGTGCTCCTCTTGGCTTTGGTTGGTTCGGCGGTTGGACTGGTGTCGGTGCTTCGATGAAGGCTCAGCTCATGGGACTCCCCGATAGTCTCGGTATCGTTTCTCTGTGGGGTGCTGGCATAGCTGAGTTTGATGCAGCGCGTCGCGAAGACCTCAAGAAGGTACAGACCCTTAAGGGAACGAAGGTCCTCACGGGCTTCCAAGTCAATAGCGTTGGTGCTCAGTTGACTCCACACGGCAAGACGGCTGAAGAGTACTGGGGCTGGGAAAATGGTACGAGCGAAGAGGCTCAGGCCAAGCAAACAGCAGCTATCATCAAGTATGCGAATGCACTTTGTGATCTAGTCGACAAGCTTGGCCTTGATGGCTTTGACTATGACTTTGAGCCTAACTACGAAGGTGAAGGTAACTTGTGGTTCGACCATACTTGGACTGAGGCAAATCCTGGTTGGCGAAGCCTGACTCCTGAAGTTAAGGCTATTAAGGTGAAGAATATGACCACCTTCATCTCTACCCTTGGTAAGCGTCTGGGCCCTCAGTCAGGTACGGGTAAGCTTCTTACGATCAATGGTGAGCCTCAGAAGATGGTGCCTGAGCTCGGGAAGTACTTCAACTATTTCATTGTCCAGGCTTACAACAGCTCGGGTGATGGAGACCTTGATGCTCGCCTCAAGAGCACGATCGACAACTATAGCGGTCAGCTCGATGCAGCAGCCGTGGCTCGTAAGTACATCGTCACAGAGAACTTCGAGAAGTGGGCTGGACAAGGTGGTGCTACCTACACTGACCGCTCTGGGAACGTGATGAAGAGTGTCGAAGGTATGGCTCGTTGGCTCCCTGTCGTAGATGGGAAAACTCTGCAGAAGGCAGGTGTTGGTACCTACCACATGGAGTATGAATACAATGTCAGCGGTCACCCTGGTACGTATCCTGCCCTTCGCAAAGCTATGCGTATCATGGCTCCTCCTGTCAAGTAATTAATCATCTGTAAAGCAATGAATAAGATGAATAAGACGATGCTTTGTGGTTTTGCTCTTATGGCAACCATCCTTTCTGGGTGCTCCAACGCTGAGTATAAGCCCTTAGATAACTCGCTTTATATTAGCGGTGCTGCATCTGATCCTCTACGTATCATCACTGTGGGCGATGCAAATAGCACGACGTCCATCCTCGTGCGTAGTGCAGCTCCTGCCAAGCAACAACTTACCGTGAACCTTGCTGTGCAACAGTCGGCACTGGACGCTTATAACAAGCGCAATGATGCCAACTATGAGTTGCTTCCAGCTGAATTCTATACGCTCTCGACGACTTCGCTGACCATTGAGCAGGGTAAGGTGTCTACGCAGGAACTGAATGTTACGATTAAGCCCTTCACGGAAGAGCTGAGTAAGAGCGGAAAGAAGTACGCTATACCTCTTTCGATTGTCTCTGTCTCTGGTGGCGACCTTTCCATTCTGCAAGGTGAAAAGGACTTCATCATCGCATGCGACCAAGTAATCAAGACTAAGGCTATCAAGCTCCTGCCTCAGCAGGGTATGAAGACTTCCTTCGCTGAAGGTGTCAAGACGGATACTTGGTCTGTCGAGATGCGTATCAAGAGTGACGACATTCGTCCTGAGTACAACAACCAGTCATTCATGGGTATCTCCTCTGGTATCGATGGTGGTGGTGAAGCTTCTGGCTTTATCTTTGGTCGTTGGGAAGGTGATGTCCTTCAGTTCAAGGTCAATGGTCACGATGGTGTCTCGGCTACGCTCAAGCCCGAAAGCAATAAGTGGTATCACGTGGCTCTTGTATGTGCTAATGGAACTCTTTCCATTTACATCAATGGTCAGTTGAACAAGCAAGAGCAGAACCTCAAGTTCGCTACTGTAGGCCAATACAAGGACTTCATATTTGCTTATCCTCGCTGGAAGGATCATCCATATCGTAAGTCGAACTACTATATGAGCGAAATTCGCTTCTGGAATCGTGCGCTTACGGCTGCTCAGATCCGTCGCAACCGCTTCTCGATAGACCCGGCTACTCCTGGTCTTGTCGCTTACTGGAGGCTTAACGAAGGAGAAGGAACGACCTTCAAGGATGCTACGGGTCATGGCCATGACCTCGAGCTCTATCACGGAGCTAAGCAGCGCGCTGCTGCCTCACAGTGGGTAGACATCCGCTCTGACGAAGACTAATCATCACATAGATTATCATTCATATGAAGAGATATAATAAGCGTTGGATCCTTGGGCTTTGTGCTGCTACGATGGCTCTTGGTCTGGTTTCATGTAAGAAAAGTGGGGATTCTGTAGATACGCTTTTGGAGCGTAACTATCCTCCTCGTGTCTATATCCAGGCAGACCGCTATTCGGTGCCTGTGAATAGCTACATACTACAGCATGGAAGTGCTGGGATTGTGGGCGACCATGTCGGCTACTTTACCATTCGTCTTAATCGTCCTTCGACACAAGATGTCGTTGTGACACTCAAGTCGACAGTGGATAATGCCGATGTAGCGAGTGCGATTGCATTGAGTGCAACCGAAGCTACTATCAAGGCTGGACAGCTTGCAAGTGAGCCGATCTCTGTGACGCTTGATCTGAACGCGATTGCTTCTCGCGAGGGTGCAGAAGATTATACCGTTAAGGTAAATATTGAGTCTATTAAGAGTGCTGCCAGTGGTATCGCTATTAGTAGCAATCTCAATCTTTATTCTGCGATTTTCTCTAAGTCAGCTCGAAGCGAGGATGCACTGGTCGCAGGAGATTCGGATATTGACTTCTCACAGGTTCATTATTTTGATCAGACAGATCGTGCTACGAAGTGGACGGTCTCTCAGGTTACTGAGGGAATCGATGGTGCTAACGATCTCAAGCGTCTGATCGATGGTAACTATGGTACTGACTTTGCTTCGAACAATAGAGGCTTCAGCTTCGTTGTTGACTTTGGCAAAGTGGTAAAGAAGTTCCGTGGAGTTGATGTCCGTTACTGGGCTGACTGGGCCGCTCCTAAGGAAATTCAGCTTGAATGTTCGACGGATGGAACGACTTGGACTAACCTCGGTCGAGCAAATCTTGCCCCACTCAAGGGGGAAGATAAGACCTTTGTCGGTCTGAAAAAGGCTTATCCGGCTCGCTATGTGCGCTATACGATTACCAAGCCTGTAGGTCGTACTTCGGTAACTGAATTCTACGCTTTCGAAGATGTAGAAGAAGCAAGTGCTGATAATCTCTTTGGAGGTGGAGCTACTGAATAAGTAGCACTTCTCTTATGATCCGCCCCTCGAAGGTTCGTCCTTCGAGGGGCGGATTGTTTTTGAGGGTAGAAGAAGGTACAAGAGGATGAGGAGATGGCTAAGCTGAAAGCTTTATCCGACAGCAATGAAATAAAAGCAGAAAGCAGCTCGGATAGGGAGGCTCCTTACGTTGCCTTAGTCGAATCGCTCTCGGATAGCTGCCATCAAGCCAGGGCGGAAGTCGGGATGCGCAATGCTCGTAAGAGCCAACGCACGCTCACGCAAGGTAAGCCCTCGAAGGCGTACTACTCCGTATTCGGTAGCAATATAGTCGACATCATTGCGCCCCGAGGTCACCGTAGCACCAAGGGGTAGGACAGGAACAATACGTGAGCAGGTACCCCCCTTTGCCGTAGAGGTGAAGGCCAAGATTGAGCGACCGCCTCGTGAACGCTTGACTCCACGGAGATAGTCCACTTGCCCACCAGTGCCACTGAACTGGCTGAGCCCGATGGCTTCCGAGGCTACTTGCCCGTAAAGGTCTATTTCTAAGCACGAGTTAATCGATACCATATGATCATTCTGTCCCACGACATACGGGTCGTTGATGTGATCGACTGGGTACATCTCGATCATGTCGTTCTTATCAACAAAGTCATACAGAGCCTTAGAGCCCATGATGATCGAACTGACGACCTTGCGATGATGTAGCGTCTTTTGAGCTCCCGTCACATTGCCCGACTGGAGCATGTGCATCACGCCATCGGTGAACATCTCCGTATGTATCCCTAAGTCGCTCCGCCCCTTGAGGCACTGCAGGACAGCATCTGGGATGGCACCGATACCTATCTGGAGGGTATCTCCATCGTGTATCAGTTCGGCGCAGAGCTCACCGATACGCTGCTCCACTTCTCCGATGGGGGGAGGTGGCAATTCGACCAAAGGACGATCGACAGGTACTATATAGTCCAGTTTGGTTACGTGGATGAGATTATCCCCTCCGATAAAGGGCATCTGCTTGTTGATCTCGGCGATAACGATCCGTGCCGCTTCAGCCGCTGGCTTGGTATAGTCGCAGGAGACACCGAAGGAGCAATATCCCTCGTCGTTAGGTTCGCTGACAGAAATCATAGCTACATCCACGGGGTAGATGCCGTTCGTGAAGCAAGAAGGCAATTCGTGAAAGTGACAGGGGAGGAAGTCCACGCGCTTGTCTTGGTAGGCTGGACGGCTGTTCTTGTCGAGGAAGTTAAGGATGGGCTGGACGTGCCCCTTCATCTCTGGGCGAAGATGCCAAGGCTCGGCGAAGTACAGCATGTGGAAGACCTTCACATCGGTAAGTCGCTGGCGGTCATCGAAAAGAGCTTGGGTGAGGCTGCTGGGAGTAGCTACAGCATGCCCCAAGACTACGAAGTCCCCACTCCGTACGGCCGCTTGTACAGCCTCGAGAGCGGTAGTCGTATGGTGAGCGAGATGCTCTTGCCAGGAAGTGTTCATTGGTGTTGCTCTTATATGAAAAAGGGCTCCTGTGTAGTATTAGGAGGGGATCTTCCTAAGGGGTCAGCGGTAGTCACAGCTCTTTAAGACAGGACGCGATACCACAAAGTGAAGACTCTCAAAGTTAGGTATTCTACTCATTTTCTACAATAGAACTATAGAGAACTACCTCCCACGACTATTCCTTGGGGGATAGACCACTATAGGTCGATGCCTTGACCACTATAGGTCGCAGCCCTGACCACTATAGGTCGGTATGCTGGAGCAGTAGTGGTCGATAGCATCCATCAGTATAGGTCAACGAAGCGACCTATACTGCTCGCTTCTCTTGCTCCTGGACGTTGGAGTCACGTCATGTTAGGATGATGAAGCTAAAAAGGCCAGTCCACCAAGAGGGATACTCTTGAGGAGCTGGCCTTTTATCCGTGGATGGGGCTGTGTACTACCGCTTCCAGAAGTGTGGCGTCAGAATGCCGATGACGGTGAAAACCTCGAGACGACCTGCCAGCATCAGGAAGCATAAGAGACCCTTGGTGAAAGTACCTGCTCCTGCGACGTTCGCTGCGTATTCGCCGATCCCTGGCCCTGAGTTGCTCATCGCTGAGCAGGCGATGCTGATGCTGGAAACAAAGCCATTGTTATCGA
This sequence comes from uncultured Porphyromonadaceae bacterium, assembly GCA_963526345.1. Taxonomy (GTDB): domain Bacteria; phylum Bacteroidota; class Bacteroidia; order Bacteroidales; family Porphyromonadaceae; genus Porphyromonas. Next base: position 147,388 of record CAURNJ010000006.1, read on the forward strand.
GCATGAGTAGCATCGCTCCGAAGAAGATCAGTGCAACGTAGAGCACGCAGAAAGCCATGATCTGGTGCACGATACTTACACTGATCTGCCGACCATTCAGCAGTACAGGGGTAAGTAAGTGAGGATGGATCTGCTTCTTGAACTCGTTGTAAAGGTTCTTGATAAGGACAAGGAATCGTGAGACCTTCAATCCCCCAGCAGTAGAGCCCGCACAGCCGTTGACGAACATAAGTAAGAGGGCGATCATCCAGAAGAAGGGCCCCCAGAGCGTCACATCGGCTGTCGAATAGCCCGTACTGGAGCCCAATGTAAGGACTTCAAAGAGGGCATGACGGATGTTGCTCTCTATGGTGGGGTACTCACCTTGGAGGATGAGCCAGACACTTGAGATGGCTGTAATCCCAATGATGAAGAGCGTAAAGAAGCGTGCTTCTTCATCACAAATGAGCTTCAGAGGCTTCCCCGTCACAGCGAAGTAGACGAGCGTGAGATTGAGCCCACCGATGTACATGAAGAGCGAGAGTACATACTCGACATACGCTGAGTCGAAGGCGGCTACGCTGGCATCACGTGTCGAATATCCTCCAGTCGAGATACACGTCAAGGCATGGCAGACGGAGTCAAAGAGGTTCATTGGCCCGACCCAAAGCAGGAGAATGAGCACGACTGTTTCTGCCAGATAAATCCCCCAGAGCCACTTAGCTACATCGGAGATACGAGGGAGGAAGCGGTCATGAGTGATCCCTGTCGTCTCGGCATTGTAGATTTGGCTGGCACCGCCGCCGAAGATAGGGATCAATGCCACAGTGAAGACGACAATACCTACACCACCTTGCCACTGCGTGAGGCTACGCCAGAGAAGAAGAGCGTGGGATAGGCCTTCGATCTTAGTGCATACGGTGGCACCTGTCGTGGTGAAGCCCGAAATCGTCTCAAAGAAGGCATCCATCGGGGAAGTAAATGCTCCTGTAAGTAGGAAGGGGAGCATGCCGATGAGGGAGAGAAGCAGCCAAACCGAAGTGACGGCCAGCATACCTTCACGCCGTGATGCTTTTTTCTTGCGGAGTGTTCGTCCTTGGTGTAGTAGGACTGCTCCCACGAGGAAGAATGCCCCAATGGTGATGAGCCACGGCGTGGGAGACTCTCGATAGAATAGTGCTACCAGCAGGACGGAAAGCATCGTCACTCCTTCGACGAAGCACATCATCCCGAGGATGCGACTAATGAACCTGAAGTTAATCGAGTGCATAGGTGGAATGGAGATACGCTAAAAGAGGTCTTTGAGCGTATTGATCGTGATATCGTGGTAGAAGATCACGACGTGGTCGTAAGGTTCAATGACCGTATCCCCATCGATCATACAAGGGCGACCATTGCGCATCATCCCCCCGAAGGTCATATTAGCAGGGAGCTTAAGTTCGCGGATTTGACGCCCCACGATGCGTGAGTCACGGCGAGCTACGAGCTCAATGACTTCGGCATTATTGACCAGCGAAAGGCAGGTGACTTGTCCTGTGTCTTGCCCTAAGAGAGTACGATAGATGTACCCTGCGGCGAGGAGCTTCTTATTGATGAGCGTGCCTATATCTAAGCGGTATGCTAAGGGGATATAGTCAATATTTTCCTCCTTGGCTACGGTCTTGTAGACATTGTATCGCTTGGCTGCGAGGCAGGCTAAGACGTTGGTCTCGGAGTTCTCCGTCAGGGCAATGAAGACCTGTGCATCCTCTAAGCTCACCTCTTCAATGATCTCTGGGTCACGCCCATCACCGTGGTAGATCTCTACATTACGTGGAAGTTCTTCCGAGAGCCGTAAGCACTTCTCCTTGTCGATCTCGATGAGAGCGATCTGTATGTCCGCTGGTATCCTGTCGATCGTGCGCAGGGCTACAGGGCTGGCTCCCATGATGACGACACGCTCGATCTTCGGAGCGTCCTTACCCGCGAGCTTACGTACTAAGTCTATGTGATCAACATCACAGGTGAAGAAGACTAAGTCATTGTGCTCAATGCGGGTATTCCCTCCAGGGATAAGGGTGTCAAAGTCGCGCTTGATAGCTACGAGGTGGAAGTACTTTCCTTCGTCACTGGGCAGGAGATTCTTCAGGTCTTTGAGGTACTGCCCCACAATAGGAGCACCTTGACGCACCTTTACACCCACCAAGGCCAAAGCGCCATTGAAGAGGGTGACGTACTGTCGAGCCCAAGGGTATTCTATGATGGAGCTAATCTCACGCGCTGCCAGTTCCTCAGGGTAGATCATAGAGTCTACACCCAGATCCTCCATGAGGGAGGAGTATTCACTCTCGAGGTATTCGTGGTTATTGATGCGAGCGATGGTATGCCGTGCACCTACTCGCTTAGCCAGCATACACGCCATGATGTTGGTCGCTTCATCGGGTGTCACCCCTACGAAGAGGTCGGCACCGTCGACATGGGCATGCTCAAGGTCGGAGAGTAGGGTAGGGTTTCCTTCGACAGGAAGTACCTCAAGATGATGGCTTGCTCTCTCGAGCTTCTTGCCATTAACATCCATCAGGACGATGTTCTGCTCCTCGTTGGAGAGCATACGTGCCAGGTGAGTTCCTACTTCTCCTGCACCTGCTATGACTATTCTCATGATGTACAGTTATGCTTTTATCTCCGCATCCAGTAGGCTCTTTGCCGCCTCATAGATAGCAGGCATATCCAGTCCACAGTAACGCTTCTGCTCTGCGGGTGTGCCGTGAGGAATGAACTCATCGGGAAGCCCTAAGGTCTTGATGCGCCCACTGTAGCCGCCTTCCATAGCCAGCTGTAATACGGCAGATCCGACCCCACCACTGAGGCATCCTTCTTCGATGACGAGTAGGCGAGGGGTGGAGGCAAGGACATGACGGAGGCATTCCTCGTCAAGGGGCTTGGCAAAGACCAAGTCGATGTGAGCGACACTGTGCCCTTCGCTCTGCAAGCGTTGGGCAACCTCGGTAGCTGTAACCCCAATAGGTCCCAGGCTGAGTATGGCTAAGTTATTGCCCTCTTGCAGCACGCGTGCCTTTGCGTAGGGATAGTGTTCCAAAGGCTTCTTCCAGTCAACTACCGAGCCAGCACCGCGTGGATAGCGAATGGCGATAGGTCCAGACCAGTCGAAGGCTGCCGAGTACATCAGATGTCTCAGCTGCACTTCATCATAGGGGGAGCAGACGGTCATCCCTGGGATGGTGCGTAGGTAAGCGATGTCAAAAGCTCCCTGATGGGTAGCACCATCTTCGCCAACTAAGCCAGCACGATCCAGGCAGAAGACGACGTGGCTATTCGTCAGTGCAACATCGTGGATGAGCTGATCGTAGGCGCGCTGCATGAAGGTCGAGTAGATATTGCACACAGGGATGAAGCCCTCTGCAGCCATACCCGAAGAGAAGGTCACGGCGTGCTCCTCAGCGATGCCTACATCGAAAGAACGATGAGGGTACTTCTCCATCATATAAGTCATGGAGCAGCCTGTGGGCATGGCAGGAGTTACTGATACAATGCGTTCGTCTTGATCGGCAAGCTCAACCAAGGTCTCCCCAAAGACGTCTTGATACTTCGGAGGCTGGGGTGTTGCTGGTGTCGTATGAATGCGCTCGCCAGTCTTAGGATCAAACTTCCCCGGAGCATGCCAGATCGTAGGCTCTTTCTCGGCTGGAGCATAGCCTTTCCCCTTCATCGTGCTGATGTGGAGCAGGCGAGGCCCCTTCATATCTCGTATGTCTTGTAGGAGCTGTACGAGATGGACGACGTCGTGCCCATCTGTAGGGCCTAAGTAGCGGATACTGAAGCTGTCGAAAAAGTTCGTTTGTCCAGAGAGTAACGCCTTGATGCGGTTGTTGAAGCGCTGCAGATCCTTATGCTGATCCTCGTGTACTATATGGAGCTTACGTAGCATGCGATACATATCGTAGCGCATACTATTATAGGTGGGGTTGGTGAGCAAGTTGACCATATGACGATTGAGACCACCGACATTCTTGTCGATGGACATATTGTTATCGTTCAGTATGATCAGGAGGTTGTTGGGGAAAGAAGAAGCATTGTTGAGGCCTTCGAACGCCATTCCTCCGCTCATAGCACCGTCACCTATGAAGGCAATGACTCGGCGATTTTCCTCCTTGAGAGCGGAGGCTACGGCCATCCCCAGTGCTGCTGATATCGAGTTGGATGCGTGCCCAGCGGCAAAGGTATCATACTCACTCTCGGATGGAATAGGGAAGCCCGCGAGTCCTCCCCACGTCCTCAAGCTGTGGAAGTCGCGCCGACGTCCAGTGAGGATCTTGTGCACATAGGCTTGGTGTCCTACATCCCACACGATGCGGTCTTCGGGGGTGTCGAAGACATAATGCATTGCCACGGTGATCTCCACGGCTCCGAGATTTGCACCGAGGTGACCCGGTATCACGGAGAGCGTGGAGAGCATAAAGCGACGAATCTCGGTACAGAGCGCAGGCAGTTGGTCGGGGCGAAGCTGCCTCAGATCGTGGGGACTCTCTATCGCATCAAGCAGAGGATAGCCCTGCTCATGGTCTGCACTGTCTGGCATAGTAGAGTGGGAGTTAGTGCTGGGATGTGAGGTGGCTGATCAAGGCTTCGAGGCTGAGTCGCTCTTGCTGACCGCTCTGCATATCCTTGAGCGTATAAGTGTTGGTCTTGCGTTCTTCTTCACCTACGAGCACGACAAAGGGGATCTTGAGGCTATCGGCATAGCTCATTTGCTTCTTCATCTTCACCGACTCGGGGTAGATCTCTGAGCGAATCCCTTCGCGTCTGAGGCGAGCAACAATCGGCATCAAGTAGGCGGCATCCTCTTCGCTGAAGTTGGCAAAGAGTACCTGCGTGCCTATCTCAGCCTCGCTGGGGAATAGTCCAAGCTCCAAGAGTACATCATAGATACGGTCTGCTCCGAAGGAGATACCGACACCGCTCAGTCCATCAAGACCGAAGATGCCCGTGAGGTTGTCGTAGCGTCCACCACCCGAGATGCTACCCATCGTAGCATCGATAGCCTTGACCTCAAGGATGGCTCCGGTGTAGTAGGATAATCCACGAGCCAAGCTCAGATCGACTACTAGCTCAGCCTGGAGATCCAGGCGGTCGATATGGTCAAGTATGTACTCCAGCTCTTCAATGCCTTTGAGCCCTTCAGAGGAAGAAGCCAGCAGCTCTTTAAGTGCTTGAAGTTTGTCACGGTTGCTTCCACCAAGGACCAAGAAGGGGCGGAGCTTCGATAGCTCGTCTTCTGTAAAGCCCTTGCTGCGTAGCTCGTCAAAGACCTTTTCTTCACCTATTTTCTCGAGTTTGTCGATGGCGGTTGTGATGTCGATGAGGCGGTCGCCACGACCTGTCGCTTCGGCGATGCCCGCAAGGATCTTGCGGTTGTTCAGTAGGATACGGACGCGCAGACCGAAACGGCGGAAGACTTCATCAATGATCTCCAATAGCTCCACTTCATTGATGAGGGAGGTCGAACCAATGACATCTGCATCGCACTGATAGAACTCTCTATAGCGTCCCTTCTGCGGACGGTCAGCACGCCATACGGGCTGTATCTGATAGCGGCGGAAGGGCATCGTCAGTTCCGAACGGTGCATCACGACATAGCGAGCAAAGGGTACTGTGAGGTCATAGCGCAGACCCTTCTCGCACGCTTTGTTTGCAAAGTGAATAGCGTTGCGCTCAAGCAGCTCCTCATCGGATAGGTCGCGGAGTGCATCACCCGAGTTGAGTACCTTGAAGAGAAGTCTATCACCCTCTTCTCCGTACTTGCCGAGTAGGGTAGAGAGTTGCTCCATCGTTGGGGTCTCTATCTGGCGGTAGCCGTAGAGGGCATAGACCTGGCGGATCGTGTCAAATATATAGTTGCGACGAGCCATTTCTACGGGGCCAAAGTCTCGCATCCCCTTCGGTATCGTTGGTTTTTGCATCTTCTTCTATGTAGATAGTCTGTGATATTATAGTGGTGACTTCAGCTCCTGCGACGCAGTAGGAGAAGCTCCGTATCGTATTCATTTCGCTCATCCCGAGGATAGACCTCGCGTGCTTCTTCAATCCATTCGGTAGGATCAAGCTCAGGGAAGAAGACTTCCGCATCGGGGAATGAGGCTTGGACTCGAGTTAAGTAGATTCGCTCGGTATCTGGTAGGAGCTGACGATAGATCTCTCCCCCTCCGATGATGAAAACTTCTTCATCCGAAGCACAAGCCTCCATAGCCTGCTGTATCGTGGGGTAGACCTCAGCACCAGAGGGAGTGGGGAGCGAACGACTGATGATGATGTTACGCCGATTGGGTAGGGGACCACGAGGGAGGGACTCGAAGGTCTTTCGCCCCATCAGGATGGTGTGCCCTGTCGTAAGCTCCTTGAATCGCTTGAGGTCAGCAGGCAGATGCCATAGTAGGTCGTTTGCTCGCCCAATAGCTCCATCAGAGGCAACAGCTACGATGATCGAAAGTGTCATATAAGTGAACTATATAGAGACCTTCCCTGCGATGTGGGGGTGAGGATCATAATCAACGAGCTCAAAGTCCTCATAGCGGAAGTCCTCCAGTCGAGTGACCTCGGGATTGAGTCGCAGCTGTGGAAGCGGACGAGGCGAACGTGTGAGCTGCAGCTCTACCTGCTCAAGATGGTCTCGATAGATATGGACATCACCGAAGCTATGGATGAAGTCCCCGACTTCCAGCCCTGTCACTTGAGCGACCATATGTAGGAGGAGCGCATACGAAGCGATATTAAAGGGCACTCCGAGGAAGACATCTGCGCTACGCTGGTAGAGCTGTAGACTCAGTCGCCCATCCGCTACATAGAACTGCATCAAGCAGTGGCATGGAGCCAATGCCATCTCGTCAATCTGAGCGACATTCCAGGCTGAGACGATCATACGGCGACTTGTCGGGTCACGGCGTATCTGGTCTACGACCTGCTGTATCTGGTCTATGTGTCCGCCCTGATAATCAGGCCATGCACGCCACTGGTATCCGTAAATAGGTCCGAGGGAGCCATCTTCACGCGCCCACTCGTTCCATATACGCACTCCATGCTCCTGCAGGTAGTGCACATTGGTGTCACCCTTCAGGAACCACAAGAGCTCGTAGATGATGCTCTTGAGGTGGAGCTTCTTTGTCGTCAAGAGCGGGAAGCCCTGCTTGAGATCAAAGCGCATCTGATAGCCGAAGGTACTGAGCGTACCAGTCCCAGTACGGTCGCCTTTCAGGTGTCCCTCTGCGAGGATATGGCGGAGCAGATCCAGATATTGCTTCATATTCGTCCCACAATAATTATTGTATATGGTGTACAAAGATACACAAATTAGCCCCCTCTCAGTCTGTTTTTAGAAGGGGAAAGCAGGCAGACGAACTATGATCGCTCCGTTGCTGGTGGGTCTTTGCTCTATTTGAGACCGTTGCTCGGGCTTCATTGGGAAGATCGCCTCTCCTCTTACCCAGAGAGAGGGGGATGTAGCAGTAGTGATCGGCGTGCGAAGCAGTGCTGCTCCGCACGCCGATCACTACTGGGACACACTACAGACCTATAGTAGTCGACCCCACGTACCACTACTTATGAGAGACCGTTTGTCGCAAACAACGAAGCGAGCGCCCTATGATGCAATAGTCTCATGGAAGAGTATCTGCTCAGTGGCATCAAAAGAGGAGAGATGACTACTGCTATGCAAGCGGAGGAATAGAGGGAAGTTCCTACCTTTGCTGTGAACTTGATGCATCTCTCTTCTCCACGACAAGTGGGGAGAGAACCTGCTCCAAGCGATAATCCCTACATAATTACATTGCCCTATGATCCACAGTACCCTCAACGAATCTGCACGCTACGAGTCCCTTCATCCTCGCTTTAAGGAAGTCTTTGACTACATCAAGAGCCATGACCTACGTGCTATGGAGCCTCAGCACTTGGAGCTGTGCGGTGACGAACTCTTCATCAACCGAATAAATGCTCCCTCTAACCCACAGGAGGAACAGCCACTCGAAGCACATGAGTCCTATATCGACATTCAAGTGCTCCTCGAAGGACGTGAGCGCATAGGCTGGCTACCACGAGCTAAGTGCCTGACTCCTCGTGCCCCCTATGATGAGGCGAAGGATATCATCTTCTACGAAGAACGCCCCTCTAACTACGTTGACTTGCTCCCAGGAGAATTTGTTATTCTCTTCCCCGAAGATGGGCATGCTCCCTTCATAGGTGACGGTAGTCCCATCAGTAAACTCATCGTCAAGGTACGGCGATAATCGAGCCTACTTCCTGCTTCTGGTGGGGGATGAACTTCCGTTCAACAGGAGATTATCACTACCTTAGCCCAAGGATAAGGGCAAGCTCTTCCCGATAAAACAAGCTAAACATATAACTATATGAAGACAAACCAATGGATACGCCTCGGGCTCTTTGCCCTGGCTACGACTTTCGTCCTTCCTGCTGTCGCACAGCGTAAGCGTTCTGCTAAGCGTAAGGTAGCTAAGGTCACCATCATGCAACCTCAGGCTGGCAACTACCGCATCGATGGGATCGCTCCTTCAGATGCTGACGGTAAGTGGGTCTATCTCTATCGATCCAATGGGCAGGGGGCTGCCGATAGCGTACAGGTCTCTAATGGAAAGTTTACCATAGAGCGTACGGTAGCCGAAGATGGACTCCTGGCTCATTTGATCATCCCTAAGGCGTATAGCCTCTCCTTCATCCCCGAAGAAGGGATCATCAAGGCTGACCTTTCCGCAAGCGGAGCTACAGGGACGCCACTGAACGACCTGCATGCACAAAAGGCAAAGGAGCGCGAAGCCATCGAAGCTGATGCTCGAGGTCGACTGATGACCATCCGTGGAGATAAGACTCTCTCAGACGAAGCTAAGGGTGAAGCTATGGAGCAAGTATCCAATGCGTACTATGCTAAGATTAAGCCTCTTGCCGAAGCTGACCTCAAGGAGCACCCCAATGATGCTATTGGTCTTATCGCCCTGCAGAGCCTCCTCGGTATGGATGGGGTGACCCTCTCCAGTGCAGAGGCACTCCTCCAGCAGGCTGGTGAGCGGGTGCGTGCTGACGAAGGCATCACGAAGATGGTCGCACGTCTGCGTAGCTTAGAGACTACGCAGGCTGGTCGTCAGTTCGTAGACTTTGCAGGTGTAGATGATGCGAACAAGCCCGTTCGCCTCAGCGACTATGTAGGCAAAGGACACTATGTGCTCGTGGACTTCTGGGCTTCTTGGTGCGGTCCTTGTCGCCGTGCTATCGGTCATCTCAAGAAGGTACGTGATGCCTACACCGATAAGGGGCTGGTCATCCTCGGTATTGTCGTGTGGGATGAGATGGCGGATCACCTCAAGGCGATGAAGGATCTGGAGATCACTTGGCCACAGATCTTCAATAAGACCGAAGCTACAGAGCTCTATGGTATCGCAGGGATTCCTCAGATCATCCTCTTCGATCCCGCAGGTAAGATCGTCGCTCGTGACCTCCGTGGTGAGGAGATCAACAAGCTCCTCGACAAGGCACTCCAGGATAATGGCGGCAAGCTCTAAGCGCTTGGCACCAGACCTCTAAGCAGAAGCCCCCAGCTATATCTCTTCGGAGACGTAGCTGGGGGCTTTTGCTGTACGATAGCAAAACCAGTACACATCCCAGTGGAGGCACCCTCCGTACGTAGCAGGATTATCGCTATCTTAGACTAAGGATAAGAGCAAAATCATTCCCTTTAACACAAGACAACTCTCAAGTATATGAAGACAAATCAATGGATACGCCTCGGGCTCTTTGCCCTGGCTACAACCGTCGCCCTACCCGCCTTCGCTCAGCGTAAGCGCCCTGCTAAGGGAAAGGTCACTAAGGTCACCATCACGCAGCCTAAGGCGGGTAACTACCGCATTGATGGGATAGCTCCTGCTGATGCTAACGGTAAGTGGGTTTATCTCTGGGTTTATCTCTACCTATCCAATGGACATGGAGTTGTCGATAGCGTCCAAGTAGCCAATGGGAAGTTCACCCTCGAGCGCGCTGTAGCCAGCGATGGCCTCCTTGCATTCTTGTCCATCCCCAAGGCGTATAACCTTTCCTTCATCCCCGAAGAAGGGGTTATCAAAGCAGACCTTTCGGCCAGTGGGACTACAGGGACACCACTTAACTCCATACGCGCGCAAAAGGCCAAGGAGCGCGAAGCCTTCGAAGCTGATGCACGAGGTCGCCTGATGACCATTCGTGGAGACAAGACTCTCTCTGACGAAGCCAAGGGAGTAGCTATGGAGCAACTATCCAAGAATACTATGCCAAGATCAAGTCTTTGGCTGAAGCTGACCTCAAGGAGCACCCCAATGACGCCATTGGTCTTATCGCTCTTCAGGATCTACTCGGGATGGAAGGTATCACCCTCTCCAGCGCAGAAGCCCTCTTGCAACAGGCGGGCGAACGTCTGCGTGCTGACAATGGGATCACGAATATGGTCGCACGCCTTCGCCGTGTAGAAGCAACGCAGGCAGGTGCACAGTTCGTAGACTTCGAGGGAGTAGATGACGCTAACAAGGCCGTTCGCCTTAGCGACTACGTAGGCAAGGGTCACTATGTCCTCGTCGACTTCTGGGCTTCATGGTGCGGTCCTTGCCGTCGTGAGATCGCTCACCTGAAGAAGGTGCGCGATGCTTACACCGACAAGGGGCTCGTCATCCTCGGCACGGTCGTATGGGACGAGATGGAAGACCACCTCAAGGCAATGAAGGAGCTCGAGATCACTTGGCCTCAGATCTTCAATAAGACGACCGAAGCTACAGAGCTCTATGGTATCGCAGGGATTCCTCAGATCATCCTCTTCGATCCCGGTAAGATCGTCGCTCGTGACCTCCGTGGTGAGGAGATCAATAAGCTCCTCGACAAGGCACTCCAGGATAATGGCGGCAAGCTCTAAGCACTTGGCACCAGACCTCTAAGCAGAAGCTCCCAGCTATATCTCTTCGGAGACGTAGCTGGGGGCTTCTGCTATATACCCCTGCATGAAGCACACCTCATACCTACCACATTAGATACCGATATACGATGACAAGACTACTACTCTACTCCGCCCTTCTTCTACTCACATTCATTCCTCAGCATCTCCTTGCACAGCAAAGCGAGATCATCGAACTTAAGATCACGGGAGAAGCCACAGAGTTCGATAAAGACCAGCAGATGCGCCTCATACGCGTCTCTGATGGAGTGGTCGTAGATAGCGTACCTCTCAAGGCGCGTCGCTTTGAGAAGGTCCTACGCCTCCCGACCAGTGAGCCTTACTATGAGCTATGCACCGATGCAGGCAGTCGCGTCTATCTCTTCCCAGAGCCAGGTGCACTCAAGATATCCTTTGAGCGCGAGGTGGCCTTAGGCACTCCCCTCAATGATAAGTTCGCCCAACTGATGGAGAAGAAGAATGAGCTGCTTAAGCGCCGAGAGGAGAAGGAGCGTACATTGAGCAGAGACAAGAGTATCTCCCAGCTGGAGTTCGCCATGCTGGCCGACAGCCTGCTCTCCAACTACGATGCCTCGCTGGCAGCCGTCTATGCGTCCCAGCTCAAGGAGCATCCCGACGATGCCATAGGACTCTTCTGTCTCCGAGCCGTACTACGCACGATAGACGACGATACTCAAGCGACCAAGAATCTTGTATCTCAGGTCTCCAAGAGGCTTACACAAGATGAGGAAGTCAAGGAACATCTGCAGCGTATTCAGAAGAATGCCACCCCTCCAGGCTCAGATCTTGATCCATCTATCTATATGCTACGAGGAACGGACATGAAGGGACAGCCCGCCGCACTCCGTGATTACCTCGGCAAGGGGCACTATACCCTCGTGCACTTCTGGGCCTCATGGTGTCCTCCTTGCAGAGAAGAGATGGCTGAGCTCCGAGCATACTACATCACCTATGGCCAGCAAGGACTGCAGATCGTAGGCATAGGCATGAACGATGACTATGCTGCCCTCTGCAACGAAGCGGAGCGCCAAGCTATCCTGTGGCCTCAAGTGTTCCTCGATAAGTATCAGCGTGTAGACGGGGTCAAGTATATCCCTCGCCTGATCCTCTTCGACCCCAAGGGGAACTGTATCAATACCAATGTACCCCGAGAGGATACCGAGGATACTCTTGAAAAGCTTGCGAGATCTATGGGCGGCAAGCTCTAACTAATCACATATCCATAAAGGCTCGCCCCCTATCTGAGGCACCTATGCGGTGACCTGAGATAGGGGGCGAGCCTTTTCTTTGTCCCAACGGAGCGGAGCGCTACTTCTTGCGAGTGTGTTGCTTCACCTTCTGCTTGAGAAGCTCCTTGAGATACATACCCGTAGCGGACTCTGCGCAAGAGGCGACCTCCTCGGGTGTGCCTTCGGCGACGATGTAGCCCCCAGCCTTACCACCCTCAGGACCCATGTCGATGACCCAGTCAGCTGCTTGGATTACCTCGAGATTGTGCTCGACGACGACGACAGAATGGCCGTGGTCGATGAGTGCTTGCATTGCCTCCAGCAGGGTGCGTATATCGTGGAAGTGTAGTCCTGTCGTGGGCTCGTCAAAGATGAAGAGAGTCGGCTGTCGCTTCCCCTTACCCAAGTAGTAAGCGAGCTTGACACGCTGATTTTCCCCACCAGAGAGTGTTGATCCCGACTGACCGAGTTTGATATATCCCAGACCGACGCGCTGTAGTGGGCGTAGTTGGTCGATGATTTTCGTCGTGAGCTTGGAGGATTCTTTATTGGTCTGGAAGAACTCCACCGCCTCGTCAACGCTCATATCCAGTAGCTGAGAGATGTTCACACCGCAGTATTCGACCTCTAAGAGCTCCTTCTTGAAGCGCTTCCCATGGCAGGCTTCGCAGGGCAGTGTGATGTCAGCCATGAATTGCATCTCGATGGTGATGACACCTGCACCTTCGCACATTTCGCATCTTCCCCCCTCCTTGTTAAACGAGAAATAATAGGGTTTGAAGCCCATCTGCTTGGAGAGAGGAAGGGTAGCATACAGTTCGCGAATGGTGTCAAACGCTCCAACGTAGGTGACGGGGTTGGAGCGTGAGCTGCGCCCGATATTGTTCTGATCAACGTATTCGACGTATTCGATAGACTTGATATCCCCTGAGATGCAACGCAGTTCCAGCCCTTCCTTAGATTCACATTCCAGCTCGCGTGAGACCCCTTCATAGAAGAGATCACGCACCAAAGTACTCTTCCCCGATCCGCTGACTCCACTGACGACGGTGAGTGTATGTAGAGGAAAGCGTACTGTGAGGTTCTTTAGGTTGTGCTTCATAGCCCCCTCGACCTCGATGTAGCTATTCCATGGACGGCGCACCGAGGGGTGAGGTATGTGCTCGCGTCCCGTGAGGTATGCAGCTGTATGTCCTGGTGTCTTGTCGGTGATCTCAGCTACTGGGCCTGCGTAGACCACCTCTCCACCATAGCGACCAGCGTCTGGACCGATGTCGATGATGTAGTCGGCCGCACGCATCATCTCCTCATCGTGCTCGACGACGACGACGGTATTGCCTAAGTCACGGAGGCGGTGCACGACACGGATCAGTCGCTCGGTGTCGCGCTGGTGTAGTCCGATACTCGGCTCATCCAGGACGTAGAGGGAGCCGACAAGGCTACTACCGAGTTGGGTGGCGAGGGTGACACGCTGGCTTTCTCCCCCAGAGAGTGTACTTGATAGGCGATCCAGGGTGAGGTATCCCAAGCCTACTTCGTCAAGGAAGGTTAGGCGAGAGCGGATCTCGTGTAGCAGCCGCTTGGCGATGAATGCATCCGAGTCACTGAGCTTCAGGTTGTCGAAGAAGGTACGGGCTTCCCATAGCGTCATGGATACGATCTCAGCGATGTTCTTTCCTCCGACTTGTACGCAGAGGGCATCGGGCTTGAGTCTTCCCCCATGGCAAGTGGGGCAGGTGGTCTTCCCAGTGAAGAGCGATATGCGTACGCGGTTCTGTATCTTATGTAGCTGACTGCGTAGGGAATTGAAGTAGGGATGTATGCCGATCAGCCCATACTTGGGGGTGGAGATACCTTCCCATAATAGCTGTTTCTCTTCTTTGCTGAGCTCGCAGTAGGGGCGATGAATAGGAAATCCAGCCTTCTCTGCATAGCGGAGGAAGTACTGCTTCCACTCCGAAGAGATGAGCCCACGCCAGCAGGCGACCGCATCCTCGTAGACTGATAGGCTCGAGTCGGGTATGACTAACTGCTCATCGATGCCCACGACCAGGCCGAAGCCTTCGCACTCGGGGCATGCTCCGATGGGGTTGTTGAAGCTGAACATCTCGGGACTGGGCTCTTGGTAGACCCTCCCATCAGCCTCGAAGATATTACTGAACTCCTGTAGACGTACTGGCTTGCGTTGTCCATCTTGCATCTCTTCAATGGCCAAGGCACATACTCCTTGCCCCTCGAAGAAAGCCGTCTCAATCGACTCACTGAGGCGGTCGACCGCCTCCAGATCTTCACTCAGAGCCAAGCGGTCGATGAGGAGATAAAGCCCTTGGGCTCGGTCATCTTTCCATAGCAATGCATCCTCGATGGAGACGACACCCTCATCTGTCCATAGGCGACTATATCCCTGCTGTAGCTGTATCTCTAAGTGAGCAGCCAAGGAGCGATCTGTGGGGAGGTGTAGTGGGGTGATGAGGTAGATACGGCTACCGACAGGGAGGGATTTGATGTAGCTCAGTACATCCTGCACTGTGTGCTTACGCACTTCTTCACCTGTCGAGGGGGAGATCATGCGTCCGATGCGTGCATAGAGAAGGCGAAGGTACTCGTAGATCTCCGTGGAGGTGGCGACGGTGGAGCGAGGATTACGGCTGACGACGCGCTGCTCGATAGCGATCGCTGGAGGTAGACCACGTATCCAGTCTGCCTCGGGCTTCGCCATACGTCCTACGAACTGACGGGCGTACGACGAGAGGCTCTCGACATAGCGACGCTGCCCCTCGGCATAGAGCGTGTCAAAGGCTAAAGAACTCTTCCCAGAGCCACTTACTCCTGTGACAACGATTAGCTTACCACGAGGTATGGAGAGGTCTATGTCCTTGAGGTTGTTGACCTGGACGTGGTGAAGCAGGATGTGGTTGGTCGTATCTTGGCGGTCAGAGGACGCTGTGACGGAGGTCTTTTTATCTACTTTGCGAGGCATCAATGCGCAGTAATAAGGAGGTGATATACAGGAGCTGGGGAACTACTTCCCCTAAGTGAGAGGGCTTATGATCGGAGCAAAAGTACTAATTATTACTACGTAAGTCCGCCTATGCTCCCTAAGGTGGGTGCAAGTGAGCACTATTAGGTCGGATTGCCGACCTGTAATGATCTTTGGTGGTGACCAGTTGTAGTGTGGTGTGAAGTAGTAGTGGTCAGAGGGGCGATCTATACTGGTCGACATGCAAAGGAGTAGTGGTCAGGGGTGTGAAGCAATACTGCTTTATTCCCTGACCACTACTCCTTTGCTTTTGTCTCTTTATAGAACTGCTCTACTTCTTAGTTGTGTGAGCTCAGATCATTGCCTCGACTGCCCAGACGAAGGCGCGCAGACCTTGGTCAGGTGTGGCTTCATCGAGCGCACGTAGTCGCTCTAAGAGTTCGGGTACGCGCTGCTCGGGTGCAATGACGTACATCGCAGAGTTCATCGTAGGCCAAGCGTGGTCGCCGATATGAGGATCACCCGTCTTGGAGCCACGCCCTTGGGCACGCTCGAAGGAGGTGTAGCCACGGAGGCTGAGCTTGGAGAGAAGACGTACGATGATATCGTGGTAGGCCTGATTATAGGTGATGAAGACGGTCTTCATCGGCTGCTCAGGGGCGAACATCTGATAGTTGTCCATAAAAGGAGCGATTAATGATGGTGGGCAAGAGTGCGCTCAGAGGCACGACGAGCGATCTTCTTCTCGAGCTTCTTGCGCTCACGGACGATACGGCGTGCTTCGAGGACAGCATAGAGCGTGGGGATGAGCACGAGGGTCACCAGCGTAGAGAGTGAGAGCCCCCAGGCGACAGTGATCCCCATAGACTGCCACATCTCGGAGCCTTCACCGATACCGATAGCCATAGGCACCATCCCGAGGACGGTCGTGGCGGTGGTCATCAGCACGGGGCGTAGTCGGGACTTCCCTGAGGTCGTCACCGCCTTAGCAATCCCCATACCACGCTCACGACACAGACGTATGTAGTCGATGAGCACAATCCCATTCTTCACCACAATACCGATGAGCATAATTAGACCGATGAACGACATCGTATCCATAGGCACCTGTGTAACTAAGAGCCCGAGGAAGACCCCTGAGAAGGCAAACGGCACGGAGAACATAATGACGAAGGGATCGACCAGGCTCTCGAACTGCGCGGCCATCACGATGAAGACGAGCATAATGATGAGAAGCATCAGTGTCGTGAGGTCACTGAAGGTCTCCTGCTGGCTCTCGTAAGCCCCTGTGATCTTGTAGGTCACGCTGGACGAAGGTACTGGATGAGCTGCGAGGACTTCATTGACCTTGCCTACCAGTTCGCTCAGTTGCACCCCAGGCGTGGGGGTGAGTGAAAGGGAGACGACACGGCTGCGGTCTTTACGCTCGATGGTTGGAGGCGTGAAGGCTTCGTCTAATCGACCGAGGTCAGAGAGGCGAAGTGCCTTGCCCTGTGGCGTGTAGACGACGAGGCTGGAGATATCCTGGAGGGACTGACGCGCCTGAGGTGTGAGGCTCACACGTATGTCATACTCATTGCCGTCCTCACGGAAGTGCGAAGCGACCGTCCCATTGACGGCAGAGCGTAGATAGGAGGAGGCAGAGGCTAAGTTGAGGCCGTTCTCCGCGAGCTTCTGTCTGTCGAAGATGAAGCGCACCTCAGGGACATAGTCCTTGCGACTGACCGTGACGCCAGAGGTCTGAGAGCTCTTCTCCAGCTCTTCGTGTAGGAGACGAGCGTAGGCGTCGGTCTCGGAGAAGTCCTGTCCATAGATCTCGAGCGTGACGCCACTGGTACTTCCACCGCTTCCTCCTTCGCCTGTCTTGACGCTGTAGGAGGTAAGCTCGGGGTAAGAGGCTAAGAGCTTGCGGAGCTTATCCGACACTTCCTCCTGTGAGAGGTTGCGCTCGGAGCGAGGGCGTAGACCGATGTGTGCGGAGATGATGTTGGAGCCATTGTCTTGGGTGAGCGACCACGAATCGCCGTCACCTGCTTGTCCTAAGATGATCGAAGCGGTCTGGATCGCAGGGATCTCCTCGCGCATTCGCTTGTCAAGATCAAGACTCAGACGGCGCGTCTCATCGACACGTGTGCCGATAGGGAGCTCAGCTGTCAGGTTGATGAAGCCGACGTCTTGCTTCGGCATATACGAGGTCTTGACGAAGGAGAGACTCAGTAGGCTGAGGATGAAGATGCCGAAGGCAATAGCTACCGTGGTACGGCGATGACGGACAGCCCATCCCAAGAGGCGCGCATAGGCTCCATCTAATCTGGAGAGCGCAGACTCAATAGGGGAGAAGAACTTCTCTGCTAAGGGGCTCTTCTTTGTCGTGCGCTTAAGCAAAAGCGAGGTCAGCATCGGTGTCAGCGATAGGGCTGCAGCGGTGGAGACAATCATCACTACGCTAATGCTCCAGCCCAGCTGTCGGAACATTAGTCCCGCAGCTCCAGGCATCATCGTCAGTGGAAGGAAGACGGCGAGCATCGTCAGTGTGGAGGCGATGACCGAGATGCCTACTTCGTTGGTGGCGTGTACAGCTGCTTGCTTAGGGACGCTACCTCGATCGATGTGCGTGGTGACGTTCTCCAGGACTACGATGGCATCATCCACGACCATCCCAATGGCGATCGAGAGGGAGGAGAGGGAGATGACGTTCAGCGAGTTCCCCGAGACCAGCAGGTAGATGAAGGAGGCAACGAGCGAGATGGGGATGGTGAGGACGATGATGAAGGTTGCTCTCCATCGGCCGAGGAAGAAGAGGACGACCAACACCACGATGACGAAGGTGATGAGGATGGTGTCCTTGAGCGAATCAATCGTATTGACGATGAAGTGCGAGGTATCGATGAGGTAGCCGATCTTGACGTCCGAAGGGAGATTCTGCTGGATCTCAGGGAGGGCAGCACGTATCTGGCGAGCGATCTCTACGGAGTTGGAGCCTTCCTGCTTGGTGATCATCACGACGGCACCGCTCTTGCCATTGACATAGTTCTCCAGTCTTCGCTCTCCGACCGTATCCTTGATCTCGGCGACATCACGCAGGTAGATATCCTTCCCTCCTACACTGGCTACTATAATCGAGCCTAACTGCATCGGGTCGGTAAATTCGCCCTGCACACGGATGGAGTTGGTCCGTGAGCCCAGGTCGATCTGCCCTGCGGGGATATTCACGTTCTCGGCACTGATGAGCTGGGAGACTTGGGCGAGGGTGAGGTGATAAGCCTCGAGCTTGGTCGGGTCGCAGTAGACCTGGATGACGCGCTTGGAGGTGCCCATGATATTCACCGTCCCGACCCCATCGATGCGCTGGAGGCGATTGCTGACGCGGTCTTCGAGGAGCTTGGCGAGCCCAGGGGCACTCTCCTCGGATTCGATCGAGAGGATGGCTACCGGGATGGAGCTGGCGCTGAACTTGAAGATCGTCGGCTTCTTAACCCCTGCAGGCAGATAGTCCGAGATCGCATCGAGCTTGTCTCGGATGTCGTTGGTGGCTTCGGCGATAGCTGTCCCAGCACGGAACTCCAGCGTGACGACCGAAGAATTATCTTGGCTCTTCGAGGTAATGTGCTTGAGGCGGTCAATACCGTTGAGGGCATTCTCCAGAGGTTTGGAGACGTTGGTCTCGATGTCTGCGGCACTGGCGCCGGGATAGGAGGTGACCACCATAATGTTGGTCGTCTCGGTCTTCGGCATCAGCTCGATGGAGAGCCGAGAGAGGGCGAAGAGCCCAAGTACCGCTATCGCCACATAAATCAGGGCGGTGGTGATGGGCTTGCGAACGGCCGTTTCGTAGATACTCATAGGGAGGAGAGGTGCTTCGTCCGTAGGTTAGCGTACGCTTACGGAGAGTCCGTTCTTGAGCGTAGAGGGAGCAGAGATAATGACTTGGTCGCCTGCGTTCAGTCCGCTTAGTACTTCGTAGTAGTCGCCCTGCTGTGCGCCCAACTCGACGGCACGGTAGATGGCTTTGCCTTCGGAGAAGACATATACGTAGCGAGCCCCTGTGCCTGCCTGACGGACGACAGCCTTATCGGGGATGGTGAGGGCTTCGCGTGAGCCGAAGTCAAGGTGTACACGAGCGTACATCCCCGGACGGAGCTTGTGGTCTTTGTTGGCTACCTCAATCTCCGTTGATACCGTGTGTGTCGTGGGATCAAGTGTGGGGAAGATATTCGTCACCGTACCTGAGAAGGTCTCATCTCCGAGGGCATCGACCGTAAGGCTGGCCGTAGCACCCTTCTTGAGGGAAGCATAGTACTGCTCCGAGACTCCGATGACGGCCTTGACAGGAGCGATCTGCTGGATGACGACGACAGGGAGCTGAGGGGAAGTCATATCACCGTTGTCGTAGTTCTTCGCCGTGACGAAGCCCGTGATGGGACTGCGAAGGATAGTGTTTTCTGTTGCATGGTTGTAGGCGATCTTTGCTTGCTCGAGGGTGCTCTTTGCTTGCTCCCACTGCGCCTTGGAGATACCACCGACTTTGTAGAGCTCATCCATACGGGAGTAGTTGCTCTTGGCATCGGCGAGCTGCAGCTGAGCTTGAAGAGACTGAGTAGGCTCCATACGAGCGACGGCTTGACCTGCGGAGACGCGGTCGCCGACCTTGACGAGGAGCTGCTTCAGACGGCCTCCCGTCTGGGAAGTGATGTTATTGAGAACCTTAGCCTCGAGCTGGGCGGTAAATTCTTCGGAGAGGCTCAGTGCGCGCATCTCGGCTGGTGCTACCTCGACGAGGCGAACGGTGTCGGTATTCTGCTCTTCGGTGCTCTTGCTCGACGAGGAGCAGCTGGTGAGAAGCCCTGCACTGAGGAGCATAAGGCTAATGCGCTGTATGGTCTTGGACGAAATCATCATCGTTATCTAATGCTTATGGTGTGGATGGAATGGGCGGTTACTTAGCTTCATTAGGGAGTCCTTCGCCCTGGAGGGCTTCGAGGGCATAGACGGCGACCATATAATTGTAGATGGCTTGACTGTAGTTGAGGCGGGCTTGTAGCAGGGCTGTTTCGGCATCATTCAGCTCAAGAAGGGTGCCTGCACCGCTCTTGTAGCGCACTTCGGCGATACTGCGACCACGCTCTGCTGTCGTGACGGCATCCTGGGCGGAGACGAATTGCTCCAGAGCGTTCTTTTGCTCACGGGTGCTATTCATCAGCCCTAGCTGAAGCTGTCGTTCGGTAGCGATTCGCTGGGCAGCAAGCTGTCGTATCTGTACCTCAGTGGAGCGTACGTCATTGCCTCGTGCTCCTCCATTATATATAGGCACATCGAGGGAGAGCCCGATGGTGGAGAAGGGACTCCAACGCTTCCCCTCATTGAGATGAAACTTATTCGATGCGAAGCTATACTGGTAGTTAAAGTTCAACGAAAGGGTTGGGAGGTAAGCCATCCGCTTGGCGTGGAGGGCTGCATCGAGCTGTCGCCCTTGTCGGTCAAGCTGTCGGAGCGTGCTGTTATCTCGTAGGGAGATAGTAGCCTCCTGAGGTAGATGCTGGTAGATGCGGTCCTTGTAGTCCGAGAGTCGCTCAGTCACGCTGATGGGGGTCTCGAGGGGAAGTCCCATCACGACCTTGAGCTTGGCTTCGGCTAACTGGACAGCGGTGCGTGCTGCTACGACATTGGGTAGGATGTTTTTCATCTGCGTCTCCATGCGGAGTTTGTCATATTCGGCGACGAGTCCGTGCTGGTATTTGTCGGAGATGTTCTTGTAGTTGGCCTCTGCATTGGCGTAGTTGCCTTCGAGGACACGCTGGGACTCTTGGGCAAGGAGCACGGCCATATAGGCTTTCTTAACCTCTGCGATAAGGTCGATCTTAGAGCCCAAAGCCTTCTCTTCAGCTAAGGCGACGGCCTCTTTATTCAGCTTAAGCGAAGCCCACAGCTGGGGTGCAACCAAGGGCATCCCTGCTACGACACCGCCCTGTAGGGAGTGTGTCTGCCCCATCTCGATCCCGTCATCTAGGAAGTAGCCCATCGGCGAGCTACCTATATCTCCGAAGTAAACCTTCTGCTTCTTGAGCATATAGGCATAGGATCCCGTGAGGTTGACCTTGGGCAAGAGGCTTCCTCGGTTCTTCAGCTCTTCATATCGGGCAGCATCGATCCCGAGGAGGGAGGCTTGCAGGGTAGGGCTCTTCTCCAGGGCGAGATGCACGGCTGCATCAAGGCTCAGGGCGAGAGACTCCTGCTTTTGCACGGTCATTGTATGGGCTGAGGGAGTTTGTGCCTGTAGCTTCAAAGGGAAGGAGATTATCCCGATGGCTAAAGCACAGCAGAAGGGAGCGAAGTATATCGGGCGGTTTAGCTTACTCATAATTTTATTTACAGGAGGGGCAAGTATTGCCTGAGTGGTATATCCCTTATTATAACACCAGTGAGGAATATTGGTTCGCAAAAATATGCAAATTCCTGTAGGTGGTACGTATTTGTCCTAATGGTGAAGACGTTCCGTCTCCCTTTACAGATAGCTCGCCCCAGCTCCTCAAGTGAGGTGCTGGGGCGAGCTATCTGTAAAGGAAGGGATTCCTTAGTCCTTAGAAGCCCTTGCCGTGGCAGTGCTTGAACTTCTTGCCACTACCACAGGGGCAGAGGTCATTGCGCCCAATGGAGTGGGCTGCCTGAGCCGGTGTGTGACGCTGTGCTTCGAGGTCTTCTGCACTTCCTACTTCGTGACGCTGCTCGTGGTACTGAGGAGCCGAACGCTGTGCTTCAGGGGCGGCTTCGCGAATCTCTACCTCACGGGGAGCTTCCTCTTCGGCTGGAGCGATGTTGAGGCGAACGCGCATCAGGACAGAAGCCGTCTTGCGGTTCATGTCTTCGATCATAGCACGGAAGAGCTCATAAGACTCGAGCTTGTAGACGAGGAGAGGATCCTTGTTTTCGTAGCTGGCGTTCTGCACGGAGTTGCGCAGCTCGTCCATCTCACGCAGGTGTTCCTTCCAGGCTTCGTCGATGGTGTGCAGGACGATTGCCTTCTCGAACTCGCGCATGATGGTGCGGCCTTCGCTCTCATCAGCCTCGCGGAGGTTGCAGCTGACGTTGTATGCCATGCGTCCATCGGTCAGCGGAATCATGATGCGCTCATAGACGTGACCCTGCTCGGTGAAGACCTGATGAAGGGTAGGATAGGCGATGTCTGCGATCTGCTTGGAGCGTGCGATGAAGGTAGCTTCGACTGCTTCGTACAGTTGCTCTGCAAGGTCATCGGCCTTAGTGCGGCGGAAGGTCAGCTCATCGAAGGGCGACTCCATAGCGAAGGTACGCATGATGTCCATCGTGAAGCCCTCGAAGTCTTCGGCAGGCTGGTGCGTATCGATGAGCAGACGACCTGCATCATAGAGGGTATTCATGACGTCCATCTCGATACGCTCACCCATGAGAGCGTGGCGGCGGCGCTTGTAGATGACCTCACGCTGGGAGTTCATTACGTCATCGTACTCGAGGAGGCGCTTACGGATACCGAAGTTGTTTTCTTCGACCTTCTTCTGGGCGCGCTCTACAGCCTTGTTAAGCATGCTGTGCTCGAGTACTTCACCTTCCTCGAAGCCCATCTTGTCCATCATAGCGGCAAGGCGGTCTGAGGCGAAGAGGCGCATCAGGTGGTCTTCGAGTGATACGAAGAAGACGGATGAACCTGGGTCACCCTGACGACCCGCACGACCACGGAGCTGGCGGTCGACACGGCGAGACTCGTGACGCTCGGTGCCGAGGATCGCGAGACCACCGGCAGCCTTGACCTCAGGCGTCAGCTTGATGTCGGTACCACGACCAGCCATGTTGGTGGCGATGGTGACGACGCCGGGCTTACCTGCCTGAGCTACGATCTCAGCTTCCTTCTGATGGAGCTTAGCGTTGAGGACGTTGTGAGGGATCTTGCGCAGATCGAGCATCTTGCTCAGGAGCTGAGAGATCTCGACAGAAGTCGTCCCTACGAGTACTGGACGGCCTTCGCCTACCAAGCGAACGATCTCCTCAATGACAGCAGCGTACTTCTCACGAGCGGTCTTGTAGATGCGGTCGTTGAGGTCGTGACGTGCGATGGGGCGGTTCGTGGGGATGACGACGACATCGAGCTTATAGATGTCCCAGAGTTCGCCTGCTTCGGTCTCTGCTGTACCCGTCATACCAGAGAGCTTGTGGTACATACGGAAGTAGTTCTGCAGGGTGATGGTGGCGAAGGTCTGGGTGGCAGCTTCGACATGGACGCGCTCCTTAGCTTCGATCGCTTGGTGCAGACCATCGGAGTAGCGGCGACCATCCATGATACGACCCGTCTGCTCGTCGACGATCATGACCTTGTTGTCCATGACGACATACTGGTCATCCTTCTCAAAGAGGGCGTAGGCCTTGAGGAGCTGGTTCACGGTGTGGACGCGCTCGCTCTTGATGGCGTAGTCGGAGAGCAGAGCTTCCTTGCGCTCAGCGAGTTGCTCGGGCGAGAGACCTTGATTGGATAGGTCTGCCAGCAGGCTGGCGATGTCGGGAAGGATGAAGAAGGTGGGGTCATCCGTACCACGTGTCAGGAGGTCAATCCCCTTGTCGGAGAGCTCAATGCTGTTGTGCTTCTCTTCGATGACGAAGAAGAGTTCATCGGTGACAATATGCATCTGGCGCATGTTGTCGGCCATATACTCCTCTTCGACCTTGAGCATGCCAGCCTTGATGCCTGGTTCGCTCAGGTACTTGATGAGAGGCTTGCTCTTAGGCATCCCCTTGTAGGAACGGAAGAGGAGGAAGAAGCCTTCTTCTTGCTCCTTCTTGTCGGAGGAAGCAATCTTCTTCTTTGCGTCAATGAGGAGCTGTTGGCAGAGCTTGCGCTGCGCATCGACGACGGTCTCTACGTTGGGAAGGAACTGTTCGAAGAGCTGGTCATCACCCTTGGGCACAGGGCCTGAGATGATGAGAGGCGTACGAGCATCGTCGATAAGGACGGAGTCCACTTCGTCAACGATGGCGTAGTTGTGGCGACGCTGCACGAGGTCTTCGGGGCTGGTCGCCATGTTGTCGCGCAGGTAGTCGAACCCAAATTCATTGTTCGTCCCGAAGGTGATGTCTGCGTTGTAGGCGGCACGGCGCTCAGGAGTATTGGGGCGGTGCTTGTCGATACAGTCGACACTCAGACCATGGAACATGTACAGCGGACCCATCCACTCCGAGTCACGCTTGGAGAGGTAGTCGTTCACGGTGACGACATGGACGCCATTACCCGTGAGTGCGTTGAGGAAGACGGGGAGCGTAGCTACGAGGGTCTTACCTTCCCCAGTTGCCATTTCGGCGATCTTGCCTCTGTGGAGGACTGTCCCCCCGAAGAGCTGTACATCGTAGTGCACCATATCCCAGGTGATCTCGTTCCCACCAGCCAGCCAGTGGTTCTGATAGATCGCCGTATCTCCTTCGATGCGTACGAAGTCATGATTGACGCTGAGGTTGCGGTCGAAGTCCGTTGCTTGGACGCGGATCTCGGGATGCTCTGCGAAGCGACGCCCCGTGCTCTTGACGATGGCGAAGGCTTCGGGGTGGATTTCATCCAGGACGACTTCGAGCTTGTCAAGAATCTCCTTCTCGAGTTTGTCTACCTTAGCCCAGATAGCTTCACGCTCATCAAGCTCCTTGCCTTCTACGCTGGCCTTGAGTTCTTCTACCTCGGCGCGTTCGCTCGCTACGTAGTCGTTGATGCGCTGGCGGAGCGAGGCTGTGCGAGCACGCAGGTCGTCGTCAGAGAGTGCGTCGATCTCGGGGTAAATCGCCTTGACGCGCTCTACCCAAGGCGTGATCTCCTTGAGGTCACGCTGTGATTTGTTGCCGAAAAGCTTCGACAATAGGTCAATGAATCCCATATATCTTATTTAGTTTGTCTTCTGTGTGAGGAAAAGAGGAGGCGAGTCCTCGGTGCGGATAGTGAGGAGCGTCCAGCCTACTCTATATACTGTATCGGAGCACGCACAAGGCGACTATGCGATACCTCGGTGCACGATCAGCGTGCTGCGTTTGGTGGTCTGATGCGCAGGACATGGGCAATAGCCTTGACCACATCTGGAGCTTCAAGAATAGGGTAGTCGAAGTCACGGGCTGTGATACCTGCGCCGAAGAGGATGCAGGGGCTGCTGATCGCCGTGGTGTGAAGCCAAAGGTTGGGACTGTCGGCTGTATCTTCGACTTCCCATCCAGGTGTAAGTGTCCAGTAGACGTCAGCTATGTGGCGGACGTGGATGGAGCGACGAAGGGTGCGAGCTGCATCGCTCAGAGAGGACTGGGTGACGAGTCGCTGACCAGCGACAGCCATACCGATGCCTTCCATCTCTTCGAGGAAGGCCGCTGATTTATCTTGGAGTTCGGAGAGGGCAATGTGCTTCGTCTCGGCGAGCTTCTTATTCAGGTAGACGCGTCCATCAGCGAGCTTCTCGACCCAGCTACCTTGACCGTAGAGGGCGGAGAGGTAGAGGTTGAGTAGAGCAGCCCCCTTCTTGGTGCTGAATTGTCCATAGCGAGCTTCTGCTCCACGGAAGCGTGGACGGCGATAGTGGGTATAGCCCGTGCCTGAGAGTGCAAGCAGGTAGTTACCTTCGCCGAACTTGCGACTTAGCTCTTGCAGGATGGCTTGGATGTTCTTATCCAGGCGGACATAGGCATCGACCTCTTCGCTGGTTAGCTCGCCCTGAGTATCTCGTGGTGCGACATCAAGACTGTAGGATAGTGCCAGCATTCCAGGGGACTTGCTCTCGGCATAGCCACCTTGATCTAAGAGGCGAAGAGCAAGGTTTGTTACCTCTTCATTAGCCAGTGCGCTATGCTTGAAGTCCACTCCCTGATAGCCCTGATAGCGATGGGTGAAGGTTTGTCCCCAGCTTGTCCACGTGTGCGAAGGTGCACTGTAGCTACGGAGCGGACTCCAGACCATCTGTCCTCCAATAAGGCGCTTGTTCGGCCCTTCATCGGATCGGTTGTAGGCCTCGAGGCTCTTC
Source organism: uncultured Porphyromonadaceae bacterium (assembly GCA_963526345.1). Taxonomy (GTDB): domain Bacteria; phylum Bacteroidota; class Bacteroidia; order Bacteroidales; family Porphyromonadaceae; genus Porphyromonas. The sequence continues at coordinate 173,554 of CAURNJ010000006.1, forward strand.
GGCATCGCTTCGTAGTAGCTGGAGCTGGACCAGGAAGCGATCTTACTATCAAGCCAAAATGCCCCATTGGCAAACCATCCTCCCGAGGCAATGGCCGCCTCTGCATCCGAAGCAATAGCATAAACTAAGCCTGCTCCGGAGGAGGCTTCCTTGATGCGGTCTCCAAGGGTGTTGACTAAAAGAGCCTTTGGGGAGTAGGTGTCTCGGGTATAGCGTCCTGTGACGCTGGGGTCATGAAAGACGGAGAGCTGTGTATGCTCCTTCTGACTCCATAGAGTGGTGCGCTCGATGCCATGCGTCTCTGGATAAGTCCCCGTGTGGAGCGTCGCTGTAGCAGAAGCTCGGTTGAGCTCCGATAAAGGGAAGCGCACATGAGGGTAGACCTTTCCCTCGGAGAGTATCCGGCTTAAACCATCTTGTGAGAAGAGTGGGCGGAGCTGCTCGAGGTAGTCTCCACGCAGGTCTTCTATGGTGATGTAGACGACTACACGTGGGAGATCTCCTGCGTGCAGTGGTTGCTGGAGTGCCACAAGGGCCAGCAACGAGGTCAATAGGTAGCGCACGCTACGCTGCTCCAGTGGGCTCTTGGACATACTTATGAGATAGAGGCTTGTGAAGGAGACGCCCCAGCGAAAGGAGGCCGAGGCTGAGAGCGATCAGATAGACGCTCGGATTGATCACCTGCCCTGCGATGAGGCTCACGATGGGGAAGGCGAGGAGTAGCACAAGACAGAGTGCGTGCAAGGCGTAGCGTACACGGAGTGTTCGCTGCCTCCAGGGCATCAGGAGCGCAATGAGGAGGTAGAGTGGATGGAGTGCCAGCAGATTATAATTGGGCGATACCATCGGGTGCTCCGAGAAGAAGGTCAGGTAACACAAGAGACTTCCTCCAAGGCCAGCCACAAGGTAGATACTACCTTCGATAATTCCTGCGATAGGCTTCCTGCGGTAGCGATAGATGAAGACGATGACCGAAATAAGAAGGAGGAGGGTGAAGACGACCTGTGGGTGCGTCAAGCTAAGTCCAGCTGGAGCGATGGGATGAGGCTGACCATAGGCTATTGCTTGCTGAACAGGGCGTACCCAATTATCCCCTTCGGACGATGTAGCTACCGAGAGGTGGGGGAGTAGGCGTGCTACTTCCGTGGGGATAAAGAAGCGCTGTGCGATGCTCATCTCTTGGTCTAAAGCTGTCCCCATAGCCAAGTCCGTCCCGAGGACGAGCCACGGCGATGACGCCTCGAGCTCGTTGATCGCTGTACGCCAAGTCGTGGGGGAGAGAGGGGGGATGCTTGACACGCTGTCGAACTTGAAGGTCAACTGCTGCGTATCCAGAGGAGATTGATTTTCCCCTTTTAGTGTGGCGAAGTATAGTGCCAGTGGACGTGTACTACAGTTATCACGGAAGGCATTGTAGCGATAGGTGCGGTGCTCTGGCTGTACGTTTTCGATGAGTAGCTGCCAGAGATGGGCACGCTGGAGGCTGTCGGTACGGAGTACCAGCTCATAGATGACCCCACGACCTTGGTACTCGCTCATGTAGTCACTGGTCGGTATGGGGAGTACGATGTAGTCGGTCTTCCCCTGGATGAAGCGTGGTACAAAGTCTTCGGAGAAGTTGAAGAGCCCATAGTTAAAGGTCACATCAAAGCCCTGAACGGAGTCACACACACGCAGTCCAGCGTGACCATATAGGGTATATACGTCTTCGTCGCTGGGCTGAGCTGCCAGATAGCTGAATTGTGCGCTTGGGGAAAGAGTGAGGGGAAGACCAAAAGACTTATCGCACTGGGGTGGAGAAGTCTGACCTACTGCACTCATATAGGCACACAAACAAACTACCACTAAAAGGGAATAGTGGCAGGCCTTGCGTAGTACTCTATATATATAATGTAGCTGGTCGATAGCTTGCATTGAGTCTGATCAGATGACACAAAGATACTAAAAGTCTGCATGCTCTCTTTGGTCAGACTTCCCCACAGAGCAGGCGGGGGGCTTCTCCCATCGTAAGAGCCTCGTCTTCACTGTGATTTCTCGGGGGAGGAGCGTATGGGAGGATATGCTCCGTTAGGAGGGGTGGGGTGAACCTATATAGGTTGATATTGCCCTGCTCTATAGGAGACTATGAAGTGGGCTGGTCGAGTTCCTACTCGGAGTCGGCGTATGTCGCTTGTGTAGCGAGATTTGGGGTGCTGTTTTTTTTCTTCTATAAAGTTGCTACCTTTCGGGATCACTTCCATTAGCACCACGCCTCTTGGTATGAAACACATTCTCTTGCTCTTAGTCGCCTTTGCGTTATCTTCTGGTAGCCTTCTCGCGCAGACGACCGTCACTGTACAGGGCTCCCTAAAGAAGACGACTGACCGTATGCCCGTGGACTTTGCTAACGTCCTCCTGCGCCATCCCGCTGATAGTAGCCTCGTCGTGGGGACGACCAGCGATGAGCACGGGGCTTTCCGCTTGGAGGCTCCCGAGGGGACCTTCCTCCTCGAGGTGCGTGCGCTGGGCTACCGACCCTATCATCAGACGCTCACCATCGCTGGTGCTCTTGATCTCGGCGAACTCCTCCTCACTGAGGAGACGAAGCAGCTCTCCGCTGTCCAAGTCTCAGGGCGCCGCCCGATCATGCTCCGCAAGAGCGACCGCATGGTCTTCGACGCTACGCAGATCGCTCCCGCTGCCAGTTCGGCTCTCGATGTCCTGCGCCAGACCCCTGGGGTGAACGTCTCCGACGACGGCATCAGCCTCATAGGTAAGGGCGGGGTGATCGTCCTCATCAACGACAAGCGGGTACGTCTCTCGGGGGCTGCGCTCATCGGGCTCCTACGCTCCTACCCGCAGTCCGATCTGCAGGAGATCCAGATACTCACCACCCCGCCCGCTAAGTACGAAGCCGAGGGGAATGCTGGTGTGCTGAATATCATCCTCAAGAAGGCTAAGAACGATTTCTTCGGAGGAAGTATTGCTCCTCGCTTCGGACTTCGTAACGATAAGGTCCTGTATAGCCTCAATACCAACCTCAACTATAAGAAGGACAAGGTCACCGCTTCTCTCCAGCTCGGAGGAGGCTCGGCAGGCTATGATGGTGGCCTAGGGACCTACCGCACCTATCCCAAGCCGGGTACTTTCCATTCGAGTGAGACCGCCTACTCGGGGCAGGGTCCTTACTTCAACCTTCGTGCGGGGCTAGACTATGCCTTCACTCCTGAGCTCTCCATGGGGGCGAGTATATCCTACAGCCCGGAGAAGGATAATTCTCGCCGAGAGAATGATAGCCGAGACTATCGCATCCTCCCCAGTGGTGAGCGTGAACTCCTACGCTTGTTCCCCGGTGTCGCCGACGAGACGGACAAGAGTCGCTATACTACGGCGAATGTTCACCTTGAGAAGAGCTTCAAGTCCGCTCCCAAGCGTCGTCTCTCGTGGGATGCCGACTATGTAGGCTATCAAAGCCAAGAGGGGCGTAACTTTACTTCCCGAGGCTTGATGCCTAATGGTACTCCCATCCCTGGGTCGGACTTCCACTTCGATGCGCTGACCGATCAGCACACCGACTCCTACATCACGAGCCTGGACTATACCGAGCCGCTTGGTAAGGGGACGCTGGGCTTTGGGGCTAAGGGGACATGGACCCGCACCACCAACCGAAGCGACTACGATGCGAAGAGCTCCATGGGTGAGCGCCACGACAAGATCACCTTCGACGAACATGTCTATGCGCTCTATGCTGACTTCAAGCATCCGCTCTCCGACAAGTGGAATATCCGCACGGGTCTTCGTATGGAGTACACCCACACGTCAGGCGAAAACAACGGCCGTCGTCTGGAGCACCTCAAGAGCTACCTCAATGTCTTCCCCACGCTCTTCTTGGGATTCAACCCCAACGACCGCCATGCCTTCAGCCTCAATGGCACTGTCCGCCTCAATCGCCCCCACTTCGGCCAACTCTCCCCGTTCGCTAACTATGAGAACCAGTACAGCGTCATGCGAGGGAAAGAAGATCTGCGTGCTGCCAAGCGTGCCCAGCTTGCTCTCGGCTACACCTTCCTTGGGGCACTGAACTTCCAGCTCGACGGTGGCTATCTCTGGGATGGTATCACACAGGTCATCCGCCTCGATCCCGTGACGAACGAGGGAAGCTATACGCATGACAATGCCGAGAAGACCTGGACCTTCGGCCTGGAGAACAGCTTCTTCTTCAATAAGGTCAGCTTCTTCCAGACCTACATCTCCCAGCGTCTCTGGTACTCCGATATGAAGATCGGCCCTGAGTCTACCTCGCTCTACGGAGGCGCAGGCTTGAGCTATCATGTCAGTCTCAACAATACCTTCTTCTTCAATCGCAGTAAGACCTTCCAAGGGACCTGCTCCTTCTACTATCGGACACCTGGCTACGATGGAGGCTTCCATATGGGACACATCATCTCCGGCGGAGCGGGCCTATCCTACACGCTCCTCCAAGGGAAGCTTCGCCTTGCTCTTGATGCGTACAATCTCCTCCGCAATAATCTCCGTATGGACATCACGACACCTGACTCCCAGATGCACGCAGACAACGAGAATAATATACTCACCCTCAACCTTGGCGTGACCTATTCCTTCGGAGCTCCCATCCAAGGCAAGTCCGAGCGCAAGAGTGCCCAAGAGCTCCGCTCCCGCATGTAGAGCCCTGCCGCTCCCGCTCTTGGATCACACCCGCTAAAGCAAAGCCCCCAGCAGCCGTCCTCGTGGTGCCTGCTGGGGGCTTGCTGTATCCCTCGCCTGCAAGCAGGCCGCTACGTCCTTCACCCAAAGCTTGCGCCTTCACTCTGTCTTCCCCTTCGCTCAAAGTGCCTGCATCATCGGTTGCAAGGGTCGAACGTATACCCCTTCTCATCAGGACGTATACGTTTTGCTCGCACAAGGTATACGTCCTCTCGTCGCAGCTTCCTCCCGTCCTGAACGAACGCCCTGCTGCGTCGCCCTCAGCCTCCGCATTGTACCGCACTTTGCCGTACCGCTTTTGCAGAGGAGCTGAGGAGGGTTGTCGCAGAAAAAGCCTACCTTTGTGGTGCTTCCCAAGACGGGAAGCGTCTTTCATAAGAAGTGTCCAGAGAACGGCTATGAGCCGTCCGCAACCTATCCGCATACGGGGCAAGGTGCGAGAGGCAGACTCCCTGCCTGACACGAGAGTGACGTATCGTTTCATCTAAAAATAAAAGGTATGACTACCCAAACTACATCTACTTCGACAAAGGAGCCCGTATCCAGCTCCCATTCCACCTATTCGACTGAGTACCCCGAGGGGTATCTGTGTCGGATGGATGGCATCCTGCTGCGTCTCTATCCCGCTACATCTCTCCTCACACCGCTGACACCCGAAGAACCTACCGAGACTCCTGAACTCTTTCGCCAAAGTGTGCCCTTCTTGTGGAGGCATCGAGAGCGCATCCTTTCAGATAGCCGAATGTTCCTTACCCCCATAGCCGAGCGGAATGGCTTGGCATATCTGGGTCCCTTCCCCACAGCGACACTGGGTACGTATATTGAGTTCTGGATGCTGTGCGATGCAGCGGTCTTCACAGACGAGCGAGGGATCCAGTACTTTGTGACGTGTGTGAATGGTAGCCCACTCTCTGGCGCGAATCGCTGCACGCAGGTCAGCGAAGTGGGCGAAATCAGTATGCGCAGTGTACATGGCTTTAGTTCGCTGTGGCATCCTTTCCGTGACTTGATCCGCCGCTACCGAAAGCCTCAAGCTACCGCTCAGCACTACACCCTTCCCGAAGTCCTAAGCCTCCTAAGCGAAGAAGGGTAGGGAAGTCCTACCCATACCTATTCACGAAGGGGGTGAAGTAACCTATATAGGTCGGCGGTGCGACCAGTATTGGTCGACGCGCGAACCACTATAGGTTACTACTATGAACCTATAGTGGTTGACTCATGAACCACTACTGGTTTGTACCAGTTCCGCTGTTAACTTTTTTCAGTACGCTACAGTGTGCAAAAAGAAAAGCCCCGACTGACTACGGTCAGTCGGGGCTTATGCTTATGGAGAAAAGTGGCTACTTGCTTGCAGCTTTCTCGCGACGACGCTTCGCGATTTCGTAAGCGATAGGCGTAGCGACAAAGAGCGTACAGTAGGTACCGAAGAGGATACCTAACAGGATAGCGAAGGTAAAGCTACGCATCGTAGCACCGCCGAAGGCGAAGACGATGATCATCACGAGGAAGGTCGTGAAGGACGTATTCAGCGTACGAGAGAGCGTAGAGTTCAGAGCTCCGTTGATAACTCCGTAGCGGTCAGCCTGTGGGTGGTTGGCCACTTCTTCGCGGATACGGTCGAAGACAATCACCACGTCATTGATGGCATAACCGATAATCGCCAAGAGGGCGGCGATGAAGTTCTGGTCTACCTCCATCGTGAAGGGCAGTACCTTCCACAAGAGGACGTAGATAGCGATGATCATCAGCGTCGTCACCGTGACCGAAGCAAAGGCACCGATGGAGAAGGCGACATTGCGGAAACGGATGAGGATGTAGATCGCCATAAAGAGCAGCGAGAGACCGACTGCAATAAGTGCCTGCGTCTTGATGTCATTAGACATACTTGCGCTGACCTTCTGCGAGCTGACGATGTAGCCATCGAACTCAGCCTTCGAGGGCTGCGTCTTGTAGAAGCTATTCAGACCCTGGTAGAGCTTGTCCTTGATCTGCTCTTCGACAGCATCACCCGAGTCGTCAATGAGGTAGTTCGTAGAGACGCGGATCTGGTCACCCTCAGTACCAATAGCCGTTAGGACGAGCTTCTGGTCGAGCTGAGGAGCGAGCTTCTCACGGATCTGCTGATTGTCTACCTTCTGGTCGAACTTGATGATGTAGTTACGACCACCCGAGAACTCAATCCCGTTATTCAGACCAATGGTGAAGATACCGATGAGGCCAGCGATGATGAGTGCAACAGGGAGGATATACCCCTTCTTGCGTGCACCGAGGAAGTTGTAGGTGGGGTTCACCAGCAGGTTCTTCGTCATCGCTGTCGTGTAGGTCACGTTATCGAGCTTGTGATGCTTGTCCAGAGCTTCGAAGACCATACGGGTGAGGAAGACCGCCGTGATGAAGGAAGAGATAAGACCGATGATCAGGGTCGTAGCGAAGCCACGGATAGGACCTGCACCGAAGTAGAAGAGGACGACACCCGTGATGATGGTCGTGAGGTTGGAGTCGAAGATCGCACTGAAGGCGTTGCCATAACCATCGGCAATAGCACGAGTCATTCCCTTGCCGTGGCGCAGCTCTTCCTTGATACGCTCATTGATAAGCACGTTCGCGTCGACGGCCATACCGAGTGTCAGCACAAGACCGGCAATACCCGAGAGGGTGAGGACGGCATTGAACGAGGCCAAGATACCGAGCGTGAAGAAGCTATTGACGATGAGTGCGAGGTTAGCGATCATCCCTGGGATGAAGCCGTAAGCCAAGCACATATAGACCATCAGTAGGACGAGTGCGATAGCGAAGGAGATGATACCAGCCTGGATCGAAGCCTTACCGAGGGTAGGACCGACGACGTTCTCCTGCTCGATGACGACGCTCGTCTCCATCTTACCCGAGTTCAGCACGTTCGCTAAGTCGTTAGCTTCTTCGATGGTGAAGTTACCCGAGATCGAAGACTGTCCACCGGTGATTTCGTTATTGACGTTAGGTGCGGAGTAGACGACACCGTCGAGGACAATAGCGATGGAGCGACCGATACTTTCCTTCGTCAGGCGAGCCCAGATCTGAGCACCTTCCTGATTCATCGACATCGAGACCTGAGGCTCAGCACTGCCGATACGGTTGTGGTCGACATCCGCCTTAGAAGAGGTGACGACATCACCCGAAAGGTCGGGCTTCATTGAGCGGTTCGTGCGGATAGCGTAGAGCTCATAGATATTGGTGAGCTTATGCGTCTGAGGATCCTGGATAGGCTTTGCACCCCAGAGGAGTGAAAGGTCTTCTGGAAGGAGGTGGTATTCGGTAGCCAGTGCCAGCAGCGAATCAATCTTGTTGCGGTCACGATCCTGAGCAAGACCAACCGTAGCCCCACCACGACCACCGAGCTGGAGGTACTTGGAGAGCGTATCGATCGAAGCCAGCTGTGAGGGAGCTACTGCAGGAGTAGCAGTAGTAAGAGCTGCGCTGTCGTGAGCTGTGCCCTCCTTAGCTGCGACGGAGTCGGTAGCTACGGGGACAGGACGAGCTGCGGGAGCGGAGAGCGCCAGCAGACGATCACTCAGCCCCATCAAGTCGCTGGATACTTCATCGAAGGTATAGGTACGCCAGAACTGGAGGTTAGCACTACGCTGCAAAAGTTCGCGTACACGCTCGGGATCCTTGACCCCAGGGAGTTCGACGAGGATACGACCCTGACCTTCGAGACGCTGCAGGTTAGGAGCGACGACACCGAAGCGGTCGATACGTGTACTCAGGACGTTGAATGAGGCTTCGACAGCGCTGTTGTACTTTTCCTTCAGGAGCTCGATGACCTTATCCTCAGAGGTCGAGGGGTTGATTTGGTCACGCAGGTCTCCAGAGCCGAAGACAACGGCGAGGTTCACACCTGGAGAGAGCTTCTTGTACTCGGCGACAAACTGGTCGATGTAGTTCCCCTGCGAGGTGCTCTTGGAGGCAGCTTGGATGGCCTTCTGGAAGTTAGGGTCATCGGTGTTGCCTGCCAGTCCCTTGACGAGGTCACCAGCATTGAGCTTGAGGATCACATTCATCCCGCCCTTGAGGTCAAGCCCCAAGCCGATCTGTTGCTTGCGAGCCTCCTTGAGGGTGTATCCGAGGAACACCTTCTCGTTGGCCATGGAGTCGAGATAAGCCTTCCCAGCTGCTTCACCCATCTGCTCCGCCTTACTATCGTAGTGATTCGTAATGAGGGAGAAGGACAGGTAAAACGCACAGATCAAAGCCAAGCTCACTGTGACGAAGGTCACAAATCCTTTGTTTTGCATCGTGTTGTATTACTTAATTGATTGTATCTTATTTCCTTTGTTACAGGGTACAATATGCCCACAAAAATAGCCGATTTTTCCGTAATATCAGCTTCATAGCCCCTCTGCGTTGCATTTCTCAAGCAGAAGGAACGCCCTTCTCGCGCGCACATACATTATTATATGCTCTGGGGAATATCCTCAAGATCTACCCTAACGGGAGGATAGGTGTGGAACTGGGAGGCTTTGCGTTGAGGTAGTCAAGGTCTTCATTCTAATGGAACTATTCGCTCTTAGTGGATCAAGGAGTTTGTGCCATCAGCTTGCGGAAGAGTCGAGCAAAGAGCTCGGTATAGGCAGCTGGACTAAAGTTGCGAGCAATGCGTTCGCGCCCCTCTCTCCCCATCGCCTTTCGCTCTTCGGGGTGCGTAAGTATCCAATGGATGGCTTCTGCTAAGGCAGTGGCATCTTGCGCGGGGGCTAAGAGCCCAGTCTTATTGGGAAGAATTAAGTCTCGACTACCAGGGATGTCGCTTACGATGGTAGGCAGAGAGAGCGACATCGCTTCGCGTACCACACGAGGTGATGCATCACGCCAGCTGGGCAGTACATACACATCCGTTCCCGCCATATAGCGCATTGCTTCTGGACTTTCGCCGACAAAGACGACATCCTTAGCTACTGGTGTGGCTTCGATCCAAACACGATCCTCTTCATCATAGTTCCCTACGAGGACGAGCCCAACACGATGATCATTCAGCTCTACCATCGCCTCCAATAGGGTGCGAAGCCCCTTAAATGGGCGTCCTTTATTATTGGCAACCATTGATAGACGAAGCTCCTTATCTGTCAGCTCTTTGACCTCGAGGGGGGAGTTCAAAGCCTTATCCGCCCAAGGAAGAGAGAAGGGCTTTGTCGCCACAGTCAGCTTGTCTGCAGGGAAAAAGCTACGCAGATAGCCAGCAACGTGCTCGGTCTCACACACGACGTGACGCACACGAGGATTAAGGATACCGAGGTAATAGGTAGGATCTGTGCGGCGCACACGGGCTCCCGTACCCCGGTAGGCTACGTTCTTCGTTCCAAGACCAAGGGTAGCCATCAGAGCATTCGAGAGTCCTGAACTACCTGGAGAGTAAGTTAGATCGAAGCCATATTCCTTCGTGTAGCGGCGGAGCAAGCGAATGACCGATAGGTTGAGCTTGCCTGTAATAGGAGGGCAAGGCAAGAGGGTTACGCCCTCCTCCTTCGTCACCGAAGTAATCCCTTCGCGTGTAATGTATACCTCAAAGTCGAGGAGTTGCGCCAGTCCTCGTGCTAAGACAAGAATAGCTTCATCAGCTTCTCGGTGCGTGATGAGCAGGCGGATAGGAGTAGAAGGCTGTGCCATATCAGGGAAATCTATCTATAAGCTATTCGGCCTACTGTCCCCTTACTCCGCACTTATGGGAGCGGGATGGGGTAGGTAGGCCGAAGTGTTTAGTGCCTCAAGGGGACTGGAGGCGGTGGAAGTAGCGTAGTGGATACGGCTACGACTCGAGGCGCTTGGCCTCGTTCCACAGCTCGTCCATTTCGGCTAAGGTCATATCTCGGAGCGAGCGACCAGCCTCCTTCGCCTTGGCTTCTATATAGCCAAAGCGACGGATGAACTTCGCATTGGTGCGCTCCAGAGCGTTGTCGGGATTGAGGTCGTACTTGCGTGCTACGTTGATAACGCTGAAGAGGAAGTCACCCAGCTCGCCCTCCGCATCATCAGCGGACTTAGAGGCGATGGCTTCACGCAGTTCACCTAGCTCTTCATCGACCTTCATCCAGACATCCTCGGGCTGCTCCCAGTCGAAGCCCACGCCACGCGCCTTATCCTGTATGCGGTAGGCTTTGATAAGGGTAGGCAGGGAGGCCGGAACGCCCGACAGGACGGTCTTATTCCCGCCCTTCTCTTGCTGCTTCAGTTCCTCCCAACGCTTGACGACTGCGCCAGCAGACTCTGCCACCGCTTCGCCATAGACGTGGGGATGACGATAGATTAGCTTGTCGCAAAGAGCATTGGCTACATCACAGAGATCGAAGCGACCTTGCTCCTCACCAATGGTGCTGTAGAAGACAATGTGCAGGAGGACATCGCCTAACTCCTTCTTCACCTCGTCGGACTGCCCCGAGAGGATCGCATCGGAGAGTTCGTAGACCTCTTCGATGGTATTGGTGCGTAGGCTCTCTGTCGTCTGCTCACGATCCCAAGGGCAGTCCTTGCGCAAGCGTTCCATCACATCGAGGAGACGGCTTACAGCCGCCAGCTTCTCTTCTCTACTGTGTAGCATAAGTGGGTGTCGTATCAAGGAGGTGCGCTTACTTGCGCTTGTCAAATTCGCTAAGCCCCGACTTGAGGAACTGCATATACGCAGCGACATCCTCGTTGAAGGCGTAGGAGGGCGCAAGAGGCTTACCCTGATGATCCAAGAGAACGTAGAAGGGCTGAGCATTCGCTCCGAACTTCATACGCTGGAAGTAACTCCACTTGTCACCGACAGTGCGGAGCTTGACTTTCTCTCCGTTCTCTACGACTTCGATAGGTTCCTTGAGAGGGGCCTTCTCATCGACCATCAGCGTGATGAGCACATAGTCTTCCTCGAGGGCGTGCTTGACATTCGGGTCGATCCATACCGAAGCCTCCATCTTACGGCAGTTGACGCAGCCATAGCCGGAGAAGTCGATCATCACGGGCTTACCTACCTGACGTGCATAAGCCATACCTGCATCGTAGTCATCGAACTTAGCGTGGATCTCTCCATTATATAGGTTCAAGTCCTGCGTACGGAGGGGGGGAGCAAAAGCACTGATGGCACGTAGAGGAGCCCCTACAAGCCCAGGCATCATATAGACGGCGAAGGAGAAGGAGGCAATCGCTAAGAAGAGGGCTGGGATGGGCGTCTTCTCCTGCGGAGCATCGTGAGGGAAGCGGATCTTCCCCAGCAGATACAGCCCGAGGAGGATAGCGATCACGATCCACAGTGAGAGGAAGACCTCACGGTCGAGGATACGCCAGCCGTAAGCCAGGTCAGCGATGGAGAGGAACTTCAGAGCCAGAGCCAGCTCAATAAAGGCTAAGACGACTTTCACGGAGTTCATCCATCCGCCACTCTTAGGCATAGACTGCAGCAGATTGGGGAAGATAGCGAAGAGTGTGAAGGGCAGAGCCAGTGCCAGAGCAAACCCAAGCATCCCGACAGCTGGAGCGAGCATTCCCGAAGAAGAGGTAGCTGCCTGCACTAAAAGCGTACCGATAATAGGCCCTGTGCACGAGAAGGAGACCAGTGCCAGCGTGAAGGCCATAAAGAAGATGCTGATGAAGCCCGAGGCCGAGTCCGCCTTAGCGTCCATCTTCGCCGTCCATGAGGCAGGTAGTACCAGCTCGAAGGCACCGAAGAACGAGATAGCGAAGAAGACCAGCAGCAGGAAGAAGGCGACGTTGAATATCGCGTTAGTCGCCAGATTATTCAGTGCATCAGATCCGAAGACCGCCGACACGATGAGCCCCAGAGATACATAGATGACGATAATACCTACTCCGTAGAGGAGGGCATCACGGATCCCTTTCTTGCGGTCTGAACTTCTCTTGAGGAAGAAGCTCACCGTCATCGGGATCATAGGCCACACACAGGGGGTCACTAAGGCAACTAAGCCGCCGAGGAAGCCTCCGATGAGGAGCATCCACAGTGAGCCTTCGGCTTGGTTCAGCGCCTTGTCTCCATAAGCCTTCAGCTCAGGGATGACAGGTGCCCAGAGGTCAGAGGTGGCAAGCGCGGCAGTGTCTTGAGGGGCTACCGATAGCGCCTCTGCCGTGGACGCGCTATCGGCTGAGGGCTCCCCCAGCGTGGCGGAAGTAGCTTCGGGGGTAGTGGTTTCCTCGGCTACCTTCGTCGATGGAGCGGCCTCACCGAGCTTCCCCAACTCCTTAGGCTGGACGGTAAACTCCCAGTTGGCAGGAGGAAGGCACTGCTCATCATTGCAGGCCATATAGCGGATCGCTCCGACAAAGGCGAACTTTTTGGGGTCGGTAATACGAATCTTCTGGCGGAAGGAGACCTTACCGCTAAAGAAGCGCAGCGTCATCTCGAAGTTAGGATCGTACTTCTCGATGGGCTTCTGCGAGGAGACGAGCCCACCGACCAGCTCTGCTCCAGCGATCTTGTCGACGAGGAGATGTGTGGGCGTAGGTCCACCCTTGGGAAGCTCGGTGCCATAGAGGTGCCAGGGATCCTTGACGGTCGCAGTGAAGACGAGGACCTTTTCTGTGGGGGATTTATCTTCTACGGAGCGTGCCCAGCTGACAGCATCACGTACGATCTGAGCATTGAGTCCAGAGCCCAATAGGAGGACCGAGAGGGCCAAGACGAAGCGGCGCACTACCGAGAGATAGGGACGCTGAGGAGCAAGGCTCCGTGCTTGTAGGTTCATTGAGGACATTGATTTTGTATGATTTACGGTTAGTTCTTCTTTACTTTTGCGGAGCTTTTTGCCGAGCGTGAGCGAGGCTGAGGGGCTCCTTTGAGTAGCTTGCGCAGGAGTGGAGGGATGGGCTGACGGAAGTCCAAGAGCTTCTTGGTCACAGGGTGGACGAAGCTCAAGCGCGTCCCTTCGAGGGCGACACGTCCGAGCTCCTTCTCCTGAGAGCCATTACGCCAGTCCCCTACGATGGGGAGGCGGAGGGCGGAGAGCTGACGGCGCAGACGGTTGTTGCGTCCAGCAAGCAGCGTGATGGAGAGGAGGGTACGTCCATTACCTTCGCTGATGATATGCCATTCGGCGCGTCCTGCTGACTGAGCCTCTTCGGAGCGAGAAGTCGAGCGAGCTGGGCGTGGCTTCTTGGCACCTTGGCTCTTGCCTTTCTTTTCCTCGGGAGTAGGAGGCATCAGCACGCCCTCATCCTCACGTGGTCTCCCCTCAAGGACAGCAACGAAGAGCTGCTGACGGACATACTGCTGCCAGTTGTCACTCAGCTCGCGCTGTAGCTCCGCACTCTTGGCGAAGACGACAAAGCCAGCGCAGTCCTTGTCGAGACGATTGATATGGAAGACCTTCGCTTGAGGATTGAAGCTCTTGAGGTGCTCTGAGAGCAAGCGCAAAGCAGTCTTATCCTTTTCCTCACCGCTCGCCACCGTGGGTAGCCCTGCATCCTTGTGGATGACCAGGAGGTATTCATCCTGATAGAGGATGTCGATTTGCTTATGGGTAAGCGTCTTCGGCAGTGGTGCAGGGTGAATGTTCACCGTGTCTCCGACCTGCAAAGGAGCGTCAAACTGCGTCGTTGGCTCCATCCCAATGGCGATGAAGCGGTCGTGCAGGAGCTGCTTGATGGTTGTACGGCTCTTGTCAGGGAGGGCCTCTATGAGGAAGGGCAAGAGCGTAGTGGGATGTCCTTCACCGACATGAAGGCGCAGGAGTGGTTTTCTACTCCCAGGCACGTTCACACGCTCTGAGTGCACAGGCTGCTTCGGGGTAGATATAGGGGGTGTATTCATTTCTTTTTCTTATCGTCCAGATAGAGGAGGACGTTTCCATAAATCATATAGAGCAAGCCCAACGCAAGGAAGACCAGCCACGCACCCCGACCAAAGCCGTCGAAGAGGCCAAAGCGTGCTGCAGCTGAGAGCAGGAAGAGCAAGCCAGAGAAGACCCCCATTCGTGCGACACGGCGTAGGAGGGGCGAAGCATCGCGCTCGGGAGCTAAGACATAGTAGAGCCCATAGCCCACAGCACCAAGTGCATAGAGTATATCAAAGAGAAGCTGCTCCGTCAGAGCTAAAGCCGCTCCAGTGAGTAGGAGCAAGACGCTGACGATGTAGAGGTACTTATACTTGAGTTGCATAGACGTTAGGGCTGAGCGGTAGCACTGGTATCAGGAGCAAGCAAGAAAATCTCTTCACCAGGCAGGTGCATATAGTACTGCTCACGCGCGATGCGCTCAATATGCTCGCGGTTGTCACGTATTTCGCTGAGACGCGTACTGTCGGCTTCGTACTGGGGGAGATAGCGATTGTACTCCTCTTGGATATAGGCTTTACGCTGCTCATTCTTCCAGTAGTGGTAGAAGCTATTATCCCCCCCTGCGAGGGTGAAGATAATAACGGGAATACCCGTCAGTAGGTAGCGTAGAGAGGGATGCCGCTTGTGCTGGAGCACTATCTGAGCAAAGAAGCGCTGCAGACGTTCCCCCAAAGAAGGCTTAAGCTCGTTCATTATCAGGATGCGATAAGTCGCTATGCGACGCAATATATAGTGCTAAAATACACAAAAGTGGTGATTTGTTCGCACCGATACACGGAGGGGAGATGAGGGAACATTGAATTGACTGAGATACGGCATGCCGTAGACAATGGGATCGAACGAGCCAAACGGAGGTAGCCCATCCATATGATGCAATAGTCTCTTCATGGCTCTGCGTGTGCCTGAGAAGGGTGGTATGGACCTATAGTGGTCGAAGAGTGCACCAATAGTGGTGCGTGCTACCGACCACTACTGCTCCGCACGCCGAGCAGTAGTGGTGAGGGGCTGAACCACAATGAGACCGTGCAACGGTCTCATTGTACACGAGTAAACTCCCTTAGCCTTCGGTCTTGACACCTTGTGGTTGGCGCACTCTTCAGTGGAAAAGGCTCCAGTCAGCGGTATAGCATAGTCCCAAGGATACTTGAGTGAATGGGTAATCTCTCAGCCCTCGCTCCAAGCCCAGAGAGGCAATGAAATGAGGAGTGAAGTGGTAGTCGCACCTTGCGGCGATATGCATCGGTTCATCACCATAGTCTGCTCCATAGTGGTGCTTCATCCAGCCGTTGTATCCCCCGAATTGTAGAGATAGATGCCACTTTTCTATCTGAGAAGATAGGGCCAGTGCATACATAAATGCATCATTCTGCTTCTGTACAGTCTCCCAGCACATAAATCCTACATAGCCACTTAACCTGAGCTGAAAAGGGGTAAGGCTTTGCTCTAAGATATTCCGCCCTACCTCCAGATGGAAAAAGTAACCAGGCGTATCAAAGAAACGCATGCTCTCGTGGGCTATGGGCTTAGGCGAAGCTGTCTTTAGCGTATAGTTCAGTACCACATCGGGCTTCCAAGAAGCGTCTCCTTCCAAGAGGCGCACTCGGGTCTGTAGGTAGATATCTCCTACGATGACCCCCTCCTGAAGCGAGCGGGGAAGGTGCCTTTGCTCCCTGCTTACATCGGACCACTGATAATACTCCGCACCATATCCGTAGATGCGTATAGAGGCTTTCTCTGGTATGATGGGAACTTCTAAGTCGGTCAGCAATGTGGTGGTTTTGTCCCCTTGAGCACGCTGTAGCAACAGGCTGTTTTTGATGCGGAGTCCTTGAGTGATGGTTGCCTCAAGCGTCTCGGGGATGGGATTGGCATTCGGGCCATACCATCTTGGGCTATAGTCCATTGCCTGCTGTGCCTGTAGTTGATATAGCGACACAACCAGAGGTATGCACCTAATCATTCCCCTCAATATCTTTTGTGATCTGTTACTCATTATTTTATTCGATGGGGTCTATTTGAGCAGGACAAAGGTATTGCAAAAGGGGATAGGGCATCTTGCAGTATTGCCTTGACGCTATAGTAAGCCTGTGGAGAAGATGGTGCACAACTTGGTCGCTTCAGGGGATAGCTTGTCTAAGTAGTCTATTTAGACTACCTTTGCACTCAATTCGTTAGGGTGCTGGAGAGTAGGATCTATATGCTTCGCCCCCTGACAGAACCCTCAAAAAGTATAGTACACATACATAATAATAAAAGACGAATGGCTGTATCGATTAAGCAGACTTCCGATGTAGCAGCTGTCATCACCGTGCAGGTGAGTGCAGCAGACTACCAACCACAAGTAGATAAGGCTCTGAAGAACTATCAGAAGAACGCCTCTATCCCAGGCTTCCGTAAGGGGCATGCCCCCCTCGGTCTCATCAAGAAGCAGGTAGGCACCTCGGTAAAGGTCGAGGAAATCAACCGTGCTGTCGTCAGCGCCCTCTTCGGCTATATTGATGAAGAGAAGCTCCAGATCCTCGGCAATCCCCTCCCCGTAGAGGATGCTCCCGAATATGATTTTGCTACCGCCGAAGACTTTGAGTTCTCCTATGACGTAGCTCTCGCTCCTAAGCTCGATGTGAAGCTGGAGAAGAGCGACAAGCTCACCTACTACCGCATCGTCGCTACCAAGGAAATGGAAGACGAGCAGATCAAGCGTATGCTTGAGAACGCTGGTAAGCAGATCGAAGCTGACACTGTAGAGGACAACGACGTCGTCTACGGCCGTGCCCTCGAGCTCGCTGATGGTCAGCCTAAGGAAGGCGGTATCGAAGCTGCCCAGGCGCTGATCCTCCCCCGCTTCACGAAGAGTGAAGCTGAGAAGGCTAAGCTCATCGGTGCTAAGCTCGGTGATACGATCACCTTCGAGCCCTTCGCTCTCTATGACGGTCAGGCTCCTGAGATCGCTTCACTCCTCCAGATTGAGAAGGAAGCTGTCCCCGCCCTCGAGGGTGTAGCCTTCTCCTACCAGATCACGAAGATCTCACGCCGCGAAGCTGCTGAGCTCAACGATGCCTTCTTCACCGAAGCCTTCGGCGAAGGTAGCGACATCCGTAGCGAAGAAGCTCTGCGTAAGAACATCCAGGAGAGCTTCGCTGAGCAGTTCGCCACCGAGAGCGACTTCAAGTTCACGCGTGACCTGCGTGCCCTCCTTCTGAAGAAGGCTGGCAAGGTAGCTTACGACGAAGCTCTGCTCAAGCGCATCTTCCTCGCTCGCAACGCTGAGGCTAAGGTTGAAGATCTCGATCGTGACATGTCACAGATCCTCGATGACATCACCTTCGACCGCATCAAGGGGCAGCTCCTCGAAGCTGCTGGTGTGCAGATCTCTGATGAGGACCTCAATAAGTTCGCCCTCATCGTAGCTAAGAACCAGTTCGCTATGTACGGCATGACTTCCGTGCCTGATGAACTGCTCGAAAACTACGCCCAGAGCATGCTCAAGGATGAACGTACGAAGGATAACCTCATCGATCGTGTAGCTGATTCCAAGCTCGCTGCTATCGCCAAGGAAGCTATCAGTGTAGAAGAAAAGGAAATCTCTCCTGAAGACTTCAACGAACTGATGAGCGAAGATAAGAAGGCATAAGCCTCGCTTCAATCGACGAAGCAAGTATAAATAAAGATACCGCCTCATCGCAGATCACACTGCGGTGAGGCGGTACTTTTTTGTGGGGCGAAGTGTCCCTGCCTACTCGAAGGAAAACCATAGTACAACCGCCTCCCCCTCACACACACACATACTCTCTCTCTCCTGTGGGTCTAACTTACTTAAAATCGGCAATAAGCATCCTGTTTTGGTCGCTTATGTGGAGTGCCTTTCTCGTGCCTTTGTCTCAATGATCTCCTCTTGTTTGACTACCGGTCTTCGTTGCTCTCAGCGAGGTCTTTTGCAGGGGGTGCAGTGATCTACTAGTGCTTTGCGTAGCGAGCAGTAGTGCTTCGTGCGCAGAGCACTAGTGGTACAGTCACGGAGCACTACTCCTCGAGCCACCGACCAGTAGTGGTCGGTGGAGCTTTTGAGAGGAGGTGGCTAGAGGCATCTTTGGAGTATCGTCTCCGATGAAGCAGAGGAGGGGATAGTTTGTATCTTTGTCTCTGAACAACGGCGAAGGTCTTCGCCTCTAATGATACGAAAGATTTGCTCCGACACCACAGCATTATCCCCGAAGGTGAGGCTCTGCTTCAGCAGCTCCTCGACTATATACGGCTCTATGAAGAGGGGCACAAGCAGCTCCCTCAAGAGGTGCGCGTCACGGAAATCTACCGAGGTCGCAATGTCCTCTACCATCTTACCTGCCCTGAAGGTGACTATACCATCAAGCACTTCGGCCGCTTGTCTCCCCTGCGTCAGCTCTACTATGGCTGGACGAATACCAGCAAGGCACGGCGTTCGCTCCTGAATGCCGTACAGCTCTGTGCCTACCAGCTTGCTACTCCAGAGCCCATAGGCTATGTGGAGGAGCGTAACTCTTGGGGGGGGCTGGTCGATAGCTACTACGTCACGCGCTATATTGATTTTACTGGGGATTCGCTACAGCACGAAGCTCGCTCAGGGGAAGTCAATGAGCCGCTTACCCGAGCTTTGGCCGACTTCCTCGCCCGACTTCACGACTGCGGTGTCGTACACGAAGATCTTTCTCCTGGGAATATCCCCTATATATACGAACGCGCGCGCAAAGAGTACACCTTTATGTTGGTCGACCTCAATCGAATGCACTTCACGGCGACACCGCTGAGTCTTGGCTCCAGCATTCACAATATGGAGCGACTCTTTGCTCATCCCCGTGCTACCGAAGCCTTGGGCAAGGCCTATGCCGTAGCAAGAGGTTATGCGCCCGAAGTGGTGCAGCCCGCCCTCGATGAGGCGTGCGATGCCTTTTGGCTTCATCGCTTGCCGAAGCTCGCCCTGCGCTATGCCCAGAGGAATAGAGGGATTAGTTCGGCGACTTTCCTCACCCGATACAGTACATACCTCCGCTGGCGTCGTCTGCGCCACCTCTGCCCCATCAAGAGCTGGTGCCGTGTGCTTCACCTGCGTGAATCGGCCTTCTATACGACCTACCTCGAGCCCGAAGATGTCCGCCGTGCGCTGGCCAGACGCGAAGGCTATCCCCATACTCCACTCCCTTAGTCTATGGATATCAAGACCAGTCTCGTCTACCAAATAGCCAAGCTTCGCCTGCGTCGCATCGAGCAATATGCCTCTCGTGCGGAGGATATTCAGACCGAACAGCTACGGCATATCCTCGGGCGTGCTGCTCGCACTGCCTTTGGCTGTCGCTACGGACTCACGCGTCAGACCTCGTACAGCACCTATAGCTCGGATGTCCCTATCGTCGACTACGAAGGGGTGAAGGGCGATATTGAGCGTATGACGCTGGGGGAGCGAGACGTCCTCGTCCCAGGTGCTTGTCAGTGGTTCGCCAAGTCCAGTGGTACGACGAGCGACCGCAGTAAGTACATCCCCGTGCCCTATCTGCATCTCAAGGACTGCCACTACCGTGGGGGCGGTGATGCTCTATGGCTCTATCTGAGGAACTACCCTGACTCACACTTCTTCTCGACGAAGGGGCTGGTGCTGGGCGGAAGTCATAGCCCCCTACCCATCAGTGGGGGGAAGACCTTCACGGGCGATCTGAGTGCTATCCTTGTCGAGCATATGCCGCTCTTAGGCGAGCTGCTACGCGTCCCTTCGCGGGAGACCCTCCTGATGAGCGAATGGACAGCGAAGATGCAGGCCATCGTCAGGGAAGTCACGAAAGCACGTGTGGGCAGTCTCTCGGGCGTACCTTCGTGGATGCTTGTCCTGCTGAAGGAGGTGCTACAAGCGACAGGTCGTGAATCCATTACCGAAGTGTGGCCCGACCTGGAAGTATTCTTCCACGGTGGGATTAGCTTCACGCCGTATCGCAATACCTATACCGAGCTCATCCCCTCGGAGCGTATGCGTTACGAGGAGACCTACAATGCCAGCGAAGGATTCTTTGCCATCCAAGACGACCCAGCCGAGGCGGGGATGCTCTTGATGCTGGACTACGGGGTCTTCTATGAGTTCATTCCGCTGGATGAGCTGCCGTCATCGGGCGACTATGCTGGCTGTCGGGCTCTGCGTCTGGAGGAAGTGGAGCTGGGGAAGGACTATGCTTTGGTCATCTCGACCTTGGGGGGACTATACCGCTACATCCTCGGCGATACGGTGCGCTTCACCTCCCTGCGCCCCTACCGCATCGTCATTACAGGGCGCACGAAGCACTTCATCAATGCCTTCGGGGAGGAGGTAATGGTCGCCAACACCGATGCTGCCCTCAGCGAAGCCTGTCGTCGTGATGGTCGTGCTCGTGTGAGTGAGTACACGGCAGCTCCACGCTTCTACCTCGATGAGGGGAAGGGGCGACACGAATGGCTTATTGAGTTCGAGGAACCTCCTCACGATCTCAATGCCTTCACCTCGAATCTGGATGCAGCCCTGCGCGCCTTGAACTCCGACTACGATGCTAAGCGCTATGAGGATATGACCCTACGGCCCCTCTCGGTAGAGGTAGCTCCTTCTGGACTCTTCCACCGCTGGCTGGAGAGCGAAGGTAAGCTGGGAGGACAGCATAAGGTGCCACGTCTCTCCAATAGCCGCCATTACTTGGATGCCTTGCTTGCCCTTGCGGCTTCACCATCCTCCGACCTTTAACCCCTTCTTTGCCCTATGAATTTGATCCGACTTCGTATCCTTCTGCTCCTCCTTTACCTCGTGGTCTTAGGCGTGTATCTCTATCCCAAGGGGGCTGCACTCACCGATGCGGCAGGCCTTCAGTGGCTCTTGGTGATGGGCGGCACGCTACTGGTCATCCTTTTGCTTGCGCTTCTCTTGAGCTACCGTGCGCGCCGACGTGATGAGGCTGAGTACGGCTATTACCCTAAGGACGACGAGCCGAAGCCGAAGGACTAAGCTCACCGCTTCCATCCTCTATAAAGAAAGGCTGCGCCTTCCCCGAATGGGAAGGCGCAGCCTTTTAGTGTGGATGGGACTGTCCCTCTTTAGGACAGGAAGCGCCAGAGACCAGCTACCACGATGGTCGTGATAATACCGAGCCCAAGCGGTAGGAGGACGGAGAGCAGCGTCCAGCGAATACTGCGTGTCTCCTTGTAGATGGTGTAAATCGTCGTGCTACAAGGGTGGTGAAGTAAGCAGAAGAGCATCATACACACGCCCGTCATCAGCGTCCATCCTCCGCTTTGTAGGATGGCGAAAGTCTCGGCATCACCGCCCTCCATCAGTACGCCAGCACCGCTACCGGCACCACCGAGGACAAGGGTCGTGAGCATCAGCACCGTGGGCATAACGACCTCGTTGGCTGGGATGGCCAAGAGATAAGCTAAGAGGATGACGCCATTGAGCCCCATCAGATAGCCTGGCGTCTCCAAGAGACGGATGAGGTGCGCTGCTATGCTTTCACCTCCGATCTGCACATTGCACGTCAGCCAGATGAGGGCTCCAGCAGGAGCGGAAAAGACGAGGGCACGCCAGAGGACGATGATGGTGCGGTCAATGAGGGAGGTGTAGAGCGTGAGCCAGAACTGCGGTGGACGGTAGGGGGGGAGCTCCAGATGGAAGGTAGATACTTTCCCCTTGAGTACCGTGTGCGAGAGCACCCACGAGGAGGTGAACATCACCACTATGCCCAGCAGTACAATAGCTAAGACGGCTCCGATGCTCGCCAGTGGAGCGTATGCCGCAGGTACAGCAGCCCCGATGAAGAGCGAAGCAAGCAGGATTTGTGTCGGCCAGCGTCCATTGCAGAGCGAGAAGTTGTTTGTGATGATGGCGATGATACGCTCGCGCTCGCTATCGATGATGCGCGTCGAGACCACCCCAGCGGCATTGCATCCAAAGCCCATACTCATCGTGAGGGCTTGCTTGCCGTGGGCTCCACTTCGGCGGAAGAGCTCGTCAAGATTGAAGGCAACACGAGGGAGGTAACCGAAGTCTTCGAGGAGCGTGAAGAGGGGGAAGAAGATTGCCATCGGGGGGAGCATCACTGAGACGACCCACGCCATGGAGAGATACACCCCATCAACGAGGAAGCCCGTGAGCCACCACGGACTGCCCCAGCCTGTGAGTGTCTCCTTGAAGAAAGGATGTAGTGTGCCGACCAGTACTTCGCTAAGGAAGGAGGACGGGTAGTTAGATCCAATAATCGTGAGCCAGAAGACTCCACCTAAGAGGAGGAGCATAATAGGGAAGCCCCACAGACGACTGGTGAGGATGCGGTCTAAGCGCACATCGAAGGGAAGGCGACCCGAAGCGTAGGCTTGGACAACGACTTCCGAACAGATACGATAGGCGTCGGCGTAGATGGCTTCGGTGAGCTGGTCGTGGAAGTTCTCCCCAATCTCCATATGGACGCAGCGAGCCAAGCGCAGTAACTCGGCATCGTCAAAGCGACTGATGATGGAGGGATCTTCTTCGATGAGGCGGTAGGCGACCCAGCGACTGTTGGGCACGGTAGGGTAGAGTCGCTTGATCTCTTCTTCGAGAGTACTGATGGCTTGCTCGGTGCGCTCGGGAAGGCGACTATTGCGGTAGGGGGTACACGTCAGTTCTCCGAGGGCTACAGCACGCACGGTGGACAGGAGTGTGTCGATGCCTTTGCCTGAGCGTGCACTGGCTCCGACGACGGGGATGCCGAGGCGACGAGAGAGGGCGTTGAGGTCGATCTCGATCTTGTTGCGCCGTGCTTCATCGAGGAGGTTGACGCAGAGCACGGCTTTATCCGTGATCTGAAGTACCTGCAAGAGCAGGTTCATATTACGCTCCAAGCGTGTGGCGTCTGCTACCACGATCGTGACATCGGGGCGTGAGAAGAGGATAAAGTCACGGGCGATCTCTTCGTCTTCGGAGGTAGAGGACAGGGAGTAGGTGCCAGGGAGGTCCACGATGGTGTAGACATCTCCAGCGTAGCCGAAGGAGCCTTCGGCCTTGCCTACGGTCTTGCCGGGCCAGTTGCCTGTGTGCTGTTTCAGCCCCGTGAGGGCATTGAAGACCGTGCTCTTCCCCGTGTTGGGATTGCCTGCGAGTGCTATGGTGAAGCGTGCATCCTCGGTATGCTCGCCACGGCGCTGTAAGCTGGCGGCTGGGCACGAGGCACAGGAGGAGCAGGAAGTGTTATTCGGATGCTTGGGCATGGGATGGGCGATGGATAAGGATGTAGCGTGCTTGATCGTGGCGCAGAGCAATAGCTGCACCACGTACGATGTAAGCGGTGGGGTTGCCTAAGGGGCTATGCATATCGATGCGGATGGAACTACCACGTACGAAGCCGAGGTCCATCAGACGGCGGCGCATAGCTCCACGACACGAGGGGGAAAGACCTAAGATCGTAGCTTCAATTCCTGGTGTGAGGCGTGTCAGGCGGATTGCTTCTTCAGAATGTGCAGCTTCTATTTCGTGGCTCTGTGCAGGGCGTAAGGTCAGGGCTACGAGGGTAAAGGTAGGTAGCTCCAAAGTCTCCCCTTCGTAGTATATCTGCGAGCGTGCACTCTCGATACGCTCCAGACGGAAGAGAGAGTCGCGCGTCAGACCAGCCTCAATGAGGAGTCTGAAGCTCTCTGCTTCGTCATCTTCGATGTGCTCGACGTAGTACCATTGCCCTTCGCTGAGCTCTTCGATGGAGAGGCTGGTGGGGAGGGTCGGTTCAGCTCCTTGGCTGGTGGGGATGGGGTCTCCGTGTGGGTCGAAGAGGGGATTGCCTAAGAGACGTGTGATGCGCTCGTGGTCACATTCGGAGAGTTTGTGCTCCTTGGTGTGTGCCAGACGGTGCCACTCTTCGGGGGCATAGCCTGAGTGCTCTGCCAGATAGAGCTCATAGAGACGGTGAGCGCGCGTCAGCTCGAGGGCGCGCTGTCGTCCTGCTTCGGTGAGACGCAGGACTCCAGGTTCAGTAAATCCCTCATGTTCGAGCTCGAGCTGCAAGGCTTCTAATTGGTCGGGGGAGAGGTTGAGGTCGCGCGAGGTGAGGCGGTCGGGGGACTTGCCTGTGCTCTTCTCATGGTCGTAGAGTTGCTTGAGTAAGTCCTCGGCTTCGGTCTTGCGAGTGAGACGCTCGGGTAGTAGGTGCAGTCGCTTGAGCAAGCTGACCCAGTCGAATGTACGTCGGCGCTTCATAGATTGGGGTAGGGTCGAGAGGTCTGGTAGTAGTGTGTATGTAGGGGAGATAGGAAAATGGCTACACACGAGAGCCCGTGCGTAGCCATTCCTATAGGGAGATACCTCGCTCCATCTGCTTCGCGTAGGTGGAGCGTAGGTGCTGAGAGTCGGTTAGCCTAAGTAGGGCTTGAGGGAGGTACAGAAACTTTCTTGGCGTAGACGGCGGATTGCCTTCTCCTTGATCTGACGAACACGCTCGCGCGTCAGTCCGAACTTCAGACCTATCTCTTCGAGGGTCATTTCCTGTCCTCCACCGATACCAAAGAAGAGCTTGACGATCTCAGCTTCACGCTCGGAGAGGTTCATCAGTACCTGATCGATTTCCTTCGAGAGAGACTCGTTCATCAGAGTGCGGTCTGCGTTGGGCGCATCTTCATTGACAAGTACATCAAGGAGGCTGTTGTCCTCGCCATCGACGAAGGGAGCGTCGACTGAGATGTGGCGACCTGATACCTTGAGGGTGTCGGTAATCTTGTCTTCGGGGATGCCGAGCTCCTTGGCCAGCTCCTCGCTGGAGGGCTTGCGCTCGTTCTCTTGCTCGAACTTAGATAGAGCCTTGGTGATCTTGTTCAGCGTACCGACCTGATTGAGTGGAAGGCGGACGATACGAGCTTGCTCAGCGAGAGCCTGCAGAATGGACTGACGGATCCACCAGACAGCGTAGGAGATGAACTTAAAGCCTCGGGTCTCATCGAACTTCTCTGCAGCCTTGATCAAGCCGAGGTTGCCTTCGTTGATCAAGTCGGGGAGGGAGAGCCCTTGGTTCTGATACTGCTTAGCTACTGATACGACGAAGCGGAGGTTGGCACGGGTCATCTTATCCAGAGCCTTGCGGTCACCACGCTTGATGGCTTGGGCAAGCTCTACCTCTTCTTCGATGGTAATCAGTTCTTCTCGGCCGATTTCTTGGAGGTAGCGATCCAGGGATTGGCTCTCTCTGTTGGTAATCGACTTCGAAATTTTTAGCTGTCTCATTCTTCTGCTTCTTAATTGTTCGGCTCGCTGTCTCGACTCTGCTCCAGCGGTGGAGTAGGGGCAAGGCTATGGAGCCCACGCAGCTCACTTGGGAGATGATGCGTGTGATGGTTTACTAAATCCTACTATGCTTGCGAAGTCCATGAAGCGTTCGCTACATCCCTTCTCTATCTCTTGTGTGGTGTCTCAATAATTAATTTGTGTGAGGCACAGACCTTACGAGTCCCGTGTCGTCAAGAGGAATGGCGGTACGTCTCAAGACATATGTACATAGCACCCGAGAGGGCACCACGTACCTAATCAACTACAAAGATACCACATTTGTTTTATTCGCTTTTTAGATTGTATGATAATGGAGTGTGTATCTCCCTAAGGTGGGTGCCAGTGATCACTATTAGGTAGGCTTGCCGACCAGTAGTGATCACTGGTGGTGACCAGTACTGCTTTGCGCTCTGACCAGTATAGCTGGGCGGTGTGAGCACTACTTGTGGTGTACTGAAAAAAGTTGACAGTGGGACGGGTAAGTTAGGATATGGGTTT
>CAURNJ010000007.1:0-142988 GCA_963526345.1 uncultured Porphyromonadaceae bacterium
TAGAGCATCTGACTACGGATCAGAAGGTTACAGGTTTGAATCCTGTCGGGGTCACTACACAAGAGACGAGGTACTGCTAAGGACGGAAATGGCTCCGTAGCTCAACTGAATAGAGCATCTGACTACGGATCAGAAGGTTACAGGTTTGAATCCTGTCGGGGTCACCACCAGCAAAAGCGCCGTACTACACGAAGTAGTACGGTGCTTTTCTTTTATCAAGACTCGCTCCACCTATCGGTAGTTGGGGCGAGTCTTTTCGTAGAGGTAGGGGAGGCAAAGCTCCAAGAGGTCAAGGACGTGCTCAAAGCCTTCGGCACCGCCATAGTAGGGATCGGGGACATGGTCGCGTGGGCTTGCTTCGCACCATTCGGGCAGGAGGCTGACCTTGCCTGCGGCTTCTTCGGTGGGAGCTAACTCCAAGAGGCGCGAGCGATTGGCTTCATCCATCCCGATGATGTAGTCGAAGTGGAAGAAGTCCTCGTAGGTGATGGGGCGCGAACGGCTGTCGAGGGTGTACCCCCGACGGGCGGCGTGTGCACGCATACGCCCGTCGGGTAGTTCCCCCTGGTGGTGAGCGATGAGCCCAGCGGAGTCGATCTCGTAGTCCTCGCTGGCACCTTGGCTCGCTACGTAGTGTCGGAAGAGGGCTTCTGCCGAAGGGCTACGACAGATGTTGCCGAGGCAGACGAAGAGGACACGTACGGGACGCCCCTCGTGCTGTGGGTGGGTCATCGGGGGCATAGCTTATTCGATACTGAGTCCCCCGAGGGTGATTTGCTTCGCTCCGTCTACGAGGGCATCGGCGACGAGGCGGAGACGGGAGCCGACAGCCCCTGCTGGAAGGAGGATCTCCTGAGCGATGGGGTTGTTGCGGATATTGTCGAAATGACCGCTGACGACCTTCTTGCCATCGAGGTAGAGGCTATACGAACGGATATGTCCCGAAGCGTCTCGCTGCTGGGAAGGCGTGTAGATGAGCTTGCTGATGGGCTGTGGTTGCTCAAGGAAGAGCTCGATGGAGCTTTGTCCATCTTCGAGGGTGACGGTCGTGTAGCCGTTGCCATCGAGTAGCGCCTTACGGTCATCGTCATTCAGCGCAGGGGTCTGGATGAGCGAAGGAGCATAGCCTAAGCGTGTCACGCTCTCGGGATGATCGCTATTGGTCGCAGCGGAGACGCGTGCGCGGATCGTAGCGTGGTTCTCCGCCAGATGGAAGGGCGCAGTGTAGAGCGTCCAGCCATTGGTCAGCGACTTCCCTGTGGCATCCGTCACTTGGTACTCGATGCGTACGCCTGGGGTCGTGGAAAAGATATGCACGCTATCGGTCTCGTCACGGCGCACGCTTGGAGCTTCGAGCACCTCGGGCGTGAGGTAGGCAGCGACTTCCGCCATACAGATTGGGCCTCTCGATTCGTCGATGGAGAGGCGCAGCGAGTGAGCTTCGACAGGCTCGAAGTGGATGATGCGCTTGTAGCCGATGGTGGTGAGGCTGTCGCTGGTAGCGATGGGCGTGTAGACGCCTGGCTCACGCTCTACCTCGACGTGGAAGCGCTTGACACGCTGCCCGAGGGCGATGTACTCTTGCAGCACTAAGGTGTTGAGGCTCGTGGGGCGTGCGAAGCGGAAGGTCAGGCTACCCGAGGTGACACCATCGGCAGTAGCCCAGTAGGTCTTCGTGTTGCCGTCACAGGCGAGTGAAGGAGCGAAGTCCTTAGTGGTCTTACTGCGGAGGTTGGAAGCCGTAGCTGTGACGCCACGGAGCTTATTGTCACGGAAGGCGCGCTGCAGGTGGTCGTGCCATGCGATGAGGCGCGTGGAGTCTTCGGCAGGGATACGTCCGTGGAGGTCGATGGGGCAGTTGAGGAGGAGGTTCGCGTTGCGTCCGACACTCTGGTAATAGAGCTTGACCAAGTTCGCCACAGAGCGCACCTGATGATCCTCACGTGGGTGGTAGAACCATCCTGGGCGGATGCTCACATCGACTTCACCAGGGAGCCACTGCTGAGCGTCCTCCATGCCCCACTGTGCTTCGCTGTAGTGCTTGGCCTTGTCCTCATTGTACATAGCCCAGTTGGTCTCGCCAGCCCAGCCCTTCTCATTGCCGATCCAGCGAATGGTGGGGACGGTACCGCCGAAGATCATGATGTCCTTATTGTTCTTGCGCAGCATCTTTGAGGCTTCCTCGTAGCGGTAGTAGGACTTCGGGTCGATCTGACGGGTGGAGTCAGCACCGCCGTACCAGCCGTTGCCGCCGTTAGCACCGTCGAACCAGTATTCGAAGAGCTTGCCGTACTGCGTGGTGAGCTCGTGGATCTGTGCGTGGAAGATGCGCTGATATTCGGGCTGACCGTAGTAGCGGCTATTGCGATCCCAGGGGGAGAGATAGAGGCCGAAGAGCAGGCCGTGCTTGCGGCAGGACTCGCTCAGCTCGCGTACCAGGTCGCCTTTGCCGTCCTTCCAGGGGCTGTTCTTGACGGAATATTCGGTGGTCTTCGTGGGCCAGAGGCAGAAGCCATCGTGGTGCTTGGCGGTGAGGATCACGCCCTTCATCCCAGCGCGCTTGAGGGTGGTGACCCACTGCTCTGTGTCGAGTCGCTCGGGAGCGAAGGTCTTCGCGGGGGTATTACCGTAGCCCCATTCGAGGTCATTGAAGGTATTGAGCCCAAAGTGCACGAAGGCGTAGGTCTCCAGTTCGTGCCAAGCGATCTGCGCTGGCGTAGGTACTGGGTAGATAGGTGCGGGGGCCTTGGTCTGTGCCGTGGCTCGCTGGGAGAGGCCCATAGTTAGGAGGAGCGAAGTCATCCCAATGATGAGTCGTTTCATAAAGAGTAAGCTATGTGGAGTTAGTATTTATACTTCCGTTGGTTCTCCGCACTGAGGAGTGTAGAGGGGGTAGCATTCGTCCGGTCTAAGAGGGAGCTTAGGGCGGAGACGAAGGCGGGATGGCTATTGAGACAAGGGATGTAGGTGAAGCTCTTTCCGCCACTGGAGAGGAAGTCGTGACGGTATTCGGCATCGATCTCTTGGATGGTCTCTAAGCAGTCACATACGAAGCCCGGGCAGACGACGAGCACACGCTCGATACCCTCGTGGGGGAGCTGGCAGATGCGCTTGCTCATATAGGGCTGTAGCCAGGGGTGCAAGCCCAGTCGAGACTGGTAGGCCAGCTCAACCTTCTCATGAGGCAGACCGAGGTCTTCGGCTAAGAAGTGACGAGTTTCTTCGCACTGGAGGCGGTAGCAGTCTTCCTCTCCGTGTCGCTCGTGCCAAGGGCGTCGCTCACGGCAATACGAGGTGTGCCCATTCTCCCCACGGCAGGCCTTGGGGATGTGGGAGAGCGGTATGCCGTGCATCGAGACGATGAGGCGGTCAAAGGGCTGGGAGAGGTAGGGGCGGATGCTGTCGGTAAGGGCGGAGCGGTACGCCTTGTCGTGGTAGAAAGGCTCTTGCAGACGCAGACGCACGGGGCGTAGCTTCAGTCGGCGTATCTCCTCGAGGACGAAGGCGACAGCAGTCTCGTAGCTACTACGTGCGTAGTGCGGATAGAGGGGGACGATGACGATCTCCTCAATTTGTGGCAGGGCGGTGAGGGCTTGGAGTGCCTCAGCGGTGCTGGGGTGTCCGTAGCGCATCCCTACGGCTACAGGCTCTTGGCGCAGGGCAGAGAGTTGCTCGGCGATGGAACGGCTATGGGCGATCAGAGGGAAGGTCTTGGTGGTGTCGTCCCAGATGGTGCGGTAGTTCGCTGCGGACTTCGGGGCACGGCGGGGCACGATGATGCGGTGCACCAAGAGGTGACGCACAGGATAGCTCAGCCCGATGATCCTGCGGTCCATCAGGAAGGTAAGCAGGTAGTCGCGTACGTCAGCTACAGCAGGGGAGTTGGGAGAGCCTAAGTTGAGGAGGAGTATGCCACGTCTTGCAGTGGAGTCTGCTCCGAAGAGGAAGGGCTGTGTAGTCGTCATCTCTTGGGGGAAGGCTATGCGAACGAGGGGCTATGCTTCTTCTTCGCCATCAGCTATGCTGTAGTCTTGGAAGAGGAAGTCGTTGTAGGGGAAGCGCTGTACGTGGATCTCACGTGCACGATCGTAGAGGAGTTGCTTGAGCTCGTCGATCCCTTCGCCTGTGCGTGCGGAGATGAAGCAGCATCCGCTCTCTCCGAGCTTAGCCATCCAGGTCTGCTGGAGTTCGTCGCGGCTGATGTTTCGACGGGTGCGCTCCCCAAGGTCGTCGGCATCACGCTCTTCGAAGGTGAAGGCGTCGATCTTGTTGAAGACGAGGATAGTGGGTTGCTCCGCCCCTGCGTTGATCTCGCGTAGGGTAGAGGAAACGACCTCGATATGCTCCTCGAAGTTGGGGTGAGCGATGTCGACGACGTGGAGCAATAGGTCAGCTTCGCGCACCTCGTCCAAGGTGCTTTTGAAGGACTCAATGAGCTCCGTGGGGAGCTTGCGGATGAAGCCCACGGTGTCGGAGAGGAGGAAGGGAAGGTTATGCACGATCACCTTGCGCACGGTGGTGTCGAGGGTGGCGAAGAGCTTGTTCTCGGCGAAGACGTCACTCTTGGAGAGGACGTTCATCAGAGTGGACTTGCCTACGTTGGTGTAGCCGACCAGGGCAACACGGACGAGCTTGCCACGGTTCTTGCGCTGCATCGACATCTGGCGGTCGATGACCTTGAGTTCGGCTTTGAGGTGGGCGATGCGGTCTTGGATGATACGGCGGTCGGTCTCGAGCTGTGTCTCCCCTGGGCCACGCATCCCCACGCCCCCACGCTGACGCTCGAGGTGCGTCCATAGGCGGGTCAGTCGGGGAAGCATATAGCGGTACTGCGCCAGCTCGACCTGCGTCTTGGCGTAGGCCGTGGTAGCTCGTGAGGCGAAGATATCCAGGATGAGGCTCGTGCGGTCAAGGATCTTGACCTTGAGCGTCTGCTCGATGTTGCGTAGCTGCTTAGGACTGAGTTCGTCGTCGAAGATGACGATACCTATCTCATGCTCCTCGACAAAGAGGCGTATTTCCTCGAGCTTCCCCTTGCCGACGAAGGTGACGGAGTGGGCTTGGTCAAGTCGCTGGGTGAAGCGCTGCACGGTGCGTATGCCTGCTGTCGTGGAGAGGAACTCCAGTTCGTCCAGGTACTCGCGTGCCTGCTCTTCGTTTTGGTTCTTGGTAATAAGTCCGACGAGGACGGCTTCCTCGCTCTTAGCTTCAGTGATGATAAACTCTCTCATACCCTACAAAAATACGATAATATATATAGGAGTACAGTGCTGTTTCCCTGGAGTAGCAAGTAGGGTGAACACTTAACCACCAAAAACGGTTACCTTTGCACTGCCTCCGAGAGAGGCTAATCTGCTTAAATGTATCTTCAATTATGAACCTAAAGTACACGCTGCTGGTCTTCGCTGTAGCCTCTTCTCTGGCTACACAGGCGCAGACAACGCAGCCCTCAATGACAGACGCTCCTGCGCATCGTGTAGCCTTTGCGCATGAGTCTGGATCGAATCACTTCATCTCGATCGCTGGTGGTGTCGGGGCAATGTTCCTCGAAGGGAACAGTGTCCCCAAGCTCATGGATCGCCTCTCTTGGACGGGCGCCTTGGCTGTGGGTAAGTGGCACAATCCCTATTTCGCTACGCGCCTGAAGCTATCTACTGGCGAGTCTTACACCTACAGTAACCTCACTGGATACCGCAATAAAAACTACTTCGTGGGTGGTGAGTACGACTTTATGCTGGATGTAGTCAACTACTTCTCGAGCTATAATCCTGATCGTGTCTTCCACGTCCTCCCTTACGTAGGGGTCGGGTACGAACATAAGTTCAACCACGTGGACAAGACCCTCCCAGGGGTACACGCGGCTACGGCTAATGCTGGTCTTCAGCTCTCCTTCCATGTAGCTCCCCGTGTCAATATCTTCGCTGAGGCAGAGGCTACCTACGGCTTCAACATCCGCAAGGCCTACACGCCAGCCTACTCCAACGCCTTCCGTATGTCGGCTGTCGCTGGGCTTTCCTTCAATATTGGCAAGCAAGGCTTCACCGCTGTTGAACCCCTTGATCAGGCTTATATCGATGATCTGCAGTCGCAGCTCAACGCTCTGCGCGCTGAGAATGCCGAGCTCGCTAAGCGTCCAGCTAACTGTCCCGATGTCGTAGCTACTCCTGTCGCTACGAATGATCGCTTCGTCGCCGATAAGTCCATCCTCTTCACGCAGGGTAAGGCGGTCGTCAGCAAGGATCAGCTGATCACGGTCTTCGATGCTGCTGAGTTCGTCAAGAAGGGTGAAGGTGAGGTCATCATCACGGGCTATATCGCTAAGAACGAAAGCCGCTTCAAGGGGCTTGCCGAGAAGCGCGCTAAGGCTGTCGCTACCCTCCTGACGGAGAAGTATGGTGTCGCAGCTGATAAGATCACTGTCGAATGGAAGGCAGCTGGCGAAGCTCCTTACACTGCTACACAGCGTGGCTGGGATCGCGTCGTCATCATCCGCTCTAAGTAATCCATCTCAAGTCAAGACATTCAACTCTAATGAAGACGAAAATAATGATGCTTGCACTCAGCGCACTTGCTGCTACGAGTGCCCTGCAGGCTCAAGCTCCTGCTCAGCAACCTTCGCATAAGACAGCCTTCGTCAAGGACGGTAAGGCTCACTGGTTCATCGAAGCTGGGAATGCCGCTGCGATCAACCTCGGTGGCTACAACTATGATGTCCCCTTCGGAGACCGTGTGAGCTACATCAACCCCAATGTCGCACTTGGTCGCTGGGTAACCCCTTCCTTCGGGATGCGCCTGCAGATGCAGGGTGGTCGTCTCTACGACTATGCTAAGCCCGCAGGTCTTTTCGCTGGGATCAAGTCTGATCTCCCTCGTCATAAGGTAAACTATGGCTTCGCTCATCTGGACTTCCTCTTTGATGCAGTGAACTTCTTTACTCCCTACAAGGAAGATCGTTTCTTCCACGTTATCCCCTTCGTCGGTGTGGGTGTTGGCTATAAGCACGGAGCTTCCATCTGTAGTTGTTACAAGGATTCCTCCAGACGCTTCAGCCCCGAAGCTGATGCTGGTCTGCAGCTGAAGTTCCGCCTGGCTCGCTACGTGGACTTCAACCTCGAAGGGAAGATTACCGCGACCGACCTGCGCTTCCCCTCTGCTGGAGAAGCACGTGTAGAAGGTACGCCCAGCGAATACTTCAGCAATGCGAGCTTCATCGCTCAGGCTGGTGCTTCGCTGACCTTCCATCTTGGTCGCAAGGCGTTTGAAGCTATTACCCCTAATGACCCTGCACTGATCGCTGACCTCAACGGACAGATCAACGCCCTGCGTGCTGAAAATGCTGAGCTCGCAAAGCGTCCAGTGAACTGTCCTGATGTGGCTCTCCCAGTGGCTGACTCTAAGGTCATCGGTAACGTCATCTACTTCCGCCTCAACAGCGCTGTCGTCGACAAGAACCAGATGGTCAATGTCTACAACATCGCCGAATATGCGAAGAACAACACCGAGACGATTACCCTCGTAGGTTATGCTGACCGCAAGACGGGTACTCCAGCTTATAACCTTGGCCTCTCGAAGCGTCGTGCCGAAGCTGTCGCTGACATCCTCGTCAAGAAGTATGGCATCTCTCGCGATCGTCTGAAGCTCGACTGGAAGGGTGATACGGTACAGCCTTACGATGAGAATGTCTGGAACCGCATCGTCCTGATGAGCGCCGAATAATCATCCTGCGCTTCTTCCTCAATCGGTGAGTGTTCCTGTGTGAGCGACTCACCGCCCAATGTCCGCCCTCGGTCACCTGATTAGGTGTACTGAGGGCGGATACTTTTAGGCAGTCTAAGCCAGTGATGCGTTCTGCTGCGATAGGTGTTGCTTTCTCGGATGGCTTGTTTAGTTGGTGGCAATGTCGTATCTTTGCACCGCATTCATCGAGCCTCTCGAGTGTGAAGTGAGTGCTTAGGCTGTCTCGTGGTGTAATGGTAGCACAACAGGTTTTGGTTCTGTTTGTCAAGGTTCGAATCCTTGCGAGACAACAACCAGGGCATGCTATGCCCTTTTTTTATGCCCTGAAATACGCATTTCCCTCTATAAGTCGGCGACTTACGGAGATTTGAGATAAACAAGCCCCTGCTTTAAGGGTAACTGAAAGTAGCTTAAAACACCCTGAATTTGGGTAACGTTTTGGGTAACGTAACCAAACGTTATCCAATTTGGGTAACGTGGGGTGAAAAAATAGAACCATTGGAGAGCGTTGTATCTGCTTTGGGGTAACCGTAGCTACAAATAATCCCCAAACCACTCCATAAGCATCTTCTTATAACCTATATCGTGGTATATTTATTTAGGCAATCGGGAGAGTCTCTTCGCTTGGAACTTGAAGCATTCCGTCTGCGCCATGTAGAGATTTGAGTCTTTGAATCTCTTCTATGAGCATCTCAGAAAAGCTGTTCCACTCTTTGAGTGGAGTTGCATCTCGCCGAGCACAATAATATACTTTATCAGAATCATCCTTCATGTATAAGCGAGATCCATCGTTGCTGTAAGAGGCAAAAAAGAAGCAACTCTTATCTGCATTTTTAGGACGTTCATACACATTAGGATCCGATAAATCAAATGGACCTTGAGGGCCAAGTTTCCTGTTTATGCTTCCTTGGTGTCCGTAGAGAAAGAGCCCTCTATGGAATATGAATATCCCATTACTAACATGGGTGAGAAATATTCTATATTGGCAAGGGATTTCTCTTCCAATATTTTGTTCCACCAGTGCGAGTCGCTCTTCTGTAAGTGGCGCAAATGTATAGATATTATATGCCTTTGGGGCTATCTGAGGTATATGTCCATATTTTGAAACCACCTCCCCTTCTACAGCCCCTAGGGCTTTTTGCTCTTCTATAAGAGCTTGTATGTATCTTACATACTCCATGATTATGATATTATGAGATTGCTAAAATACATATTCTGTATCGTTAGGACAGTTTGCTTATTATTTCTCTGGCCTCACGAGAAACGGGAGATTTTCCTTTATACAGGTGAAAATCTTGTGGTCAAGTTCGGATAGGTGGTCTCTCCAGTGCTCAGGTTCTGATTCGATACAATACAGATCCTCTGGGTTAAAGTGACTAGCCTGCAACACTAGAATTATCCGTTGTATGATATATAGTTGATACAACAGTTGTACTCCTATGGGCTTATTGTACGTTGAAACCACAGATATTGAATGCATTAATTCATCGAATAATCTTATGTCAAAACGTCCTTCATAAGCCAACACATAGAGACAAGACCCTTGTTCTAATTGTTCGTTATTGCTAATTACTTGAATAGCATTATTTACGATACATTGGTCCATTTCTTTTTTTCATCTTTAGTTTTATCCCCTCGAAAGTAACTCCCCTTGCGAAAAGCTCACGCACACCCTTAATAATCAAGTCGTTTACATAATCGTACAGACTGTTGTAGGTATCTAGGTCAATATCGATTTTATGAAAACGCTCATCATTGAAGGGGAGCTGAGGAGTGATTTGCTTCCACCCTATCCCCCAATCCTTATCTATCGAAGAAGGTAGGGGCAAGTGAATCGTAAACTCCTTCTCTTTATCGTTCTTGTAGGTTCTACTCCTCTTAAAGATCCAGAGGAAAGAACCATGATTTTTTATACTTGTATAGTTTATACAAATCACCATAGTCCAACCGTCTAACTTCTCTATACCTTCGATATGCTGAATGTATTTGCTGATAAAACTTGATAGAAGTGGCATATCTTGCACCAGAGGAGTATTGATCAACATTGAACTAAAACGTATTCTTATGTTCATAACCTTAACAGTATTCTTTCTCTTTGTCTATTATCGCTTGAGTGAGAAAATCCTGAATTGCGAGGATATGGCATGGATACAAAAACGTTTTACCATAATCATCAATTCGGCATCCAAACAAGGGGTAAAGACACTCTTCTGAAAGCAAAAAGACTTCCTTGTCTGACAAGGAAAACAATTCATGTTTCCCTTTTCTATCATCTATGGGGTGCACAGAAACAGGCATACTATGAGGTTGTAAATTGTTCTTCGGGGAATGAAGTTATAATCTTATTTTGATAGGACATCCTACCCCTTGTCTCGAGGGAGATTGAGCGAATCAAGAATGACCCGAACCTAAAGGGGCTGATTGAGGGAGTCTTTATATTAGAAAATGTCGAATTCTGAGTACCTGAAATATCTGAGACGTTTTAATGTATCAGCTTCTCTTATATACCATACTGTGATCAGACTATCAGCTTTCTCTCTCCAAGTAAATTCCAGAACCCATGTCTTATGTGCCTTTCGTTGCTCCATTGGGAATAGCCTCTCTGTTGGATTCCTAAATTCATCGTGCAATTCTTGTAATATGAAGCTATCTCGAGAAAGAGGCTGATAGAGAGTATCGAGTTCTGCTGGCAAATAGCTTATTGGGACTTTTGACCGAAACTTTTGCATTGATGTCTTTGTATTTCCTTCGTGACTATGGCATGAGATGAACCCCAGTAATAGCCATACAGAGATGAGAAATCTTATGAAAGTATTCATATCTACACTCCTATTACTTCATCAATCGCGAAATAGCATCCGAAGAAAGACGAACACATCGAATTAACTTGACTTTATTACATCTACTTACTTGAAGTTCAGTTCTTACTGATTTTCTATCTTGCTATCTTGTCGTATTTTACCTCCACTTACTCTATCTTAACTACTCGACCACACTTGTCATACTCGTACTCTCTGAACTTGCCACTGGGAAGAGTCTTCAATCACCATTGAGGGACTGGAGTTAGCCCCTTAAGCTCTAACTTCTGCCAGCCTGCATTCCTATTATTCTCTATCGTATTAGCTTCCTTGACACTTCGCTTACTTCGGACAGGAAGTAGGGTATATAAGGTGAATGGGAAGTCCTCTGCCCAATGCAAGCAGGTAAGCATCATCCCGACAATACCCTCGGGCCAAGGTAAGTCCTTGATCAACGAATCCTCCTTATCGATGAATAGACCATCATAGGGCTCTACATTTTCATGGAAATACAGGCTCAGTCTCCTCATCAGCTCAATGGGGAAGCGTGACAATGCCTCTTGACTGTAAGGATTCCATCGATGAGCCACGACCAAGGATAGCTCGAACGTAGACTCCAAGGCAAAGAGACCGTGGGTGAAGAGTAGACGGTGCTTATCTTTATTGACGGTCATCATACGAAGCCGAACATCTATATCCGACAGGACGTCTACGATGAGTGGGGAGACTCGACTTCGTAGCTTGAGCATCAGTTTCCCCATAACGGCATTCCCTGGAATGTCTGCAAGGGCCCAATCAGGCTGTTCGTATAGTCCTATGGCATTGAGACGCTGCAAGACTTGGCGCGTTTCTCCTCTGGCTACATCCAATGGGAAGGTATCCAGATTGACGTGCATCCGATTAGGGTCTGCCCCCAGCTTCAGCAAATGCTCTAAGAGTTGGGTATCTCCGTCTAGTGCTGCACTCCACTGCGGTGGAATCCTTCCCTCGGGATGATCAATTACTGCTCCATGCTCCAATAACCACAGAGTACAAACCTTCTTATTGTGCATTACAGAGTAAATAAGCGGTGAGACTCCATTATGGCAATAGTTAACATCTAGTCCTGGAAAATGATCCAGTAACCATTCCAAGAGCTCAGTACTACTCCAAGATGCCGCCGCACAGGTCAAGACATTCCCATGGTTCCCCAAACTACGTTCGTTAGTAAACAGCTCGGGGGCTTCATCTGCAATCCGTCGCACCTCTTCCAGGTTGCGATCGTAGCAAATTGCTTGGATCAACAATGTCTCTAACGTCTCTATTCTACTCATAAAATATCCCTTCATGCATTGCTTCTGCCATTTTATCAAGTGCGACACAGATTGCCCACCTTATCGGATAGCTAAGAGACTGCTCCGTCAAAGCCCGATTCAGCAATGACATAGCCTGCGGCATCTAACGTGAAATCGTAGCTTTCCCAATTCTCATTGCGTACTTTCCGAAGACGCTCCTCGCAGTCGTGGAAGAAGTTGTTGACTCCACGATGGTCTAGACAGCGAATCAGCTTCCACACCCATTCGACAGAACACCAGAGAACGACCGACCGACACTCGGCTCGAACGGAGTGCTCACGCTATCAAAATAGACTCCATTACTGGGATACCCGAAAGATGATTCCGAAAATCAATCCGTCATCAAGTCAATAGGTTTTACTCCGTAATTATTTCTTATCGTTAGTGATGCTCCATGTGCCAATAAGAAATCCGTTATCGCAGGGCTTACACGATATCGTATAGCTAAAAATAATGGAGTATTTCCATCTTCATCTTGCGCGTCTATAATAGCTCCTAGCGATACTAATCTTGAGACACTATTGAGATCATCTTCAATAGTGGCACAATGCAATGCTGTACGGAAATATAGATCCTTAGCATTCACATCAATATCATAGCCATCCAACAAGAGTTTAATCAAATCATGACAATGCTCTATGATTAAATTCATTAGAATATTTCGACCATCTCGATCACAAGCATTTATGCCATACTCCTCTATTAGCATGTAAAGGAGTTCCTTATCCATCGTAGCTAGAACTTTGAACATTGAGTCTTCAAACCGCTTAACAGCTATACGATTACTTTTCATATCCTGCTTTTCTTTTTTTCTTTTCATACTTATGGGATCTATTCTCTTTACTCCTTCGTGCCATCGGCATAGGTGTCCATCGTCAGCTCGCCCGAGGGGGCTGCAGCCACGTAGCATAAGCGAACGTGAGGAGAGGTTCGTATAGACTATGATGACTTCTAAGAGAGGACACAAATCTATTTAAAACTAAAACTATTAAGTCCAGCTTCTTCTGAAGGGGAGAATTCTATTCCTATGAGTTTCATTCCCTTGCATCTTTGACGAAATTCCTCAGAAACAAACAAAGTGAATGATATAGGACTAGGTGATATGACAAAGGCTTCCCAAGTGACATCTTCTCTAATGCAGAGACGTTCTATGCGCTTTACCCACCCAGTCTTCTCTATCTGTAGTACAGACTTTTCTTTGTCAATAAGGTCGTCTGTCTTGAGGTAGAACTGTATGTAGTAGTATTTACTCTCAATAATAGACTGCTTCCTCCTGTTTACTATAAATACCTCCTTGTAAACGAAAGGTTGAACCTCCATTGAGAGCAAAAGAGAAAGAAATCGTTCAGAGACAACGAACCCATCATAGTACTCTCTTAAATCAAACTTATACTTCCTGTCAGGACTAATCAACCAAAACTCTTCGGGTAATTCCACTCGTTCCCATTTTCCGTCTGTCCAACCTCCATAATCAGTTGGACGTAGACTCCAAGGATCTTTTTCGTAGAATGCTGTATGTAAAACACACTCATGAATAGAGACAGGTGCACATCTCTCTGTTATCTCTTTTAACGCCCAGTATTTATTCAAGTCTTCCATTGTATGGCTTAATTTTTCCTCTTCTCAGCTTTCGTCTAAGCTGTTTTTGCAAAGATTTCAGATATGACACAGCATCTTCTTTCGTTATTCTCCCAGCATCAAATCTTGTTGCGTAGCTTCCTGCTGGGATCGTTGTACAGATTACCCACCTTATCGGAGAGCTAAGAGTACTTCGTAAAGGTACGATAATATTTCTGTCCGATGAAACTCCTTCAGGCACATTTTCTCCATAGAAGTAGCGCAAGGGGAACCTCTGCTTCAGTTGCTTGAATAGTAGCTCCATCAAGCCTTCGGTCCTTGCACCATGGTGTCGGAGATCAGGCTATAGTGAAGCGAGTGCCGTATGATGCAATAGCCACCACTACTGATCGGCGTGCGGAGCAGTAGTGGTCGGTAGCATGCACCACTACTGGTGCACTCTCTGACCACTATAGGTCGACACCCCTGCTTCGTATGGGGCGGTGTCGCTATGTGTCTGGATGGGGGGGCAGCTTGCATGTGCACCTCGATGTGTGGGGTGGGGGAAGGTGCAAATATGCATCGCTTGGAGGTGCGCTTTGGTAGTGTGGTGATAAATACCTATCTTTGCACCGTCAAGAGACAGAAACGGCTAAGAACGGTGTGGTAGTTCAGCTGGTTAGAATACCTGCCTGTCACGCAGGGGGTCGCGGGTTCGAGTCCCGTCCATACCGCCAGAAGGAGCTGTGTTCCCCTTCTCTATAGAGAGAGTGTGTACACAGCTTCTCTTCCGAAAAAGCCAATTCGGGATGTAGCGCAGTCCGGTTAGCGCACCTGCTTTGGGAGCAGGGGGTCCCAGGTTCGAATCCTGGTATCCCGACACAAGGCGGAGGTCTGATGTAGCACACTACGTCAGACCTTCTTCGTTTATATCCTCTTGTGAGGAGTGGGCTCAGTGTCGGATGTTGTACCTTTACGCCGTGAGGCCGTAGCCTCCACTCTTCCCTCCAATAGACTAATGAAGCAAGAATCACGTATGATCGCCAAGACGCTGCAGGCCCTCGAGCCCGTCTTGGCACAAGAACTTGAAGCCCTCGGGGCGACCGATATCGAAGAGGGACGCCGTATGGTCTCCTTCACCGGAGATAAGAAGCTCCTCTATCGCGCCAACTATCGTCTGCGCACCGCTCTGCGCATCCTTCTCCCCATCGCCTCCTTCCGTGCCAGTGATCCCGATGAGCTGTATCGTCAGCTTAAGCGCTTGGACTGGAGCGAGTGGATGCAGGCTGGCGACACCTTCGCCTTCGATACCGTGGTCTACTCCGAAACCTTCACCCATAGTAAATATGTAGGCTATCGGGCTAAAGATGCCCTCGTCGACTACTTCACTGAGCGTGGAGAAAAGCGTCCGATGGTGCGTCTGGACAATCCTGACCGCCTCTTCCATATTCATATTTCGCACGATGAGGTGACGCTCGCACTGGATAGTTCGGGCGAGAGCCTGCATAAGCGTGGCTGGAGAGCTGCGCAGACGGAGGCTCCGCTGAGCGAAGTCCTCGCTGCTGGCATCCTGCTTCTTGCTGGCTGGCAGGGAGAGACGGACTTCATCGATCCGATGTGTGGCTCGGGGACGCTCCTCATCGAGGCTGCACTCATTGCCCGTGGTATTGCTCCTGGCTCCTTCCGCAAGAGCTTCGCCTTCCAGCGTTGGGCGGATTATGATCCAGCCCTCTTCGCAGATGTCGAAGATGAGTGTCGTGAGCTAAAGCCCTTCGAGCACCATATTTATGGGTCGGATAGCTCCATCGAGGCGGTGAAGGTGGCGCGCCACAACGTCCGTATGTCGGGACTTGCCGACCTGATCACTGTGAGCCATCGTGCGATGCAGGAGTGCCCTGCTCCCGAAGCTCCTGCGCTCATTGTCACCAATCCTCCCTACGGCGAACGTCTGCGCCTGCGTGACGGCGAAGAGCTTTATCGTATGATCGGCGAGCGCCTCAAGCATAATTATGCGGGTTCGACGGCGTGGATCTTAGCCTATAAGCTCGAGCACTTTGATAAGATTGGCTTGCGTCATAGCGAGCGCATCAAGATGCTCAATGGTTCGCTGGAGTGTGAGCTGCGTGCTTACACCCTCTTCGCAGGGAAGCGAGAGGACTTCAAGCGTGCCGGTGGTGAAGGGCAAGAGCGTACCCCACGTGCGCCTCGATCTGCTCGTCCTGAGCGTGAACGTGCTCCTCGCTCGGAGAAGCCTCGTCGCTTTGATCGTCCTCGACGCGATGAAGGCCGCCGAGGTCCTCGTCCCGAAGGTGGTCGTCCAGCCTTCTCTGACCGCCCACGCAAGCCTTTTGTCAAGCGCGAAGAGCGTGAAGGAGCTTCATCTGCCCACGAAAGAGCGCACGGCAAGAAAAAAAATGAAGGAGGTCTTTGGCCTAATGACCGATTCCGTTTCCGAGATGAAGAGGGCCGGGAACGTGTTCGCAGTAAGCGAACTAAGCGTATCCAGACCTTCTCCACCGATGGCGACGAGTAGGATCTGACAGCGAAGCTGGCTCCGACCAATTTGGGCGTCTATTTGGTAGTATCAGATTTTGTTGTACCTTTGCAGTGCAAACAGCAACAGGTCAGCCCAGGTGGCGGAATTGGTAGACGCGCTCGTTTCAGGTGCGAGTGTTCAAAAGACGTGCAGGTTCGATTCCTGTCCTGGGCACAGCCTTGACGCACAGCGTCTCAGTTTGCGAGCTTCAAATACGCGGGTGGTGAAATTGGTAGACACGCTACTTTGAGGGGGTAGTGCCGGTTACGGCGTGTGAGTTCAAATCTCATCCCGCGTACAAAGAAAGAGAGTGAGACTCCTCGAGAAGTAATTCTTGAGGAGTCTCTTCGTTTATGTATCTACCTTGATACGTACTGTGCGATGAACGTCTATCCTAATGCAAAGCTCAATCTTGGGCTCTTCGTCACTGGGCGTCGCCCCGATGGCTACCATCTGTTAGAGACTGCCTTCCTCCCCGTTCCACTCTGCGACGAGCTGGAGCTGGAGCTTATCGATGCCACCAAAGACGAACTTATTGTCACGGGCGGAGTCGAGACAGGGGAGCTACAAGACAACCTTGTCCTTCGGGCGGTGCGGGCTCTGCGCCGTGTACATTCCTTCCCCTCGCTTCGACTACGCCTCACGAAGCACATCCCTTCGGGGGCAGGTATGGGTGGTGGGTCTGCGGATGCTTCCTTTACCTTGACGGCCATCAATGAGCTGTGCGCGCTGGGGTGTTCGCAGGAGGAATTGGAGGCGATTGCCCTCACGCTGGGTGCCGACTGCCCTGTCTTCGTGCGCAATGCACCTGCTGTGGGGCGTGGCATCGGCGAAGAGCTTACTCCGATTGCGCTGGACAAGCTCCACGGCTATCACCTCACCATCGTCAAGCCACCGATACACATCTCCACGGCAGAGGCCTTCCGTGGGCTCCTCCCTCCTAAGCCCGTGACGATACCTATTGAGGAGCTCTTGGCTCGCCCTGTGGAGGAATGGCGCGACTGCCTCTTCAATGACTTCGAGGCAAGCCTCTTCCCTCATCACCCTATCCTTGCGGCAATCAAAGACGAGCTCTACGCCCTCGGTGCGGACTTTGCGCTGATGACGGGTTCGGGAGCTGCTCTGTATGCGCTCTCGCATAAGCCCCTTCCGCTGGATTCCTTCCGTCAGGCGAACTACTTCCTCTATCAGGGGAAGCTCTAATATCCCCATACCAATACCTTTCTTATGGCATCTACATCCATCCCCCAGTTGCTGGTGGCAGCTGGTTCGTCGGGCAGTGGCAAGACGACCTTCACGCTCGGACTGCTGCGTGCACTCAAGCATCGTGGTCTCTCTGTGCAGAGCTTCAAGTGCGGTCCCGACTATATCGACCCGAAGTTCCACGAGCTATCCAGCGGTTGCCCTTCGATAAATCTGGATCTCTTTATGATGAGCCCCGAGCACGTGCGTGCCGTCTATGCACGGCACACGCAGGAGGCTGATGCTGTCATCCTCGAGGGGGTGATGGGGCTTTATGATGGCTACGTGCGGATGAATGGCTCGTCAGCAGCCGTGGCTCAGACTGTAGGTATCCCCACGGTGCTCCTGGTTGATGCACGCTCGTCGGCTTATTCGGTCGGTGCGCTTCTTTACGGCTTCAAGCACTTCCGCCAAGATACGGAAGTCGTCGGGGTGGTTTTCAACCGTGTGGCTTCGGAAAATCACTATCGTTTCCTCCGTGAGGCGGCCGAAGATGCAGGGGTTATTCCGCTGGGCTATATCCCGAAGACGAAGCTCCTCGAAGTCCCTTCACGCCACCTTGGCCTCTCCCTGAGCGAACTGCAGGAGCTGGATGCGCTCCCCGAAGATGTCGCAGCCCTCATTGAGAAGCACGTGGATATCGAC
Organism: uncultured Porphyromonadaceae bacterium; assembly: GCA_963526345.1. Lineage (GTDB taxonomy): Bacteria > Bacteroidota > Bacteroidia > Bacteroidales > Porphyromonadaceae > Porphyromonas. The sequence continues at coordinate 17,850 of CAURNJ010000007.1, forward strand.
CGCTTGCTCGAGGCATGTATGCGACCTCGTCCCGCACTCCCTGCCGAAGAGCTTCAGCCGAAGCCCGCTCCTTCTGGGCACAAGATTGCCGTCGCACGTGATGAAGCGTTCAACTTCATCTATGAGGAGAACATCCGCACGCTGTCGCTGCACGGAGAAGTTTCCTTCTTCTCGCCGCTGAAGGACGAGCCTCTTCCTGAGTGCGACCTGCTGTATATCCCGGGAGGTTATCCTGAATTTTACCTCAGCGAACTGGCTTCTGCCGAGCGCACTCGTAGCTCGATTGCTGCTTATGCCGCTTCGGGAGGGCGTGTCTTGGCCGAATGTGGGGGGATGATGTACCTCTGCCGTGCTATTCGAGATGAGGAGGGGAAGGCTTATCCGATGTGCGGTGTCCTCGACCAAGAAGCCACGATGGAGGGAATGCGTCTGCGCTTAGGCTACCGCAAGCTCCGTCTTGCTGGGTGCGAATATCGTGGGCACGAGTTCCATTATTCCTCCATTGTGCCGCAGGAAGTCGGTGAGGCAACGGTCGGTGAGCAACTGACGGCGCGTGACGAAGTAGCCCCGACGCTTCTTTATCGCCGAGGCAATGTGCTGGCAGGCTATACGCACCTCTACTTTGCCGAGCAAGACCCCTTCGCCCTCTTCGACTAAGGCTCTGCTGACTTTCTTACGCCCTGCGAATCTATCGCCCACCCGAGAGGATGGCGAGGGTTCGTGGGGCGATTCGTTTGATGAGGGCGTAGGTCGTGAGGCTAAAGGCTAAGGTCAGTACCCCGATGAGGAAGTAGCCGAGTAAGGCACCATCGGCATCTTCTCGCAGGAAGGGCACACGGAAGACGATGCCACGCGCCCAGTTTACTAAGAGTACGGTGTGTACGGCATAGATGAAGAAGACATACTTACTCCACTGGCTTAATCGTAGGGTGATAGCAGGACGTCTTTCGGCGATGTACTGTGTCAAGAGAAGGGCTGAAGCAGAACCCGCGAGGATATAAATGCGCCCTAAGATGGGCACGATCGATGAAGGAGGTAGCAGAGGAAGGCTGAAGACTAAGCCTAAGGCAATCACCGCTACCAGATACTTGACTCGCTGGAGCTTCTCCAGTGGGTCAATTTGCTTGATTCCGAGCCAGCCACCGAGCATGAAGCAGAAGAAGGGTAGGGTATTGAGCCCAGTGATCCCTAAGTCCCAGCACCAGATAAAGGCTACTAATAGAGGTATTAAGATATATCCCTTGCTCCACGAGAGGATGCGGTAGAGGATGGGGGCAAAGAGACAGAGGACAATCAAGTTGCGTATATACCACAGGGGATAGACGATGACGTCATCCCAATAGTAGTGAAGTAGCTGAGAGAAGCTGTTGATATAGAAGGGATCTTTGGCTCCGAGATTGAGGAGCGTCTCAAGCTGAGTCTTGGAGAGAAGTAGCAGCAAGTAGAGGCTATTCCATAGTATATAAGGTAGAAGCAAGGTCTTTGCACGCTTCTTGAGTTCCACCGACCAAACGGCTCCCTGTCGCCAATCCTTCTTATAAAAGGCGTAATATCCAGATATGAAGAAGAACATCGGCACGGCGATGTTCGCTAAATTATGTGATAGTAATTCGCTGATATATAGGTATATAAATCCCCCCCCCCCCCTATGGCGGTACTCGGGTGTGTAGCCGTGGAACTAATGAGGTGAATGGCTACTACTAAGAGGATGAGAGGGAAGCGTAACGCCGTGATGACGGAAGAGAATGATGCCGTAGACTTTATGCTCATAGGAGGTAAATAAGCGTGAGGGAGAAAGGATTTGCTCCGCAAAAGTAGTTATTTCTATCCTGGTGCATAGTCCCTCCCTCTACGAAGCAAGGTACGCCCCTTCGGACAAAGTGCTGCGAAGAAAACTTGGAAGGGTAAATAAACCTTCGGGAAGAAAAACACTCTATTACTCTAAAAGAACTTTATAAGTCACAAGTATTATGCATCATCGTCTACTCGGCACCTCGTGCCACTTCCTTCTTCTCTTCCTCACCAGCAGTACCGTCTTCCTTGCCTCTTGCTCCAGCACGAAGACGGAGCAAGGGCAAGGTGCCGCCGTGCAGGAACTCCCCGTACGCACCCTTACCGCAGGAGATTTCTCTATCGATAATAGTTATCCAGCTGTCATTCGTGGGGAGGATGATGCAGAAATTCGCCCCAAGGTGTCGGGCTTCATCACCAAGGTCTTCGTCACCGAAGGACAGAGCGTGAAGGCGGGTCAACCCCTCTTCCAGCTCGATGATGTCACCTACCGAGCAGCCGTCTCACAAGCCGCTGCCAGCCTCTCCGCTGCGCGAGCAGCCTTGGCAACGGCTCAGCTCAACCAGCGCAATAGCCGTGACCTCTTAGCTAAGAACATCATCAGCTCCAGCAACTATGAGGAGGTCACCAATGCCCTGCACAGTGCTGAGGCGCAAGTCGCCGTTGCTCAGGCTGCCCTGGTCTCAGCACGCGAAAGCCTCTCCTTCTGCACCGTCACCAGCCCTGTCTCGGGGCTGGTCGGCGTCATCAACTACCGCGTGGGGAACCTTGTCAGCCCCCAAAGTCCTTCGCCCTTGACGCAGGTATCCAACACACGCCAAGCCTTTGTCTACTTCTCCCTCTCGGAGCGTGACCTACAGCAGCTCACAGGGAGCAATGCCTCCGTCTCCGCTCAGTCGCTGCCGAAGGTGCGTCTGCGCCTCTCCGATGGGAGCGAGTACTCCGAGGAAGGAACGATCCAGGGCATCAGCGGTGTCGTTGATAAGACCACCGGCGCCGTGACTCTGCGTGTCGACTTCCCCAATGCCGCAGGTCGTCTGCGCAGCGGTGCCACGGGGACGATCCTTCTGCCCACCGAGACGCGTGGGGCGATCCTTGTTCCCCAGACAGCTACCATCGAGATGTTGCATAAGAAGTTCGTCTACACCGTCGACCAAGCGGGTAAGCTCACCTTCACCGAAATCACCGTTAGCCCCGTCGATGATGGGCAAAACTACACCGTCACCAGCGGACTGAAGGCAGGCGACCGTATCCTGGTGGCAGGTACTACGGGCGTCAAGGAGGGCGAGGTCATCAAGCCTCTCACCGAAGAAGCCTACGCCGCCCAGCAAGCCGCCATCCGTCAGCAGATGATGGGGCAGGGCGCAGCAGACCAACACTAAGCCTCACCCCGAAGCCAATAGCGCAATGAACTTCAATAGATTTATCTCTCGCCCAGTCCTCTCGACGGTGATCTCCATCCTCATCGTCATCCTCGGGGTCATCGGGCTCATACAGCTGCCCATCGAGCAGTACCCCAACCTCGCCCCACCCACCGTACAGGTCTCCACTGCCTATGCAGGTGCCGATGCTCAGACGGTGCTCAACTCCGTCATCATCCCCCTCGAAGAGCAGATCAACGGGGTCGAAGGGATGACCTATATGACCTCTACGGCGACCAACTCCGGAGGTGCGTCCATCACGGTCTACTTCAAGGAAGGCACCGATCCCGATATGGCAGCGGTCAATGTGCAGAACCGTGTCCAGCAGGCGCAAGCCCTCCTCCCAGCCGATGTCGTGCGTGTCGGGGTGACGACTCAGAAGCGGCAGTCGAGTATGCTGCTCGTCTATTCGCTCACGAGCAAGGATGGTCGCTACGATGCACAGTTCCTCGCTAACTACGCCGACATCAACATCCTCCCAGCCCTCAAGCGTGTGCCTGGCGTCGGCTCGGCGGGTACCTTCAGCCAAGATACCTATGCGATGCGTCTGTGGCTTGACCCCGACAAGATGCGCGCCTTCTCCCTCGTCCCCAGTGACGTCTCTGCCCTGCTCGCAGCGCAGAACTTCGAGGCTGCCCCAGGGAGCCTCGGCGAGTCGGGCAACCGCACCTACGAGTATTCGCTCCGCTACAAGGGACGTCTGAAGAGCCTCACCGACTATGAGAACATCATCCTCAAGTCGGACGATGCCGGCAACATTATCCGCCTCAAGGACGTGGCGAAGATCGAACTCGGAAGCCTCAGCTACGGAAGCAAGTCCCTCTCCAACGGCAACCCCTCCATCACGGGGATGGTCTCGCAGATCGCTGGCTCGAATGCCAACGATATCGTCACCGCCATCAAAGCTCAAGTCAAGGAGCTGGAGAAGGACTTCCCTCCTGGGATGGAGATGACCTATGTCCTCGATGTCACGGACTTCCTCCACGCCTCTATCTGGCACGTCATCCAGACACTCCTCGAAGCCTTCCTCCTGGTCTTCATCGTCGTCTACATCTTCCTGCAAGATCTGCGCAGTACGCTCATCCCGGCTGTCGCCGTACCCGTATCGCTCGTGGGGACGTTCTTCTTCCTCCAGCTCTTTGGCTTCTCGCTGAACCTGCTGACCCTCTCGGCTCTGGTCTTAGCCATCGCCATTGTCGTGGATGATGCCATTGTCGTCGTCGAAGCCGTACACGCCAAGCTCGACGAAGGCTATCAGTCGGCACGTACGGCCAGTATGGATGCGATGAGCGAGATCTCGGGCGCAATCATCTCCATCACGCTGGTGATGGCAGCGGTCTTCGTTCCCGTGTCGTTCATCTCGGGGATTAGCGGTACGTTCTATCGTGAGTTTGGGGTCACGATGGCTGTCTCCATCGTCATCTCAGCGGTTAATGCCCTGACGCTTAGCCCCACGCTCTGCGCCCTGCTGCTACGCCCTCACGGAGCGCACTCGGGGCGAAAAGTCGGCTTTGTTGACCGCTTCCACACAGCGTTTAATGCCGTCTACGAGCACCGCATCCTCACCCCCTACCGCCGTGGAGTAGCCTTCTTCACGCGGCACAAGCTCACCACGGGACTCATCGTCCTCGGGAGTATCATCGTGATGGGCGTGCTGATGAAGTTCACCAGTAGCGAACTCGTGCCTCAGGAGGATACGGGTACGGTGATGGTCACCGTAGCCACGCCTCCAGGCACCAGCCGCGAGAAGACAGAGAAGCTCCTCAAGGATATCGCTGAGGTTGCTCGGGCTCAGGAAGGGGTCGAACAGGTGCTGAACATCTCGGGCTTCAGCCTGATAGGTGGCTCGGGGTCGAACTACGGATCGATGTTCATCCGTATGAAGCCCTTCGGTGAGCGCCGTGTCACCACGAGTGAGGTGGCAGGCAAGCTCTTCGCCTATGGCTCGACCATCAAGGATGCTTCGGTCTTAGCGATGACCCCACCGATGATCCCAGGCTATGGGATGGCTTCGGGCGTGTCGCTGACGATGCTCGACAAGTCGGGAGGCGCGCTGGATAAGTTCTTCGCCGAGACGCAGAAGTTCCTCGCTGCCCTCAACGCCCGCCCCGAAGTGGCTTATGCGATGACGCAGTACAACCCGAGCTTCCCCCAGTACCTGATCGATGTCGATGTGGCTGCGACGATGCGTGCAGGCACGACCCCTCAGGCTGTCCTCTCCACCCTGCAGGGCTACTTCGGAGGGATGTACGTGTCGAACTTCAACAGCTACGGCAAGCTCTACCGTGTCCTCCTGCAGTCCGCCCCCGAGCAGCGTCTCGACATCAATGCCCTGAGCAATATCTACGTGCGCACTGCCTCTGGTGAGATGGCACCGATCACCTCCTTCATCACCACGGAGAAGGTTTACGGCCCAGCGAGTGTGAACCGCTTCAACCTCTATACCTCCATCGACGTGATGGCATCGCCTGCCCCTGGCTATTCGACAGGGGACGTTCTCAAGGCCGTCTCCGAAGTCGCCAGCACGACCCTCTCGGCAGGCTACGGCTACGACTACGCTGGTATGACGCGCGAGGAGCAAAATTCCTCCGACACGACCGCCCTCATCTTCGGGCTCTGTCTGCTCTTCGTCTACCTCATCCTGAGCGCACAGTATGAGAGCTATATCCTGCCCCTCTCGGTCATCCTCTCCATCCCCTTCGGGCTCTCGGGTGCCTTCCTCTTCGCCAACCTCTTCGGGCATACGAACAACATCTATCTGCAGATCGCACTCATTATGCTCATCGGACTCTTAGCGAAGAACGCCATCCTCATCGTTGAGTTCGCCCTCGAGCGTCGTCGGTCGGGTCGGGGGCTTATCGAGAGTGCCATCCACGGAGCAGTAGCCCGTCTGCGCCCCATCTTGATGACCTCGCTGGCGATGATCATCGGTCTCCTGCCCTTGATGTTCGCCACAGGTGTCGGAGCCAACGGCAATGCAACGCTCGGAGCAAGTACTGTCGGTGGGATGCTCCTCGGGATGCTCCTGCAGATCTTCCTCGTTCCCACCCTCTTCATCATCTTCCAAGCCCTGCAGGAGCGTATCAAGCCCCTGCAGACGGAAGATCCCCTTCCCTCCACCCAAGCCTCCAATCAAGATGACGCTCAAGCATAGCCTTCCCCTCTTCGCCCTTACGCTCACCCTCTCGAGTTGCGGACTTTACTCGAGCTATCAGCGCCCTACGGTAGATACCTCCGTCTACCGTGGGGAGCAGAGTGACACGCTCCAGCGTGATACTACCTCCTTCGGGCGCACGCCGTGGCGTACGCTCTTCACCGATACGGCTCTGCAAGCCCTCATCGAGAAGGCCTTGGCGCAGAATGTGGACCTGCTCACCGCTCACCTCTCCACACAGCAGGCTGAGGCACAGCTACGTGCAGCACGCCTCTCTTTCTTCCCTTCGCTGATGCTCGCCCCTTCCCTCTCGGCTAATAAGGGCGAAGGCACGCCTGCAGCCTATAGCTATTCCCTCCCTGTGCAAGCCAGTTGGCAGGTCGATCTCTTCGGCTCGCTCCTGAATGCTTCGCGCTCGGCGCAGAGCCAGCTCCTTCGTGCCGAAGGCTATCAGCAGCTTGTCCGTAGCCGTGTCATCTCGAATGTGGCGAATAGCTACTACACGCTACTGATGCTCGACCGCCAGCTCCAGCTCACCCGATCGGCAGCCACACTTGCCGCCCATACCCTCAAGGTGATGCAGGCGCAGAAGGACTTCGGCCGTGCGATGGAGTCCTCCGTGCAGTCTGCCCGTGCCAACCTCCATCAGGTAGAGGCCTCCATCCCAGAGATCGAGCGACAGATCACCACGACGGAGAATGTGCTGGCCCTGCTCCTCGGGGAGTCGCCTCGTAGCTACATGCGCTCTACCCTCGAGTCGCAGCAGCTCCCCACTACCTTCACCCTCGGTATCCCTGCCCAGCTCTTAGCCGCACGCCCCGATGTGCGTATGGCAGAGCAGCAGTTAGCCGTCTGCTACTATCAGAAGTTGGGAGCGCGAGCGGCCTTCTATCCAGCCCTTACCATCACCGGCAGTGCTGGCTGGACAAGCACCCTCGGGCAGGCGGTGACGAGCCCCATGAAGTTCATCGCCTCGGCTCTAAGCTCCTTAGCGCAGCCGATCTTCTCCCGAGGGAAGCTCATCGCAGGTCTTCGTGTCGCCGAAGCCGAAGAGGAGAAAGCTCGCTTAGCCTTCCAGCAAAGTCTCTACAACGCTGGAGCAGAGGTGAGCAATGCACTGGCTCTCTACGAGGCGTCTGAAGCGAAAATCAAATCTGAAAGCCTGCAAATAGAGAGCCTTGAGAAGAATGTCTCCATCACGGAGACGCTCTTCAAGACGGGCAAGACCTCCTCCTACCTCGAGGTCATCACCGCCCAGCAGTCGCTCCTGCAGGCGCAGCTTGCCCAGCTCCGTGACCGCTTCGGTAAGATGCAGGCTGTCGTCAACCTCTACAATGCCCTCGGCGGAGGTGCCGAGTAAGCCCTGAGTCTCCACGGGGCTCTTCCGCCCTTCCCTCACAGTACGCGCGCGTGGTCTATTCTGGATCACGCGCGCGTACATTATTATATATGGCTGATAAGAAGGGACAATAGATATGCCTTCCTCCCTACGGTCTGCCTGTTTCTTTCCCTCTTTCTTCCTGCTTCCTCCTCTCCTCCATCCACGAAGCAGGGCATCATCTCCCCACAAAGAGCCGATGAAGTAGCCGATTAATTCCCATCAAAGAAGCAAATGGACCAAAAAGGACGAAGATGACACCCACCCCTCAAAGGGCACTCTACCTTTGCAGTGTCCTCCAAAAGCGAGGAGGGCAACAACACGTTTTATTCACTTTATTATTTGTACTCTATCATGGGAACAACCAAGCAATCCCTCGGCTACACACTTCGTGATGTCGAGATGAAGATCGGCAAGTTTGCCGGCAAGACCGTCACTGTGGCTACTGCTCGCTCGCGTGGCCGTGTCTCTTTTGAGCGCTTCTGCGATATGGTCGCAGGGCACACGACCTTCAGCTATATGGAGGTCGCCGCGATCATCAATCTTTCTGCCGATATGGCGCGCACCCTGGTGGCCGGAGGGGAGTCCGTTGACTTCGGCCGCTTTGGGACACTTCTGCCCACGCTGCGGAGCAGGGTCGTGGCCAAGGAAGAGGAGTTCGTCGCACAGCAGCACATCGCCGGCGCACGTGTTCGTCTTCGCCCCAACCCTAAGTACTTCCGGCTGGATGGTATGTCCTTCGAGCGCCTTGCCCTTGAGAAGAAGCCTCGGGGAAAGAAGGGCAAAAGCCTGAAGCCTAAGGAAGAAACGCACACCGAAGGGGGCACCCCAGAGACGAGTACCCCTGGTACTTCGGGTGGGCATGTAGGAGTCTAAGCCTCCCCAGCCTGGCTCTGTGCCTCTGCGGCTGTATCTCCTCCCCCGATCAGAGTCCTCGCTGGTCGGGGGAGGATCGTATTAGCTCGGATATTTGCACGAATGAAAAGTTTGTCTTACCTTTGCAGTCGAAATCAAAAGCTGATCGCTCACCAAGGCGTAGTAAACGGCTGAGATGGGAATGACTCTGTAGCTCAGTTGGTAGAGCAAGTGACTCTTAATCACTGGGTCGTGAGTTCGAGCCTCACCGGGGTCACCAGTAGAGTGGGTGCTGCTTCATCGAAGTAGCACCCACTTCGTTTTTGTAAGCAAGGGGTATGGTGTGAGCAAAGCCCCTGCTACGCACGTGGATAAGTACCTATATTTGTCGTACCTTTGTAAGACAAATCAAGTAATCAAACTGTATAAGAATGAGCTCAATGATAAAAGTCACGTTCCCTGACGGTAGTCAGCGTGAGTACCCCGTAGGTACGACATCGTGGGATATCGCTGGCAGTATCAGCCCTCGCCTGCAGCAGGATGTCCTCGCCGCTGGGGTTAATGGTCAGATTTGGGACCTGATGCGTCCCCTCAAGGAGGACACCGAGCTGAAGCTCTATAAGTGGGATGATCCCGAAGGGAAGTACGCCTACTGGCACTCGAGTGCCCACCTGATGGCCGAAGCACTGCAGTCGCTTTATCCTGGGGTGAAGTTCGGTATCGGTCCCGCCATTGAGAATGGCTTCTACTATGATATTGACTTAGGCGAAGGTGTGCAGCTCCGTGATGCCGACCTCGGTGCTATCGAAGCAAAGATGGCGGAGTTCGCCGCACGCAAGGAGCCGATCATCCGCCACGATATCACGAAGGCCGATGTGACGAAGTTCTTTGAAGAAAAGGGCGACGAATATAAGTTAGAGCTTATTGCAGACCTCCCCGATGGATCGATCACGACCTATACGCAGGGGGACTTCACGGACCTGTGTCGTGGTCCACACGTGCCCAACACGGGCTACATCAAGGCCATCAAGCTGCTGAGTGTCGCTGGTGCCTACTGGCGTGGCGATGAGACGCGCAAGCAGCTGACGCGCCTCTACGGGATTACCTTCCCGAAGAAAAAGATGCTCGATGAGTATCTGACCCTCCTTGAAGAGGCGAAGAAGCGTGACCACCGCAAGATCGGTAAGGAGCTTGGCCTCTTCTCCTTCTCGCAGAATGTCGGCTCGGGTCTTCCCCTGTGGCTGCCTCGTGGTACGCAGCTCCGCCTGCGTCTGGAGGACTTTCTCAAGCAGATCCAGAAGCAGTTCGGCTACCAGCAGGTCATCTCCCCACATATCGGCTCGAAGCAACTCTATGTTACCTCGGGTCACTGGGCGAAGTACGGTGCGGACTCCTTCCGTCCCATCACCACGCCACAGGAAGGGGAAGAGTTCATGCTCAAGCCAATGAACTGCCCTCACCACTGTGAGATCTTCAAGGCCCTTGGCCCTCACTCCTATCGTGACCTGCCCCAGCGTCTGGCTGAGTTCGGTACGGTCTATCGCTATGAGCAGAGCGGTGAGCTCCACGGTCTGACGCGTGTACGTGGCTTCACGCAGGATGATGCCCACCTCTTCTGCCGCCCCGATCAGATCAAGGAAGAGTTCTGCAAGGTGATGGACATCATCTTCATCATCTTCAAGGCTCTGAACTTCGAGAGCTTCGAAGCTCAGATCTCCCTTCGTGACCAGGTCAAGCGCGATAAGTATATCGGTAGCGAAGAGAACTGGGAGCGTGCCGAGCAGGCCATCATCGAGGCGTGTGCCGAAAAGGGTCTTCCCGCCAAGATCGAGTACGGCGAAGCTGCCTTCTACGGACCAAAGCTCGACTTTATGGTCAAGGATGCCCTCGGCCGTCGCTGGCAGCTGGGTACCATCCAGGTAGACTACAACCTGCCTGAGCGCTTCGACCTCGAGTACACTGGTGCTGACAACAAGAAGCACCGCCCCGTGATGATTCACCGTGCCCCCTTCGGCTCTATGGAGCGCTTCGTCGCCGTCCTCATCGAGCACACCGCTGGGCACTTCCCCCTCTGGCTCACGCCGGATCAGGTCGTTATCCTTCCCATCAGTGAGAAGTTCAACGACTACGCGCATCAGGTAGCAGCCACGCTCAACGCCCAGGATATCCGCACACAGGTCGATGATCGCAACGAGAAAATCGGGCGTAAGATCCGTGATAACGAGCTCAAGCGTATCCCCTACATGCTCATCGTCGGGGAGAAGGAAGCTCAGGAAGGCGAAGTATCTGTACGCGTGCAAGGTGAGGGTGACAAGGGTTCAGTAAAAATCGCTACCTTTGCCGAGCAGATTACCGAGGAGGTACACCGCCAGCTCAACGCCTGGCAGGCTGAGGCTAAGTAGCCCACCTCACTCGCTAAGCATACAATCAACACATACTGAATGGCAGTAGACAACAAACAAAAGTTCCAGTACCGCATCAACGAGGCTATTCGCACTAAGGAAGTGCGCCTCGTCGGGGACAATGTAGAGCAGGGAGTATATACGATACAGCAAGCTCTCCGTATCGCTAACGACCAAGAGCTTGACCTCGTGGAGATTTCTCCCAATGTCAATCCTCCAGTATGTCGCGTCGTCGACTATCAGAAGTTCATCTTCCAGCTCAAGAAGAAGCAGAAGGAACAGAAGGCTAAGAGCGTCAAGGTCGTCGTCAAGGAGATCCGCTTCGGACCTCAGACTGATGACCACGACTACAACTTCAAGCTCAAGCACGCTAAGGGTTTCCTCAGCGAAGGTTCGAAGGTCAAGGCTTACGTCTTCTTCCGCGGTCGATCCATCCTCTTCAAGGATCAGGGCGAAGTGCTCCTTCTGCGCTTCGCAAATGATCTCGAGGATTACGGTCGTGTAGAGAGTATGCCCGTCCTCGAAGGTAAGCGCATGACCATCATGCTCGCTCCGAAGAAGGCCGCCCCTGCCCCTAAGAAGGCTGCCAAGGACGATGCCTCTACGGACGCTCCCGCCGAAGACTAACTACGTATTACCCCATCTCAGCACCTCGCGCATAGGCTGCGTCAGTGGAGCTGGGTCAATGAAATAACTTATATAAACGAAAAGAAAATGCCTAAGCTGAAGACAAACTCCAGCGCTAAGAAGCGTTTCGCGCTCACTGGCTCTGGTAAGATCAAGCGCAAACATGCCTTCAAGAGTCACATCCTCACGAAGAAGACGAAGAAGCAAAAGCGTAACCTCACCTACTTCACCACCGTGGACAAGGTAGACGTACGCGAAGTAAAGGAACTCCTCCGTCTTCGCTAAGCGGCAAGTTAGCACAACGATTATTCAGTAACAGAGAGGTAAGCCAATCAAGTATCTGCTCTTCGCTTCTAGCAAGCCACGGCAGGTCGCTACCAATCACAAAGAAGAAACATCATGCCAAGATCAGTCAATCATGTAGCTTCTCGCGCTAAGCGCAAGCGCATTCTTAAGCTCACGCGTGGGTACTATGGTGCTCGCAAGAACGTCTGGACCGTAGCCAAGAACACTTGGGAAAAGGGTCTGACCTACGCTTTCCGCGATCGTAAGAACAAGAAGCGTAACTTCCGCGCCCTCTGGATCCAGCGTATCAACGCTGCTGCTCGTCTCGAAGGGCTCTCTTACTCTCGCCTGATGGGTGCTCTCCACGCTCAGGGTATCGAGATCAACCGTAAGGTCCTCGCTGACCTCGCAGTCAATCATCCTGAAGCCTTCAAGGCTATCGTCGTTAAGGTAAAGTAAGGCTTTCGCGTCTTACTTCTCCTCAAGACGAAGGACAACAAGCCCCACGACTTCCCGCCAGGGAGGCCGTGGGGCTTTGCTTTGCTCTGACCTATCAGGATGGAGCACGGACAAGCCGAGTCAAGCTCCCGAAGTACCGCCAAGGTTCATCGTTTCTACTCTGTTTCTACTCTTCGGTGCTGGTGACGATAGGAGTCCGGAGTGCGCCAGCGAGGCTACTCTGCGGGGATTCGGGGCGTTTTCACTATCTTTGGAGGGAGCGCAGTACGCTGAGCAAGCGGTGCTAAGCCCGCCTACATTCATTCATTTATAGATACAACGAAACAATGGCAGAACAGGAAACTCCCCAATTCAACATCGAGCTCCCCGAAGAAGTCGGTCAGGGTCAGTACGCTAACCTCGCAGTCGTCCTGCACTCTCAGAGCGAATTTATCCTCGACTTCGTTCGTCTGCTCCCAGGTCAGCAGTCGGCGCGCGTCCACAGCCGTCAGATCCTCACTCCCGACAATGCGAAGCGTCTGGTGCGCCTCTTGGAGCAGCATCTGGCTGGCTTCGAGCAAGAGTACGGCAAGATCGAATTGCCCGAAGATAGCGCTGTCGAGGTGCATGCTAACTAAATAGGTAGTCTCAGTTAGAGCCCTCTTGGGGGATAATCTAACTGGGACTACTTCGTTATTATCCTGACCACGCTGCCTCTTAGGGCGGTGGTCGGGATAACTTTTTGATACGAATGACGTGATGGATAAGCCACTCTTTGTGCTGGACTCGTCCTTGCCCTATCTGGACGGACTGGTGGATCAGGTCGCCGAAGTGCGTCGCTACCCCCACGGGGAGTTCATGCCCGAGCATATCCGTGGAGCGCGTGCGCTGCTCATCCGCAGTGTCGTGCACGCAAATCAATCCCTCTTAGAGGGGAGTGACGTGGCGTTCGTTGCCACGGCGACTGCCGGCTTCGACCACATCGACACCGACTACTGTCGTACGGCTGGCATCGGCTGGGAGAATGCTCCTGGGTGCAATGCAGGGGGCGTGGTGCAGTACGTCCTCTCTTCGCTGGTGCGCTGGTCGCTGGTGCGTGGCATCTCCCTGCAGGGGAAGACAATCGGCATCGTCGGGGTGGGGAATGTCGGTGGCCGACTGGCGCAGCGTGTAAGTGCCTTAGGCTTGCGTCCCTTGCTCTGCGATCCTCCTCGTGCTGTGCGTGAGGGGGCGGAAGGCTTCGTCTCGCTGGAGACCATCCAAGCGGAGAGCGACATCATCACGCTACACGTACCCCTGACACGTACGGGGAAGTATGCCACGGTAGGGATGGTCGATGAGGCTTTCCTCGCTGGATGCCTGCGTCGTCCCTTGCTCATCAATGCCTGCCGCGGCCCTGTTTCCCCGAGTGAAGTCCTGCTGCAGGGGCTGGATCGTGGGCAGATCGCTGACCTCATCCTCGACTGCTGGGAGGGCGAACCTACCATCCATAGCGAGCTGCTACAACGGTGCTTCATCGCCACACCGCATATCGCAGGCTGGACGGCCGATGGTAAGTGGCGAGGCTCACAGATGGCACTGGAGGCTACGTGTCGTGTCTTGGAGCTCCCCTTACCCGAAGGGCTGTGGGACGAAGCCGTCCTGTACACTCCTGACGAACCAACGATTGACCTCGGCAGCTTCCCCGAAGAGGAACGCATCCTGCGTGCTCAGCTCCACACGTGCGACCTCAAGGCGACGACACAGACGCTGAAGGCGGCTCCGCAGGACTTTGAGCAGGTGCGCCGTGCCTATCGCTTCCCTCGCGAAGCCTCTGCCTACACCATCATCGGGGCTTATCCCGAAGAGAAGCCGCTCTTAGAGCAATTGGGCTTCACGCATATCGGGTAGTCTGCCCATCCTTTTGACTTATAGCTATGTCTTTTCCTCGCTCCCTTCGTCTTCCGCTTTTGATGCTTCTGACCCTCCTGCCTCAAGGGCTGTGGGGGCAGTATCGTACGGCGCGCACGCCACGCTCGGCTCAGGTGCCACTCACGCCTGTCGTAGGGGCTTCGCTCTCCCACCAGCGACTCCGCTCGGTGAAGGAGACGCTACGCATCACGGCGCCGACGGCGGAGGAGCTGAGTGAGGTCGCACGCACGGACAAGGGCTTCCGCACCTATACCTTCGCCGTGGAGCGACCTGTCACGGTGCCGACGGTATCGTTAGGGGAAGTCCTCGAAGATGGGGCAGGGCACTACGTCTGGCGTGCCACGCTCCAAGCTCCGCAAGCGAAGAACATCGGTGTGCGCCTCTCACGCTACGCCTTGCCTCGGGGTGGTGCTCTCTTCGTCTCTGCCAAGAACCGCCCTGCCTCGGGAGCCTTGACCGAGCAGAATAACGCTACGGACAGCCTCCTGCAGATAGCCCCTATTGATGGCGAAGAGCTGCTCCTCGAGTACGAATATCCCGAAGGGACGCGCGCAGACCAGCTTGCCTTGCCCTTCCATATCGATGCGCTCTTCTACGGCTTCAGGGACTTCCGTGCTACGGAGTCGGGCTTTGCACAGCCTGGAGAGCCCTTCTATGACCATACGAACATCCCCCTCTCCAGCCTCTCGTGTGCGCCCAATGTCCTTGCGCATCCCGAGGTGTGGAAGCAGAGCCGTAGCGTGGTGCTACTCATCGTCGGGGGGACAAGTGCCAGCACGGGTGCGCTCATCAACAATAGCCGCTCGGACGGCACGCCCTACGTCTTGACCTCGGCACACTGCGTCAATAATCTCTTCCGTCTCTTGGGCGACTTGACCTCTATCCATCGCAATGCTGCGACGACGGTCTTCTTCTTTGGCTTCCAAAGTCCCCTGCGTCAGGGCAACGTTCGTCCTACGGAGGAGCAAAGTCTGAGCGGTGCGAACCTTGTCGGCTACAGCGAGACGAGTGAGATGTGTCTCCTGCGCATCACGGGGCTACCACGCCGTGCGGATGGCTCGGTGGGGACGATCCCAGCGGCCTATCAGCCCTACTTCGCTGGCTGGAGTCGAGAGGAAGCTCCTAAGGGGCCGTATATCGGCATTCACCATCCTGGTGGCTCGACGAAGCGTTACAGCCGTAGTAAGGACACCCAGCTACAGACCGATGACTATGAATTGAACTATACAGATAGGCGAGGCCGTAGTCAGATCGTCTCGTGGACGAATATGCACTGGTACCTCAATGAATGGTCGGTGGGAACGACGGCGGCAGGCTCTTCGGGCTCGCCTCTTTTTGATAAGCAGGGGCTAATCATCGGTGCGCTGACGGGGGGAGCATCGACCTGCGAATCTCCCTTTGAAGACCGCTACTGGGCTCTGAAGCGTGCGTGGAAGGATGCCTCGCCTGAGGCTGGGAGTATCCGCTCCCTCCAGCCTTGGCTCGACCCTGCCCATACGGGTGCGCTGACCTGTCCCGGCTATGACCCCCTCGAGCCGAAGATGGTGCAGCGACTGAGTGCCATCTATCCCGACCCCATCCTGCCTACCGTGGAGACGGTGAAGCCCAATGTCCTCTATACTCCGAAGGCTGGAGTCGATGCTCTTGCCAACGAGCTACAGTTACCCCAGCTCGATGCTACCGTCCTCGGAGCTTATGTCGTCTTCAAGAGCAATACTGCCCTGCGACGCTCTTCACTGCCTCAGCTTCGCATCGCGCTTCATCCCTTCGCTGGGAGCTATGACCTCGGGGGGAGTGTGGTGGACTTCGCCTCTTCTTCCTTGGGTAGTTTTGCTCGCTATGATGCCTATGGCAGTCCTGCTGTAGGTCGCCGTACGCTACGCACGGATAGTATTGAGGTCTTCATCCCTGCACCCGAAGGTCTTCGCCTCTCGCTCAGTGCTGGTCGCTACCTCCTCTCGTGTGCCGCCGTAGATGGTGGTGAGCTGAAGCTCCCACTCTTGGCTTATAATGGTCCTGCTGATCGCCTGAGAGGCTGGGCTGCGTGGACGCACCACCTCACTGATGGCTGGCGTCGCAGTGCCGAGCTTCCTGGCGGAGCCTATTGGATTGACCTGCTCGTAGAGACGAAGGCTCCCATCATACAGCCTACTACGAGTGGCCTCACGGAGACGCTCTCGGGCTATTACCACGCTGGGACGCTCTATCTCGAAGGGGAAGCCCTACGGCATAGCCCCTGCCAGGTGCGTATCTATGACCTCACGGGGCAGCTCCATCGGGCCTATATCCTCTCGCCCATCGGGGGACGTACCACGGTCTCTCTCTCTGGATTACTTCCTGGGCTCTATATTGCTGAGGTGGTGCCCTGCACTTGTCCCGAAGTGCGAGGGCATACCATCTACTTCTCGCATAAGTAGTCCGCTTTGCTCACTTCCTGCTTTTCACTTCATCTTATCCCTACTTTACCGCTATGATTACCCCATATAAGGACAGCAATGAGCCGAAGGTGGATCAGGTTCGCCGTATGTTCAACCGCATTGCTCCACAGTATGACCGCCTCAATCAGGTGATCTCGCTCGGCCTCGACCGATCGTGGCGTCGCAAGGCGCTTAGCTTCCTCGCTCCCTACGCTCCGCACCACGTGCTGGATGTGGCTACGGGGACGGGGGATGTCGCTATCTCGCTGGTGCAAACCATCCCTTCGGTGGAGCGTGTCACGGGGATCGATATCTCCGAAGAGATGATGCGTATCGGGGCAGAGAAGGTCAATGACTTAGGCTTGAGTGGATGTATTGACTTTGAGCGCCAGGACTGTACGGCGACGACCTTTGCCGCCAATAGCTTTGATGCGGCGACGATTTCCTTCGGTATCCGCAACTTCCCCGACATCCCTGCGGCAGCACGCGAGCTGCAGCGTATCCTTCGCCCTTCGGGGGTATTAGTCATCGCCGAGCTATCCGAGCCGACGAACCCTCTGCTACGCCTGGGATACAAGCTCTATGCAGGGCATATTATTCCGCTCATCGGGCGCTTCTTCTCGAGTGACCGAGATGCTTACACCTACCTGCCGAAGTCTATCGCAGCGATGCCTCAGCGAGAGAAGATGGTAGACATCCTGCGACAAGCGGGCTTTGCCGAAGCCTTCTACCACAGCATCTCGCCAGGTACGTGTACCATCTACGTTGCGATCAAGGCCGAGCCAATGCCCTCGCTCCACCAAGAGCAGATTGTAGACTAAGCTCCCCGAGGAGCCGAACTAACGACAGCGCGCCCCTACTACCTGAGTGGTAGTAGGGGCGCGCTGTCGTTAGGGGGAGAAGGCGGTCTCAGAGACTGTGCAGCATGCGGTAATCGCAAGGCGTTAAAACTGAGGGCGAAGGGAGTTTACTGGTGTAAATGACAAGCCCGAATGTCGCAAACAACGAAGCGAGTGCCGTATGATGCAATAGTCTCCTTAGAGGGGAAGGTAAACGACCTTCTTCGTCTTGAAGTATTCTTCGTCGAAGGTAGGGTAGAGGTCTTGTACCTCGACGATGCGCTTGTAGGGGCGGATTTCCGCCTGCAGCTCTCCGCCCTTGAGGCAGATGAGCCCGTTGGGCATCCCGTTGCGCTGCTCGTGATGGACGAGCTTGCGCGTGAAGCCGACTAATTCCTCCAGGCGCATCACGGCACGGCTGACCACGAAGTCGAACTGCTCTTTCACGTCTTCGCCTCGCCCGTGCAGGGTGCGGACGTTCGTCAGCCCCAGAGCTTCGGCCACAGCAGCTGCGACCTTGACCTTCTTACCTATACTATCGACCAGCAGGAACTCACATTCGGGGAAGAGAATAGCCAGTGGGATACCAGGGAAACCTCCGCCTGTGCCGAAGTCGAGGATGCGTGTCCCAGGCTTGAAGCGTATCATCTGAGCGATGCCCAGCGAGTGGAGGACGTGGTGCTCGTAGAGGGCATCGATGTCCTTGCGCGAGATGACGTTGATCTTTGCATTCCAGTCCCGATAGAGGGCATCAAGCTGGGAGAAGTGGGCTACTTGCTCGGGGGTGAGCTGAGGGAAGTAGTGGGTGATGAGGTCGATCGTAGGCATATACGGTCTTAATGCTGTATATAATGGTGGAGGATACTCTGGGGGCGAAGGAGGTGACGCACCTCTTCGTAGGGCACGAAGACCTCGATGACACCGAACGCATAGGGGGCGATTTCGTAGGGATTGTACGTGTAGGTCATCCCCTTGGCATCGAGGCGGAAGTTATCGTTGCTCGTGAGGTCGGTGATGGAAAAGCCGTCTTCCTTCTCGACTTCCTGGGCATTCTTGCGGCCTAAGTACTTGACGAGTGCACGCTGGAGTACCTTGCCCAGCTCGGCCTCATAGCCGTCGATGAAGAGGTCACCTTCGCTGATGACGTCTTTGCTCCTGCGGTCGATGGTGTAGTTCCCTACGCCATGCAGGCCGTGTGCAGCACCAGCCGAATAGGTGTATAGCTCCTTCTGCATCGTGATGATGTAGTCATCGTAGTAGGTGATGCTGTTTTCGAGATCCAGTTCGCTCTTCATGTCAGCCAGCTCCTTGGCTGAGAAGTCGAGAGAGCCGAATAGATATTCGTTACGTACCTCACGCAGGTATTTCTCGATGGCCGTATTGGGACCCATCGTGGCGTAGGCATCGCCGAAGAACGCCTTGTTGATGGTCTTGAGCAGGGCCGTGTCGTTGGTTGGATAACGATAGAGGATGTCCACATTGACGGACGACCCCGAGCGAGCTGCTTGCTGGTCGTAGTAGGTGGTCTTGATGTGGATGGAGTCCCATTGTACAGGGTAGATGGAGTCGCAGCAGGCTACTTGGGTGGAGTCTGCACTGCTTTGTTGCTTGCCTGAGCCTGAGCAAGCCGTGAGACCCACTATGAGGCAGAGGGCGGAAAGGATGTAAAGTCGTTTCATTGCTGTAGTGATAGCATGTGGGGGGCGCACAGAAGAAGGTCTCTCGTGTGGCTTGCCCGACCTAAGCAGTACAAAGATACGTCATTTGTTCCTCTGTTAGTGGGGATGGGTGTTAGGCTCTGGTCAGTGTTTGCTTTACGGCTGGACGGAGGGAAAAGCACTATTGGTGGGTGTGTCGACCAGTAGTGCTCGCAAGGGGGAGCAGTAGTGGTCAGCGCGCCGACCACTACTGCTCCATACCCCTACCTATATAGTATCATAGCGGACTCTTCCGACAGGAGATGCTGGAGCTATCTGTAGTCTCTTGTCTGCCTCTGGTGGAGTGGGCTGGAGAAGCAAGGCGAGAGAGCTGGTAGTTGGTTGCTTGTTGTGACTGTAATTGGCTGAATATGAGCGTGTTTTGCGGGGGGGGGGTAGGGCGCATCCTTTGGCAGTGTATATTTTTTTGCTTCCTTTGTACAAGTTATCGCTTTAAGGTGGCTTGCCTGGGGGGTGTTGTTGTGTAGACGCAGAGCCGTGGGTAAGTAGCCATTTTTATCCTTTAAACTACCGAACCATTGTGCGTTTGAATACCGATGCGTTACCCTACGAAGCACCCCGATGCGAGGTGTTTCAGCTGGCTGAGGGCTTGAGTGTCTTGACAAGTGCCTCTTTCCCACCTATGGATGAATTTGATCCCCTCGAAGATGGGGGCGAAGTGTAGTCTTATGATTGATAAAATGATGAGAAGAATGCTGTCAAACAAACTACGTGCTTGCCTGTGTCAAGTCGTATTAGGAGTAGCTCTATTGGGGGCACTCTATGGATGTCGTATGGATCACCCCAATCCTTCGGAGCAAGGAGAGGAAGGGAAGTCCATCACGCTGGATATGAACTTAGGGGAGATCGAGATCGATCCAGAGACGATTATTAACTATGTTTCCACTTCGACAGAGCGTGGTATCGAGATGACTACGCCCAGTAGTGACACGGATGCCCAGGGGCGTCGTCTGCATCCGACCTTCGGCTTTGCTGATACGGGGAAGGACGAAGAAGACTTCCCTGTCTTCATCGCCCTCTTCGGAGAGCGACAGAAGAGGGACTGCTACGGGCATGCTACTTGGAAGCTGGTCAAGGAAGTGAAGGATGGGAAGACGCATTACTTCGTTCGTACGAAGGCCCCCATCACCTTTGAGCCTGATGCTGCCCCTGACGAGAGTAAGCTCAAGGATGGTGAGACGTGGCGACTGCATGCCATCTATGCGCCTGATGGGACGTGGGATGCTACCAGCGCATCCTATAAATGGAAGGCTAAGCGTGTAGTGAACAAGCTCTATGGGCCGAATGAGAAGCTGAAGATCGGTAAGGATATTGATATTCCCTTCGTATTGGGGTATCGTCTGCCTAATGCTGCGAGTCCGTCAGGTAGTGACTGGATGACAGGCTATCCCGTCAAGGCGGTAAATTCAACTTCGTGGAACTTTGAGATCATACAGCAGTACGAAGATCCTAATACCAAAGCGAAGCCACTGAAGCCTCGCTTCCGTATGCTTGGTAGCCTCATGGCTATTCGCCTGCATAATACGTTGACGAAGCACACCCCTCTGGGTGATTTGGATATGGACGGGACGATTACGCAAGGATTAACCTATCGCCCTACCTATGACTTCTCGATTAAGGGGTTCGCGATTGAGAGCACACAGGGGGTGACGGAGGTAAAGTATAGCTTCAAGTCTCTCTATACGGATCTTACTCCGGAGAAAAAGCAAATCTTGGCAACCATAGGTCAGGGAGTCCCCGAGGATATAGTACGCTGGGTCAGTGTCCCTGGCGCTGCGGTGACAGAGACCCCCGCTACGATTCCTACGCTCTCCGACCCGACGCACATTGCCATCCCTCTTGTGAGAAATAAGTATGACGCTTCGGGGGAAGCCTTAGATCGCGATTCGACCTCGAAGACGCTCTACTTCTGGATGTCGGAGGTCGACTCCACGGGTACACGGAGACCGAATAAGGACGAACGATATGGTACGGTTGTCTGGGCGGATCTATACAATAAGACCATCAAGATGTATGCAGGGCCGACCTTCGTCTACACGGCATCCTCTGCGCATAAGTCGGGTTACGCTTACCGCTCCGTCGTGGATCTCAAGGAGGAGTTGTCTGTCAATCCGCTGGCACGCATGGGGCTGAGATATATCGCAGGTGATCCGAACTCGGGCAATTGTTACTTTGCTCGTGAGACAGCGGATAATGATGAACGGCCATTCACGAATCCCAATAAGCCTGGTGACACAGGTGCTGGGCAACCCTATACCTATTCTGGCGGTGCTGCTCCTTATGTGCGGGACTTCGAGGGTAAGCGCTTCAAGGTGCAGTATATCAAAGATGATAGTCCTCAGCGCGATGGCACTCGTATTAGTTATTATGGTGGTGATCTCAATTGGGAAGTGCCCGACCGCTTTGATATCTATTCCGTCTTCCCCTATGTGCCCAAGTCTGGGATCCCTGAGTTTGGGGGCTTGCTGTATAAGAAGGGTACAAATGAGTATCTCGAAGATAACAAGGTACATCGTGCTACGGGAGAAGAGGTGCGTATTGATGGCGTGCGGTATAAGGGTCTTAAGTCGATCTATTACCGTAAGGATGCTCAGTCCTATCGCCGTCAGACTTATGCTCTGGCGACTAATGTCTTCTTTGCATTCCGCTTTATCGGCACGAAGATGGCTGTGGCCGTCCGCTATACTGAGGGAGGTAAATGGTACAACCCAAATTGGGGATCAAATACTTATAATGTCCCCGTGGAAGCTCCTTATGGAGGTTCCACCAAGATCATCAATCCACACTCCTACTTCCAGATCGACATGAAGCCCATAGGTAATGCCTATAACTTCAAGAATATGACCGATGATGAAGCTGAGAAGTATCTGAGGGAACAGATCGCTCAGGATAGTTTCTGGCAGGATGGTACTGAATTGCGTCCCGAAGTCCTGTCTCGTCGTCTCCATGTCAATGGAGTATGGTCAGGGAATGCGGTTAATGACTGGAATATTGATTACGGCGGACAAGCGATCTTCTTGTGGTTGCGTCAGCGATCTGATCAATATTCTTCTACGGGTCTAAAGAAGCCCTATCCAGGTGTCTATCAGAATCATCGTATGGATAATGATAGTTGGCATTTTCATATCGCATCTCAGCTGGAGATAGGCGAGAATCGAGGCTACTTCATCCTGCCTTGGCTATCGATGTACCAAGGGAATGAGGATTAAGATCTCGCTATCACAGATACCCATATATGATCATGTAGCAGCTGGGGAGTAAGCTCTCCAGCTGCTCGCTTTTAGCACAGGGAGATCTTGCGGTGGAGGGTGTGTCAGCAGGCGTATATTCTTTATACCTTCGTAGGACTAAGTCGCACCTACCTCATCCAGCTACTGCTACCAATGACGCACGCCCCCCAGCGGAAGTACCGCCACCGAGATCTGATCCTTGGACTGTCGAGTATCGCCCTCTTGCTCTTCATCGCCCTCCAAATAGCCTACTATGCGCTTGCCTCGCCTCCTCGCTGGCTCTTTGTTTGCTCCTTCTCGGCTCCGAACCTTGTTGCCTTCCTCATCGCACCACGGATCACGGTGCGGCGTGGCTTGCAGACAGGGATCGTCTTGGCTGGTATCATTGGCGTGAGCTTTGTGGGGATGGCACTCATCGGTCTGCTCTTCCTTTGCTTTGGAGGCTAAGTTCGCCCTTCTTTCCCCCTGTTATATCGCCCTCTCTCCACTCCTTTGTCGTGCGTGGCTGGCTCCGCGCACCCGATATCCGTGCGATTGATGTAAATTTGTATCTCCCATACTTGGCTCCATCTGCGAAGATGTAGCTCTCTGGGAAGAAGCAGAAATAGAATAATAATATATAGATACATTACGAATCCGCTATTATGGAGTTAGCTACCAAGTACAGCCCCGAGGCTGTGGAGAATAAGTGGTATGCGTACTGGATGCAGCACAAGCTCTTCCATTCGACACCCGATAACCGACCCGCTTATACCGTCGTCATCCCCCCACCCAACGTCACGGGCGTACTTCATATGGGGCACATGCTCAATAATAGTATTCAGGATATCCTCGTGCGCCGTGCGCGTCAGCGTGGCTTCAATGCCTGCTGGGTGCCTGGTACCGACCACGCTTCCATCGCTACGGAGGCGAAGGTCGTCGGCCGTCTGGCCGCTCAGGGTATCCAGAAGCACGACCTGACGCGCGAGGCCTTCCTTGAGCACGCTTGGGACTGGACGCGTGAGCACGGGGGCATCATCCTCGAGCAGCTCAAGCGTCTCGGTGCCTCCTGCGACTGGGAGCGCACAGCCTTCACCATGGACGACGAGCGCAGCCAGAGCGTCATCGATGTCTTCGTCGACCTCTATCGCAAGGGACTGATCTACCGTGGCGTGCGTGTCGTCAACTGGGACCCCAAGGCGCAGACCGCCCTCAGCGATGAGGAAGTTATCTATCAGGAGCAGCAGGGTAAGCTCTACTATCTGCGCTACTTCGTCGAGGGCGAAGCGGATAAGTACGTCGTCGTGGCGACGACCCGCCCCGAGACGATTATGGGCGATACCGCCGTGTGTATCAACCCCAATGACGAGCGCTACGGCTTCCTCCGTGGCAAGAAGCTCATCGTGCCCTTAGTAGGGCGCGCCGTTCCTGTCATCGAGGATGAATATGTAGATATTGAGTTCGGTACAGGCTGTCTGAAGGTCACCCCTGCGCACGACGTCAATGACTATATGCTCGGTGAGAAGCACCAGCTGCAGACCATCGATATCTTCCACGATGATGGTACGCTCAACGAACATGGGGGAGCTTATGCCGGTATGGATCGCTTTGACGTACGTAAGCAGATCGAACTCGACCTCGAGGCTGCCGGCCTGATGGAGAAGGTCGAGGCCTACACGAATAAGGTAGGACACTCCGAGCGTACGTTCGTCCCCATCGAACCCAAGCTCTCGATGCAGTGGTTCCTCAAGATGGAGGGACTCGCTAAGCCTGCCCTTGATGCGGTGATGAATGACGAGATCCGCCTGCACCCTGCGAAGTTCAAGAATACCTATCGTCACTGGATGGAGAATATCAAGGACTGGTGTATCAGCCGTCAGCTGTGGTGGGGACATCGCATCCCAGCCTACTACCTCCCCGATGGTAGCTTCGTCGTCGCTTCCAGTGACGAGGAAGCTCTCCGCTTAGCTCAGGAGAAGAACGCTGGACTTACCGCTGCCGACCTGCGCCGTGAGAGCGACTGCCTCGACACTTGGTTCTCCTCGTGGCTCTGGCCGATCACGGTCTTCGCCCCAGCTCTGAGTGAAGGGGACAAGGAGCTTGAGTACTACTATCCTACTTCCGACCTCGTCACGGGACCCGATATCCTCTTCTTCTGGGTCGCACGTATGATTATGGCCGGCTACGAGTTCCAAGGGAAGAAGCCCTTTGAGAACGTCTACCTCACAGGTATTGTCCGTGACAACCAGGGACGCAAGATGTCGAAGACTCTCGGCAACTCGCCCGACCCGCTCCTCCTCATCGATAAGTACGGGGCAGATGGCGTGCGCATGGGGCTCATCATGAGTGCTCCTGCTGGGAACGACATCCTCTTTGACGAGTCGCTCTGCGAGCAGGGACGTAACTTCTGCAATAAGATCTGGAACGCCTTCCGTCTGGTGAAGGGCTGGACGGCCGAAGCGGCTGCCACGCCACAGCCCGAGGCTTCGCGCTTAGCTTCCTACTGGATGCGTCAGGTGCTCAGCAAGGCGGCTACCGAGCTGGATGATCTCTTCGCGAAGTACCGCATCAGCGAGGCGCTGACCCTCGTCTATAAGCTCATCCGTGACGACTTCTCCTCTTCTTATCTGGAGCTGATCAAGCCTGCTTACGGCTCGCCCATCGACCAGACGACCTGCCGTGAGGCACTTGACTTCTTCGATGAAATCCTGCGTATCCTTCACCCCTTCATGCCCTTCATCACCGAAGAGCTGTGGCAGAACCTCGCTGAGCGTGCCGAGGGTGAGAGTATCATGAACGCCCAGCAGCGCCCTGCCGAAGCCTTCGATGAAGCCTTCCTCACGCGCTTCGCTGTCGCTCAGGAGATCATCACCACCGTGCGTAGCCTGCGCACCAGCAAGAACCTCTCGCCACGCGAAGCCCTTGCCCTCGAAGCAAGCCCCAGCTACTCCACCGAACTCGATGAAGTGCTCATCAAGATGGCCGGCCTCTCGGCGATCGACCGCAGCGGTGTACGTAGCGAAGGTGCCGTGAGCTTCGTCATCGGGACGGATGAGTTCGCCGTGCCTATGGCCGCCTACATCGATGTCGAGGAAGAGCTGAAGAAGCTCCGTGCCGACCTCGAGTACCAGCAGAAGTTCCTCGCTGGCGTAGAGAAGAAGCTGAGCAATGAGAGCTTTGTGAGCAAGGCTCCCGAGGCCGTCATCAGCCTCGAGCGCAAGAAGAAGGCCGACGCTGAGAGCCGTATCGCTACGATCGAGCAGAGCATCCGTCAGCTCTCGGGCAAGTAACGCTGCCGTGATGCGACCGCTGACCGAGCAAGCCCAATACTCCTCGCAGGACCATCCCTTAGCTATCCATATAGGGAAGGTCCTGGAGGAAAAGGTGGGCAAGCACCTCCCTCCCTTTGTCCTTCGTCAGCTGGAGCGACTGATTCACCAGCGCGAGATCAATGACATCCTTTACCGCTATGGGCACCTCGATGGGCTGGACTTCCTCGAGGCACTGATGGGCGAATTTGCTGTGACCGCCGAGTGGGTGCATCCCGAGCGACTCCCTGAGTCGGGGCGGTGTATCTTCGCCTGTAATCATCCCTTGGGCGGTATGGATGGTATCTCGCTCTCCTATATGATAGGGAAGCACTACGGGGCGGTACGCTATATGGTCTCCGACCTCTTGTACTACCTTCGCCCCTTGCAGTCGGTCTTCCTACCAGTGAATAACCGTCAGGGCTCGCAGGGACGACAAGCCGTATCCCTCCTGCAGGAGGCGATGCAGGGAGATGAGCCTATCGGGACGTTCCCCGCAGGCTCGTGCTCGCGTATCTTCGATGGGAAGTTGCAGGATAGCCCTTGGCGCAAGACCTTCGTCACGCAGGCCATCGCCCATCAGCGTGATATTGTCCCCCTGCACTTCGTAGGGCAGAACAGCCGTCACTTCTATTGGGTCTGGCGTATCAAGCAGGCCCTCGGGATGAAGTTCGATCCAGGGCAGGCACTCCTCCCTGATGAGCTCTTCCGCACGCACGGACGGCACTTCCGCATCCTCGTGGGTGAGCCGATCTCGTGGCAGAGCCTGCGCGATGGCGGACGCTCACCTCAGGAGGAAGCCGACCGCATACGCTCGCTCTGCTACGCCCTGCGTCAGGAGTATGACGCCCAGTCAAAAGCCACCAAGTAGATATGCACACCACACCCATCATAGCTCCCATAGACGTAGAGGTCATTCGTCGGGAACTAACCCCCGATAAGCTCCTCCGCACTACGAATAAGGGAGGCAATGAAATCTACGTCTTCCACGCCTCGACGGCTCCCGAGACGATGCGTGAAATAGGACGCCTGCGCGAAGAAGCCTTCCGCTTCTATGGCGGTGGCACGGGGAAGGAGTGCGATGTGGATGAATTTGATTTAGCCCCCGAAGGCTATCACCAGCTCATCGTCTGGGACCCTGAGGAGGCGGCGATCTTGGGAGGCTATCGCTTTATCTTCGGCGATGAAGTGGCGTATGACGAAGAGACGGGCAAGCCCCGCTTAGCTACGGCGGAGATGTTCGACTTCAGTGAGCAGTTCCTGAGTGAGTATCTTCCTTCGACTATCGAACTCGGTCGATCCTTCGTCTCCCTGCCTTACCAGTCGACTCGTATGGGAGCCAAAAGCCTCTTTGCTCTGGATAACCTCTGGGATGGCTTAGGTGCGCTGACGGTAATCAACCCAGCGATGAAGTACTTCTATGGGAAGGTGACGATGTACCAAGACTACGATCCCCACGCACGCAACCTCATTCTCTACTTCCTCGATAAGCACTTCCCCGATGCCGAGCACTTAGTTCGCCCGACGCATCCCCTACCCATCGTCGTCGACGAGGCGGAGGTGGCGCAGCTCTTCCCCACCGATGACCTGCAGACGAACTACCGCACGCTGAGCCAAACGGTGCGTGCTATGGGCTTCAACATCCCTCCTCTGGTCAACGCCTATATGGCGCTCTCTCCCAAGCTCCGTGTCTTCGGCACGGCGATCAATCCTGGCTTCGGCGCCGTGCAAGAGACGGGCATCCTCATCGCTATCGAGGAGATCATCCCTTCCAAGCGTGTGCGCCACATCGAGACCTTTGAGCTGGACAAGGTGCAGAGTGAACTCCTATGGACCAACATCTCAAGACGGGTGCGACTGGTGAAGAGTTAGCCT
The DNA here is from genome assembly GCA_963526345.1 of uncultured Porphyromonadaceae bacterium. Classification (GTDB taxonomy): domain Bacteria; phylum Bacteroidota; class Bacteroidia; order Bacteroidales; family Porphyromonadaceae; genus Porphyromonas. The sequence continues at coordinate 45,478 of CAURNJ010000007.1, forward strand.
GCCGCTACCTTGAGGCGCAGGGCTATACCATCCACGCACGCAACTGGCGCCACCTGCACAAGGAGATCGACCTCATCGCTCAGTGGGGCGAGACGCTGGTCATCGTCGAGGTCAAGACCCGTGGTGTCGGTAGCTTCGCCCCAGCGCGCACCACTGTTACCCGTGAGAAGCAAGCCTATCTCATCGCAGCCGCCAATGCCTACATCCGCCACTATGCGCTGGACTTAGAGGTGCGCTACGACATCATTGCTATTGACCGCCTCGAGGATGGTGGCTATACCATCGAGCATATCCCTTCGGCCTTCTATCCTCAGCTCTCGGGACACCACACCGGACACAAGTCGAGACGACCACATCGGTAGTCCCTTTCCTGATCTACCAGCTATGCTTGCACTGCATACACCGATTACCCTCCCCCCCTCTCCTCCACGCTTAGGCTATGGGCAGCAAGCCCTCAGCTTTGGCTCGTGCTTTAGTGAGCACATCGGTGCTTACCTGCGTGATGGGGGCTTGCAAATAGAAGTCAATCCCTACGGCATCCAGTACAATCCCCTCTCCATCGCTGCGGGCATCGAGCGTCTGCTGTGGGGGAAGCCCTTCGTGGCGAAGGAAGTCTTTGAGCACGGTGGGCTCTACCATTCCTTCCTACATCACGGTTCGTTCTCCTCGGTGACGGAGGCGGCTATCCTCGAGAAGATGAACGGCGTGTATGAGGCTCTTCGTCCGCGACTCCCACACCTGCGCTATCTATTCGTGACCTACGGCACGGCCTATGTCTACCGCTTGGCGACCGAAGTCTACGGAGGAGCGATGGGACAAGTCGTGAGTAACTGCCACAAGCTCCCCGAGAGCTGCTTCACACGTGAGCGGATGAGCCCCGAAGCCCTCTTAGCGGTGTGGACGCCCCTCGTCGAGCGACTGAGGCACGACTATCCCGATCTGGTCATTGTCCAGACCGTGAGCCCCGTGCGCCATCTGCGTGATGGGGCGCACGGCAATGCCTTGAGCAAGTCCTCGCTCCTCCTCTTTGCCGAAGCCTTGTGTGAACGCTTCCCCACGACTTGCTTCTATTTCCCTTCGTACGAACTTCTATTGGATGAGCTACGCGACTACCGCTTCTATGCCGAAGATATGGTGCATCCGTCCCCCTTGGCACAGCGACTGGTTGCCGAGCGCTTCGCCTCGTGGATGCTGGATGATGAGGCGCAGACGGGACTGCCGAAGGCGCACCGCCTGCACCGAGAGCTTCGTCATCGTCCACTGCACGCTGAGGGACAGGCGCACCGTGAGCGTATGGAGGCACTCAGGAGGCGCATAGATCTCTTCCGCTCCGAATATCCGTTAGCTCAGCTTCACGACTTACCTCTATGGATCGATTAGTATCACCCTCGTTTACTCCGGACTTCTTAGCCCAAGCCTTTTGTGTAGTGCCGGAGCTTGCACACACGACACCAGTGGCGCATATCCTGACGGATAGCCGTTCGCTTGTGATGCCTGCCTCGACGCTCTTCTTCGCCATCCGCACCGACTCGGGGGATGGGCATCAGTACATTGCTCAGCTCTACGAAGCTGGGGTAAGGAGCTTCGTCGTCGAGCAACTCTCAGCGGAGGATAAAGCACGCTATGTCGGGGCAAACTGGTACCTCGTCCCTTCATCGGTGAAGGCGCTGCAGGCCTTAGCGCGTGCACATCGTGAGCGCTTCGCCCGACTGCAGACGGTGGGGATCACGGGGAGCAATGGGAAGACCATCGTCAAGGAGCTCCTCTATCAGCTCTTAGCTCCCTGCCTAAGGACGGTGCGCTCGCCCCGTAGTTATAATTCGCAGATCGGTGTTCCCCTCTCGGTGCTGAGCATCACGGAGGAGGATGAAGTCGCCCTCATCGAGGCTGGTATCTCGCTCCCTGGAGAGATGGCGGCCTTAGAGGAGGTCATTGCGCCCGAGGTGGGTATCTTCACCTCCTTAGGCAGTGCGCACCAAGAAGGCTTTGCTTCGCTGGAGGAGAAGCTGGAGGAGAAGCTCCGTCTCTTTGCACGAAGTGCTTCGCTCTTCTACGGCAAGGATGATGCCTTGGTAGCCTCTACGATGGAGCGACTTTATCCCACGAAGCAGCACTATACCTGGAGTCGTGTAGACCCATCGGCTACGGTCTATGTGCAGACCACCTCTGCCGAAAACGAGGGGGAGACCCTGCTGGTCTGCTCCATCGCAGGCGAAGTCTACCGCCTGAGCATTCCCTTCACGGACGCTGCCTATATAGAGGATGTCCTCTGCTGTATTGCGGTGGTTTCGGTCTTAGCCCCACAGCTTCTCTCCACACCAGAGGCGTGGCGTCAGCTCTCAAGCGTGTCGATGCGCCTCGAGGTCAAGGACGGCATCCAGGGCAATACCCTCATCGATGATGCGTATAGCTGTGACCTGCAGTCGCTCTCCATCGCCTTGGACTTCCTGCGTCGCCGTGCCTCCGCTACTTCCTCGCGTCCTGTCCTGCTGCTCTCCGATATAGAAGGCAGTGGGCGCAGGGACGAAGATCTCTACGGCGAAGTGGCGGCAATGCTCTCCGACTATGGGGTGGAAGAAGTCTTTGCCGTGGGCGAAGGGCTGATGCGCGCGCGCGACCTCTTCGCTACGCTCCAGCTCCATTCCTTTCGTACGACAGCGGAGCTACTTGCTTCGCCCTCCCTCTTGGCGCTCCACGATGCCTGTATCTTGATCAAGGGCGCAAGGCGCTTTGCCCTCGATCAAGTCTACCGCCGACTCTCTTCGCGTGAGCATCAGACGGTCTTGGATATTGACCTCAGTGCCGTTGTTCACAACCTCAATCACTACCGTTCGCTCCTCCCTCCGCATCATCCGCTGATCTGTATGATCAAGGCCGATGGCTACGGGACGGGTGCCTTTGAGCTGGCGCGTACGCTGCAGGAGCATCGGGTGGACTATCTCGCTGTAGCGGTGGCTGACGAAGGGCGTGAGCTGCGCGAGAAGGGTATCCGCACGCACATCATGATCATGAACCCCGAGCTCTCGGTGGCTGATACGCTCTTTGCGCACCAGCTCGAGCCCGAGGTATATAGTATGGAGCTCTTGGAAGGGCTCTGCCAGAAGGCTCGTCAGGCAGGTATCAAGGGCTTTCCCATTCATCTCAAGGTCGATAGTGGGATGCACCGCTTAGGCTTTGCACCTGCTGACCTGCCCCGTGTCGGGGCCTATCTCCGTGAGCATCCTGAGCTGTGTGTGAGCTCGGTCTTCTCGCATCTGGCTGCAGCCGATGAGTCAGAGAAGGTTGCCTTTACCGAGCGTCAAGCTGAGACCTTCGTCGCTGCTACCGAAGCTCTGAGCCAGGCCTTGGGCTACCAGCCCAAGCGCCATCTGCTCAATACCGCTGGCATCGAGCGCTACGGAGCCTATGCCTTAGATATGGCGCGCTTGGGTATCGGCCTCTACGGGATCAGTGCTACGGGCTTGGGGGGAGTGAAGCCCATCGCTCGTCTGACGACCGTACTCCTCCAAATCCGTGAGCTTCCAGCAGGCGAAGCGATCGGCTACGGATGCCGTGGGCTGACGGAGCGACCTTCGCGGATAGCGGTCATCCCTATTGGTTATGCGGATGGCTTCTCTCGGAGACTAAGTCGTGGAGCCTATTCGGTGATGCTCCACGGACGGCTGTGCCCGACGATAGGCAATGTCTGTATGGATGCTTGTATGATCGACATTACGGACGTGCCTGAGGCTCGTGTCGGCGACCAAGTGCTGATCTTCGGGGGCGAAGAGCGTCCCATCGGAGTGATGGCAGAGGCTTGTGACACGATCCCCTACGAGATCTTGACCACGCTCTCCTCCCGTATCCAGCGGCGCTACTGGAGGGAATAGCACCACACCCTGAGGGCAGAGCGGCTGCATCCAAGCATAGGCTTGGGTGCAGCCGCTCTGCTTATCTCTGCTCGTGGTGAGCCGAAGGGGTGGGGTCGAGTAGTAGTGGTCGGTGGTATGCTCCAGTAGTGGTCGGCGCGCGGAGCAGTACTGCTCCGCGCGCCGACCACTACTGCTACATACCCCTCTCTCTGGGGAAGAGCAGGTGGCGATGGGAGGATGCTTCATCTTCGCCAGTGGCGTATGAGCCTGGACGTACCGTGTTTGCCCCATCCTGAGTAGCCTGACCTCGCCCGAAGTGGAGGACCTTGTCGGTCGGATTACCCTCTGTGGGGAGTGTCTTATGGCTTGTTTTTTAGGTTGTTCCTCCTGGGAATCAGCTGTGATTATGCCGTCTGTAAAAAAAAGTTAATTTTGTGGCCATTCAACCTAAACAATGACTTTTAATGAATCGTCAAACGAATCGAATGCCTTATATCCCACCGAGTTTGGAGTTGTTTCATTTGAGTACGCCTATGAGCCTACTAATTGAATTTTCTTTAGAGTCAGGGTATGAGGACTGGGAGGATGGTGCCCCATTAGATGCCTCCTCAAGTTATGGTGATTGGGGCAGTGGTCCAGAGCTATAAAGCCTGGTAGTAAACTAACAATTCAGAATGCTAAATTTAATCTGAAATGAAGATCCTACGTAATCTTTGGGGAGTACTTCTCGCAGCACTCTTCCTTTTCTCGTGTACTAAAGGTGATGGCCCGAATACAGAGGGTGTAGCACCGCTACATAAAGAGGTAATTCATCTTGCTTTTGAAGCCTCCCTTCCCACCGAGAGCTTAGATCCTAAGTTCCGCTCGCTCATTCTTAGTGACAATGGTGAGGCTTTGCACAAAATTGATCCACAGGCGACCACCTTCACAGCCCAACTATATTTCAAGAAGATGGGCGTGTCTGGCTTAGGTACAGCCACGGTTACTTACAATGTTGCGCGCGTCAATAATTCGGTTAAGCTCCATTACTATGGGCAGGCTACCTTTACCGGCAATTTCTCCGCAGGCGTACATCCTGGAGACGGTGGTGAATGGTATGTCGCTGGTGTCATGGGTGGCGGTGATCAGCTTACGGGCAATGACTTCTACAAGGTGACCTTCGACCGCAAGGATGAAGACTACGAGCGCACCGATACGAAGGTGCGTATGCCACTGCTCTCGAAGTGGACTAAGATGTTCAATGAAAATGGGGCTTCGGCGATCAATGGCCACGTGGGCTACACGTCGATGCACTATGAGCCTCAGGGTGCTTTCATCCGTGTAAACCTCACGACAGAGCAGGAGTTTAAGGCGGGTCCTACGTGGGCTTCTGTGGTCACGGAGGCTGTAGATGCCTCTGGGTATTTTGACTTCAGTGCCGGGAGCGATACGGATGTGCGCTCGGGCAAATATCCATCGTGGAGGGCTACTAATTCTGCCTCCCCCACACTGCTTAACTTCAAGCTGCAAGACCAGCAGGCAGGCCAGATGAAGACTTATTATGTCTGGGGGATGCCTCGCTCTGGGGTACAGAACCCTGAGACTACGGTCGAGGCTGGCTTCCTCAACTTCGTCAAGTCGGGCACGACAGAGACATTCCGCAGTACGACACCTCTGCAAAACGGAGTGAGCTACCCCATCAATCTGACCCTGACAGAGGCTGGTGCTTATTCTGTCCTTCGTCCGCTCTTCCGTGGAGCCTTCCTCAATCCCCAGAAGAATGGTACTGTAGCTCCTACCAAGGATGAGCTGCAGGCTAATATGGATATGGTCGGCTACTTCAATGTACGCGAGCTTGAGGCTCGAGGCTTTGATTTTGCTTTCGATAATAAGCAGTATGAAGTGCCCGATGAATTCCAGTGGACGAGCGTATTTGCTGGGTATGATGCGGGGCTTGTCGTCGGTGGATCGAATTACCCTAACTGGAATCGCGACCAAAATATGCAGGAGCGAGTAGGAAGTATTCAGCGTACGTTCTATGACCAGTTTAAGTACAATGTGTCCCAAATAAATAAGCTCTATGCACTGAAATTCCAGGCTTACAACGCCTCAAAGGGGCTGGTCTACTCGGATAAGTCCGACTTGCAGACCGCTTATCCTCAGGCTAAGACTGATGCGCAGCGAGTGGCTCTACGATATACCTACAACGATCCTCAAGGACCTGACGATAAGAGTAATCCATCGAATTTCGATATAGGAGAGCTCAAGATTGAAGCTGTGCCTCTCGGTGTGGATGACCCTCGTACAGGTAAGTCTGCGATCACGATAAATACGGTCTTTGATGATGCTTGGTGGACTCAACGTCAGCAGGAGGGCGTTGTACGAACGGTGACCTTGCTCTTCCCTGGGGTGAAAGTCGGTAACAATTGGCGAGCCGTCTTTGATGATGGACATAAGTTTAGAGGTCTTTTATCTCGCGTGAAGTATGGGCGAGGAGATGAGAATGTAGCTAAGAATAGCTTCCTCTTGATCGCTGTTCATACCAACACCTTAGAGAACTCCAATTTTCCAACGGGTCATTCCGGGACAGTGCATCAGATTGCAGCCTTCCTCTTTAATAAGCATCACTAAGAGTCGAGGCAAGATCATCACATACGGATTAGAATATCGGGTACACTGGTCTGCAGTGTACCCGATATTTATTTGAGACTGTTGCACGCCTCGAAGCAGGGAGTGCTCTTAAGCTCAAGTGCTTTTACGTACCTTTGCACTAGTCAATAGTTTAGCTTTATGCGCCCCATATCCTTACGTAGTATAGCGAAGCATCGCACCTTTCGGCTGCTTGTCTCCTTTGTCTGCTTGGCCTTTGTGGTGATGCTTTTAGCCCCACGCAGTAGGAGCTTCCAGTATCTCTTCAGCAGTGGTAAGCCGTGGTCGTACGACCTGATTACGGCACCGTACGACTTCCCCATCTATAAGTCTGCCGAGCAGCTACAGATGGAGCAGGACAGCATCCGTCAGGAGACGCTACCGGTCTATACCTTCGACCGAGACCTGATGGCGCGCAAGCTGAACCAGCTACATGACAACTACGAGCACAACTTCAGTCGCACGCTGGATCGCTCTTATTACCTCTTCCTTACCGCCGAGCTACGTACTTATTATACACGTGGCATTATCCAGGCTCCGGCGCTCTCCTCGCTACGCGAAGAAAACCGCCTGGAGGTGATGCTCTTGGGGGATGATAATGTGCTGGCTCGTACCCCCGTCACGCAGTTCTATAGCCTCAAGGAGGTCTATGATATGATCTTCGATAAGGCGCAGAAGAGTGGTCTCCAGCGCGCCGAGCTGCAGAAGCTCAGTGTCGCCTCGTACCTCGAGGATAATGTGCGCTACGATAAGAATTATAGTGAGAAGGTCTTAGCCGATGCCTTAGCCAGCCTCTCTACCTCTACGGGGATGGTGCAGCAGGGCGAGCGCATCATCGGTCGTGGTGAGATCGTCACCCCCCATACCTATAATATTCTGCGCTCGCTTCGTATCGAGGAGGTGCAGCGACTGGGGGGAGATACGGCATCGATTTTCAACCTCGGTCTCTTCCTCTATGTAGCTCTGCTGCTCTCGCTCTTGGGTATTTACCTGTCGCTCTTCTGCAAGCAGTTCCTGGAGCAGTCGAAGAACGTGGTCTTACTCCTCGTCTCGATCTTCTTGTTTGTTGCGCTGACAGAGCTACAGGCACGCAGTGATATTTTCCCCATCCAGGTCGTGCCGTACGTCATCCTCCTGATCTTGCTACGCACGTTCTTCGGGAGTCACTTGGCGTGGAATACCTATTTGATCACCATCTTGGTCTCGGCTTACTTCTATCCTGCCGACCCTCTGTCCTTCCTCTTCATCCAGCTGGCGGCTGGTTTTACGGCACTCTTTGCCCTGCAGAGCCTCACCTCGCGCGGTCAGATCATCCGTGCGGCCTTCACGGTCTTCTTGGTCTATGTAGGCTCCTCGATGATCGTAGAGTGGGGGCATGAGGGGCTATTGACTCGTGGCTACTGGATGCAGCTCTTCTACTATGGGGTGAACCTGATCTTCTTGATGTTCTCCTACATCCTTGCCTTCGTCGTGGAGCGCATCTTCGGCTACGTGTCCAATATCCGCTTGGTCGAACTGAGTGACACGAATATGCCCCTCTTGCAGGAACTCTCCGAAGTGGCTCCAGGCACCTTCCAGCACTCCTACCAAGTCTCTATCTTGGCTACCGCAGCCGCCGCCAAGGTGGGGGCGGATACCCAGCTCATCCGTACGGGGGCTCTTTACCACGACATAGGGAAGATGCTTCATCCTGAGTACTTCACAGAAAACTCCTCGGGGAATAGCCCCCACCAATATCTCTCCTACGAAGAGAGTGCGCGCGTCATCATCCGCCACGTACTGGATGGAGTGACCTTGGCGCAGAAGCACGGCTTGCCTGACGTGGTGATTGAGTTCATCCGTACGCACCACGGTCGTAGCACTACTCGCTACTTCTATAATTCGTATGCCAACGAGCACCCCGGGGAGGACGTCGACCCCGAACCCTTCACCTACCCCGGTCCGAACCCCTATACCAAGGAACAGGGTATCTTGATGCTTGCCGATAGTGTCGAGGCCGCCAGCCGTAGCCTCAGCGAATATACTGAAGAGAACATACGTCGGCTCATCACGAAGCTCGTCGATGGAATCGTATCGGAAGGGCTACTGAATGATACCCCCTTGACCTTCCACGATATTCAGGAGATCAAGGAGACCTTCTACCTCAAGCTCAAGACGATGTACCACGCACGTATCGCTTATCCCGATAGGAAGTAATACGATGGCTACACCGATCTTCCTCGTAGGCTTTATGGGCTCGGGCAAGAGTACCATAGGGCGACACTTAGCTGATGCCTTGGGCTACCGCTTTGTGGATACAGATGTCTTCATCGAGACGCGCTTCAGGCAGCGCATCCTGGATATGTTTGCCCAGCACGGCGAAGCGACCTTCCGCCGCCGTGAGCGTATGGTCATCGAGGAGCTGATGAGTATGCCCGACACGGTCTTTGCCACAGGGGGCGGCTTGCCCTGCTACGAGGATACGATGGAGCAACTCCTGCTATCGGGGCAGGTCATCTATCTCAGTTGCTCCCCCACCGTGCTGGCTGCACGCTTGGAGCTGTGCAAGCGTACACGCCCGACCATCAAGGATAAGAGTGGGGAAGAGCTCCTCGCTTTTGTCACCGATATGCTTCACGTGCGCGCACCTATCTACCGCCACGCCCACCATATCTGCCCCATTGATGAGGTGGATACTCCGCAGAAAGAGTGCCGATTTGCGCAAGAGCTTGCCTCGCTCCTGATGCGCTAAGTCGCCCCATCCGCACGGGAAAGGAGCGGGAAAAAGGCGTGGAGTTGCACAGATGCGCTCTGCTTGTGCAGGGTTGTGAGTTGTAACTATTTGGTTATCTTTGTATTCGGTGCTTCGTGTGCACAGCGCACTCTAAGCCCCCCGACGGAAGGCGCGCTTCCGCTCGGTCCTATATAAAATGTAAGTATCAAAAGCTGGTATGACAAGAAAAAGAATGCGACTGTTATGCGCATCTCTGTGTCTGGTCGCCACGACGCTCCCAGCCTGGGCCTCTACGGCCTCTGGGAGTACGGCTCAGACACCAAAGAAGGAGACACGCACGACAGTCGGTCAGCAGGCAAACCCTACGGGGGGCGAACACCTGCTCCTGGCCGACCGACTCGAGATTAAGAAACGACTCTCTAAGGAGAAGCTGCGTCGTGAGGCTGCTTTGCAAGCGAAGAAGCATGCCGAAGACCTCGAAGCTCCTGCCTCCGATCTCTACGGAGAAGAGTCTTGGGGGAGTCACGTCAATCCCTTCGCAGGTATGTCGGTCCATATCCCCGACCGCCAAGATATCGACCTGCAGGAGTTCGTGATGCCCATCGCTACTCGCCAAATCACCTCGAACTATGGCTATCGCCACAGCTTCGGCCGTATGCACTACGGTACGGATCTGAAACTCAATTATGGGGACACGATACGTGCTGCCTTCTCTGGTAAGGTGCGTGTCAAGTCCTACGAGGGTGGGGGCTACGGCAACTATGTCGTCATCCGTCACCCCAATGGTCTGGAGACTGTCTACGGGCACATGACCCGCTCCATCGTCCGCGAAGGCACCATCGTCCGTGCTGGTGATCCCATCGGTCTCGGGGGGAGCACGGGGCGCTCGACAGGACCACACCTCCACTTCGAAGCTCGCTTCATGGGCGTGCCCATTGATCCCTCCGACCTCTTCGACTTCCAGGCAGGTGTCCCTCGCTACGATGTCTTTGCCTTCGTCAAGGGAGCCTACCGCACCCCTCGCTCCTTCGCTGTAGCTAACGCTGTAGCCAAGCCCAAGAAGAGTGGAGAGTCTAACGAAGAGCAGTTTAAGACGCACCGCATCAAGAAGGGGGATACCCTCTCCTCGATCGCTTCTCGCTATGGTGTCTCCCTCAAGAAGCTCTGCTTTACCAATGGGATAACCTCCCACGACAAGCTCTCCATAGGGCGCACTATCCGTATCCCGAGCTGAGCCTACTATAGAGTCGTAAGCTATGCTCCTCGACACACCGCAAGACCTCACCGCCTAGAGCCGCCAGCTCTGGGCAGTGAGGTCTTGCCTTTTTGCCTAACTTTGATCCTGTAGCAGGGGAGATGAGATGAGCTCCAGCTGTCTACTCCCTGTGCTCGTCACCGATCTTTCCCCATCGTCATATCCTCCTTCAGACAATATATATAGTCTCCGAATGATTACTCTCTTTAGGAAACAGAGCTCCTCTGTACTCTATGTCGTAGAGAGCACGGCTCCGCTGGATGCCGCCGCTCTGGATCGCCTCACCTGGCTCTTTGGTGGGGCTACGTCGCTTAATAGCCCTGCCCTCGAGGGCTTCTTCGTCGGTACGCGCCGTGAGCTCGTCACCCCGTGGAGCACCAATGCGGTGGAGATCATCCGCAATATGAACATCCCGAGCGTCACGCGCGTCGAGGAGTTCCACGAGGTCGCTGGGGCAGATGCCCCCTTCGACCCGATGCTTCAGTCCCTCTACGAAGGAATCGACGCGACGGTCTTCGCCACCGACCTGACAGCGGCTCCTATCGAGCATATCACCGACCTACGTGCCTACAATGAGGCGCAGGGATTGGCTCTGAGCGAGGAGGAGATTGCCTACCTTGAGCAGCTCAGCCAGCGTCTGGGGCGTCCCTTGACCGACAGCGAACTCTTCGGCTTCTCGCAGGTCAATAGCGAGCACTGCCGTCATAAGATCTTCGGTGGCACCTTCGTCCTCGATGGTGAGGAGGAAGAGCGTAGCCTCTTCTCTATGATCAAGGATACCAGCGCGGCCAACCCCAATCACCTGGTCTCCGCCTACAAGGATAATGTAGCCTTCATCGATGGGCCGAAGGAGCTGGAGCAGTTCGCTCCTGCCTCGGGAGATAAGCCTGACTTCTTCGTCCGCAAGCCCATCGACAGCGTGCTGAGCCTCAAGGCTGAGACGCATAACTTCCCCACGACCGTAGAGCCCTTCAACGGGGCTGCCACAGGTACGGGTGGGGAGATACGTGACCGTATGGCTGGCGGACGTGCCAGTGTCCCCTTGGCTGGGACGGCCGTCTATATGACCAGCTACCCTCGCACCGCAGCAGATCGCCCGACAGAGCAGTACAGTGCTGCGCGTCCTTGGCTCTACCAGACTCCTCGCCAGATCTTGACGAAGGCTTCTAATGGGGCGAGCGATTTCGGGAACAAGTTCGGTCAGCCGCTCATCTGCGGTTCGGTGCTGACCTTCGAGCACGAAGGGAAGGACGCCGCACCAACCTACGGCTTCGACAAGGTCATTATGCTCGCTGGTGGCGTGGGCTATGCCCGCCGCAGTGATGCGCAGAAGGGTACTCCTGAGCCTGGCGAAGAGGTCGTCCTCCTTGGTGGGGACAACTACCGCATCGGTATGGGTGGGGGTGCCGTGAGCTCCGTGAACACAGGGCAGTATGCTGGTGCCATCGAGCTCAATGCCGTCCAGCGCTCCAACCCTGAGATGCAGAAGCGTGTCGAGAACGTCATCCGTACGCTCTCCGAGAGTGAAGACAATCCCATCATCTCCATCCACGACCACGGGGCAGGCGGTCACCTCAATTGCCTCTCCGAGCTCGTGGAGACGACAGGCGGACACTTTGACCTCAGCACCTTCCCTATCGGTGACGAGACCCTTTCCTCCAAGGAGATCATCGGCAACGAGAGCCAGGAGCGTATGGGCTTGCTCGTCAAGAGCGAAGATGTAGAGCGCATCGCACGCATCGCCGAGCGTGAGCGTGCTCCGATGTATGTCGTAGGACGCACCACGGAGGATATGCACCTGACCTTCGAAGAGGCTGGGGGAGACAAGCCCATTGACTTGGCTCTATCGGATATGTTTGGCTCCGCGCCCAAGACCTATATGGTGGACAAGCACATTGACAAGAGCTATCCTGCCCTGCAGTATGAGGCGGCACGCGCTGAGGAATACCTCGATGCCGTGCTCCAGCAGGAGGGTGTAGCTTGTAAGGACTGGCTGACGAACAAGGTCGACCGCTCCGTCACAGGACGTGTGGCACGCCAGCAGTGTCAGGGGGAAATTCAGCTCCCCTTGAGCGACTGCGGTGCTATGGCAGTGGACTTCCGTGGCCGCTCGGGGATCGCTACTTCTATTGGGCACGCCCCAGCAGCAGCCTTGGTCGATCCTGTCGCAGGTAGCCAGCTCGCCATCGCCGAAGCTCTGACGAACATTGTCTTTGCTCCGCTGACCTACGGCTTAGAAGGTGTCTCGCTCAGTGCGAACTGGATGTGGCCTTGCCGCAACGAGGGCGAAGATGCACGCCTCTATGACGCTGTCGAAGCGGCTTCTGACCTGGCTATCTCCCTTGGGATCAATATCCCTACGGGTAAGGATTCGCTCTCGATGACGCAGAAGTACCCCGACGGCAAGCAGGTGCTAAGCCCTGGGACGGTCATCATCAGTGCCATCGGCGAGGTGTCGGATGTGAAGAAGATCCTCTCTCCCGTCCTTGTGGCCAATCCAGCTTATCCCGTCTATCACATTGACTTCAGCTTCTCGCCCCTCGCCCTCGGTGGCTCTGCCTTGGCGCAAGCCCTCGGTCAGCTCGGGGATGAGACCCCACGTATCGAAGAGCCCGAATACTTCCGTGAAGCCTTCGCTGCCGTGCAGGAGCTGCTCCAGCGTGGCGTACTCACCGCAGGGCACGACATCTCGGGCGGTGGGCTGATCACGGCACTCTTAGAGATGTGCTTCCCCTCGACGAAGGGTGGGCTGTCCGTCGACCTCACCGCCTTCCCCGAAGGCGAACTCGTCAAGCTCCTCTTTGCCGAAAATCCAGGTATCCTCGTGCAGACCTCTGCGCCCGAAGTGCTGGAGTCCGTCCTGCGTGATGCCAGCATCGGCTTTGCACGCATCGCCACGCCTACGACCGAAGGACGTGCGCTCACTGTCCACTACGGCAAGAAGTCCTCACTCACGCTCGACATCGATGCTAAGCGTGACCTGTGGTATCGCTCCTCCTACCTGATGGATCAGTTCCAGAGTGGTGAAGAGCTGGCTAAGGCTCGCTACGAAGGCTATAAGCTCCAGCCCCTTCGCCTCACCTCACCTAAGGGCTTCACGGGTAAGCTCGCTGACCTCGGGCTCAATCCCGACCGCACGGCTAAGGCTCCTGTGCGTGCTGCCATCCTTCGTGACAAGGGGACGAATGGCGAGCGCGAGATGGCTTATGCCCTTTATCTCGCAGGCTTCGATGTCAAGGATGTGCACCTCACCGACCTCATCTCTGGCCGTGAGACGCTCGAGGATGTCCAGCTCATCGTCTTCTGCGGTGGCTTCTCGAACTCCGACGTCCTCGGCTCGGCAAAGGGTTGGGCAGCTGGTATCCTCTTCAACGAGCAAGCCAAGGCCACGCTGGATCGCTTCTACGCACGCCCCGATACCCTTAGTCTCGGTATCTGCAACGGCTGTCAGCTGATGGCAGAGCTTGAGCTACTCTACCCCGAGCACGAGCTCAAGCACAAGATGGCGCATAATGATTCGCATAAGTTCGAGAGCTCGTTTGTCAGCCTGACCATCCCCGAGAACCACTCGGTGATGCTGGGTAACTTAGCTGGCACAGAACTCGGAGTGTGGGTGGCACACGGTGAAGGGAAGTTCGACCTCCCCTACGCTACTGACCGCTACCACGTCATCGCACGCTATGCCTACGATGCCTATCCTGCGAACCCCAACGGCTCGCCCGATGCCATAGCTGGGCTCTGCAGTGCTGATGGTCGCCACTTAGCCCTGATGCCTCACCCCGAGCGCGCTATCTTCCCCTGGCAGTGCGCTTACTATCCTGAGCGCGATAGCCACGAGGTGACCCCGTGGATGCAGGCCTTCCGCAATGCCTACGACTGGTGCTGTGCGCATAGCCGTTAGTCGGTAGCCTTAAGCGAAGTAGCCCCGACTTCCCAGGATGGGAAGTCGGGGCTACTTTTTTGATAGGTCTACTAAGCCTTAGAGCGTGTAGTCGATCCCGATGGAGAAGATTTGATTCTTACGGGAGTATACTTCACTACCTGGGAGGGTGAGACCGAGGGCAGGCTGAGAAGCATAGGCAGCTGTCGTCTTCGTGTAGTCACGATAGCTGGAGATCATATAGGCGAGATTCAGCTGCGCCTCCTTCGTCAGGTGAAGGCCTACGCCAAGCCCATAGGAGGTGGAGCTCATGTCGAAGTGGATGTTGCTCTGATAAGCATCGCTCACGCCCTTGCGCGTCAGCTGTACACCACCGCTGACATCGAGCCAGTCAAGGGCATTCCACTCAAGACCGAAGAGGTACTCATTCGTATTATGTGTAAGGGCGTTCTGCTTGTCGCCTGCCATCTTTGCCTGCTTCTCGAAGAAGTGATTGTAGCTCACCGCAGCGGTTAGCGTAGGGAGGATGCGATACGAAGCTCCGAGGCCGAGCACGGCAGGCAGATCGTTGGCTACCTTCGCTCCATCGGCAAACTGCTCTATCCCTGAGTCGTTGGCCTTGGTCGTATTCTTGATGTTGATGGCGGTGCGGAACTCATAGCGAGCACCGATGTTCAGACCTTCGTAGTTGAAGTTCAGACCAACGATAGGCGCCAGACCGATACCCGTCTGCTTGACCTCAATACGCTTGTCAAGGGTGTTCTTTGCCAGAAGGCCAGGGACGGCGAGGACAGGCTGTACCTGCTGCTTGAGGGCGTCGGGCAGGTTGTTGACGATAGGCTCGGCAGCTTTAGCTCCTGCGGCGATAGCTCCGAAGTAGGTCGAAGCGTGGTGCATAGCACCGTCAGCACCGCTGACCTGGATGTTGCGGATGTAGCCCGTGTAGGTGTTGTAGGCATAGCTCAGGCGCGCTCCAAGGTAAGCACTGAGGTGCTGGTTGATCTTGTAGCTTGCACCAGCTTGCAGGCCGAAGACGTACTGGAGCCCCTCAAGCTTGCTGTCTACGGCGTACTTGTTGGCAGCCTTGATTGGGTTGATGAGCTGAGCGAAGCCAGCCTGAGCTGCTGGGGGGAGCGCCCCTGCGGGGAGGGTAGCGATCATGGCGGTAGCCTTCTGAGCGATGGCCTGCGTGATCGTGGGGACGAGAGCT
The DNA here is from genome assembly GCA_963526345.1 of uncultured Porphyromonadaceae bacterium. Lineage (GTDB taxonomy): Bacteria > Bacteroidota > Bacteroidia > Bacteroidales > Porphyromonadaceae > Porphyromonas. The sequence goes on from CAURNJ010000007.1 coordinate 61,015, forward strand.
ACGTTGGCCTCGAACTGAGGAAGCCCATTTGAGAAGCTGGCTTTACCACCACCACCGAAGACGCCTGCTACCGCCGAGAATGCCCAGTCACCCTTCTTGTACGAAGTCATCAGCGTGGGGACGATGGGCGCGGTAGCCTTCCCCTCGAAGTGCTTGGTCGCTACGATCTCCTGACTGGAGTAGGGACCCGTGTAGTTGGCAGAGTAGGCGAAGGGGGCAAAGGAGGCCGTGATGTCACGGCGCTGGAGGACCGTCTGGCTATTGATCGAGAAGCGCCAGCCGTCATTAGCGAATACGAGACCAGCGGGATTGTAGTAGGCGGCATCGATAGCCAGAGAGGCATTACGAGCCAGGCTACGCTGATAGAGCGCGTGGAGGCTGGTGTTGTTCAGCAGACCTCCTGCGTGTGCTGCTGAGGCCGTTGTGAGGGCGATGAGCCCTGAGAGAAGCGTTTTCTTCATACAAATATATCGGATGATTGCTCTGCTCATCCAGGGAGATGCTCCCAGCAGAGACGGTGCAAAGATAGATAAATATGCACGCTTCTTTGGGATGTGTGCTGTTTTTGGCTGTGTATATCATGGGGATAAAGAGCAAGGGCTTCCGTAGTGCGCACTACGGAAGCCCTTGATGGGGATTGGGTCAGCGACCCAATGCAAGAGGCTTAGCCTACGTATTCGTCAGAAACACTCAGCTTAGCACGGCCCTTAGCACGGCGAGCTGCGAGTACGCGGCGACCGTTAGCCGTAGCCATACGTGCACGGAAGCCGTGCTTGTTCTTTCTCTTGCGGTTGGATGGTTGGAACGTTCTTTTCATCTCGTTTGTCTAATATATTAGTTGCTTATATTCTGCTATGTGGGGCAATTTGAGCCACAAAGATAGCGAATTTTATCCAACAACGCTTCGCTTCTTTGCTTGCGTTTTCCCGAGGCTTGCTGTCGAATCGGCTACGATCGTAGCCAGATAGGCGGTCGGTAGGGTAGGGGATAGTCCGCATCAGGGCACAAAAAAGGGGGCGTAGCTATACGCCCCCGAAGTTGCCTCATAAGGACTCGAACCTTAACAAACAGGACCAGAATCTGTTGTGCTACCATTACACCATGAGGCAAGATCTGTGAACCTTGGCGGACTCGAACCGCCGACCCCTACCCTGTCAAGGTAGTGCTCTAAACCAACTGAGCTAAAGATTCATTCCGTTCTTGACACTGCAAAGGTAGATAAATATTCCTAATTAGCAAAACGCTACAGCGTAGGGGAGTACCTTTAACTAAAAGCGTTGTATCTTTGTGTCATAAAGTTGTAATGATTGTTCGTAGGGGCATTATCCCTACACTAAGTATATATGTCGCTCGACGAGATCTACACTATACGCTCCTTCCGCTCCCTCATCCTGCTCCTATTCACTCTCCTTTCGCTTGCGCCCATCGGGATGCACGCGCAGCGCCTCTTTACGGTCGTCATCGATGCTGGCCACGGAGGGAAGGACTCCGGTACCGTAGGCAATGGCGGTAAGGAGAAGGATATCACCCTCTCGGTAGCCCTGCTCGTCGGACAGAAGATAAGTGCAGCATACCCCGAGGTGCGTGTCCTCTACACACGTAGCACCGATGTCTTCGTGGGGCTGCAGGCTCGTGCGGACTTTGCTAACAAGCACAAGGCCTCGCTGATGCTAAGTATTCACGTCAATAGCGCACCTTCGAAGGAGGTCTACGGTACGGAGACCTACGTCTTGGGGATCGCTAAGTTCGCCAATAACCTCAGCGTGGCGATGCGTGAAAACAAGGCGATGCTCCTCGAGAGTAACTATAAGACGACCTACCGAGGCTTCGATCCGACGTCGACGGAGAGCTACATCATGTTTGACCTCATGCAGGATGCTTACTTCAATAAGAGCATTGATTTGGCCAACAAGATACAGCGACAATATCGTGCTTCGGGTCGCTACAGCCGAGGCGTGCGTCAGGATATTCTCTGGGTGCTGAGCCAGTCAGCTATGCCCAGTATCCTCACGGAAATAGGCTTCCTCTCCAACTCCAGCGAAGCTGCCTTCATGCTCAGCAGTGAAGGACAGCAAGCTATTGCCTCCTCCATCGTAGCAGGCTTCGGGGCTTACTATCGCACCTATCGTGGCAAGAGCCCTCGCCTTGGGTCTGAGAAGGGTGCCGATAGCCTTGAAGGGGCAGGGCAAGAAGAAGCCGTTAACAATCAAGAAATCTACGCTGCTCCCACAGCAGATAGAGCCCAGACCAGCACTCCGCTCCAGCGCAATAGTCGGAAGGGAGAGGCGCAGAGCCAGGATAAGAGCAGTGCCGCTACTCAAGATAAGACGAAGAAAAGCCGCGAGGAGAAGGTGGATGCATCAGCTATTACCTATCGTGTGCAGTTCCTCTCCAGCCCGGATAAGATCGATACGGAGGATGCCCGCTTCCGCAAGCTGCCTACTGCTGTGGAGCGTGTGAAGGCAGGGCAGATGTACCTCTATCTCCTTGCTCCCACCGCCACCAAAGCCGAAGCTCAGAGGCAGCTGCAGGCCTTACCCAAGACCTATCACGATGCCTACATCGTGCGCTACCGAGGCAAGACTCGCCTCTAAGTAGCGACTTCCCTACCATATATTATAGTATATAGAAATACGTATGAAGATAAAGAAAGAGGTGCAAATCGGGGTCTTGGCCCTTGTTGCCATCGCCTTAGGCTATGTAGGATTGAACTTCCTCAAAGGCATTGAAGTCTTTAAGAAGACGAAGGTTTATTACGCCCATTTCGATGACCTCAGTGGCATCACAGGTGCTGCGCCAGTCGAGTCCAGCGGCTTCAAGGTGGGCAACGTGCGCTCCATCGCCTTCGACTACACCCGTGGTTATGGGGCTACTGTGGAGCTGGCACTCAACTCCGATATGCGCATTCCTGAGGGAAGCCAACTCAAGATTCGCACCAATCCGCTTGGAGGGGCAGAGCTGATGCTCTTCGTCAATCCGCAGGGGAAGACCTACCTCAGTGAAGGGGATACCATCGCCAGTCAGGGAGCCGGTGATGGTCTTTTAGCCTCCGTCTCGGATAAGATCCTTCCCTCCATCGCTGGGATGATGCCCACCATTGCCAGCACGCTTGAGCGTCTCAATGTGCTGCTCAATGATAAGAGTATCGACAGTGCTCTCTATGGGATCAATGCCTCTTCGCAGCAGCTCAATGGGATGATGGCTGGGCTACATCAAGCCAGTCGCACCCTCCCTCCGATACTGAATAATGTAGGGGTGATGAGCGCAAACCTCGCTACCTTCTCGGGGCAACTATCTGCAATGCGCCTCGATTCGCTCGTCCTCAACCTCCAGCAGACGACTGCCCAGCTCCAGCAGGTCACCCAGCAGCTCCGTGCTAAGGATAATACCGCAGGGCTGCTACTCAATGATCCTTCGCTCTATCATCGCTTGGATAGCCTCGTGGGTACGGCGGATCGTCTGATGCATGACCTGCAGGAGAACCCCAAGCGCTACGTGCACTTCTCTATCTTCTGATCTCCTGTATCCGCTTGGTATGATGTCTATGGAGCGTCTTCTCATCACTGGAGCTTCGGGCTTCATCGGTAGTCACCTCGTCCGTCAAGCCCTTGCTGCCGGCTACGAAGTGTGGGCTGCTGTACGCCGGGATAGCGACAAGGCGCGCTTGACGGCTCAGGGTGTCCAGCTCCTCGAGGTCGATTATTACGATGAAGAGCAACTCTTCTCCGCCCTTAGTGCTGTCCCTTCGCGAGGGGAAGGAACTCCTCTGTGGGACTATGTCATCCACAATGCGGGTATCACGAAGACCGCCCATGTGGAGGAGTTCGCAGAGGTGAATGCCGAGCATACACGCCGCCTCCTGAATGCTCTCTGTCGCCTTCCCCAGCCACCGAAGCGCTTCGTCCTGATGAGTAGCCTCAGTAGTTATGGGGATGTTGCCCCCCGAGGTGCGTCTCTACATGCCGAGCTACCGCAGAAGCCCCATACGCTTTATGGGCGCAGTAAGTGCTTGGCAGAGCACTATACCGAGCAGTCGGGGTTGCCCTTTACCATCCTCCTGCCTACGGGAGTCTATGGCCCTGGGGACAAGGATTACCTCATCGCTCTGCAAAGCATCGCCCGAGGGATCAATGCGATGGCTGGGCTTCGCAAGCAGTATCTTACCTTCGTCTATGGGGGAGATGTGGCGCGCGCAGCCCTCTTTGTTCTTCACGAAGAGCGTGCCTGTGGGGAGCGGTATGTCGTGGCAGACGGTGATACCTACACCGATAAGGAGTTTGCCCTGCTGGCGCAGCGACTCTTGGGACGCAAGCACGTCTTACACCTGCGTATTCCGCTCTGTGTCGTGCGTCTGACTTGCTTCTTCGGTTCACTTCGAGCCAGCATGACGGGGCGAACGACCCCACTTAATCGGGATAAATACCCCCTCTTGGCTCAGCGCAACTGGCGTTGTGACCCTTCCCCCCTCTTTGCCTTAGGTTTTACCCCAAGCACTGATCTCGAAGCTGGTCTCCGCGAGACCATCGTTGCGGGGCGCACCGCAGGGCTCTTACCGTAGTCCCTTGAGGTGGTGTAGTCCTTCGCTGTGTAGTTGCTTTATGCTTCGGTGCGAGGGGCTAAGTGCAGGGTATCTTCCTCGCAAAACACGCTTTTCCCCCTTTCTTCTTGCGAATACCTGCCATCGATCACTACTGGTCGGTGAGGGGAGCAGCACTGCTCCGCTCGCCGACCAGTAGTGGTCAATGGTGGTGACCAGTAGTGGTCGGAGCGCAGAGCAGTATAGGTCGCTGCCACCCCCATTGGAGAAAGGTGCTTCCTTTTTGCCGTTATAAGATGATTGGAGTGCTGATTTATAGGGTAATAGTACCTCTGGATGCTTTCTTCTTGCCCTGTGGCACTTAGCGATGGTGTGCCACTCCCCTAAGCAGAGTTCTACAAAGGAATATTGTATTTTTGCGCCTACTGGTTTGCTCTGTTTATCGATGCAGTAAAATCAAAAGACGACAATTCAAATTATAGCATACAGATAATAAAACCATGTCAAAGAAGGATCAATCTAGCAGATTAACAACCCAACAAAAGAGTTCAAAAGGGGGTATTGGCACTTTCGGCGAAGAAGCAAAGATGCACGATATAACCGTTGGAAAGGTGTCGCATCTTGCCGTAGAGAAGCTTCAATGCGAATTTCCGCTATTGGAATTTCGGTATAGGACGAGTATCAAGAAAGAAGAGATCAACGAAGCATTAAAGAAAATTGATCCAGAATTGGGGCAAACACTTTTCGTCCCCAATTCAAGTATCATCCCTGACGGTGGAATTATAGAAGTGAAGGATGATAATGGTGAATGGAGGGTTGTTTTGGTTTCTGAAGCAAAGTATCAAGGAAAGGATATAGAAAATATCAAGGCAGGCAAACTTGTTGGAAAACAGAACGACCAAGACCTGATGGCTGCTGGCAATGCCATTGAGAGGTCACATAAGAACATATCCGAAATAGCCAATCTTATGTTGGCAGAGTCGCACTTCCCCTATGTCCTGTTCTTGGAAGGTTCAAATTTTCTTACAGAAACTATTTCTGTAGGGCGTCCTGATGGAAGAATTGTTACACTCGAATACAATTCAGGCATGCTAAACCGATTAGATAGACTGACCGCTGCTAATTATGGTATGCCTATCAATACAAACTTGTGCAAAAACAAGTTTGTTAAGCATAAAGACAAGATCGTTATGCTTCAAGCCGCATCTATTTATACGCAGGGAAGCGGAGGAGAATGGGATGTCGCCCAGATGCTTGAAATCATGCTTGATATTTCAAGAACCTCTCTGCAGATACTGGGTGGCGAATTATTCAAGCAACTAACTCAGACGAATAATTAAACCTGAAATCGAAGTATGGCAAGAAAGGCTACTAACGAGTTACTTCAGAAGGCTAAAAAGCAGAAGAACGACGAGTTCTACACGCAACTTACTGACATCGAAAGAGAATTGCAGCATTATGAAAGTCATTTTAAGGGGAAAGTTGTGTATTGCAATTGTGATGACCCACGGACGAGTAACTTTTTCAGATACTTCGTTTCTAATTTCAAAGAATTGGGACTTAAGAAGGTGATTGCAGCTTGTTATAAGGAACAGAATGCGGACTTGTTTTTGGATACAAAGGAAAACAGACAAGGCTTTTTCTTTGAATACACAGGAGTGGAACTTGTCGATGCAGACCCAAAGACAGCTAATGTTGTTTACTTCAAGGGCGATGGCGACTTTCGTAGTCAAGAAAGTATCGCCTTACTGAAGCAATCTGATATAGTTGTTACCAATCCGCCATTTTCGTTGTTTCGGGAGTATGTGGCACAATTAATCAGATACGATAAGCTCTTTCTCATTATTGGGAACATCAACGCCATCACCTACAAAGAGATTTTCAAACTCATTCAAGAGAATAAGGCTTGGCTTGGAGTAAATCTTGGGCGAGGAATATCTGGATTTATCGTACCAGCCTATTATGAACTCTACGGGACCGAAACAAGGATAGACGAATCGGGTAACAGGATTGTATCCCCCAATAATTGTCTGTGGCTTACGAATTTGGACAACTTTATACGGCATAAAGAGATCTCGCTTACCAAAAACTACTCTGGACGCGAACACGAATATCCGAGGTATGACAATTATGATGGTATAAATGTCGATAAAACTCAGGACATTCCACGGGATTACAGTGGTTACATGGGGGTCCCGATAACATTCTTACATAAATTCAATCCACGTCAGTTTGAGATTGTGAAGTTCAGAAAGGGAAACGACGAGAAAGATTTATCTGTGAATGGAAGATGTCCTTATTTCAGGATAATCATCAGGCAGAAACAAACTGTGCCTAAGGCAACGGATATTGCACGTGAGTTTTAATTCCTTAGTTATACCCTTCGATAATTGGATGCTGTCTTATCTCCTCCATTGGGTTGTCTTGCCTAATACGAGGGAGAGGAACAGCGAAACTGACCGACTTTTCGTAAAATGTGCATCCTCAAATTCATCTCTATTCTAATTGTGTGAATGGGGGCTTTTGTGTATCTTTGCGCAGATTTTACGCATAAGTATAAGAGTCCCTATGCATACCGACCAGTACAAGATCAATCTGCGGAGTCTACCGGAGGGCGATCACGAGTACACTTGGCTCCTCGATGATAATTACTTCGAGCGGCTCTCGGATGGGAGCGTGCACGGTGGTGAAGTCGATGTCGATTTGCGCCTACGCCGTACAGGGGATGTCTTCAGCTTAGAGCTCTACTACGAGGGCTATGTGGTCGTTGACTGCGACCGCTGCCTAGATCCAGTGGATATAGATGTAGAGTCTGAGCGCGAGCTGATCGTGAAGTTCGGCAGTGAAGCCCTGGAGGAGAAGGATGAGATTATCGTCGTCTCCGAGCAAGATGGAGTGCTTGACTTAGAATGGCTCCTCTATGAGGACATCATCCTGAGTCTCCCCTTACAGAGGATGCACTTCGAGGGCGAATGCAATGAGGAAATGATGTCGGCCTATGCCCGTGTCTCTACTGATGAGGTGCGTGACGAAGCCGAAGGACCAGCCCCGACCCTCGATGAAGAGGGAATTGATGAGCGCTGGGCTGCCCTCAAAGCACTCAAGCGAGATTAGTAATTCAAAACAATAAGATTTATGGCACATCCTAAAAGAAGACAGTCCAAGACCCGTACCGCTAAGCGCCGTACACACGATAAGGCAGCTATGCCTACGCTCGCTAAGTGCGCTAACTGCGGTGCATGGCACATCTATCACACCGTATGCGGTGAGTGTGGTTACTACCGCGGTAAGCTGGCCATCGAGCAGGCTTAATAGCCCTACTTAATACAGTACAGAAAAGCCCCAAGGTCACACCTTTGGGGCTTTTTTTGTAATTTCGTGCGCAAGCTAAGGCGAATGAATTAATCTACATTAGTATATCCAATCTAACTTATGAGTATCATCAACGCAGCCATCACGGCTGTCGGAGGGTATCTCCCTGAAGATAAGCTGACCAATGCCGACCTGGAAAAGATGGTCGACACCAATGATGAGTGGATCATGACGCGCGTCGGGATCCGTGAGCGTCGTATCCTGAAGGATCCCACCAAGGGGGCTTCTTTCATGGCTGTCGAGGCGGTCAAGGACCTCTTCTCTCGCAATAATATCGATCCCACGACCATTGATGGGATTATCGTGGCCACCAACACCGCTGACTATCACTTCCCTACGACGGCTTCGATCGTGGCGTTTGAGACGGGCTGTGTCAATGCACTTACCTTCGATATGGGCTCTGCTTGCCCTGGCTTCATCTACGCATTGGAGACGGGTGCTAACTACATCCGCTCGGGGCGCTATAAGCGTATCCTCGTCATCGCTACGGAGAAGATGTCCGCAGCGGTGGACTACACCGACCGTGCTACTTGTCCGCTCTTCGGGGATGGCGCAGGATGTGTTCTGCTCGAGCCCACGGAAGAGAACGAAGGGGTACTCGACTCTTACTTCCGCACCGATGGTACAGGGCGTACGAACCTCATCATGAAGGCTGGGGGCTCGGCTCGTCCTGCATCGCATGAGACGGTCGATGCGCGTGAGCACTTCGTCTATCAGGAGGGGGCTGCCGTCTTCAAGCAGGCCGTCAAGGGGATGTCTTCCAGCTGTCGCACCGTGATGGAGCGCAATGGGCTTTCCTATGAGGACGTTGCTTGGGTCGTACCGCATCAGGCGAACCTCCGCATCATCGATGCCGTAGCACGTGAGATGCAGGTGCCTCTGGATCGTGTGATGATCAATATCGAGTACCGAGGCAACACCAGCTCCGCTACCATCCCCATCTGTATCTGGGAGTTTGAGAAGCAGCTCAAGAAGGGCGACAACCTCATCCTCACCTCCTTCGGTGCCGGCTTCACGTGGGGCGCAGTCTACGTCAAGTGGGCTTACGACGCTAAGAACTAATATACCTCTATCTAAGGCCTTGCCTGCCACTCTCCCCTGCACGGAGAGGACGGGCAAGGTCTTTCGTTCCTATCCCCTCCACCCTTCGGACAATGGAAGATAAGCAAGAAGTCACGCACCGCTCAGGCTTTGTCAATATCGTAGGCAACCCCAACGTAGGGAAGTCCACGCTGATGAATCTCTTGGTCGGCGAGCGTGTATCCATCATCACCTCTAAGGCTCAGACGACACGCCACCGCATCATGGGTATCGTCAATACCCCCGAGCTGCAGATCGTCTACAGCGACACCCCGGGGGTGCTGCGCCCCAACTACAAGCTACAGGAGAGCATGCTCGAGTTCTCCGAGTCAGCCTTAGGGGATGCAGACGTCCTACTCTACGTCACCGACACGGTAGAGACGGCCGACAAGAATGAGTTCTTCCTCGAGCGTGTCCGTGGGGTCAAGTGCCCTGTGCTCCTCCTTATTAATAAGGTAGACCTGACGACCCAAGACAAGCTCGTCGAGCTGGTGGAGCGGTGGCACAAGGAGCTCCCCGAAGCAGAAATCATTCCGCTCTCTGCGCTGAACAACTTCAACGTCCAGCCCCTGAAGAAGCGCATCGAGAGCCTTATCCCTCCCTCCCCTCCCTACTTCGAGAAGGACGCACTGACCGACCGTCCAGCACGCTTCTTCGTCACGGAGATCATCCGCGAGAAGGTGCTCCTCTACTACCAGAAGGAGATCCCTTACTCGGTGGAAGTCGTCGTCGAGTCCTTCAAGGAAGAAGGGGAACGCATCCACATCCAAGCCCTCATCGTCGTCGAGCGTGATAGCCAGAAGGGCATCATCATCGGTCATCGTGGTGTCGCCCTGAAGAAGGTCGGCACGATGGCACGCCGTGATATGGAGCGTTTCTTCGAGAAGAAGATCTTCCTCGAGCTCTTTGTTAAGGTCGAGAAGGACTGGCGCAACCGCGACAAGATCCTTCGCGCCTACGGCTACCGTCTCGATTAGCACGGTAGTCTCCACCCACCATTCACAGCATCATCTATGAGTCATTTAGTAGCAATAGTAGGGCGTCCCAACGTAGGGAAGTCCACCCTCTTCAACCGTATGACGCAGACCCGTGGGGCCATTGTCAGCGAAGAGGCCGGGACGACCCGAGACCGCCAGTACGGCAAGGTCACGTGGCTTGACCGCGAATTTTCCATCGTCGACACTGGCGGCTGGGTCGTAGGTAGCGAAGATATCTTCGAAGGCGAAATCAACAAGCAGGTAGAGATCGCCATGGAGGAAGCCGATGTCATTCTCTTTGTCGTCGATGTAGAGAGCGGTATCACCGACCTCGATGACGAGGTAGCTGCCAAGCTCCGCCGCACCAAGAAGCCTGTCCTCTTGGTAGCCAATAAGGCGGACAACTATGCCCAGCACTACGAGGCGGCCGAGTTCTATAGCTTCGGTCTCGGCGACCCCATGCCCATCTCCGCCATCAGCGGTAGCGGTACGGGCGACCTCCTCGATGCCATCGTCAAGCACCTCCCCGAAGGCGAATACGTAGACGAAGCCCTCGATGCTCCTCGTATCGCCATCGTCGGCCGCCCCAACGCAGGTAAGTCCTCGCTGGTCAATGCCTTCATCGGTGAGGAACGCAATATCGTCACCAATGTAGCAGGCACTACGCGCGACTCGATTTACACGCACTACACGAAGTTCGGGATGAACTTCTACCTCGTCGACACCGCAGGTATCCGCAAGCGCGGCAAGGTCAACGAAGACCTCGAGTACTATTCGGTCATTCGCTCCATCCGAGCTATCGAAAACTCCGACGTCTGTATCCTGATGCTTGACGCTACGCGTGGGATTGAGAGCCAGGACCTCAACATCTTCTCCCTGGTGCAGAAGAACAGCAAGGGGCTCATCGTCTGCGTCAATAAGTGGGACCTCGTCGAGGACAAGAGCAATGCAGTCATCAAGACCTTCGAGAATGCCATCCGTGAGCGTCTGGCTCCCTTCACCGACTTCCCCATCATCTTCATCTCCGCCCTGACGAAGCAGCGTATCTTCAAGGTCTTAGAGGAAGTGCAGCAGGTCTACGAGCGCCGCAGCAAGCGCATCCCCACCTCGAAGCTCAATGAGGTGATGCTGCCCATCATCGAGGCGACGCCCCCCCCTGCCACGAAGGGTAAGTACATCAAGATTAAGTATGTGATGCAGCTTCCCACAGCGGTACCCAGCTTCGCCTTCTTTGCGAACCTCCCTCAGTGGGTCAAGGAGCCTTATCGCCGTTTCCTCGAGAATCAAATCCGTGCGCACTGGGACTTCTCGGGTACGCCCATCAACATCTTCATCCGCGAGAAGTAGTCCCCCTTCTCTCCCACCCAACGAAGCGCCCCAGCCGGTAGTCCTGCTACCGACTGGGGCGCTTCTGCTTCTTGTCCTCCGCACCTCGCTCTGCGAAGCACTATAAGAGGGTGGTACGAACCAATAGTGGTCACAGCTCCGACCACTATTGGTGCATAGTGCAAACCTATAGTGGTTCGCTCACGGATCTATATAGGTTCACCTGCGGAGCAATACTCCTCTACGTCTGCACATTCCACCGTTAAGTGCAACTTCTATCAAAGAAGAATCCTACTTTAGCAATAAAGATTAAATCAATACCTTTGACAAGAAATCCTTCGTTACAACAGAATTAAGCTAGCTACAAGCAATCGAACTATACAAACTATCTATGCAGCAAGCACAAAACACTACTTCCGAAGCAGGAGAGATGCCCCTGAAGAATGTATGTGACCTCCTTGGAAAGAACTATTATATACCCAACTATCAGAGAGGGTATCGGTGGGGCGAAGATGAAGTAACTAAGCTCCTGGATGATATTTGGGACTTTGCCAGCCACAGGAAGTCTGAATTCTATTGCTTACAGCCCCTTATCATCTTACCACACGAACCAAGCAATGCAGAGGAAACGGCACTCTATGAGGTACTCGATGGTCAGCAGAGGTTGACTACGCTTAATCTCATCGTGCACTATATCAATGAGTATTTTCCTGGGAACGAGAAGTATCCAGAGATGCACTTACACTATCAGACCCGCCCAGAGAGTAGTAAGGTTTTTTCTTCGATTTGTATTGGGGAGGGTGGCCAGGTACAGATGGAAGATGGATTAAAACCGAGTATTGACTTTTGGCATATCAAGCATGCCTATTGGTATATCTATCGCTGGTTTAGCGAAAAGGCAGAGGATGACCGATTTAATGATAATACCTTCCAAGAGGTCTTCCTGGACAAAGTGAAAGTCATTTGGTACGAGATAGACAGGGGCGAAGATCCTATAAAGGTCTTTGAGCGCAATAATATAGGTAAGATACCGCTAACTGATGTAGAGCTCATCAAGGCCTTTATACTCAAAGGAGATAATAGAGCTGATAGCAATCATCTGCGACGACAGTTGGAGATAGCTCGAGAGTGGGATGAGATAGAGCAGGGACTACGTAATCCCAATCTATGGGCATTTATCTTTGGTAATAAGCCTATGCCTGATGTCTGTATCGGACAACTCTTTGTCGTGGCACGAAAGCTTGAAGAGGAGAAAAAGCCTAAGGTAGAAGAAAAGCCCGAGACAGAAGACTGTTATCTCAATCGTTTGTGGCGAGATGTGAAGAATCTATATAGCATGATAGTAGATTGGTACTATGATCATAAGACCTATCACTACATCGGCTATCTCACTCAGATGGGTGTAAAGGTACAGAGTATACGTACCCTAATCAGTGAGAATGATACTAAGGCTCAGTTCATCAACAAGCTCCGAAGCAAGATTAGTGAAGGTGAGATTCAAAAGCTCCATTACTCTGAAGATGATGGCTTTTACAAGCTAAGCAAAGGAGAGGAAAGCGAAGGAGAGGAAAGCGAAGAAAAGAAAAGCAAAGAAAAGAAAAGCAAAGAGTTATATGGTGGTGAAGAGGTGCGTTCGCTACTCCTGCTCTATAACATAGAGCTGTGCCTACGTGAAGGTAGTACTGAGCGATTCCCATTTGAGACCCTCCAGATCGAAGGAGAGAAACGCATCATGTGGGATATAGAGCATATTGACTCTCAGACTCCAAGGGAAATTAAGTCTAAGAAAGAGCAGAACGTATGGCTTGAAGCTACGAGAGAAGCTCTCAGGTCTGAGATTGATTAGGAGTTAGGAGACAGGATAAGGGACTATATCGCTCAAGAATCAAATCAGCAAGAGAACTTCGAAGCGCTTAGAGAACGGCTACAAGATCTTGCTGGAGAAAAAGAAGATAACTACAGCCAGTCTATTGGTAACCTCGCCCTACTAGATGCGGGGACGAATCGGAGTTATGGTAATAGCCTCTTTATAAACAAGAGAGCAGAGCTTCAGAAGAGAGAACGCCAGGGACAGTTTATCCCTCAAGGTACGAAGATTGCCTTTATGAAGTATTTCACTGGAAGCAGACTTGCTCTCGATAAGTGGGATATAGAGGATAAGCGTGCACATGAAGCCTATATATACGACTTGGTAAAAGACTATATCAATGATAGATAATCATTCTCTACGAGAGCTTCTCGATAAGTATGCAGCTGTAGAAATACCCATACTACAGCGAGACTATGCGCAAGGCCGCTTAGATCCCCGGACAAAGGGGATGAATAGAAAAGGGGAGAACTTCATAAGAGTACTCTTCAATGCTCTGCGTGAGGAGAAGGGACTTCATATGGATATCATATATGGCTCGATAGAAACCCGAGATGCTGACCATCCAGAGAAAAAAACCTTCATTCCTCTAGATGGACAGCAGCGCCTGACCACGCTGTGGCTCTTACATTGGTATCTCTCTCAGTGGGAGGAGAGGAGCGAAGAGATTGCCTCCTTGCTCCAGAGATTCACTTATGCTACACGTAGTACAGCACGAGACTTCTGCCAGCGACTTTGTTCCTTGAGACTGACGAGGGATGAATTAGCTAACCCCTTGAAGTATTTCTCTGAGAGGATGTGGTTCACGAGCAAGTACAGCTATGACCCTACGATACAGGCCATGCTCCATATGCTCACCGCCATAGCTCAGGAGCAACATAAACAACCCGTATCCTTCGATCTGCTGGAGAGCTTGCAGTTCCGTAGCTTTGATATTGGTGCTTATGAGCTGACTGATGAGCTATATATCAAGATGAATCGCCGTGGAAAGCAGCTGGAGAGTATAGAGAATCTCAAGGCTGACTTTGTGGGATACCTCAAGCAGATAGGGCATGACTTTAGCAAGCCCGATAGTTATGACCGTAAGCTCGATCATGAGTGGGCTGATATGGCTTGGGGGCGTCGGGAGAACAAAGATTTTGATATCCGATATCTACGACTCTTCAATAGATACTTCTACAACCTATGGATCATAGATAATCCCCCTAGGGAGAGGGCGAAAAGTTCAACTACAGATGAGCTGAATTTACACTTCACGGGGAAAGACTATCGTGGCTTTGAGGCTTATGAAGCCATACTCTCTGCGGAGGATGGTCGTCTAGGTCGCATGGTGCGTTTCTTCAACTTCTTAGCTAGTGATAGCGGCATTCAGTACAGCAACTATCTCCGTAACCCATGGAGAGATAAGAATAAGGAGCAACAACTAGTCTATCCCTATCTACTAGATGTAGAGAGACTATCTATGCTCGATCGAATAGCTCTCTATGCTCTGATGCTTTATGTAGATAATGCATCGGATGAAGTCCTCCAGAGCCCCGAGCACTATCAAGCATGGATGAGGATCGTATGGAATCTGATTGCTGACCCTAAGCTACGTAGCTATCAGGTTCAGAGACGCTATATGCTTCTACTTACTCAACTCGCCCCTCATAGCACGACTATAGAGAGTTTTCTGATCAATGCTGATATAGACCAGATAGGCATTAGTTCGACGGGAGATGAAAAAGCTCGGTTAAAGCTGGAGCAGGATAAGTTACGCTACATAGAGCGATATCCTAATCGACGAGAGGCTTTGCTTAGGGCTGAGAGTATCCCTTGTTTGCAGGGACAGGTAGGATTCTTACTTGGAATAGAGGGAGATGATGATCATTTCTCAAAGATGGTAGAGCTCACAGAAAATAATATCAAGGCAGATTGGGCTTGGGGAGCTGAGTATTTATGGCCAGCTCTAATTAGCCTTCTAGAAAGACCTCTCTTTAATCTATCCTCTGAGGGTAAATTTGATTACCTTTCTCATAAGGAACATAAGGAACATAGCTCAGGGATACCTTGGCGACTGCAGGATCTCCTTAATCGTCCTCATATTACCAAGGCTCTACTAAGTCTCTTTGAACGATGCCTACAGGATGAAGGTAGAGGGTTTGAAAAAGTCTGTAAGGAACTCCGCCAATCCTATGAGTATGATGAGAAGATACCTTGGCATTATCCTCTTGTCAAGAGCAAGATCTTACGCGATGCAGAGCAAGGACGTATCTACAATCGTTGGGGTGAAGGTATTTGCCTACAGAAGAGGTGGAAGGTGACAGAGAATGAATGGTGTGGATATTGGCGCTTAACCGAAAGGAAGCCAGAAATGAGGACTAAATAGGATGTCTTTTTATATAGACCTCATTTTTATGGGTAAGGACAATGCCAATCTATAGACCGTTCCAACTCCGCCTTTAAGAGGATAAGTCTAGCCAACATAATTTATAGCGAGGGGTGGACCAATATTGGTTCACCCCTCGCTACGTATTCGACCTTTATCGGGAGGTACTTGGGGCAACTTTTGCCCATGTAAATAAATGGCTTAACTTTGCTCACGCATTGAGCAGTGGATTACATCGCCCCTGCGATATGTCCAACCAGAACCGACAGGCCTCAGCAACTACGAGGACACTATCCCCACAGCTCCGACCTTCGTTCACCTTATTTACCACTATACGGCAAGCTATGTATAGAAGAACTCTACTGCTTTGCCTTTCTCTCTTGATGCTATGTATGCTGGGATTTGCTCCACGAGCGTACGCAGAAGGTAGAAAGCAACTACTTATCTTGGTGCGTGATGCTAAGACGCAGCACCCCCTTCCCTCCGTTATCCTACACCTCAAGCAAGGATCTTCGGCAAGTACAAACATCGATGGGCGAGGCCGACTCACACTACCAGACTCAGTCAAGAACTCGGTCATCATCACCCTCGCTAAGCCAGGCTATCAGACCATCCGTGAGCGCTCCTACCCCCTACCTTCGGAAGGGAGCTTCCTCCTTATTCATCTCGAGCCCCGCGGTGAGCAGCATCTCCAAAGCGTGACCGTCACTGGGACTGGACGAGAGAGTTCGCTTACCCAGCAGAGCAGCGTCTTGCGTACCTCGCAGCTACAAGCTCAGAACGAAAAGTCCATCGCTCGCCTCCTGGAGGCAATCCCTGGCGTGAGCTCCATCAAGAGTGGTGCTACCATCTCTAAGCCGATGATTCAGGGGATGCACAGCAATCGCATTCTGCTCATCAATAATGGTGTGCGCCTGGAGAGTCAGAGCTGGGGAGCCGACCATGCCCCCGAAGTAGACCACTCTGGAGCTGGGCAAGTCGAGGTCATCAAGGGTGCCGAAGCTGTCCGCTACGGCGCTGGGGCACTCGGTGGGGTCGTCCTCATCAATCCATCACCTCTACCTTCATCGGAGGCCTTCTCCTACCGAGGACATACCAACCTCGGCTATACAACGAACGGACGAGGCATCGATGCTTCGGGTAGCCTGGAGGCAGGACTCCGTGGCTTCGGCCTGCGCGTACACGGCTCCTACCATCGTACTGGAGACTACGGCACAGCCGCCTATCTGCTGAATAACACAGGCTTAGAAGAATGGAGTACTTCGCTCTTCGCTGGCTACACCAAGGACCGTCTTCGTGCTACCCTCTATGCCAGTCTGTATGCTACTGAGAGTGGTGTCTTCATCGGGTCGCATATCGGTGACCTCTTCGAGCTCCAGCAAGTCTTCGAGCGTGGGCGTCCTGACCCCATCAACATCACGCCCTTCTCCTACCATATTAAGGCACCTCGCCAGCGTGCACAGCACCTGCTCCTCAAGGGTGATGTCAGCTACCGCATCAGTGATCGTCAAGACCTCCAGCTCTGGGCTGCCTACCAAGATAACCACCGCCGTGAGTATGAGAACCGCAAGATCGAGCAGTGGACGCAGACTCCTGTGATGGACCTTATCCTCTCGACCTACACCACCGACCTGCGCTATCGCCTCCGCTGGGGGCGTCCCAACTGGGAGACGCAGGTAGGGCTCTCCTACCTCTTCCAGCAGAATATCAACCAGCCTGGGACGGCTGCTACCCCCTTCATCCCCAACTTCGCTACGCTCAATCTCGCTGGTTACCTGGTCCAAAAGGCACGCTTTGATGCGCTCCTCCTCGATGCGGGTCTGCGCTATGACCACCGTATCACCGATGCTGCTGGACGTGACTGGCGTCGTCTGCGCTATGGGGAGAAGAATATCTATACCAACGTGACCGGGAGCCTCGGAGCACACTACCGCTTCTCCGACAATCTGGCGGCACGTGCCAACCTCGGCTTGGCTTGGCGTGCTCCTGATGTCAATGAGCTTTATAGTAATGGACTGCACCACGGTGGCTCATGGAGTCTCGGGAGTCGCACCCTGCGTAGCGAGCGTGGCTACAAAGCCATCGTTGCCCTCGACTACCAGAAGGGATGGCTGAAGGTCGAGCCCAGTATCTTCTACCAGCACATCAATAATTATATCTACGATGCGCCGAATAAGCATCTCGGAGAGGGGGGTATCCACGTTCACTGGAGCGGTGTCTATCCCATCTTCGCCTTCGAGCAAGATAACTGCCGCTTCTGGGGAGGTGATCTGACGATGACGGCACGCCCCACCGATGAGCTGACCTTCACAGCGAAAGGGCAGTGGATACGTGGGCGCAATATCACCCACGCCACCTGGCTTCCCTTCATGCCTGCTGACCGCTATACCCTCGGGGCACAGTGGAGTCGCAACTGGGGGGCAAATGGTCGCTGGCAGAGTCGCCTCAGTGCCGAAGGGATTAGCGTGGCCAAGCAGACGCGCTTCGATCCTGAGCGTGAGCTGGTCTATGAAATGCCAGATGCTTACTTCCTGCTGGGACTGCAGGGCGAACTGCGCTATACCATCGATGCACGTCACTCACTCCGCTTCCTCCTCTCCTCAGAGAACACCCTCAACGCACTCTACAAGGAGGCTTCTGACCGCTTCCGCTACTATGCACATGCCCCAGGCAGAAGCCTAACTCTGCGCACTATCTTCTCCTTCTAAACACCCAGTGATGACCATGACCACCTTCCTTATATCTCTACGCCGTCAGCGTCTCACCGCTATAGCCCTCTTGCTTGTTGGACTCTTCACCCTCTTTCTCCCCTCCTGCGACGTCAAGGCAGTAGAGCCCACTGTCGAAGACTTAATCAAGGGACACGAAGAATGGGCTCGTGCACTCATCGTCCTGCGCTTGGGACGCATGCACCCTTCGGGTAACTATGTAGAAGCCTATGATCAGAAGTATAATGATATCCTTCCCGTCTATCAAACAATCGACTTGCGTCGCTCCTCGGGTGAAACGGGTAGTATCACCTACTATGGTGACCGTAGAGCCTTCGACGTCATCAAGGGAAAAGACCTCTACTACACGCTGGAGATGCGCTACTATAACGACCAGAAGGAACTGATGAACTACCAGTTCCTCGGCTTCTTCCCAGACGATGTCGAAGGAAGTATGCTCCCCATTCACCAGCACTTCTTCCAGCTGATGAATATTGATCATACAGGGCGTCTCAGCTACCCCGTGCACCTTGACGGCAAGCCCTACGAAGAGTTTACTTACTTCTTAGATGAGCAGGGGAATAAGCTCCCTGAGACTGCGGAGAATTATCGTGCAAGCGACCCGAATAAGCGTTATCGTCCGAATGATCTCAAGCTCCTTTCTCCTAAAGTCTTCCACTTCACTTATCGAGATACTGATCCCATTGAGCTAACCCTTGGAGAGAAGTACACTGATCCGAAGACCAAGGAGGAGCGCACTGTTGGCTTCCTGCGCCAGCGCCGCTCCCTCGACCCTAAGGATCCTCTGGATAGAACGGGGCTCAAGGGGTGGTTCCAGTTCCTGCGCTCGGATATCGCCTTCCAGATGCAGCTTACCCTCGTCCACATCACAGTGGGAAGTAAGTACATCGGGTCAGGGCCTGACAAACTCTTAGAGTTCAATGAGCGTCATGATGCTTGGACAGTGACTGATATTAACCTCAAGATCCCCTTCCACGTCATCGCAGATGCCGATGCTACACCCGATGAGTGTGCCAAGGATATTGCCAAGTGGACGAAGGGATCTGCCCCTGCCATCCGCCACGCTCTCTTTGAGGGGGGGATGCAAGTCGACCCCAAGGCTCGTATGTAAGCCCCGAGATCACACAATAATCCAACTAAATACTCCTAATTAATTATGCGTACGTATCGTAGACAAGCAGCATCTTGGATGCTTGCCCTTGGCCTTTCCATCGGGCTGGTTGCTTGCGGCTCGAAAAAGGATAGCCCCAAGCCCTCGTCAGGTACAGAGCCTGCACCAGCTCCTACCCCCACGCCCCTGCCCAAGTCCTTTGACTGGAGCACTTGTGAGGTGCTCATCAAGGAAGGTCACGACCATGGCCATGGCAACATGCACGGCAACAATGTCCGTAAAGGACTTTTCTACCCCCAAGAGCAGCGCTTCTCTCTGCACAATGATGGCGGAGGTAAGGTCACTCTGACGTGGGATGATCGCCTCAAGGATATGCATTACTTCCAAGCTCATCAGGGCGGTGCTCTCTTCGGCATGCTCTTCACCTTCAAGGATGCACAAGGCAAGCCTCTCAATGAGTACCTGACGAAGTACAGTGATCATTATCAGATCTTCTTTACCATCGCCGAGAAGGATGAAAAGGGAGTCGCCCATGAAGTCGAAGACTTCCGCACAGGCAAGCCCATAAACTGGGACTACTATGCTCAAGCCAAGCCAAGTTATCCCGTAAAGAACCTCGAGGACAAGGCGAAGGTACTCTATGAGTACACCTACCGTGACACTAAGGATCCCTACTACGAGATGAAGGGAGATGGTGATGCTAAGGAGCACCTGCTACGTGTCCCTGGTACAGATAACGTAGATCATATTGGACTCAAGGGGCACTTTAAGTTCCTCGATCGTGACTGGAATCGAGATGGGAAGGTCGTACAAAGCCAACTCCCTAAGTTCTATCTCAAGGTGAGCCTCAAGCGCACCGCAGGATCAAAGTTCTACAAGGATGCCCAGCTCGGTTGGATCAGCTCTCCATTCTACAAGCCTGAAAGCAGTCTGCAGTGGGAGACCGTCTTTGAGTTCCTCCTGCCAGTACGCATTATTGCTAATAAGAATGATCTCGTCAGAAAAGGTCTTGAGAACCTTTATTGGGAAGATATGGGGCGCGCATTCGGGAAGTCAGCTAAAGAGATGAAGGACAATGATGAGACTTCAGAAGCTGGCAACGATGATAGCCCCTTCCACATGTAATCTATTCACCACATCCTAATAATCAATCCGTATTCTTATGAAGAATATCTGCATCAAAGCCTCTGCGCTTGCACTCCTCTTCGCAGGAGCTTCCTTCTTTGCCTCCTGCGGTAAGAAGACCGATGAACCGAAGCCTACTCCTCCCGAAAAGAAGGAAGAGGTAAAGCCTACTCCTACACCAGCTGATGGCGACCTTCCTGAGATCACCAAGGTTACCTTCCGTATTGGTGAGTCGCATCTACACTCCAAGAAGGGGATTCACTACCTTGGAAATAACGCTCAACTGACTTTCCCTCTACTCGCCCAAGAGCAACTCATCACCTTCGTTAAGGAGGGGGACACCTGGAAGTTAGCGGCAGGCGCTCCTGATAAGTTCCTCGCTACTGAGATGATCCAATACTTCCAAAATGACCCTACGAGTGCTGCTCCTGACTACGCTCTTTGGGTGAAGTACTACGATGCTAAGGGGAATGAAGTCAATGCTGCCTATGCTGATGCCAAGGTACGCAATCAGTATCAACTCTTTGTCTTCCCTACGGATGTGAAGGCGTTCGAAGACTCCGATGATGAAATCGAGTTTGATCCTGCTAATCCACGCAATGTCTTCCACTACGAATACTGCGATACCGATCCTTGGAATAAGAGCTTCCAGTGGAGTGCCAAGCACGACCCCGAAGGTAAGCAGGTCAAATGGCTTTCGGACAATGAGCCTGTCGGAATGAAGGGGTATATGCAGTTTAAGAAGATGTCCTACTTCACGCTGCACTTTGCTCTTTGGCACGCTCCAAAGGGTAAGCTCGAAGGTGGTAAGCCTGCACCTTTCTATGCTCCTAACAAGCAGTTCACAGAAGGCGGTAAGAAGATCTTCGAGGTTACACTCCCTGTTTATGTCTGCAACACACGTGCTTTCTCTGACAGACTTAAGGAAGGTCACCAGGGTGGTCCAACGCCTTATGACCAACTCTTCGGTGATGATGCAACGATGGCTGACCGCCTGAAGAAGGTATTGAAGACTGAAGATTGGATGAAGATTGCCCAAGACTTCGTCAATATCTATAAGGGTACTGGCGACGAAAAGGGCGGCGAAGAGTTCTAAGCTCCCCTTTATATACACTATATAAGTGAGCCCCACACCTCCCGAGTATCGGGACGGTGTGGGGCTCACTGTATCTATCTGTTATGCGTGGCTCTTGCGGCTTAGATGGCTAAGATGTAGCGCAAGACCAGAAGGGCAGAGACGATGTAGAGGGTCACAGAGACCTGACGCCACTGACCGCTGAGTAGCTTGACCAGCGTGTAGGAGATAAGCCCCAGAGCCATCCCTTCGGCGATGTTGTAGGTGAGTACCATCGTCAGCACGGTGATGAAGCTGGGGAGGGCTTCGGAGATGTCCATCAGGTCAATATCCTGGATGGAGCTGAGCATCAGGACGCCTACCAGCACCAAGGCTCCCGTCGTCGCTGCCGAGGGGATGAGCAGGAAGAGCGGTGAGAGGAAGAGGGCGAGCACGAAGAGCATAGCCGTGGAGAAGGCAGTCATACCTGTGCGTCCTCCTTCGGCAATCCCTGCGCCACTCTCTACGAAGGTCGTCACGGTCGAAGTCCCGCAGACAGCACCGATAGAGGTGGCTAAGGCATCGGCCATCATTGCCTGCTTGATGTTCTTCACATTGCCTTCGGAGTCCATCATCTCGGTCTTCGCCGCTGCGCCGATGAGCGTCCCGACCGTATTGAAGATATCCATAAAGACGAGGGCAAAGATGGTGAGTGCCATATCCAGATTGAGCAGTGCCTTGAAGTCGAACTGCAGGAAGGTCGGAGCGAGCGAACGAGGCAGGGACACGGGCACGAAGCTATTGGGGATCTGTGTCACGCCGAGGGGAATACCGATGAGCGTACAGAGCACGATGCTGTAGAAGAGGGCTCCACGCACACGCAGCGTCATCAGTACACCGCTGATGATGACCCCGATGACCGCCAGGACGGAGGTCGGAGTGAAGGGGCCGAGTGCCACGAAGGTCGCAGGGTGAGCGACGATGACCCCAGCGTTCTTCAGCCCGATGAAGGCGATGAAGAAGCCGATCCCTGCGGAGATGGCGAAGCGGAGGTTCTTCGGGATGCAGCGGACGATTTGCTCACGGATGTTGAAGGCCGCCAGCAGGATGAAGATCACCCCTTCGACGAAGACGGCAGCGAGCCCTGCTTGCCAGCTATAGCCCATACCCATCACAAGGGTGAAGGCGAAGAAGGCGTTGATCCCCATACTGGGCGCTTGGGCGAAGGGGAGCTTAGCGAGGAAGGCGATGAGGAGCGTACCGACAGCCGAGGCCAGGGCAGTAGCGGTGAAGACGGCACCTTTGTCCATTCCTGCGGAGCTGAGGATGTCGGGGTTGACCGCTAAGATGTAGCTCATCGTGAGGAAGGTGGTCAGCCCAGAGAGGAGCTCGGTGCGGAGCTTGTACTTCGTGGGGTCGAAGCCCACAAGGCGATAGAGTGCTTGCATAATGTATCTATTCGTGAGGGGTTAGAAGGTCCACTTGAGGGCGAGGGTGGGATTGATGATGGTCTTATCCAGCACGGCGAAGTTGTGACTAATCTCCCATTCGGTGCCCACGCTGAGGTTGAACTTTGGATCAACGCCTGCGAACTTATTGAGGTTCACCCACAGCTGGGGCTCGGTGAGGAAGACGAGTGCGTTCTTTCCTGTGACGAGGTGGCGATCACCCCAGAGGTCAGCAAAGCCGGTGAAGCTGAGCTTGCCACCAGCCAGATGTAGGTACCACGTGCTCGTCAGCTGGAAGGAGTGCGGACGCTCTTGACGTGCCAGGTACTTATACATAGGGGTGAAGGTGAAGCCTGCTTGGTAGTCGGACTGATTCCAAGCGTAGGTCAGACCTGCGAGATAAGCGTTGTTGAAGGAGAACTGATTGCTTAGCCCACCGTTGTACTCGAGGTGCAGGGCAAGGGGAGTCTTGGCGAGATTGAACTCACGAGCGATTTCCCAGTAGGCGGAATTGACCCCTTCTTGTGCGTAGTTCATATCTACGAAGAAGAAGGTATTCCCCCAGCTGTCGGGGCGGAAGAGCTCAACGGTGGAGGTGAGTACGGGGCGAGTAGCTTGCTCCTTGCTGTAGAGCTGCTTGCCGAGGTCGTAGTGAAGCTGGATGTTTTGCGCCTGTGCTCCGAGGGTAGTGAGCAAGAGGACAAGAGCGATACGATAGAGATGTCGCATAAGGAATATGAAGGGTGAATTAATGTTGCGTTGCGTTGTCCTGGCGATCCTCCTTACGTTCGGGGAGGAGCAGGTTGAGCACGACGGCGATGACGGCCGAGAGTCCGATGCCAGAGAGGGAGAAGGAGCCGTAGGAGAGTGCCGCGCCTCCGATGCCGGTGGTGAGGGTGACGGAGATGATCACCACGTTGCGCGAAGAGGCGAGGTTGACCTTACTGTGGAGCAGGCTCGTGATACCAGCTCCTGCGATGGTGCCGAAGAGCAGAAGCATAATACCACCGAGGATGGCTTGGTCGATGCTACGTAGTAGGGCGCTGACCTTGCCGATGAGGGAGAAGAGTACGCCCGTGACGGCTGCGATGCGGAAGACGACTGGGTCGGTGATCTTCGTCAGCGACATTGCACCCGTGACCTCAGAGTAGGTCGTCACTGGGGGACCTCCGACGAGGGAGGCGAAGAGACAAGCGATGCCATCACCGAGCATGGTGCGGTGTAGGCCTGGCTCCTTGACGAAGTTCTTCCCTGCGACACTATTCACCACGTACACATCACCGATATGCTCGATGACGGGAGCGATAGCCACGGGGATCATAAAGAGGATGGGCTGGAGGGAGAAGGTCTGCGGTAGGGTGATCTGAGGAAGGCTCCACCAAGCAGCCTCAGCGATGGGCTTGAGATCCACCTCGAAGAAGAGCAAGTCCGCCAGATAGCCCACGATGATCCCGAGGAAGATCGGGATGAGCTTGGCGATACCACGTCCATAGAGGGTGACGATGATGGCCGTAGCGAGCGAGATGGTCGCCAAGGGCCAGTTGGTCGCTGCCATCTTGACCGCTGCGCCGGAGAGGGAGAGTCCGATGAGCATAATGATCGGACCGATGACCACCGGAGGGAAGAGGCGTGAGATGAAGCGCAGGCCGAAGAGGCGGATCAAGAGTGACATCACCAGATAGACGGCACTCACCCCGATACAACCAAAGAGCGCCCCGCTGAGCCCATAGAGCTGCGTGGCGCTAATGATAGGTGCGATGAAGGCGAAGCTACTGCCGAGGAAGATGGGCACTTTGCCCTTGGTCGCCAGATGGAAGAGGAGTGTACCAATACCTGCCGAGAAGAGTGCCGTCGATGGGTCAAGCCCTACGAGTAGGGGGACGAGGACGGTCGCTCCGAAGGCTACGAAGAGATACTGAACGCCAGCGATGCCCTTACGCAGGGGGCTGAGCGGAGTCGTGTCAGAAGTCATACTTATAGTAAAGGAGGAATTACGGGCACAAAAGTAGCTATTATTCCCCTTGTTTAAGCCTATTGCATCCTACGGCACTCGCTTCGTCGTTTGCGACCTTCGGGCGTGTCATTTACCTGAGTAAACTCCCTGCGCCCTCAGTCTTAACGCCTTGCGATTACCGCATGATGCAATCGTTTCAGTAGTGGTGCGTGGGGCGACCACTATAGGTCAGTGGTGTGCACCAGTAGTGGTCAGCGTGCGGAGCAGTGCTGCTCCGCACGCCGATCACTACTGCTACATCCCCCTCTCTCTGGGTAAGGAGAGAGGCGATCTTCCCCATGGAGCCCGTGCAACGGTCTCAGACAACAAAGCGAGCGCCGTATGATCGTCTCAAGATAGGGAAGGAAGGAGGGCACTGATGGCTTAGTTGTCGAGGGTGACGCGCAGGGAGAGGCCGTAGCTGCTGGTAGAGATGGGGAAGGAGTAGCTACTGACCAAGGGGACGTTACGGCTGTATTCATAGTACCCTTCGAGGGCGATCTGACGGCTCAGTTCGTATTCGGCACTCAGGCGAAGACGCTGATCGACGATGCCCGAGGTGGCTTGCGTATAGCCTTCTTCGATTTGGCGCAGGAGGGTGAGCGTGCGGCGGTGGGCATATTCGCCCTTGAGGGTGAGTGCGTGGGTGGGGCTTGTGCTGGGAGAGAGCGTGGCGCGACGCTTCTTGCGCCGAGCTGAGGTAGGGCTGATGAGGCTGCTGAAATCGTCTATCTTGTAGGAAAGGTAGAGGCTCAGCTCGCGGGAGAGGGCTTCGATGAGGGTGCGTGAGGAGAGGTGGAGAACAGCACCACGACTTTGTCGCCACTGGGTACTCATCCCGACACCATTGAGCCAGGTCAGCTCCAGCCCTATGAGGGGGAAGAAGCTCTCTTGCAGGGCTACCGAAGGGATGTCGTAGGCATAGCTCAGTCGCTGTGCGCTGGAGGCACCGCTTTCGCTCAATACTCCTACGGCATCGGGGTGAGCTCCCTGCCATCCGGCTAAAGAAGAGAAGCCCCCGACGGTGTAGGTAGCACGGTAGGTATGGCGCAGGGTAACGTTGCGGAAGTGCCGCTTGAGGAAGGGAAGGTCGCTGAGACCAGTGTAGCTCACCGACCAGTTCGGGAGCATCCCGAGAAGGCTGGGTAGTGCGGTGAGTCCCTGCTTGCCACGCTGTGCTCCGTACATATAGGTGGCTCTGAAGGCTGGGATGAGTGCTGCTGGGGCATTGTGGTCCAGGGAGAGTTCCCCCCCTAAGCCACTGGCTGCCTCCTGCCTGCGAGCAAACAGCTCCCGTAGCTCTAAGAGGGTGGCGAAGGTCTCCGAGCGATAACCTGCTTCGCTACGTAGTGGGGAGAAGAAGCCCTTGAGCCCGATGGTCGTCATCGTGAAGTCTCCCCCGTAGAGTCGGGGACGTCCAGCATACATATATTGTACTTCGGTGCGGTCGGTGCGGGTGTGGTTGCCCGTGAGGGTGATGCTGAGGTGGCTGAGTGGCTGGAGTGTGGCACGTAGGTCGATGGTGCGTGTCTGGGTGAAGACCCCTGGGGTGAGGTGCTCGGTAGAGGCCAGTAGGTCGCCACGTGTAGCCAGCTGGTCGATAAAGTCAGCATCGCTCAGCCCGAAGGCAAAGGCGAGACCCGGGGTGAGTCTACCTGCCGAAGCTCCTTGCCCCCCGATGGCGCGTATCGTGGGTAGGAAGCCCGAGAGGAGCGTACTGCGTGTCGTGCGGTAGGTCAGCGATACGTCCTTCACCATCAGGAGCGCATAGAGGAGGCGGTCCAATAGGGCATTGTCCGAAGCTCTGCCCTTTGTTCTCCCTCCGACACTCTTCCCACTTGAGCCGAAGCGTTGCTCCAGACGTGCCAAGGCTGGTATGCGCTGGTAGAGCTGACGGAGCTGGAGCTGAGTGGTCGACTCGAGTGCCCCCTGAGCAGAGAGGGTATGCGCTAAGCGGATATTGGGGTCGGGAAGGACTGCGCCTCTGTCCCACGAGTAGGCACTGCTGTAGTTGAGCTGTGAGCTAATGAAGGACAGGGGACCGATGTCGGTTGTGGGGAGCTGGTAGCTGAGACTTGCCTGCTGGGCGTAGTGCACGGGCGTACCTCCCTGACGGATGCTCTGCTCGACGGAGTCACGCCAGATGCGCCACGTGTCAGGCTGGAGCTGGCGATTGACCTGGACGTGTGGCTCTTCGATGCGTGCATCGGTGCCCGAGGTGAGGGCAAACTGGAGCGAGCGTGTGGGGTTCCAGTTGAGCTGTAGCCGTCTATTCCAGACGAACTGCTGGGCGAAGGTCGCTGGTAGACGTGTGTCGCTCAGCCCATCCCCGAGGCTGCGCAGCTGCTCTTCGTCATAGCGGCGGAGCATCGAGGTCTCTAAGACGAGGCGACTGGGCCACGGAGTGAACGTGTACTCACGCAGGAAGTCCGCCCACGGACTTGCCCCCGAGGCCTTCGCAAAGGGACGGAGTGGCTGGAAGGTCGGAGCGTAGTCGTAGCGCAAGCCAGCGTGCCAGTCGAGGTGGTGACTATACTCGATGTCGGGGGTCTCTTCGGAGGAGGTGTTGTGTCCGTAGCTGAGGGAGAGGTTGGCAGGGTCGTAGGGCATGGGCTCGGAGGAGCGGATACCGACGGAGACCTTAGAGAGTGAAATCCCTTGGCTACGGCGGTGCGTGAGGCTGCGTGCACGTAGCTCTTTCTTCGCTTGCTCGGTGGGTAGGTCGCTGAGTGCTGCACTGAACTTCACATCCTCATCCAAGGGATTGTACTGCGGCGTGACGACTTCGTCACTCACCGTGTAGTAGATGGGGAGGGAGAGCTTCGCCTCGGGGGGAAGTAATTGCCCTAATTCGAGTGAGGAGGCAAACTGAAATGCCCGACGACTCTCGAGGGTGCGGCTCATCAAGGGGGCGTCAATAGCCCCAAAGCCTGCCGAAGTGTACTGGGCACGCAGGTTTGCTTCCCCCAGTTCCCCGAGCTGGAGACGGCTATGCACTTGCCCTGCCCAACCTGCTTCCTCGTGGTAGTCGCTGGCGCGTAGCTCATTGACCCAGACCTCGACGCTACGTGTCTGCCCCGAGCTATTGCGCACGCCGATGACCAGCGCACGCACGCCAGCGAGCGTGGGATTGCCTAAGACCGTGAGGGTATGCGTGGGGTTCGTGGCATCGGGACGGGAGAAAGGACGGTAGAGCGATGCGCTCCCTGCGCCTGTGCCGAGGGCGGTATTACGGCTACGCTTGAGGGCAACGAGGTCGTCAAGTCTTAGGTCGAGGCGGTTGGCATCAGGCCATACTCGCACCCTATCGCTGGGGTTGAGGCTACTGTACCGCCCTGCTGGGGTGAGCGTGAGGGGGAAGCTGTATTCGTAATAGTGCTGGGTATAGTCTGACCCGAGGCGCACGAAGAGCGTCATATCTCCGTCATCCAGCCCCGAGAGATCCCCGAGCAGGGCTTCGGCGTGGGCGAAGAGCTGGAGGCGGCGGTAGCGACGTAGATCATACTGTACACGGCGGTAGACGGCTTTACTCTCGCCTGCTGGGAGGTCTTCGAGACGGAGGGAGAGGGCTTGCTCATTCTGCTGGAGGCTCTGGCTCCCCTGCGCATCGATGGAGCGAGAGACCCCTGGAGGGAGGGTGTAGCTCACGGGCGAGCGGTCGGCATGCTCCTCTATATTGACCGAAGTGACCGAGAAGCGTGTGGAAGGACTGGGTGAGGGCGTGCCTTCGTCCAAGCTCCCGACATAGGTGCGCCAGTCGCCACGCACCAGGCGTAGCGAGGCAAAGCGTAGCTGCGTCTCACGCTCAAAGCCCGAGAGGAAAAGGCGCATGAAGCGCACACTTCTCAGGTCGCTCATCCCTCCGATACGGCTGGTGAAGGCGGAGAGCGGCACCTTGAACTGATACCACGTGACGGGGGAGGTCTTCCCATTGCGTAGCTCGACCTCGACACGCCGACTGCTGGTGATGAAGCCACGCCCTGCGACTAAGTCCTCAGGACGGAGCGAAATCTTCCACTCGTAGTAGCGGTTGAGCTCGTTCATACTGTAGTCACCGTTGATGTCTTCGGTGTCGGGGGTGACGGTCGCAGCCGTGCTGTAGCCATCGCCTCCACGTCGGACGGAGGAGTTGCCCTCGGTGCCGTTGAAGTACTTATATCGCTGGAGGATGGGCAGGCGCAGGGCGTCGTAGTCTGCCCCACGGTAGTGATGGAAGTCATCGCCTGCTGGGTCGTTGAGCGGACTCTGTGGGTCGGCTTGCCACTGCTGGAGGGTGGTGGGGGAAAGACGTGTGCGTAGCTCGCTAAGGAAGGTGGTATAGCTCGGGTGCTGTCGCTCTTCGGCCGAAGAGAGCCCATTGAGCCCCACGTCTTGCTTCTCACGTGCTCCTGCTGCGTTGTCGAAGGCGTAGCCCACACTCGGGCGTGTCGGGACAATTCCCCACGGAGTCGTCGCCGTAGCACCAGGCTGTGGGGTGAGAGGTAGACCGCTCTCGTAGAAGCGGCGCTCATCGTGTAGGATGTCTTCGGAGATGTCTCCGAGGTCGATGTAGAGGTCGCCGCCCCGACCAGCTGGGGGCGTTCCCTCGTCGGCATAGGGATCCATCAGCCAGAACTCTAAGTACTCGACATTGGCTGCCTCGAAGTCCGTCTGATCGATCTTGCGCATGATCCCTCCCCAGCTCTTGCGTGCCTCACGGATTTTCCCTGTGGGGGTAAGGCTCTGAGCGTTGAGGTTGTACGGCCCGAGCTCATCGGGATAGAAGCTCAGCGAGAAGGTCGGGAGATAACTCGGCAGGCTGGCATTGACCTCACGATTGGGATAGAGCTCTGAGGTAGGGATGTCACGCACCAGATGACGGCTGACGAAGTCGGGGTCACTACGGAGATAGGCTGGGGTATAACTGCTGCTCACCCGAGTGAAGAGCGGGTCGATGGTGAACCATGCCAGGCGTGCACGCTGCGCTCCATAGCGGAGGAAGTCTCGTGCATCGGTACCTTCGGGGGTGAGGGTGGCTGGGGTAGATGCCAGTCGCCACGCCTGTGGACTCATCAGCTCAATAGCCGTGTGGGCGGCATCGAAGTCATCAAGGTAGCTACTCCCATCGCTGTACTTGCTCTTGTAGTGCCCCGGGAGGAGCTGTGCCATCTCTGCCGAGAGGGTGAGTGAGGCGGGCTGGGTGAGGTCAACAAAGGGGAGGCGGTTGAGCAGGCGTGTCAGGCGTGGGAGCTTACTCTGGTAGTAGAGGTTGGTACCCCACATCGTGTTGCGTAGGCTCTCTTGTCCGAGGGCAGCCTTCGTCGTCAGTGGCAGTTCGGAGAAGTGCATCAAGGTCGCTCCGAGACGTAGGTCGGGAGAGAAGCGGTAGTTGAGGTCAAGCCCTACAAGGGTCTTGCGCTGCTGGCTGAGCCCATCACCACCGTGCAGGCTTACCTCGATGGGAGTCTTGGCATCGAGGAGCTGGCGGTTGAGGATCTTGACACGCCCGATGGTGTAGTCGACGGTGTAGTCGATACCTTCGGTCAGTGGCGCACCTCCAGCGGTGACACGCA
This sequence comes from uncultured Porphyromonadaceae bacterium, assembly GCA_963526345.1. Taxonomy (GTDB): domain Bacteria; phylum Bacteroidota; class Bacteroidia; order Bacteroidales; family Porphyromonadaceae; genus Porphyromonas. Next base: position 91,554 of record CAURNJ010000007.1, read on the forward strand.
CCGAGCCAGGAGTAACATTTACCGCACCGAGGGCAATCTCTCCTGCGGTGGTCGCACGGTAGGTGCCTCGGAGATAGTATTTGTTTTTCTCTGACCGCTGAGCGGCTTCGACGGCAGTCATCGTATAGAGCTCGGGGAAGGCGTAGCGGCTCGCCCAGCTTCCTCCCCCCAGAGCGGAGGTGAGTGTGGCACCAAAAGGCTCCGTAGTGGGGAAAAAGACCAGCCCTTCGCTGGAGCGTACCGTGTAGCCCTCCACGAAGTCAAAGCGTCCATCGCTGTGCGCCTCTTGCTGGGAGTCCAGTCGATCCAGACCGAGGAGGCGGAGGAGTTGCTTCCCCTTCAGAGGTCCATCGGGGAGGTAGGGTAGGGCGCGCCCCGTGGCTTCGTCTCGATAGAGGACATCCATCTGGAAGCCACTGTGCTGTAGGGAGGTAATGCCGGCACCGAGACGGTAGACATTGCGCATCATCAGCGACCACGTGGGAGCTTTGGGGGAGAAGTCCGTCCCTTTGAGGAGCTTGACGAAGAGGAGCGAAGACGTGCCCTGTGCTTGGTCGGAGGCAAATTCCCCCACACGATAGACCTTGCCTTCGTAGGTGAACTCATAGGCGACGGCGAGGGCTTCGTCCGCAGCGAGTGGTGTGGCGAGGCTGATGTAGCCTAAGGTATTGTGTAGGGTATATTCGCTGGGAGAGAGACGGCGTGCACTCTCGATTCGCTCGTAGTCGAGGGCTGGCCGTAGGGAAGGGAGTCCTGTGCCGAGGGCGGAGAGCTGGCGCAGGGTGGGGGAGGAGGTGAGGGTGGCGTAGAGGCTGTTGGCGCTGTTCGCTGGTACAGGAAAAGTGGGTACTGTGGGCTGGATGAAGCTATTGTGCAGAAGCTGAGGCTCACCTAAGTCTGCGAAGGCAGCGACATCGCGAGCATCATCGAAGCGGCCACGGCGATTGGTGACCCACACCTCAAGACGTGTGATCTGGATGGAGGTGCGTACGTAGGGGAGTGTGCTCAGGGCACGGTCATACTGGCTGCGGAAGAAGTCTCCGAGGAAGAAGTGCCGCAGGGCATCGTAGCTCGAAGCCGACAGCTCGAAGGGCTCTGCCTGCTCTCCGCCACGGCTCGAGGCACGGCGACTCTCGGTGCGCTGCTGGCTGAGTAGCAGGTCTGCTTCCAGTCGCCCTAATTGTAGCTTGGTGTGGAGACCGAAAAGCGTGCCTCCGCCCGAGATGAGGCTGTTGTGTGGGTTCATCGAGACGTTCCCCACCTCGATGAGCTTGATGATGTCGTCGTCTTCGCCTTCGAAGGCTAAGCGTAGTCGCTTGGTGGCGAAGTCAAAGGAGGAGGCACTGTTGTAATTCAGCCCCGTCTGGAGCTTCGTCCCTAAGGAGGCTTGTACACCTGCTTGGATCTTCTCCTCGAAGTCGAAGTAGGTTTGCTTGCGTGCGCTTTGGGGAAGGGAAGGATTGTCGGAGTGGATGGTCTTTCCTCCTATGGAGAGGTCGGCAATACCCTGGAGCTTGAGACTAAGTCCCCCAGGACCGAAGAGGCGGTCGATGAAGGTGTGCTTCCCTCGGCGCAGACGGCCTTGCCCTGCAGCGAGAGGGGGGGAGTGGAGAGGAGAGTTGAGTATGTCCCAGTAGCGAGCTTGGCTGTGGCGGCTCTGGTAGCGAAGGTATTCGTCGGCAGTGTAAGGGAGGGGCGTTCCGAAGGGCTTCCCGTTGAGGAAGGTCGTCAGTAGGTAGAGGTCACTCTTGGGATCGTAGACGAAGCGCGTCTCTACGAGGGGCGAAGATAGCGTCTGCGAGCTACTTGTCTTTGGAAGGCTGTCGGTGCGTGTGCGTGTGCCGGCTTGTGTAGTAGCTTGTGTGGTGGAGATACAGGCAAGAGCCATACCGAGAAGGAGCCTTCTCAGTAGGCAGCGGATAGCCTTTGTCCTCCACCTCGTAGCCACGCTCGTTAGAGGAGCTTGAGCCCCTGCTTGATGAGCTCCTCGACGCTAATCGTCGGGTCAGAAGCGATGAGCTGGCGCACGACTTTCTGTGCTGCTGCTTCGGGATAGCCGAGCATCTTCAGTGCGCTTACCGCCTCCTGTGGGGTGGTGCTCTCGAGTGGCTGTACCTTCACCCCACGGCTGGTGCTGGTGGTGATGCTGGTCATCGGGCTGTCGCCTTCGTCCAGGGCAGGGAGCTTGCCACGGAGGTCTACGAGGATGCGCTGTGCGGTCTTGAGTCCAATGCCCTTAATTGCCTTGAGCGGCTCGATCTGCCCGAGGGTGATGATGCTCGTCAGTTCATTGGGGGGGTAGGAGCTGAGGATGATGCGCGCGGTATTGGGTCCTACGCCCGAGACGCTCATCAGGTGGCGGAAGAGCTCTTGCTCCGCAGCGGTAGCGAAGCCATAGAGGAGGTGCGCATCTTCGCGGATAATTTCGGTGATGAGGATTTTGCCCTCTTTCGTGCCTGAGAGAGCCGTATAGGTAGTCAAGGAGATGGCGACGGAGTAGCCCACACCTGCGCACTCGACGAGGACGGCTGTGGGGGTGAGCTCCGTGTACACGCCACGAAGGTAAGCAATCATCTATATTCGATTAGGGAAATTATGCTTTGTATTCTCTTGAAGAACAAAGTTAGGGAAAAGGCGGTATTCTCTATCGAAATGCCTTCTCCTCAAACGGCTAGGGGAGGATGCTCTTGCGCTGCATGACGCATCTGTCTGCATTGCTGGGCGTGCAAAGCAGTACTCCTCGGGGCCTTCGATCAGTACTGCTCCGCCCTCCGATTAGTAGTGGTCGTAGCCTTGATTAGTAGTGGTCGGTGGCAGGTACTTAACGTGCTTTGCTCATCGTTCTCCGAAGAATTTTACGTGTTCCTCGTGCTAGGCTGCTTCGTCCTGGGGGACTTAGACAGCACTCCATTCGGCTGGTGATGGGGCTTCGATTACATACGCACGCGCGTACATTATATTATATTGTTGCGGCAAACGGCGGAGAAGACGGTGCTTCCCGGAGGGGAGAAAATCTTGACGACATAGTGCTTGTTTTGGTATATTCAAGAAAGTGCGTATATTTGCAACCGAATTAGCGAGAAGACTTAGCACTAAGGACTCGCTTGATGAGAAGAAGAGGCGTCTTCTTCCCACACGTAGACAACAAGCCAATGTAGCTCAGCGGTAGAGCACTTCCTTGGTAAGGAAGAGGTCCCGGGTTCAAGTCCCGGCATCGGCTCTTGTTGGTTTCGACGTAGTGATACGCGCAGAATACAGCGAAGTATTTCTTAAGAATAGATAATTTTAGTTATGGCTAAAGAAACATTTAACAGATCGAAACCACACGTAAACATTGGTACGATCGGTCACGTCGACCACGGTAAGACGACCCTTACCGCAGCAATCACGACGGTGCTTGCTAAGAAGGGTCTCTCCGAACTCCGTTCGTTCGACTCCATCGACAATGCTCCTGAAGAAAAGGAACGTGGTATCACGATCAACACGTCACACGTCGAGTACGAAACGGCTAACCGTCACTACGCTCACGTTGACTGCCCAGGTCACGCCGACTATGTGAAGAACATGGTCACGGGTGCTGCTCAGATGGACGGTGCTATCATCGTAGTAGCTGCTACGGATGGTCCTATGCCTCAGACGCGCGAACACGTGCTTCTCGCTCGCCAGGTAAACGTTCCTCGCCTTGTCATCTTCATGAACAAGTGCGATATGGTCGACGACGAAGAAATGCTCGAACTCGTAGAAATGGATATGCGTGAGCTTCTCTCCAGCTACGAATTTGACGGCGACAACACTCCTGTTATCCGTGGTTCTGCCCTCGGTGGTCTCAATGGTGAGCCTGTCTGGGAAGACAAGATCATGGAACTGATGGATGCTGTTGACACGTGGATCCCACTGCCTCCTCGTGATATCGATAAGCCCTTCCTGATGCCTGTCGAAGACGTATTCTCGATCACTGGTCGTGGTACGGTTGCTACGGGTCGTATCGAAACGGGTGTTATCCACACGGGTGACGAAGTCCAGATCATCGGTCTCGGTGCAGAAGGTCTTAAGTCCGTCGTTACGGGTGTCGAAATGTTCCGCAAGATCCTCGACGAAGGTCAGGCTGGTGACAATGTCGGTCTCCTTCTCCGTGGTATCGATAAGAACGAAATCAAGCGTGGTATGGTCATCGCTAAGCCTGGCCAGGTTAAGCCCCACTCTCGCTTCAAGGCTTCTGTCTACGTACTGAAGAAGGAAGAAGGTGGTCGTCACACGCCATTCCACAACAAGTATCGTCCTCAGTTCTACATCCGTACGCTCGATGTAACTGGTGAGATCACTCTCCCAGAAGGTGTAGAAATGGTGATGCCTGGTGACAACGTTGAAATCAACGTCGAACTCATCTACCCAGTAGCTTGCAACGTAGGTCTTCGCTTCGCTATCCGTGAAGGCGGCCGTACGGTAGGTTCGGGTCAGATCACCGAAATCCTCGACTAATCATCCGATAGTCACAATACGCAGGGGACAGACGAGGCACTCGTCCCGTCTGCCCCCTCTTCTACGGGTTTAGCTCAGTTGGTAGAGCACTGGTCTCCAAAACCAGGTGTCGGGAGTTCGAGTCTCTCAACCCGTGCCAAATAGAAAACGATAATGAGTTTCATTAAGAGAGTAGGGGGCGCTTTCAGCGCCTCGTATGTCGAGCTTACACAGAAGGTGTCCTGGCCGTCAAGTTCAGAGCTCACCAATAGTGCCGTGGTGGTGATGGTTGCTTCCCTCATCATCGCTCTGGTCGTTTTAGGGATGGACAAGACGTTTGAGACCATCCTTGATTTTGTGTATCGCAGTATCGGAGCCTAACGCTTCGTAGAGACCCTTCCCCACAATGACTGAAGTAACAGAAAAGAGATTCTATGTGCTCCGCGCCGTCAGCGGCAAGGAGACTAAGGTGCGTGAACAGCTGGAGGCTGAGATGAAGAATACCACTCTTGGTCAGTATGTCTCCCAGGTGATCATCCCTACAGAGAAGATCGTTACCCAGCGTGCTGGCAAGAAGGTGATCAAGGAGCGTCCTTACCTCCCAGGCTATGTGCTCGTGGAGGCTGCATTGCTCGGCGATGTAGCCCACACCCTGCGCAATATGCCTAACGTCATCGGCTTCCTCGGAGCAAACAAGGGTGGTGAACCCGAGCCGCTCAAGAGAAGCGAAGTGGAGCGCATCCTCGGTCGTGCAGACCAGATGGCTGACTCCGAAGGGGTGTACGACATCGAGCTCTTCGTGGGCGACGTGGTACGTATCATCGATGGTGCCTTCGCTAACTACGAAGCTACTGTCGAAGAGGTCACCCCAGAGAAGCAGAAGCTCCGCGTGATGGTCAAGATGTTTGGTCGTAAGACTCCGCTGGAACTCAATTATTCACAAGTGGTCAAGGAGTAGCCTGGTTACGCAGACACTCCTTCTCACGTTTCATAGTGTGTAACACTTAAGATTCAAGACAATGGCTAAGGAAGTTGCTGGACAACTAAAATTGCAAATTAAAGGTGGGGCTGCAAACCCCTCACCTCCCGTGGGACCTGCTCTTGGTGCCAAGGGGATCAATATAATGGAGTTTTGCAAGCAATTCAATGCCAGAACTCAAGACCAGGCTGGTAAGGTCCTCCCAGTAGTGATCACTTACTATGCTGATAAGTCTTTTGATTTCATCGTCAAGACTCCTCCCGTAGCAGTACAGCTCAAGGAAGTAGCAAAGCTCAAGAGTGGCTCTGCTCAGCCTAACCGTAATAAGGTAGCTGAACTGACGTGGGATCAGGTCCGCGCGATTGCACAGGATAAGATTGTCGACCTGAACTGCTTCACCGTAGAGGCTGCAATGAAGATTGTCGCTGGTACGGCTCGCAGTATGGGTATCACTGTAAAGGGCGAATTTCCCGGTAACTAATCAATAGAAAGATGAGTAAACTTACGAAAAAGCAAAAGATCGCTTTTAGCAAGATCGAGCCCGGGAAGGTCTATTCACTCCGCGAAGCCTCTGCGCTGGTAAAGGAAATCACCGATACCAAGTTCGATGCTTCTGTTGATGTAGACGTTCGCCTCGGTGTCGATCCTCGCAAGGCAAATCAGATGGTTCGTGGCGTCGTTACCCTCCCCCACGGTACGGGGAAGCAGGTACGCGTGCTTGCACTCTGCACCCCTGACAAGGAAGCCGAAGCTCAGGCTGCTGGCGCTGACTATGTCGGCCTCGATGAATACATCGAGAAGATTCGCGGTGGCTGGACGGACATCGACGTCATCATCACCATGCCCGCTATCATGGGTAAGATCGGTGCTCTGGGTCGTGTGCTCGGTCCTCGTGGTCTGATGCCAAACCCTAAGAGCGGTACGGTCACTAACGACATCGCTGCTGCTGTCAAGGAAGTTAAGTCGGGTAAGATCGACTTCAAGGTCGATAAGACGGGGATCGTCCATACCTCCATCGGTAAGGTCTCCTTCTCGGCTGATCAGATCTACGACAACGCTAATGAGATCATCACGACGCTCCTCCGCCTCAAGCCATCCGCTGCTAAGGGTACGTATGTCAAGAGCATCTACCTCTCCAGCACGATGAGCCCAAGTATCAAGATCGATCCTAAGTCAGTAGAAGAATAATAACAGAGGAAGAAATCATGAGAAAGGAAAATAAAGGCACCGTCGTAGAGCAGCTCAAGGGCTACCTCAACGAGTACCCACACTTCTACCTGACCAACATCGAAGGTCTGGACGCCGCTAAGACCGCCCAGCTCCGTCGTGCTTGTAACAAGGGGGGGATTCGTCTCGTAGTAGCTAAGAACACCCTGCTTCGTCGCGCTCTCTCTGAGTCCGAAACAGACTTCGCAGCTCTCTACTCAGCCCTCAAGGGGAACACTGCGGTGATGTTCACCACGGTAGCTAACGCCCCCGCAAAGATCATCAAGGACTTCGCTAAGGATAAGAAGGAAGAGTCCAAGCTCCGCCTCAAGGCTGCTTATGCCGAAACGGGCTTCTATGGCGCTGACCAGCTCGCCGAACTTGTCTCTATCAAGAGCAAGGAAGAGCTCATCGCAGACGTCGTCGCTCTCCTCCAGTCTCCTATCCGCAACGTCGTCTCTGCGCTTGAAAACAAGGGCGAAGGCGAGGCTACTGAAGCCGTTGCTGAATAAGAGCGTCCTAACTATCCCACAAACAAAAACAACAACAACGAAATAACTAATCGACATGGCAGATATCAAAGCAATTGCCGAGCAGCTTGTAAACCTGACGGTAAAGGAAGTAAGCGAACTTGCAGCTATCCTTAAGGACGAGTACGGAATCGAACCAGCAGCTGCAGCTGTTGTCGTAGCTGGCCCAGCTGAAGGCGCTCAGGAAGAAGAAAAGAGCTCCTTCGACGTGATCCTCAAGAGCGCTGGCGCTGCTAAGCTCCAGGTAGTAAAGGCCGTTAAGGAACACTGCGGTCTCGGGCTCAAGGAAGCTAAGGACATCGTAGACGCTGCTCCTGCTCCTGTGAAGGAAGGCGTAGACAAGGCTACTGCAGAAGCTCTCAAGAAGGCTCTTGAAGAAGCTGGTGCTGAAGTAGAACTTAAGTAAGCCCACCTATAGCACCTCTAATCAGGTGATTATGGTTAAGATCCCCCGACGAGGGGGGTCTTAACCATTTCGTGTCTTATCATTCCCGAACCCCCTTTTCACTCAAAGAATCAATAGATGGCTTCCAATCCAAAATCAGGGAGAATCAACTTTGCTTCGATAAAGAACCCTCTCGTCTTCCCAGACTTCTTAGAGGTGCAGCTGAAGTCCTTCCGCGACTTCTTCCAGCTCGACACCGCTACGGAGAGCCGTAAGTCGGAGGGCCTATATCGAGTCTTCAATGAGAACTTCCCTATCGCTGATACGCGTAATAACTTTGTTCTCGAATTTCTCGATTACTATGTCGATCCTCCTAAGTACACTATCGAGGAGTGTCTGAGCCGTGGCCTGACCTACAGCGTCCCTCTCAAGGCGAAGCTGAAGCTATCTTGTACCGACCCCGACCACGAGGACTTCAGCACCGTGGTGCAGGATGTCTTCTTGGGCTACATCCCTTACATGACGGAGTCGGGTACGTTTGTGATCAATGGGGCTGAGCGCGTCGTCGTCTCCCAGCTGCATCGCTCTCCAGGGGTCTTCTTCGGCACGAGCACACACACCAACGGCTCGCAACTTTATTCGGCACGTATCATTCCCTTCAAGGGCTCTTGGATCGAGTTCGCTACCGACATCAATAACGTGATGTACGCCTACATCGATCGTAAGAAGAAGCTCCCTGTGACGACACTCTTGCGTGCTATTGGCTTTGAATCGGATAAGCAAATCCTTGATCTCTTCGACCTATCGGAAGAGGTGAAGGTCACACGTGCTAACCTCCAGAAGCACATCGGTCGCCGCCTTGCTGGTCGTGTAACCAAAACTTATATTGATGACCTTAGCGATGAGGATACGGGTGAAGTCGTCTCCATGGAGCGTATCACCGTCCTCGTAGAGCGTGAGGCCGAGATCACGGAAGACAATATCGACCTCATCCTCGAGTCGAGCAACAAGACCATCCTCCTGCATAAGGAGAAGACCGAGGACTCGCTGGACTTCACTTTGATCTTTAACACCCTCCAGAAGGACCCTTGTAACTCCGAGCACGACGCACTCTATTATATCTATCGTCAGCTGCGTAATGCAGATCCTGCCGATGAAGCCAACGCGCGTGAAGTCCTCACGAACCTCTTCTTCTCCGACAAGCGCTATGACCTCGGTGAAGTAGGCCGCTATCGTATCAACAAGAAGCTCGGTCTGGACATCGATCCCGAGGTGCGTGTGCTGACCAACGAGGATATCGTAGCCATCATCAAGTACCTCATCGGGCTGGTTAACTCTAAGGAAGTCGTCGACGATATCGACCACCTCTCCAACCGCCGTGTACGTACGGTCGGTGAGCAGCTCTATAATCAGTTCGGCGTCGGGCTGGCTCGTATGGCACGTACCGTACGTGAGCGTATGAATGTCCGTGACAACGAAGTCTTCGTGCCTACGGATCTGATCAACGCTAAGGCCCTTTCTTCGGTCGTCAACTCCTTCTTCGGCACGAACGCGCTGTCGCAGTTCATGGACCAGACGAACCCTCTGGCGGAAATCACCCACAAGCGTCGTCTCTCTGCCCTTGGCCCTGGCGGTCTCTCCCGTGAGCGTGCCGGCTTCGAGGTGCGTGACGTACACTATACCCACTACGGTCGTCTCTGTCCTATTGAGACGCCTGAAGGACCAAACATCGGTCTGATCTCTTCGCTCTGTGTCTACGCGAAGATCAATGACCTCGGCTTCATCACCACGCCTTATCGTAGCGTAGAGAACGGGAAGGTTGACTTCTCCGAAGAAGCTCTGAAGTACTATACCGCAGAGGAAGAAGAAGACCTCATCGTAGCTCAGGGGAATGCTCCTCTGGATGATGAAGGTAACTTCCTTCGTGATGCCGTCAAGGCACGTAAGGAAGCTGACTTCCCTGTCGTCACTCCTGCTGAAGTACAGCTGATGGACGTGGCTCCTACGCAGATCGCCTCTATCGCTGCTTCGCTCATCCCCTTCCTCGAGCACGACGATGCTAACCGTGCCCTCATGGGATCGAACATGATGCGTCAGGCTGTACCTCTCCTCCGTCCCGAAGCTCCTATCGTAGGTACGGGTATCGAGGCGCAGCTGGTACGTGACTCACGTACGCAGATCGTAGCAGAGCGCACTGGCGAAGTCGTCTTCGTCGATGCTACCTCGATTAAGATCCGCTACGACCGTACCGATGATGAAGTCTTCGTTAGCTTCGAAGACCCCATCACGACCTACAGCCTGCCTAAGTTCCGCAAGACCAACCAGAGCACCACGATCGACCTCCGTCCTATCTGCTTCAAGGGGCAGCGTGTCGAAGCTGGCGATGTCCTCACCGAAGGGTACTCCACTCAGGCTGGTGAGCTTGCTCTCGGCCGCAACGTCCAGGTGGCTTACATGCCTTGGAAGGGCTACAACTATGAGGATGCGATTGTGCTCAACGAACGCCTCGTCCGTGAAGACTTCTTCACCTCGGTTCACGTCGATGAGTACACCCTCGAAGTGCGTGAGACCAAGCGCGGTCTCGAAGAGCTTACCAGCGATATCCCCAACGTCAGCGACGACGCTACCAAGAACCTTGATGAGAATGGTATCATCCGCATCGGTGCACGCGTCGAGCCAGGCGATATCCTGATCGGTAAGATCACGCCTAAGGGTGAGTCTGATCCTACGCCAGAAGAAAAGCTCCTGCGTGCTATCTTCGGGGATAAGGCTGGTGACGTGAAGGATGCTTCGCTCAAGGCTACGCCTTCGCTGCGTGGTGTCATCGTCGATACCAAGCTCTACTCTAAGGCTGCTAAGAAGAACCGCTCCGAGCTGAAGGCTGCTGTCGAAGTCCTCGAAGAGAAGGCTGAACGCAAGCAGGCTGAGCTGCGTGAGCTCTTCATCGACAAGCTCTTCAAGCTCACTTCGGGTAAGACCTGCAAGAACAGCGTGAAGGACTTCCTCGGCGTAGAGAAGATTCGTAAGGGAGCTAAGTTCACCCGCACGGAGCTCGAAGCGCTCAACTATAATGAAATCATCTTCTCGGGCTGGACGGGCAACGAACATACCGACAAGCTCATCACCGAGGTAATCTCTAACTACCTCAAGAAGTCGAAGGAATACGAGGCTGACCTCCGCCGTAAGAAGCTCGACGAGACGATGGGCGATGAACTGCCTTCGGGTATCATCCAGATGGCTAAGGTCTACATCGCTAAGAAGCGTAAGATCCAGGTCGGTGATAAGATGGCAGGGCGTCACGGTAACAAGGGTATTGTCTCCAAGGTCGTCCGTCAGGAAGATATGCCCTTCCTCGCAGACGGTACGCCGGTTGACCTCTGCTTGAACCCTTTGGGTGTGCCTTCGCGAATGAACCTCGGTCAGATCTTCGAGGCTGTCTTGGCTTGGGCTGGTCGTCGTCTGGACTGCAAGTTCGCTACGCCTATCTTCGACGGTGCTTCGCTCGATGATATGCACGCTTGGACGGACAAGGCTGGTCTCCCACGCAACGGTAAGACCTACCTCTTCGACGGGGGAACGGGTGAGCAGTTTGACCAGCCTGCTACGGTGGGTGTGACCTACTTCCTCAAGCTCGGTCACATGGTCGATGATAAGATGCACGCTCGCTCCATCGGTCCATACTCGCTCATCACGCAGCAGCCACTCGGTGGTAAGGCGCAGCATGGTGGTCAGCGCTTCGGGGAGATGGAAGTCTGGGCGCTCGAAGCCTTCGGTGCTTCGCATATCCTCCAGGAAATCCTCACCATCAAGTCGGACGATGTCCACGGCCGCTCTAAGGCTTACGAAGCCATCGTCAAGGGTGATCCTATGCCTACGCCTGGTATCCCTGAGTCGCTCAACGTCCTGCTCAATGAGCTCAAGGGCTTAGGTCTCAGCTTCTCACTCGAATAAGATCCGCATTATTTCCCTTTCTATTATGGCTTTCAAGAAAGACAATAAGATAAAGAGCAACTTCTCTCAGATACGGATTTCTCTGGCCTCCCCTGAGGAGATCTTAGAGAACTCCAGCGGTGAAGTGCTGAAGCCCGAGACCGTCAACTATCGTACCTACAAGCCCGAGCGCGATGGCCTCTTCTGCGAACGCATCTTCGGTCCTGTCAAGGACTTCGAGTGCCACTGCGGTAAGTATAAGCGCATCCGCTATCGTGGTATCGTCTGTGACCGATGCGGTGTAGAAGTCACGGAGAAGAAGGTACGCCGTGAGCGCATGGGGCATATCAAGCTCGAAGTGCCCATCGCACACGTATGGTACTTCCGCTCACTCCCTAATAAGATGGGCTACCTCCTTGGTCTCTCGACCAAGAAGCTCGAGTCGATCATCTACTACGAGCGCTACGTCCTCATCCAGGGCGGTGTACTTCGCTCGCGCATCAATGATGACCTGACCAAGGAAACGGCGGCTAAGTCCCTTGAGAAGGATCCCTATCCTGTCTTTACCGAAGAGCAGTATCTCGACTACCTCGATTACCTCGATCAGGAATATCCAGGCAATGCGCTGCTCGAAGACTCCGATCCCGAGAAGTTCATCTGTAAGACGGGTGCTGAGGCGATCTACGACATGCTCGCTCGCCTTGACCTCGATGCTCTGTCCTACGAGCTGCGCCACCGTGCCAGCACCGACGGCTCGCAGCAGCGCAAGAACGAAGCCCTCAAGCGCCTTCAGGTCGTAGAGAGCTTCCGCGCCTCTAAGAATGTCAACCGCCCCGAGTGGATGATCATGAAGGTGCTGCCCGTCATCCCCCCCGATCTTCGTCCGCTCGTGCCCCTCGATGGGGGACGCTTCGCTACGTCTGACCTCAACGACCTCTATCGTCGTGTGATCATCCGTAACAATCGTCTGAAGCGTATGATCGAGATCAAGGCGCCCGAGGTCATCCTGCGCAACGAAAAGCGCATGCTTCAGGAAGCTGTTGACTCCCTCTTCGACAACTCGCGTAAGTCCAGTGCTGTACGCTCCGATAACAATCGTCCCCTCAAGTCCCTCTCCGATAGCCTCAAGGGGAAGCAGGGTCGCTTCCGTCAGAACCTCCTCGGTAAGCGTGTCGACTACTCCGCCCGTTCGGTCATCGTCGTCGGCCCTGAGCTGAAGATGCACGAGTGCGGTCTGCCTAAGTACATGGCCGCTGAGCTCTACAAGCCCTTCGTCATCCGCAAGCTCATCGAGCGCGGTATCGTCAAGACGGTCAAGAGCGCAAAGAAGATCGTAGACCGCAAGGATCCTGTCGTGTGGGATATCCTCGAGCATGTCATGAAGGGCCATCCCGTCCTCTTGAACCGTGCTCCTACCCTGCACCGTCTCGGTATCCAGGCCTTCCAGCCTAAGATGATCGAAGGTAAGGCTATCCAGCTCCATCCGCTGTCCTGTACCGCCTTCAATGCGGACTTTGATGGTGACCAGATGGCTGTGCACCTTCCTCTCGGCAACGAAGCTATCCTCGAAGCGCAGATGCTTATGCTCGCTTCGCACAACATCCTCAACCCTGCCAACGGTGCGCCTATCACCGTCCCCTCTCAGGACATGGTGCTCGGGCTCTACTACATCACCAAGCTCCGCCCAGGGGCTAAGGGCGATGGCTACACCTTCTACGGTGTCGAGGAAGCAACGATCGCCTACAACGAAGGCAAAATCGACCTGCACGCTCCTATTAAGGTCTATGTCGATGATGTCAAGGATGGCGAGCCTATCCGTCACATGATCGATACTTCGATGGGTCGCCTGCTCGTCAACGAGTACGTACCTAAGGAAGTCGGCTACGTCAACGAAGTCCTCGGTAAGAAGAGCCTGCGTGACATCATCGGCCGCGTGATTAAGATTTGCGGTGTGGCTGTCACGGCGCAGTTCCTCGATGATATCAAGAACCTCGGGTACTACATGGCCTTCAAGGGCGGTCTCTCCTTCAACCTCGGTGACGTCATCATCCCCGAAGAGAAGGCTAAGCTCATCGCCGATGGGTATGAAGCTGTCGAGGAAATCATGATGAACTATAGTGGCGGGTTCATTACGAACAACGAACGCTATAACCAGATCATCGACACCTGGACGCACGTCAATAGCCAGCTCACTGGCATCCTGATGAAGCACCTGAGCGAAGATAACCAGGGCTTCAACTCTGTCTTCATGATGATGGACTCTGGGGCTCGTGGTTCGAAGGAACAGATTCGTCAGCTCTCCGGTATCCGTGGTCTGATGGCTAAGCCTCAGAAGAGTGGTAGCGAAGGTGGGCAGATCATTGAGAACCCAATTCTATCCAACTTCAAGGAAGGGCTCTCCGTGCTCGAGTACTTCATCTCTACCCACGGTGCTCGTAAGGGTCTTGCAGATACCGCTCTGAAGACGGCTGACGCAGGGTACCTCACCCGTCGTCTCGTCGATGTCTCGCAGGATGTCATCGTCACCGAAGAAGACTGCGGTACGCTCCGTGGCCTCGTAGCTACTGAGCTCACCAAGGAAGATAACGACGACGAAGTAGTAGCAACGCTCTATGAGCGCATCCTCGGTCGTGTCTCTGTACACGATGTGATCCATCCTTCTACGGGTGAAATCATTGTCCGTGCTGGCGAAGAGATCCGTGAAGCTGCTGCTGAGCGCATCCAAGAGTCGCCCATCGAGCAGGTCGAAATCCGCTCGGTACTCACCTGTGAGTCCAAGAAGGGCGTCTGCGCTAAGTGCTACGGCCGTAACCTCGCTACCAACATCCTCGTCCAGAAGGGTGAGGTCGTCGGGGTCATCGCTGCGCAGTCCATCGGTGAGCCTGGTACACAGCTGACGCTCCGTACCTTCCACGTCGGGGGGGTTGCTTCGAACGTCGCTACCCGCAATAGTGTCGCTGCTAAGTACGATGGTATCATCACCTTCGATGACCTGCGTGTTGCCGAAGTGGCTTCCGAAGATGGTGGCAAGCCCGTCAACATCGTCGTCAGCCGTATGACCGAGCTGAAGATCTCTGACAAGAATACGAAGATGGTGCTACGCTCCGTCAAGGTGCCTTATGGTGCTAAGCTCTTCTTCTCCGAAGGGGAAGAGGTCAAGAAGGGACAGACGCTCTTCGAATTTGACCCCTTCAATGCCCTCATCATCTCCGAAGTCTCGGGTAAGGTCGTCTTCGATAACCTCATCGAAGGCTCTACCTACCGTGTCGAATCGGATGAAGCTTCGGGTCTGAAGGAAATGATCATCATCGAGTCCAAGGACCGTAATGTGGTGCCTGGTATCCATATCGAGGATGCTAACGGCAACATCATCAAGAGCTACAACCTCCCTGTAGGTGCTCACGTCGTCCAGGAAAACCGTGCGGAAATCCACATCGGGGAAACGCTCGCTAAGATCCCTCGCTCGATGAGTAAGGCAGGTGACATCACCGGGGGGCTTCCTCGTGTCACCGAGCTCTTCGAAGCGCGTAATCCTTCGAACCCTGCTGTCGTGGCCGAGGTCGATGGGGTTGTCTCCTTCGGTAAGAGCCTCAAGCGTGGTAATCGTGAGGTCATCGTCACCACCAAGCTCGGTGCTGAGCGTAAGTACCTCGTGCCTACCTCCAAGCAGATCCTCGTGCAGGAAGGTGACTCCGTCTATGCAGGTATGCCCCTCTCTGACGGTGCGATCACGCCTACCGACATCCTCGAGATCAAGGGCCCCACGGCAGTACAGGAGTACATCGTCAACGAAGTACAAGACGTCTACCGCCTGCAGGGTGTGAAGATCAACGACAAGCACTTCGAAGTCATCGTCCGTCAGATGATGCGCAAGGTAGAGATCCTCGATCCAGGGGATACGCTCTTCCTCGAGCAGCAGATCGTCGACAAGCTCGAAGTGATGGATGAGAATGACCGCCTCTGGGGCAAGGTCGTCGTCGTCGATGCAGGCGACTCCGAAACGCTCAGCCCAGGGCAGATCGTCACGCTCCGCAAGCTGCGTGATGAGAACAGTCAGCTCAAGCGTCGTGACCTGCGCACGGTCGAAGTGCGCGAAGCTAAGCCTGCTACGGCTCGCCAGATCCTTCAGGGGATCACGCGTGCTGCTCTGCAGACCAAGAGCTTCATGTCGGCTGCTTCCTTCCAGGAAACGACTAAGGTCCTCAACGATGCTGCCATCAATGGTAAGGTCGATACCCTCGAAGGCCTCAAGGAAAACGTCATCTGTGGTCACCTCATCCCTGCTGGTACGGGGCTGCGTGAGTACAAGCGTCTCGTAGTGATGCCTGAGAGCGAACACGAGCAGGCGCTTGCAGCCTCAGCTGAGCTTGACCTCGAAGGGGACGTCAGCATCGCTGGCTAAGCCCTCCTCCCACTAATATCTGCCCCGTCCGCACGAGCCTTGCTCCTGCGGGCGGGGCTTTTTTGTGCCTGTGAAGCCGTACCTTTGCACTATAGATCTCACGAACTTTAGCTTATCGCTATGGTACTTACCCCTACTGACTCCCTCCTCTTATATGAGTCCCAAGATGGGACGATCAAGATTGATGTTCATTTCGAAGATGAGACCGTATGGCTCACTCTTGATCAAATGGCTTCCCTATTCTCAAGGGATAAGTCTACGATATCAAAGCATATCAAGAATATCTTCACAGAGGGGGAGCTTGCTCAGCAGTCAGTTGTTGCAAATTTTGCAACAACTGCCAGTGATGGGAAGACCTATCAGATAGCCCACTACAATCTTGATGTCATTATCTCTGTAGGGTATCGTGTTAAGTCTAAGCAAGGGACACTCTTCCGCCAATGGGCTACCCAGCGTCTGCGCGATTATCTGATCAAGGGCTTTGCTTTGGATGACGAGCGTTTGAAGAAGGGGTCTTCCTATAATTACTTCAAGGAGCTGCTTGATCGCATCCGTGAGATCCGCCTCTCGGAACGGCTCTTCTACCAGCAGATCAAGGATATCTATGCTACGAGCATAGACTACGATCCTACAGATGAGGCAACGCTGCAGTTTTATAAGAAGGTGCAGAATAAACTCCTCTTTGCGGTCAGTGGAAAAACGGCGGCTGAGCTGGTTTACTACAGGGCGAATGCCTCCCTGCCAATGATGGGGCTAACCTCTACGGAGCGCTCCGAGAAGGTGTGCAAGAAGGACGTTGGGATTGGGAAGAACTATCTTTCGGAGCAAGAACTTCAAGCCTTGAAGCTCATCGTAGAGCAATATCTTGCTTTTGCCGAGTCGCAAGCCTTAGCTCAGCGCCCAATGTACATGAAAGATTGGATCAAGCGTTTAGACCTTATTCTCACTATGAACGAGTATACGATCCTGGATCATGCGGGTAAGGTGTCTCATGCGCTCGCCCTCCAGCATGCGGAGTCGGAGTACGCGCTCTTTCACGAGCAAGAGCGCCAGGCAGAGCATCTCGAGAGTATTCGTGAGCTGGATCGTGACCTCAAAGCCCTGAAGAAGTAAGCATGCGCATACTTTGGAGAGCTACATTGCTATCCTCGCCCGCAGGAGCAAGGCTCCTGCGGGCGGGGCTTTTTGTGCCTGTGCAGTGCGATGCTCTTCAATAGCACAGCGCACGAAGCTATATTGCTTCGTGCGCTGACCACTAGTGCTTTGCGCTTCGACCACTAGTACTCCGCTCGCTGACCACTAGTGGTTCATACCACCCACCACTACTGCTTTGCTTGACTTGGCTTCGCTGTTACCTACACCTCTCTTTGAGGAGACCGTTGTATGGGTTCCTCTTCGAAGGGCGAGGGTGACGCTGGAGGGTGCGGCTTTTAGCATGACCTTGAGTGACACAAATTAGTATTCCTGTCCGCTAAAACTCCTTCAGGCACATTTTCCCCTTTACCAGCCCAGTGGCTATGCGGATATTGGACTTCGCAACGAAAAGCAAGCCCTCCAACTAAAAAAGCAAGTGCTCATACCTCGGATCTGCCCTCTGCTTCTGTGAGGTTGCACAGGTCATAGCTTTGCCTTATCTTTGCAGACGAAATCAGTAAGCCGTCGCTCACCAAGGCGAAGAAGCGGTAGATTAAAGATGACTCTGTAGCTCAGTTGGTAGAGCAAGTGACTCTTAATCACTGGGTCGTGAGTTCGAGCCTCACCGGGGTCACAAAGGGTGGATGTAGCTTTAGGGTACATCCACCCTTCGCTTTTTAAGATGGTGTAGCTCGCCTGTCTATGCCTTACAGTGTTCCCACCTGAAGCTGTTGTGGTGGGTGTTTCGGCAATTATTTCGCCGAGCATTTGGTGGTTTCGAATAAGTGTGCTATCTTTGCACTGCAATTCGAGAGCTACGAAGCGACAGGGAAGTGTGGGTGAGTGGCTGAAACCAGCAGTTTGCTAAACTGCCGTACGGGCAACCGTACCACGAGTTCGAATCTCGTCGCTTCCGCTGCAGAGTTGCTAAAACTTATGATGGTGCCATAGCTCAGTTGGTAGAGCAAAGGACTGAAAATCCTTGTGTCCCCGGTTCGATTCCTGGTGGCACCACAAAGAGAAAGAGAGGTATTGCAACGCAGTAGCGTGTGATATCTCTTTTCTTTATTTGCTCAGTGATTATCTACGCCATCTCCGTATTATTAGCTCCCGTGCTGTTGTGGGAGATGGGGCGACCTTTAGTGGAAAAGGATGACTTAGCGGTTAGGTTGGCTAGTTTGGTTAGTTATACATCGCTTCTATGTATTGTGGCGTCCTTGTCTCTTGTTTTATTATTTAGCAAGATAAAAATGGGGTCTATTCGTTGGATTAATTGGTTCGTAGCTTCCTCCTTCTCTGTCTACCTGCTTCATGAGGAATATATTATTCGCGACCATTACATGATGGTGCTCCCGTATATATCGAGACATTATAGTGGTATTACTTGAGGGCTTGTTGCGGTATCTTTGTTGCTGGTGCTTTATGTCGCTGTGTCTTTGGTTGATCAGCTCTGTCAGCTACTTTGGGATAAGGTCTTGTCTCCTCTGGCTGTTCTCTTAGAGTGGTATGTGCTAAGAAGATAAAGCTATAAGGCTTTGTACCTTGAGAATCTGTATCTTTGCGTCATGGATAAGAACTTGATTGATACTTCTTCTGCTTACAGAGCTGATCTGGATGGACTGCGAGCGATAGCTGTGCTTTCCGTGGTGATTTTTCATCTTCATGCATCTTGGATGCCATCGGGGTTCTTGGGCGTAGATATTTTCTTCGTTCTCTCAGGTTATTTAATCAGTACT
This sequence comes from uncultured Porphyromonadaceae bacterium, assembly GCA_963526345.1. Taxonomy (GTDB): domain Bacteria; phylum Bacteroidota; class Bacteroidia; order Bacteroidales; family Porphyromonadaceae; genus Porphyromonas. The sequence continues at coordinate 110,314 of CAURNJ010000007.1, forward strand.
ATTCTGTTCAGAGAAATAAGCGGAGGCTACTTTTCATATGCAAGATTCTATCTGAGACGTATCCGCCGTATTCTGCCCGCTTTCTTTTCGGTGGTGATAGGCTCTCTACTATTAGCTTCCTTTCTTTTTGTACCTGAAGACTTACCTCAGATTCATGGGTCGGCCATAGCTTCGCTCTTCTTTGGTGCGAATCTCTACTATAGTAAAGGTATCGGCTATTTTGATGCATCGTCGGAGGAAAATCCGTTACTTCATATTTGGTCGCTTTCAGTGGAGGAGCAATTCTACTTCTTATTTCCTGTCCTGCTCTCTGGATTGATTGCCTTTTGGCGAAGGAAAACTGATAGTGACGAAGACTTAGGTCTAGGTCTTCAGTGCTCTGTGGCTCTTATTGCTTGCCTATTCTTAGCCAGCTCATTCTTACCATTGAAGGCGTGGGGACTCAATTGGGATCGCTACTATTTGTCTTATATTCGCTTTGGGGAGCTGATGGTTGGTAGCTTTTTGGCAATTACTCTCTCTACTGCTCCCAGAGAGCAGTCGCGCACTCTTTCTCTATGGGTGGGATCTTTCTCTTTCTTGCTGCTGTTGATTTGCTTCTTTTTAGATGGAGTGTTTATCGGGCGGAAATTCCCAGGGCCACTGGCACTCGTACCTTGTGGTGCTGTAGCCGCTCTTATTTGGGCGAATAGGCAGAGGTATTGGTTTTCCCAACTCCTCTCATGGAAACCCATTGTCTGGCTGGGGAAGATTTCCTATTCCTTGTATTTATGGCATTGGGTGGTCTTGGCCTTCTTGAGATACTATGTGGGGACCGTTTTATCTATGAGGTTTATCTTGCTGGCCTGCCCTTTGATCCTGCTGCTCTCGGTGATTAGCTATTATTTGATAGAGCAGCCTCTACGTCATAAGTCCCTTACGATTAGACAGGCTCTTGTATACTATTATGTCCTCCCTGGAGTGCTTGTTCTCTTCTTTAGTTGTGCACATTTATCGGGTCCTTCTTTCCCTGATAAGTATGTTCGTTATTCAAGTAAGAATCGCCATCAGGTGGATACGCTGCTGGGAGCATCTGTTGCTCCCCGAGTGCTCATTGCAGGAGACTCACATGCGATGCATCTTTTTCGTTTCTTCGATTTGGTAGGGAAGCGTGAAGGATGGAGTGCTTATGCTTCGGGGGTGGCGAGCGAGCCATTCTTGTTGGATTATGATTTTGACCCCACGCTCAATATGGGCAAGGGGAAGAAACGTAATGACTCTTTAGCTCAGGTTTATAGTCAGTATGATGTCGTCATCTTAGCCAGCTTGTGGGGGAGTACTGGATATATAAAGGATCCTAAATTTATACCAGCGATTGATCGTACGCTACGCCAATTTTTGGCTGCAAAGAAGCGTGTAATTATGACCTATTCGTGCTATGGGCGTGCGCAGTCACGAGTTCGGGAGAGCTATCTCGTCTATCGTGGATTCTTGTCTCCTAATCCCAGTCGTTTTACATCAGAGGAGCTTAATGGGGACTTCTATGATAAGACGAAGGGTATCGCTACAAGCATTGAGAGATATGTGCGTACTCATTACCCTCAGGTTACTTGGCTGAACTTGGCTGATTTAATCCCGTCAACATTGCTGTATCAGGGTATGCCTGTGATGTCCGATATCCATCATCTTAATGACTATGGAGCTGAGATGATGAATGAGATTTACAAAGAGCGGGGCTGGAGACTTATTCCATCATCGTACTTACAGCACTAACATAATAATTCGTACTATGCCGTCAAACATAAAGCTGGCATACTGCCTCTTGGGTATTTATAAGGCTGGAGGTCTCGAACGTATAACTGCCACCAAGGTGAATTACTTTGCCTCAGTAGGCTATGACGTATATCTGATTACCTCCAGTCAAGCAGGACGAGACTTCTATTATAAGATAGATCCTCGTGTGAAGCATATTGATCTGGATGTACGTCATGACCTGTATGAGCAGTTGCCAAGAGTGAGGGCTTATATAGAAAGTGTGAAAAAAGGACACCTACATCGTAAGCGTTTGGAGCGTGTCCTTATGGAGATTCGTCCAGACATCACCATTGTTCCTGGGTATCATGAGAATAAGTTTGCCTATAAGATTAAGGATGGTAGTCTGAAGATCATCGAGCATCATTCGGCGAAGCACTGGAATGTCTATATCTATAGCTCGGTCTTGAACGCAATCCCTAATCCCAGCCTCAAGACAAAGCTCAGCTTCCATATACGCATGTTGTGGGGACGATTGATGACGGCTAAGTATAGTTGGCACGATCGCCATTATGATGTGCTTGTACTCCTGACAGAGCAGGATCGCCAAGAGTTTAAGTGGCATCGGCATACCGAGGTCATTCCTAATCCTCGGCCGATGGAGTTTGCGCGCACCTCCATGCTGGATGCGCCTATGCTTCTGGCGGTCGGTCGATTAATCCCATCTAAGAACTTTGGGGAGCTTCTCTCTATCTGGGGGCAGATTGCCTCGGACTATCCTGACTGGAAACTTTACATTATGGGTGGAGGCTACATGCAGGGCGCTTTAGAATCTAAGATTAAAGATTTGGGGATAGAGTCTCAAGTCGTGTTGCTTGGCGATGTGAGTGATGTAGCCTCATACTACCTGGATTCGTCTATCTCCCTATCTACCTCGGCTTATGAAGGCTTCCCGTTGTTTATGCTTGAGTCTATTACGGCGGGGGTACCATTGATTTCTTATGCTTGTCCGTGTGGTCCACGGGATATTATTGAGGATGGAAGCAATGGCTTCGTTGTCGAAATGGGCGATCAAGAGACGTTCGCTGCTCGCCTTCGTACATTGATAGAAGACGTAAATCTTCGCCAGCAAATGGGGCACAATGCACGAGTGACAGCAGAGCTTTATACGCTAGAGCGAGTGATGGAGCGTTGGCACTCCCTGTTTGTTTCCCTTCTTGAATCGAAACAAGAGAGTTAGTCTTCTCTTGAGGTTTTCTTTCCAATATGAAGATTGTCTATTGCCTCTTCGGAGTCTATTCTACGGGTGGTATTGAGCGAGTCACCACAGTGAAAGCTAATTGGCTTGCTGAGCACGGATATGAGGTGTACTTAGTGACAACTGGTCATGCTGGTCGTCCTCCCTACTATTCACTGCATCCCAGTATTAAGCATATTGACCTTGGTTTGTGCTACGATGAGCCTGGACAGATCTCTCGTTTTACCGCCTATCGTAGGAACTTCCCCAAATATCGCAAGCATAAGAAGCTATTAGAACAGCTATTCTCTGAGATTAGACCTGATATAGCGATTGCTGCGGGCTGGCATGAAGGCTCCTTCCTGTACAGCCTCAAGGATGGAAGTAAGAAGATTGTGGAGCATCATTCCTATCGCCATCAGAATGTGGCGATCTATCCTTTGTTTTTGACGCAGCTTGATCGGGTGACACCGATGACGCGTTTCAAATACAGCTTGCGGACGTCGTGGGGTAATTTGATGACCTATAAGCAGGGGTGTTATGACAAAAAGTTTGATCGCTTAGTGGTCCTTACTGAGGAGGATAAAACTTATTGTTCGCATTGTTCCACGACAGTAGCCATCCCCAATCCTCTTACCTTCGTGCCCTCTTGTGAGAGTGCCTTGTCGGGGAAGTTGATCTTGGGGGTTGGTCGTTTGAGTAATGAGAAAAACTTCACTGAATTAGTAGATATTTGGGCCCTCATTGCCAAAGATTACCCCGATTGGAAGCTCCGCATTGTAGGTGAAGGTTATACCGATGTGCGGATCTTGAAGAAGGTAAAGGAGTATGGCTTGGAAGAGCAGTTCGAGTTGTGTCCATTTACTAATAAGATACAAGAACACTATCTCTCGGCTTCAATTTTCACGCTCACTTCTGCTTTTGAGGGCTTCGGTCTCGTCCTTGTCGAGGCGGAGTCGATGGGTCTTCCAGTAGTCTCCTACGCTTGCCCCTGTGGTCCACGGGATATTATCCGAGACGGGCAGGACGGCTTCCTCGTGGAGCCAAGTGATAAGGAAACCTTCGCTGCACGCCTTCGCCAGCTCATCGAAGATGAAGAGCTACGCCGTCGGATGGGGCAAGCGGCTAAGGTCAACTCCCAGCGCTTCTCCTTGGACAACGTGATGAAGCAGTGGGAAGACCTCTTCGCTGAGCTGACGGCTAAGTAATAATCATACCCTTTCATTAACCCTTCCCGATGAACATACAGCAGCTCGAGTACATCCAGGCGCTGGACAAGTTCCGCCACTTTGGGCGCGCCGCCGACTATTGCCAAGTGACCCAGCCGACCTTGAGTACGATGATCCAGAAGCTCGAGGACGAACTCGGTGTAAAGATCTTCGACCGTAGTCACCAGCCGATCATCCCCACAGCCGTGGGGCGTCGTATCCTTGACCAAGCTGCTGTGATCCTCCTTCAGGTGGCGCAGGTCAAGGAGGTCATCCGTGAAGAACAAGATGCCCTGTCTGGGACGCTGCGTTTGGGTGTCCTACCGACGGTGGCCCCTTATCTGCTCCCCCTTATCCTCCCCCTCCTGCGCAAGCAACTTCCCGATCTCAAGGTAGTCATCACGGAGCTCAAAACGAGTGAGTGTGTCGCAGCTCTGCTCTCAGGGCAAATTGATGTTGCACTGACGGCATCGGCATCGGAGGACGAACTGCTCGTTGACCGCCCACTTTACTACGAGGAGTTCCTTGGGTATGTGCCTCGGCAGTCGGAGCTCTTCGAAGAGAAGTATATTCATTCGGCAGAAGTCGGGCGTCATCAACTTTGGCTCTTGGACGAAGGACACTGCTTCCGTGATCAGCTGGTGAAATTCTGCCATCTGAAGAATGCACCCAGCCAACGTGTCTCTTATAGCCGTGGTAGTTTGGAGACCTTCATGCACTTCGTGGAGCAAGGCAATGGCGTGACGTTCGTGCCTGAGTTGGCGGTGAAGGCATTTACTCCGGAGCAACGTGCTTTTGTTCGCCCCTTCGCCTTGCCTCGCCCAGCGCGCTGCGTGACGCTGGTGCACCATCGAGATTATGTGCGACATGCCCTCATAGAGCGACTGAGTGAAGTCATCCAGCACGCTGTTCCTGCCGAGATGTTGCGCCTACGTACTGGTCAAGATCTCGTCTGAATAGAGCTGTCAACTATCCCATCGCAGCAGGGAGGATATAGCTTGCAGGCTATGTCCTCCCTGCTTTTTTGTGTCCTCTTCGGAAGGTGGAGGGACGGAGGTCGTGTGGGTATAAGGATCGACCTATACTGCTCTGTGGACGGAGCAGTATAGGTCGGTGGTGTGAACCACTATAGGTCAGGGGGTGAAGCAGTAGTGCTTCATCTCCTGACCTATAGTGGTCGCCTTGCCTCTTCTGTGGGGCGGGGCGTGCGTACTACATCGGCTACCACTAATACCATGCTGTGGTCTCAAGGGGGAGGACTTGTCCTTGTTGCTATGGTGATAAGGGGAGACTTTTGATTAGATCTGAGAGATTTCGGAATACCAGCTGGATGTATGAGCGAGTAAGCTCTGTGCGTGTTGTCTGCAGATAAAGATTGTGCATCAGTCTTGTGCGTGAGTGTCTCTTGTTTTTTTGTATCTTTGTGCGCTGTTTATCAAATAGTACCCAGCGAGTCTATGAGGATCGACAGAGTCTTATCGCCCAGTACTGGGAGAGTAGTGTGCGCTTTGCCTGTGTCCCAATAGTTATAGGGTAAGGCCACGAGAAGACCTGTCGCTATAAGTAGAATCGCTATTCGTCGAATCATTAACAACAAGACAGAAGGAATGGACACTTTAAGTTTCAAGACCGTCTCTGCCAACAAGGCGACCGTCACCAAGGAGTGGGTCGTCGTGGACGCAGCAGGAGAGAGCTTGGGCCGTGTATGCTCCAAGATCGCTAAGCTCCTTCGCGGTAAGTACAAGCCCAACTTCACGCCCCACGTAGACTGCGGGGACAACGTGATCGTAATCAACGCCGACAAGGTAGTCCTCACTGGTAAGAAGTGGGACGACCGCGTCTATCTTAAGTTCTCTGGCTACCCCGGTGGACAGCGCAGCTTCAGCCCTCGCTTCCTGCAGGCTAAGGGCTCTGACCGCCTCTTCCGCAAGGTCGTCAAGGGTATGCTCCCTAAGAACCGTCTCGGCGCTGCTATCCTCGCTAACCTCTACGTCTATGATGGCGCAGAGCACAAGCACGAAGCACAGCAGCCTCGTCTCTTAGATCTCTCCAAGCTCAAGTAATATATACCAGGACGTATGGAATTCATCAATGCCATTGGCCGTCGTAAGGCCGCAGTAGCCCGCGTATATGTAGCAGCAGGTAGCGGGAAGATCACCATCAACAAGCGTGACATCGCTGCATACTTCCCCTCTTCGATCCTCCAGTACATCGTACGCCAGCCTCTGGCTACTCTGGATGCCGTAGAGAAGTATGACATCAAGATCAACCTCAAGGGTGGGGGCTTCAAGGGACAGAGCGAAGCTGCTCGTCTGGCGATCGCTCGTGCTCTCGTCAAGATCAACGAAGAAGACAAGCCTGCTCTGCGCGCAGAAGGCTTCCTTACGCGTGACTCTCGTGTCGTCGAACGTAAGAAGCCAGGTCGCCCCAAGGCACGCAAGCGCTTCCAGTTCAGCAAGCGTTAATATCCTTGCTCAGGCTCTTGTGGCCTGAGGGATGTTATCTCGCGTTTAGTATCTAAATTGCTTAGAGCTATGGGAGTCTTCTCCCTGAAGTAAGACTTCCGTCCTACCAAGCAGTTGAAAGTAATTCTGTTACACTTTATAGAACGTAAACGAAATCATGTCAAGAGTTTCATTTGACCAACTCATAGAAGCAGGTGCCCACTTCGGTCACCTCACCCGTAAGTGGAATGCAGCTATGGCTCCATACATCTTCATGGAGCGTAACGACATCCACATCATCGACCTTCACAAGACTGTGGTTAAGGTCGACGAAGCAGCAGAAGTCGCCAAGGGCCTGGCAAAGGCTGGCAAGAAGATCCTCTTCGTAGCTACGAAGAAGCAGCTCAAGGGCGCTGTCGCTGAGCTGGCTAAGGCTGTAGGTATGCCTTACGTCACGGAGCGCTGGCCTGGTGGTATGCTTACCAACTTCGCTACGATCCGCAAGGCCGTCAAGAAGATGACCGAGATCGATAAGATGACTGCTGATGGTACGTTTGATAACCTCTCCAAGCGTGAGAAGCTCCAGATCTCTCGTCAGCGTGCTAAGCTCGAGCTTACGCTCGGCTCGATCGCTGAGATGAACAAGCTGCCTAATGCCCTCTTCGTCGTAGACGTAATGAAGGAGCACATCGCAGTGGCTGAAGCTAAGCGCCTGGGTATCCCCGTCTTCGCTATTGTGGACACCAATAGCGATCCTACGAATGTCGACTACGTCATCCCTGCCAACGACGACTCTACGGCTGCCGTAGAAGTTATCGTCTCGGCTGTCTGTGGCGCTATCTCCGAAGGTCTGCAGGAACGCAAGGCCGAAGGCAAGGGCCAGGAAAAGGGTGAAGGCGAAGGTGGCGCTAAGCTCGTACAGAAGGGTAGCCGTACCCGCCGCAAGGCTGAGGCTACCTCCGAAGAAGCTTAAGCTCTCCGTCTAAGACGACCCTGTCGACTCCCTGACGGGAGCGATATACAGTAAGATAAGTCCGAGGATGAGCCGTCTAATCCGCTCGTCCTCGGGTCTTATCTACCGATCACAAGAACTCTAACTCAATACAAGATACCACTATGAGTAAATTGTTAGAAGACATCAAGAAGCTCCGCGCCCTCACCGGTGCTGGCCTCACTGACGTCAAGAAGGCTATCGAAGAAGCTGCTGGCGACCTCGACAAGGCTATTGAACTCATCCGTAAGCGTGGCCAGGCTATCGCTGCTAAGCGTGGCGACCACGAAGCTGAAGAAGGCTGCATCCTCGCTGCTCACGAAGGCGACTACGCTGTAATGGTCGGCATCAAGTGCGAAACGGACTTCGTAGCTAAGAACGAAGACTTCATCAAGCTCGTCTCCTCTGTCCTCGAAGTAGCTAAGGCTAAGAAGGGCGCTACGAAGGAAGAAATCCTCGCTGCTCCCCTCGCTGATGGTCGTAGCGTACAGGATCACATCACCGAGCGCAGTGGTGTCTCGGGCGAAAAGATGGAGCTCGGTGTCTACGAATTTGTACAGGGTGCTTTCACCACCTCGTACATCCACCCAGGGAACATGCTCGCTACGATCGTAGCCTTCAACGAAGCTACCGACGCTCAGGTCGCTCGTGACGTGGCTATGCAGATCGCTGCTATGGCTCCTGTCGGTATCACCGAAGAAGACGTACCTGCTGATGTCAAGGAACGTGAACTCAACCTCGCTCGCGAAAAGGCTCGCGAAGCTGGTAAGCCCGAGAACCTCGTTGACCACATCGCGCAGGGTGCTCTGAAGAAGTACTACAAGGAAAATACCCTCCTCGATCAGCTCTTCGTCAAGGACAACAAGCTGACCATCGCTCAGTACCTCCAGTCCCAGAGCAAGAGCCTCACGGTGACGGCCTTCAAGCGTGTGACGCTCAAAGCGGAATAATCTGAAGTACTATGCTTGCCCGCTGAGGGCAGGTCTCCCTGGCCCCCTAACGCTCCCGCGGTAGGGGGTCAGTGCTTTACTCACTTTTCTATTGGATCATATGCTTCGTTATCGTCTTTACTTCGTTGGGCTCTATCTTTGTGCCCTCCTTTATCTCGCTGCTGGAATCAATCATTTTGTGAATGATGCGATGTACCTGCGCACGATGCCACCCTACCTTCCTGCGCACGAGTTCCTCGTTGGTCTAAGTGGCGTCATCGAAATCCTTTTAGGGCTGGCTCTTGCCCTTCGTCCGAAGACGCGCCTACGTGTATGGGCTGCGTGGGGGATTATCCTCTTGCTCATCGCTGTCTTCCCAGCAAATATCCAAACCTATCTCAATATGAAGGCTACGTCAGATCCTCGTCTGACCATTGCCTTGGTGCGCCTGCCGCTTCAGCTTCCCCTTATCGCTTGGGCGTGGGCTTATACGCGCCCTCTACCTCAGCGCCCGAAGAATTAATCAGCTTCTCCACTGCCGATCGCCCTTCACCTCCCTTTGACGATGCGCAAGATCATACACATCGATATGGATGCCTTCTACGCTTCGGTGGAGCAGCACGACCATCCCGAGCTGCGGGGATTGCCTGTGGCGGTGGGCGGAGCAGAGTCGCGTGGGGTGGTCTGTGCGGCGAGCTATGAGGCACGCCGCTTCGGTGTGCGCTCGGCAATGCCTGGGACGAAGGCACGTAAGCTCTGCCCACAGCTCATCTTCGTCCCTGTGAACTTCGATCGCTACCGTGAAGTCTCGCGTGCCATTCATCGCATCTTCCACGACTATACCGATATCATTGAGCCTATTTCTCTTGATGAGGCCTTCCTCGATGTGACGGAGAATAAGGTAGGGGAGTCGATGGCGGTAGAAATCGCTCGTGAGATCCGTCGGCGCATCCGTGAGGAATTAGGGCTGACGGCTTCGGCAGGTGTGTCGTATAATAAGTTCCTTGCGAAAATCGCTTCTGATGCGCGCAAGCCCGATGGGCTATGTACCATCCACCCAACACAAGCCTTGGAGGTCATCGCTGAGCTTCCTGTTGAGACCTTCTGGGGTGTGGGGCGTGCCACGGCTGAGCGGATGCATCTCTTAGGCATCCGCACTGGGGCGGATCTGCGTGAGCGAAGTTTGGAGCAGCTGACTCGGCACTTTGGCAAGGCCGGACGTGTCTTCTATGACTATGCTCGTGGGGTGGATGAGCGACCGGTGGTGTATGAATGGGTGCGCAAGAGCCTCGGCTGCGAACGTACGTTTGAGGCAAACAGTGCTGAGCCCCTTGTCGTCGAAGCCCACCTTGCTGAGTTGGTCACGGAGTTGGATGGACGATTGCAGCGCCGGCACTTCTCGGGGCGGACGCTTACCCTTCGGGTGAAGTTTGCTGACTTCTCCGTGCTCTCTCGCTCGGCATCCTTTGCCGAAGTCTTCTCTTCGCCTGAGTTGCTTCTGCAGCGTGGCTTAGTTCTCTTGCGTGCGCTGGACTATTCCGACCGCCCGATTAGGCTCTTAGGGCTCTCTCTCTCCAATCCGCCCGAGGAGCTTCGCCCTGGGATGTGGGTGCAGCAGTGGCTACCCTTTGCCGACGACGAAGGGTAGGGAGCGGAGAAGTCGTATGAATAGAAGTCTCTTCTTCCGTTACTCCTACCTTATGCTTTCCTTGTAATCACCTGTGATGTCCTTGCCTATCTTTCCGCTGAAGTAGAGGCCTCGGGCATTTTCTACATGGGAATAAGGAGGCAGGTGCTTCGTCCCTGTGCTTAGCCTTGGATAAATAATCGTACCTTTGCGAAGGAACCCTACGACAGCGATCGGCTGGAGTAGGGTTCGCTATTGTTTTTACTTGCGGTCCTCACCGCACCAAATAAGCTGGGAGCGCACCGCTCCTTTACTACGACTATGGCATATAACTATATGACACAAGCCGGCTATGACAAGCTCATCGCCGAGATTAACGAACTTGAATCCGTCCAGCGTCCCGAGATCTCTCGTCAGATCGCTGAGGCACGCGATAAGGGTGACCTCTCCGAAAACGCCGAGTATGATGCAGCCAAGGAGGCTCAAGGCCTCCTCGAAGGCAAGATCGCTCAGCTCAAGGCTCAGGTAGCTAACGCTCGTATCATCGACGAATCAAAGATCTCTACCGATACGATTCAGATCCTGAGTAAGGTTACCATCCGCAACACCAAGACGGGGGCCGAACTGACCTACACGCTGGTATCTGACTCCGAAGCCAACCTCAAGGAGAAGAAGATCTCCGTCAATACTCCTATCGCTAAGGGTCTGATGGGGCGCAAGGTCGGTGATGTCGTCGAAGTGCAGACCCCTGGTGGTCTCCTCAACTTCGAGATCCTCAATATCTCAATTTAATATCCTTCGCTCCCTATGGCTACGCTCTTCACACGCATCATCGAGGGGGAGATCCCTTCGTATCGAGTCGCCGAGGACGCTGAGTTCTACGCCTTCCTCGACATCAATCCCGTACAGCCAGGGCACACGCTCATCGTACCTCGCCAGGAAGTAGATTATATCTTCGACATCGAAGACGGGCTACTTGGCCGTATGATGGTCTTTGCTAAGCAGGTCGCTCGTCAGATACAGACGGTGACGAAGTGCCGCAAGGTCGCTGTCCTCGTCCTCGGACTTGAAGTCAACCACGCACACATTCACCTTGTGCCCATCAATACCGAAGGGGATATTGACCTGAAGAAGAAGCTCCAGCTTCCTGCCGAAGAGATGGAGCGCATCGCAAGCGAGCTGCGTCAAGCTGCTTCTGCGAAGTAATCCCTTACCTATTATAATAAGGAGTAGCATTATGCCCATTGCAATCGTAGGGATTGGCTATGTCGGGCTGGTCAGTGCCGCATGCTTTGCGGACCTCGGTGTAGAGGTCTACTGTGTCGATGTCGACGAGGCGAAGGTGCAGCGTCTGCGTGATGGCGAAATCCCCATCTATGAGCCTGGTCTGGATACGCTCGTGCGTCGTGGAGTAGAAGCAGGGCGGCTGCACTTCTCCACTTCGATAGCCGAAGTACTGCCTCACGTGGAGATTATCTTTAGTGCTGTCGGTACGCCCCCCGATGAAGACGGCTCGGCGGATCTGCGCCACGTCCTCTCCGTAGCCCGTGCTATTGGCGAAGCGATGACGGACTATTGTCTGGTAGTCACCAAGAGCACCGTGCCTGTCGGGACGTATCTCAAGGTGCGTGAGACCATTGAGACCGCACAGCGCGAGCGTGGCGTGTCCATTCCCTTTGATGTGGCTTCTAATCCTGAGTTCCTCAAGGAAGGCAATGCCATCGAGGACTTTATGCGTCCCGATCGTGTCGTTGTCGGGGTCGATAGCGACCGTGCACGCGAACTGATGACCCGTCTATACAAGCCTATTCTCCTCAATAACTTCCGTGTACTCTTTATGGACATCGCCTCGGCAGAGGTCACTAAGTACGCTGCCAATGCGATGCTCGCTACACGCATCAGCTTCATGAACGAGGTGGCGAACCTCTGCGAAGCGGTCGGTGCGAACGTCTCGATGGTGCGTCAAGGGATCGGGAGTGATGCCCGTATTGGAAGTAAGTTCCTCTACTCGGGCTGTGGCTATGGTGGCTCGTGCTTCCCGAAGGATGTGCAAGCCTTCATCCGCACGGCTAAGGAATATGGTCGTCCGATGCGTGTCCTCGAGGCTGTCGAAGCGGTGAATGAGGCGCAGAAGCACGTGCTCTTTGAGAAGTTCGACCGCTACTTTGGCGGAGACCTGAAGGGGCGTCGTGTCGCTGTCTGGGGCTTAGCCTTCAAGCCAGAGACCGATGATATGCGTCAGGCTCCTTCGCTCGTCCTGATTCGCTCGCTCCTCGATGCCGGCTGCGAGGTAGCTGTTTACGACCCCATCGCTATGCCAGAGGCACACCGTCATCTTGGCAACAGCGTCCGCTACGCACGTGATGTCTACGACTCTGCCCTCGATGTGGATGCGATCTTCCACGTTACGGAGTGGAAGGCCTTCCGCATGCCAGCGTGGGAAGTCCTTCGCCGTTCGGTGAACACGCCACTGCTTATTGATGGACGTAATGTCTTCGATACCGATCCTGTTGAGGCCGGCTTCACGCTCCTTCAGATCGGGCAGTAGTTTGTTTGCTCTTCCCCCTATGTGAGGTGTCCCTATACCTGCCATAGGGGGATTATTTTACCCTTTTCATTCCCCTTCCCTTTTCCCTATCTACTAAGCTATAGCGTATGATTTCAGTCGATGCCCTCACTGTCGAGATCGGTGGAGCACCTCTCTTCTCAGATATTTCCTTCGTCATCAACCCCAAGGATCGCATTGCCCTGATGGGGAAGAACGGTGCTGGTAAGAGTACCCTGCTGAAGATCCTCAGCGGTACGCGCGAAGCTACGCGCGGTAAGGTCAATGTGCCTTCAGGGGTGCAGGTCGCCTATCTTCCCCAGCACTTACTGACGGAGGATGGCCGCACGGTCTTCGAGGAAGCGGAGCAAGCCTTCAGCCATATCCACGCGATGGCGGCACGTATGGAGGAGCTCAATGAGGCACTCAACACCCGCACCGACTACGATAGCCCCGAGTATATGGCACTCATCGAGGAGGTATCGACCTTAGGGGAGAAGTACTATGCGATTGAGGAAATCAACTACGACAAGGCGGTCGAATTGACGCTCCTTGGCTTGGGCTTCAAGCGCAGCGACTTCACGCGCCAGACGAGCGAGTTCAGTGGAGGATGGCGTATGCGCATAGAGCTGGCTAAGCTCCTTCTGAAGAAGCCCGACGTCCTGCTTCTTGACGAGCCGACGAACCACCTGGACATCGAGTCCATCCAGTGGCTGGAGGACTTCCTCATCGAGACGGGACAGACAGTCGTCGTCATCAGCCACGACCGTGCCTTCGTCGACCACATCACCACACGCACACTTGAGATCACGATGGGGCGCCTCTATGACTACAAGGTGAACTACACCGAGTATCAGCGTCTACGTGCCGAGCGTCGTGAGCAGCAGATGAAGGCCTACGAGGAGCAGCAGAAGTTCATCGCCGAGACGACCGACTTCATTGAGCGTTTCAAGGGAACGTATTCCAAGACCAATCAGGTGCAGAGCCGTGTGCGTATGCTGGAGAAGCTCGAGCTGGTAGAGGTCGACGAGATCGATACTTCGGCTATCCGTCTGCGCTTCCCACCAGCTCCACGCTCGGGCAACTATCCCGTACAGATGGAGGGTGTCGGTAAGGCCTTTGGTGAGAAGCGCATCTTCTCGGGTGTTGATTTGATGATTGAGCGTGGCGATAAGATTGCCTTTGTCGGGAAGAACGGGGAAGGGAAGAGTACGCTGGTGCGCTGCATCATGAAGGAGCTGGAGCACGAAGGGGTCCTGACGCTTGGGCATAACGTGCAGATCGGTTACTTCGCCCAGAATCAAGCCGGCATTGAAGATGAGACGCGCACCGTCTTCCAGACGATCGATGATGTCGCCGAAGGGGAGATCCGCACGAAGATCAAAGACCTCCTCGGAGCATTTATGTTCGGTGGTGAGGCTTCGACTAAGAAGGTCAAGGTACTTAGTGGCGGTGAACGTACGCGCTTGGCACTCCTTAAGCTCCTCCTCGAGCCTTACAACCTCCTGATCCTCGACGAACCAACGAACCACCTCGATATGAAGACCAAGGAGGTGCTCAAGCAGGCGCTCCTCAACTACGATGGCACGCTCATTCTCGTCTCGCACGACCGTGACTTCCTCGATGGTCTGGTGAGCAAGGTCTACGAGTTCGGTGGTGGGAAGGTCACCGAGCACCTCGAAGGTATCTACGAGTTCATGCAGCGCAAGAAGCTCGAGAACCTCAAGGAGCTGGAGCGCACTGTCTCCTAACCCACTTCGCTCGCTTATTCGTTGCCCCCTACCTGTTGGTCAGAGTGACTTTTAGCTCCTACTCATACACTAATTATAATGAAGAGAATACTACTGAGTCTCGTGGCCCTCTTGCTGACCACGCTGTGCTATGCCCAAGATCTTCCACAGGTCACACTGCGAGATCTCCAGGGCAAGCCCGTCCCCACCTCCTCGTTCCTCAAGTCTGGTAAGCCTATTATCGTGAGCTTCTTCGGTACATGGTGCAAGCCTTGCCTTCGTGAGCTGGATGCTATCCAGGAAGTCTATGCCGATTGGCAGGACGAGACGGGAGTCACGCTCTATGCTATCTGCATCAACGAAGGGGCGGATGTCCAGAAGATTCGTCCCACTGTCCACGCTCATAACTGGGACTTCGTCGTCCTCTCCGACGCCAACGCTGACCTAAAGAGGGCGATGAATGTTTCGGCTGTTCCAGCACTCTTCGTCCTCGATGCTTCGGGAAAGATCTTGCATCAACGTACCGGATATGTGGAGGGGAGCGAAGATGAACTCCTCGCTGTGCTACGCAAGGCAAAGGCTGTATCCCCGACCAAATAATCTACCGACACCATGAAAATGAGACAGCATCGACCTTGGGTCATCCCTCTCCTCGCGCTCTTTCTTTTTTGCGAAGTATCTACGCTTAGGGCAGCTGTGCACGCCGAGGATAAGGCACAGAGCGATAGCCTGAAGCGGTCTGGAGCGCAGTGGACGACCAATTTCTCCCTGCAGACCGACTGGCATATAGCGCAGGATAAGGATGTAGCACCTCGACTCACCGGGATTACCTACCTTGATGGATCACTACGCAGTCAGTACCTTGACGTGGGGCTTCGTCTGGAGGAGAAGCGTCATCCGCTCCCAGGACGTGAGGAGGAGAAGGGCTGGGGATTGCCCTATTTCTACCTACGTGGTCGCTACGCTGGAGTAGACGTGACGTTAGGAGATATCTATGAGCAGTTTGGTAGTGGTCTACTCTTCCGTGCCTATGAAGACCGCTTCTTGGGCTTGGATAACGCAGTGCGTGGGGTACGACTCAACTATGCTTATCGGGAGGTCTTTCGTCTGAAGAGCCTCGCTGGTCAGCAACGCCACTTCTTCGATCGCCCGATGCGCCTCTTCACACCAGAGCGTGGCTACTTGGCTGGTGTAGATGGAGAGATGAGTATGGAGCACTTCCTTCCGGTACTCCAAGCACAAGGTGGCAGTTTGCTCCTCGGCGGAGGATACTTTTACAAGCACGAAGATGAAGATGACCTCCTTCGTCCTCGCGATGGTGGACTCTATGCACTGCGACAGCCCGTGGGGACAGGTGCTTGGTCTATGCGTGGTGACTTGACTCTTCCCTCCCTAAGCGTGCACGCAGAGTATGCGCACAAGGACTACGACCCTAATCGTACCAATGGGTTTATCTTTCGCTCGGGCTCGGTGGCTATGCTCACTGCCTCTTACCTCTGGGGTAAGAGTAGCCTATTTATCGGAGCACGTAGGAGTGAGAACTTTGACTTTCGCTCCGATCGCCTCGCTGAGGGGAATGCCCTTCGGGTGAACTTCCTCCAGCCCTTCACCAAGCAGCAGACCTATACACTGGCAGCTCTCTATCCTTATGCTACCCAGCCTGGAGGGGAATGGGCTTTTCAGGGGGCGTTTGATACCTCCATTCCAGATCCTATAAGAGGACGTCGTCCTCGCCACACTAATATCAAGCTCTATGGCTCTATAGCCATGGGGCTTCGTCGCTCATGGCTCGTCCCCGAGGGGGTGAATAATCCGCTTGCTCCTGAGCTAATGGGAAGCGATGGCTATACTGCTCCCTTTTGGGGGATGAAGGATCTGCTTTTCCGAGAGGTGGGGATTGAGGTTGCTCGTAGAGTATCCTCCTCCTATAGCTTCGTGGCAAGCTACATCCATCAGACCTACCACCAGCGACTCATCGAGGGGCATGCTTCGAATGGGGATCAGATCTACTCCAATATCTTCATCTATGATGGTCGTCTTCGCCTCTCCAAGAAGCTAACTCTCCGCACCGAACTCCAATACCTTCATACGCTTCAGGATCAGGGTGACTGGCTCTACGGGGGGCTTGAATGCTCCATCCTTCCTCACTTTATCCTCTCGGCAAGTGATTTGTGGAATAGCTCAGCTCCATCCCGGCATTACTATATGTATGCCATCGCTGGTAGCTGGACACGCCACACCCTTCGCCTTTCCTATGGTCGTACTCGAGCAGGTATCAACTGCTCGGGTGGGATCTGTCGCTTCATGCCCGAGACGCATGGTCTCTTTGTCTCCTACTTATTGACCTTATGATATGTATCGTGTTTGTTTCCTGCTGTGTAGCTTGTTCCTCTTGCTCACTTGCTCCAAGGCACCAGTAGAGTCCGATCGTTGGCAGCGGCGATCCCCTGATGCGCCGAGCAAGACAACTCATCGCATCCTTATAGAGAAGTACACAGGGCAGGAATGCGTGAACTGCCCTACTGCGGCTACCCTCCTTGAGGGGCTACAAGCCACCTATCCTGATCGCCTCATTGTCGTCTCGATGCATGCAGCCTATACGGGGCAGACTCTTCCTGCCCTGCGCTCTGGCGAGGCTGATGCTTATGCCCGATACTTCCATATCCAGAGAGCTGTACCTGGGATCATGCTTGACCGCTGTCCGCTCTCCGATGGGAAGATCTATTCGACCTCTTCGGCTCAGTGGGCGGGCGAAATCCTCACTGCACTCCAGCGTCCTGCTTCTTTAGACCTTTCCCTTCAAGTGCAGTCTGAGAAGGTAGGTACGGCTTGGTCTTGCCGTGTCAAGCTCTCTTCCTCCGATCAACGTACTGTTTCTTCGGGGAACTATCTCCTCACGCTTTGGCTCGTCGAGGATGTCATTGCTCCTCAGAAGACAGCGAGTGGCACCAACTCCACCTTCCTCCATCGCAACGTCCTGAGGCACGAATTAGCGAAGACCTTGATGACGCAGGCTGCTCCTTTTACTCAGACCTTCGCAATACCGAATGACCTTGTAGACAAGACGAAGGCGAAGATTATTGCCTTTGTCTCTGATCCTAAGGACGGGCGGATCCTTGAGGCTCGCTTGCAATCCGTACCCGAAGCTATCCCCACTCTTCCCGACAAGCCACAAGATCCTTCGACCGATCAGCCTAAGAAGGGAGTATCGACACCCACGTTTATCGATGCTGCCACAGGTAAGCCCATTCCTTCAGACCAACTGATTACCTGTCGTCCTGAGCACCCCTTAGTGCTGGTCGATGGGGTGGCGGAGATTACTTCTCCCTATGTGCGCCTCCAGCTTCCCGAGGGGGAACAAGCTCCCCTGGATGTCGAGCTGCAGGTCACCAGCCAAGGGGCAGGAGCGGAGACACATGGCCTCTGCGGAGTGTGCCTTGAGTCCTGTCAGACGCTGGAGAAACTTGCTTCCTCCTATACGCTTCGGGGGTATAAGCCGAGGTCTACTGATCTCATCGGGATACACTACGGTCTGTCGAAGAGCTGGGCTCGTCGGACTGGTATCTACGAAGTGAAGCTCTATCTGAAGCAGGAGGGGAAGGTAATCACCTCGCTGACCTATCGCTTTGTCGTCACGGAGAAGGACTATGCGAAGCAACCAGAACCACCCACTCCCAAGCCGACCCCGACGCCTCCTGTCCCTGAAGAACCTAAGCCCACTCCTACACCCCCAGCACCCGAAGAGCCCAAGCCTGGACCCCTTCCTCCCGGTGGCGTGGATGATATTCCCGAGGCGCATAAGACGCATGTGGTGGTCTTTGACTTCACGGGGCAGTATTGTGGCTATTGTGCTGATGCCCTTCAGAGTATTGAGCGCACGAAGAAAAAGCTGGGCGAGTACTTCCTCCCAGTAGCTGTACAAGCATCTGGTCGCTACAACAATGGGGCAGAGCTACGCTGTGAAGACGCCTATATGTTTGAGTATTTTTATGGACGGACGGGCTATCCCAACCTTTTTATGGGAACGAATAAGGAGAAGGTCTATCCCTCTAACCTTGAGTGGCCAGTCTCGAATGCCATTGCTCAGAAGCCTCAGGCGAAAATTCGCTTTACAGCGACCAATACGGATCAGACTGTCACGGTGCACTTCAAGGCTCTGCCCAACAATGGGATGACACCGACCTCGCAGGTGCGTGTGCTCTTCCTCCTAATACAGAGCAATATCATCGCCTATCAGGTCCATCTCTCTTCTAACTATAGCCACCAGCATGTACTGCGTAGGGGGCTAAATGATTGGTTCGATGGTCGGAAGACGTACCAGTGGATCTGGGGAGATCCGTACACCTTTGGTGAGGACTTTACGAAGACCTTTAAGTTTAGTGATGCCCGTTTCCATGATCATCGTCCTGAGGTAGAGCCCCAGGATTCTCGTCCGATTGTACCCAAGGACTGCGAAGTCATCGCCATCCTTTTAGACGAGAAGACGAAGACCTTCCTCAATGCAGCCTCCGTCTCGCTGAAGTAGCGAGCGTCCCGTCCTCCTTCTCTTTCCTCTCTATTGTGCGCCCCGATGTGCAGCCTCTTGTGGCTTCCATCGGGGCGCAGTCGTTGGATAGGAGATGAAGAGCAATACTGCTCGCCGCCCCGAGCTATACTGCTCCGTGCCGTGACCACTATAGGTCGCCACTACGACCTATAGTGGTCACGGCATCGATCAGTAGTGGTGACTTGCTCTTTCTCTTGGATAGCGTGGTGCTGTCCTTAGTGAAATGGGGGCTTATTTTCGAGTGCTTTTGTTTGTAAGCGGAGCGTTTTTGTGGTGTATTTGTAAAGTCTGAAGGTATTTATATCTTTGTTTTGAAGAATGATGGCGAGGCGCACTTTGTCCGCATAACTCGCGAGCCCCATGGGACTCACTACCGCTCACTACACGTTAATCTTTTAGTAAGTCTTCTAATGAGAAAGTATCTCTACCTGTTTGCCTTCTTACTATGCACCCTTACCGCGTGGGCGCAGAAAGGGCAGATCACAGTCACAGGGGTCGTGCTGTCCTCCGAGAGTATGGCTCCGATCAACGCTGCTACCGTGCAGTGTATTGAGTATCCTCGTGTGGGGACCATGGTCAACGATAAGGGACGATTCACCCTACAGCTTCCTACTGATGCCAAGAGCTTGCGCGTCTCTTACGTGGGCTATGAGACCCAGATTGTTTACCTGACGGGCAAACCACTACGCATCGTTCTCCAGAGCAAAGATCAGTCTCTGGATCAAGTCGTCATCGTCGCCTATGGGACACAGAAGAAGCAGAGCGTCGTAGGGGCGCAGGCCTCAATCAATGCCAAGCAATTAGCTAACCGCCCCGTGACGAACGCAGTCAACGCCCTGGCTGGTGCCTCTCCTGGAGTGCAGATCTCCGCTTCTTCTGGACAGCCTGGGGATGCTGGGAGTATTCGTATCCGTGGTTTTGGTTCGATCAATGCCTCTTCTGCTCCACTCTACATTGTAGATGGATCGGTCTATCATGGGAGTATCTCGGATATTCCTGCTCAGGATATTGCGAATATCTCCGTCCTCAAGGATGCGGCTGCCACGGCTCTCTATGGATCCAGTGCAGGTAATGGGGTCGTCATCGTCACCACCAAGCGCAATGGAGGTGGTGCTTCGGATGGGGTCGCTCGCTTTACCTTCTCGATGAGTCATGGCTTCTCTCAGCGTGGTCTCCCCGAGCATGACAAGGTAGGAGCGATGGATCACTACAAGCTCCGCTGGCAGCAGTGGTACAATCAATATCGCTACGACCCTGAGAATGCAGGTAAGAGTGATGAAGAGCTTGGTACGCTGGCCGTCTTGGATACTTATACATCTCTCGTTTACAATCCCTATGCTGGTATTCAGTCCTACTATCAAGAAGATCCTGCTACAAGAAAGTATGTCTTCGCTAAGGGTACTCCTGGCAAGGGGAAGATCCCAGGTATCCTGCTCCCTAATGGGGAGATGAACCCTGAGATCACAGGACTCCTTTGGGGGGATGACTTAGACTGGAATAAGGCGCTCTATCGTACGGGACACCGCAGTGACTATACGCTTAGTGGTGGTCTCAGCACGAAGAACATGAAGTCCTATCTCTCCCTTGGGTATCTGAATGAAACGGGATATATGATTCAGACGGGATACCAGCGATATACACTTCGTACGAACCTCTCGTACAACGTCCGTCCATGGCTTACGCTTGGAACATCGAGTAGCTTGATCCATACCCACTCTGAGTCGCCTCGCACCCTCGGAGATAAGAATGCCAATGGGGCCAGCTTTGCCCAGCACATAGCCCCCATTTATCCTATTCATCAGCATGACCCACTTACTGGTGAGTATCTCAAGGATCGTAATGGAGACCCTATCTATGACCACAATGAAGAACGTCCATTCCGCAAGAATTTCAATGCTGTCGAGCTGGCGTACCTCGATCATAGTGAGACTGAACGGGATGCTATTGTGACGCGCTCCTTTGTGGATCTCAAGCCTGTCGATGGGCTTAAGCTGACGCTCAATGTGAACTACGACCTGCGCAATGTCCGTGGGAAGACGCGCTTCAATAATCAGACGGGGGACCAGCCCCAGGGAAAGCTCTCTTATTCGTCTGATCGTGTGACCACCCTCACCGCAAACCAGCTGGCTAACTACTCCAAGAGCTTTGGGGATCATGAGATCGATGCGCTCCTCGGACATGAAAGTTCGGCCTATAGATATTCCGAGCTATCGGGCTCTAAGGATAACCTCAAGTTCCTTACCATAGATGAGTTTGCTCACTATCTCAAGGTGAACTCCCTGACTTCCTCCACCACAAACTATAATAAGGAAAGCTATTTCGGGCGCTTGAATTACTCCTACGACAAGCGATACAATGCCTCTGTATCTTTCCGCCGTGATGGATCGAGTCGCTTTGCACGCAAGAATCGCTGGGGAAACTTCTGGTCTGTAGGGGCTGGATGGAATATCTCTTCCGAAGCCTTCATGCGTGATCTCACTTGGATCGATGAGCTGAAGCTACGTGGCTCTCATGGACAGACGGGGAATGACCACCTCGATAGCTACTTCCCCTACCAGACTCTGTACTCCATCGGATCAGAGAATTTAGAGGAGCCTGGTCTGCGTACGGCAAACTTAGGAAACGTAGATTTGACATGGGAAACGCAGGTATCGAGTGATATAGCCTTGGAATTTGGGCTCTTCCACCGCCTACGTGGGAGTGTTGAGCTCTTCAATAAGGAGTCTAAGGGGCTCCTCTTTGCTTACCTCCTTCCTACCTCTTCAGGAATAGGTAGTATTGATCGAAATATCGGGAAGATACGTAATCGTGGGGTCGAGCTCGATCTCTCACTGCGCCTCCTCTCGCTGGCAGACTTCTCTTGGAATGTACGTGCGAATGCCACTTGGCTTTCCAACAAGATCCTCCAGCTCCCAGACCTCAACCGAAAAGAGGGAATCAAGGTCAGTGGCGTACGTAAGTATATGGAGGGACATAGTATCTATGACTACTTCATCTACGAATACCTTGGAGTCGATCCGGCTGATGGCAAGGCGATGTATCGCTTGGATAAGGAGCGCTTCCCTGACGAACAAGGTCTGGAGGCATCGGGCGAACGTGCGACCTATACGAAGAATGGCGAAAAGGCTCGTAAGCACTTCAATGGGAGTGCTATCCCCGATGTCTATGGAGGCTTCTCTACTGATTTTACCTACAAGAACTTCACCCTCGGTGTGAATTTCGCCTACCAGCTCGGTGGCTACGCCTATGATGGGATTTATCAAGATCTCATGTCGCGTGACTTGAAGTATGGTACAGCGATGCATCCCGACCTCTTCCGTGCTTGGCGTAAGCCCGGGCAAGTCACTGATGTGCCGCGCCTCGATGCTGGTCCGAAGGACTATGCTACCTTGACTTCGGATCGCTTCTTGATCTCGGCGTCGGCTCTTTCGTTGAAGAGCGTCTCGCTGAGCTATGCCTTCCCTAAGTCCCTTTGCTCGAAGCTTCGCCTCTCGGGCATGAACTTGGCTATCTCAGGCGAAAACCTTCTCCTCTTCTCCAAGCGACGTGGACTGAACCCCTTCAGTAGCTACAGCGGTATCACCAGCACTCAGGGATACGATGTCGCTCGCACCCTGACCACGACGCTGAATGTCTCCTTCTAATCGATGCTAATCCTTATGAAGCAAATATGTAGATATGCCCTCGTGGCACTGAGCCTCTCATGTGTCTTAGGGATCTCCTCTTGTCGGGAAGACTTCCTCGAACTGAAGTCTACCTCCTCGCTCTCGGATAAAGACGCAGAAGAGACACCTGAAGGACTCCTCGGAATGGTCAATGGCTTGCATAGCATGATGTATCGCTATTCCTTTGGACAGCGCTTTGGGATGGGGGCTCCTTCGCTGAATGTGCGTCTTGACCTGCTGAGTGATGACGTCATCAATACGATCGCTACTTCATCTACGGGCGAATACCAGTACACTTCTACTCAGAATGAGAGAGGTGGAGACGTCATTAACTATAAGGCTTGGGACTTCTATTATACCCTGATTCAGCACGCCAATATCTTCCTCCGGAGCTTCAAGACGCACCTGAGTGAGAAAGATCAGCAGCTCGAAGCTGTACGCTATGCTAAGGGGGAGGCTTTGGCTTTCCGTGCCTATGCCTACCACCAGCTGGTACAGCTCTATGCCAAGCGTTATGACCCGGCTACCTCAGAGAAGGATCTCGGCGTCGTCCTCCGCACAGAGGATGGTGACCTGTCTAAGCTCTATAGTCCAGCACATCGTGCCACGGTAGCTGCTTGCTACAAGCTGATCGATCAAGACCTCAAGGAATCGCTCGAGCTCTTGAAGGGACTGCCCCAAAAGCCTAATCGTAATCACTTGCGTTACTCGACAGTCTGTGGTATCGCCGCGCGTGTCGCTCTGACCAAGTCCGATTGGGCAGCTGCCGAGACCTATGCGCAGGATGCGATCAAGCACGCAGCTTCGAAGCTACAAGAAGGGAAAGAACTCTTAGATGGCTTCAATAACTTTGAGGCTAAGGAATGGATGTGGGGCTATCGCAATTCGGAGACTCAGACCACCTATTTTGGAGGCTTCCATGCCCAGTATTCCTACAACTTCAGGAATGGCTGGGAGAAAATCTTCCGCTATGCGATTAATCGTAACCTCTATGATGCATTGGGGGCGAAGGATGTACGCAGAGATTGGTGGTACTGCTATGACCTCAATCAAACTCTTCCCAAGGGTGCCGATAAGGCATATCTTAGTTTTTCGCATGGTCTTCCTAACTTTGAGATCACGGGGCAGTGCATCAAGTATGCTGTCGTCAATCCGAAAAATAGTATGGGGGACGTCTTAGTTATGCGACTGGGTGAGATGTACTACATCTTAGCTGAAGCACAGGCGCGGCAACACAAAACAGCTGATGCGCAACAGACACTTTACTCCATCGTGAAGACACGTGATGCTGAGTTTGTAAAACCCACGGAAGAGGGTGAGCAACTCATCGAGAAGATCTTCTTGCACAAGCGTGTGGATCTCCTCTTCGAAGGGGTTCGTTTCTTTGACATGAAGCGACTTTCTCTCGTGCCCAATCGCCTTGCAGCAAAGAACTTTGAGCTTATCCGTGATTTCAAGGGTAAGGGGGGAGGCGAAACCTTCTATCAGAAAGCTCTTATGAGAAATAAGGGAGATGCCACATTAGATATTCCTAAGTCGGTGGATGATAAGCACTGGCAGTTTAAGATCCCAGAAACCGAATACGAAGGGAACAACCTCTGTGAGCGTAACCCATAGTGCCCTCTCTCTGCGCTACATCCTCATCCCACTCTGTGAATGATATAGCGTAAGCGTAGGAGTGACTCCCTTGCGCTCCCTCGCTCTACCTCAAAGCAGGGGCTACACAGCTTTCGATCTGTGTAGCCCCTGCTTCTTTCAGTTTTCTCTCCCAGCTTTATCGCAGGGTATTCATCCCTCCCTGTGCTTTGCCTGATTCTTCTTCTCTCGCGCGCGTACATTATTATGTATACTCTTACCTCTCTGGTGCACTGAACGGAGGAATGTGCAGACCTCAATAATTTGGGTAAGTGGATGAACGTCGCTATCTTTGTTGCAAATGAAGACAATATATGCAGGAGAAAGGATGTCAGAGTAAAATAATGAGTTTTTTCCCTGGTACCAGGGATGAGAGACTATGCAGTCTCTCATCATTCCTCTAAACCTTTTTCCTTATATATCACACCACCTCTAGACTGGCGCGCTCAGTCTAGAGGTGGTGTTCGTTTATCTATCCTAAGCAAAGAGAATAGCTTCAGATAACCTCCAACAATATTACACATGGTAAGCCCTAAACAAGATCGGTACTCGCAGTACAAGAAGAATATTATTAGCTCACGAGAGAAGTACCTATCACTCAAGAAAAAATACAGCCTGGAAGCTGGTCAAGAACGTAGCCTGGAGCATCAGGCACAGCCCTTTGAGAAAGGATACTTCACGCTAGCTGTGATGGGAAAGACTTCATCGGGTAAGTCGACTTTCCTCAATGCTCTCTTAGGAATCTCAGACCTCCTGCCCACAGGAGCGAACCAAACGACCTCGGGTATCACTTATATCCGCCATGGAGAGCAGACCTGTATTGAGATTACCTTCGGTGATGGCAAGAAGAAACAATTATCGGGCAATCTGTAAAAGAATCTCCAGCAGGTCGTTTCGGTGGGTAAGTTTTCGAACCTTCCCTTTACCCTCATCGATGATTGCATACTCCAAGGAATGTCGGCAAAGATGATCCTTGAGCAGCAGCAGGCACTGAGTAAAAAGTCGGGGATGCCTATCAATCGGGCTGATCTACAGCGCTATCTAAATATGCGGCGACGTAGCGATATCCCCATCGAGGTCGTTGTCTACACTCCTCTACCTGAGCAGTTCCGTACTTGGCAGATCCTTGATACTCCAGGTGTAGGCGCTATCGGAGGAATAGAGAATAAGACCTTTGAGCTACTGAATGAGAAGACGGGTGAGAAGACCTTCGCTGTTGATGCCATCATCTTCTGCATCAAAGGCACCGATGCGGCTGAGGAGCGGTCGAATATCGATTTCTTCCGAGAGACTATCGATAAACTTTATCCCGTGACACGTGAGCGCCTCTTTATGGTAGCTACCCACTATTACGAGATGAAGGAGGTTGACCAATGGAAGGCCAGTATTATACATAACCTTACTGGGTACATAAAGCCTGATCGCCTATACCTATTGGATAGCTATATAGAGCAGTTGCGGGCTGATCTGGCGGGTGCTGCTATCGACATCCAGGCGCAGTTCGTAGATCAGAAGGAGCGACGCCCTGCTTGGTCTGATGAGCAGTACAAGGCGTATAGGAGTATCCTGCGAGAGATAGAGGATCAGTTGGATGAAGAAAGTCTGGCAAAGAATAATGAGACCTATCTCTGTTGCTTAGAAGGTTTCTCTGCGTTCGGGGCGTTCCGTGAAGTCTTAGATAACTTCGTTGCCGATGTGCGTGGAGCGAGCTATGAGGCCTATGTCAAGACTCTCAAGGAGGATATAGAGGCACAGCGTGAGCTAAAAAAAAAGAGCTACGTAGATACTATCAGAGATCTCGATCGAGAGCTGAGTGAGCTCGAGGGGCATGCCATCAAGGATGTAGCGGAACAACTCGCTAAGTCGGAGGAGGAAGAAAAGGCAGCTCGAGAGGTGCGGCGGAAGTTTAGCGAAGACCTCCTTCGTATCCGGGATCAGGAATATAGTCGAGCTAAGATACGTGGACTGTTCGATGAAATAGTACAGACCCTAAATGGGATGACTGTACCCCAGAACTGTGGACGTGAGCATTGTGATAAAATAGAGAATGCACTAAGGAGCATATGGAGCTCACTTGAGGAGCGCCGCATCGAAGTGCTGGATCAACTTCAGCAGAGCCTGGCTCAGACGCTGCGCAACTATCAAATCCAGAAGGGGGTTACTCTCCCTCAGGTGGATTTCGGAAATCTTAGGTCTCAGGCAACGAAGAAGTATACAACGAAATGGAAGACGACCCATCGTAGCTTCTGGGGGACCATTTTCACGCTTGGATTCGGGGGAAAGTATACGGAGGTTCATGAAAAGACTGACTACAATAAAGTAGTTGCTGAGATACTGTATGAGGGACGGACTAAGCTTGAAACACTACTCGGAGAGACGACCTCTGCACTGGAGAACATCATCAAGGACTGGACGAGGACGATATCAGAGGAGTTGGCTATGGCCAAAATGATAGAGGACGAGGCTGTCGCGAAGCGTCAGGCATGGATCACGGAGCTAGCGAAGCATAAGGATGCTAAAGAAAAGCTTCAGCAGGCTAAGGCTAAGATCGAGCAGGAGAGCCAGTCATTCCTCCGAGATATCGATATCTTCATCTCCGAAGTGAAACAGCTAAAGAAATAGAACTATGCTAGATAAGACTGCATTCGCTAAAGAAGTGAAGCGCATCGGGGCAGAGTATATCAGATCAGGCGTAGAGATTGATCTGGAGGCCATCAATCGGTTCGTCTTGGTGCTATTTAACCGAGCTAAGGATCATCTGGATGAGTACATCATTGCCCAAGGTGAAAAGTATCGTAAGGAACTGAGCGAGGAGCAGTACGAACCCTTCGTGGACTTTGAGACGGGGTATCGTGCACAGATGGATCGCTGGATAGAGACACATTCACTGAAGATGCGTCAGCGACCTATCCAGGCAGAACCAGAGCCTAAGCTATGGCAGCAGCAGCGAGTCCGTCGCCCCCTAAAGGCTGTGGCTATCGGTGTCGGGAGCATCCTACTGCTATCGCCCTTTACTTCAGCGTGGGTGCGCTATGCCGTTGGCCTCATCACCGCAGGCCTGGCTGTGAAGGCCTATCGAAAGGGGAGTAGAGAGGATCATGAGTTCTATCTTCGTCAGCAGACGAATCAGCGTACCCAGCTCATCACCCAGATACAGCTAGATCTGGTGCGTTGGCTGGATGAGGCTGAGCGTGCATCTGATGCATTTATTACGGATCTAACTAAGTCGCTATGAAGCATAGAAAGAGTCGTGTGGCCGAGATGATTGCAGAGCGTGAGCGCGACGGCTTTGTCTTCTACGACCAAGCGTTGCATACTCCTTCTGATCAGCGGGGGGGATTGCATTCTCAGAGCTCGCAATCATACATCCCTGCTACTGCAAATGAGCCAGCGGAGACTCGTTCCCTGGAGCCACAGGAGGATCTACAGCAGTTGTTTGATACGATAGTCACAAAGAATTACCTCCAGCGGCTAGATAGCTCCACGATTATCCCTCTGGAGGGTGGAGCGTCTTCTGCAATGAGCTGGGTGCAGATCACCAAGTTTGTCTATGAGGAAGATACTTTCTTCCCGGACAAGCTGGCGATGCTTTATGCCTCACTGCACAAACAATCGTCACAGGTAGCTCTGTTCGTTCGCTATGAACGTGGTAAGGGAGTATCTCTCTATCTGGGAACTCGAGATAGTGCAGATACAGAGCTAAGGATGTCTTCCCAGACCCTACAGGGGGCACTTAAGGCTGATCTCCCTGGGGTACAGTACCAGGTTACCTCGATGAGCCTAGCCGATAAGATACGACCTGAATACTCGCTGGCGAGCGTCTCTGGGGTCTCTTCGCTGCTGGATGACAAGAAGGAGAGCTTCCTACAAGGGCTGGAGCGCCTATTGAATGCTGCTACTTCGGGCTGTAATGTCGGCTCATTCTCTGCCCTCCTCCTCGCTGACAAGGTGAGGGAAGAAGAGGTATACAATATGGTGCATGCCTATGAACGCCTATCGACCGAGCTCAGTCCGCTGGCAGAACTCCAGCTGAATTACTCTGAGAATAAGAGCGAGGGGGTCACAAAGGGAATTACCGAGGGCTTCAATAAATCAATCGCTACCAACATAGGAGAGACCATCACAGATGGAACTAACAGCTCCAGCTCAATAGGATGCAACCATACAGAAACCAAAGGATCGAATAGCTCATCCTCGTTTTCTTTGCTGGGCTCTTACTCATGGGGTCATTCCTCTAGTGAGAGCAATGGTAAAAGTGAGACAGAAACTACTGGATCAAGCTCCTCACAGAGTTCACAGCGTGGAGAAACGACTACTAAGGGGGAACATCAGGATCGCTCAGAGTCTTCCAGTGAGCAGCGATCCACAGGACTGAGTCACCAGCGTACCTATAAGAATCGAAAAGTTCAGAGCTACCTGGAGATACTGGATAAGCAGATCAAGCGCCTGCAGGATACAATGCCCTTCGGTCTGTGGTCTACGGCGGCTTATTTTATGGCAGATAGTGACACCGAGACGCAGATGCTCTCCAGCCTCTATCGAGGGAGCATCATCGGAGAGTCCTCAGGCGTTGAGTCTGTAGCTGTTAATTTCTTTCCTCGGGGAAAATCTGAGACGAGGGAAGCTCTGGGCTATGTGTCACAGGGATTACATCCTCGCTTTCTCGTTGAGGGGATTAATGTCTCAGCGGGGTCAGTGGTCACGAGTCGAGAACTCGCTATTCTGATGAGCCTACCTCAGAGGAGCGTCCCTGGAGTGTTGGTGCAGGAGCGTGCAGCTTTTGGTCTCTATGTTACGCCCAGTCGTCCTAGCCCTTTGGATGAGGAATACATTGATTTGGGGTATATCTCTTATTTAGGTCGTGAGGAGCGGAATAGTCCCGTACGATTGAGTGTCTCAGAACTCACGAAGCACACCTTCGTCACAGGGGCTACGGGGAGTGGTAAGAGTAATACGCTCTATCTAATGCTGGAGCAGCTCCTTGATCAAGGCCGGAAGATGCTCGTTATAGAGCCTGCTAAGGGTGAATATAAGCACGTCTTCGGTAACCGACCTGATGTCCGAGTTCTGGGAACTAATAGCAAGAAGAGTGAGCTACTGCGGCTTAACCCCTTTGCCTTCCCTGATGATGTCGCTTTGACAGAGCATATTGATCGTCTGGTAGAGATCTTTAATGCTTGCTGGCCTATGTATGCAGCGATGCCTGCAGTGCTGAAAGCTGCTGTTGAAGAAGCCTATCAACGCTGTGGCTGGGATCTCTTCACTTCGGAGAATGCCTATGGTCTCTATCCTACGATGTCGGATGTACTATATTCTCTTAGGGAGTATATCGACAAGTCTGCCTATTCGGAAGAACTCAAGAGTAATTATCGAGGTGCGCTTGAGACTCGACTGGAGTCCCTTACCCGTGGCATTCTAGGCGAGGTATTGGGTAGTCATGAGGAGCTCTCAGATGCAGAACTTTTCGATGAAAATGTAATCATTGACCTTAGCCGTGTCGGTTCGACAGAAACTAAGGCCCTTCTGATGGGTATACTCATCTTAAGACTCCAGGAATGGCGTATGTCTGAGTCGGCTGGGATGAATAGCTCCCTACGGCACGTGACGGTCATTGAAGAAGCCCACTGCCTACTCAAGCGTACCTCTACAGAGCAAAGTAGCGAGGGTGCTAACCTCATAGGTAAGTCTGTGGAGATGATAACTAATGGGATAGCAGAGATGCGTACCTATGGTGAGGGTTTCATCATCGTAGATCAGTCACCAGGAATGCTCGATCTTGCGGCTATTCGTAACACGAATACAAAGATCGTGATGTCACTCCCCGAACAAACTGACCGAGATACTGCAGGCAAGGCACTTGGGCTGAAGGAGGAGCAGATCCGAGATATCTCACGCCAAAGTCTTGGACAAGCCATCGTCTATCAGAACCATTGGGAGGAGCCTGTCCAATGTCAGATAGCGCAGAGTAGTCAAAGTATGCGAGAAGAAGAGTCGGATCAGGCTGCGCTTTATTCCTATCGGCCTACTGATATTGGGTTAGCTAAGGTGAAATACTCAGAGGATGTGCTGAGTTTTCTTCTCCATGGTGTCGATGGCCTCTGCTATCCCTTCGAGGATGCGGCTGTGAGGGTCGGGGTTCTGCAGACTAGCTTCTGGAGAAGCAGACATAAGTATGAAGTGCTGAGAGCTCTGGATAGGTATAGATTCACTGGAGAGCGACTCGTCGATCAGTGGGGGATGGATCGACTCCAGCAGTTCATTGCAGGGTACTTGGGTATCTATGCGGGGTATACCGACCTTCGAGCTTACTATGCTGAGGAGCTTAGAGACCCAGAGTCCGTAGTCTTCCGAGCTATACAATTAATCTATCAGAACCAGAATAGAATATGATCGAAACGATGGTAAAAGCTACAGCTGAGACAGCTAAGAAGGTTGCAGAGGTTCAAAAGCAGGTCAATGAGGTGAGGAATGAGGCCAATAAGCCTCTGGAGGTCTTTGGGCTGGGTGAGGAGGCAAAGCAACTAGAGAAGGCCGCGGTTCAGGGTGTCATAGAGATAAAGGATGACATTACCAAGATGTTGCTTGGCGATGGCGAGGATATAACCCCGGAGGTGTCAAATCGTAGTTCGGAAGGAGTTAATCCCGAATCACTACGACCAGAGACTAAGGTGAATCAGCTCGTGTCTGAGGCTAGGGAGCAAGCAGGCGATGACCTGCAAGCTCAGTCCGACAACATACTATCCAAATACAAGGAAGAATCCCTCGGTAATGGAGATATACGACCGATCGCCCCGGACGGATTACTCAATAGAGGAGAGATCACGTACGAGCAAGCCCCAGATGGGACAGGCTACTGGGAACGTGTCAGTGGAGGCGAGCAAGAGAAATGGAAGGAAGCTCAGTCCGAAGGAAAGGCTATTGCTGTCCTCACCAAGGATCAGTATGATGCTAAGGGATATGACCTCCGAGGAGAGACAGGGCGTAAAAATGATTCCCCCACCGGTCAGCATGATAAGGGAAACTTCTTCCGTAATCTAGGGGCAGATACCTACGGCTTATCCAACATCAGTCCCGATGGTACACTGCCAGAGTATCCAACCCAGGAACAGGGCGCAAAGCACTATGAGGAAGCGCCTATCGCTCGGCACAATCTCAAGAAGCAGATTGGGGAAAGCTCCATCTCTCCCACGGAACTCAAGACATCGGTTGAGCAATATGGTGACTACACGGCGGCTCAACTCATACTAGAAAATCCAAACATCATCCTTGATACTACTCGTGCTAGTGATGCTGGGATCAGTGTCTTAGAGAAGTCCATCCAAGGATTGCAGAAGTTCAGCGAGGGAATATACTATTCAGATGAGACCAAGCAGATGGTGGTGCGCACTTATCATCCCTCTGCGAGAATGAGCCCAGAGAAAATCTACAATACGATGAAGTCCGAGGTAGAGAGCTTCCTCAAGGCTCATCCTGACTTCGTCCCTCACACAGAGAAAACGATAACAAATAACTAAGTAACTATGACAAAGAACAGAGTGCATACACCAGTCTTCCTCAGCTTCCAGAATTGGTGTTACGAAGAGGGTTACAAATTCGTCGATGAAACTGAAGAAGATGTAGCCGAGAGCGCTGCCTTTAAGTATCAAGGACGGTCCATGACCCTATGGGTAGAGCAGGAAGATGAGACTGTCTTCCTCAATATCCATACTGGTACTCTTTACGAAGAGAATATCTTGCCTAGTATCTGGGCTCTCAATGAACTCAATGGAAAGATGAAAAGTATCAAACTATATATTGATAATGAGGAGTGCAACATTCTCGGAGCTGAGTATCACTCCTTCCTTGAGAAAGGGCAACTTCTATCTTCAGTTGTAATAGGGCGAATCATAGCAGTTCTATATGATGTTCTCCTCGATGCCGAGATTGCTGTTGAGGAGGCTCTAGAGGAGGCTAAGTAGTCGTAAGTGCTAGAGTAGCATACTCACCGCTATACGCCAGAAAGGATACAACACTTGTGCTGTATATAGTCAGGTTTTTAAAAGACTCAACAAGCGAGAGGGCATACATTCCCAGCTTCTCACTTGTTGAGTCTTTTAAATGTGGGACTATTATATAGGTTGATAGTACCTCCCATTGTATAATGGTACGATAGGGTGGATTCGAACTCAATTTCCTTTGGAGTGGGTGAAGTTCCCCTTTTTGTGCGCCAAGACCTCCTGAGATTTCCCCTTTCTGCACACTGTTGTTGAAATTTTTTTCACCCCATGTAAGTATCTTGTTTAAGGGGAAATGAATGCAACTCTCTGGGGTATTCTCTCAACTTTTTTCTGGGAAGATTTGGTTTGTATTTAGAATTTGCTCTATCTTTGCAACCGCAAACGAGAAAC
>CAURNJ010000008.1:0-135308 GCA_963526345.1 uncultured Porphyromonadaceae bacterium
TTTGTCAATATCAATTATCTCAAAGATCTCTTTCGTCGTTACAACCAGCGTCGCCACTGTGTCGTCCGTTTCTTTTGCGAGTGCAAAGGTAAGGAAATAATATCATACAATCCAAATATCACCGCAAATTTCTCGGTTATGGACACGAAAACAGCACGACTTCGCGCGCGTACATTTATATACAGTGGAGCAAAAATGAAGTCCAGAAGCCGTATCAACCCTTGCCTCTCACCGGAATCTTTTCAAGGTGATTTATCCGCTTCTATCCAAGCAGGAGGGCATCCCCGACACCAGAAAACTGGGTCGAGGATGCCCCGAGCATTAGGCTACGAAGTGCCGAAAAGAGGGGTTAGACTCCCACATGACCGCCCGATGTCCCTGGCTGATTAGCTCCTGGAGTACCTGCTTCGGGCTGCGTCTCAGCGTTGGGTGGGGTGTTCTTATCCTTCTTGACCTTGGGCTTCTTCTCAAGGGTGATGCGCTCAAAGGA
The DNA here is from genome assembly GCA_963526345.1 of uncultured Porphyromonadaceae bacterium. Lineage (GTDB taxonomy): Bacteria > Bacteroidota > Bacteroidia > Bacteroidales > Porphyromonadaceae > Porphyromonas. The sequence goes on from CAURNJ010000008.1 coordinate 491, forward strand.
GACATCATCGAGACGGAAGTAGCGTGCATTGGGGCGAAGGCGGACACGTGCTGCGGTGATGTGCGCCATCGCGCTGAACTCTTCACCCTTCAGCACCGCCTTGCTGCGGATCGAGGGGGAGAGGCGACCCAGACGGCCGAAGTCAACGGACTCTCCGCCTGCGATCAGAGCGCGTGCCGTATCGGCAGCGAGGTTAAGGACAGAGGCTACCTCCATATAGTTGAAGGTCGTGTGTCCGGCCACCATATTGCAGAAGCGCTCGAAGGAGACGCGCCCACGCGTACGAGCGGTAGCGATGGTGACGGACTTGCCGGCAAGTTTGCCGATCTTCATCTCGGTAGCACGGAGCGTGTAGCCGAGGGCTTGCTTGGTTGTTCCCATGATAGAGTACAAATAATAAAGTGAATAAAACCTGTTGTTGCCCTCCTTTCTCTTGGAGGACACTGCAAAGGTAGAGTGCCCTCTTAGGGGAGGATGTCATTTTCGTCCTTTTGGGTTCATTTACTCCTTGGATGGATCTTTATCGGCTACTATTCGGGCACTTTGTGACTACTTGCTCCCATGATCTTCGGAGAAAAGGGGGAGGAAGAAGGCTGGAAGGTGGGGGAAGAGTGGGAGCAAGTTGGTACGAAGCAGGCAAAGATGCGCCCCATCCCCGATCTCTCTAAGCTGCCATTTACCCGTATATAATAATAATGTACGTGCGCGCGATCCATCTTGACTTCGTGCGCAGATACAGCGCACAAGACTATTCATCAGCGCACTCATTATCCACACAAATTGAGTACCTTAGCCCTAAGAATTGAGTAAATCTGAAGGGAGAATTGAGTAAATCACCCAGAAGAATTGAGTAAAACCACGAAGAGAATTGAGTAAATCGCCCATTCGATTTGAGTATAACCTACATTCGCAAAGAATATCACACACTACTATCTCGCCTGCAGGAGCCCAGACGCTTTATGCACGTATTGGCTGGGCCAAGACAGGTAGGCAAGTCCACACTGGTAAGACAAGTAGTACAAGAGCTCACGATCCCCTATTCGGTGGAAGTGGCAGACGCCGTTGATCCTAAAGACAGCGACTGGATACGACGCATCTGGGAGGGAGCACGCACCACGATGACACTCCGTGGCGAGCAAGAGCGTCTGCTGGTCATCGATGAGATACAAAAGATCGACAACTGGAGTGAGGTCGTCAAGAGAGAATGGGATGAAGATACACGTAGACACATCCAGCTCAAAGTCGTACTCTTAGGTAGTAGTCGCCTACTGCTCAAGAAAGGACTCACCGAATCGCTTGCTGGGCGCTTTGAGCTCATTCGACTCGGACACTGGAGCTATCTCGAGATGCACGAAGCCTTTGGGATGACCTTGGATCAGTACATCTACTTTGGGGGCTATCCTGGTGCTGCCCCCTTGGTAGAGGATGAGAAGCGATGGAGGAAGTACATTAAGGACTCATTAGTAGCACCTTCCATCGAGAAGGACGTGCTGATGACCTCCACGATTTACAAGCCGGCACTCATGAAGCAACTGTTCGAATTAGGCTGTAGCTATTCCGCCGAGATGCTCTCACTAACCAAGCTGATGGGACAGCTACAAGATGCAGGCAACGTCACCACCTTAGCTGCGTATCTGGAACCACTCGACCAATGCACCCTACTGAAAGGGCTACAAAAATATGCCCATGATGATGCCCGCAAGCGTAGCTCTATCCCCAAGTATCAAGTCTACAACAATGCTTTACTGACTGCCTACAAAGGGCGTTCCTTCCTGACCGACAGGATAGACACCAAGCTCTGGGGACGCTGGGTAGAGAGTGCCATAGGAGCCCATCTAATCGGTAGTGCAGAGGAACTGGACTATCAGATCTTTTACTGGCGTGAGTCAAGTCTGGAGGTAGACTTCATCCTCGTCAACAAGGGCGAAGTGACCGCCATCGAAGTGAAAAGCGGTCGCCGTGGGATGAACTCAGGGCTACCGGCCTTTGCCAAGACCTTCCATCCTCATAGATCCTTTGTGGTAGGCACGGGAGGCGTATCCATAGAAGACTTCCTAAGCAGCGACCTCGAAGCCCTTCTAAGATAAGTGGAGACCGTTGCTGCATGCGATAATCGCAAGGCGTTAAGACGGAGGGCGAAGGGAGTGCCTCCTGTAAATGACATGCCCGAAGGGTGCAAACAACGAAGCGAGAGCCTTGTGATGCAATCGTCTCAAGTGCATGCGACTCCTCTCCTACCACGTGATGACCTCGTCCACGATCACCTGCTGCTCTGCTGACGTTCGCCGAAGATAGATGCGTGTGGTCTCCAGGCTCTCATGCCCCATCAGATCGGCTAAGAGGGAGAGGTCGTTGAATGCTTCCAAGAAGTTCTTAGCATAGCGATGCCGAAATGAATGCGGATACATCACATGCGGATCAATGCCATGCTTATGGGCAAAGGTCTTCAGTTTGTGCCGAATAGCACGGGGCGTGATCCGCTTCCCTTGGGCATCAAGGAAGAAATATCCAGAGGTGATCCCCTGCTCTGTAAGCCAGATCTGCAGCTCGTCACGAAGCTTTTGGGGAAGAAAGAGACGACGCACCTTCCCACACTTCGTGTATAGGTCGAAGTATCCAATGGCGACATGCTCCGCCTTGAACTGCACCAACTCACTGACCCGCGCCCCAGTGGCACACAGACAGCGCACGACGAAGTACCATAGCTGCTCCGAAGGCTCTTCTCGTAGCCGAGCTATGAGGTAGAGATAATCGGCTTGGCTAATCACATGCTCCAGATAGCTCCGTTGCTGGATACGGACGGACTTGAGGCGGAGCTTCTCTTTCCCCACGAAGGTCAAGTATTTGTTCAGGGCTTGGATACGCAGGTTGACCGTCTTGGGCTTGAAGTGCTCAATGAGCTCAGCCTTATAGAGGAGCAAGTGATTTTTGTTGAGGACGGAGTGTTTCTTGAAGTAGTCCTGGACGGCATACAGGTACGCCGTGATGGTGTGCTCAGACATATTGTCCTCACGAAGTTTGTCTTGGAAGGTATCGTACATAGTGGTTAATGATAGTTATCTATACGAGGACAAATGTACCTTTAAGACGCTATTATAGGCAATCCCCCGTATCAGCTCACAGTTGCTCAAAAAGACACAGACAATGGGCAGAAGGCGGTAATAAATATATTCCACCTATTCCAGAACTTAGCAGACCAGTTAAAGCCCTTGTTTTCTTCGCTTATTTATCCTGGTGGGCGATGGATACATCAATCAGGCAAAGGATTGGCAGACTTCGGGTATAGGCAGATAAATAGCAACCATCTTCAGAGAGTGATCTTCTATCCTGATGCAACTACGCTCTTCAAGGAAGCCAGCATTGCAGATGGGCTTTCTATAGTAACCAAGAGCTTACTCAAAACCACCTTGGGGTTTTGTTATCAATATGAAGGGAAAGAACGCTGTAGTCTTCACATTGATCCTCCTCGCGACAGACTTCTCCCCCTCAATCCAATAGATATTGAGATCAGCGAGCGGATTAGTCAGACCGCTACTGTCCATCACATGGTATTTTTACATGAACAGATATTACCACGTAGCCTCTTCTCTATTGAAAGCGACTTTGTAGAGCGAAATCCCAGATTAGTTCGCCCTTATCAAGAAGGAGAGACGCTACAAGAGGGAGAGATAAAGCTTCTTACAAACGACAAAGCGGGTAAAGCTGGTCGTGCTCGCTGGTATGTAGTCAATCAATCCGTAATCACTACGGGGCGCGAACACCTGAATCGCTGGAAGGTTATCGTGTCGAGTGCAAATGCTGGAGGACAGAAACGTGATAATCAGATTGCGGTCTTAGACAATCGCTCTGCTTTCGGTCGTTCTCGTGTTGCACTTAAAACATTCGCCACAGAGGAGGAGGCACGTAACTTCTTCACTTACTGTCAAACAGACTTTATCAGATATGCCTTCCTTCTAACCGATGAAGCATTAACATCATTGGGGAAGCTCGTTCCTGATTTGCTGGATTATAGCAATAACAATGATGTGATAGATTATTCCGGCGATGTCAATGAGCAACTTTATACGCTCTTCGGCATCGGGGATAAGCTAAAGTCCATCATAAGTAATACACTAAGATGAGGTAATAAACAAGAGAGGTGAGTCTGTCCGACTCACCTCTCTTGTTTTACTCCATCGCTCGCACCTTCTCCTCAATAAAGGCGATCTCCTCAGGCTCAAGCCCGTACTTACGATAGAGTTGCTGGTCAATATCCGCTACACTCTGACTCCAATCGATATCGGAATTTTGGGAGAAGTCTTGCAGAGGTACAAGACGCCACGTGTCCTTAGGATTGTGTTGGGTAGCCTTGAGTATGCCAAGCATAGTGCGTGCAAAGCGTGTCTTAACGTACTTCAGACAAGCCTCTGCCTCAGGGTAAGTGTCGAAAGCCCCGATACTAATAAATGTATCAGTAACCCCGATTAGGGGTTCCCCGATTAGGGGAGTACTTAACACCTCACCAATAGCACCAGAACCATTGGCTTCTGGCACAAATACATTATACTTCTCCAGATAATCATTGGGTATAACATACTTTTTCTTAATCCAGCGATACACCCTTTGCTCATTGCATCGACCATACATCTGAATGCAATCCTCATGTACCAGAGGAGCGTCTACAAATATATTTGGAAGTACTTCGAACGCATTGGAAGCTATCATATTTCCCGTGCCTTTAGCTTGTAGCATCTTTGCATCGGGATACTCTTCAAAGAGGGTTTCCGTAAAGCGATACATACCACGAGAAGATACTAACATCGCAAATGCTCCCTCCGCAAACGTGCTATGTCCTTCGACTTTGGCTGAAAGAGAGCTAAGCTCTTTGTAAGCTTTGAATGAGCCTATTGCACCAAAATCTCGTGTGGCATCTCTATAACCAATAGCTATCCCCCCTTTAATATCAACAGTAGGGAATACGTCTGTCGAGTTGGGTAAGTAGCGAATAACCTTAAAATGATTATCACTCAAAATCTTATCCATCCACTCTTTGGGTGTTTGACCTGCACGGAATAAGAAGCGTCCAGGGGTAATCAATGTTACCTTCTCCGATAGGCGACTGGCTAAGTCACAGAACAGGTGATAGATTGGAGCCTTACGTGTATTCTCTCCTTCTATCTGATACGGGGGATTGCCTATAATAGCGTCTATCTTCATTACGCTTGACTGAGGAGACGCTTTTCAGGTAGCCTGTGCAGCAAGAGATTGATATCAGCGAGAATGAACTTCTTCGGCAATCCCCACGATTGCTGCAGCTACTCTTGTGGGATCAGACGAGGCAAGCTCCCATCTTCTGGGCTACCGAAGATTACGCTTCGATGGGATCGGGCTATAGATCCGAAGACCCCATCACGCTTGAGCGTATTACAGGGAAATATGGGACTGTTATCCAGCCTCGCATTCTGAAGTCGCGTGCCGCACAGCTTAGTCGCACCAAGGAGCGTGCCGAGGTCTTTACCCCTTCCTGGGTGTGCAATGCACAGAATAATATCGTAGATGCGGCATGGTTTGGGTGTGGCGACGTCTTCAATATCGAGCACCCCGATACGCATACCTGGACGCCTACTGAGAGCCCTATCACCTTCCCTGAGGGACGGACGTGGCAAGATTACCTGCGTGCCGTACGTATGGAGATTACCTGTGGCGAGGCGCCCTACTTAGTGAGTCGCTACGACACGACTACGGGACGCTTCATCCCCCTCCCCGAGCGCGTCGGTATGCTGGACAGGAAGATACGCATCCTCGCTGAGCAAGCCCTTCCTGCTGAGGAGTGGCTCTCTTGGGCGCAAGTGATCTATCAGAGTATCTACGCCTTCGAGTGGCAGGGGGACAACCTGCTTTTAGCGCGAGAAGCTCTGCTCATCTCCTTCATCGAATACTACGAAGCGCAGTTCGGTCTACGCCCTACCGAGGAAGCTATTGAGCAGATCGCCGAAATCATCTCGTGGAATGTCTGGCAGATGGATGGGCTACATGGTGTCATCCCCAATAGCTGTCAGCCTCTTGAGGAGGAAGAGCAAGGCATCTTCGAGGCCACCTCATCGATACGCCCCTGTCCTGGATGTGCTCAGGGAAATAGCTACGAGAAGCATACCGGGATCTACTGCATGATACGAGACTGGAGCGAAGTCGATCCCACGACGGGACTCCCAGGGCGCATCATTCGCTTTGTTGATTTACTCAAGCATACACACTAACTCCTTCTTTTCCGTCTTTGTATATGGCGACTTTTACCTCTGCTTTACGCCCCCGACTGATCTACGTCTTTGCGATCGCTGACGAAGCGCATGCCGACTGTCTGAAGATCGGGGAGACCACATTGCCCGATGATATTGGCTCAGCTTCGACCGAGCCGAATAGCGATGCCCTCAATCGGGCTGCGCGTGCACGTATCGATCAGTACACCAAGACGGCGGGGATCAGCTACGAGCTTCGCCACACCGAGCTGACACTCTACATCAAGGGCGGGAGTGTATGTAGCTTCAATGATAAGGAGGTGCACAGCGTCCTGGAGCGCTCGGGTATCAAGCGCAAAGAGTTCCCTGGAGCTACCGAGTGGTATGTCTGCGGTCTCCAGACGGTTAAGAATGCAATCACTGCGATCAAGGAGGGGCGCCAAAGCCTCGACGGTAGCCAGATATCGATGAAGCACACCCCGTTCATCCTTCGTCCTGAGCAGCGAGAGGCCGTTGACCGCACGATCAAGCAGTTCCGCAAGGGGAATAAGATGCTCTGGAATGCCAAGATGCGCTTCGGGAAGACCGTCTGTGCGCTCCATGTAGCCAAGGAGATGAAGGCGCTTCGTACCATCATCATCACGCATCGTCCTGTGGTCGATAAGAGTTGGTTCGATGACTTCCAGCAGATCTTCTATGGGGATGCTATGTGGCATTACGGCTCGCGCACTAAGGGAGATAGCTTCTCTACGCTACAGAAGCATGTCGCCAAGGGAGAGCACTGCGTCTACTTTGCCTCCATGCAGGATATGCGTGGCTCTAAAGAAGTCGGGGGGAAGTTCGACAAGAATAATGCGGTCTTCTCCACTGAATGGGATCTGGTCGTCGTCGACGAAGCCCATGAGGGCACGCAGACGGAGCTGGGCAAAGCGGTCTTGGAGCAACTTGTAAGTCCACAGACAAAGACCATCCTCCTCTCGGGGACTCCCTTCAATCTCTTGGATGACTACAAGGAGGAAGAGGTCTTCACCTGGGACTATATCATGGAGCAGAAGCAAAAGATCGACTGGGAAATCACCCACTTAGGTGATGCCAATCCCTATGCGACTCTGCCAGCGATCAGTATCTATACCTACGACTTAGGGAGTCTGCTGAGTGAGTATAGCGATGAGGAAAAGGCCTTCAACTTCCGTGAGTTCTTTCGCACACGCGAGGATGGAGGCTTCGTCCATAAGCAGGATGTGCTCCGCTTCTTAGACCTCCTCTGCCGTGATGACGAGGACTCTCTCTATCCCTTCTCCAACGATCATTTCCGTGATATCTTCCGCCATACCCTCTGGGTCTTGCCTGGAGTCAAGGCGGCTAAGGCGCTGAGCAATTTGCTGGCTAACCACTCTGTCTTCGGGGCGTTCCGCATCGTCAATGTCGCAGGGGATGGTGATGAAGAGGAGGAAAATCGCGATGCACTGGATCTGGTCAATAAGGCCATCGGCTGCGATTCCGATGCGACCTATACGATTACGCTCTCGTGTGGGCGACTGACGACGGGGGTGAGTGTCAAGCCTTGGACGGGGGTCTTCATGATGGCGGGCGCCTATAGTACCTCGGCTGCAGGATATATGCAGACGATCTTCCGCGTACAGACTCCCTACACGCACAATGGGAAGATGAAGACCGACTGCTATGCCTTTGACTTCGCTCCTGACCGTACGCTCCGTGTGTTCGCTGAGGTCGCTAAGGTGTCGCACAAGGTAGGTCGGCAGACGGAGGCGGACCGCGAGGTTCTTGGAGACTTCCTCAACTACTGTCCCATCATCTCGATCACTGGGAGCCGTATGAAGCTCTACGACGTGAATACGATGCTCGGGCAGCTCAAGCGTGCTCAGATTGAGCGGGTCGTACAAGGTGGCTTCGAGGACGGAGCGCTGTACAATGACGAGCTCCTGAAGCTTACGGCTGTTGAGCTGAAAGATTTTGATGATCTAAAGGCTGTTATTGGGCGAACGAAGGCGATGCCCCGCCCCGGCGATATCGATATCAATCGCCAGGGACTCAGCAACGAAGAGTACGCTGAGAAGAAGAAACTTGAGGATAAGAAAAAGAAGGACCTCTCTCCTGAGGAGCAGAAGCGTCTTGATGAGCTTAAAGAAAAGGGAAATCAGCGGCGTAATGCGATCTCGATCCTGCGTGGCATATCAATCCGTATGCCACTGATGCTCTATGGAGCTGAGATCGAAGACGAGGATAAGGAGCTCTCTATCGATAGCTTTGTCGAGCTGGTCGATGAGCAGTCGTGGGAGGAGTTCATGCCACGTGGCGTCACGAAGAAGGTCTTCCAGGACTTCAAGAGATACTATGATCCAGATGTCTTCCGCGAGGCGGGTAAGCGCATCCGTGAGATAGCACGTATGGCGGATAAGTTCACTATAGAGGAGCGCATCGGGCGTATCACCGCCCTCTTTGCGACCTTCCGCAATCCCGATAAGGAGACGGTGCTCACCCCATGGCGTGTCGTGAATATGCATCTGGCGGATAGCCTTGGGGGGTATTGCTTTATGGACAAGGCGTTCGCTCAGCCCTTAGATACCCCACGACAGGTCGTGATCGAAGGGGTGACGGATAAGGTCTTTCATCCGAAGAGCCACATCCTTGAGATTAACTCGAAGAGTGGCCTCTATCCGCTCTATGCCGCCTACTCGATCTATCGTGCACGCCTGAAGGAGGCTTCGGAGAAGTATGGAGAGGTCAATCGTGCCTTCGCCTTGCAACTGTGGGATCAGACGCTGGAGGAAAATATCTTGGTCGTCTGTAAGACCCCGATGGCACGTAGTATCACGCGGCGCACTCTTGCGGGATTCCGTAAGACAGCAGTACATGCTGAAGACTATCCCGAGCTGATCAAGGCCATCACGACCGAGCCTGACAGCGTGGTCAATATGCTCCGATCAGGCAAACATTTCTGGAAGATTAATGACGATGAGACGATGAAGATAGACGCTATTATGACCACAAAGGTAGCCAAAAAGCAGGATGAGCTTCCCAGACTAAGCAATAACAAGTCGGGCAAAGCAGTAGTGGTGGGTGGTATGAACCACTATTGGTCCGCGAGCGGAGCAATAGTGGTCGGAGCGCAAAGCACTACTGCTCCGCCCATCGACCACTAGTGCTACACACCACGACACGATACAGATCAGCCCACCCTCCTTCGAGGAAGGATCCACCCACTTCTCGCGCGCGTACATTATATATATATCATGCCACGGGGAAAGGAAAGGCAAATCGAGCGCGCAGAGCCTCACGGGAAGGGCATTCCAATAAAGCATCAGAGCACCTGATCACCCAAAAACAAACAGCAAGCACTCCTCCAGAGAAGCCCACATTCACCCACATCTCGGGGTACAATGCGAAGCGAAGCTATGATATACAATATATTATCGCTATATTTGCAGTCCATTAGACTCCTACGGTTACCAGAACTGTCAGCTACGGCTGCAGGGATAAAGTAGAACAAATTATAACGTTATAACGATAATGAAGAAAGGAATTCATCCTGAGAACTACCGTCCTGTAGTATTCAAGGACATGTCTAACGAAGACATTTTCATCACGCGCTCAACGATGCCCGCTAAGGAAACCATCGTCGTCGACGGAGTAGAATACCCCCTGATCAAGGTGGAAATCTCCAGCACCTCACACCCATTCTTCACGGGTAAGGCAAAGCTGGTCGACACGGCTGGTCGCGTAGACAAGTTCATGAGCCGCTACGGCAACCGCAAGAAGTAATCACTTCTATCTAGCCCTTCGCATGGCGTGAAGTACAAGCGCACAGGCGAAGTCAGCCACAAACCACAAGAGGCTACATCCAACCATCAAGTTGGATGTAGCCTCTTTCTCTTTACCAATACCCTCTTCCCTCCCACACAGAGCGGATAGAGATGAAGAAAAGAGCACACCAGAGCAAGCTCAGCGATCCGACCTAAGGGGAAGAAAACGAGTCATTCAGTGGGACATTTTGCGTAGAATAAAAAAACGTTATCTTCGTAATCATAAATAGATAGCACATCAGCGTAATATATGAAGACAAGACTCTCCGTGCTGACAGCAGCCCTCCTCCTCAGTGGGAGCGTGGCCTCAGCACAGAAAATCTTGGTCACAGGGCGAGTCACCAATGCTTCGAATGCGGTACTCCCCAAAGTCCAAGTCGTCGTAAAGGAGACGGGACGTAGCATGACGACCACCGAGCAAGGTCTCTACGTCATCGAACTCGAATCAGGCCAAACCCTTCAATTCCTCCACCGAGGGAAGATCCTTAAAACCCTGGTAGCCAACCAGCCACAAATAGATGTAATGCTCACCGTACCGACCACCGAAAAAGCCAAGGTCGATACAACGACAGTGCATCCCAGCGAAGGAAAAGATGAGGTAATACTCTCCACGTCCAGCCGTGGCGCTACCTCCATCACAGGTAAGGCACGCCCTCTGTGGGTACTCAATGGGGTCGTCCTCGGCAGTGATTACGGCAGTTTGGAGTCCTTTGCAGGTGCCGACCCCAAGCAGGTAGCCGCAGGGATTGTCCCTGGACTCAGCGTCGACAACATTGCCTCAGTACGTATCCTCACCACCTCCTCCGAAACTTCGAGCTACGGGCCACGCGGTATTGCTGGTGTCGTAGAGATCACCACGAAATCGGGCTCTGCGGGCGTATCTTCGCTGAGCTATCGAGGCGAATTCATCTACCGCCCCATCCCTACGTACAACGACCTCAACGTGATGAACTCCCAGCAGCACGTGGCACTCATCCAAGACCTGCTTGACGGGGGGATGTATCCCATTCATTCGCTGGAGACAGCCAAAGACCAGGGGCTCATCGGGCGCATGTACCAGCTCTTCAATGAGCTTGACGCCACAGGCAAGCCGTTGCTATCCAATGACGAAGCCTCCCGACTGGCCTACTTCCGCAGGGCAGAGCGAGCCAACACCAACTGGTTCAAGCAACTCTACCGCAATACCATCGTTCACAACCACACGCTGAGCTTCAATGCTGGGACGAACAAGACGAACCTCTTCGCCTCCCTCACCGCACGTATCGACCCAGGATGGACTATCGGGAGTCGCTCCAACACTTATTCGGGGAATATGAGTGCCGACTACAAGCTCCTCCCTACCCTTAAGGTCGGGCTCAACCTCATCGGCGAATACACCACCTCCGAAGATCCTTCCACCTCGGCCGTCAAGTACGCCAACACCACCAGCCGAGCTCTTCTCCCCACGGAGAGCTACACGAAGGACTACGTCTCCTATAACATCTTCGACGAGCTCCGTGAGAGCCGCCGCACCAAGACTGTGGGCTACCTCGGCATCCAAGGGACTGCGACTTGGGACATTCTCAAGCAACTGCGAGCTACCTTCGTCACCGACATCAAGTACACCAATACGGTCAGCTTCCTCGACAACACCGAGCACTCCGTCTTGGCACGCAGTATGCGCGCAATGCAGACGACCAACGTGCGCAACAATAATAAGAACCTGCGCACCGACCCCAACGATCCCTATGCCCTCCCCTACTCTGTCTTGCCCGAAGGCGGTATACGTGAGAGCCGTATCATCCAGGACTATACGAATAGCTTTAAGTTCGACCTCGACTACCACCAAGCCTTCGGCCGCCACAACCTCATCGCAGCGGCGGGGATGGAGCTGAACCGTGGAACAGTACAAAACAACTGGAACATCAACTACGGCGTGCTCTACGACCTCGGCTACCACGCCTACTACCTCCCCGATGCGATCCAGAGACTCTACGAGCAAGGGAAGGAATACTACACCATTCGCAACCGAGTCAATAACAACCTCGGCCTGCTCACCCGTGCCAGCTACACCTTCGATGACCGCTACTCCATCGATGCGCTCCTGCGCTTCGATGCAAGCAACCGCTTCGGTCCTTCACGCTATGTACGCTGGCTGCCGACGTGGAATGTAGAGCTGACGTGGGGCATCGACCGTGAGCGTTTCTTCCGCCACCTGAGCCCCCTCTCCTCGATGCGTCTGAAGACGTACGTAGGTCTTGTAGCAGATAATCCTTCGGTGACGAACTCCCTCGAAGAGATTTACCCCAACATACCTTGGCACCCCAATTCCAAGGAGATCGGGCTGGCTTACCGCAACCTGGCTAACCACGACCTGACCTACGAGAAGACCTTGACCTATGGAGCACGTCTCGGCTTTGGGCTCTTCAAGGGGCGCATCTCTGCCGAAATCGATGCCTACCGCCGTCGCAGCTACGACCTCGTTGGCCCCATCTACACGCAGTCCATCGGCGGTGTAGCACAGAAGGATGGCAATGTAGCAGAGCTCCAGTCCCAAGGGCTGCAGTTCACCCTCTCGACGGTCAACCTCAAGACCAAGTCCTTCAGCTGGACGACAGGCTTCTCCTACCTGCACAAGACGAACAAGATTACTTCGCTCTTGAGTAGCCCTACGGTACGCACGATGATCGCGGGATCGGGCTTCTCCTACGAAGGCTACCCCCTCTCCTCAGTCTTCTCAATTCCCTTCCTTGGACTAACCAACGAAGGAATGCCTCGCTTCTACAACGAGCGTGGGAAGGAGACGCTCGGAGACTTCAACTTCTCGAGCAGTAGCATTGACTTCCTCAAGTACAGTGGGACGCTTGATCCTACGGATGTCGGGACGCTGACCAACACCTTCCGCTACAAGAACCTCTCCTTCTCGGCGCACATCAACTACGAGTTCGGAGCAGTGACTCGACTGAGAAGTATCTCCAATACGGACGACTACTCAGCCTTCCCTCGTGAGCTAACGCAGCGCTGGAAGAAGCCTGGTGACGAGGCGCACACCAATATCCCTCGCATCCCGACCAGCTACGCTTTCGACCAATACGGATCGGACAACCTCATCAACGGCTTCTATGCTTACAGCGCATCCACGGCACGTATCGTCAGCACCGACTTCGTACGCCTCAAGGAGCTCTCCTTGGAGTACACCATCTCCAAGACGCTACTACGTCACACACCGCTGAAGAACCTCGCCGTGAAGCTCCAGGCGCAGAACCTCCTGCTCCTCTACTCCGACGCACGACTTCGTGGTGACGACCCTGCTTATATGTACAGCGCCTCCGTCACCGCGCCTAAGAAGCTCATCCTCACCCTACGTGTCGGACTCTAACCCTACGAGATACTCTTATGATGAATAGATTCTTCGTCCCCCTCGTAGCTCTCGTAGCTCCCTTCGTCCTTGGCTCGTGCAATCAGCTCCTCGATGAGCAGCCCGACGAGCGCGTTACACTCGACACTCCAGAGAAGATTCGTCAGGTGCTGGTCAACGCTTACCCTACGTCTTCGTTCGCCTACGCCTGTGAGATGTCCTCCGACAACATCGATGACTACGGGAAGGACAACCCGAACTTCTCTAAGTTCACCTACGACTTAGCCTACTGGCAAGACGGGCCTGAGTACGGCACATCCGATGGTATGCGCTCCCTCTGGCGCAGCCATTACCTCGCCATCCAGCACGCCAATACCGCTCTGGAGGCCATCCAGAAGCTCGGTGGAGGCAGTGAGATGAACCCCCACAAGGGCGAAGCTCTTGTAGCACGTGCCTATGCACACTTCGTCTTAGTCAACCTCTTCGGCAAGCACTACAATACGGCGACTAGCTCCACCGACCTCGGTGTCCCCTACCGTACGCAGCCCGAGGAGACGCTGAACCCTAAGTACCAGCGCAACACGGTGGCAGAGGTCTATGCCGCCATCGACAAGGACCTTACCGAAGGACTTCTGCTCATCTCGGACAGCTACTACACGCAGAAGGAACGCCACTTCAACAAGGCAGCAGCCGAAGCCTTCGCAGCACGCTTCTACCTCTTCTACGAGCAGTGGGACAAGGCCATCGAGCATGCGACAAAGGCTCTGGCGAGCAAGTCGCTTCGCCGCTGGGAGGACTTCCAGGTCGCCTCGGTAGTAGGAGCTAAGACCGAAGACGCTTACGCCAAGCTCTACACCAATACGAAAATCGGAGCGAACTTCCTTCAGTTAGCAGTCGCATCGGGAGCCGTAGACTACTTCTCTTATGCAGGGATGAAGCGCTTCTCGATGACGCACCGTGCTGCCGAAGAAGTCTTCATCGGCGAGAATATCTGGCGCACCTCCACCACGCCACAGGCGGACTACTGGCAGATACCCTTCGTCTCCTCCTCGTACAACTACCGTGACGTCATCAACCAGTCGAAGTACCCGTACTATGCAAGCAAGAAGGGGAACACCCTGATCATCCCCTTCACCGCCGAAGAGACACTCCTCGTACGCGCCGAAGCCGAGATACTCTCTAAGCAGTATGACGCAGCCATCACTGACCTCAACACCTGGACTTCTGCCTATCTCAATACGAGCAAGAAGACCTTCACCAAGGACGAGATCGTAGACTTCTACAAGAAGATTGCCTACAGCACGGCTACGGCTCCCACGCTGAAGAAAGCGCTACATCCAGCCTTTAAGCTCGATGGTGGCGAGGAGCAAGAGATGCTCCTGCACCACCTCTTGCAGTGCCGCCGTGTAGCTACCGTCCACGAAGGCCTGCGCTGGTTCGACATACGCCGCTACGGCATCGAAGTCCTCCGCTTCGTGCACGATACGAAGGACAGAGCGAAGTACACCGTGGAGAAAACCCTCCCCTCCGGTGACGAGCACACGACCTTCCAGATTCCACAGAACGTGGTCAACACGGGCATTACTCCCAATCCCCGCACTCATTGATACGCATATACCGATCCGCCATCACTTCGATTATGATGCTAAGGAAAGCCTCCCTTTGGCTACTCGCTGGGCTCTTTATCTCCCTGGGTAGTTGCCGTCAAGTAGACGATGAGATTAGCTGTACCTCTGTACTGAATCCGCCTGCACGCCGTACGGCGATGGATGAATATATCGAGCGCGAAATCACCTCACCCTACAACATCCAGATTTACTACCGCTATACAGAGAGTGAAATCGGGCGTAACTGGGTGACGTCTCCCGCCAACGAGTACAACAGCCTTCAGTTCGTCAACGTCCTCAAGTACCTCTTCCTCGAGCCTTACACCGAGGTGATGGGAGTGGACTTCGTACGACGCTTCACGCCTCAGGCCTTTGTCCTGACGGGGTTACTCGCCTACAATCCTCCCCCCAGCAACTCCAATACACGAGCCTCCACCATCAATGGGGTGAAGATTATCTTTATGAACATCAACAGCTTCGACTTCCCTTCGCTGGGGCAGTACTACCACACGCTGGACAGTCTACAGGGCGCACTGAAGACCGACCCTTCGGCGCAGGCGAACTACGACCAGTGGAAGACGTGGCTCGATGGGGAAAACACCTCCTACCTCAATCGCCTCAAGGATGTCTACCTCCGTACGATGTACCACGAAGCAGCGCATACCTTCCACCAGAGAAAGGAGCCGACGACAGACTTCGACAAGATCACCTCGTTAGACTACCGTCAGGCAGATTGGATCTCGGGCTGGACGCGTGAGGGGAAGAAGTCCATCGAATACGGCTTCATCACCAACTATGCCAGCCAAGAGCCTCACGAAGACTTCGCTGAGCTCTTCGGCAACTACGTCATCCTCAGTGCCGAGGAATGGGAAGCAAAGCTCGCCTCGGCAGATGTCATCCCTACTGGACGCACTCGCTCGGGACGCTCCATCATCGAAGAGAAAATCAAGATCATCAAGGACTATATGATCAATACTTGGGGGCTCGATATGGACAAACTTCGTGAGCAAATCCAGAAGCGATACCCCGACTTCGCCCGCCAAGACCTCACATCGATGACCACTTCTCCCAAGACAAAGCAATGAACTATACGAAGATTCTCGCCCTCGTCTCGGGCGCACTCCTCTGGATGAGCTCTTGCACCAGCTCAAGTGATCTCAACCAACTCCCAGGAGCAGCGATTCGCACGCAGCAGGCTCTCAACGAGACTGTCTCCAAGCTCGAAGGGCATGAAGGCTACTGGCGACTCACGTATTACCCCGATACGAAGCGCATCTATGGCGGATATACGATGTATGTTCAGTTCAAGGACGGTCGTGTCAAGGCTATTTCTGAGCTCTCTACGAAGGAAACGAACTCTACCTATGCGGTAAAGAACATCGATATACCGACACTCGCCTTCGACACGCGAAGCGATATTCTGCACCACTTCATCACCTCGAGCGAATACTTCCGTAATGCGCGTGGCGGAGACTTTGAGCTGCTCCTGATGGGACAGCGTGGCGATAGTATTCTCCTGCAGGGGCGTAAGTACCGCAATCTGATGAGCCTCGTCCCGATCAAGGGGGATCCTCGTCAGGAGATCGCCAGCATACAGCAGACGACCGCCAAGCTCCAGGGCAAGGGGCTCACACCCGTCACCATCGGCTCAGCTGGCACCGTGGAGCTGCGCCTGCATCCTACCTACCGACAGCTTGAGTTCATCCTCCCCTCAGGCAATGACAAGGAAGCGACTAAGCTCCAAGTAGCCTTCCACTACACTCCTGAGGGCCTGCTTTTCTACGAACCCGTCACTATCGGAGGTGTGACGATCTCGGGATTCCGTCTCAGCAGTGATGCCAAGCAGCTCACCTCCATCGGGGGAGATGTGACGACCAATGTAGTAGCTCTACCCTTCGATTTGGTAGGGAAGAGCTTCGTAGCCTATATGGAAGAAGGCTTTGCCTCACCCACACTCATCACCTACTTCGGTCAAGTCAATACGGCTCTGAAGCGCGCTCGTAAGGTCACGATGAGCAAACGCTTCTACTTCGGTGTCAATACCGCAGCCGACCAAGCCGCAGGACTCAAGGGCAACGACACCCCAACGTCCACCTTCATCACCCTTCCGATCATCGAGCAAGCGGATGGCAGTTATACGCGCCTCTCCTACGAGGCGGACTTTGTCCCCGTAGGAAGTGATCCGACACTACTTGATATCATCGCCCGTGACGGGAATGAGTCTTCGTGGTGGTACTGGTATGCAGGGAGTGCAGACTACATCATCAGACGACTCGCTTCGCGCGCACCTTACCGCACCGAAGCCTTTACGGATGACAATGGAGGATCCTACTACCGCTGCACCAGCACGAAGGATGACAAGACGTGGTTCTACCTCTACGAAGTGAAGTAGCCACAGATCTCCTCATCCGCATCCACACAAAAGGCGACCGCCCGAAGCACACTGCAGGTGCTTCGGGCGGTTGCCTTTTGTCTTAAGAGCGTCACAGAGGACGCATTGCTTATAGGAGACCGTTGCAGCATGCGGTAATCGCAAGGCGTTAAGACTGAGGGCGAAGGGAGTGCCTCCTGTAAATGACCTAGCCCGAATGTCGCAAACAACGAAGCGAGTGCCGTATGATGCAATAGTCTCTAGAGGTCTTCGTAGAGTCTTACCCAGCCGTGGGTATCGGGATAGTCTCCGTACTGGATGGCGCGCAGACGCTCGTAGAGTGCGGTGCAGACAGGGCCTGGGTTGCCATCCTTACTGATGACATAGCTCTTCTCTTCATCCAGGTCATCAACACGCAAGATCGGGCTGATCACCGCAGCAGTACCGCAGGCTCCTGCCTCGTCGAAGGTAGCGAGCTCCTCGACATGGACGGGACGACACTCGACCGTCAGTCCCATATCTTCGGCCAGCTGCATCAGGCTCTTGTTCGTGATGGAGGGAAGGATCGAAGGGCTCTTCGGCGTGATGTAGCTCTTGCCACGTATGCCGAAGAAGTTCGCAGGGCCACACTCATCGATGTAGAGCTTCTCCTTGGCATCGAGGTAGATGACCGCCGAATAGCCCATCTCGTGCGCGAGGACACCCGAGCGCAGACTGGCGGCATAGTTCCCCCCGACCTTATATTGCCCCGTGCCAAGAGGAGCTGCGCGGTCATACCCACGCATGATAGCCATAGGGCTGGGACGGAAACCCGACTTGAAGTAAGCCCCGACAGGTGTGACGAACATCAGGAACATATATTCGCTCGCAGGGTTCACGCCGACCTGCTTCCCCAGCCCGATCATCAGTGGACGGATATAAAGCGAAGCACCACTCTCATAGGGAGGGATGAAGTCCTTGTTGAGTCGAAGCACCATATCAAGGGCTTCGAGGAAACGCTCCGTGGGTAACTCAGGCATCAAGATACCCCGGCTGGTATGCTGCATACGAGCGGCATTCTCCTCAGGACGGAAGATACGTACCTTACCATCCTTGCCACGGAAGGCCTTCAGCCCTTCAAAGGACTGCTGCCCGTAGTGCAGGCAGGTCGAGGCCATCGGGATGGTAATCATATCGGAGGAAGAGACTTCCCATTCGCCCCACTTACCGTCACGATAATAGCACCGCACGTTGTAGTCGGTAGGATGGTAGCCGAAGCCTAAGTTCTTCCAGTCCAGCTCTTGTCCGCTTTCCATACTTGTCTTGTCTTTGTGTGTAGATACTGAAATAGCATAGCACACAGGGCGTGTGCACGAAGCAAAGATAAGGAAAAGAGGACAAGGCGACTCAGACCATCCGACGCGAAGCTGTGCACATTCCTGACCTTAACACATCCAACGCACAGCGACCTCTTCCCCTCCTTCGGCACACGCACCAAGCAGGAGGATGAGCGAAGGACTATTGCTCCAGCGTCCGACCACTAGTGGTCAGGGGATGCACCAGTAGTCCTCCGCAGCTCGACCAGTACTCCTCCGCTCCCCGACCTATAGTGGTCGGTAGCACCCATCGCTACTCCTTTGTACCCCCACATTCATATATACCATTTATACATGCATATATAAGGGTAATTGGAGTAGCCAATATCTTAGGCTACCTTTGTGTGCGGAAAAGGAGATCATCCCTCCGATGACCTTCATTCCACTTTCAACACAAACGAACAATCAAACAAACGACTATGTGCATCATCAGTAACTGCATCATCAATAGCCAGCTCCCTGAGTTCAAGGTCAATGCTTACCGCAAGGACAAGGGTTTCATCGAAGTATCTAACGAAGACCTCAAGGGTAAGTGGAGCGTCCTCTTCTTCTACCCTGGTGACTTCACCTTCGTTTGCCCCACAGAGCTTGCTGACCTCGCTGACCACTATGCAGAGTTCCAGGCGCTTGGTGTAGATATCTACTCCGTCAGCACGGACTCGCACTTCGTCCACAAGGCTTGGGCTGATGCTACCGACACCATCCGCAAGATCGAATACACGATGCTTGCTGATATGACCTTCGAACTCTCGAGCGCACTCGGTGTCCTCGGCGAAGAATCGGGTCAGGCTTACCGTGGTACCTTCCTCTTCAATCCTGATGGCGAACTGAAGATCGCTGAGATCCACGACAACGGTATCGGTCGTGACGCTACCGAACTCCTCCGCAAGGTTAAGGCTGCTAAGTTCGTCTACGAACACCCAGGTCAGGTCTGCCCTGCTAAGTGGAAGGAAGGCGACGCTACCCTCACGCCCAGCATCGACCTCGTCGGTAAGATCTAAGAGCGTACCGCCACACCAGACTGAGCACTTCCTCTCCCTCTGGTAGGGGCTCACAAATACAAGTGGGGAGGTAGAGTCAGCCGGACTCTATCTCCCCTTCTTCTATCTCACTGGTGCCTGTCACAGCAAAGTGCACCTCATTCATCCCACGCTTATGCAACTTGATCAAAATATACTCAATCAGCTTCAGGGCCTTTTCGCTAACCTGAAGCACCAGTACACGCTCCTCGTCGAGCACGCTGGTTGTCCCAAGAGTGACGAACTCGAGACTTTAGCCCGTGACTTCGCCAGCACCAGCCCTCAGCTCTCTGCCGAAGTACGCAATACGGATGTCCTCCGTCTGAGCATCCTCCGTGACGGCCAGCCTACGGGCATCTCCTTCCGTGCTATCCCTGGCGGTCACGAGTTCACCTCCCTCATCCTCGCCGTCCTCAACGCTGATGGCCAGGGGAAGAACCTCCCCGAAGAAGTCTTCCTGCGCCGTATCGCCGCTCTGAAGACGCCACTCCGCCTGACGACCTACGCTTCACTCAGCTGTACCAACTGCCCCGAAGTTGTCCAGGCACTCAACATTATGGCGCTCTACAACGAAGGGCTGGAGCACGAGATGGTCGACGGTGCGCTCTTCCAAGACGAAGTCAATGCGCGCAATATCAGCTCCGTCCCTGCCGTCTATGCTGGCGACACGCTGGTACACATCGGTAAGGCTTCCCTCGGTGAGCTCCTCGCAGCTCTCGAAGAGAAGATCGGCACTGAGGCTGTCTCTGCCGAACCCATCCGTCGCAGCTACGACCTCATCGTCGTCGGTGGTGGTCCTTCGGGTATTGCTTCGGCTATCTACTCGGCTCGTAAGGGACTCCGTGTCGCCGTCGTCGCGGAGCGCATCGGTGGTCAGGTCAATGAGACGACTGGCATCGAGAACATCCCTTCGGTAAGCTCTACCACGGGTACACAGCTCGCTGCTGACCTGCGCAAGCATGCCGAACTCTACCACATCGACCTGCTCGACAACCGCCACGTCGAGAGTATCGCCCTCGAGGGGGACACGAAGCAGGTGAATACCAACCTCGGCGAAGAGCTCTCCGCTCCTCAGGTCATCCTCGCTACGGGTGCTGCTTGGCGTAAGCTCGGTGTCCCAGGCGAAGCCGACTACATCGGTCGTGGGGTAGCCTTCTGCCCTCACTGCGATGGTCCCTTCTTCAAGGATAAGGATATCGCTGTCATCGGTGGTGGTAACTCAGGGATTGAAGCCGCTATTGACCTGGCAGGTATCTGCCGCAGCGTTGTCGTCCTCGAGTATATGGATACCCTGCGTGCGGATACCGTCCTACAGGAAAAGCTCGCTACGCTGCCCAACGTCACCGTCCGCAAGGCTATGGCCACGAAGGAAGTTATCGGTGATGGTGCGAAGGTCACTGGCCTGCGCGTAGCTCCTCGTGATGGTGGTGACGAAGAAGTCATCGCACTCGATGGGCTCTTCGTCCAGATCGGGCTCGCTGCCAACACCAAGCCCTTCGAAGGTCTCGTCGAGCTGAATCGTGGTGAGATCGTCATCGATGAGCGTTGCCGCACTTCCGTCCCAGGCATCTACGCAGCTGGTGACTGCACGACAGTCCCCTACAAGCAGATCGTCATCGCTATGGGTGAAGGTGCCAAGGCAGCACTGACGGCCTTCGACGACCGTATCCGTTCGGCGAAGTAATCCGCCACACCTTCCTATAAGACGCAGGCCTCCGCTCACCACTGAGCGGAGGCCTGCATCCGTTTGGAGCGAGAGTGAAGTCGCTTTTTTTGCGTGCGATTAAACGCAAGGGTACATCTTTCCCTCTAAGAAAGAAAGATCACTCAACGACAAGACGTAATTCGCAGCTCTATGAATAGACTACGCAGCCTCAACCTCATCAGGCTTCTCAGCCTACTTCTACTCTTTACCTCTCCTCTCACTTCACTTGCCCAAGAAGCACTCTACACCATCTCGGGTCGTGTGCAGGACGAGCAGAAAGAAGCCCTCCTCGGAGCAAGCGTCAGCCTCTTGCTCTCCGACGGCAAGCTCAAGACCGGGGTCATCACCAGCAAAGACGGTGCCTTTCTCCTCAAGGGAGTCAGCACAGGAAACTACACCCTACGCATCTCCTTCGTCGGCTATAAGACGCACACTGCCCCCCTGCAACTCGGACAAAAGTCCCTGACGCTCCCTCCCATCACCCTCCACTCCGAGGGCTCCGTCCTCGAAGGGGTGAAGGTCGTCGGCAAGACCAGCGACATCATCATCAAGGGCGACACCATCGAGTATCACGCAGCGAACTTCACTACCAACCAAGGTGCTGTCGTCGCCGACCTCATCAAGAAGCTCCCAGGAGCAACCATTGACGACCAAGGCAACATCACCATCAATGGGAAGACCATCAAGCAGATTATGGTCGATGGCAAGCGTTTCTTCGAGGGAGATCCGAAGGTAGCGGCTAACAACCTCCCTGCCGAACTGATTGAGAAGGTGCAGGTACTCGACCGTGACAGCGAAGCCGCACGCCTCTCGGGCTTCTCCGACGGAGACGAAGAGACCGTCATCAACCTCACCATCAAGGCTGGGAAGAAAAAGGGACTCTTCGGCACGGCCTATGCTGGTGCAGGGACAAGCTCTCGCTACGAGGCGAACGTGAGTCTCAGCCGCTTTGCGGACGAAAACCAGTTCTCCCTACTCGGTAGCCTCAACAACACCAACAACGCAGGCTTCACCGACATCAGTCAAGACGGCAATCAGCTGGGCTTCATGATGGGGATGGGCGCGGGTCGCCGTGGCAATAGAGGCGGTGGTATGCCCCGCCGTGATACCAATGGCATCTTGACCTCCCGAATGCTCGGCAGCAACCTCAATCACACCTTCTCTCCTAAGCTCCAGCTTCACGCCAACGTCCTCGGTGGGCGCAATACCACCAATAAGATCACCGACAGCTGGCAGCAGAACTACCTCACCTCGGGCTCTACTACCGAGAGTGGCAAGAGCACCGAGCGAAGCGACAAAGACTCCTACGGGGCGAACCTCCGTCTCGAGTGGAAGCCCGACAGCCTCACCGAACTGATCATCTCCCCAGAGCTGCGCTATGGGCGCAATCAAGGTACCTTCACCTCCTCGACCAAGACCCTCGAGGATGCGACCTCCGCACTCATCAACTCCAGCGACCTCACGCAGTACACCCTACAGCACACCCTACAGGGGACGCTGCGCCTCGATGGAAGCCGCCGACTGAATGCCGCTGGACGTACCCTCACCCTCTCTACTCGCTTCGGCATCGAGAATGAGCAGGGCGACGGGAAGTACTTCTACGACCTTTTTGACCGCACCTCGACTGCCGACCAGTCCATCAAGCAGCGCATTGACACCCACACGCACAGCTCCAGCTATCAGGCTCGCCTCGGATGGGTAGAGCCCCTCGGCAAGGGCTATTTCTCGCAGCTCACCTACCAGCTCAAGGGCTCGGAGAGTCGCAGCACGCGTGATGCCTTTGACTCCGATGCGACCTCTTCCTTCACCCTGCGCAACGAGCAGTACAGCAATGCCTTCCGCTCGGACTTCCTCACCCATCAGGTCGGCCTTGCCCTCAAGAAGAAGGGCAAGACCTACGACCTCACCGCAGGGCTCAACGTCGAGTCCTCACGCATCAGCAGTCACTCCGTCGTCGCTGGCATCACAGCGACACCTCTTACTCGCACGACACTCAACCTATCCCCCACCCTGCGCCTGAGCTACAAGCCCCAGCGTGGTACAGAGCTGCGCTTGGATTACTTCGGCCGTAGCTTCGCACCGACCAACGAACAGCTTGCCCCCGTGCAGGACGTGACGAACCCACTTATCTCCTATGTAGGGAATCAAGATCTCCTCCCCGGCTTCCAGCACAACCTCTTCGGTCGCTTCAGCCGCTACTGGACGAAGACGCAGACCTCACTCTCGCTCTTCGGGCGTGCCCAAGTCGTGCAGAAGGACATCATCCAGCGATCGCTCTATGATGTCTCGAGCGGTAAGCGGACGATCGACTACACCAACGTAGATGGCAACGCCTCTCTGGGGCTGGGTGGCTTCTTCACCCAGACGCTTCCTGGGAAGAAGTTCTCTATCCGTGTCGCCTCCTTCAATGATTTGGCGCAAAGCAACACCTATATCAATGGAGAGAAGAACCGCAGTCGCTCCCTCCGTCTGCGTGAGGAGTTAGGGCTGAACTACCGCATCACCGACATTGACATGACGCTCAAGGGGGGCTTCGGCTACTACAATGCTACCCACACCCTCCCCTCCGCCTTCACCCCTGCAACACGTGATTATTCGCTCGGCTATACAGCTAATATTACCCTCCCCTTAGGCTTTGCCCTCGAAGGTGAGGCTACCTACACCACCTCTAAGGGCTATGCCACGGGCTACAACCAAGAGCAGCTACTCCTAAATGCAGGACTCTCTTACAGCTTCCTCGCTGGGAAAAAGGCAACCATCCGCCTCAAAGGCTACGACCTGCTGAATAGTCGCCGTAGCATCTATCAGAGCATCACGGCGATGTCCAGCACCATCGAAGAGTCCAACACCCTTGGTCGCTATGCGATGCTGCACTTCATCTACCGCTTTGACAGCTTCAGCGGTGGTGGGAGCAAGAGCGATATGAAGCGCCAAGGTCCTCCAGGACCTCCCCCCTTCTAAGTCCGAAAAGGGGACAGATGCTTGTTCCCCCTCCAGCAATGGAACAAGCAAGAGAGGCGGTGCATCCGAAGATGCACCGCCTCTTGAGTTGTTAGCTCTCTCAGCAGGAAGCTACCTCGACAGCCACGAAGTAGGAGTATCACGTGCTGCATTTCGCCTCAAGCGTGGGCTAAGATTTGTACCTTTGCACTCAAATAGATACATATATAATAGATGTCCAGCTCTTACACCACGAGCCTTAGGCCACTTATGGCGCAGGTTCGTCTACTCCTCCTACGCTTCCTACTCTCCTTCGTCCTCTACAGCATCTGCCGAGGGATATTCTATCTATACAATCAAGACCTCTTAGAGGTAGCCTCCACGAGCGACCTTGGGCTGATGTTTTGGGGCGGTCTACGCTTTGACCTCAGCGCTATCGTCTACACGAGCCTACTGCTGACGGTGCTGAGTCTCCTGCCCCTTTCCCAAGCCTACAGCCGTGGCTACCAGCGTCTACTGACGGGGATCTACCGCATCATCACGAGTCTGGCGATCGTGCTCAACCTCGGCGACGTCGTCTACTACCGCTTCACGCTGAAGCGTACCACGCTCGCAGTCTTTGACGAATTTGGGGACGAGAATCCGCTGCGCTTCCTGCGCTTCTTTGTAGACTACTGGTGGGTGACGCTCTTAGGCGTGGGGGTGATCCTGCTCTTCTGCTTCGTCGAGGGCAAGCTCCCTCGCCCCACGAAGCGTCCCAATGGGCGCAGCTGGAGCTTCTACCTCTGCTCCTTAGTGCTCCTTGTCGGAAGCATCTACCTCTCCATCATCGGAGGTCGTGGGGGCTTCACCAGCGCACGCCCCATCACGCTCAGCAATGCGAATATCTATATCCGCCGTCCACAGCAGCGTGCTCTGGTCTTGAATACCCCCTTCAGCCTCATCCGCACCATCGGCAAAGCAAGCCTCCCCGAATACCGCTATATGTCCTTTGCCGAAGGCGCACAACACTTCAACTCTGTCTACACCCCAGGCGCAACCCCCGTCTCAGGCAAGTACAAGGGGCGCAATGTCGTCCTCATCATCTGGGAGAGCTTCGCTCGTGAGTGGGTCGGTGGACTCAATACGGACATACCGAACTATAAGGGCTTCACCCCCTTCATTGACTCGCTGATGCAGCGCTCCTATGTCTTCACCAACGCTTACTCCAATAGTGCGGTTTCTATTGATGCGATGCCAGCGATCTTCTCCTCTATTCTCAAGCCACACATTCCCTTCGTCCTATCCATTTACTCGGGGAACAACATCCCCTCCCTACCAGCTCGTCTTGACTCAATGGGCTACTCCACCTCCTTCTTCCACGGTGCTCTCAACGGCTCCATGGGCTTCAATGCCTTCGTGATGCAGGCTGGTATCAGAGACTACTACGGCAAGACCGAGTACGCCAACGACAAGGACTACGATGGCAACTGGGGCATCTGGGATGAAAAGTTCCTGCAGTACGTAGCCCGTAAGCTCGGCACGCTCCGTCAGCCCTTCTTCGCTGCCGAGTTCACCCTCTCCTCACACCATCCCTTCCGTGTGCCCGACGAGTATAAGAAGGTACTCCCCAAGGGGACGATCCCGATGCACCAAGTCGTAGCCTATACGGATATGGCACTGCGTAAGTTCTTCGAGACGGCGAGCCGCCAGCCGTGGTACAACAATACTCTCTTCGTCATCGTCGCCGACCATGCTGTACCTGGTGCTCTACCCCAATACAAGACCTCGGTAGGTGCCTTCCGCATCCCCATCATCATCTTCGACCCTCGAGGCGAACTGGTCGGGCGAGACACCGAGCACATCGCTTGTCAAGCAGACCTCTCCCCTACCATCCTCGACTTGGTCGGTGATAAGCAGCCGATGGTTGCCTTCGGAAGTAGCCCCTTTGATCCTGCGCGTCCCCGCTTTGTCGTACAGGATATGGACGGCATTTACCAGATGATCGAAGGAGACTACGCCCTGCACTTCGATGGGCAGAAGGTCACCGCCCTCTACAATCTCAAGAACGACCCCAAGCAGCAGCACGACCTCAAGGACGAGCCCGGCACGCCCCTCTCCACGATGCTCCCACGCCTGAAGGCCTACCTGCAGGACTACGCTTGGCGCATGAAGTACAACAAGCTCACCGAGCTCCATCCCCAGAGATAAGTATTGATGACCCACCCCGCAGTCACCTCCTCCACACCGCCACAGAGGCAGCCCGTCAGCTCGCTCTATGTAGCAAAAGCCATCGCAGCATTCTTTGTTGTCATTGCACACGTTCCTCTCGGAGCACTCAAGACATGGATCTACCCTTGGGCCTTGATCACTGTACCAATCTTCTTCCTCATCTCCGGCTACTTCCTTTATGCTTCCGATGAAGTAAAGAGCACCAATCGGACATGGGGGGCTGTTAAGAAGATAATTCCCTCATTCCTTAGCCTCACGCTCTTCTACTGGATTATCCTTCTTCCCAATCATGGCAATACAGTTCGTAGCTGGGGACAAATATGGCACTTCCTCGCCTATGGGCAGCTGACGACTGTACACCTATGGTTCCTAATGGCTATGCTCCAGGCACAGGTAATCTTTATGTTCCTTTTCCGATGGCACTTAGGGAAATACCTTTGGCTCCTTATTCCACTGATGCTAACCGCACTGATCTGGGGCAAATATTCTTTCCTGATCAGCGCATATAACGGCCAGAGCTTAATCTATGTCTTCAATAGTATTAGCTATGCCCTACCCTTCATGTCTACGGGCTATATCATCAAGAAATATGAACACAAGATCTCGGCACGCTATCCCTGGGGACTACTATCACTCCTCGCATTAGCACTTGCTATTGCCGAACAGCCCTTCTTAGTAAGTCTTGGATATAACAAGATTCAAGGTCCCTACATCGGGAGTTTGTCAGCCGCCGTCCTCATCTTCATCTGGGCACTCCAGCACAAGAGCTTCGGCGCAGGAAGCTGGATAGAGACCATCGGTGCAAAGTACTCGGGGAACATCTACTACTTCCACATCGCCGTAGCCACGCTCATTGAGCGCCTACTTTCTGCCTTAGGCTTAGGCGAAGTCTATGCACAGTTAGGCTCTATCTTCGTCTTCATCGGCAGCCTGATAGTAGCCTCGATCATCGTACGTGTGCAGGATAAGGTCGGCATTCATCTCCTCAAGTAGTCGCCCCCTATATTGATGACCGACAAGATCAAAGACCTGACGCAGGGCGACCTCTCCAGCCACCTCTACCGCATCGCTCTCCCCATCATGGGGACGAGCTTCGTACAGATAGCCTACAACTTCACCGACATGCTCTGGCTGGGAAGACTCTCTTCCCAAGCCTTGGCTGCCGTCGGCGCTGCTTCCGTCTTCACGTGGATCGCCTCCGCCTTCTCCCTCATCAACAAGGTGGGGAGCGAAGTCACCATCTCGCAAAGTCTCGGCGCTGGGAAGCGCGACGAAGCGAAGAGCTACGCAGCGCAGAATACCTGCATGAGCCTCCTCATCAGCGTGGTCGTGCTCTCGGTCTACGCCCTCTTCGCCAGCGGACTCCTCGGACTCTATGAGCTGAATCCCAGCGTCCACGCCGAAGGGTTGACCTACCTCTACCTCTCGCTCATCGGCTTCCCTGGGATCTATCTCTCAGCTTCGCTTACGGGGCTGTATAATGCTATTGGCGATAGTCGCACGCCCTTCCGCATCTCGATCATCGGGCTGGCGATGAACATGCTCTTAGATCCCTTCTTCATCTTCACCCTCGGCTGGGGAACGTCCGGAGCTGCCTTAGCCACGGTGGTGAGCCAAGTCGTAGTGCTTGCGCTCTTCCTCCGTCAGGTGAAGCGTGACAAGCTCTTCGGGGGCTTTCCCTTCCTTGTGCGGCTTCGCTCCGCCTACGTGCGGCGCATCCTGCAGATCGGGATACCGCCCGCCTCTCTCCAAGTGCTCTTTGCCTTCGTCAGCGTCTATATGGGACGACAAGTATCGGAGCTCGGAGGACATATCGGCGTAGTAGCAATGACTACAGGCACGCAGATCGAGTCGCTGACGTGGAACACCGCCTTAGGCGTCACCTCCGCCCTAACCACTATCGTCGGGCAGAACTTCGCCGCCGGCAAGCTCCGCCGTGTCTACACCGCCTTCTGCCGTGCGCTCAGCTTCACGCTCTGTATCGGCTTCCTCGGCACACTGCTCTTCGTCTTCTGGGGAGAAGAACTCTTCGCCCTCATCGTCCCCGAAGAAGCGGCTTACCAAGCAGGAGCCGCCTACCTCGGCATCGTCGGTCTATCGGAGGTCTTTATGATGATCGAAATCACTGCCGAAGGGCTCTTCTACGGCTTGGGACGCACCTACCTACCTGCGGCTGTGAGCATCGCTGGCACCTACCTCCGCATCCCGATGGTACTACTCTTCGCAGGTTGGGGCTGGGGAATACACGCTGTCTGGTGGGCAATCTCCATCTCCTCCATCCTCAAGGGACTCACGATGCTCTACTTCTTCCTGCGCTGGAGACGGCGCACGCAAGAAGCTCGCAGAGCCGAAGCCCACACCATCTAACTTAATATTTATCCTTTATTTTATGCTTCTCCTGACGAATATCCTCCCTGTAGACACTGCTGACGCTGCGGGTGTGCATCGTGCATTAGGCTCCGCCACGCAGCCCATCAACCTCAACTATCGCCACTGGTTCGGCACCGAACAGCTGGAAGGATGGCTCGATGGAGCGATTAACTTCGGGCTGCGCGTCCTCTTGGTCATCGTGCTCTTCTGGCTGGGTCGCATCGTCATCCGCTGGATCGGTCGCCTCTTCGATAAGTTCCTCCGTCGTCGCGCCTTCGATGGTGTCGCCGTGACGCTCCTGGACTCGCTCTTCACCGCCCTACTCTACGTGACCTTAGGGATCATCTTAGCGAGCATCCTCGGTGTCAAGTCCGTATCCTTCGCTGCCGTCTTAGCCTCTATGGGCTTGGCTGTGGGTATGGCACTGAGCGGACAGCTGCAGAACTTAGCCGGAGGGGTTATCATCATGGTCACGAAGCCCTTCGGCATCGGTGACTTCATCTCCGCCCAAGGGATCGAAGGGACGGTGCGTGCCGTGCGCCTCTTCCACACCGAAGTCCTCACTCCCGACAACAAAGTCGTCTTCATCCCCAATGGCACGCTCAGCAGTAGCCTCGTGACGAACTTCTCTCACGAAGATATCCGCCGTGTGGAGTGGACCATCGGCATCGAGTATGACGAAGACTACCAGCGTGTACGTCAGGTCATCCTCGCCCTCCTCCAGCAAGACGAGCGCATCCTCACCACGCCTGAGCCCGTCATCGTCCTGCACAATCTCAATAGCTCTTCGGTCGATATCCTCGTACGTGCTTGGGTGGCTTCGGGCGACTTGTGGCCAGTCTTCTGGGACTTCAATGAGCGAGTCTATGCGGACTTCAATGCTAAGGGTATCGGTTTCCCCTTCCCGCAGCTCACTGTTCACCAAGGGAAGTAAGACGGATGTCCTTCAAGCTCACCTCACGCTTCCGTCCCACGGGTGACCAGCCTCAGGCCATTGACGAGCTGGTACACGGCTTTGAGTCAGGTGTACCCTTCCAGACCCTGCTTGGGGTCACGGGGTCGGGGAAGACCTTCACCGCTGCCAACGTCATCGCTCGCCTCGGCAAACCCACGCTGGTACTGAGTCACAACAAGACCTTGGCAGCCCAGCTCTATGCCGAGTTCAAGGCGTTCTTCCCCGACAATGCTGTCGAGTACTTCGTCTCCTACTACGATTACTACCAGCCCGAAGCCTATATCGCCGCCTCCGATACCTATATCGAGAAGGATATGGCCATCAATGCAGAGATCGAGAAGCTCCGCCTACGGGCAACCGCTTCCCTCCTCTCTGGGCGCGAAGACGTCATCGTCATCTCCTCCGTCTCCTGCCTCTACGGTATGGCTGACCCGAAGGCCTTTGAGGAGAAGATCCTGCGCCTGCAGGAGGGACAACGCTACAGCCAAGAGCAGCTCAAGCGCGACTTGGTGCTCAACCACTACGTCAATGACCGCCTGACCTTCACTCCGGGCTACTTCCGAGTCAAAGGCGACACCATCGATGTCTTCCCCTCCATCGAAGGCTTCAACGGCGTAGCCTACCGCATCACCTTCTGGGACGATGAGATCGAGCGCATCGCCTCCTTCGACCCACAGAGCGGACGCGAATACGGTCCGATGACACGGCTCGTCATTCACCCTGCCAACCTCTTCGTCACCACACAGGAGCAGGTCAATTCGGCCGTGGGGCAAATAGACGTAGACCTCGGGCGAAGAGTCCAAGAGCTCGAAGACGAAGGGCACGCCTTCGAGGCTAAGCGACTCTACGAGCGTACCACCTATGACCTCGAGATGATCCGTGAGCTGGGCTACTGCTCGGGCATCGAGAACTATTCCCGCTACTTCGATGGACGCCAGCCAGGCGAACGCCCCTTCTGCCTCTTAGATTACTTCCCCAAGGACTTCCTGCTCATCATCGATGAGAGCCACGTCACCGTCCCGCAGATTCACGCGATGTACGGCGGTGACCGCTCGCGCAAGACAAGCCTCGTAGAGTACGGCTTCCGCCTTCCTGCAGCACTGGACAATAGGCCGCTGAAGTTCGAGGAGTTCGACGACCTCACTCCGCGCATTCTCTACATCAGTGCTACGCCTGCCGAATATGAGCTCACCAAGAGCGAAGGTATCGTTGTCGAGCAGCTCATCCGCCCCACAGGGCTACTTGATCCACCCATCGAAGTGCGTCCCACGCTGCATCAAGTAGACGACCTCAAGCACGAGATCCAGCTGGCTATCGAGCGCAAAGAGCGTGTGCTGGTCACGACCCTCACCAAGCGAATGGCCGAGGAACTCTCCGAATACCTCATCAAGCACGGAGTCTCGTGCAGCTACATACACAGCGATGTCGATACGCTGACGCGCGTCCAGATTATGGAAGACCTGCGCAAGGGAGTCTACGATGTCCTCATCGGAGTGAACCTCCTGCGTGAAGGGCTTGACCTCCCCGAGGTCGCTCTGGTCGCCGTCCTCGATGCCGACAAGGAAGGCTTCCTGCGTAGCCACCGCTCGCTGACGCAGACCGCTGGCCGTGCTGCACGCAACGTCAATGGTCGTGTCATCTTCTACGGCGACCACATCACCGAGAGTATGCGCCTGACGATGGACGAGACCGCGCGCCGCCGTGCCAAGCAGATCGCCTACAACGAAGCCAACGGCATCACACCCCAGCAGATCGTCAAGAATAGCTCCTCCGCCTTCCCCGACAAGCGAGGAGAGGAGACGACTGCCACCGCCTATATCGAGGCTTCACCCGAAGCGGCTGTCGAGGATCCCATCGAGCAGTTCCTCTCCCCCGACCAGCTCCGAGCCTTGGCAGAGACCAAGCGCAGCGAGATGATGGCAGCTGCCAAGGAACTGGACTTCATCGAAGCTGCACGCCTGCGCAACGAGCTCCAGCGCCTCGAGGAGAAGATCCGCCTACTGCAGTAGCCACCTCTCCCCTATCCTCCCTAAAGGCACTCCGCCCCGCTACACTCACTCATAGGTGAGATATAGCGGGGCGGAGTGCCTTTCTGTAGGGGGCGCAGAGCTATCTATTGATGTGGTAGCTGACGCCGAGGTTGAGGAAGACGTGACGCAGCGAATAGGGCATCACCTCGAAGCTCTTGTCAAAGAGCTTCGGTAGTCCTACGTTCATCCGTGCCGTCAGCTCCCAGTGTGGGTCGATCTGATAGTCCGCTCCGAAGCGCACACCAGCATCATTACGGACGATAAAGTCCCCCAAGGGGAAGCTCACCACCGACTCCTCTTGGAGCGTACGCCCATCCATCAGCCCATCACCATCAAGCTTGGCAGTGAACTTACGCTTGAGCGCGTGCGCATAATAGCCTCCGACGACGAAGCGGAAGGAGCTATTCGGCAGAGCATAGCTCAGACCTACGGGGATGACCACATAGCGCGTGTCCATCTCGACACGCTGGTAGCCCGTATAGTGCTGCTCCTTATGGGCATCGCTCTGATAGCGGATGGGCATATCCACGGCCGAGACCGTGGTGCTGAAGCTACGTATATCGTACTCTACACCCATATTGAGGGCAAAGGGACTGGTCGGAGTGAGGCGGTAGGAGAAGTCTAAGCCGACATTAGGCGTGCCTCCAGGCTTGAAGGCGTGCACCTTCTTCACGGGTGTCGGCACCGAAGGGGGCAAAGCTCCCCCAATATTAAAGCCCAAGTGTACGCCTACACCTAAGCGCGCAGGAAGGTTATCCCCCGTCTCCGCAGCGCTCAGCGGCAGGGTAAGGAGCCCCACAGAGAGGCTCAAAAGGATGGATCGAATATAAGTCTTCATCGGAATGATCACGCAGCTAATGGTTGGACTTCACACGGTCTTTGATCGTCACCTGCTGCAGACGCAGCTCGCTCCCTACGGCTCCGATATATTCGGCACCACGGAAGCTCGAGGAGAAGACCAGAGCCAAGCGGTATTTCTTCTTCGCCATATCCACGGCAGCATAGCGAGCTTCGTCGACAGGCTTGAGGTAGAGACGATAGCTCTGCCACTGGTCAGCAGGCGTCGTGGGAGCCAATTCGACATAGCCCTTCGCCACAATACGAGCATCCGTCTGTAGCGTCTTGCCATTCAGATAGCTATCATCTTCGGTCACTTCGTAGAAGACGGCCGAGACCGAAGCACGGTCTTCGCTGGGCAGCTCAACCTGCTTATCCTGTCCGTGGATGACCTTCTCGCCCGCCTTGTACTGGTAGGTGAAGTCCACCAACTCAGGCAGACCACTGGAGTAAGGTTGCCCAAAGAGGGTTGATTCTAATGGCTTTGCCACCAAACGCTTCGTATCCACTTGCCCCGTATAGAGTGCACCTGCGATAACATTCGTCCCAAAGCCAAACAAGTAAATGCCCTTAATGGAACGGATCACCGCACCCTGCGCCTCCCCATTTACCTCTAAGGGAACAACAGGGAAGTCAGTCGGCGAAGAAGACAGTAGCGTATAACCTTGGTTACTGGCCGAAGCCCAATAGGTATTCTTCGCATCTTCATCAGGTGCGATCGAAGGCAGGCGATAGGAGCCCGTCCCTACTTCGATCCAGTGCGAGAAGTCAAACGTCTGACTTGTAGTGAGTACGCCCTCCTTGTAGTGCAGTGCCTCCAGGCTACGCTCCTTCGAGGTAATCGGATCATCGCACGAGGCAAGAGCCACAGCCAAAGCCCCGAGAACGATCGAGATAGATAGTCTTTTCATCTCTTCAAATAAATAACATCATATAGCTTGCTCCACGGCGGAGACAAGCAAACATCAGCCCCACCACCGAGCAAGTCGGCGATGGGGCTGTATGCTTGGGTAGAAGGTTCGGAAAATCACGCCCACCCAAAGGGTAGGTCTCTTCTCCGAAGGTCTTCTTACTTCTCAGCGACGTAACGACGCTCCTTGATACGAGCCTTCTTACCAGTGAGGGCGCGGAGGTAGTAGAGCTTAGCACGACGTACCTTACCGAACTTCTCGACGGTAATCTTTTCGATGAAGGGGCTTTCGATAGCGAAGATACGCTCTACGCCTACACCTTCACTGATCTTACGCACCGTGAAGCGCTTCTTTTCGCCGTGGCCGCTGATGCGGATGACGACGCCACGATAGCGCTGGATACGTTCCTTACCCCCTTCGCTGATGCGGTAGTCAACGGTGATCGTGTCACCGCTACGGAAGGCGGGGTGGCTCTTACCCGTAGCGAAAGCTTCGTTGACAATCTTAATAAAGTCCATTGTTAGTCCTTTAGCTTATTTGATTAGTACTACACTAAACGCAATGTAACAGGCCACACTCGATATATATTCCTGACAGAGATTACGCAAAGCACCGCAAAGGTACAAAAAAGCGTGCAATCACAAGGCCTTACCATGCAACACGTACGACGATTCACCCCCGACGACCGCCTCCCGCGCCCAAGGGATGAGAGGGAAAAGGCATCGCTGAAGCTCCCTCCTCACCGTCCACTACCCCACCTCTCCGAGGGAAGGGTGTGTCAACCTATATAAGTCACTGCTCCGACTGTAACGGTCTCATAAAGGGTGACAGGTAGTTGGCGAGCTCATCATAACCAGTGAGGATGAGGAAGATTTGAGCGTAGGGGGTCGTCGTCGACCACCTTTGCGGTGTTGAAGGTGGTGTCTTCGATGCCACCTCGTTAGAGAGCCATGCACAACATCTCCGTACATTTCGCGCCCTTCGAAATAGAACGTCAGTGCTTTCCTATCAGCGCTGAGGTGTACATAAGCCTCGTCCTCTTGCGACAACACTTTCTTAGTGAAATATCCCGTTTCGAGATTTGCAATACTTACGTCGTAACCCTTTCCAATATTAGTCACACAGCTCTAAGAGAAAAGATTTGCAACGCCTGAACATGCTCCTCATATCCGCCCATTTTGAAGTAAAAAAGCTGGAGAGATAAATAGTGGTCAAAGATGTGCAACCATCGAACATTCCTCTCATGTATGTCTCCTTTGAAGTGTAGAGGCTGGGGAGGTCGAGTGCGGTCCAAGACCCGCAACGCCTGTACGCACTTCTCATATACTCCCTCTTTGAAGTGCCAAAGCTGGAGAGATCAAGAGTGGTCAAAGATGCGCAACCCGAGAACATCTCGTGCATGTCCCTCACCTTTGAAGCGTTGAAGCTGGAGAGATCAAGTGCGGTCAAAGATGCACAACCTGAGAACATACGGCTCATATCCATCACATGAGAAGTATCGAAGTTGGAGAGATCGAGTGCGGTCAAAGATGCACAACCTGAGAACATCTCGTGCATGTCCCTCACCCCTGAAGTGCCAAAGCTGGAGAGATCGAGTGCGGTCAAAGATGCACAACCCGAGAACATCTCCTTCACACCCCCCACCTTTGAAAAGCTGGAGAGATCAAGAGTGGTCAAAGATCTGCAACCTCTGAACATCTCGTCCATCCTCGGCACCTTTGAAGTGTCGAAGCGGGAGAGATCGAGTGCGGTCAAAGATCTGCAACCTGAGAACATCTCGTCCATCCTCTTCACCTTTGAAGTATCGAAGCGGGAGAGGTCAAGAGAAGTCAAAGATGCGCAACCTGAGAACATCTCATTCATATGCGTCACCTGAGAAGTGTCGAAATTAGAGAGGTCAAGTGCGGTCAAAGATGCACAACCATCGAACATACTCCACATATCCGTCACCTGAGAAGTGTCGAAATTAGAGAGGTCGAGTGCGGTCAAAGATGCACAACCATCGAACATACTCCACATATTCGTCACCTGAGAAGTGTCGAAATTAGAGAGGTCGAGTGCGGTCAAAGATTTGCAACCTCTGAACATATCCCTCATATACGTCACCTGAGAAGTGTCGAAGCTGGAGAGGTCGAGTGCGGTCAAAGATTTGCAACCTCTGAACATATCGCTCATATACGTCACCTGAGAAGTGTCGAAGCTGGAGAGGTCGAGTGCGGTCAAAGACGAGCAATCTATGAACATCTCGTACATGCTCGTCATCTTTGAAGTGTTAAAGCTGGAGAGGTCAAGCGAAGTCAAAGATTTGCACCATCTGAACATACATCTCATATCCGTCACCTGAGAAGTATCAAAGCGGGTGAGGTCAAGAGAAGTCAAAGACGAGCAACCAGAGAACATATCCTTCATGTCCGTCACCTGAGAAGTATCAAAGCGGGTGAGGTCAAGAGAAGTCAAAGACGAGCAACCAGAGAACATATCCTTCATGTCCGTCACCTTTGAAGTGTCAAAGCGGGTGAGGTCAAGAGAAGTCAAAGATCTACAAACCCAGAACATACGGCTCATATCCTCCACCTGAGAAGTGTCAAAGCTGGTGAGGTCAAGAGAAGTCAAAGACGAGCAACCAGAGAACATCTCACTCATATCCGTCACCTGCGAGGTATTGAGGTGTTCCAAGCCTTCTATGCTTTTAAGTGATTTGAACTTGTAAAACCATTGTGCCGTGGTGGTGGGGCGAAAATCACGGAACGAAGCATCAAAGATAGCAGTGAGAACGGTGGTATTGGGATAGTCATAATCACCAGCCCAAGCGGGAAGGAGGGAAAACTTCCTCCTATCCCTTATTCCCCACGTTGTTCCATTGCGATCGGCACGGAGGGTGTCGTAATAGAAGGTGAGGGTTTTGCAGTCTGTACTGAGGTGTACGTAGGCTTCGGGAGTGATGGCCATAAGGGAAAGGGGACGTGTAGGTGGTGAAATGTTGGGAGGAGGTGTTTTTATCCTTCTCTTTTGAGGGATGATCCCAGCAGAGGGACTTCAACGCACAAATATAGATGATGTTTTACACATGAGCAAGGTACAGGGCTACCGTACGACGATTCACCCCCGACGACCGCCTCCCGCGCCCAAGGGGCAGGAGGAAAAAGGCCTCGCTGAAGCTCCCTCCTCACCGTCCGCTACTCCACCTCTCCGTGAGAAGGGTGTGTCAACCTATATAGGTCACTGCTCCGACCTATATAGGTCACGCGCGCGACCAATATAGGTTCACTCGCAGACCACTATAGGTTTCATATGCATTCCACTATTGGTCCGCATATGAGACCAATAGTGGGATGAACGCAAACGACTATTGCTCTGCCCCTCCCCCACTATTCCTCCTCCGACACGCCCCATACAAAGCCCCCCTTCAGCAGTGCATCTGATAGAGATGCACTGCTGAAGGGAAAAGCAACCAGTACTGGTCGGCGTCGTGACCAGTACTGGTAAGTGGTGGTGACCAGTACTGCTTGCAGAAGTGACCAGTACTGATCCGATCGGCGACCAGTACTGGTCACTTTTGCCCCTCCCGAGAGCTGATCTATCTCAGCCCGTCAGGAAGAAGAGCAAAATGAGCGAAAGCAAAAGTGCCCGCTGCGACCGAAGTCACAGCGGGCACTCGCCGATAAATATCGAAGGGGGGAGCTACTATTCTGCGCTTTCAGCAGCAGGAGCTTCAGCCGTAGCCTTCGTAGAGCGGCGCGAACGACGCGTCTTAGGAGCAGCCTTCTTGTCAGCCTTTTCCTTGAGCATGTTCTCGTTGTAGTCTACGAGCTCGATGAAGCAGACAGCAGCGT
The DNA here is from genome assembly GCA_963526345.1 of uncultured Porphyromonadaceae bacterium. Taxonomy (GTDB): domain Bacteria; phylum Bacteroidota; class Bacteroidia; order Bacteroidales; family Porphyromonadaceae; genus Porphyromonas. The sequence continues at coordinate 38,011 of CAURNJ010000008.1, forward strand.
TGTCACCGAGGCGGTTACCCGTCTTGAGGATGCGGGTGTAGCCACCAGGACGGTCAGCGATCTTTTCAGCAACAGGGCCGAAGAGTTCCTTGACAGCATACTTATTCTGCAGCTCAGCGAAGACGATACGACGTGCGTGCGTGGAGTCTTCCTTAGCGCGGGTCAGCAGGGGCTCGACATACACACGAAGAGCCTTTGCCTTAGCGACCGTGGTGAAGATGCGCTTGTGCAGGATGAGCGATGCAGCCATGTTGGAAAGCATAGCCTCGCGATGCGCCTTCTTACGACCGAGATGATTGAATTTCTTATTATGTCTCATCTTTCTACTTAGTCATTATCTAAATTGTACTTGCTAACATCCATCCCGAAGGAGAGCCCGAGACGCTCCATAAGCTCATTGAGCTCGTCCATGGACTTCTTACCGAAGTTGCGGAACTTGCCAAGCGTATCCGCATCGAGGACGACGAGGTCGGCCAGACGGAACACGTTGCCAGAGCGGAGACAGTTCTGCGCACGGACGGAGAGATCGAGATCCTTCAGATCAGTACGGAGGAGCTCAGCCACACGGTCCAGCTCCTGCTGATCGACGACTTCCTCATCGCTTTCCTCTACGACTACATTCTCTTCGACTTCGACAGGAGCCGCAGTGAAGAGGCTGAAGTGCTCGATGAGGATCGCAGCTGCTTCCTTGAGTGCCTGCTGTGGGTGAATGCTCCCATCAGTGGTGATCGCGAGGGTCAGCTTCTCGTAGTCGGTCTTCTGCTCTACGCGATAGTTCTCCGTGAAGTACTTGACATTACGGATAGGCGTATAGATCGAGTCGATAGCGATCGTCTGCAGCTCATTGTCCTGAGCCGTATCGACCTGCTTCTCATCAGCGGGGATGTAACCACGCCCCTTGTTGATGGAGAGCTCGATGGTAAGAGTATACGCCTCATCGATATGGCAGACGACCAGCTCGGGATTGAGGACTTCGAAGGAAGCAAGCTTGCCGTTGAGCTCGCCAGCGAGGAACTGCTGCTTGCCAGAGATCGTCAGGCTGACGGTCTCCTCAGTAGCATCCTGGACGAGGGCACGGAAGCGGACTTGCTTCAGGTTGAGAATGATGTTAGTTACATCCTCCAAGACACCCGGAATAGTAGCAAATTCATGATTGACACCTTCGATCTTGATGGTCGAGATGGCGTAGCCTTCGAGTGAAGAAAGGAGTATACGACGCAGGGCATTACCGACAGTGGTACCATATCCCGGCTCAAGAGGGCGGAACTCGAACTTAGCGTACGAGTCCGTCGCATCCATCATGAGGACGTTTTCGGGCTTCTGAAATGCTAATATTGCCATGTGAGTGAGATAATAGGGATTATTACTTAGAGTATAGTTCGACGATCAGCTGCTCCTTGATCTCTTCGGGGATGTCTTCACGCTGAGGAGCGCTGAGGAACTTACCGGAGAGAGAAGCCTGATTCCACTCGAGCCAGCTGTAGCTGCTGTGGCTACGACCAGCCAGAGAGTCGGTGATGACCTCTAAGCTCTTCGCCTTCTCACGGACACCGACGACCTGACCAGGCTTGAGGGTGTAAGAAGGGATGTTGACGACCTGACCATCGACGGTGATGTGACGGTGCGAGACGAGCTGACGAGCAGCAGCACGCGTCTTAGCGATACCGAGACGGTAGACGACGTTGTCGAGGCGGCTTTCCAGGAGCTGAAGGAGGACTTCACCCGTGACGCCCTTCGTGCGCTGAGCCTTTTCGAAGAGGTTACGGAACTGACGCTCGAGTACGCCGTAGGTGTACTTAGCCTTCTGCTTTTCCTTGAGCTGGATGCCATATTCGCTCGTCTTACGACGGCGGTTGTTGCCGTGCTGTCCAGGAGGATAGTTCTTCTTGGAGAGTACCTTGTCGGCACCAAAGATAGGTGCGCCAAGCTTACGAGCGATTTTCGATTTTGGACCTGTATATCTTGCCATTGTCTTCTATTGTTGAAGCAGTACGAGCGACCTCTCGAGGAGGGCAATGCTGGAGGCAGTGAGTGGGCGGGACGGGAGGCAGGCGGAGTGCAGCCGCGACCGGTTATGAGGAGAGGATAGATATATGAAAGTATAGCCAATCTTTCACTCGTCGTCTACCTCGGTGCCTTGCTCAGCTCAGGCTCTTAGCATTCGCTCTTGTCTCTACACTCGATGGAGGGAGTGCGGTGAGTGGAGCGTCTCTTGGGGTGTACTGCGATCTTTATGAAACTACTCTGTGATCTGAAGCGAAGTCAGGATTAGACGCGACGACGCTTAGGAGGACGGCAGCCATTGTGCGGCATTGGGGTCACGTCGACGATTTCGGTGACTTCGATACCAGCGCCATGGATGGTGCGGATAGCAGACTCACGGCCGTTACCTGGACCCTTGACGAAGACCTTGACCTTGCGCAGACCGAGGTCGTAAGCGACCTTAGCGCAATCCTGGGCCGCCATCTGAGCAGCGTAAGGGGTGTTCTTCTTCGAGCTACGGAATCCCATCTTACCAGCCGAAGACCAGCTGATGACCTGACCGTCATTGTTGGTCAGAGAGATGATGATGTTATTAAAAGAAGAGTGGATGTGAGCCTGGCCCACAGCGTCGATCTTGACGACCTTCTTCTTTGCGACTACTTTCTTTGCCATATCAATCTCTATTACTTAGTAGCTTTTTTCTTGTTTGCGACAGTCTTCTTCTTACCCTTGCGAGTACGAGCATTGTTCTTCGTGCTCTGGCCGCGAAGAGGCAGACCGATACGGTGGCGGACACCACGGTAGCAACCGATGTCCATCAGTCGCTTGATGTTAAGCTGGACTTCGGAGCGCAGATCCCCTTCGACCTTGTACTCAGCACCGATCACCTCACGGATAGCGGCAGCCTGGTCGTCGGTCCAGTCCTTTACCTTGATATTGCGATCGACCCCAGCCTTATCGAGGATCTTGGTAGCGCTGCTACGACCGATCCCGAAGATGTAAGTCAAGGCAATTTCTCCTCGTTTGTTTTGTGGCAAGTCGACGCCAACAATTCTGATAGCCATACTTATCTTAGTTCGTTAAAATATAGTCCGATGGTTAGAGACTACCCCTGACGTTGCTTGAACTTGGGGTTCTTCTTGTTGATTACGTACAGACGCCCCTTGCGACGAACGATCTTGCATTCGGCGGTGCGCTTCTTGAGTGATGCTCTTACTTTCATATCTATATAGGGTTATTTATATCTGAATGATATACGCCCCTTGGTCAAGTCATAGGGAGACATCTCTACCTTGACCTTGTCACCGGGGAGGATCTTGATGTAGTGCATACGCATCTTCCCGGAGATGTGGGCGGTGATGACGTGTCCGTTCTCGAGCTCGACCTTGAACATAGCGTTCGAGAGGGCTTCGAGGATGACACCGTCGAGTTCTATTGCTGCTTGCTTCGGCATATACTGTGGTTGCGAGATTAAAACTCTCTGTCTACCAAGACTTCCTTGATAAAGTCAAACGAAGAGAGGATATCGGCCTTGCCATCGCGGATAGCGAGGCAGTGCTCGAAGTGGGCCGAGGGCTTACCTGTCTTAGTGCGGACAGTCCAGCCATCGCGGTCGAAGATGACATTCTTCGAGCCCATATTGACCATGGGCTCGATGCAGATGCACATCCCCGAGCGGAGCTCAGGCCCCGTGCCACGGCGCCCGAAGTTGGGCACACCAGGCTCCTCGTGCATGTTCTTCCCGATACCGTGACCTTCCAGTTCGCGGACGATATGGTAGCCACGAGCTTCACAGTAGTGCTGGACAGCAGCGCCGATATCGCCGACGCGCTTCCCTGCTACAGCCTGCTCGATGCCGATGTAGAGGGACTCCTTCGTGGTGCGAAGGAGAGCCAGAGTCTCGGGAGCTACCTCGCCTACAGCGAATGTGTAGGCGGAGTCCCCCGTGAAGCCTGCGAGTTTCGTACCGCAGTCGACGGAGACGATGTCTCCATCCTTGAGTACGACCTTCGAGGAAGGAATCCCGTGTACGACGTGGTCATTGACCGAAGTACAGAGACTCCCAGGGAAGCCATTATATCCGAGGAACGCGGGAGTGGCACCGTTGTCACGGATGAACTCCTCAGCGCGCTTATCCAGCTGCAGGGTAGAGACCCCTGGAGCTATGATCTTAGCGACCTCGGCGAGCGTACGACCGACCAAAAGGTTGGCTGCGCGCATCAATTCTATTTCTTCGTCTGTCTTTAAGTAGATCATCTTAGTAAGCAGCTACAGAGCCTGTACGCCCCTTGATACGCCCACTCTTGAGCAAGCCATCGTAGTGGCGCATCAAGAGGTGGCTCTCAATCTGCTGGAGGGTATCGAGGACAACCCCGACAAGGATCAGCAGTGACGTACCACCGAAGAACTGAGCGAATCCCCCAGAGATACCGATGACACGAGCGAAGGCAGGCATGATAGCCACGATAGCCAGGAAGAAGGCACCAGGGAGGGTGATGCGGTCCATGATCGCATCGAGGTAGTCCTTGGTAGCCTTGCCAGGCTTCACACCGGGGATGAACCCATTGTTACGCTTCAGGTCATTGGCCATCTGCGTTGGGTTGATCGTGATCGCTGTGTAGAAGTAGGTGAAGAGGAGGATAAGGATAGCGAAGACCAGGTTGTACCAGATACCCGTATTATCCATGAAGGCACGGACAAAGCCACCTGCATTATCTCCCTGTGCCCAGCTAAGGAGCGTGATAGGGAGCATCATGATCGTCTGCGCGAAGATGATCGGCATGACGTTAGCGGCATTGACCTTCAGAGGAATGTACTGGCGGGCACCACCGTACTGCTTGTTCCCGACGACACGCTTAGCGTACTGTACGGGCACACGGCGCGTACCCTGCACCAGCAGGATAGCCCCAGCCATCACGGCAAGCAGGAAGACGATCTCGAAGAGGAACCACACGAGCCCCCCAGCACCGCCAGAGGCGCGCGTCCCCCATTCGGTGAGCACAGCTCCTGGGAGGCGAGCGATGATCCCGATCATGATGATCAGAGATACCCCGTTGCCAAGACCCTTGTCTGTGATACGCTCACCAAGCCAAAGGACGAACATACTGCCTGCGGCCATGACGATGATCGCATAGATATCGAACCACAGTCCTTCGGGCAGGGAGCCCCCTGCCTGACTCAGCTGCATGTTCAGGTTGACCAGATAGGCCGAACCCTGGACGAGCAGGAGCAGGACGGTTAGATAGCGTGTCCACTGGTCGATCTTGCGGCGCCCACTCTCCCCTTCCTGCTGCAGCTTCTGGATAGAAGGCACAGCGATCGCGGCGAGCTGCATCACGATAGACGCGGAGATATAAGGCATGATCCCCATAGCGAAGATCGAAGCATTAGAGAATGCTCCCCCCGAGAACATGTCGAGGAGTGCCATCAGACCTTCGCTTGTCTGCTTGTGCAGGGCGCTGAGCTGGTTAGGATCGATCCCTGGGATGACGATGTACGACCCCAGGCGATAGATCAGGACGAAAAACAAGGTGGTGAGGATCCGCTGACGCAGTTCCTCAACCTTCCAAATGTTTTTCAGTGTCTCTATTAAGCGCATGAGCTATTAGAGTTTTACTGCACTACCTCCCTGTGCGATGATAGCAGCTTCTGCGGACTTGGAGAAGGCGTTAGCCTCTACCTCGAGCTTGAGGCTGAGCGTACCATTACCGAGGATCTTCACCAGGTCGTTCTTCCCGATGAGACCAGCTTCGATGAGGTCGGCCTTAGCGATACGAGTCAGGCTCTTAGCTTCTGCCAGGCTCTGCAGTGTGGAGAGGTTGACAGGTGCATATTCGACGCGGTTGATATTCTTGAAGCCGAACTTAGGCAGACGACGCTGAATAGGCATCTGACCACCTTCGAAGCCGATCTTCTTCGAATAACCCGAGCGGCTCTTAGCCCCCTTGTGACCACGAGTAGAAGTACCCCCGAGACCAGAACCAGGACCACGGCCGATGCGCTTACGCGTCTTGACGGAGCCCGCTGCGGGCTTCAAACTTGATAAATCCATTTTTCTTCTGTCTTTGCTTTATAGGGTGATTACTCTACGATGCGCACCAGGTGCTTTACCTTCTCGACCATCCCACGGATCTGGGGATTGTCCTTGTGCTCTACCGTCTGGTTGAGCTTCTTCAGACCAAGTGCCTGAAGCGTGAGCTTCTGAGTCTTTGGGCTCTTGATCTGGCTACGTACTTGCTGAATCTTTATCGTTGACATTGTACTTAGAGTCTATGGATGATGATTAGCCCTTGAAGACCTTTTCGACAGAGATGCCGCGCTGACGAGCGACCATCAGAGGCGAGCGCATCTGCGTCAGAGCTTCGATCGTAGCCTTGACGAGGTTGTGAGGATTGGACGAGCCCTTGCTCTTAGCCAAGACGTCCGTCACGCCGACACTTTCCAGTACGGCACGCATAGCACCCCCAGCCTTAACCCCGGTACCGGCAGAAGCGGGCTTGAGGAAGACGCGAGCACCACCGAAGGATGCGGACTGTTCGTGAGGGATCGTACCCTTGTGGAGGGGGATCTGCTTGAGGTTGCGACGAGCAGCAGCGCCACCCTTCTGGATAGCTGCGGATACTTCACCAGCCTTACCCAGGCCAAAGCCGATACGACCTTCTTCGTCACCGACGACGACGATAGCTGCGAAGGTGAAGGTACGACCACCCTTGGTAACCTTCGTTACACGGTTGATGGCCACGAGGCGCTCTACGAGCTTATCCTTCTGCTCGGTATCACGGTTTGTCTTTGTGCGATTATCTGACATTGCGATAGACAGTATTAAAAGTTAAGACCTGCCGCACGTGCAGCATCAGCGAGCTCCTTCACACGGCCGTGGTAGAGGTAGCCATTACGGTCAAATACTACGGTGGATACACCTGCGGCCTGGGCAGCCTTAGCTACCTCCGTACCTACGAGTGCTGCGATCTCCTTCTTCGTGCCTTCAGCGTTGAGCTTGAGGGAAGAGGCGCTGGCGATCGTGACGCCATCGACGTCGTTGATGACCTGAGCATAGATCTGCTTGTTGCTTCGGAATACCGTCAGGCGAGGACGCTCTGCCGTACCGCTGATCTTGGCACGTACACGCGTCTTGATCTTCTGTCTTCTTATTTCTTTCTTCAACATGATTGCTTTATACGTGTTTTAGCGGTTACTTACCAGCTGACTTACCCGACTTGCGACGGATGACCTCACCTTCGAAGCGAATACCCTTACCCTTATAAGGCTCTGGCATACGGAAGGAGCGGATCTTAGCGCAGACCTGACCCAGCAGCTGCTTGTCAGCAGAAGAGAGGATGATCAGAGGGTTCTTGTTACGCTCGGTCTTCGTCTCCAGGTTGATCTCCTTAGGGAGCTGGAGGAAGATGTTGTGCGTGAAGCCGAGGCTAAGCTCGAGGATCTGACCTTGGTTGGAAGCGCGATAACCGACACCGACCAGCTCAAGCGTCTTGGAGAATCCTTCGGAGACACCGACAATCATATTGTGGATGAGAGCACGATAGAGACCGTGGAGCGAGCGTTCCTGACGCTCGTCGCTGTGACGACGGACGACTACCTGTGCATCTTCTACGGCTACTTCGATACGAGCATCTACGCTCTGAGAGAGTTCGCCCTTAGCGCCCTTTACAGTGACGACACCATCCTTCACGGACACCGTTACGCCAGCGGGGATGCTAATGGGGTGCTTACCTATTCTTGACATAGTTTGTACCTCCTTGCTTTAGTAGATGTAACATAGCACTTCGCCACCTACCTTGAGCTGCGAAGCTTCCTTATCGGTCATAACACCCTTCGAAGTAGAGAGGATAGCGATACCGAGACCATTGAGTACGCGGGGCATCTCACGATAGCCGACATACTTACGGAGACCTGGGCGAGAGACGCGCTTGAGGGCCTTGAGGGCATTCACGCGACCCGAACGGTCGTACTTCAGAGCCACCTTGATGCTCCCCTGAGGGCCATCTTCGACAAACTTGAAGTTGAGGATGTACCCCTTGTCGAAGAGGATCTTCGTGATCTCTTTCTTTAGATTAGACGCGGGGATCTCGACCACACGGTGGCCAGCCTTCACTGCATTACGCAGACGCGTCAGGTAATCTGCAATAGGATCTGTCATTAAAACTGAGAATTAAATTGATCCGGACTTCCCGGACAATATTTAAACATACTGCTTAGTGCCTTCTCTGCACCTTCGCCCCTTGCGAAAGGAGCACATCGGCGCATAAAAAGCATGCAAATTTACGAACTATTTGCCACACTTGCAACTCACACAAGGATAAGCATATCGCATCAACTCAGCGCACCTCTGACTTGACCTCACACCCACCTCCTTCGGGGAACTAAACTGCACACATCCACCTTCTTCCCTTCCACTGTTTACACTCTATCACAGGCAAATAGCCTCACCCCCACATGGTCACCCTTAAACCCGAGCATCTATGCCCCGAGCAGAAAAGCAAAAGCTGGCGCAAGACACTCGCTTGCACCAGCCTTTACCGACCAATCTACGCTCTATCTTCCGAGAGCAGAGCATAGCTATCGTGACTGCACCGTAAACGGTCGAACGGGAAAACGAATCCCTACATAACGAGGATTATCCCTCATATTGACAATCCCCCAACGCCCATTGGGTGCATCAAATATCGCCAAATAGTCATCTCCCAAATAAAAGGCCGTAGGCTCATTAGGTCGTGCTTCATACGAAGCCCCCCAAGTGACATTATAACCTTTATACAAGTCCTCTCTCACCCTGCGTCCCACACTGGGATCTATATAGGAGGGAAAGAGATAGGCTCTATAAGCCGTGTAATTGGCAGGGAGGATGCGCACCTCTTTCCGCTGATTAGCTGTATTCGTCCAGAAGTCCTCATTAGCAATATCATCTACAGAGCCGACAAAGCCCGCTCCAAGCTGCACCGCCTCAATCTTCATCACAAGCCACTGGAATCGAGCATATGCGATATTTGAGGGTTCAAACGTATTACGGTCCTTAATATAGGGCGGTGTTCCACGCTGCACATTCCTCGTAATGACCTCCTTTTGAAGCTCCAGATAAGGGGTGGTCACCTCCCTTTGGGCGCCATACTCCATCGCATATCTGTATGCCGTCCTATACTTCTGTCCCCCAGCCAGACCTGTCAGAGCCAGAGCATAGCGCACTTTCTTCTTCGTATCAATGCGCGATGAAAACGTAGTAGTACCCTCAATCGTCCCGACTTGGACGCTCACATTTTCATTATCTACGTTATTCCCTCCGACCATATCGATCACAGCTTTTCCATAGAATGGGATGATGCTATTCCACTGGAACCTATTCGGGCTCGCATAGTGTCTCCCCCCTACATTGACAGAGGTCTTCTCCACATCCCACCAAGGAAGGAAGGTATAGGAGTTCACCCCATGGTTCGTATCCAAGACATTGGACGGACCTTGAGGAATCCAACCATTTGGTCTAAACTGATCTGGCATACGACGCTGCATATTGTACTCTGCCATATAGTCCAGCGGGGTGTACGGGTTGTAGTACACCGCATCGAAGGCGACGACACGACCTTGTCCGGCATCCTTCGTGTGCTTCTTACCATAAATATAGGTATGCGAAGGTTGGAGGACTTTGGCCGAAGAGCTCGATCCTGTCTCAGCGATTAGGGTCGTATGGCGATTCGTGCCGCCCTCCACAGGGACAGCCCAGAAAAGGAGGGACTGCACCCCAGCCTTCAGCGCAGCATTCTCGACCTTCGCAGGGCTATTGCTATCAGAGAAGAGAGATGCTACGGAGTTACTACCATTCACCTGTAGCACAGCACCACCAGCAGGCGCATTGAAGACCTTCTGATACTCTGCTGTATTCGCATCCAAAGCCTTATACTCACGGACAGCACTTGCCGTCTGGGTAGGCACCCAGGTAAGTGTGGGGCGACCCGAAGTCTGCGTCAGAGGCGGAAGAGAAGCCTTGTCAAACTTGAACTTCCCCGCGAAGCTCAGCGCAGTCGATACCACCTTCAGCTGAGTGATCTTCAAGTCCACAGATTCAGTCCCCAGCTTTACCTTGTAGGACTCATCCAGACGAAGCGTCGCACGGCACAAGACCCCCTGAGGATAAAGCGTGAGCTTGGCCTGCTTGCGCGCCGCAGTCCAGTCCTTCGGCCACTTAGGCTGACCATTATCAAAGGTGGGCAATTCGATCCACGCCGAAGCTGAGGGGATATCCATCACGCGCGTAGCGCCTGCGGTCAACGTCTCGGCATCTCCGTTAGCATTGACAGCGAGCTCTCCATTATTCTTGTTGAAGCTATTTTTGGTCACCACCATCATATACCACTTCTTGCCAGCGGCCAAGGCAGAGCCCGCAGCCAAGTGGACACGCTCCTTATTTAGCAGATAGCTCCCATCGGGCTGCTTGACGGCCTCTACATTATCAATATACGTGACGGGGTCATTCTGATTACTGCAGATGATACAGACTACTGGGAACTTCTGTCCATAGTCTACGGGCAGGCGATTCTTCGCATTCAGCTGATTGCCGACTGTGGCATTCAGAGCCTTCAACGCCCCCGTTTCCTGAGCAAGATCCACACCAAGAGATCCGTACAGAGGAAGCTCAATATCTCCCTCTTTGTAAATCACTTCGTTTGCTTGAGCTGACTGTGACGTAGGCTCAACCTGATCTTGGCGACAAGACTGCACACCTAAGCAGGAGACGACTACACTGACACCGGTCAATACTCGTCTAAAAATTCTCATCGAGTTCATAGCCTTCTACTTCTACCTTCTCTTCACTGGGCACACTAAGGCTCTGCAGTACCGAAACCACAGAGATACGTATCAGCTCCACGATAGGGGGCTGATAGGCTTCTTTGAAACAATCCATTAATACTTCTCACACACTAATCAATATTTGATTTAGGGACGCACAAAGGTAGAGACAATAATGCACATAGCAAATACAGACGATGCATGGCACTTCTACCCGTGTGTTATAGGGCACACCTTGCTCCCAGCGACAAGGTGAGGTTATTGCATCACACGGCACTCGCTTCATTGTTTGCGACATTCGTGCGTGTTCATTTATAGGAGTAAATTTCCTTCACCCTCCGTCTTAACGCCTTGCGATTACCGCATGCTACAAAGTCAAGCAAAATAACAAGATGTGCTTGTCATTTTTGAGACCATGCAACGGTCTCAAGGTAGGTAGATACAGAAAGACGGCATCAAAACGCACGTTTTGATGCCGTCTGAATAGGGGCAAAGGAGTGCCCAAAGGTTACTTCCACAGCTCCTCCCAGCAGTGAAAGGCGGTGAGGAGGTAGTGCGGGGTCTTCGGCAGATGCGTGAAGGGAACGCCTTGGATACGCCAGTAATTCTCTTGGCTCGCTGGAGGGACGACGCGATCATCTTCGCCGATGAAGGCCCTTGTCCACAGTCCGAAGGCTGATGGCTTCGGCAGAAGATGCGGCTGATCCTTATCCTCCGTGAAGGGACGGACAAACTCATCATAGAGCGCAGCCGTAGAGCGTAGCCGTACCTCGTCGTAGAGGTGGCGGTAGGTCTTCCCCCCGAGCATATGGCGGTCAAAGCGCACACGGTTCTCCTCCGTAAGCCCCTCGAGCGTCTTGCGGAAGAAGGCTTCGGAAATCCCCACGGCCTCATCGACCTGATAGCCCGTGCCACCCAAGGCCGTACCCGAGATGACCCGAGGACGAAGTTCCTCACGGGCAGCGAAGAAGCGGTCAGCCGCCCAAATACCCATCGACCACGCCACCAAGCGGATCTCCCGATAAGGGCTGAAATCGAACTCAAAGTCATCACTACGATAGTCCCAGAGGACGAGTAAGTCGTGCCCTTCGGGGAGGCCTAAATGCTCGACGGCAATCGGGCCTAACGCCCAGCCATTGAAGTAAAGCACCAGCCGATCAGTGGGCTCAAGCGCAGGGCGGAAGAGTTGCTCCATAGCCTAATCTTCGTCCGTGTCGTCGCTCTCGAGGGTGAGCATCTCGTGGTAGTCGCTCCAGTCCTCGTCTTCCTGACACTGAATTTCGAGAGGAAGTGTAGGATAAGGCGCGAGGCATTCGTTGAGTCGCTCGCCGAAGGACGGCAGGTGGCGCGTGTAGAAGGTCCAGTCCTTCTGCCCTCCTCCGGTGTAGTTCCCCGTGAGGATGGCGAGCTTATCCTTCTCCATGATGCGGCGGAGCTTGGGCTCGATCTCTTCGATAAGGCGAGCGGTCTCCTCATCAGGCATCCCATCGGGCTCAGCCGTATAGGGCCAAGCGATATCGACACGCACACGGAGCTTGCCGCTCTCGATGAACTGTGTCAAGCCCTTGCGGACGGTCAAGAGGACAATAGCTCCTTCTTCTGTATGGCTCACGCTGGTGAACCAGTCATCGGTAAGTATCATATAGTATATGTAGGTCGTTTCTTCCCCAAAGGTACGCAATCTCCGCCCTGATAGTGCCCCACATCTTGAGACCGTTGCACGGTCTCATCTTCCCTTTACCTTGCACGCCCTCCCCAGGATGCCCCCTGCGACCAATAGTGGTGGGTGCTACGCACCACTAGTGGTCAGGGCATCGACCTATACTGCTCCGCATGCCGATCACTACTGGTCGAAGCATGAAGCAGTAGTGGTCAATACCACCCTACTCTCCTGCTCCATCCCCCTACACACAGGAGGACAGTGGCAGCGATGTGCACACAGAGAAGGAGCACCTTTAGGGAACAGGGAGCTGGGGTGAGTACGTGACAAATGTTTAGAAAACCCAGGCTTAAAGGGGGTGAGTTTATTAAGGAAATGGACAGAAGCTCGGAGACATTGCGCGAAAAGCGGTATATTTGCTTATAAATCAAGCATTGTAGCATTAATGTATTTCGACGAATTAGACCTTGAGGACGAAGTGCTGGATGGACTCGAAGCGATGAACTTCTTTGAGACCACGCCCGTACAAGAAGCCACCATCCCCCTCCTCCTTGACCGCCGCGACATGATCGCTTGTGCCCAGACCGGCACAGGGAAGACTGCGGCCTACCTCCTGCCCATCATCAACCGCCTCAGTCGGGGCGAAGGCGACCCCAAGAAGGTCAATGCCGTCATCATGGCTCCTACGCGCGAATTGGCAATCCAGATCGAGCAGCAGGTAGAGGGCTTTGCCTACTTCCTCCCCGTCTCTTCGGTCGCTATCTATGGCGGCACGGACGGCATCGCCTGGGAGCAGCAGCGTCGGGGTATGGCCCTCGGTGCCGAAATCGTCATCGCTACTCCAGGGCGACTCTTAGCCCTGATGAACCTCCAGCAAGCAGACCTCTCGGGCGTCTCCTACTTCGTCTTGGACGAAGCCGACCGCATGCTGGACATGGGCTTCCAAGAAGACATCATGCAGATCAATAACGCCCTGCCGAAGGACTGCCAGCGTGTGATGTTCTCCGCTACGATGCCCCCGAAGATCAAGAAGTTCGCACGCACCATCCTCCACGATCCTGCGGAGGTGGAGCTCGCTATCTCACGTCCCCCTGAGAGCATCGTGCAGTCCGCCTACGTCTGCTACGAGCGCCAGAAGCTCCCCATCCTGACGCAGCTCTTCCGCGAAACACCCCCGACACGCACCATCATCTTCTCCAGCTCCAAGCTCAAGGTCAAGGAGCTGACCGCAGCCCTCTCCCGTCTGAACATCCGCGTCAATCAGATGCACTCCGACCTCACGCAGGAGAAGCGCGAAGAGGTGATGAAGAGCTTCAAGTCGGGGAACATTGACCTACTCGTGGCGACGGACGTCGTGGCACGCGGTATCGACATCGACAGCATCCGCATGGTCATCAACTACGACATCCCACACGACCCCGAGGACTACGTCCACCGCATCGGCCGTACCGCTCGTGGCGGCAACGATGAGGGGCTGGCCATCACCTTCGTCAGCGAGAAGGAGCAGCCTGGCTTCGGCCGCATTGAAGAGTTCCTCGAGAAGGAGATCTACAAGATCCCCATAGATGAAGCCTTCGGTCCAACACCAGCCTACGACCCCAGCCGTCGCCCTGAGCGTGGCGATCGTGGTGGCAACTCCCGCTCCCGCAAGGGATCAGGCAGCAAGGGCAATGGCCGTGGTCGCAACCGTAACGCACAGCAAGCGACCAAGAGCGAAGGAAGCAACCAAGCCCCCAAGGGTGAAGGCTCCTCCCCCAACAGACGCAAGAAAAGACGCCCCAACGGCAATCGTAAGCCACAGAACTCCACGTCCCCCAAAGGCGATGCTTAAATAGCCCACCTTAGTACCCTACTCCCCATGACACCCAAACTACTCGACGACCTCAGCCAAGAGACCAAGAAGGGCTTGAACAAGCTCCGTGTCATCAACTACCTACTGCGCAACAAGACCGCCACGATGACGGACATAGCCAAGGAGCTATACGTCAGCGTCCCCACAGCCTCTAAGATCCTCCAAGAGCTCCAAGATGGCGGCTGTATCCAGAGCCAAGGCAAGCTGGAGATCGGTGTCGGTCGCTTCCCCCTCCTCTTCGGTCTGAACCCCGAAGGCGGCTACTTCATCGGCGTAGACATCAAGCGCACCAGCATGCACATCGGCTTGATCAACCTGCAGAGTGACCTCATCTGCGCTGACTACGATATACCTTACAGCCTCGAGAACACCCCCGAAGCCCTCGAAGCTCTTTGCCGCGAGATCCGCGCCTTCATCACACGCCACGGCATCCAGCCCAAGGAGGTGCTCAACATCAACGTCAATCTCCCTGGGCGCATCAATCCCGTCTCGGGGCATAGCTATAGCCTCTTCAACTTCTTCGGCGACCGTCCGCTCTCCGAGATCCTGAGTAGCAAGCTCGCCCTGCGCGTCTCCATCGACAACGACACGCGCGGTATGGCCTTCGGGGAGTTCACCGCCGGATGCACCAAAGACCAGGAAGTCAACACCGTCCTCTACGTCAACGTCAGCTGGGGGCTCGGCCTCGGGATCATCCAGGACAAGCAGATCTACTTCGGTAAGTCGGGCTTCTCGGGTGAGTTTGGTCACATCTCCGTCTTCGACAACCAGATCCTCTGCCATTGCGGTAAGAAGGGTTGCCTCGAGACCGAAGTCAGTGGTCAGGCCATGTGCCGTAAGATTCAGGAGCGCATCCGTGCTGGCGAGAGCTCCATCCTCTCCGACATCGTCCTCTCTGGCGAGAAGCTCCGTATGAGCGACCTCATCAGTGCCTGCGCCCAAGAGGATATGCTTTGCCTCCAAGTGCTGAGCGAATTGGGGCGCGAATTAGGGAAGCAGATCGCCAACCTCATCAACGTCTTCAACCCCGAGCTCGTGATCATCGGCGGCAGCCTCGCCGATGCTGGGGGCTACCTCACCCAGCAGATCGAAGCCTCGGTACGCATCTACTCGATGAGCGTGGTGACGCGTGACACGGAGATCCGCACCGCTACCCTTGGCGACCGTGCTGGACTGGTCGGAGCTTGTATGCTCGCTCGCTCACGTCGCTTCGCTGAGCCAGGGAAGTAACCGCTTCCTCGAGAGCACACTACCTAACACAAAAGCACTCGCCCCAGCCTATCCACGAGGGATAGGCTGGGGCGAGTGCTTTATGCTTCCCTCACACGAGAGGGGCAAGGAGGAAGCGAACTAACGACCGTGGGTGATGAGCTGCATAAACTCCTCACGCGTCTTAGCTTCACGGAAGGCACCCGTGAAGTCGCTCGTTGTGGTGAAGGAATTTTGCTTCTCGACACCACGCATCTGCATACACATATGCTGCCCTTCGATGACGACAATGACGCCGAGGGGATTGAGTGCCTCCTGGATACAGTCCTTGATCTGCGTGGTCAGACGCTCCTGTACCTGCAGGCGACGAGCGAAGACATCCACGATACGGGGGAGCTTCGAGAGCCCCGTGATGTAGCCATTGGGGATGTAGCCGATATGCACCTTCCCGAAGAAGGGGAGCATGTGGTGCTCACAGAGGGAGTAGAAGTCAATATCTTTGACGATAACCATCTGGCGGTATTCTTCGCGGAACATCGCCGAGCGAAGGATCTCCTTCGGGTCTTTGCGCGTCCCAGAGGTCAGGAAGCGCATGGCCTTAGCGACACGTTCGGGGGTCTTCACCAGCCCTTCACGCTCGGGATCTTCGCCCAAAAGGCGGAGAATTTCGTGGTAGTGATGACGCAGAGCAGCTTCGATGGACTCTTCTCCCTCCGAGTGGAAGGTGAGGGTCTCAGGATCGGGGAGACTATTCTTCTGAGGCATGGGGAGCTGTGTAGTTGAGGATGCGCACCTTCTCACGGACGACATAGGACTCGTTGCCCCAAGCAGGGAGGGCGGAGATGAGACGAGCGCGCGCCGAGCGAGCTTCCTCTTGCGAGGTGAAGTTGCCCACGGTGAGTCGCCAGAAGGGAGCACGGAAGGTGATGTAGCTACTGAGCGAAGGGGCTACACGGCGGATAGCTTCGGCTCGAGCGTAGGCTTCGCTCTTCGCATTGGGAAGATTGCTGTTGAAGACCTGGACTCGGTAGCCGTGGAGGATAGAATAATTGCCATCACGAGCCAGCACCGAGGAGCCACGTGCTGCTGGTGCGCTACCGATGACACCAAGGAGGTCGGGGTCTTGGATGATCGTCACCAAGCCCTCACCAGGATTGATCTGCTCGAGGGCTTCGAGGATGTTGCGTGGTCTGAGCTTCTCTGGAGCCGTCTGCGCCGAGAGCTTCGGGGCGAAGAGACTACACAAGGCGAGGAGCACAAGCGTGAACTGAATGCGTCTAAGCATCTGAAATACCACTGAGGGATGGATGAAAAGAGGGAGAAAAGGATTTAGCCACCCCCGTGATGAGAGGGGTGGCTAAATAGGGAGAGGAAGGTTAGTTGAACGCTTCGATGATGGGGAGGAACTTCTCTACGCTGAGGGAAGCGCCACCGATGAGGCCACCGTCGACGTCAGGCTGCGAGAAGAGTTCCTTCGCATTGCCAGCGTTGCAGCTACCACCGTAGAGGATCGTGCAGTCGTCAGCGATTTCAGCGCCGTACTTCTTAGCGATAAGGCTACGGATGTGAGCGTGGATTTCCTGAGCCTGAGCCGAGGAAGCAGTGAGGCCCGTACCGATAGCCCAGACAGGTTCGTAGGCGAGGACGACCTTCTTGAAGTCTTCTGCCGAGAGGCTGAAGACAGCTTCTTCGAGCTGCTTTTCTACGACTTCGAAGTGCTTACCAGCTTCGCGTTCTTCCTTGACTTCGCCGATGCAGAAGATAGGAGCAAGACCTTCGGAAAGTGCCAGACGCACCTTGTCGGTGAGGATAGCACCATCTTCGTGGTAGTAAGCACGGCGCTCGGAGTGACCGAGGATGACGTAGCGTGCGCCCGTCGAAGCGACCTGCTTGGCAGACACTTCACCGGTGTAAGCACCTTCGGCCTTGTCGGCGCAGTTCTCAGCAGCGATAGCTACGGGGCTACCTTCAGCATCCTTCGCGATGGAAGCGAGGTGAATGAAGGGTGCGCCGATGATGACATCACAGTTAAGAGCCTTACCAGCGAGGGCGGACTTCAGTTCGCCGATGAATGCGACACCTTCAGAGAGGGTCTTGTTCATCTTCCAGTTACCAGCGACGATATTCTTTCTCATTGTTGCTTGGGATAAAGAGGATTATTTGGTTGAATGTAAACGTTTCTTTGTGTGGAGGTGGACGGTCAGGTGGAGCTTCCTTGCCCAGAAGCGAAGGAAGGCTAAGAAGAGGAGTGTCGCCCACGCCCAGAGGAGGTAGGTGCGTGCCGCAGAGGGAGCCTGAGGCTGGAGCTGTGGCAGACTACGCAGGTAGGCGTTTGCGGCTTCTACTGAGGGGAAGTCCGCATAAGCACGCTTGTCGATCACCCGACCATTGCGCAGGACAACGAGTCCTGGCTGGGAGCGAATAATGGTGCGAATAGGAGTAGCATCGAGCTGAAGCATCGGGTAAGAAGCACCAGTAAGGTAACGCCATTCGGCGATCTCTTGGCTCGTCGAAGCACTCACGCCGTAGAAGCGGTAGCCCAAGGAGAGGCACTCTTGGTAGAGCTCTGCCGTCTCATCGAGGACGCTCTGATTGGCGGTGCGCCACGAGGGAGCTAAGAGCAGGAGCGTAATCCCCTCGTCATCGAGGAGCTCTTGCGCTACTGACTGCCCCGTGCTGTCTGTCGGTGCGAAGTCATACTTCGGCTGGTAGTCCGCCAGACGGCTGTCCTGACGCGCCTCGACGAAGATCCAGCTACTGTCGGGAAGGTGCGCTGCGTCAAAGGACTTCGTCGCACCATCCTTCTTATATACGTAGGTCGTCGCCCCGAGGAGTGCCTTCTGCAAGGCCTCTTCTTCGCCGATGATGGCCTCACGCAGGTCGGTGCCGACACGGTAGGGGCGGAAGTCTCGATAGGGCAGATGGCGGTAGTTCTCCACCATAAAGAAGATAATCCCCACCACGGACAAGATCGCCGGTACCCATCGTTCGCGACGCGAATACAGGTGTCTGAGGGCACGTGCATCACGCAAGACGAGGAAGGCGAGCGGCAGGAGGATGAGGTTCTTCACGAAGGTCTCCATCGGCGTCAAGCGAATCGCATCGCCGAAGCAACCGCAGTCTGACACGGGGTGCAGCACTACGGAGTAGAGCGAGACGGCCGTCATCACCACCATGAAGAGGAAGGAAAGTCGGGCGCAGAGCTTGCGATAGATGCCCATCAAGAGGAAGGCACCGAGGAGGAACTCAGCCCCACAGAGCACGAAGGACAGAGCCAAGGTGAAGACCTCTCCCTTCGCTCCATGCGTATCGAGGACGGGAGCGAGGTATTGCCCGATCTTCAGCGCCGTCCCCACGGGGTCTACGGCCTTCAGGAGTCCTGAGAGGACGAAGACCACACCCACGAGGACGCGGGCACACTCGGCGAGGGTATGACGTGGATGAATCACGCTTCGGGGCTATTGAGCTTGATCAGACAGAAGAGGGCGTAGTTTACCATATCCATATAGTTGGCTTCGATGCCCTCGGAGACGAAGGTCTCACCGCGCAGGTCTTCGATCTGCTTGGTGCGGTGCACCTTCGAGAGGATGAGGTCGGTCATAGAGGTGACGCGCATATTGCGCCACACCTCGCCGTAGTCATGATTCTTAGCCAGCATCAGCTGCAGCGTCTTCTCGGCATAGCGGTCGTACTCCGCAAGGGCTTCTCCTGGGGAGAGGTCAGGCGAAGAGACGGCACCACGCTCGAGCTGAATCATGCCGATGATGCCGTAGTTGACGATGCCGATGAACTCGGGTTCGACCCCTTCGTCGACGGCAGCAAAGCCGTTGATCTGCAGACTACGGATGCGCTCGGCCTTGATGTATATCTGATCGGTGAGCGACTCAGGGCGCAGGATGCGCCACGCTGCTCCGTAGTCGTGGAGCTTCTTCTCGAAGAGCTCCCGACAGCTACGGAGTAGGGTGCGACACTCCTGCTCGGTATTATGCGTACGGGCTTCCATAGAGCTACAAAGTTAGTCTACTTTGCCTTATCCACTACTTCGTCAAGCAGGGCGAAGTCGAGGACTTCGGTGATTTCGTCCACGTAGTGGAAGGAAAGCCCCTCGAGGTAGTGCGCATTGATCTCCTGGATGTCCTTCTCATTCTCACGGCAGAGGATGATGTCGGTGATGCCAGAGCGCTTGGCAGCGAGGATCTTCTCCTTGATGCCACCGACAGGTAAGACCTTTCCACGCAGGGTGATCTCGCCCGTCATCGCCAGATGGGGGCGCACCTTACGGCGGGTGATGCCCGAAACTAAGGAGGTAACCATCGTGATCCCTGCACTGGGACCATCCTTAGGGATAGCACCTTCGGGGACATGGATGTGGATCTCCTTGTCCTTAATCTGGTCGAGGTCGATGCCGAGCTCTGTGGCGTGGGCACGGATGTAGCTGAGGGCGATGGTCGCCGACTCCTTCATCACATCGCCGAGGCTACCGGTGAGGATGAGCTTACCATTCTGCCCAGGCTGGAGGCTGCTCTCGATGAAGAGGATCTCCCCTCCAACGCTCGTCCAAGCTAAGCCAACGACAACCCCTGGGTGCTCATTACCCTGATACTTATCGCGCGAATAGATGGTCTTACCTAAGTATTCACGGACGAGCTCGGGAGTAATCTCCGAGGGAAGGGCTTCTTCGGAAGCCATCGCCCAAGCGAGCTTGCGCATCACCGCTGCAATCTGCTTGGTCAGGGTACGCACACCACTCTCACGGGTGTACTCCTCGATGATGAGGTCGAGGGCACCAGGGGCGAAGTGGAGGTCTTCGAGCTTCAGTCCGTGCTCCTTGGCTTCCTTGGGCACGAGGTGCTGCTCAGCGATCTTGAGCTTCTCTTCGGCGATATAGCCCGTGACCTCGATGAGCTCCATACGGTCACGCAGGGCCTGCGGGATGGTGGAGATATTGTTCGCCGTAGCGATGAAGAGGACCTTCGAGAGGTCGTAGTCGATGTCGAGATAGTTATCGTGGAAGGTAGTGTTCTGCTCGGGGTCAAGGACTTCGAGCAGGGCGGAGGCAGGGTCGCCCTTGTAGTCGCTCGAGAGCTTATCTATCTCGTCCAGCACGAAGACGGGGTTGGACGTACCTGCCTTCTGCAGACTCTGGATGATACGGCCGCTCATCGCACCGATGTAGGTGCGGCGGTGTCCACGGATCTCCGCCTCATCGTGCACCCCACCGAGGGAGATGCGCACGTACTTACGACCGAGGCTCTCAGCGATGCTACGACCAAGGGAGGTCTTCCCCACCCCTGGAGGGCCGTAGAGGCAGAGGATGGGCGACTTCATATCACCCTTGAGCTTGAGGACAGCCAGATGCTCGAGGATACGCTCCTTGACTCGGTCGAGACCGTAATGCTCTCGGTCAAGCGTCTCCTTCGCCCCCTTGAGGTCGAAGTTATCCTGACTGTAGACACCCCAGGGAAGCTCTACAATGGTGCGCAGGTACTGCATCTGTATGGAGAAGTCGGGGCTCTGAGGATTGAGTCGCTCGGCCTTGCGCAGCTCCTTCTCGAAGGTCTCCGCTACGGCTTCGCTCCAGAGCTTCTCTTTGCCCTTCTTGCGGAGCTCGTCGATCTCTTCGTCTGAGGTCGCACCGCCTCCGAGTTCGTCCTGGATGGAGCGCATCTGCTGCTGGAGGAAGTACTCCCGCTGCTGCTGATCCATCTCACGGCGCGTACGTCCTAAGATCTCCTCACGTATCTCAGTGTGCGAGATCTGCTCGTTGAGACGGGACAGGATCTCCAGCCCTCGGTCGTAGATATTATTCTTCTCGAGGAGCTCCTGACGCTCTTCCATAGAGAGGGAAAGGAGGGAGGCCGCTAAGTGGATGATATAGGTGTGATTCTTCAGCCCACGGATGGTATCAAGGAAGCCCTTGGGAGGGTCAGCGGCTAAGTGCTCGAGGAAGTGAACAAGACGGTCGTGGATGAGCTCCGAGAGCACCCCGATTTCCGTCGAACTGACCTCCTGAGGAAGGCTATCATTGAGAAGCTCGACCTCGCCCTCCAGATAGGTACGACTCTTGGTGATACGCTTGAGGGCGAAGCGCTGTCGGCCACAGAGGATAGCGGAGATCTCGCCCGAAGGGAGCTCCATAATCTGCGAGACCTCTACGATCGTACCGACCGTATAGAGGTCTTCCAAGCCTGGGTCTTCGACACTCGCATCACGCTGAGTGACGACACCGAAGTACTTATGCTCCTTCTCAGCCAGACGCACCACCTTCATCGACTTCTTGCGACCGATGAGGATGGGCACGAGGGTCCCTGGGAAGATCGACATATTGCGCAGGGCGATCAGAGGGTACAGATCGGCTTGCTCTGTGGGCTCGAGGTCAAAGACCTCATCTTCGCTGTAGGAAGCTAAGACGGGGATGGCTAAGGCCTGCATTTCTTCGGCCAGCATTTCGTCAGGTTTATTTCGTTTGCTCATTCTTTCTGTAGCGGATGAAGGCGGTCCATGGGGCAAGAAGCCCCTACCGCTTGTAGGTTCGTAGTCGCTGGGACTAAGGATGTCGCTCCGTGGTGTGAAGGCCTATGGCAGCCACACCTCTGAGGGGAAGCGTGTCAAGCAGACGCACCTCCAGCGAAAAAAGTCCAGCATAAGGTGCCTGCAAAGAGCGTGCCAAGGGGTAGACAAACTCGTGATACATCGCTCCGGGACGCTTCCACGCACCCACTTCGGAGGCGAAGTAAGCCTGTAGCGTATCACGCCGCAGCAGTTCACCCTCTTGGCTCAGGCGTACCTCCACACGTGCCTTGGGGCGATCGAGACGGCTATCCATACGCAGGATCACCTGGCCGTCATAGGAGGTCGTACGTGCTGGGAAAAGGAGGTCGAAGCGATAGATGGAGCGTGAAGGCCACACCCCACCTGCGGGCTGCGCAAAGGTATAGTACGCTCCTACTCCACTCCGTTCGTGACAGCCCGATAAGGGCAGTAGAAGGATGAGGAGGAGACACGCACAGCCCAGCGTCCGACCTATATAATCGTGTAGCATCTATCCCTTGTCTTCGCCTGTGGATTCGGGGCGAGGACGACGCACACGCTGTCCGCCACCTTCGCCAGTAGACTCAGGGCGTGGGCGAGGGCTACGGAACTGACGCACCTGTGGACGCTCACCACCGCCACGCCCCGACTCATCGGACGAGCGAGGCGTACGCTCACGGCGTGCCCCCTGCTCCCCACGACGACCGCGCGCATCACCTCCACGGCGATCCCCACGGCGGTCTCTATCGAAGCGCGTGAGGCTATTGTCCGCCAAGATGTCGCTGGAGCGTACGGGGCGACGCTCCTCAGAGGGCGTCCCCTCGAGCGTCTCGGGACGCTCACCACGGCGGTTGAGTTGGATGACCTCAAAGGCTCGTTCGGCGGAGATGGTCACCAGACGCACGGGCGCATTGCGCACCGTGCTATAAGTAATCTGACGCTGGAAGTGGTCGGTCTTAAAGTGATAGTAGCTGTCGGAGCCTGTCTCAAGGACGACTTCACGGTCGGGTAGGGAGCGCTGCGCTTCGGCATAGGCATTGACCTCGAAGTTCATACAGCACTTGATCTTCCCACACTGCCCCGTGAGCTTCTGGGGGTTCATCGTGATATCCTGCACGCGAGCCGCCCCCGTACTGACCGAGGAGAAGCCCGTCATCCACGACGAGCAGCAGAGCTGACGACCGCAGGGGCCAATGCCCCCGATACGACCAGCCTCCTGACGCGCACCTATTTGCTTCATCTCGATGCGCACGTGGAAGGTATTGGCCAGTACACGGATGAGCTGGCGGAAGTCCACACGCCCATCAGCGATGTAGTAGAAGATTGCCTTATTGCCATCCCCCTGATATTCGACATCCCCGATCTTCATATCCAGCCCCAGCGAAGAGGCGATCTGTCGGGCTTGGATCATCGTCGGCTCTTCGCGCAGCTTAGCCTCCTCCCAGCGCTCGAGGTCACCAGGGCGGGCGATACGGTAGATCTGGAGCAGCTCCCCTTTCTCGGGGCGGTAGCGATGGTTCTTCATCGCCAGCTCGGCGAGCTTGCCCGTGAGGGTCACTTCGCCTATATCGTGTCCCGTCGTCGACTCGACAGCGACAATATCTCCCTTGTATAGATCGATGCGCTCGCTATTGAGGTAGTAGCCTTTGCGGGTATTTTTGAATTGCACCTCGACCAAGTCGGAGCTCTGCAGTGACTCAGGGATATCATTGAGCCAGTCGTAGGTACTCATCGGGTTCCTACCACAGCCTTCACATCCTCCAGGGGTCATCGCACAGCAGCCGAGGTTGGCCGTTGTGGTCTTATAGTCCATTGATTATCGTTTCTCTTACCGAGGGAGCAAGGTCGCCACAACGGTACGCTCACTCCATAAATATATAATGTATCGGAGACGCTCACAGCGACACCTCGCCGATATGCGTTCTCCTACCGAATAAGGGGTGCTCGCTATGGAGGAGGCATACACTGCTCTATGCTGAGTATCCAGTGACCGACCTCCAAAGCATCAAGATCGCACTTACCAGCCCCACAGATGTATAAGCACCCAAACAAAGGTACTCAAATTTATCTCTGTCTAAGATGGAAAATCGCTTACCGTACTGAAAGACACCCTATTTTCCTCGGCTAATTGGAGACAGGCTGGTGGAAAAGGGACAGTCAGACGACTCCAAAGGTAATCGACGAAATGGGCGACATCGCCCCACACGTACCACTTGGACTCCATGCATCACTATCCCTTGAAGCCTTCCACCTCCGAAGGAAGTCCTCTGAAGCACTACTGCTCGTGGTAGCGACCAGTAGTGGTCAGCCCTCCGATCACTATAGGTGCATACGGTGCACCAGTAGTGGTCGATAGCACTGACCATAGTACGTCAAGGCATCCATTCGTACCTTTGTAGAGTCACTGGGAAGGCAGAGACCTTGCCCCTGCGCCCTGACACCGATGAATATACCCCGACTCGCTATGTATCGACTCCTCTGTTTCCTCTTGCTCCTCTCTTCTTCGATGCCCCTCTCGGCTCTACCCCTTGACTCTCTGATGCGTGCCTATGGGATGGTCGAAGTGACGAGCCTCGCACCCCACATCCGCGTCCAGCTGAAGTACGCCACTCGGGACAACTTCATCGGCGCCAATATGTACGGCACCCTACGCAAGGCCTATCTACATCCGAACCTTGCCCGCGCCCTGGCACGTGCTCAGAAGACCCTTGAGCGCGAGAAGCCCGGCTATGCCTTCCTCATCTATGACGCCGCACGCCCACAAAGCGTACAGTGCCGTATGTACCAAGCCGTAGCAGGCACGCCGAAGAAGATCTACGTCGCAGCTCCCGAGCGAGGTGGACGGCATAACTTCGGCGTGGCCGTAGACCTCACCATCGTGGATGCTAACGGCAAACCCTTAGATATGGGAAGCCCCTTCGATCACTTCGGGGAGGAAGCTCACCTCGGTGATGAAGGGGCGCGTGTGAAGCAGGGGATCTTCTCCCCCGAAGTACCTACCAATAGAGCACTGATGCAGCGGATCTTAGGAGCCGAAGGGCTTCGCCCCTACGACAAGGAATGGTGGCACTATCAGGAGCGTATGTCAATGTCCGAAGTACGCCAGCGGTACCGCCTTTTAGACTTCTAATGAGGGAGGCTTCACGGAGTGGCATCCTCCTTAGAACTCGACCATCTGCCCGTCGTATGCCTGGATTAGGCGTCGGCGGGCATTATTGTACTCCTTAGAGAAGAAGTCCAGACGAGGATCATAGTACTTGGTCTTGACCCCCAAAAGCCCACTGATGGAGTTCGCCAAGAGGTCGGTCATGATCCTCCGACCCTTTGCCGCTACGATCTGCTCATAGAGCTCGGGGCGAGTCTGACGCAATACAGGTGAGACGTACACCATCAGCGGAATGGATACCCCAGGGCGGGATACTTCGTGCTCGTAGTAGTCGGGCCGCTGAGGATTCTCAAAGGTGCTTTGACCGTGGTCAGAGAGGTAGATGACCAGCGCAGGTATCTGACTGTAATGTGCGAAGATCTGCCCCATCAAGTGGTCATTGTAGTGGATGGAGTTCACGTAGTCGCAGATGATGCCACGGCGCTTCTCATCGTTCGGGGTGGGCATCCCGTTGGGGAGTGTCTTGGGAAGGGAGGACGGAGTGAAGGTAGCTTGCTCGTGGATGTAGCGTGCGCCGTAGGGCGTGTGCGAGCCCATCAGGTGGACGACTTCGAAGAGATCCTTGCCCTGCGGTAGGTTTGCTTGGTCGTAAAGCAGGGGCAGCACGGCCTCATCCTGCGACGCATTCCAGTCTCCAGCGGTACGATTGCGCACGAAACGCACGCTATCCGAGGTAGAGGCTAAGGTCGGCACAGGCTGTATCCCCGAGCCTTGCTTCTCTTGATTGCTGAGCCAGTAGGTGTAATAGCCCGCCTTCGACAGCACCAAAGGAAGAGCTGGATACTTATACCACTCCGGCTCCTTTCCCTCACGGGTGTAGAAGCTCATACTCTGCGAAATAGAGCCAGTCGTCCACGAAGCCGAAGAGACGGCGTCGCTGAAGAGAACGAGGTCGCCCGTCTGAGCTAAGGAATCCTGCTTCGGGGTATTGGGGAGCGGATAGCCGTAGCAGTGCATATAGTCACGGCGCATGGATTCGCCGAGCACCACGACCACGGTGATACCCTTCATATCACGGGTATGCTCGATCGCTCCGACATCGAAGCGGCGTGCCTCTGCGCTGTACTTAGCCAACTCTGCCGAGGCTTCGATACAGCTAGTCGTTCCACGGTAGATGCGCTCCACAGGTGCCATAAAGAGGGCACTCATCGTGGCACGCTGCGCAGGATGGACAATGAAGAGCGAGACAGGGATGGTCAGCAGCATCCCCCCACAGAGGAGGGCACGGCGTACAGGCGTACCTTCACGCTGCCCCCAGCGACGCACGGCAGCGTAGGTCAGCAGGGAGAGAAGCACGAGGACCACGAGTGGAAGGAGGAAGACCTTATAGTTGAGGTTCTCGATGAAGGCGGAGGCTTCCCCGGGATTGGTCGCTAAGATGTTGAGCGCAATACTATCGGTATAGACCGAGCTGTACGAGAAGACGAGGAAGGACTCAAAGAGCATCAGGTAGCCATAGACGAAGAGCGTCAGCCCTTGAACGCCCTTCCGCAGCCAGCGATAAGGGGAGAGCGCAGCCACAAGTGCTGGGAGAGACGACCAGGTCAGCAAGCTCAGTGTCTGGTAAACGACCTCCCCTGGATAGGGTAAGCAGCACTGTCCTACATAATAATACCCCCACGCCCACAGCTGCATAACGAAGAGCAAGAGGGAGAAGAAGCGCAAGCTATAGAGGCGCTTGGCGTAGCGTCCGAGGAAGGAATCCCCACTGATAAATGAAGTATCTAATACCATAAGTAGTTGGATAATCAGTTCGTTTCGGGGGCAAACGTACAAAAAAAGCCCTATATACACCACTGGCTACGCCCTCCGCCTTCGAGACAGAGTGCGCAGCCAGTGACGCATATAGGGGATGAGGCGCGTGACCTTAGCCGAGGATCTCCTGCTGGAGGCTACCGACCAGACTGCTGGCACCGATGCGGAAGAGGCGGTTGTCCAGCCATTCCTCTCCGAGGAGAGCTTCGACAATACAATAGTACTTCACCGCTTCTTCGGCCGAACGGATACCGCCGCTGAACTTCACCCCACGCAGCTCTCCGTACTTCTCGCGGTACTCACGCAGTACCGAGCAGAGGATGTAGGCGGCACGCAGGTCTGCCCCAGGGAACTCCTTCCCCGTCGATGTCTTGAGGAAGTCCGCCCCAGAGAAGAGGGCGAGGATGCTCGCACGACGAATGAGCTCAGGCTCACGCAGTGCTCCCGTCTCTAAGATGACCTTGAGGTGTGCGCCACGTGCCGTAGCTTTCTGCTCCTCGATCTCCGTAGAGGCTTCCAGATAGTCCCCAGCGAGGAAGGCTCCGAGGTTGAGGACGATATCGATCTCATCAGCACCAGCAGCGATGGCCAGAGCTGTCTCGGCGATCTTCACCTCAGGGAAGCTCTGCGAAGCAGGGAAGCAACCGCTGACGCAGGCGATATTCACGCCCGAAGCGGTGAGGACTTCGCGGACGGTTTTGACGAAGTTGGGGTAGACACAGATTGCGGCTACCGAGGGGACATCTTCTGTGCCCTCGAAGTCATTGACCGAAGCGACGAGCTTAGCCACCTTCTCTTCGGTGTCCGTACCCGAGAGGGTCGTCAGGTCGATGGTCGAGTGGAGGAACTTCTTGACCTCACGGTTATTGTTCTTCTCGAAGCGTTCGTCGAGGATCTTTGCTATGCGGCCGTCGAGCTCTTCGACAGAGAGTGCAGGGGCGAAGGCACCGAAGGCTTCGGTGTACTTAGTTTGATTTACTTCTGCCATCATTATGTGTATTAGGGTTGGTTGTCGTGGTCTGTGGAGGGAGTGAGCTTGGGGTTGGAGCGGTGACGCTCCCCATCGCGCGCGGTCTTCTTCTCGATATTGGCACGGAGAGCAGCCTCGAGGTCGACACCCGTCTGATTGGCGATGCAGAGCACGACCCATAGGACGTCTGCTAATTCATCCCCGAGCTGTCGCCCTTCGTCACTCTTCTTGAAGCTCTGTTCGCCATAGAGGCGAGCCATCAAGCGAGCCACTTCGCCGACTTCTTCGGTGAGAATCGCCATATTCGTCAGGGGTGCGAAGTAGCGCACGCCATAGGTCTGTATCCATTCATCGACGAGGCGCTGTGCCTCTCCAAGGGTCAGTTTGCTATCCATTGTGCAGGGAGGAAAGAAGGAGGGAGCAAGTAATTAGCTACTACAAGCGACCATAGACTGGGTCGCCCGTCACTTCCTTGATGACCTCGATGAAGGGCGGGAACTTCACCTCTTGGTCTGGAGCGCACGAGATCTCGAGGATCTGATAGTCGCGCTTGGGCTCGATGAAGTCATCGACCTCGAAGTACTGCTTTGCCCAGACGAAGTTGCGACGGAGCTTGTGCACCAAGACTTCTTCGGGCGAAGAGATGGAGTTGAGGTAGGAGATGTATTCATCAGGACCGATCTGTCGCTCGGTGATGATGGGCTGCGACTCGACGGGGCTCTTGCGCGTCACAAAGTAGACATAGTTGCCACGAAGGCCACGCTTACGGATGCGCACACTTGAGCCGTCTTCCATATCGATGTAGGCTTGGTAGAGATCGGTCTCCACGCCGAAGGGTATTTCACCCTGGACCTGCACCAGGAAGCGGCGGCGTATGTCGGTGAAGGTCGCAGGGTCGTCCCCGAGGGTCTCATGGATGGCGTGCAGGACGTGGCGGATCTTCTCCTGGAAGTCCACGTTGTTCTCTACGATATGTAGCTGGGGGTGTCCCGTCCAGGCTTTGAGGATACGAGCATCGAGGTCGCGAGCTTGCTCCACGGTCTCATGGCGTGAAGCGTTGTTCTCTAAGGTATAAAATTCCTCCGCCCCTTGAGCTGCAGTGACCATATGGATGACAGCGTCGTAGCGTGCATCACGGAGCTTGATCTCCGACAGCCCTAATTCGTCCAAGAGTGCCTGCCACATCGTGCGCTCGATGTAGTTGGAGATGTCCATCGTCCCACGGTCGGAGATGATTAAGACAGGTTGGGGGGCAGTGTGTGCCAGCTCAAGGAAGGTATCTTCCATCTGCAGCTGGTACTTCATCACGGCCTTCTCGATATTGTAGAAGTACTGTCGGTCGGGGGTGGCGAAGTTGATGGAAGCGTTGCTGAAGAGCGTAGGGGTCTCGGGGAGTGCGTACACGAGATAGCCGAGGTCGCTGAAGTGCTCAATAATCTGCGCCAGCGCAGTGGTCTTGCCCGCGCACGGGCCGCCGGTCAAGGCGATACGGGTGATATTCTTGTTCATCGGAGCTAAATGATAGGCATAGAAGCCCGTACAAAGATAGTCTTCTTCGGGCGAAGAGCTCTGAAATGGCTCTATCCAGCGTGTGATCATCGCAGGAGATAAGCTCTATCATCGCCTGAGTAGGGCACAAAAGCAAGATGCGCACCTCGTGTGAGGTGCGCATCTTTAGTCATTATGCTCGACCATCGTAGAGCGGAAGACGGGGCTCAAACCCGCGACCCTTAGCTTGGAAGGCTAATGCTCTATCAACTGAGCTACTTCCGCATTCCTAATGACGGAAAGGAGTGGGCAGTGATGGATTCGAACCACCGAAGGCGTAAGCCAGCTGAGTTACAGTCAGCCCCATTTGGCCACTCTGGTAACTGCCCTTCCTTGTTCTTTGCAGTGCAAAGGTACAAACTATTTCTGAACTGTGCAAATGGGTCGGCACATCTTCAGCGCAGTCTCCGCAGCTTCCGCCCCCTTATTGCCCAGACGACCGCCTGCACGCTCCTCTGCCTGCGCCATCGTTTCGGTCGTCAAGACGCCGAAGATGACAGGGATGAAGTGCCCTGCTTTATTGCGCTGGGCATTGAGTGCGCTGAGACCTGCGGTCACCCCCTGGCAGATATAGTCGAAGTGAGGAGTATCTCCACGCACGACACAGCCGATAGCGATGACAGCATCCACACCCATATCGATGAGGCGTGCAGAGGCATTGACCAGCTCAAAGGTGCCAGGCACACGGAAGACGGTCACCTCTGCAGCCTGCTGCGTCTTGAGGACGCTGAGAGCTCCCTCAAGGAGAGGCGAGGTGATATTGTCATTCCATTCGGCCACGGCTATTCCCACGCGAAGTCCCTCGGCAGAGGGCACTTCGCTGTGGCAAGAAGCCTGTATATGATCTATTGTAGACATAGTCTCGTCGAGGGACTCGGTGGGACTACTTGCCCTGAGCTTGCGCACGGAGGAGGTCAGCCTCTACGCTTTCAGCTTCGGGAGCGGTATAGTACTTTGTCTTGACTTCGTTATAGAGAGCGATGGCCTTGTCGTACTTGCCGAGCTTCTCGTAGACGTGACCAGCCTTGATGAGGCAGCTGGGAGAGATTGCCTCACTGGAGGCAGCCTTAGCGGCTGCTTCGTAGGTCTTGACAGCATCCTCGAGCTTGCCGAGCTGCACATAGCAGTCACCGATCATACGCTGTACCGAGGGAGCTACGACGGTCTCATCGGCGGAGAACTTCTTCAGCTCAGCGAGGGCTTCCTGATACTTCCCTTGGTCGTAGAGGCAAATACCGCTGTAGGCATGAGCGAGGTTAGCAGCGTCCGTGCCAGAGAAGTTCTTAGCGATGGCTTCGAAGCCTGGGGCATCAGCACCCTGACCCTTGAGGGCGAGGCTGTCTTGTCCTGCGATGAAGCTATCCTCAGCTACAAACATCTGCGCAGTAGCCTTCTCAGACTTAGGCACTTGGATGAAGCGATGGTAGGCGAAGATACCGAGGGCGATGATGACTACAGCCGCTACTGCGATGATGATCTTCTTGCCGTGACGCTCGAAGAAGAGTTCACCTTCCAGCACCTTCTCGTCGATGGTATCCAGGGTGTCGTGCTCTGGGAGCTCGTGATGTGACATACGTATTTAGCTTATTTGTTGTTGGTTATTCCGCTATATCAGTGGGGCAAAGATACGACTTTTCAGGCAACCCTGCCTGCCCCACCCCAGAGCCTCCAGCTCACGTGAAGCCGTAGACACTGGGTGCGACCCATACATTATTATATATATAGACTTACTGCAGCAGGGCCTCCATCTCGGCAGCCTTCTCCTCGAGGCATTCGAGGTAGCGGAGCTGAGCGCGAGTGCGCTGGAGGTTGTGCTTGGGAGAATGGATCTTGAAGTAGGTATCCCCATTGAGGTAATCCACGAGGAAGCGCACTGTCTGCATGTAGGTCATCAGACGACCGCCATAGGCGATGAGGCTACGCTCGGTGGGGGTGAGGAACTTACCCGCAGTAGAGAGATACCCCTCTACAAAAGCCTTGTAGATCTCCATATTGACACCAATCTTCGAGAGGTCTGCTTCGTCTTCGGGGGCGAAGTTCACCCCTGTGCGGATGAAGTCACCCACATCGCTCAGGATGAAGCCAGGCATCACCGTATCCCAGTCTACGACACAGAGCACAGCCCCCGACTTATCGAAGAGGACGTTGTCCACCTTCGTGTCGCAGTGGATGGTACGCTTGGGCAGCTTGCCCTCAGCATAGAGCTTTTCCTGGAGAAGCATCGAGTCGGCACGGCGGTCAATTTCGGCAAGGATATCCTGCACCTCGGCGACACGCCCTGCGGCGTCTTGGGCAACGGCATCACGGAGCTGCTGGAGACGGAAGGGCATGCTGTGGAAGTTCTCGATCGTCTCCCCAAGGCGACCTTCGGGGATGACCGAAAGAATCTCTTCGAAGCGACCGAAGGCTGCACCAGCATGGTGTGCCGCTGTGGGGGTCAGCTCGCTCATACTCATGCTCTCGGGGATGAAGCGGCAGACACGCCAGTAGTTCTCACCATCGTGGTAGTAGTTCTTCTCTGGCTCTTCGAGGTTCGGAAGGAAGTGGAGATACTTACGTTCGGCCTCGGGATCACCTTCGCTCGCAAGGCGTTCGCGCATCGTATCTGAGACGATAGCTACATTGCGCTGCAGCACCTCGATACGAGGAAAGACTAGGTGATTGACACGCTGTAAGATCCAGCGTGGCGTTCCTTCACGGTCAGAGATGACGTAGGTATCATTGATGTGACCATTGCCAAAGGGCTTCATCTCGCCGATTTCGGCTGCAGAGACGAACTTACTGATGATATGCTCCATAGTCGGATAAGTGATTGATTTCTTATTGATAGGCGCAAAGATATACAAAAAGCCTATCCCTTCCGCAGGGGAGATGCACCTCCAGCACACAGCAGAAGCAGCTCCCCCCACACACTATAGGTCAAGAAGGCCTTGGGCAGAAGACGCATCACCCTCCCGAAGGGCGTGCTATGAATCACTACTGCTCGGCACGCTGACCACTACTGCTCGGCACGCTGACCACTACTGATCCGAGCTTCGACCAGTAGTCCTCCACCCACCGACCAGTATAAGTCGATGGAAGGAAGCTCCAATAAGAGAGCGCACCCAGAGAGGGAAGTCACCTTCCGCCACTGAGCTACTTTTCACTCCCCTCCCCCAGCCCCCCATCTTCTTAACACGTGAGACATCCACCCTATTTACACGAGAATACACTGAACATCATGGGTCGATTTAAGATAAAAGTACGTACTTTTGTCGTGTTATTTTATAAATAAGCACAACATGAACACTCCATTTAATGAAGCATATCGTCAACTGACAGACGACGAAATTAACACCCTCCGACAGCACGCTAATTCCGCAGACGACTGGAGTCAGGTCTGGGTCAAGGACGGCTTCGTTCCTCGCTACATCCTCAATACACACTTCTCGGGCTGGGTGCGCCTGGGGCTTTTCGAGAAGACGTTTGACCTCCCTGGCGGCATCTCCAAGCACTCGGGGCTCTACTATACCTACCTGCACAATGTCGAGGTCGGCGACAACTGCTGCATCGAGCACGTCAATAACTATATCGCTAACTATACCATCGGCGAAGAGTCCTTCATCAGCAATGTCGATACCATCCTCGTCGATGGCGAGACGACCTTCGGCAATGGTGTGGAGGTCTCTGTCCTCAATGAGACGGGCGGACGTGAGGTACTGAGCTACGACTACCTCTCGGCACACGAAGCCTACTTCATGGCGATATACCGCCACCGCCCTCAGCTCATCGCGGAGCTACGCCGCCTCATCTCCGCCTACATCGATGGCCTGCGCTCCGACCACGGCACGATCGGCGACCACGCGCACATTACGGACGTGGGGAATATCACCAACGTGAAGATCGGTTCTTACGCACACATTGTCGGCACCCGTCGCCTCTACAATGGGAGCATCAATAGCGTCCAGGAAGCCCCCATCAGCGTAGGATATAGCGTCATCTGTACGGACTTCATCATCTCTTCTGGCTCACGCGTGGAGAGCGGCACGGCTCTTTCGCGCTGCTTCATCGGACAGGCGTGCACCTTGGCACACGGCTATTCGGCTTCGGACTCCCTCTTCTTCAGCAACTGCCACGAGGAGAACGGTGAGGCTTGCGCCATCTTCGCTGGCCCCTTCACCGTCACGCATCACAAGTCCACCCTGCTCATCGCCAGCCAATTCTCCTTTATGAACGCTGGCTCGGGCTCCAATCAGAGCAACCATATGTACAAGCTCGGCCCCATCCATCAGGGGATTATGGAGCGTGGCGCAAAGACTTCGTCCGACTCCTACATCCTGTGGCCTGCGCGTATCGGGGCGTTTTCGCTCGTCATGGGGCGACACACCACGCACCCCGACCTGTCGAACCTACCCTTCTCCTACCTCATCGAGTCGTGTGATACCACCTTCCTCATCCCAGGGGTCAACCTCAAGAGCGTGGGGACCATCCGTGATGCACAGAAGTGGCCACGCCGTGATGCACGCACCGACCCACGCCGCCTTGACCAGATTAACTACAATCTGCTGAGCCCCTACACCATACAGAAGATGCTCCACGGTCGCACCTTGCTCACCGAACTCAGGCGTGTCGCAGGGGCAACTTCCGAAATCTACTCCTACCAGAGTGCGAAGATCAAGGCCTCTTCCCTGCGCAAGGGGATTCACTACTATGAGTTGGCGATCCATAAGTTCCTCGGCAATTCCCTCATCAAGCGACTTGAAGGGCTCGCCTGTACCTCCATAGAAGTGGTACGCCAAGCCCTGAAGCCACGCACCTCCATCGGTCTCGGGGAATGGGTCGATCTCTCGGGGCTCATCGCTCCGAAGGCGGAGGTGCTACGCATCATCGAGGATATTGAGACGCGTCGTATCGAGGAGATCGGTGCGCTGCAGCAGCGACTCTCGGACTTGCACCTCCACTACTACGAGTATGAATGGACGTGGGCGTATGACAAGATTAGGGAGTTCTACGGCATCGACCTCAGTGCAGTCACGGCCGAAGAGCTTGCCACGCTGGTCGAGCGCTGGCGCACATCAGTGGTCGAGCTTGACCGTGAGCTCTATGCTGATGCGAAGAAGGAGTTTTCCCTCTCGGCGATGACGGGCTTCGGAGCCGATGGCGATGAGCACGTGCAGGCGCAGGACTTCGAGGAGGTACGTGGTGCCTTCGATAGCAATACCTACGTGAAGTCTATCCTCCAGCATATCGAGGAGAAGAGTGCCCTCGGCGAAGAGTTGCTCGGGCGTCTTGCCCCCTTGCGCTGAGACAGTAGCCGATAGCATCCACCCTTCCTATCGAGGTAAGGGGAATAAACGCACGGAGCGAACCATTGATCACAATGGTTCGCTCCGTGCGTTTTGTGGGAAAGGGCTTAGTGGTCTTGAGGCTCGGGGGGCGCAGAGAAGCGGCCTTGCCAGCGGTGTCGCTGTCGCTCCATCATCTTCGCTTCGGCAGAGTTGGCTTCATCCGACTGCCAGAAGCGTTCGCTCGCAATCGCATCGGGGAGGTAGGCTTGCTGGACGAAGTGCTCCGGATAGTCGTGGGCATAGCGGTAGCCATCACCGTAGCCTAAGTCCTTCATCAGCTCGGTGGGGGCATTGCGTAGGTGTAGCGGAACGGGGAGGTTGCCCGTCTGCTTGACGAAGCTGAGCGCACGGTTGATCGCCATATACGCGCTGTTGCTCTTCTCGCTACAGGCTAAGTAGATGACCGTCTCAGCCAAGGGGATGCGCCCTTCGGGCCAGCCGATACGCTCCAGAGTCTGGGCGCAGGAGGTGGCGAGTAGTAGGGCGTTGGGGTTCGCCAGACCGATGTCTTCGGCTGCGGAGATCATCAGACGGCGTGCGATGAACGAGGGGTCTTCTCCTCCTTCGATGAGGCGCGCGAGCCAGTAGATAGCTGCATCGGGGTCACTTCCTCGGATGCTCTTGATGAGGGCAGAGGCGATGTCGTAGTGCAGTTCTCCCCCCTTGTCGAAGGCTAAGGGGTTGGTCTGCACCCGCTGACTGACCAGTTCGTCCGTGATCTGTAGGGGATCGGAGGCAGTGGAGAGGGCGACAAGCTCGAGGATGTTCAGGGCACGGCGCGCATCTCCGCCTGCATAGCGCAGGAGAGCAGCCGTCTCCGTCAGCTCGATGGTGCGGCGAGCAAGGAGGTCATCGGTAGCGATGGCGTGCTGGAGGAGTGCGATAAGCTCCTCCGAAGAGAGGGGCTGCAGGGTGTAGACCTGACAGCGAGAGAGGAGCGGACGGATGACTTCAAAGCTGGGATTCTCGGTCGTGGCACCGATGAGCGTGACGATGCCTTGCTCCACAGCCGCCAGGAGGGAGTCTTGCTGACTCTTGCTGAAGCGATGAATCTCATCGATGAAGAGGATCGGACGTACCGCAGAGCCGAAGATACCACTCTGCTCACTCTGGATGCGCTCCAGCACTTCGCGCACATCCTTCACGCCCGAATGCACGGCACTCAGCGAGTAGAAGGCGGTGTCAAGGCTGTGAGCGATGATCTCCGACAAGGTCGTCTTGCCTACCCCAGGAGGTCCCCAGAAGATGAGCGAAGGGAGACGTTGCTGCTCGAGCATCGGGCGGAGGATGCCCTGCGCTCCGACCAGATGGGACTGACCGAAGTAGTGCTCGAGGCTCGTCGGGCGCATTCGCTCGGCCAGGGGCTTGAGGGTGGTCATAGGCGACAGTGAGGCTGGTGGATGAGGCTATTGAGGAAGGTCGCTGTAGCGTCGACGGCCACGGAGGTAGTATTGCCCCAAGAGGCTGTAAGGCTTCCTCAGGTGGGGAGCGAGGGGACGAACGGTCTTAGCGAGGTTCTCCCGGCGTACTTCTTCGTAGCGCAGTCGCTTGATCATGAAGCAGCGCCAGCCTTCGAGCACCGCATAGCAGTGGCGGGGCTTGAGCCGAACGAGGTAGATGAGGGCGGCTAAGAGGTCGAGGAAGAAGCGGCAAAGCAGGACGCGCGAGAGGCTTGGCGCAGGGAGGTTCTTGTAGATCATCAGGAGGTTGTTCCTGAAGTTGAGGAAGACCTTCCTCGGGCTCTCGGCTGAGAGGCTTGCTCCGCCTACGTGGTAGACGACGGAGGTGGGGGCGAAGACGATGCGATGACCGCGCGCATTGATTCGCCAGCACAAGTCGATCTCCTCCTGATGGGCGAAGAAGACGGTATCAAGTCCCCCGACTTCGAGGTACACATCACGGCGGATGATGAGGCATGCTCCCGATGCCCAGAAGAGGTCCACGGGGGTAGCATACTGCCCCTTGTCCTCCTCGATGGAGCCGAAGAGCCGTCCACGGCAGAAGGGATAGCCGAGGGTGTCGATGTATCCTCCTGCTGCACCGGCATACTCGAAGTCCTTCGGGCTACGCTGCGCTCGGATGGTGGGCTGTACGGCAGCGATGGTGGGGTCAGAGGCGAGCAGGCGGAGGGGCTCATCGAGCCAGCCTGCGGTAAGCTCGACGTCGCTATTGAGTAGGACGACGGTGCGGTAATCCAGCTCAGCGATGGCCTTGTTGTAGCCAGCGGCAAAGCCGTAGTTTTCGCTGAAAGGCAGGAGCTTCACCTCGGGGTAGTGCTCACGGACAAAGGCGAGGGAGTCGTCGGTGGAGCCGTTGTCCACGATGATGAGGTCTGCGCCTTCGGGGGTGTACTGCACCCAAGAGGGGAGGAAGGACTCGAGGAGCCTACGGCCGTTCCAGTTGAGGACGACGACAGCCACCTCGGCGTGTGTAGTAGGATGCATAGTGTATGTGTAGTAGTTAGTTGTCTTTCGCGGAGTCTAAGAGGGCTTGGAGTCGGGCACTGCGCACGGCATTGGGGTAGTGCTCAAGGGGGCGCTTCCAGCGCTTGTGCGACCACAGCCAAGCGGCAGGGTCGCGCTGGATATTCGCCTCCATCAGTCGGGCGTAGCGTTCGGTGATGGTATAGTTCGGCAGGTCGCCCTCCTTAGGGTCGTAGAGTGGCACGTAGCGACCTACGAACTGGATGGGGCTTCTTCGCTCGATGTCGAAGTAGAAGATGGGGAGGTGGTACTTCCGCCCTAAGCGTTCGATGCCATCCAGCACGGCTGTCGGCTGGTGGAGGAAGTCGGTGAAGTAGGTGGCGTGACCAATGCCGGGGGCTTGGTCGGTAATCATCGCCACGAGCCAATGACGACCGTCTTGGGCACGCACGTACTCGACGATGTGGCGAGCAATCTTGTCCTTGGCGACCAGACGAGCACCGAAGCGCTGGCGTTGCTCTGCGAAGAGGCGGTCCAGAGCCTTATTCTTCAGGGGGCGATAGACCTGATCCATCGAGTAGCCGATGGTCGAGAGCTGGAGCTGTCCTGTGGAGAAGAGCTCCCAGTTGCCGTAGTGTCCGAGGGCAAGGAGGACGCAGTCGTAGCTCTTCGCTGCCTCCTCGAGAGGCGTGAGATCGGGCATAATGAAGTGCTCGCTGGTGATGCGCTCGGGGGACTGGTGTAGGAGCTTGGGGGTGGAGATGAAGTTGTAGGCGAACTGCAGGTAGAAGTCTTGCTCGATTTGCCGAAGCTCTTTGAGGCTCTTCTCGGGGAAGCTACGGGAGAGGTTGGCACGTATGACGGCACGGCGATAGCCCACGATGCGACCGAGGAGGAAGGCGAAGATGTGGCACAAGCCGTGGACGAACACCCACGGCAGGCGTGCCAAGAGACCGAAGAGGCCACGCAGGAGGTAGTAGGTCAGTCGCTCAGTCATCGCTGTATCTTCAATAGATGAAGCTCCCCGACTCATCGAGATGCTGGGGCGTGATACGTGTCGTCGTGCCGATGGCCGCCTCATCGTAGGGCTGCGCCACACGGATGTAGTTCTCGCTATGCCCCATCATTCGGCCATCATAGTTGCCGTGTTCCCAGATGACGGTGAGCTCCCTGCCGAGGTTCGCACGGTAGAAGTCCCGCAGTCGCTCTTCGGAGAGGCGCGCTAAGCGTTGGCTGCGCTTGTGCTTGTCGCGTGGGGTGACGGTGTGCTCGATAGCCAGAGCTGCCGTACCTTCTCGCTCGGAGTAGCTGAAGACATGTAGCTGGGAGAAGGGTAATCCCTCGAGGAAGCGGTAGCAATCTTCGAAGAACTGCTCCTCTTCGCCACGAGTACCGACGATGACATCTATGCCGATGAAGGCGTAGGGCATCAGCTCACGGATGAGCTCAACACGGGAGCGGAAGAGGGCGGTATCGTAGCGGCGCTTCATCAGACGCAGGACGTCATCACTGCCACTCTGTAGAGGGATGTGGAAGTGCGGGGCGATGCGCTGCGACGTGGCTACGTAGCGAATGATGTCTTCGCTGAGGAGGTTGGGCTCGATGGAGCCTATGCGGAAGCGTTCGATGCCCTCGATTTGGTCAAGCGCACGCACTAGAGCGAAGAAGTCTTCCCCTGTACGCCCCTTGCCGAAGTCCCCGATATTGACTCCTGTCAAGACGATTTCCTTGCCCCCTAAGTCTGCGATGCGCGCCGCTTCGGTGACGATTTCCTCGATGCTACCACTACGACTGCGCCCACGTGCCTTGGGGATGGTGCAGTAGGTACAGTGGTAGTCGCAGCCGTCTTGTACCTTGAGGAAGTGGCGTGTGCGCTCGTCAGAGGACGAGCTGAGGCGGAAGGTACGGATGTCCTTCGTGTGTCCACGGACGATACTTGTCCCCGTCGCCTTCGTTCCTTCGTGAGGCAGGTAGGCGGCGATGTCGAGCTTTTTCTCCGCCCCGATGACCAAGTCGACGCCCTCGATACTTGCCACCTCGTCGGGGCTGAGCTGGGCGTAGCATCCCGTGACGATGACGAAGGCACCAGGGTGCTCGCGTGCTGCCTTGCGAATCATCGTACGGCACTTCTTGTCCGCCAGCTCCGTGACCGAACAGGTAT
Organism: uncultured Porphyromonadaceae bacterium; assembly: GCA_963526345.1. Lineage (GTDB taxonomy): Bacteria > Bacteroidota > Bacteroidia > Bacteroidales > Porphyromonadaceae > Porphyromonas. The sequence goes on from CAURNJ010000008.1 coordinate 77,392, forward strand.
TGATGACGCAGATGTCTGCTACCTCACGGGGGCGCACGCTCCTCACGCCTTGGGCAAGGAGGGCACGCCCGATGGTCGAAGTCTCAGCGAAGTTGAGCTTGCACCCCAGCGTGTAGTAGGCGGCTTTCTTGTCTTCGAAGACGGAGGTGTCGGTCATCGTTTCGGTGAAGCGAGGAGTCGGAGATAGGGATAAATAGATACAATCAGCGAGAGCCCAAGCCCCGTGTAGAAGCCCGTGACGAAGGTCTGGGGTACGAGCACGAAGGCGCGGAGCGTGATGCCGAGCGTAATCATCACCCCCATAATCACCCACGAAGAGGGGGTGACGCACTGATACCAGCGCAGGGAGTCTGCGCTGCGTAGGGCAAGGGCAGCGAGGTTGCGCCGTACGACACGGCGAAAGATGAAGCCACTGAAGAAGGCAAGACTTCCGAGGAGCCAAAGGATGCTCCCGAGGATATTAGGCTCACTGGCCCAGCTGACCAGCCCGATGCGCAGCACGTTGATGCCTGCGATGAGCCAGAGGAGGGCGGCAAGTCCGTAGAGATGACGGTGGGTCATTCGGTCGAAGTAGAATGGGATAGCATACGGAGACCTAAGCCTCATCTGTCCACTCGATGTCGATGGACTGGAGCTGGAAGTCTTCATCGTGAAGGTCTTCGCTGTGCGCTGCTTCGTGGAGGAGAGCTTCGTCGTGGGCTTTGCTGGTCGGATGTTCCACGGAAGAGGCTGTACCTGATACTTCGAGGATGGTCTGGCAAAGGGCTTCGGAGACCTTTGCGAAGTCTTCTTCGTAGATGAAGATACGGTGTCGCTCGAGCTTGCCTTCGCTCTCTTTGAGCTTCGTCTCCGAGAGGACGATGTATTTATTGCCCTTGCTGTCGAGCTTAGCATCTATATAATAGTATCGGGTCCCCGCCTTGAGCTTGCGAGAGGCTAATAGGGTGGAGCCTCCCCAGTCTTTGTCCATACTCATAAGTGATCGTTCTGCTTTATACGCTACGAAGTTACGCAAATACCTTTATTCCTCAGCTGAAACACCCTCTGCTGCTACGCCCTTCCGCCCCCTCCTTCGGTGGAAGTCGCCCCCCAGCAAGGCTCGCTGCTCCCGATTATCCGAAGGCGGTGCTCGCTACCACTAGTGGTCGCTGCGTTGACCACTAGTGGTCACAGCTCGAAGCACTATTGCTCCGTCCCGTAACCACTACTGCTTTGCTCTGTGACCACTACTGCTCCGACGGCGCAGCTCAATAGCTCCGTGCCACCTCCGGCAGAGCAGCTCGCTACTTTGCCGTCTGATTGCCCCAGCCGTCCCTCGGTGTGCATTTCCTTGAAGTTGTGCTGTTGCCGGGGTAGCGAGGCTGGAAAGGGGGGCTTATGCTTCGGTGTCGCTTGCTCTCTGGGGCTGGCGCAGGGGGACATCTTCGTCAGCAATATAGGGTAAGACGAGAAGAATAGGCTAAATTTGTAAGAGAATTAGCGGGGCACTCCCCCAATCCATTTGCATAGATAGACCAATGACACCTCCTTACCCTAAGTATCACCTGGCAGAGTTCCCTCACCAGTTCCGCGTGCGCTACCCAGGAAAGACCATCCTGCGCTACTACAATAAGCATAGCGAACGGTGGGAAAAGCTCAACGGCGAGCAAGTCGCCAACCTCTGTCTCTCGGCTGCTAAGGGCTTGGCCTATCTGCAGATCGCCCCTGGAGATCGTATCGCCATCTATTCGCCCAATCGTGTAGGATGTATCGCCACCGAATTAGGGATCTTTATGATGCGTGCTGTCTCGGTGCCTCTCTACGCTACGAGTACGCCCGATCAGGTGGCGTTTATGGTGGAAGACGCCGGGATTGAGACGATGTTTGTCGGAGGGCAGTTCCAGTACAACAACGCCTACGAGGTACAGCAGCGAGGTGGTATCCTTCGCCGTCTCATCGTCTTTGACCCCGAGGTGGTATTAGCTCCTGGGGATACGACGTCGATGTACTTTGATGAGTTCCTACGCCGTGGGGACTCCGTAGCCTATGAAAACAAGGCGAACGTCACGGCGAGCCAAGCCTTGGCTACCGACCTGGCGGTGATTATCTATACCTCGGGGACAACGGGCAAGAGCAAGGGCGTAATGCTACATCACAGCAACTTCATCGAGCAGCTCTATCAGCATCAGGTGAAGTACCCCTTCATCACGAACCGTGACATCTCGATGTGCTTCCTGCCACTCAATCATATCTTCGAGAAGGCGTGGACATACCTCTGCCTCAGTATGGGCTGTCAGGTGGCCATCCTCAGCGACCCGAAGCGCATCCTCGAGGCACTGCCGATGGTGCGCCCCACGATGATGAGCAATGTACCACGCTTCTGGGAGAAGGTGTACATCGGTGTGCAGGACAAGATTGACCGCTCTCCGAAGCTCGTGCGCAGTATCCTTCGCCACTCGATTAGGGTGGGTGAACGCTATTTCTTCGACTTCGTCAACGAGGGGAAGAAGGCTCCTCTCTTCCTCAAGCTCCTATATAAGCTCTACGATAAGACACTCTTCGCAAAGGTGAAGAAGGCCATCGGTATCCAGCGAGGTCGCTTCTTCCCCACGGCTGGAGCTTCTGTATCGCCCGAGATTCTGCGCTTCCTGCGAGCCATCAACGTACCTATGTGCGTCGGCTATGGACTGTCGGAGACGACGGCAACCGTATCTTCGCAGCCGATGGAGGGCTTTGCCATCGACTCCATCGGCACGATTATGCCTGGGCTGGAGGTGAAGATTGATCCCGAGACCAGCGAGATTCTCATCAAGGGTGCTGCGGTAACCAGTGGCTACTACAAGAACCCCGAGGCTAACGCTGAGTCCTTCACCGCAGACGGCTTCTTCCGTACGGGGGATGCGGGGCGTGTGGAGGATGGTGTGCTCTACTTCACCGAGCGCATCAAGGACCTCTTTAAGACCGCCAACGGGAAGTACATCGCTCCGCAGATGCTCGAGGGGATGCTCACCATCGACCCGCTCATCGAGCAGGTAGCTGTAATCGCTGATGGGTATAAGTTCGTCAGTGCGCTGATTTATCCCAACTGGTCCGTCCTGCGCCGTGAAGCGGAGGCGCGTGGCCTGTCCCGTGAGATGACGGAAGAAGAGCTGGCGGCTAACCACGAGGTACACCGCCTGGTGATGGCGCACTTAGAGGCTGCGCTGAGCACCGTGGCGCAGTATGAGAAGGTCAAGAAGTTCAAGCTCCTGACCACCCCCTTCAGTGTTGAGAGTGGCGAACTGACCAACACGCTGAAGATCCGTCGCAAGGTCGTCGCCGAGCGCTACGCCCGTGAAATCGCAAGTATGTATCAGGAGTAAGCTCCTGCAATGAAGTAAACAAACACATATATATAGTATAGACGATGAACTATTGGTTCGAATGCAAAGTATCCTACGAGCGTCAAGCTGACTCGATGGGAATGAAGAAAGTCTCTGAGAGCTACCTGGTCGATGCACTCTCCTTCACCGAAGCCGAAGAGCGCATCATCAAGGAAGTCTCTCCCTTCGTCTCAGTCGGTGAGCTGGAGGTGGTGAATATCCGCCGTGCACGCATCGCAGAGCTCTTCCTCAATGAGGAGCCCGAAGATGACCGCTACTACCGTGCGAAGGTGAACTTTATCACCATCGACGAGAAGAGTGGCTCGGAGAAGAAGACTTCGGCTACGATGATCGTCAAGTCCGATTCGCTCCCCAACGCCGTCACAGAGCTCAAGGCTCAGCTCAATGGTCAGATGGCCACCTACGAAATAGCTGCGATCACGGATACGCAGATCTTGGATGTCTATCGCTATGAAGCCTCTCAGCAGTGAGGTAATAGCTGAGCGGATCGAGGCCGTACGCTTGACGCTGACGGAGCGTGCTCGGCTGGTAGCCGTCTCGAAATTCCACCCAGCGGAGTACGTGCAGATGGCGTATGCTGCTGGGCAGCGCCTCTTCGGTGAGAGCCGTGTGCAGGAGCTGGTCGAGAAGTGGGAGCTGCTACGAGCGGATTATCCCGACCTCGTCTGGCACTTCATCGGCCCCTTGCAGACCAATAAGGTGAAGTACATCGCTCCCTTCATCGCTATGATCGAGAGCGTCACCTCGGAGCGTCTGCTCCTGGAGATCTGTCGGCAGGCTCAGCGTGTGGGGCGCACCATACCCATTCTGCTGGAGGTGCATATAGCACGCGAAGAGACGAAGAGTGGCTTCTCTCCCGAGGAACTGTGTGAGCTCCTTAGCCGTATGGCGGCACAGCCTGAGGCCTACCCAGGCGTGGCACTGCACGGGCTGATGGCTATGGCAAGCAATGTCGATGACGAGGCTCAGGTGCGTGGAGAGTTTGCCACGGTGCACCGTCTCTTTGAGGAAATCCGCACTTCGGGCGTGCTGCTGCAGCCTGAGCTCTTCACCGAACTCTCAATGGGGATGAGTGGAGACTACCCCCTTGCCCTCCGTGAGGGAGCGACACTGGTACGTGTCGGATCGGCTATCTTCGGAGATCGCGCATAGGACTGGCCTATGCGCCCCCTTCGCGGCGCGTGCTGCGTGGCGAAGGTACTTACTTCTACAACCCACCTATTTTATGACCTACTGGACGAAACTTCTGAGCCTTGCGCTCGGTCTCTTCCTTCTCGTGCCTGCCTCGGCGCAGACGAAGGGGAAGGAGGAGAAGAAGAAGGATAATAAGTTTGGCTATGTGCAGGCCGTCGATATCTTCGGCTCTTCGCTGGCACTCCTTGATCGGCACTTTGTCGACTCCATTGATATCAAGCGTCTGAGCCGTATCGCTCTGGACGGAATGCTGGAGAGTCTTGACCCCTACACCGAGTACTATTCGGCCGAAGATACCGACAAGCTCCGCATCTTGACCACAGGAGCTTATGGCGGTATTGGATCGGTCATCTCGCAGCGCCCCGACAGCACCGTCATCATCAACGACCCGATGGAGGGAATGCCTGCTGCAGAGGCTGGTCTACGTGCAGGGGATATCATCCTCGAGGTCGACGGCAAGGACTTCCGTAAGTCTACGAGCGATCAGGTGAGCGCTGCGCTCAAGGGCACGCCTGGCAGTAAGATCACGCTCCTCATCCAGCGACCTGGAGAAGCGAAGCCCCGCCGTGTGGAGTTTCGCCGTCAGAAGATTCAGGTCAGCCCTGTCTCCTACTACGGCATCGTAGGGAAGGATATGGGCTACATCGCCTTGACGGGCTTCCCCAATACCGCTGCTGCGGAGGTGAAGAAAGCCTTCCTTGAGCTCAAAGCCAAGCACCCACTACGCGGTCTGATACTCGACCTGCGAGACAATGGAGGCGGACTCATCGACGAGGCCATCAAGATCGTGAACTTCTTCGTCCCTGCTGGCGAGGAGGTCGTGACGACACGTGGGCGCAATGCGCGCCGTCAGGAGGTTGTCTATCGCACTACGGACAAGCCACTTGACACCCAGATTCCTCTGGCGGTACTCATCAATGCGCAGTCGGCTTCCGCCTCGGAGATCGTCAGCGGTTCGCTCCAAGACCTCGACCGTGCCGTGGTGATGGGGGTCAAGAGTTACGGCAAGGGGCTGGTGCAGACGACGATGCAGCTGCCCTACGATGGGACGATCAAGCTCACCACCGCCAAGTACTACATCCCCAGCGGTCGCTGCATCCAGCGTATTGACTACCAGTCGATGCGCGAAGGTAAGGGGGCTAAGGTCTTACCCGACAGCCTGACGAAGGTCTTCCACACGCGTGCTGGCCGTGAGGTGCGTGACGCAGGTGGCATCCTCCCCGATATTACGCTCACCAGCGACACGCTCCCGACGATGGTCTACTACCTACGCTTCAATAATGACGCCTTCGACTGGGTCACGGACTACGTACGCAGTCACCGCTCCATCGCTTCGCCCCGTGACTTCCGCTTGACGGAAGCAGACTATGCGTCCTTCTCCGAGCGACTCATTGAGAAGAAGTTTGACTACGACCGCCAGAGTGGCAAGGAGCTGCAGAAGCTCGAGGACTTGGCGAAGTTCGAGGGGTATTACAGCAAGAGTCGTGAAGCCTTTGAGACACTGAAGAAGATCTTGGTGCCCGACCTCAAGCACGACTTGCAGGCACACCGCCCCTTCATCGAGGAGTATCTGACCGATGCCATCCTGACACGCTACTATTATAATAGAGGTGCGCTGGAGCGTCGCGTCCCCGAAGACAAGATGGTGCGTGCCGCTATCGAGCTACTCGGCGACCCCGTACGCTATGCTAAGACCCTGAGTACGCCTGAGGCTAAGCCAGCCTCGTCCCCATCCAAGTAGTGCGATGAAGAAGATATTTTGCCCCAAGTGCGATACCGCTATCCCACTGAAGAAGGAGCGTATCGAGGAGCTACAAGCCAGTGGCGAAGACCGCCTCTCGCTCATCTGTCCGCAGTGTACCCACCAGCTCAACCTGCGTCTGCGCTTGCCCTCGTCCAAGGGGGCGAAGCGTCAAGAGCAGCGACCTTCGGTAGGTCATCTTATCGTCGTGGAGAATGTCTTCGGCTACAAGCAGCTCTTCCCCCTCTACGTGGGGATGAATGCCATCGGCCGCCGCAACAAGGACACCTCCACCGACATTCCGATTATCACGGGCGACCCCAGCATGGACCGTCACCACGCACTCATTCGTGTCACCGAAGGGCGTACGGGACAGCTCCGCTTCGCTGTCTCTGATGACGATAGCCGTGTAGGGACCTTCCTCGCAGGCGAACTTCTTGCCCCAAAGGAATGGCGTTACCTCCAGCCCGGTGACGTGCTGACCCTCGGAGCCACCTCAATTATCTTCAGCGACGAGCCCCTCAGCGAGGAGGCTACCCTCGAGGAGTCTTAATCGACCACTACTGCTCTGCGCACCGACCACTACTGCTCCGTGCGTAGAGCAATAGTACTTTATGCCCCTGACCACTACTGCTCCACGCACGGAGCAGTAGTGGTCGGGGGCACCGTCTCTTCTAAGTGGCAACTATTGCATCATACGGCATGCGCTTCGTTGTTTGCACCCTTCGGGCGTGTCATTTACAGGAGTAACCTCCCTCCGTCTTAACGCCTTGCTATTACCGCATGCTACAAAGTCACCCCAGAGAAGCCTCTAAGTGCCTTTGATTTCTTTAAAAAGAACCGCTATCTTTACAGAAACAACCGCAGAATAATGCTCTATTCAACACTATTCCGCACTTAAGTTAGTGGGCGGAGTCTGTCTGTATATACGGAAAAATACCAACCCAAACACCGCATTCGCTTTTCCTTCCTCAACCTGCAATACAATAAAGGATTGCTTAGTTGTCCATCTCCCCTTGCTGAATGGTTCAAACGGTTCTTGCCAAAGGGGTGAGTTTATTGAGAAAAATATTCTACCTTTGTGATGTCTTACGAGTATACCTGAGGACGTAATGCTGGTGAAGCGCACCAGTCTGGACCTCGGGTAGCAAGGGAAGTCGGTGAAAGTCCGATGCAGTACCCGCTACTGTAAGTCACTCCCTACCTCTATACTGCCGCTAGGTAGTTGGTGGGTGGGCTGCTTCTACACAGAAGGCTTGATATACGCTATGTATAGCACATTGAGGAGTCTTCACCACTGAGTAGTATGCTACTTGGGAAGGTGTGTGGAAGGAGAATTTAGGGTGATAAGCCAGGAGACCTGCTCATAAGATCCAATGTGTCAATCTCGGGAATAAGATTGGGAAGACATTGCCATGAGATGCTCCTCACGATAGAGGCTCTCTCCGATGTGTGCACCTTCTCCTACCTCTATCAAGCAGACAGTACGCTGATGTGGTAGTGAAGGAAGTCTTTCTGCCCCGCTCTCCGAGACGCGCAGTGGCTTCCAGATATTGACATGTGTCGCGCGTATTACTTCATCCTCGCAGGATGAAGCAAGAGAGAAGGTCGCTTCATCAGAATATTCAGATACTCTTTTGAACACCCTGTAGCTGTGTACTCTCCATAGGCGAGTACACAAGCCCGCTTGTGACAAGTAGGACAAGGCTCTACTCTGTCTGTGATTTCTATGGGTTTGCTACTCGCAGGGGACTTTCTTCATGTTCCTCCAACCTATCCAAAACCTCCCCTGCCCCCATAGACTCAGCCAGGGATACCTCGCTGGCTGCATCCCTCGTCCATACGCCGACCATATTAGGTGCACGGCTCGGTACAAGGCTTGCTACTTATCTCTCTGCGAGAGGCGTAGCATCAGCTTTGACCGCTGCCGCCCCTCAATATCTGATTCATCCACCGAGCGTCTAATGGTCGCCCCTATCGAGAGCATGTGCAGTGAGCGCTCCATCTCCACGCTGTGACAGGCGTAATCTATCACAAAGTAAAGGGATGATGAGTCCTCCTTCTTGGATCTAATACAGACCACACCATAGCCCCCCATTACATAAGACTATTTCATCAGATGCGACATACGCTTTTGGCATAAAGAAGTCGCCCTCGAACCTAAGATAAGGCTCGAGGGCGACTGTGTTTATAGGGGGAGCGGAACGCTTAGAAGCGGTATCCTACTCCGATGTGGAAGTCAGAGGTCTTAACACTGTTCTTCTCAATATTGCTCAGGTTATTTAGACCGAGGTCTGCGCCCACGCGCACGAAGTACTTATTGTACTCAAGTGCTGCAGAAACGCCTACGCCTACCTCAAATGTCTTCATTGGGGCCTTGTGACCATCCTCTCCTTTGAGAAGATTTTGCTCTACGGTTGTGGTATTGCTCTTTGCGATACTCTTTGCAGATAGAGCGTAGGAGAAGTTGGGGCCAGCTTCGAGAGATACAGCGAAGAGATCATTAAGAGCTACGCGAAGTCCTAAGTTGACAGGTACGGTCAGTGTGTTGATACGTACCTTGTTCTCCAGAGAGGCTTCCTTGTTCTTATTGGTCGCTCCAAGCTGGCGATACAGAAGCCCTGGTGCTACGTATAGGGTGGTCATAGAGCCTACATTGACAGGCAGTGCTATTTCAGCAGCACCACCAATGCGAAGGCCTACTAAAGACTTTGCTCCATCAAGTGACTTGTTGTCGACTTTCACCGAGAGGGTGGAAATATTTTCACCTACTTCAGCACGTGGATGAACCGTGATTTGTGCTTGAGCCGTAGCCAGTCCAGCTACAGCAGCACCGAGAAGAAGAACTTTCTTCATTTCTACTTGCATTTAATGTTAATACACTATGATTGCGAATATTCGCCTTAGGGATGGTAGTGCTTAGCCCAGTGGGATACGAGCTGAGCAAAGAGCGGGTTAATGCTGTATTTCCCTCTGCGAAGTGCAACACTTTGGTCGCAAATTTAGGTAAAAACTTCATACAGCGTGCGGCACCCCAATTTTGCACTTAACGGTGGAATGTGCAATACGGAAGCTCTGGTCGCATGCGGTTGCCTATGTGCGTATTTTTTACTTACTTTGCAGACCGATTGTAGTATTCTCCTCTAAAAGGGAACGCTCTAAATCGCTGGTAACGTTAGAAATAACAAACTAAAATATAAAGAGTAATGTCAAAGATTTGTCAGATTACAGGTAAGAAAGCCCTGGTCGGCAACAATGTCTCGCACTCCAACCGCAAGACAAAGCGCCGCTTCGAAGTCAACCTGTTTACCAAGAAGTTCTTCTGGCCAGAAGAAGGATGCTGGATCGTCCTGAAGGTATCTGCCGCAGGCCTCCGACTCATCAACAAGATCGGTCTCGATGCTGCTGTGCGTCAGGCTGCAGACAATGGCTACCTAAGTGAAATCAAAGTAAAGTAGTAGGAAGATCATGGCAAAGAAAGCTAAAGGAAACAGAGTACAGGTCATCCTCGAGTGCACCGAGCACAAGGAGAGTGGTATGCCAGGGACGTCCCGCTACATCACGACCAAGAACAGAAAGAATACGACCGAGCGTCTTGAGCTGAGAAAGTACAATCCCATCCTCAAGCGTATGACGCTCCATAAGGAAATCAAGTAATCACGAGGAGACAAGACAATGGCAAAGAAAGCAGTCGCATCATTCAAGAAGGCCGATGGTCGTACCTACTCTAAGGTCATCAAGATGGTCAAGTCCCCCAAGACGGGTGCTTACATCTTCCAGGAAGAGATGGTCCCCAACGAAGCCGTCAAGGAGTTCTTCTCTTAATCAAGTAAGCTCCTTCGGGTGCATCACCCTCTTCACCGAGGTCGCACCCCGCACCGCTACCACAGTGTAGCACACACTACAGAGGCTGCCCACGCTATACAAGCGGGCAGCCTCTTCTCTTTGCAAGCCCACAGCCAGCTCTCCACGCATGGGGAGACTCGTGGATGGTACAAGATAAACATCAATCATATATGCCTACGAAGGCTGAAAATACGGAGCGCCTTGAGCGCTTAGCGCACGAACGTATCCCCAAGCTCCTTCTTCACTATGGTGTCCCTGCCGTCGTAGGGACGATGGTCAATGCGCTCTACAGCGTGGTGGATCGTGTCTTCATCGGGCAGGGTGTCAGTGAATTTGCTATCACAGGGCTTGCTCTGACCTTCCCCATCCTGCTCTTTATCCAGGCCTTCGGTATGCTCATCGGGGTAGGGGCTTCGGCACGTGTATCTATTCTCTTAGGAGAAAATCAGCACGACCAAGCCGAACGTATCCTGAGCAATGCACTCCTGCTCACGCTGGTCACTCAGCTACTGACCTTAGTCCCAATAATGATCTGGCTGGAGGATATCCTTCGTGCGCTGGGGGCAAACGACCGAACGCTGCCCTTTGCTTATGATTATCTGAAGATCATGATCCCTGGGAACATCTTCTCGACACTATGCTTTAGTTTCAATGCGATCATGCGTGCTTCGGGCTATCCCTACAAGGCGATGATCACGATGCTCATAGGGGCAGGGCTCAATACCGTCTTGGATGCACTCTTCATCTATGGCTTTGGTTGGGGGATCGAAGGTGCGGCGTGGGCTACGGTCATCGCGATGGCCGTATCTGCTGCGTTTGTAATGCAGCACTTCCTTGACAGCAAGAGTGAGGTGCAATTCCGCCGACGCAATATGCGCTTCTCTGGCGAACAGATTCTTGCAATCCTCTCGATCGGGATGTCTCCCTTCTTCCTGCAACTCCTCAGTAGTGGGATTACCTTCCTGATTAACTCCACCTTGGCTCGCTATGCAGAGAATCCGTTAATGGCAGACCGCGCCGTGGGGGCTTATGGCATCATCAATAGCGCAGCTCTTGTGGGCTTCATGCTCATGCTTGGGATTGCCCAGGGGATGCAGCCTGTCGTAGGCTACAACTATGGAGCTCGTGCTATGGGACGTGTGCGCCAGACCTTCAAGATCTGCTCTTGGATGAACTTCGGTATCGGTGCCTTCGTGACCCTGGTGGCGGTGGTGGCTCCAGGACTGATCGCCTCCTTGTTTACCAGTTCTCCCGAGATGATCGAAGCCTCCGTGCATGCCCTTCGTCTCTGCCTCTATGGCTTTGCCTTCGTAGGCTTCCAAGTCACAGCGACGCAGTTCTTCCAGAGTATTGGCTTTGGGGGAAAGGCACTCTTGCTGAGCCTCTCGCGTCAAGTGTTGTTCTTACTCCCTGCGCTCTTCCTCTTCCCTCTGATGTGGAGGGCTACTGGGGTGTGGCTCGCCCTACCCTTTTCGGACATAGCCGCAGGGGTGCTGGGGATGATCCTGATGAGCATCCAGTTCAAGCTCTTCGACCGAAAGTTTACCCCCGAAGGATTGTAGGCAAAGGCCTCCCTGCACTAAGCTCTTATACTTCTATACTATGGTTTATTTGTACTCGGTGCTTTGCTGCCTCTTCCTCTTCCCCTATCTCGGATGGCGTGGAGGTCAGGTCTTGTCCGCAAGCCTGCGCCGACTCTTCTGGGTAATACTCCTACTGATCTTCGTCCTCTTCTCCATCGCGCTCCTTGTGCATCGGCATATCGAAGCCGACTGGATGAGTGCGCTGATGAATGGGAGCGTGTATATCTTCTTCTCCACAATGTACGTCACGGCCTTCGTCGTCGGAGTGAATGTGCTGCGACATATCGATGCACGGATGCTACACCTTTACGCTTGGGCACGCCCAGCCGTGAAGCAGTGGATCAAAGTCGCATCCTTCATCTTGGCACTTGCTATCTTCGCAGGGACAATGGTCATCGGGCATCGCAACGTGCGCCATCCGAAGGTCATTTACCGCTCGCTGGTCGTGCACCGCTTGACTCCCGAAGGGGAAAAGCCCAAGAAGCGTCTGCGTCTGGTCTTCTTCTCCGACCTGCATATCGGCGAGGCAATGACTCCCGACTACATCGCCCGAACGGTCAAGCTCATCCAGGACCAACATCCTGACCTTATCCTCTGTGGAGGGGACTTCATTGACCACCGGGCAGTCTATGCATATGATCCTCGGGTGATGGCATCGCTTCGCTCGCTGCGTGCCCCTATGGGCGTGTACTTCGTCTTGGGCAACCACGAATATCGGGATGACCTCGAGGCGAATGTGCGCTGGGTCTCCGAAGTGGGTGCAACACTCCTCCGTGATAGCCTTGCTTATCCTGGAGACAGCCTGCTTACGCTCATCGGGCGTGAGGATTGGGTCAATGGAGACCGCAAACCCTTCGAAGTGATCGCTAATGAAGCAGATCCTAAGCGCGGACCTGTGGTAATGATGGAGCATACGCCAGGCTCGATCGACAGTATCGGCGATAGTCCTGTGGACTTAATGCTCTGCGGACATACGCACGGAGGACAGATCTGGCCAGGCCAACTGATGGTATGGTGGCGCTACGGGATGGTCTCGGGGACGCGATCAATAGGTGATCGCGAAGTATGTATCTCTTCGGGCATCGGTTCGGCTGGTGCCACCTACCGCATCGGCACGCGCAGTGAGCTCCGTGTCTACGACCTATACTGGTAGCGCACCCATACCGACTGGTTTGGTTGATTAGTACCTATGCTCAAAAAGATGAATAAATATGCCATCTGAATGAAGCAAGGTATTTTCCACTACGAAAAGTAGAGCTTGCTGAGGTCGAAGCCACCTTGGCTTCCTTAGCTAGCACGTCAGCGGTATATACACTTTTTGAGACGCCACTCTGGGGATGTATGCCTCGGAGTGGCGTTTGCTGTGTACATGCCGCTACGTAGAGGGTATACGAAGCACTATAGGTCGATGAGCAAAGCAATACTGCTTTGAGCACCGACCAGTAGAGGTGCATAGCATGAAGCACTATAGATCACGCCATGACGCAGTAGTACTTCAGATCAAGACCCTCTATCGGTAGTGACCATAGTAGCACTCCGAGCTGAGGTCATCCCCACCGCAACAGAGCTCCATATACAAAGACGTGTGCCTCCCTACGCAATGCGTAGGGAGGCACACGTCTAATGTCGATCGCCCGTCCTCAGGAGTTGAGTACTCGGGAGGACGGGCGATACTACACCAATCTAACCTATTCAATCCAGGAGGTGAATCCTGAAAAGAGCATTGGGGAAATCGGCTCTTCGAAGGCTTTCTCCACGATGGAGGGAGCTCTCAGAAGACCGATGGAGGAGACTCGTCTCGGAGCTTAGTCCTTGAGCTTAGCTGAGAGGAACTCGCGGTTCAGACGAGCGATATTGGAGATCGAGATATTCTTGGGGCATTCGACTTCGCAAGCACGAGTGTTCGTACAGTTACCGAAGCCCAGCTCATCCATCTTAGCGACCATAGCCTTAGCACGGCGAGCAGCTTCGACACGTCCCTGAGGAAGGAGTGCCAGCTGGCTGACCTTCGCCGAGACGAAGAGCATAGCCGAGCCGTTCTTACAAGCTGCTGCGCAAGCACCGCAACCGATACAAGCGGCAGCATCCATAGCCATATCAGCGTTGGCCTTAGGGATGGCAATGGCATTGGCATCAGGCACGCCACCGGTATTGACCGAGACGAAGCCACCAGCCTGGATGATCTTATCGTAGGCAGAGCGGTCGACCATCAGGTCACGGATGATGGGGAAGCCTGCCGAACGCCAAGGCTCGATGGTGATCGTGTCGCCGTCGTTGAAGCGGCGCATGTGCAGCTGGCAGGTCGTGATGCTATCATCGGGTCCGTGGGGGTGCCCATTGATGTAGAGCGAACACATACCGCAGATACCTTCGCGGCAGTCGTGGTCGAAGACAACGGGCTCCTTGCCATCGCGGACGAGCTGCTCGTTGAGAATGTCGAGCATCTCGAGGAAGGAGCTACCTTGGGATATATTCTGCAGGTCGTAGGTTTCGAACGCACCCTTTACCTCGGGACCACGCTGACGCCAGACCTTAACCTTGATATTTATATTCTTGTCCATGGGTGGATGTTGGCTTGGGGTTAGTTCTTATAGTTACGCTGCTGACGTACGACGAACTCGTAGTCCAGAGGTTCCTTGAGGAGGACAGGGTCTTGATCTTCGCCCTGATACTCCCAGCAGGAGACATAAGCGAACTGGTCATCGTGACGCAGGGCTTCCCCTTCGGGCGTCTGGTGCTCGAGGCGGAAGTGACCACCACAGCTCTCTTCACGGTCGTGTGCATCGCGAGCCATGAGTTCGCCGATCTCGATGAAGTCTGCCAGACGAAGCGCCTTCTCGAGCTCCACGTTGAGGTCGTCAGCATTACCAGGGATACGGACGTCGCTCCAGAACTCCTTCTTCAGAGCCTTGAGCTCAACGATCGCCTTCTCCAGACCTTCGCGCTCACGACCCATACCTACGAAGTCCCACATGATATGACCGAGCTTCTTGTGGAGGCTGTCGACGGACTGCTTCCCCTTGATGCTCATCAGGCGAGCGATACGATCCTGGATACCCTTTTCGGCTTCATCGAACTCAGGACGGTCCGTGCTGAAGCGTGGCACCTGAATCTGGTCAGCCAGATAGTTCTGGATCGTGTAAGGCAGGACGAAGTAACCATCCGCCAGACCCTGCATCAGAGCCGAAGCACCGAGACGGTTAGCACCGTGGTCGGAGAAGTTAGCTTCACCGATGGCGAAGAGGCCAGGGACAGAGGTCATCAGTTCGTAGTCAACCCAGATACCACCCATCGTGTAGTGGATAGCAGGGTAGATCATCATCGGCGTCTCATAGGGATTGTCGTTGGTGATCTTCTCGTACATCTGGAAGAGGTTACCGTAGCGAGCTTCTACCACATCCTTACCCAAACGCTGGATAGCGCTGGAGAAGTCGAGGAAGACAGCCAGCCCCGTATTGTTGACACCGAAGCCAGCGTCACAGCGTTCCTTAGCGGCACGGCTTGCTACGTCACGAGGGACGAGGTTACCGAAGGCAGGATAGCGACGCTCGAGGTAGTAGTCACGGTCTTCTTCCTTGATCTCGGTAGGACGAAGCGTACCAGCCTGGAGCTTCTTAGCGTCTTCGATGTTCTTGGGTACCCAGATACGACCATCGTTACGGAGCGACTCAGACATCAGCGTGAGCTTCGACTGGAACTCGCCGTGGACAGGAATACATGTGGGGTGGATCTGCGCCATACAGGGGTTAGCGAAGTAAGCACCCTTCTTGTAGCACTGCCAAGCAGCCGAGCCGTTGGAGGCCATAGCGTTCGTGGAGAGGAAGAAGGCATTCCCATAGCCACCGGTACCGATGACGACAGCGTGCGCAGCGAAGCGCTCGATCTTACCCGTGACGAGGTTACGGGCGATAATCCCACGAGCACGGCCGTCGATGATGACGA
The DNA here is from genome assembly GCA_963526345.1 of uncultured Porphyromonadaceae bacterium. GTDB lineage: Bacteria > Bacteroidota > Bacteroidia > Bacteroidales > Porphyromonadaceae > Porphyromonas. The sequence goes on from CAURNJ010000008.1 coordinate 93,060, forward strand.
CATCGAGCATCTCGTGACGCGTGTACATCTTCACCGTACCCTTACCGACCTGACGGCTCAGAGCAGAGTAAGCACCGAGGAGGAGCTGCTGCCCCGTCTGACCGCGAGCGTAGAAGGTACGTGAGACCTGAGCACCACCGAAGGAGCGGTTATCGAGCAGACCGCCATATTCGCGAGCGAAAGGCACACCCTGAGCGACACATTGGTCGATGATGCTATTAGCTACTTCGGCCAGACGATAGACGTTAGCTTCGCGAGCACGGTAGTCACCACCCTTGATCGTATCGTAGAAGAGACGGTAGACGGAGTCACCATCGTTCTGGTAGTTCTTAGCAGCATTGATACCGCCCTGAGCGGCGATCGAGTGCGCACGACGGGGAGAGTCCTGGATACAGAAGTTCAAGACATTGAAGCCCATCTCAGCGAGCGAAGCAGCTGCAGAGGCACCAGCCAGCCCCGTACCGACGACGATGATGTCGAGGCGACGCTTATTAGCAGGGTTGACGAGCTTCTGATGGTCCTTATAGTTTGTCCACTTCTCGGCCAATGGGCCAGCGGGGATCTTAGAATCGATCTTAGACATAATATCGATGAGGTTGATGGATTATAAGCTTGGCTGAGCCTTAAGCAAAGGGACAAGCACCGCCACAGAGCGAGAGCACGTAGTAGTACACTACGACGACAGCGAAGCCGAGGACGATGATAGTCGTATAGATGTTTGAGATGCAGCGCAGACGCTCAAACCAGACACGGTTATTGAAGCCGATGGTGTGCAGCGAGCTCCAGAAGCCGTGCGACAGGTGGAACCACAGCGATCCCAGCCAGATAAGGTAGAGGACGACGAAGATGGGATTAGAGAAGGTATAGCGAATAAGACCAGCTCCATCCGTAGGACCAGAGACCCCATCGATACCGAGTTCGTGCTGACCGATGATCTCAGCGAGCTGCATCTTAGCCCAGAAGTTGAAGAGGTGCAGGACGATCCCCAGGACGATGACGACACCAAGCGCCATCATATTCTGTGAAGCCCATTCGACACTCTTTGGCTTGTCCACGACAGCATAGCGGTCGTTACCGCGCGCCTTACGGTTCTGAAGTGTCAGGATGAAGGCGTAGATGATGTGGACGAGGAAGAGACCTGCCAGCCCGATCGAAGCGACCAAGGCATACCAGTTGGCTCCGAGGAACTCACACACGGCGTTGTAGGCTTCTTCCGAGAAGAGTGCCACGAGGTTCATCGACATGTGGAAGGTCAGGAACAGGATAAGCGCGAGGCCCGAGATACTCATCACCAGCTTACGCCCGATCGAAGATTTAATTAACCACGACATAAAGTTGCTATTTATTGTTTCTGTGTTGTTGCCTTATATATATGTAGAGACAAACCACTTGCCTCCCGATTCGAGACAAGATTAGGTGTACCTCCTTGCGCATTACGCAGTACAAAGATAACTCAATTAGGTATATCACGTACCAACATTAGCGAAAAAAAGGCATAATCCTCCCTATATACATACCACGAAGTAGGTATAAACAAAGGAGGATTGAGGCAAACGGAGGTAATTAGCTACCTATATATAGCTAACCACATCGCTGTACAAGGAGACAGAAGAGTAAGGAAAAGAGAGGAGATGGGCACAGTGCATACGCCTCTAACGAATAAACCTCAGGCTGACATCCAGACCTGCGAGCTTCCCCACCGTCCTGGACACCACCTGAGGCATATCCACTAAATCATTACGGCAAAAGTACCTGTGTCCACTTGATTCAAAAGAGCGGACCTCCTCTTTGGGGAATAAATTCCAAGCATGGAGACCCACACTTGTAGCTTTCCTCGAAGCATTTTTGAATGGCGTTGCAGGTCTTCTGACTCGTGCACCTTGTCTCCTTGCCACCCTTCCCAGAGACACAGAACCTCCAGTGGGCAGGGCTTCGACATAACCCTCGGCGAGGAGCAGTATGATACACATACAGCAGCGGGACTGTTCGAGATTCGCACTCGATTCCCTTTTAAGCCCGACACACAGCACACAGATCTTCGCATGTCAGGCACAACACCTCTACAAAGATAGTATATTATCTCTGACTATCATCCTGGTGCATCTTCATCGGGCACCGGGATTGGACGTTGGGGAGGAATGTGCGCTCCCCCTCGGGGCGGTAAGGTCGTGAGAGCAGGATAAAGCCATCGGGGATATACACGGTCACAGACTCGCCTGCACCACGCAGTACCACCAGCCCCATATGCCGGATGAGCTTCTCTTCGAGCCGGTCATCAGGGCAAGCCATCCGTGTGGACATCGTCCGCCCATCGCTCTTGAAGATGTAGGGAAGGTTGAGTCCTTGGGCTTCCATATCCAGCTCAAAGGCACCATTCAGCACGTGGATATTGCAGTCTACCTTCATCCGTCGGCAGGGAATGAGCTCGATATAGTAGCTTGCACTTTTCCCCTTACGCTGTGCTGGAGCGGTAATGACATAGGGGGTATATCCTGGCTTGTGCCGCAGATGGCTATTGGTCGTATCGGGGGTAAGCTCAACAGGCTTCCCCATAGCATGCCAGATACGATAGGCCACGCATACGCTATCGTTGGTCGTGACGGCTAATTCCTTATTCCCTCGGAAGGGAAGAAGCAAGGGCTCTCCATACAAGTAAGGGAGGGGAGCTCCCCCCTTGATAGGCTTATCGCAGGCGGAGACAGGGCCGGCCCCAGGCTCGTATCGATAGGAGGAAAAGGCATCTAACTGCGTACTGGGGACGAAGCGACCGTCCAAGCTGGTGTGCTTCGGGCAGTTATTCGGAAGGGCTGGAAGGAGCTCCACTCGATAGTCATCCAATGGACTTACGTGTGGGAGTGTCAGGCGGTAGGTATTCGGAGGCAGAGGTACATCCGAGTAGTCTGCCGTGTAGCTCACCAGCTCTTCGTGGATGGTCTGCTCGCTCTCTTCGGTCGTCTGGCCATCGTGGGCAGCACGACAACTGAAGCTAAGCAACACGAGCCCCATAAAGGGAAGTGAGGTGGTCAAGGGAGCACTTGATGGTGTCATATATCTGAGATAGCTGAGCTGTCTACTAATACTAACGGGTATCCCGCGAATTTATTCGATAGGACACCCGTGTATTGTTCTCTTTAGTCACCAGAGCAATGCTATTGCCTTAGCTCTGCGGATGGAGAGGGATGTCCAGAGCCGTAAAGACCTTGACCAGCGCAGCGATGGCTCGGTCGAGTTGCTCGTACGTGTGAGTCGCCATCAGTGAGAAGCGAATGAGCGTATCACCAGGAGCGACAGCAGGGGCTACCACTGGATTGACGAAGACCCCTTCCTCGAAGAGCATTGCCGTGACACGGAAGGTCTTCTCGTTGTCACGGATGAAGAGCGGAATAATAGGAGTCGAAGTATTGCCAATCTCGAAGCCGAGCTTACGGAAGTGATCCAGGCAGTAGGCAGTCTTCTCCTGCAAGGCCTCAACGCGCTCAGGCTCACGCAGCATAATCTCCAAGGCCTTGGCAGCTGCAGCTGTCGAGGCTGGCGTACAGCTGGCACTGAAGATATAGGAGCGAGCGTGGTGGCGCAGATAGTTGATAAGCACCTTGCTCCCTGCGATGAAGCCCCCCAGGGAGGCGAAGCTCTTGCTGAAAGTTCCCATAAGAAGATCCACCTGATCGGTCAGACCGAAGTGAGAGCACGTGCCACGACCGTGGTCCCCGAGGACACCGAAGCCGTGAGCTTCATCGACCATCACCGAGGCATTGTACTTCTTCGCCAGTCGCGTAATCTCGGGGAGGTTACATAGGTCGCCCTCCATACTAAACACTCCATCGACGACGATGAGCTTCAGACGGTCAGGCTCGCACTGCTGCAGACGGCGCTCCAGTGCCTCCATATCGTTGTGCTTATAGCGCAGGCTCTTGGCAGGAGAGAGACGGATCCCTTCGATAATAGAAGCGTGATTCAGCGCATCCCAGATGATGTAGTCCTCACGCCCCAAGAGGCAGGAGATGACACCGAGGTTGACTTGGAAGCCCGTGGAGAAGATGATTGCATCTTCCTTCCCCGTGAAGGCAGCCAGCTGTTTCTCGAGTGCGAGGTGCGTGTCGAGCGTACCATTGAGGAAGCGACTCCCAGCGCAGCCCGTACCATATTTCTCTGTCGCAGCGATAGCAGCAGCCTTGATCTCGGGGTGATTCGTCAGCCCGAGGTAAGAGTTTGAGCCGAACATCAAGACCTTGCGACCATCGATGACGACCTCCGTATCTTGGTCACTTTCGATCTTGCGGAAGTAGGGATAGATACCTGCGGCCTGCGCCTTCTGTGGCTCTGTATAGGAGGCTAATTTCTGTTCAAGTAAGTTCATCTAATGTATATCAAGAGCCGATTGCCCCTACCAGAAGTATAAGTCTCTGGCACCTCAAGAAGGGAGAGAGGGCGGGATCGACTGAGGCAAGGCTGTCTATGCGATCGCTTGTAAGAGACCCAAACACACAGCCAAGAAGCCATAAAACAATAGAGCTCACTCCATGGGAAGTTCCACGAACGAGCATTATAAAGCCATCAAAAGTACACATTTTACCCCAATTTATGCACGAGAGATGCGTATATTCGGAGCTTCCTCCCCACGATGTTCACTTTGGCCCAATAGCTAAGTACCACACGCAGCTACCGAGATCGGTGCGATGTAGCAGTACTCATCGGTGGGGTGATCACTACTGATGCATGGGGAGCACCAGTAGTGATCAGCGGTGGGAGCAGTACTGCTCCACGCACCGACCAGTAGTGAAGCCGACCTCGTACTGATAGAGAAACGCTCACCTTCCACATTATAGTATCATCGAGAACAGCTCGTTCCTCACCCCTCTTCCTCGAAGCATACCCTTCTACAAGCTCCATCCTCCCTGCATTTGTCGTACCTTTGAGGATAGCATCATCACACGCTGCGTACACAATTCACTATAAGCAATGGATACAAAGAAAATCCTTCTCTGTGGCCTGCTCCTCGCGACAGCCAGCCTATCGGCCGTAGCACAAGAGCGCCCACTCTGGCTGCGCTATCCAGCGATTTCTCCCGATGGTAAGACCATCGCCTTCGCTTACCAAGGCGATATCTACACCGTCCCCAGCACCGGTGGCGAGGCACGTCGACTCACCTCCACCGAAGCCTACGAGAGCTTCCCCGTATGGTCTCCCGATGGCAAGCACATAGCCTTCACCTCCGATCGCAATTCCTCTGGCACCAACATCTACCTGATGTCTGCTGGTGGGGGCAAGGCACGTCAGCTGACGACGCACTCGGGGAAGGAAGTACCCCAAGCCTTCACACCTGATGGCCGTTACCTGATCTTCAAGGCACACATCCAGGATCCTGCCAGCTCAGCACTCTTCCCCAATGCGATGCTCACCGAGCTCTATCGTGTCCCCGTCACGGGCGGTCGCCCCGAGCAGATCCTCGCCACCCCAGCCGAAGCCGTGAGCATCAGCCGTGACGGCCGCCGTATCCTCTACCAGGAAATCAAGAGCTTCGAGAACGAGTGGCGTAAGCATCATACCTCTTCCGCCTCACGTGACCTGCTCGAATATGACTTCGACAAGAAGACCTACCGCTTCGTTGCCCGCCACGATGGCGAAGACCGTGACCCCGTCTACGCCCCCACGGGTAAGAGCTTCTACTTCCTCAGCGAGCGCAATGGTGGCTCGATGAACGTCTACGAGGGCGCATTGGCTGGGCCTGCTACCGAAGTAAAGGCACTGACCCACCTCAAGGGCGACCCCGTGCGCTTCCTTTCCAGCTCCGCCGACGGCCTGCTATGCTTCGGCTACGCGGGGGAGATTTACACCCTCATCCCAGGGCGTAGCGAGCAGCGTGTCCCCATCCGCATCACCAAAGACCCTGCCGCTGACGAAGAGCTACACCTCTCGATGAGCCGTACGCTTGGCTCGGCAGCCGTCTCTCCTGACGGCAAGCAGATCGCCTTCCTCTCACGTGGCGACGTCTTCGTCACCGCTACCGACTACACCACGACCCGACAGATCACCAAGGGCTCGCAGGCAGCGCGCGGACTTTCCTTCGGCGCAGACAACAAATCCGTAGTCTACGCCAGCACCAAGGACGGTGCGTGGGATCTCTACATCGCCAAGGTGGAGCGCAGTGAAGACCAGAACTTCCCCAACGCTATGTCCATCGGAGACGAGAAGCTCATCCCCTCGCTCAAGGGCGAGAAGATGTACCCCTCTATCTCCCCCGATGGGAGCGAAGTAGCCTTCCTCTACCAGCGTGAGAAGCTGATGGTCTACAACATCAAGACACGCCAGACACGCCAGATCACCGATGGTACGCAGAGTCTCGATCCAGACTTCTCCTGGTCACCTAATGGCAAGTGGATTGCCTTCGCCTACGTCTCGCGCGGACGTGGTCCTTACACCGACATCGGTATCGTAAGTGCTGCAGGCGATCAGCCCATCTACAACCTGACCAACAGCGGCTACTTCAACAACAATCCACGCTGGTCGCACGATGGCAACATCCTCCTCTACGCCACCGACAAATACGGGATGCGCAACCACGCTTCGTGGGGCTCTCTCAACGACATCATGGCCGTCTTCCTCAACCGTGCGACCTACGAGAAGTACCGTATGAATGACGAAGACCTCGCCCTCCTCGAGGAAGCAGAGAAGCAAGCCAAGGCCGACACCACGAAGACAAAGAAGGCACAGCCCACCAAGGCGGACAACGGACGCATCGAGTGGGACAACCTCGACCTACGTACCGTGCGCATCACGCCAGCCTCTTCGCGCCTCGGAGACTTCCAGCTCACGGCCGACAACAAGAAGCTCTTCTACTTCTCTGCCACCGAAGCCGGCGAAGACCTTTGGGTCTATGATATGCGTAAACATACGACACAGCTCCAGAAGAAGATGAACCTCTCCTCGCCCTTCTTCGCTTCGGACAAGAAGGGAACTAAGTTCTTCATCCTCGGCTCCTCACCGATGACGCTCGACCCCAAGACGGATGCGACCAAGTCCATCACGATGGCAGGGACACGCCACATCGACCGCATCCGCGAGCGCGAGGTAATGTACGAGGAAGTCGTCCGCGAGGAAGAAGCTCGCTTCTACCGCAAGGATATGCACGGTGTGAACTGGAAGCAGCTCACCGACCACTACCGTACCTTCCTCCCTTATATTGACAACAATCAGGACTTCGCCGAAATGCTCAGCGAGCTCCTCGGCGAACTCAACGTCTCGCATACGGGTTCGGGGGCACGTGCATACGCCTCTGCCTTCCCCACAGCCGAACTTGGGCTCTTCCTCTCACCTGTGGCGGGATCGGGGGCGCTGCACGTCGATGAAGTCGTCGCAGGTGGTCCCTTCGACACTTCGCGCACGAAGCTCCAGAAGGGTAGCCTTATCACGGGCATCGATGGCGTGACGCTCCAGCCAGGACAAGACTACTTCCCTCTGCTCAATGACCAGGTAGGTAAGCGTCTCCTCATCTCCTTCCGCACCGCTTCGGGTGAGCAGGTAGACGAAGTGATCCGTCCAATCTCCTCGTCTACCCTCAGTGATCTCCTCTATAAGCGCTGGGTTAAGCAGCGTGCCGAAGAGGTAGAGCGCGTCTCGAAGGGCACACTGGGCTACGTACACATCCCCTCGATGGGCGACCCCAGCTTCCGCACGGTTTACTCCGATGTGATGGGCAAGTACTACCAGAAGAAGGGCATCGTCATCGACATCCGCTACAACGGCGGTGGTCGTCTCCACGAGGATATAGAAGCCTTCTTCACGGGTAAGCACTACGCTGATCAAGTCGTCCGCGGTCGTCAGTACTCAGAGATGTCTTCTCGCCGCTGGAATCGCCCCTCCGTCCTCGTCACCTGCGAAGCTGACTACAGTAATGCCCACGGCACACCTTGGGTCTATCAGCACCTCAAGGTCGGGAAGGTCGTCGGGATGCCCGTGGCAGGTACGATGACCAGCGTGAACTGGGTGACGCTCCTTGATCCCAGCGTCTACTTCGGCATCCCAGCCGTAGGCTTCCGCCTCTTTGACGGTCGCTATCTGGAAAACACCCAGATGGAGCCCGATGTCGTCGTACCGCTTGACCCCAACAAGGTACAGCAGGGCATCGACACCCAGATCGAGAAGGCCGTCGAAGTGCTACGTGCTGAGACGAAGTAACCGCACAGCCTGATCGTACTCTATAATAATGTAGCCCCTGCATCTCACGTGGATGCAGGGGCTACGTACGTAATAGCTTATCTTTGCGCCCGATGAAGCAAACCCATTCCGCCCCACCGACTCAGGGGCTTGATCTGGATGACGTGCGCCTCCGACTCGGACGCTGGTACGACGAGCACGCACGTGCCCTGCCGTGGAGAGAAGATGTCTCCGCCTACCACGTCCTGCTCTCCGAGATCATTCTCCAGCAGACGCGTGTCGATCAAGGGATGGCATACTACCATCGCTTCACTGAACGCTTCCCCACCGTGCACGACTTAGCCGCCGCCAGTGAAGATGAAGTTCTCCTTCTCTGGCAAGGGCTGGGCTACTACTCACGTGGGCGCAACCTCAGGCGTGCCGCCCAAATCATCGTCTCCGACTTCGGGGGAGAAATCCCTCGCACGCCCGAAGGACTGAGTCGCCTTCCTGGCGTGGGCCCCTACACACGTGGGGCAATCCTCTCCTTCGCCTATAACCTGCCCTACCCTACCGTGGATGGCAATGTCTTCCGTGTCCTCAGTCGCCTCTTCGGCACCACGGATCCCATCGACACCACCCAAGGGGCACGGCTCTACTGGGCACTTGCCGAAGCCCTCTTAGATACCGCCCACCCAAGTCGCCACAACCAAGCCGTCATCGAGCTCGGTGCGCTTTGTTGTATGCCTCGCCGCCCGAATTGCACGGAGTGCCCCATCGCACCACATTGCCTGGCGCACCGTGCTGGCATTGAGGAGGAGCTCCCCATCAAGCAGGGCAAGACGAAGGTGCTTCCTCGCTTTATGTACTATTTCCTCGTGCGTCTTCCCCTCGCTTCGGGGAGCGAAGGGATGCTCATTCGCCGCCGTGGTGCAGGAGACATATGGCAAGGTCTCTACGAGCTACCGCTCATAGAGACGGGAGAAGTAGGCATCACGGTCGAAGAGCTGACGGCACATCCTGCCTTCTGCGAATTGCTCTCCACCTTGGAGCGGCCGACCTTCCATCCCACGCCCATAGCGACGCACGCCCATCGCCTCTCACACCGGCAGATACAAGCCTCGCTATTCCTCCTTGAGGCCGAAGGTCTTCGCTCCACCTCGCCTTACCTCACCATCCCCACCGAAGAGCGCACGGCCTACGCCTTCCCCGTCCTCATTGAGCGCCTCCTCGCTAAAGCGAAGTGAGCGTCCCCCCATCAAATAGCACGAGACCCGTGACAATTGTCACGGGTCTCGTGCTATATACATATAAAGCTCCTCACCCCTTCAACGGCGTAGTCCCAGCTTTTCCTTCGCACGTATATACCCCAAGAAGAGTGGTAGGTAGACACGCATATAGAAGGTATAAGAGAACTTCATCACCTGATAGGCCAAGCGCATATACCTATAAGGCGTATCGTATGGTCTTGATGTCAAGAACTTCACATAGGGGCGCTGCACCGGTATAAGCAGGGAGCGTACAGACGAACGACGAAGCTCCAAGTAAGGAGGCGCTATTAAGTAATTTCCCAACCGAGAGAGAAGATAACATCGATAATCTTCCATTGATATGCACCCTGACATAGTCTCTCCTCTCGCAATTTGAGCCTCTACATCCAAAATTAGCCTCTTCAAATTCTCATAGCAATCATCAAGCATAGATAGAAGCTTCGTGAAAGACCGCTCTGTAGTTGCCCCCTCACGGTTCTCTCTATAATAATAATTGACTTGCTCCCAAAATAAATAAGCCTTTACATGGAGATAGAGCTGAAGCAAGAATACCAAATCCTCACCACATAAGGCTCCAACAGGGAAGTGATGCCCCTGAAGCAGCTGAGCTCAATAGCACTTATTACAAGGAGAGGGATTTGAAAAGGAACCTGGATCCATACAGAACGATCGCATAAGTTCTGCACCTGTAAGTATTTTGCTCTCCTTTGTAGGATCTCCAAGATTTGCCCCTACACTACCAGGTATACCAGACAAGCTAAAATGAAGATGGGACTCTACCAAGTCCAATTCGGGATGCTGTGCAAAGCATTGCATATATCCTTCGATAGCTTCACTATATAGCCAGTCATCCCCATCAATAAAGGTAACAAATTCACCCGTAGCAATATCCATACCTCTATTGCGAACGGCAGACACACCGCCATTGCTGAGATGAAGCACACGTACACGCTCATCCTGCTCTGCATAGGCATCACACATTGCACCACAGGTATCAGGTGAGCCATCATCTACAAGGATGATCTCCAAATTCCGGTAAGTCTGATTGAGGACGGAGTCAACACACTCTGCCAGATACTTCTCTACTTTATAGATCGGTATTATCACCTAAACTAAGGGCATTACTCCAGCTTTATTATGCCATACTCATCAAAAATGGATATGATAGATTGAAATACTATTCATATAGTAAGATAGCGTATGTACCTATGACTTTACAGCCTCTGTATTTATGCTCAACAAGCGTCTAAGGAACGGCTGTACATGCGCAATTAAATAGGTATATAAGAATGGAGAGAGTTGAAAAGCCTTCATTCTAAGGCGTTGTATTTTACTGGACGCAATAAAAGGCATCTTCCGAGCGAGCCTCCAATGACGAGCAAAGAATCGCTCACCTTCAGCCCTTTCTTTCTTCGACTTGAAGTACATAATAAAGAAATCGAACTTTGCCTTGGTTACATACCAAGTAGATAGATACAAGCTGAGCTCAGGTTCATCAGTATACTTCTCCAGTAAATCCTCAATATTTAAATACATATGTTCCATCGAGCTGGGATTAACATCATAAGTGATCTGCCCTGCTCGATCTCGTCGATAATGATAACAAGCCTTAGAACAATATTGAAAACAATTGCTTTGCCACAGAGCCTCTATCACAAATGGGGTATCTTCATAGTGGCGACCTTCGATAAATCGAAGATTCTTTATCACGGACGAACGATACAGCTTGTCCCAAGGAAGCCCCATTGGTTTTGGCCCCTCGACAAGTAAACCCAATGCCTGTCTATTGCTACACAGCATATCTGCGAAGTACAGTTCCTCTTCTTCTCTATCGACAAAGCTACAGGAGTATCCAAACTCTATAATGTCGGCTCTTTTATCTTTGCGATTCAGCAGAGTATCCAGAGTATCAAGGTCTATCCAATCATCACTATCTACAAAGAGCACCCATTCTCCTGTCATCACCTCCAATCCGGCATTGCGGGCTGAAGACACCCCTCCGTTCTCTTTGTGTAAGACGCGTACACGCTCATCCTTCTCAGCATAAGCATCGCACATCGCTCCGCATCCATCAGATGATCCATCGTCCACCAGGATAATCTCTATATTGCGGTAGGTCTGATTAATGACCGAGTCAATGCACTCTTTCAGGTATTTTTCTACGTTATATATAGGTATGATGACAGAGACCAAAGGCATCGTCTCTGCAGTATTAGTAGCTGTACTCATTAGCTTCAATGTAATAGTTACTATATATTTGATGCCTCATGCTAGCAAGCAGGAAGCAGGGCAAAGATACATATACTCACGAAATCAATCTAACTATCATCCCTGTGTACATTCCGTGCACTCCTGCTCAGCGATGCATTCCCAGACTCCTCTTCACGTCCAAGTACTTGTAGTACAGCGGTACATAGAGATGCATATAGAGCGAAAAGGAGAAGACCATTATATTGCGAGCCAACGATACATGGCGATATCTCCCCCGATATGAGCGCTCAGCTAAGAACGCCACATAAGGGCGCAATATGGGCATTAAGCGAGAGCGAAGGCTTCTGCGATGGAGATCGCTATGAGGCGGATATATAAGGTGTTTCGTCATTTGTGAGATGACATCGAGTCGATACTCTTCTGCAGACATACAGCCTATCTGAGTCTCTCCTTGGGCGATTTGAGCTTCGACATCAAGGATGATCTGCTTCATATTATTATAGCAATCTCCAATCGAAGAGATAATATTATTCTCTTCACGCGCCGTAATAGCTCCGTCTCGATTCTCACGGTAATAATAGTTCACTTGTTCCCAAAGGAAGTAGCACTTCACATAAGGATATAACCTAAGCTGAAACTCAATATCCTCATACACGTGCCCCTCGGGGAAGCGGTGATCTCGGATGAGTTCTGCGCGATAGCACTTATTCCAAGCGGCAGGGACAGAAGAGGAATACAGCTCCGTACAAAAGCGATGCATCAACTCTACTCCTGAGAGTATCTTATCCTCCGACTGAGGGTCGCCAAGGTACTCGCCTACGTTGCAAGGGGCACCAGACAACGTATAGTATATACGCGACTCGACCAAGTCCAGCTCTGGGTGCTTGGCAAAGCACTGCATATATCCTTCGATCGTCCCTCGATACATCCAGTCATCACTATCCAAGAAGGTGATGAACTCCCCTGTAGCGATATCCATCCCGCTATTGCGTGCTGCTGAGAGGCCTCCATTGGGGCGATGAATCACACGCACTCGATCATCTTGCGCCGCATAAGCATCGCACATCGCACCACAGCCATCGGGTGATCCGTCATCCACCAGGATAATCTCCAGGTTGCGGTAGGTCTGATTAATAACCGAGTCGACGCACTCTGCTAAGTAGTCCTCTACCTTATAAACAGGGATAATTACCGAGACCAAAGGTGTTGGCTCAGCAGTCTGGGTAGCTGTACTCATTAGGGGAAATGTATATGATTACTATATATTTGAGATGCACAAAGCGAAAGAGGCTCCTCGAAAAGAGCTCTACCAGATCTGGCAGTTGCGTTAGAGCCCTTCAAGTCCCAGCCCTTTGAAACCAAACAAAGATAGACATATTCACCAACATGACTGTCTTGCACTTCGGACTTGCACCTCCAAATCTACGAAGCCGGAGTGAGCTCTTCTTTTAAGCCATCTATTGTTCATAAAGAGGTAGGCTTGCGAAGAGGGAGCATGCCCTGACGTAGAGCTGGTAGCGTAGCTCGCCTTCCGCTATATGGAGCACTTCGCTGGCGGCTTGATAGACCGACTGAATGGATAGAGTCGCATCATCATCCGTCTCGAGGAAAGCTCGCCCTTCGGCGTGTGCAGCGACAAGACTCTCGGGACGGAAATACTTACCAAAGCTGAGATACAGCCCTGCACGGAGCAGCTGGCGCGCCTGATCAATACCGCCACGGAAGCCGTGAATAAGCCACGGTTGGTCGGGATGTAGCTCCTTGCGTAGGCGAAGGAGTTCGTCCTGCGCACGCACTAAGTGCAGGATGAGGGGTAGTCCCAGCTCTTCGCTAAGTAGGATCTGCGCACGCAGGAGGCGTATCTGGTCACTGAATGCTGTGCGCTGCGTGGCTTTATCTAAGCCCGCTTCTCCGAGGGCAAGGACGTGCGATGCCCCAAGTGCTTCACGCAAACGGGGTAAGGAGTATTCATGTAGCTCTTCGGCAAACCACGGGTGAAGCCCGATACTATAATATAGAGAGGGGTGCGTGGGGAGAGAGCTAACTTCGGAGAGGCGACAGCTACGGAGCTGGATCGTCTCAGGAAGGGAGCGCACGTGGTGCGTGTGTAGGTCAAGGTAGGGAGCCTGTTTGGTCATAGCCAAAGAGGGAAGGCTAAGGAACGGGGTCGTACCCACTACCGCCCCAGGGGTGACAACGCAGGATGCGGCGTATCGCCAGATAAAGCCCCTTGAAGGGACCATGCCTGCGAAGGGCTTCGACGGCATAGGTGGAGCAGGAGGGCGTGAAGCGACAAGAGGGCGGTGTCAGCGGAGAAATAGCCCCCTTGTAAAAGTAGATAGGCAGAAGCAAGAAGTAGGTCAAGAGCTTGCGCAGCCCGAGAAGAAACCTTTTCATCCCTTGGTGCTTGAGGCCTCGGAGGCTTTGCCCACGAGCTCGGAAGAGAGACGCGACAGTGCCTTCTCCATTCCACGATCGACATCCGCTTGGGTAGGTAGCTCCTTGGCTACCGATAGGAGGGCAAGGTGTAGATGTACCCCTTGGGCGGTGGCAAGAGCAAGGAAGCGATGCTTGCGCAGACGGTAGCTCTCGCGGATAAGTCGCTTGATACGGTTGCGCTTATTAGCACGGCGGAAGTACTTCTTAGCCGCTACGGCAAGGATAGCACAGGTAGGAGCTTCCCCCTCCCCAATAGGCGTTGTGTGGACGACGACCCGAAGAGGATAGGCGATAAAGCCACGCCCCGAAGCAAAAAGGGCGTCTACATCTCGCTTGAGATGCAGACGCTCTTTCTTATTAAGCGTATAGCGTAGGGGGGTTGATCCTTCCACGATCAGCGAATATTCGCCCTCTGAGGATGGGCGTAAATTACTTGTTCTTCTCCTTGAGGTACTGCTCGAGAGCCATCGCCATCGAGGGAGCACCAGCGGTAGGGGCAGAGAGATCGAGACGCAGACCAGCCTGCTCAATAGCCTGGCACGTGGCGGGGCCGAAGCCACCGATGAGCACCTTCCCCTGCTTGTAATCACTGTGATTAGCCAAGAGCGAAGCGACACCTGCTGGGCTGAAGAAGATGATCATATCGTACTTCTCCTTCTTCTCAGCAGCGGTGAACTTCGTGCTGACGGTGCGGTACATCACCGCCTTGGCGAACTGCAGCTTCTTAGCTGTCAGCAGGTCAATGAGGTCGTTCTTGTGATCCTCTGCCATAGGGAGGAAGTAGACTTCCTTACTATGCTTCTGCATGATGGCTACCAGCTCGGGCTGTCCACCAGCTTCGGGATAGAAGACCTTGCGCTTGCGGTAGACGATGAACTTCTGGAGATAGTTAGCTACTTGCTCATTGATGCAGAAGTACTTCATATCCTCGGGGATGGTGACACGAAGCTCTTCGCTGAGCTGGAAGAAGTGCTCCATAGCCTTACGTGAGGTGAAGACAATGGCCGTGTGGTCGAGGATATTTACCTTCTGGTTGCGGAACTCACGAGGAGTGACCGACTCGACTTCGATGAATGCACGGAAGGTAGCTTCTGCTCCGTAGCGTGCTGCGATATCATAGTAAGGGGACTTCCCCGACTCGGGTCGAGGCTGAGAGATTAGAATCGTCTTGATACTCATTGAAACGTGTTGAGAAGGAGGAGATCACCCCTCGACAAGTAGATGGTCGCCCCTGCGATGTAGAGGAAGGGAGCGACTTCGTGGGCGCAAAGGTACAAAAAAAGGAAGAGGAAGCCCGTAGAGGCCTGCGTCAGACGGCGTACGACCTGCACAATACCGAGGAGCTGAACGAGGAGAAAAGCCCCACCAGCTATCGCCCAAAGAGCCTCCGTTGTGAGGGGAGCGAAGGTCAGGAGCGACACCACCGCCATCAAGAGCGCACGTATCCAGTCTTGGAAGAAGTAATCTTGGGTCAGCAAGCCTCCCGAGAACTTGTCCAAGAGGATGTAGCGCCAGAGCTTGAACGAGAGCGAACGGACGTAGAGAAAGAGGTACATCCCCCCGAAGAGCAAGGCCAGAGTGGAGAGGATACCTATATAATTGCCCTGTGGCACGAAGCCAGAGCGGCTCAATAATCTCAGGAGGGTCAGACCCATCGAGAGGCTACCTAAGAGATAGACCAAGAAGCGGAAGAGCCCGTAGGAGACGAAGCGCGAGATATACACCGCCCCAGAGTCGGGGTTGTCTTGCCGCCCTGCTTCGAGGACGACACCGAGCAGTCCAGGGGTATAGACCCAGACCACCAGGGTGAGGAGCCAGATAAGGAGCTCGGTAATATAGCTGACGTTCGCTAAAGGCTCAAGGCGCACAAAGTCCATTCCGATCGCAGGGAGAGACCATAGTTTCCCCACCGCATCCACGTCCTTCCTCGAGGAGAATGGATGCGGTGGGGGAAAGCGATGATCTATATACTATAGTATGAGGTTGGCTTCGCCTTAGAAGAGCTTCTCGGGATAGGCTCCTGTGGCGGCCAGAGCAGCGAGCTTAGCTACTACGTCAGGGCGGTCTTCGGCATAGGTCACACCGAACCATGAGTCGGGCGTATCCAGCACTTCCACGGTCGAAGTGCCTGCCGAGACGAGGTGATTGACGACAAGAGGGATGTAGTATTCGAACTTAGGATTAGCCTTCTGCTCGGTGAGGAAGTGGCAGAAGAGCTTCTCTGAATGCTCGAAGTAGTCAGGCGTGAAGCCCCACATATTCATCGAGACAGGCGTGTTCTCTGCGAGTACCTGCTCCTGCCCTGCTTCGTCCGTGAAGGCAATCTGGCCATCAGCACGGCGTGCAATCGAGGTGCGCTCGACGACCCCCGTGAGGAAGCCCTTGTCATCGACCTCGCAGACACCGCGTGCTACCGTACCACTTTCGCTGAGCGTATTACCCACACGATAGCCGACCATGCAGTACTTATTCGTGCTGTCGGAGAAGCTACGGAGCTTGTCGGCCAGGGCTGCAAAGCCGTGACGGCCGTAGAAGTCATCGGCATTGATTACCGCAAAAGGCTCGTTGACGACCTCAGCAGCCATCATCACAGCGTGGTTCGTTCCCCAGGGTTTCTCACGGCCTTCGGGCACGGAGAAGCCTTCGGGCAGCTTATCTAAGTCCTGGAAGACGACCTCTACGGGTATCTTGTGCTCGTACTTAGATATAATCTTCTCACGGAACTCCTGCTCGAAGGTGCGACGGATGACGAAGACGACCTTGCCGAAACCAGCACGGATAGCATCGAAGATGGAGTAGTCCATGATGGTCTCTCCTGCGGGACCTACGCCATCGAGCTGCTTGAGTCCGCCGTAGCGGCTACCCATGCCAGCTGCGAGAACGATAAGAGTTGGTTGTTTCATTGCTTTACTTATTGTGATGTTATTATTATGTCTATGAGGGTGCATGCTTAGTGTCTTCCTCTGCGCTTGCGCTTGGAGCTGTGGCTTTTCTCCTTGCCTTTATGCCCCTTAGCAGCCTTGGTGATCTGGATCTTCTGCCCAGGCTGGAGGTTGTCGGAGGTGAGGTGATTGCTCTTCTTCAGCTCTTCGACGGTGATACCGTTCTTGCGAGCGATGGCATAGAGCGTCTCACCAGCGGCGATGGTATGCGTGGAGGAGGTAGTCTCTTGCTGGGTGCGGCCCTTCTTCTTTTTGCCGTGACGAGGGGCTTCTTCTTCGGGGGAAGGCTCTTCGTTGTCCTCCGACTTGCTCTTGACTTTTGAGCGAGTCGCCACGGCGTTGTTTGGTCCTTCGAGGCTGACACGCAGCTCGGGAGAATGGACTTCACTCCCTGCGCTGTCGAGCTTGAGGATAGCGGAGAGGGGCAGGCGCACGGGATAGGGGGTGTTATTCCCTGGGATGATACCTCGGCGGAACTGAGGGTTGAAAGTCGAGATTAACTCTGTCGATAGCCCAGTAAGCTCGGAGATGCGGTCAAAGGTAACTCGATGGTCTGCCGTGTAATAGTCGGTGGCCAAGGGGCGACCTACCTGTCGGGGGAAGATGCCGTACTCACGATGGTAGTGCATGGCGAAGTAGGCTCCGATGAAGAGGGGGATATAGCGGCGCGTCTCATTCGGGAGGTAGCGATAGATATCCCAGAAGTTGGGTCGCTCCGTCCCAGCACGTTTGAGGGCTCGGCTGACGTTGCCTGGGCCACAGTTGTAGGCAGCGAGGACGAGCCACCAGTCACCGTAGATACGGTAGAGATCCTTGAGGAAGCGACAGGCAGCAGCGGTACTCTTCACGGGATCCATACGTTCGTCGACGAGGCTATTGACGGTGAGGCCGTAGACCTTCCCTGTAGGGAGCATCAGCTGCCATAGCCCAGCGGCCCCTGCTGGAGAGATGGCCTTGGGGTTGAGTGCGGACTCGACGATGACCAGATAGCGGAGCTCCATGGGGAGTCCACTCTTGTCCAGTGCCATCTCAATCTCGGGGAAGTAGAGGTCTCCCAAGGAGAGCATGGAGCTGAGGAGCCCACGGCGCTTGAAGAGATATAGTTCGATGGCTTCGCGCACGAGGGGATTGTAGCTGAAGCGCATCGCCGATGGCATCCTATTGAGCATACGTATATATACGCTGTCGGGCGTATAGGGTACGAAGACCGAGCTGGGAGGCGTGCTGTGGGCTCTCTTGGAGGCAGCTCCGTAGCCGCTGTACCACTGCTCGAGCATCTTCTCGACATCGCGGTCGAGGGAAGCAGGGAGCGTGATGGGATCCAGCAGGGCGGATGCCAGAGTAAAGGGGGAGGGAAGTTGATCGACACGTCGCGTGCTATCGACTTGTGCCGTGAGGCTGGTGATCGTGAGAAGGAGGAAGAAGGCTACCGAGAGGAGCTTGAGATGAAGCTTCATCAGGGAGGGGGTTAGAAGGTGAGGCTACAGTTCACCCCCACAGGTAAAGAGGGGATGCCGAGCTTAGGAAGACCCACTTCGGGGGCTATCCGCAGGGAGAGGTCGGGGCTGATGTCGAAGGTGAAGAGCTCTGCATCGACATAAGCATCGAGGATAGAGAGACCGTAGACGAGGATCGAAGTGACGACACTCAGGTCCCTATTACGGCGGTAGAAGTCATTCCCTCGCTTAAGCGTAGAGCGCAGAGAAGACTGATACTGCTGGTAGTCGGAGGCTTTGGCGCCATTCGGAGCGAAGACGAGCCAGGCGGTATTGTGCTCGGGATCGGCGCTGGAGAGGTCACGGTAAGCAGCGTGATACTCCTGATACTGGCGGTTGTTCCACGTGATGGCGTAGTAGCAAGCTACGAAGGATCCCCAGACGATGGGTAGCTTCCAGTATTTACGGTTGTAGATCTGCCCACCCCCAGGGAGTAATCCCCAGAGGATGGCTTTGGTGGAGTTGGGCTGCCAGAGTACCTCTTGTCGTATCTGCTGCGCCTGCTTCGTGAAGTCAGGCAGAGGCTCTTGCACCGAGGTGGTGATGCTATCGCTCTGGAGCAAAAGCATCGGCTGACGATAGTCTAAGGTAGAGGTGGGAAGCACCTCCTGCGCCCAAGCTGAAGCCTGAGGAGCAAGGACGAAAGCCAGTAAGACAAGCAGGTGACGGAGGCGCATCGGGAAAGGGGATGGAGGATAGTGCTACTTCTGGATACGCTCCAGGAGCTGCATGATACGCTCTAATTCTTCGTCACCAGAGAAGGGTATGGTGAGCTTCCCCTTGCCCGAAGCAGAGCAGCGGAGGGTGACCTTCGAGGAGAAGACCTGAGCTAAGTGTTGCTCGAGGAGCTTGAAGTCCTTACGTTCGGTCTTCTCTGGATGCTGGTGCTGTGGCGTGGGGAGAGGGGTAGCGTCGGGAGCTTCAGCGATGGCGCGAGCCAGTTCCTCCACAGCACGGACGCTGAGATGCTCAGCGATGATGAGGTTGTACAGCTCGATCTGTCGCTCGGTGTCCTCGACTTGGAGGAGGGCACGTGCGTGTCCCATATCGATGAGTCGCTGCGTCAGCCCGAGCTGTATCTCAGCGGGGAGCTGGAGCAAGCGGATATAGTTAGTGACGGTGACGCGCTTCTTGCCGACACGCTCTGCGACTTTGCTCTGCGAGAGGCCGTACTGCTCGGTGAGTTGCTGGTAAGCCAGTGCTACCTCGATGGCGTTGAGGTCTTCGCGCTGGATATTCTCTATGAGTGCCAGCTCCAGCAGTTCACTGGGCTGCGTAGCACGGATATAGGCAGGCAGAGTCTTGAGACCAGCCATCTGAGCAGCTCTCCAGCGGCGTTCTCCCGAGATGATCTGGAAGGTGCCTGAGGGGAGCGCCTGCACGGTGATGGGCTGAACGAGCCCGAGGGTCTTCAGGGAAGCAGCGAGTTCCTCGAGGGCTTCTTGCTCGAAGTGCTTACGGGGCTGGTCGGGATTGGGTGCAATCTTCTCCAGCGGAAGCTCTTGGATGGAAGCAGTGCTTTGGAGGGCTTCGGGGGAGGTCTCACCTCCGAGGAGGTTACCCAGGCCACGTCCTAAGACGTTCTTATTCTTTGCAGTGGACATCTACTTGTTCTTGTTGATTAGCTCAGAGGCCAGCTGGAGGTGGTTGATCGCTCCACGGCTGTCGGCATCGTAGAGGAGGGCAGGCAGACCGTGGCTGGGAGCTTCGCCGAGCTTGACGTTGCGCTGGATGACGGTCTCGAAGACCAGAGCTTTGAAGTGGGACTTGACCTCTTCGTAGATCTGATTATTGAGGCGTGTACGGCTATCGTACATCGTCATCAGGAAGCCCTCTATATCGAGCTGAGCATTGAGTCGCTGGCGCACGATACGGATGGTATTGAGGAGCTTAGAGATCCCTTCGAGGGCAAAATACTCGCACTGCACGGGTATAAGTACGGAGTCGGCAGCCACCAGGGCGTTGACGGTAATCAGCCCGAGGGAGGGAGAGCAATCGATGAGGATGTAGTCGTAGCGGTCGACTAAGGGGGCTAAGACCGTACGGAGGATGTACTCACGCTCGGTACGCTCCAGCAGCTCTAAGTCCGCACCAGCCAAGTCGATATGCGAGGGCAAGAGGTCAAGCCCATCGACGACGGTCTTCGTGATCGCCTCCGTAGCAGGCAGCCCAGCACAGAGGCATTCGTAGATGGTCTTGCCTATTTGGGAGGCATCGATGCCTATACCAGAGGTAGCGTTGGCCTGCGGATCGGTATCGACCAAGAGGACGCGCTTCTCCAGCGAGGCTAAGGAGGCAGCCAGATTGATAGCGGTCGTGGTCTTACCCACACCGCCCTTCTGGTTGGCTAATGCTATGACTTTGCCCATAAAGTGCTCAGTGTCTCTATCTATAATATCGTGTGCTATCGGGGGCTATGCGTCTCAGTGGTCACTACTCTGACCGTCAGGACACACTCCACCCAATTAGCCCACAAAATTACTACTTCTCACCGATATGCTTTCTTCGTGGCGCAAGGCTGGCAGGCGAAGCCGAGCTGAGCGGTCTGTGCCGTAAGCCTTTGAGCCACCCAGTGCCGACACACCGACACCCGACAGAGGAAGTGCCCGATGCGCAGCACAGGGGAAGGCTGCCCGAAGCAGTACTGCTCCCCCCTCGCACCACTACTGGTCAGCGTGCGGAGCAGTACTGCTACACACCACCGACCACTACTGGTCGGTAGCACCCTTCCCCTAAGACAATCGCCCCACCCTTTGCTCGCACAGAAGCAATCCTCCTACACCCGAGCCTACACGTGCGCCGTCCGTCGGGGTATCTCAGCCTATTTATAAGGAGAACTATCGGTATAAAAGTGGTATTTTTGTGCTGGTTAAGCCCCTGTGAATGGGCAACACCAAGACTTCAAAACGTAACAATGCAGGCTATCAATTCGTGGTTGCACGATGTCTTCCTCACCCCATCGGTATTGGAAACAGTCGTGTGGCTTACTCTGGTGTCAGCTGTGGGCATCCTGCTCGGCAAGCTGCGCGTGGGTAAGATCTCTCTCGGTATCACCTTTGTCTTCTTTGTCGGGATCCTTGCCTCCCACTTCGGGGTGCGTGTACATCCTGAGATGAACAGCTTCGCCCAGACCCTCGGCTTAGCCCTCTTCGTCTACGCCCTCGGGGTCGAAGTCGGTCCCTCCTTCTTCCCTTCCCTCAAGAGCCAAGGGATATTATATAATGTATTAGGGCTGGCGGTCATCGGCATTGGGCTGGCAGTCGTCGTTGCTCTCCACTATATCTTCGGTATCTCGATGCCCAACATGCTCGGGATTATGGCTGGGGCTGTAACAAATACCCCGATGCTCGCTGCCGTGCAGAGCACCATGCAGGATGTATTAGGCAGCGACGGGACTCGTCAGATCGCTGACCTCGCTCTTGGCTGTGCCTTGACCTATCCGCTGGGCGTCGTCGGTATGATCTTAGCTATCATTACGCTCAATATTCTTGATCCCAAGAGGCACAAGCGCAACGAAGAAGATAAATCTCGTAACACCTACATCACCGAACTGGAGCTCACCAACCCCACGCTCTTCGGTAAGACCATCCTCGAGGCCGTGCGTCTGGAGGAAAAGCACTTCATCATCTCGCGCATCTGGCGCGGTGAAGGGCTAATCATTCCTTCGTCACAGACCGTTCTCCACGAGGGAGACCACCTCCTCGTCTTGGTACATCCCGAGGATGTCGATGAGATGGAGCGCTTCTTCGGTCGCCGTGCAGAGAGCCGTGACTGGAACCGCCCCGACATCGACTGGGACGCGATTGACTCCCAGCTCATCAGCAAGCGCATCATCATCACCAACTCCAAGGTCAACGGGGCTAAGCTCGGTGCCCTGCGCCTGCGCAATCAGTACGGCATCAACATCACGCGCATCGACCGTGCTGGTATCGAGATCCTTGCCACCCCCGACCTGCACCTGCAGCTCGGAGACCGCCTGTCGGTCGTGGGCGAAGCACAGGAGATCGAGCGTGCCTCAAAGTTCCTCGGGGACTCAATCAACGTGCTGGACAAGCCCAAGCTCTTCAGCTTCTTCTTCGGTCTGGCGGTGGGCTGTATCATTGGCTCCATCCCCTTGGCCATCCCAGGGCTCAGCATGCCGATCAAGCTCGGTCTGGCTGGTGGCCCGATCATCATGGGGATCTTGATGGGAGCCTTTGGAGCGCGCCTCCGCATCGCTACCTATATGAGTAATAGTGCCACGCAGCTCATCAAGCAGCTCGGCATCATCCTCTACCTCGCAGGGCTGGGGCTCGCCAGCGGAGCACATTTCTTTGAGATGATCGTCCACGGAGATGGCCTGCTTTGGATCGGCTTAGGCTTCCTCATCACCTACCTTCCGACGATGGCCGTGGGGCTGATCTCCCTCTTTGGCTACAAGAAGACCCACGCTGAGACCGTAGGGATGCTCTGTGGCGTGATGGCCAACTCAATGGCATTAGACTACGCTATGTCCATCAACGAATCACGCTCCAGCTCCGTGGCCTATGCGATCGTCTACCCCGTGGGGATGTTTGTACGTATCATATCCGCCCAGATTATCCTGAGCTTCTTCCTCTAATTCCGACCTATGACACACCGTGACGGACTCATCGTCCTCTCAGGAGGGATGGACAGTGTTACCCTCCTCTACGAGTACCAGAGCAGTATCTCGCTGGCTGTATCCTTTGACTACGGCTCGAAGCACAACGCCCAAGAAATCCCCTTTGCACGCTTGCACTGCGAGCGTCTGGGCATTGAGCACCTCACCATCCCCTTAGGCTTTATGGGGAAGTACTTCCGCAGTGCCCTACTCCAAGGCGGTGGTGACATCCCCAAAGGGAGCTATGACGAGGAGAATATGGCAGCTACAGTCGTCCCCTTCCGCAATGGCATCATGCTCTCCATCGCCGCTGGACTGGCCGAGAGCCGAGGACTGAAGCGTGTCTACATCGCCAATCACTTCGGCGACCACGCTATCTACCCCGACTGCCGTGCCTCCTTCATCCGCCCGATGCACGAAGCTATCGCCGCAGGGACGGGCAATGGAGTCAAGGTCACAGCTCCCTACACCGACATCAGCAAGGGCGACATCGCCCGTCACGGCAAGGAACTCGGCATCAACTACGCCGAGACGTGGAGCTGCTACGAAGGTGGTAGCATCCAATGTGGCTGCTGCGCTACCTGCGTCGAGCGACGTGAGGCCATGCGCGAAGCAGGCATCGACGACCCCACCCAATACAAAGACTAAATACAAAGAGCACCATATCAATGAAGTTCATCTCCTGGAATGTCAACGGCCTGCGTGCCGTCTTCACCAAGGGTTTCCCCGATATCATCAAAGAATTAGATGCTGACTTCGTCTGCCTCCAAGAGACGAAGATGCAGGCTGGACAGCTCGATGCTGACCTCCCCAGCTACAGAAGCTACTGGAATTATGCCGTCAAGAAGGGCTATTCCGGCACGGCTATCTACACGCGCCACGAGCCTCTCAGCGTCCACTACGGCATTGACATCGAGGAGCACGATC
The DNA here is from genome assembly GCA_963526345.1 of uncultured Porphyromonadaceae bacterium. Lineage (GTDB taxonomy): Bacteria > Bacteroidota > Bacteroidia > Bacteroidales > Porphyromonadaceae > Porphyromonas. The sequence continues at coordinate 117,100 of CAURNJ010000008.1, forward strand.
AGGAGGGGCGTGTCATCACCCTCGAATACCCCGACTTCTACCTCGTTACCGTCTACACTCCAAACTCGCAGGATGACCTCCGCCGTCTCGACTACCGCATGACGTGGGAAGACGCATTCCGTACCTACCTCCAGGGGCTCGATGCAAAGAAACCAGTCATCATCTGCGGCGACCTCAACGTAGCACACAAGGAGATCGACCTGAAGAACCCCAAGTCCAACCGCCGCAACGCTGGCTTCACGGACGAAGAGCGCGGCAAGCTCCAAGAGCTCCTCGACGCCGGCTTCATCGACACCTTCCGCCACTTCCACCCCGACCAAGCAGATATCTACTCGTGGTGGTCGTACCGCTTCAAGGCTCGTGAGCGCAACTCAGGCTGGCGCATTGACTACTTTGTTGCCTCGGAGCGTCTGGCGCCTCGCTTGCAGGGTGCCTCCATCCACACCGAGATTTACGGCTCCGACCACTGCCCCGTAGAGCTCCTACTCGACTAACTAACTGGACTAATCCACCCGATTACCTATGATTCTTTGCATAGAGACCTCCACCACGAAGTGTAGTGTCGCCCTCGGCCTTGGAGCCGAACTCTTAGCCGCCCGCGAGGTCGAATCCCCCGAAGGCGGACACGCTGCAGCCCTTGCCCCCATGGTCGATGAGCTCCTCGCAGAGCTCAGACAGCAGGGCGAAGCACTATCCGCCGTCGCCGTGAGTGCTGGGCCTGGGAGCTATACAGGGCTACGCATCGGAGCCTCGCTGGCCAAAGGCCTGTGCCTCGGCTACAGCGTTCCTCTGATAGCCATCGACACCTTAGAGCTCTTGGCGCACCAAGCCAAGCGAGCACTCCCAGCAGGGCGTACTGCCACCATCTTCCCCCTCTTAGATGCACGCAGGATGGAAGTCTACGCAGCGAAGTTCGACCACTCGGGACTACGCCTGCAAGAGGACTTCGCTGCCATCCTCCAGCCCGAAGAGCCTCTCTTCGGCGCAGCAGCCGACCCCATCCTTGTGGGTAATGGCGCAACGAAGACCCGTGGTCTCTGGCCACAGCACAGCTACGAGGTGTGGGACGAAGGCTTTGCTCCGACAGCCGAAGCAATGGTGACACTCGCTACCTTTGCCTTTGAGCGTGGGGACTTTGCCGATACGGCCTACTGGACTCCCAACTACCTCAAGGACTACGTAGCCGTCATCGCCAAGAACAAGGTGCTCAATCGCTAAGACCAATGTCCGCACTCCCCCCCACCAATCAGGTCATCCTCACGGGCGAACTGACCGAAGAGCCGAGCGTACACTACTTAGCCCCCGACTTCCCCGAAGTGCGTCTGCGCTTGAAGACCGAGGAAGAAGTCACGGGGCGCGAAGGTGGTCGCCCCTACCGACAGCGGCTCTTCCATCGAGTGATCGCTCGTGGACAGGTGGGTATGGCAGTCGAACATCTACACGAAGGCTCCCACCTATCCATCGCAGGACGTATCGAGTACGCACGTGAGGCAGACAGAGAAGGGCGAGTCACGACCAGCACCGAGATCATCGCTCTACGAGTGCGCATCCATCAGCAGACGACCGCTCCCTCCCCTACCGCAAGCCCCTCAGCTCCTCCCCCCTTCGATGCGCACCGCTACAAGCCTACCGAAGGAGAAGACCCCCTGAGCTAATCTACCCCACATTCTTGGGGAGAATGTAGCTCCACCACCATATACATGACCCTTACAACGCATATTCATCATGCCTCTCGACATAACTAAAGAAGCAGCCCTTCGCTACCATGAAGAAGGGCGTCCCGGCAAGATCGCCATCGTCCCTACCAAGCCACATAGCTCCGCCTATGACCTCTCTTTGGCCTACTCTCCAGGCGTGGCTGAGCCCTGCTTAGCCATCGCTGATGCCCCCACCGCTGCCTACCGCTACACGGCAAAGGGCAACCTCGTTGGGGTCATCTCCAATGGGACTGCCGTCCTTGGATTAGGGAACATCGGCGCCGAAGCCAGTAAGCCCGTGATGGAGGGAAAGGCACTGCTCTTCAAAATCTATTCGGGAGTGGATGCCTTCGACATCGAGGTAGATGCCACCGACCCCGAGGCGTTCATCGCAGCCGTCAAGGCTATTGCTCCGACCTTCGGAGCTATTAACCTCGAGGACATCAAAGCCCCCGAATGCTTCGAGATCGAGCGCCGTCTGAAGGCTGAGCTACCTATCCCCGTGATGCACGATGACCAGCACGGTACGGCCATCATCTCCGGAGCTGGGCTCTTGAACGCACTGGAGCTCGTCGGCAAGCGCATCGAAGACGTGCGCATTGTCGTCAGCGGTGCTGGTGCTGCCGCCATCGCTTGTGCCAAGCTCTACTGCAACTTAGGGGCTAAGCGCGAGCACATCGTGATGACCGACTCCAAGGGCGTAATCACCACCGACCGCACCGACCTCAGTGCTATGAAGCGTGAGTTCGCCACGACACGTACTGACCTCTCCACGCTCGCCGATGCGATGTGCGGAGCAGATGTCCTCTTGGGACTCTCCAAGGGCGGGATGGTGACGCAGGAGATGGTGCGCTCGATGGCTGAGCGTCCGATCATCTTTGCTTTGGCGAACCCCACACCCGAAATCTCCTACGAAGAAGCGAAGGCTGCTAACCCCGACGTACTGATGAGCACGGGACGCACCGACTACCCCAATCAGATCAACAATGTGCTGGCCTTCCCCTATATCTTCCGTGGAGCACTCGACACGCACGCCACCGCTATCAATGGTGCTATGGAATTAGCTGCCACGCGCGCCATTGCTGCACTGGCCAAGCAGCCCGTCCCCGACTACGTGAACGAGGCTTACGGTACCCAGGGGCTTACCTTCGGCCCTGATTACTTCATCCCGAAGCCTGTCGACCACCGACTCATCGTAGAGGTATCTACTGCCGTGGCGAAGGCTGCCATTGAGAGTGGAGTAGCACGCCATACCATCACCGACTGGGCAGCGTATGCAGAGCACCTCAAGACGCTCCTCGGCTAAGGCCTTCCCTTCTCTAAGATAAAAGCGACACCGCCCCGACTTCTCTTCAGAGAAGTCGGGGCGGTGTCGCTTCGTGCTTGTAGGCGAAGGTGGGAAGGGATGCGCTTAGGCTTCCTTCACACGACCTACGTACGAGCCATCGCGCGTGTCGATGGTGATGAGTTCGCCTTCGGTGATGAAGAGAGGCACACGTACTTCGGCACCCGTCTCTACGGTAGCAGGCTTGAGGGTGTTGGTAGCGGTATCTCCCTTGAGGCCGGGCTCGGTGTAGGTCACACGGAGGTCTACGTGCGCTGGGAGTTCGCAGGTCAGTACGGTCTCAGAGGCTGCGTGCACCATTGCTTCGACGGTATCACCTTCCTTGAGGAACTGTACCCCATCGATGACGGCTTCGGGGATGGAAATCTGCTCGAAGGTCTCGGGGTGCATGAAGTTCAGCCCCATATCATCCTTGTAGAGGTACTGGTAGGGACGACGTTCGATGCGTACTTCTTCGACCTTGACGCCGCTGTTCCACGTCTTGTCGATGACGCGACCCGTGGAGACGTTCTTGAGCTTCGAGCGAACGAAAGCTGGGCCCTTACCAGGCTTGACGTGAAGGAATTCGACGATGAAGTAGTACTGCCCATCGATGTCGAGGCACATACCATTACGGAAGTCTGCTGTAGTAGCCATATAATTATTGATTAGAGATTGTTGCTTGAGTCTTGGGTACAAAAATAGGAAAATATAGGGAAAAGCCTGAGACTAAATGCCATACTTGGCGTGCAGTAGGTCGAAGCGATGGAGGGCTGCTTCGCCGTGCTTGCTGAAGCCTTGGCGTACGCGCTCAAGGCTTTTCTGCTTGCCGAGCTTGGTCTTTGAGTAGAACTTATCCGCATAGCAGATGACCTCTTCCTCGAGGCTCTGTGGGGTGTATATCCCAGGAGGAAGGGGGATGCCACGTGTCTGGATCTCCTCGCTCGTCAGTCCGCTCCCCGTGTGTCGCTCAGCGACCCAAGCATGCCGAGGCAGCCCCAAGCCACGCAGCAGCTCTGCACCTAAGTAGCCGTGGAGGATGTAGGGTGCCGTGCCCGTGCAGTGGATGGTGGGTGCATCGGTCAGGTAGATGCCGATGTCGTGGAGCATAGCTGCCTCATAGACGAAGGTGCGGTCAATGGGAAGCTCGGGATGAGCGTCCACGATCTCGAGGGCCAAGCGAGTCACATCCTCGACGTGGAGGCGGAGAACACGCTCGATGTCGCTACCTATGGGGTAGTACTCATGGATGATGTGCAGGGGGTCAATCATCGGCGTTGGGGAGCTTGAGGTGTGGTATTAGGAGCGTCTCCGCTCGCTTCTTCGCCCCCGAAGAGGACGGCCTTGGCACGGCTAATGTCCGCTACGGAATGGATGAGGCGTGGATAAAGGTAAGAGTCCTGTCGGGTCGTAGGAGGCGTGTCGCTCTGCTCGTCATAGCTCGGTGTGGGGAAGATACCTTCGTAGAGTAGGCAGGCATAGCCCATCAAATAGATGCCAACGAGGAGTCCCAAGACGAGTCCGATGATGCGATCAATGACGTAGAGGAACGTCCCCTTGGTGAGGGAGCCGAACCAATTCCCCACCAGACGGATACCTATATACACGAGGGCGAAGGAGAGGAGGGGGACGATGAAGCCCCAGCCTGCTATACTCTGTCCGTCACCACCGCCCAAGACGCTCTCCACCCAAGGGGCCAAACGCCATGCTTCGCGGAAGGCGATGATAAGTGCGGCGATTTGGATGACACGGCGCACCGCTCCCCCGAAGAGCCCACCAAGGGCGAAGAGTAGGACGATGCCCCCGAGGAATAGGTCCAGTTGATTCATAGATGCTGTTTCTTTTCGTGCAAAGGTACTGCATCCCACCTATACGGCCTGCAGGTGTCCACTTTCTACAGGCATGAAGTCCTCGCACCAGCCTTCTTGCCCCTCCGAGTCACGATGAGTCATAAGTCGACAGCTATGAGAAGCGATGCAAGTCTGTCAACGCTCACTGCGATTAGCGCACAAGACTGTCAACCCGCATCCTAACTTACCCGTCCTACTGTCCACTTTTTTCAGTACGCCACACCTTAGCTCAGGGGAGCGACCACTACTGATCTGCACCCCGACCAGTAGTGGTGAGGGCTATCGACCAGTACTGCTCCGCCCCCTGACCAGTAGTGGTCGGTGCGCAGACCAGTATAGGTCACAGACGGTATGTCCCTTAGTGCCTCCTGATGCGCACTTGTGCGACAGCCTCCACCCTACTTGTTTTTTATCAGAAACTTTCTTACATTTGCTGGTGAAGGGTGGCGAAACACACCACCCGAATCACCAAACAACACATCATACTACTATGAAGAAAGCATTCTTTCTTTTGGGATTCTGTATCCTTACACTGCTCCTAAGTGGCACAAGTGCATCCGCAGGAGTAATCCGCATCATCACTTCTTGCGGAACAGAAGTCCTAACCATCAGCGAGTTACACGAGAATATGGATGACCTCATGGATACGCTGGACATCATCGAAGAGGTCGAATGTGGAACTAAAATCCAAAGATAGGTCTCCTACACACTCCGTCAAAGTCCATACTCAAAGATGTAGATACGCATACTATGAGTATGGGCTTTGATCTCTATTCTCATTGATACATGAAAACAATAACACCTATGCGATCCTTAATTCTAATCCTCCACATGGGGATATTAAGTCTCTGCACTATAACGGTACGGGCACAAAGTACTACGCAGAATCCGATGGTCAATACGATGATCCAAGCAGCCAAAATGATGAAGATAGATACGATCGCCAAGGAGGTCATCGAGCCTTGTCTTTATCGCGCATACTACCGTTCAGAGTACCACCCCGTAGCTAAGAGTTCCAGCCCATCATACGAATGGATGCAGCTTCTGCAAATCGGGAAGACTGCTCAGCGGTACCTGGACTATGGGACGTGGCAGGCTGACTCCATATATGATGATGGAGCGAAGACAAAGAAAGCTCCCGAGGAGTTTATCCCAAAGTACTATAAGGCAAGGAAGACTTCGGTAGTAAATGACCACATACTCTTCCTGCAGACCACTGGCACCATGGAGTTCTTTAACCAGATTGCTCTTGACCACTTTACCTATGTCGACAGCCTTCCAGAGCAGAGCTGGACACTGGTATCAGGAGACAGCATCGTCGCTGGATACGCCTGCCACCGAGCTCAGACTCACTACCTAGGACGCCACTATACAGCGTGGTACACTGAGGAGATACCGCTGAGCTATGGCCCGTATAAGTTCAGAGGCCTGCCTGGGCTTATCGCCTGTATCTATGATGCAGACCGCGACCATGTCTTCACCTTGCAGGGCTTCGAACGTGCTACTCCAGAGGAGATGATCTATCGGAGGGTGAAGTCCTACTTCAAAACTACGAGGCTACAACTCCTGCAAGCGAGCAGACACTATATGGCAAACCCAGGGGGATATAACACTCCAAAAATTATCACAAACGGGAAGAAAACACCCAAGCCCCCTAGACCCTATAACCCCATCGAATTAGAGTAAAGCTATTCGATGCTCTCATGAAGTCTATAGTGTGTGCATCCTACACCTTACCCTGATGAGCACTTGTGCGACAGCCTCCACCCTACTTGTTTTTTACCAGGAAGCTTCGTAGATTTGCGACAGAAGAGCATTCAAACGCCTCGTACTAACCTCCGAAATACACCTCGTACTACTATGAAGCAACCATCATTTCACTGGGGAGCTCCCTCCCTCCGCACCCTATTTCTCACGATGGGGATAGGATGCTTGAGCTTACACAGCTCCACAGCTTCGGCGCAAAACAGCCCCACATCAGACAAGGTGTGCGCCTTGAGCGACACCATTTCACTCTCTATCACCGACTACGCTCAGTGGCGTGCCTTCTACCGAAAGCAGTACCGAGACACCCCCTCTAATCCACGTGAATACCGCTGGATACAGCTACTCCAGATCGGGAATAAGCACCAAGCCTATGTCAACTATGGGGAGCTACGTGCCGACTCTATCTGGAATGCCTCCATCAAAGCAGGCAAGAGTAAGGGCGAGTTCCAGAGCGAATGGTCTGCTGCACGCAAAGAGTCGCTCCCAGATACTAAGTTGCTTTTTGACCGCAGCAAGGGGACATTGGACGCATACGACAAGGTCTTTATCGATCCTTATCACTACAGCGAAGCCATCCCTTCGCTTCAGTGGCGGCTGGAGAAAGGGGATAGCACGGTCTTAGGCTACCCCTGCCACAAGGCGACGACTCGCTTCCGTGGGCGAGACTATGTAGCGTGGTACACCGAGGAGATCGCCTACTCATATGGCCCGTACAAGTTCGGGGGACTCCCAGGGCTGATTACGTGCATCTACGACACCCAGCGCGAGCATATCTACACGTTGGTAGGCTTTGAGAAGGCTCCTTCTGCAGACTACATCTACACTGCTAATAGACGACGCAAGCCCACCGAAGGGACACGTGAGGAGATCAATCGGCTTCAACGGCAGTTCCACGAGCAGCCCAATCTCTTCAAGTCGGATATCATCACCCCAGCATCTCCCGTCCCAGTGAAGCGCCGACCGAAGCCCTATAACCCCATCGAATTAGAGTAAAACCCTCCCCCTCCTTATGAAGTCTCCATTGCTCCGTGCCCTCCTTCTCGCTCTGGGGATAGGGAGTCTGAGCCTGCCAGCCGTAGCGCAAGGTGTCGAAGTCTACCCCAATCCACAGCGTCGCTTGGCCCTGAGAGATACAATCGCCTTCCGCATCTTCGACTATGCGCAGTGGAGGGCTTACTACCAGAGACTGCATTGTGACAGCACCACAAAGCCTGTCGAGCCAGAGCGTATACAGCTCCTTCAGATAGGCTCCAGCCACCAATCGTTTGTAGACTACGGCGGGCTACGTGCCGACTCTATATGGAATGCCTCCGTCAAGGCTCGGAAAAAAGAAGGGGAGTTCATCGGAGAATGGAAGGCTTCTCGTAGGCATATGTTGACCGAACTTAAGCTGCTCTTCGACCGCTCAACGGGTAATCTCGATGCCTATGGTAAGATTGCCATCAACAAGTATCACTATCGTGAGCCCATCCCCTCGCTTCAGTGGCGGCTGGAGAAAGGGGATAGCACGGTCTTAGGCTACCCCTGCCACAAGGCGACGACTCGCTTCCGTGGGCGAGACTATGTAGCGTGGTACACCGAGGAGATCGCCTACTCATATGGCCCGTACAAGTTCGGGGGACTCCCAGGGCTGATTACGTGCATCTACGACACCCAGGGCGAGTATATCTACACGTTGGTAGGCTTTGAGCAGGCTCCTTCTGCGGACTACATCTATGAGCGAGCACTGGTACACTGGCAGTTTGAGACCAAGCGCGAAGTGTTTGCACGCCTCTTGCGCCAATACCACGAGCAGCCCTCTCTCTTCAAGTCAGACCTAGTCCAGCCTGCCTCACGACGGAGACGCATCCTGCGTCCCCCCAAGCCTTACCATCCCATCGAATTAGAGTAGGCAGTATCCTGCCTGCTCTGACCAGACACGATACCACGTATGAGACACTACACAGCCCCGCAGCTCCATTTATGGTGGATGCTCTGTCTGCTACTGCTCCCTGTGGGACGAGCCCTGGGACAGACCAGTGAGCGTCACGTGACGGCTCGCATCATCAATGCCGAGACGGCTGCCCCCATCATCGATGTCCTTTGCTCGGCATGGGATAGTGAGCAGCACCGTACGGCCTTCACGCAGAGCAACAACAAGGGGGAGGCCCACTTCCGCTTGACTCCCCAAGACCAACGTCTCACCTTCGTCCTCTTGGGCTATGCCAAGCAAGAGATACTCGTCAGCTCAATAGCAGGAGATACCTTCACCATTCGTCTACAGCCTTCGACCACGACCATACGTGAGGTGCATATCAAAGCACAGCCGATCGGTATCCGTGGCGACACGTTGCGCTACCGGGTCAAAGCCTTCGCAGGGCAGCGTGACCGCTACCTCGAGGATGTCATCAAGAAGCTCCCGGGGGTGGAAGTCAAGGAGAATGGTCGCATAGAGTATCAGGGGACACCGATCAATAAGTTCTACATCGAGGGACAAGACCCCTTAGGGAGCAACTACACACAGGCCTCACGCAACATCCCCCTCGATGCTGTCGATCAGGTCGATGTCATCGAGCACAACCAGCACAAACGGGTCTTACAGGGGCAGGTCCTTAGTGACCAAGCCGCCCTCAATATCCGTCTGAGCAAGGCTGCTCGCTTCCGTCCCTTCGGAGAGGTCACGGCTGGGACGGGGCTATGCCCACCGCTCTGGGAGGGGAAGAGCTTTCTGATGCAGGCAGCACGTACCAATCAGCTCATTACCTCACTCAAGGGGAACAACACGGGGAGAGACCTCACCTCGGAGTTCGAGCAGCAGCACGATGCTGCAGGGGGACTTCCACAGGTCTCCCTTCCCTCGACCATTCTGCAGACCTCTTCGCCTCAGACTCCTCCCCTGGATCTCAGTCGCTACCTCGATGACCGTGGGCTCAACTGGGGTATCAACGACCTGCAGAAGGTAGGTGAGTATGGCAATCTCCGCCTCAACATCTCGGGCTACCATGACCGCCGTCGCCTCAGCTCCGTGAGTGAGACCCACTACCTCGGCACTCCCCCACTCGACCTCTACGAAGCCTCCTCTCTTACCCGTAGCCCCAACTACTACAATGCAGCCCTGCGCTACGAGCACAATGCTCCCAAGCGCTATCTCGTAGGAGAATTGCGCTTCGGAGGGCGGTTTGCCGACCAGTGCGAAGGGCTTCGATCTAATAGCCGCCAGTACGACCTCCAGCTACGGCAAGAGCCTCTTTGGCTCCAAGCAGTCCTCCAGACGACCCTCCGCTTAGGCGGTGCTATCTTCGATCTCTCCTCCTTCACACGAGGATATACCTCGGGGGAAGAGCTACAAGGAAGCTGGAACGAAGGAACACGCCCCACGCAGACGCTCCATGAGCAGCGCAGGATCAGCCAGCTGTATTCGACCCAGCGTGCCTCGACGGCCTTACATTTCTCACAGGCGACCACCCTCAGCACAGGGCTTAGTGCTACGGCTGACCTACGCAGCTACGACACCCCCTACGCCAGCCTCCAGCGTAGCTGCAGCTATCGGGATCTCTCGATGGCACTGGATGCCTCCTTCAGTTATCGGGGCGAAGATCTGTACTTCGCCGTGGGCTCTCCTATTACTCTGGAGCGAGAAGCCCTCCATGTGGGAGCCACACACACCGAAGCAACACGCCTCTCCTTCGCCCCCTTCATCAGTCTGCGGAAGAGCTTCACACCTCGCTTTGAGCTATGGGTGCGTGGGAGCTACACACAGCATCCTGACCCCGATAGCTACTACAGTCCCCCCCCCCAGCGTCGTGGCTACCGCCTTTACTACCAGAGTCTGGAGCGGCTCTACACCCAGCAGAATACCTCGACTTCGCTCCGCTTGACCTACCGTGATCCGCTGCAGCTCTTCTTCACCTACCTCCACCTAAGCTACCTCCATACGCAGCATGGTTATTATCGGGACTATACCTATAGCCTCGACCGCATCGTGAGTACCCCCATCGACAGCAGGCATCATCGACAGACCTTCTCTGCGGTAGGAGTCATCGACAAGTCCATCGCTCCGCTCGGGATGAGCCTGCACGCCTCGCTACACTACAGCCACTCAAGCTACATCTCTTCACAGCTTCACCATCTCTATCAGATACAGAGCGACCTCCTGATGCCCCAGCTGACGATGACATGCAACAAGCTCCATCCCCTCGACCTGGCCTATACCATCGAGTGCAGTAGCCTCTGGATGCAGCATCCTCAGCGACAGCTACGCCCGATTTTCTCCCTGCGTGAGAGTCTCGAAGCTGGACTCACCCTCGGTAGTCACTGGCTCTTCGGGCTGGAGATCGTCCACTCGATGAATGAGGTTGCCCCAAGGAGCTATCAGCATACCGTCTTCGGTGATCTCGACGCACACTGGGAGGCAAGCAAGCGGATAAAGCTCTCTGCACGCCTCTCGAACCTCTTGGGGCAAACGAGCTACCACGTCAATCGCCTATCTGCCACCGAGCTCTCCAGCCTCGTCATCCCCCTCCGTCCACGCGAGTTTGTAGTGACCTGCACCCTCCGCATCTAAGGAGCGAGATGGTGCACCCTTCCTTCCTCCATACACGGAGATAGTCAGCGCACACATCAAAATTGCTCAGATAGGGGCAAGAACCAACATAGGTGAGGGGTGTGAAGCTGTATTGCTTCACACCCCTCACCTATATTGCTATTTTGATGCACCACCCAGAGAGCAAATAGCGATCTCTGGATCAGAACATCTATCTGATGAAGTCCTTAGCGGAGGGCGGCGAGTACGTTGCGCTCGATGCGTGCCGTCAGATCATCCGTGGATTCGGCGACGAAGGTGCGCCCAGTGACCGTCTCGTACAGCTCAATGTAGCGGTCGGAGACGCTCTTGCAGTACTCTTCGGTCATCTCGGGGACGACTTCTCCATCACGACCTTGGAAGCCGTTTTTGATAAGCCATTGGCGGACGAACTCCTTAGAGAGTTGCTTCTGCTCTTCGCCACGCTCGAAGCGTTCTTCATAGCCTTCGGCATAGAAGTAGCGAGAGGAGTCGGGCGTGTGGATCTCATCGATGAGGTAGATCTTGCCGTCCTTCTTCCCAAATTCGTACTTCGTGTCTACGAGGATGAGGCCACGCTCACGCGCCATCTCCTGCCCACGCTTGAAGAGGGCATAGGTGTAAGCCTCGAGTTGCTTGTAGTCTTCTTCGCTGACCAGGCCTGTGCGGATGATTTCTTCGCGAGAGATATTCTCATCGTGACCGACATCTTCCTTCGTGGTGGGGGTGATGATGGGCGAGGGGAAGGCTTCGTTTTCGCGCATCCCGTCAGGAAGCTGGATGCCGCAGAGGGCGCGCTCACCAGCCTGATAAGCACGCCAAGCAGAGCCGGTGAGGTAGCCACGGATGACCATCTCTACACGGAAGGGCTCACAGCGCAGACCCAGTGACACCATGGGGTCGGGAGCGGAGAGGAGCCAGTTGGGGACAATGTCGCGTGTAGCTTCGAGGAAGTAAGTGGCGATCTGATTGAGGACTTGTCCTTTGTAGGGAATGCCCTTGGGGAGGACAACGTCAAAGGCGGAGATGCGGTCGGTGGCGATCATCGCTACCTGCTCGCTGCCGAGGAAGTAGACGTCACGTACCTTGCCGTGGTAGACGTGGTCTTGCTGAGGGAAGTGGAAGTCCGTGCGGACGAGAGTCTGTGCCATAATCTTATCTTGTGTGATTAGTTTGTGATTTATCGGAGGATGGAGTCTTGTCATCCTTAGCATCGTAGACAGCTACAATCTCGGAGACGAGGGGGTGACGTACGATGTCGGTCTTCTCAAAGTGGATGAAGCTGATGCTCTTCAGTCCGTGGAGCTTGTCGAGTGCATCCCGAAGTCCCGAGGTCACGCCCCGAGGGAGGTCAATCTGCGTGAAGTCTCCCGTGATGATCATCTTCGAGCCCATACCAAGGCGCGTGAGGAACATCTTCATCTGCTGTGGGGTAGTATTCTGCGCTTCGTCGAGGATGACGACGGCATCACTCAGCGTGCGACCACGCATAAAGGCAAGCGGTGCGATTTGTATGACTCCAGTGTCGATGAGGTCCTTGAGCTTGGGTGCAGGGATGAGTTCGCCAAGCGCATCGTAGAGCGGCTGGAGGTAAGGGTCGAGCTTGTCCTTCATCTCGCCAGGGAGGAAGCCGAGCTTCTCGCCTGCTTCTACTGCAGGACGCGAGAGGATGATACGGCGCACTTGCTTTGCCTTGAGGGCTTTGACGGCCAGGCAGATGGCGATGAAGGTCTTCCCCGACCCTGCAGCACCAGTGGCAAAGCATAGGTCACGCTCAGCAAATTCCCGAGCCATACGGCGCTGACGCTCGCCACGGGGGAGGATGGCCTTACCGTGGACGCCGTAGATAAGCACGTCACTCTCTGCCGTGGGCAGGGTGTCGGTGGTCTTGCTGCGGTGGCGACGGACGACCTCGATAATCTGTGCTTCGGTGAGCTGGTTGTGGCGACTGCACAGGGCTTCTAAGGAGGCGAGGATGTGCAGCAGTTCTTCGGCGGCTTGATCTTCGCCGAGTACCTTGATGACGTTTTGGTGAATGCGTAGCTTCGTCTTGGGGAAGAGGCTTTGTAGCGTGACGAGGTTCGCGCGGTTGACACCGACAAACTCCTGCGTATCGGCTTCCTCTAAGACGTAGAGTCGCTCCATCATAGGCTTATAGACGTTGGGAAAGGGTGATGAGTTGCTTGAGGTGGGTACGCCATTCGGGGGCTATTTCCTGCAGTGCCTTGAGGCTACGTGGGAAGCGATAGCTCCAGTAATGGTGGGGGTCTTCGGGACGGTTGATTTGCTCTGCTTCGGGCGTGGTGAGCCACAGACGGCTGTCGAGGCTCATCCAGTCGGCCAAGGGAAGGAGCACCGCCACGGCTGGAGAGGCCAGGTGCGCCTCGATGATGCGGCGGTAGATGGTCGCTTCGTCGGGGGCTTCTGCTGTGGGAGGAAGCAGAAGCTCCTCACGGCAGTAGCGGGCTTGTTCGTCTGCCGAGAGGCTATGCCACCAGCCACGGAGCGAAGGCATATCATGCGTGGAGGTCGTGGCTACCGAGCGTGAGGGGAAGGCCGCAGGTCGTGCCCAGCCTGTGGGCGTGAAGGTCTTCGGCATCCGCTCCAGCTCGAGGGAAAGGACTTGCAGTTCGTCCAGGACGGCTGGCACGGAGGCAGGAATCATCCCCAGGTCTTCGGCGCAGAGCAGAAGGCGCGTATGGCGTGTCAGTGCGCCCAGACGTAGGAGGGCTGTCGTGCGGAAGAGCTCATTGTGCCGTACGTAATAGTAGTCATCGCTCACAGCTCGCCAACGTGCCTGCACGGCTTCGGGGAGGCGGGCGAAAAGCCAGCTGCGCTCCAGCGCAATGCGTGGATGGTAGTGACCGCTCTGATAAGGGTCGGCAATCAGGGCGGTCTCCGTGCAGAGACCTTGAAGGATGGAGGCCACTTCCGAGCCCAGAGTGTGCTGCAGGGAGTCGCTGTCGTAGTCCGCTTGCTCGGTGTAGGTGAGCTGGTAAAGCTGTGGTAGGGCAGTGCTTCGCAGCATCCCGAGGTCAAGCAGGTCATCGAAGCTGTCGCCCAAAAGCTCCGTCAGCACGTCTTCGTGGACGAGCGGAGTGGTGAGCAATTCGATGGGGAAGGGGCACTGAAGGAGCTCCTGCCACCCCTCTAAGGTATAGGGCTGTGCTGGATGGAAGTGCCCCAAGAGCCCCGAGTGCTGTGTGCATGGTACCTCCCAGATGCGGAAGAAGCCCAAGATATGGTCAATGCGGAAGGCGTGGAAGTAGCGGGCTTGCTGCTCGAAGCGTTGCCTCCACCAGCGGAAGTCCTCGGCCTGCATCGCAGTCCAGTCGTAGGTGGGGAAGCCCCAGTTCTGCCCATCGGCAGCGAAGTCATCGGGGGGCGCCCCTGCGGACTGCTCGGTGTGGAAAAGGTGCGGAGCACGCCATACATCCACGCTATGTGGTGCTACCCCAATGGGGAGGTCACCCTTGAGGAAGATTCCTCGCACTTCGGCGTAGCTACGTACCTCCTGCATCTGCCCATCGAGGATGAACTGCAGCCAGTAGTAATAGCTAACAGCTTCGGCGTGCGCTGGGTCATCGAGGTAAGCCGTCGCCTTGTCTTCGTCATAGAGCTCCCATCCAGCCCACTGCGTCGGTGCGCCCGTGCCGAAGTGGTCACGTAGCACGCAGTAGAGGGCATAGGGACGTAGCCACGCAGCGGCCGCTTGGTAGAAGCTATGGAAGGCTTCGCTGCCAAGCATCTCCTTACCACTGAGCTCAAAGCTACGGCGCAGATACCGCTCCTTCAGGGCTAATACCTTCGGATAATCCACGGCAGGAAGCGTGCGAAGCGCCTTTGCTTCACTTAGGAAGGTCGCTTGCTCGGCCTCAGGAAGGGGTGGAAGAGCGTTGAGATCAATATAAATGGGATGGAGGGCGTCGACCGAAATAGCATTGTAGGGGTAGGAGTCAGCCGTATCGCGTGTGCTGGTGGTATCGTTGATCGGTAGGAGTTGGACGGCATGCATCCCAGCTTCGGCAGCGAAGTCAATAGCCTCACGTAGTGCGCCGAAGTCGCCAATGCCCCAGTCACTGTCGCTACGCAGAGCGAAGAGTGGTGCGACAAGCCCCGAAGTATGCAGGGGTTGTGCAGGCAGGCGCAGGAAGCTATCCTGCACGTAGCAGTAGGGATAGGCATGCAAATCAGGTAGCTGGGCTTGACGGTTCGCCCCTTCTTCCCACTGGATGCTCCCTGTCTCTTTGCCACGAAGGAGGTACTTATAGGAAAGGGGAGAGGCGGAAGGATGCAGGGAAGGGAGTGTGAGTCCCCAGCGTCCCGCTCCGTAGTACTGCAGAGGGAGTGCACGCTCGGTATCCCAATATCCCAGCTCTTCGCACGCACCCGAGAGGAGTATTTGCTCTCCTTCGTGCAAGGCAGGAGCGTGCACAGAGAAGGTAATACCTTGCTGTGCTGTGTCTTCGCCCTCAGCCTGCTGCTGACCAAGGATGTCGCAGAAAGCCGCCGAGAAGGCCGGAGCATCTTCGGGACGATCTCGCCAATGGTCGTAGACGAAGAGCGCATCATCACTGGCCGGGAGCAGAAGTTGGTGGGGAAGGTATCCTTCTTCACGTAGCACGCGCCCAGACGCATCGGTCAGGCGGTAGCTATATATGTAAGGTGTGGGGTCGGGGAAGGAGGGAAGGTGTAGAGTCGCTTGCCAAAGCCCTTCCCCAAGGTCGTCGAGGGAGAAGGAGGGCGTACCTGTCTGAGGAGTGCCGTCGGCAGTGTGACCTACGAGCCAGAGACGCTCGTGGGGCTGTGTCCAATACTCGATGGAGAAGGTAACTGTCATCTATAGAGCGGATCGTACCATTCGTTGTCGTAGGAAAGGGCTTCTTATGTCGTCCCTTCCACTGCAAAGGTACGCAATATCTTCTGCCTTTTGAGGGGGATAGTATTAAGACAACATACACCTCTCCATCACCTGCGACACTTCGCAGGCAGAATGCTCCCTTATTTCGCCAAGCCTTCCTCCAAGAGCTCATCAAAGCGCGAACTCTTGAGGTAGCCACGCTTGACCTTATTGTAGGCGATCTCGGAGTGTAATATTCTTACGTAGCATCTCCTTAGCCACCCTACGTATGCAGTAAGGGGCGGAGGAGTCTCTATCGGTGCAATCATATCTAATCACTATCCAATACACAAGTGCAGCAATTCTCTTTAATCATATAAAATTAAATAGAATTATTCCTCTTGGCACTATTCCCACTATGCTGAATACATCCAGCGCAAAACAAAGAAAGGCGGTGACCAGCTGGGTAGCCAGTCACCGCCTCGTAGTCTATAAAGTAGGGAGCTGCTTACTCCAGCTCGTACTTCTTCTTTAGCTCCTTCGCATACTTATCCATCTCGGGAAAGAGATATGACTCTGTAATTCCCATACGAGCCAATTCATCAAGTATATTCTGTTTCTTGCCCTTGGGGATAATGAATTTATGCCTAATCCAATCTGAAGGGATCTCATGATCTCCCCTCTTGGTCAAACGCCCACCACTCCCTCTAGATGAGGGGCTAAACCCTAAGCCAAAGATAAAGAATGCCCCTGCCTGGTTAATTATCCTCGGATTGCCATACTTTGCCTTAACTAGAAATATGCTACTTAAGTCATTAGGCCTGATCAGCGGTTCAAAGTAAGGTTTCTCCTCTTTGATTTGGCTGAGTAAAATCCGAATGCCAGCCCGTTCATTGAACTTTTCTAGCACCTTAGCCTTTACGACACCCTTGGTTTGCTCAGTATAAATATCCATCTCTCGGTCACTACACTTAGCAAGATTAGCCAATATCGAAACAGTGTCACTATCATAGTGCTTCACTCTAGCCTCCGGAATGGAAAACAGATAAACAGCTCCTCTGCTATCCCTGGCTGCTATTGCAGCCTTTACCGCAGCTTCTACGATCGCTCTAGCAGCCCTCTCGACAGCATGGGAAGAACTATTAAACTCAGCTAATATAAGGGCAATATAACCAGCAACAGCACCGGCACCAGCACCGGCAATAGCACCAGCAGTAGAAACAACTGAAGAAACCCACTCCACCTCTTTCTCATTCGCCGCCACAATCATAGCTGCTGCCATGTCAGCAGCAATCCTAACATCGAATTGAACATGAGACTCATTGATAGATTGAGTTATATACTGAGAAATAGCCGAATAATCCCCCCTTTTAACAGCGATAAGAATGTATAACACATTAGCCTCAGAAACAGAGAAAGTGATAGAGGATACATCTTCATTCGATACAATCGGCGGTATAACCCGCACCCTCTCTTGTACAAGACGAATAACATTGAGGACTCTATGGATGGATTCTTTCTCTTTAAGCGGCTTATCAAGCAGCTTATCAATGGCTTTAGCAAAAGCATTAACAAGCCCGAGAGCTCTACTTAAAGCACTGCAAGCAGCCCTCAGACCATTGATCGAATCAACCGCTGCATCATCTCTTGATTGACAAGCAAAATATAAGGCAATTAGCGGATTCATGGTCACATCTAGCAAACGAGTAGGTAGCTCATAGTGCTGCATCTGCACAAGATAATCTAAGGCAGACTTACATCCAGAGAAGCTCTGTGGTGTATGTGCCACCATATCCCGAAATAATTGATGCTCTATCTCTACACCATTAGGTTTCCTAAAAATCGAGGGCTTGAGCTCCCAGTCCTCACCAGCATGACCTCGGTAGAAGACTTCGGTTCCAGATTCTTTATTAAGCAGAACAACCTTCTCGATAAAGTCAGATACAGAGGTTACTTCGCTGGAGTCCATCTCCCTGCAGATCCAAAAACCTTGATAGAAAAGAGAATCCACCTCATGGAGTTTAATAGTTAGTCTCATATGAATAAGGAGTGAATTGTGATGGTATTCCTTGGCTTTCAAGGCATCTGCACAAAGATAAATGTTTTCAAGGCACCAAGTAAGGGTATAAAACGAAGAAAGGCGGTGACCAGCACTTGCTGATCACCGCCTCCGATGGGTGAGAATAACGAT
>CAURNJ010000009.1:0-123369 GCA_963526345.1 uncultured Porphyromonadaceae bacterium
ATCAAGCAATAAGCTCAAGCTATTCTTCACCGATAATCCTGTTCAGCTCTTCCTCGACCTCTTCTATCGATGGAAGAGCTGACTTGAGCTGTTCGGGAATAGCTTTTGAGAGTTGATAGTCGCTGACGCCTATCAGCTGGTCGTAACCAGAAAGGGCATATTGTGCCTCCACCTTGTCGCCGCCATTGCAGAGGAGCAAACCAATCGTTTTGTTGTCGTGTTCGCCACGTAGCGTATCATCTACTACATTGATGTAGAAGTTGAGTTGTCCCATGTATTCAGGTTTGAAAGCCGTAGCTTTGAGTTCGATGACGACATAAGCGTGGAGCGGGATGTTGTAGAGGATGAGGTCGGCATAGAAGTCCTGCTCTCCCACTTGGAAATGCTTTTGCTGAGCCACGAAAGTGAAGCCATTGCCCATTTCGAGCAAATACTTCGTTACGTGTGACACAAGCTGCCGCTCAATACCTCGCTCATTCATCGCTTCTGTCTGCCCTATCAAATCGAAGATGTAAGGGTCTTTCATCAGATAGTTGGCAAGGTCGCTCTGTGGCTGCGGTAAGAGAGCGGAGAAGTTGTTGACTTTCTTTGCCGAGATTTTCCGTGCAATGGTCTCAAGGCTATTGTAGCAAAAAGAACTCCAATTATCTCGTTGAGCAAGGCTTGATTGATGGGATTATGCTCAAAGTGCAAAAGGGGCAGAAGCTCACCGAGCGACAACGTGAGTTCAACAATCTTAGCAGCAAGACACGCTGTCTCATTGAGCGCACCTTTGGGAGTATTCTAAGGTGGTTTGCCGGAGGGCGATATCGCAACCGAGGTCTCGAGCGAACGCACACACAAAATATCTTAGAAGCTATGGCATACAATCTCAAGCGTATGCCCCGGCTTCTTATGCTCCAGGGAGCCAAATAGCCCGAAAGCCCCCTTCTCAGGAGGTTAATCCTCTCGAGAAGGGGGTACGGGGAGGTGCATTCACCCCACTTTTCAGCCTTAGACACAGCCAAGATTTGAAGGCAGAGGGGTAGGGCGGCAAAAAAGGGGGCTTGCGCAATGGTCTCAACAGGACAAAGCTAAGGACAATTTCGATGCGGTTGCTCTGGCACACCTTGGCTGGGTGGGTTCTACATATAATAATGTAGTACCTTTGCAGGCAGTCCTCAATAAAGAGGAGTCGCATATTGGCAGCAAAGACGTGGCATGCCTACAGCATACAACAATTAGCAAGACAAGGACAAGGCGAGATCGGTAGAATATGCACTATTGGCAGGTCAATCGACATTTCCTCAAGGTACTGAAGGTAGTAGCGAGCATCGTAGCTACCCTCTTCATCCTTCTCTATCTTCTTCCCTTAGGTCTCTTCCGTATCCCAGCTATCCAGCGCGAAGCAGCGAGTCGTGTAGCACTCTTACTCACCGAGGTCTTCGATAGTCCGGTACAGCTGGAGCGTGTGGAGCTACTCTCTTGGACCAATATCGAGGCACAGCGAGTGATCGTCCTGGACACTATGGGGCGACGGATGCTCTCGGCAAGCCGCTTAGTCGGAGGGATTTCCCTCAGCGACCTCATCACACAGCAAGAAGTACGCATCACCTCGGCTCGCCTCTTCGAAGCTGACCTACATCTCATCCGTGACCCACACACCGGACGGCTGAACATCCAGCATACCATCGACCACCTCTCCAAGCCCAAGAAGCAAAGTAAGTCTCTACCAGTAGACATCAATAGCATCATCATTCGTGATATGCGTCTTTCTCTCAGCGAAGCGGATGAGGACAAGCTGGTCATCAGCAAGCTCTCTACACGTATCAGACGGCTTCGCTTCGCAGAAAAGTACATCGGAGGTGCCATCGATGAGCTTAGCTTCACCACGGACAAGGACTTCACCCTCACCTCGCTCACAGGACAAGGCGAGCTACACGGAAGTCGCCTCACGCTCTCCAATCTCCAGCTTGAGCTACCGAAGAGCACACTCTCCATCCCCTTAGCACGTCTGGAGACGAAGCGACGGGGACTCTCTATCCTTGAGGAGATTGAAGTCGGAGATACTAAGGTCTCCCTCTCCGACTTGAGCTTCCTCTCTCACGACCTGCGCGACAGAGAGGAGCAAGTCAAGCTGCAAGGCACTTATTGCTACGAGGGTCATGAAGCTGGCCGAGCTAACCTCTCCCTACATATTCCTCGACAGCTCATCCTCGAAGGCAGTGGTCGCATCACCTGGGACAGCACAGGACGTATCACTAGCCTGGCAACAGACATCAGCGATGCTGAGGTGAGTACTGAGCTACTCAGCTTAGTTCACCCTTATCTACCACCTTCTACCCTCCCCCTCACGGAGCGACTACATCGCTTGCAGAGCATTCATCACGCAGGGAAGACACAGCTAATCTTTGGGAAGTCGTTCACAGGAAAGGGTTATTTCACTTCGGCCCAAGGACGCTGGGACTACGATCTCAATGGGGAGTTTGATGGAAAAAATCTTCAGCATATTGTAGGGAGAGCTTCGACTCAAGGCTTTGATCTCAAGCCTTTACTCGGCGACTTAGCCCCCATAGGTGCTGTAGCTACAACCGTAGAAGTAGATGCAAGGAATAATACAGGAGCATTAGATGACTGGCAAGGCACTCTACACATAGACCTTCCCTCGCTCTCCTATCAAGATCGGACACTTCGTGGTAGTCAGCTTTCCATCAACACCATAGGTAGCCGTCGTCACAAAGTACACCTCGATATAGACGATCCAGCGGCCTCGCTCACCCTTGATGGAACAGCTACATTCAGCGAAAGAGCCCTGCATGCGATTGAAGCAAACCTGCAGGTACATCAGCTACAGCCCGATCTCTTGGGGCTATGGTCAAGCCCCTCACACCAGAAGGTATCACTCTCTGGGCATCTCAACATAGATGAGCTGAACATCGATCGAGGACAAGGACGACTGGCCATCGACCATATCTCGCTAAGCACGCCACAGCGCACTCTTGCCCTGGATGAGCTCACCCTCCTCTTCTCCGGCAATCCCGAAGAGGCTCGAACGATCTACCTTCGCTCGCCTTACCTCACGGCCAGTCTGCGAGGGCACTATCAGCTTAGTGCCTTACTCCCCGACTTGAGACGGACACTCTATCACCACTTCCCCTCCCTCAACTTAGCCCACACGGAGGTAGCTAGCTCCACTCAACTCCCAGAAACGGATTTTGACCTCTCTCTACAGCTACACCGCATACCCGCAGGATGGCAACAGGTACTCCAGCTACCGCTAACCCTTGAGGAAGGGGCTAATGTACGAGCCTCCTACATCGGAGCATCGCACTCACTGAGTCTCCAAGCCTCCGTACCAAGCCTGCATCTACGTGGCAACGAACTAAGAGGTGCAGCCCTAAGTCTTGAGGGCGACGAGCTGAAGTTCACCAGCGATGTCCGTCTGGCCAACGGTACCGAAGTACAAGGTATAGGGATCCAGACCAAGCTAGATACCGACAGCCTTCACTTGCAGCTCGATTTAGGTCGAGAGATCAAGAGTAAGCTACACAACGGACTCCTTAACATCGGGGCTTCACTCCACCAATACATAGAGCGAGAGAGTGGTCGCACAGCCCTTGGCTTCGATGCGACGCTCGATCCCTCTACCATACGGATACATAATGACACATGGGCAGTGGCACCAGCTCAGCTCACCTACCAAGGGAAAGAGCTACGTATAGCTGGACTGGACTTAGCCTCCGCAGAGCGACGCATCAGCATCAGTGGAGCACTTAGTTCCGACCCAAAGGAGCATCTCAACATCGCCCTGAAGAAGATTAACCTCCTTTACATCCTCGAGTCTGTGGGTGTAGGCTTCAATATGCTTGATACCGATCTCACAGGATCAGGGACAGCCAGTCTGCGAGGAGGGAAGATAGTAGCTTCGGCTTCGGTCACGACACCTGCATTCCACGTCAAGGGAGCAAATACAGGCCAGCTACAGGCTGATCTCTCCTACGATAGTGGAGATGGACGTATCCTCCTCGAGGGGGATGTGACACAGCCTGAAGGTGGGCATAGCCACGTCCATGGCTATATCCGGCCTGCTGGAGGTGCTGGTATTGACCTCACCTTCGATGCAGAGCGGCTACGCATCGACTTTATCGGTAGGTTTATGGATACGCTCTTCGACCACGTACGAGGGCGTGCTACTGGCAGTGTACGCCTCTTCGGGCTCTTCGAAGAAGGGGTGACTATCGAAGGCAATGCAGCTATTCAAGAGGGTAATATCGGGGTAAGACTCCTCGGTACCAGCTACAGCTTCTCCGATCGACTGACCTTTACACCCACCTCTATCGTCTTCCCCGAGATCACAATATACGATGATGAGGGGCATACAGGGATGCTCAATGGGGTCATTCGTCACCGCTTCTTTGATCACTTTGACCTTGACCTCAGTGCGACCAAGCTACGGCAAATGAAGGTACTCCAGACTGCGACCAAGCAATCCCTACCTATATATGGGACGGCCTACGGATCGGGCACAGCGATGCTGAAAGGAAAGCTCCCCAAGCTCCTACTGGATGTAAATATGCGCAGTGCCGAAGGTACAGATGTCGTGCTGGACTTCAACAAGACGGATGTACGTAAGGATGAGCGCTTCTTCACCTACCGTCCACTGCGTCCCTTATCGTCACGCGATAGCTTAGCTTTATCCGACAGCATCACTCGTCTATCCACGGCTGATGAGACCGAACTGACTATGCGCATGGCACTTCAGGTATCCCCCGATGCACGTCTCTCACTGCGTCTGGGGAACAGCCAGAGCCTGCAGAACGATCTCGTCACTCGCTGTGACGGCAACCTAACCATCGAAGTACCTCACTCGGGTGCACCCTCAGTCTATGGAGGATTGACCCTGCGTGAGGGGCAGTACACGTTCAACTTCGAGCAACTGGCTCGCAAGCGTTTCTCGCTCAAAGAAGGAGGACGACTTGACTTCCGTGGTGATCCAATGGCAGCTCTTATAGACCTCAAGGCGGCCTATGACCTGACGGCCAACATCGCAGACATCGATGCAGGACTCTCTACTCTTGCCCAGCGCACCAGCATTCCAGTGAGTTGCATCATCCGCTTAGGCGGTGTCATCACACGGCCAGAGATTAGTCTCGGTGTCGAGCTTCCCAGCTCTGAGCCCGAAGTAGAGCGTCGTCTACAGTCGCTCCTCACGTCCGAAGACGAACGTAATCGCCAGTTCCTCTATCTGATGACCCTGGGGAAGTTCTACACCACTGAGACCAAGCAGGGTACGACTACTGTCTCTAACGACCTGACCTCCTTGGCCACCACGACCCTCTCCGACCAGCTGTCACGTCTCCTCGGCAACTTCTCCAGTGACATACAGATCGGTGCGAATATCCGCACCGCCAGCAATGCCCTCGAGAACACCGACATCGAGCTCCTCTTCTCGGGTAGTTGGCTCGATGACCGCCTCCTCATCAATGGAAACGTAGGCTACCACGACAATCCCTTCCTAGCTGGGAAATACATCGGAGAATTTGACCTGGAATACAAGCTCAACAAGAGCGGAACCCTGCGCCTCAAGGGCTACAGCCACTACAATAGTATGTATCAATATGTACGTCAGTCGCTGACGACGCAGGGACTCGGCTTTATGTTCCAGCGCCGCTTCGACAGCCTCCAAGAGCTCCTTGCTCGCTGGAGACGCTGGACAAAGTCCGACAGCATGACACGTCCCCTACCGCCCGATAGCCTTCGCAAATAAGATACACGCCACGAGCTACCTCGCTCAGATTACGACAGAAAGCAAGGCGTATTCGCCCTGACTTTCCCTTGGCTATCGCATAGAAAAGGCGTACATTTGCAACATAAGAGTACAGAACTCTCAACCCAATCATAAATATCAATAGTTATGAGCTTCCTCACACAAGACAAGCTGACGATCGTAGGTGCCGCTGGCATGATCGGCTCAAACATGGCCCAGACGGCTGCCATGATGTCTCTCACCCCCAACATCTGTCTCTATGACCCCTTCCCTACGGGGCTCGAAGGTGTAGCCGAAGAAATCCGCCACTGCGGCTTCGAAGGTCTTAACCTCACCTTCACTTCAGACATCAAGGAGGCACTCACGGGTGCTAAGTACATCGTCTCTTCGGGCGGTGCTCCTCGTAAGGATGGCATGACGCGCGAAGATCTCCTCAAGGGCAACGCCGAGATCGCAGCTCAGCTCGGTAAGGACATCAAGGCTTACTGCCCCGATGTACGCCACGTCGTCATCATCTTCAACCCAGCTGATATCACGGGGCTCGTGACGCTCATCCACGCTGGTCTGCGTCCCGAGCAGGTCACCACACTCGCAGCTCTTGACTCTACGCGCCTGCAGAGTGAGCTGGCTAAGCACTTCGGCGTAGCTCAGAGCGAAGTCGTCGGAGCTCGCACCTATGGTGGTCACGGCGAAGCTATGGCGGTCTTCTCCAGCGGTGCAACGGTCGCTGGTGAACCTCTCTCTTCGCTCATCGGCACGGCTAAGCTCTCTGCCGAAACGTGGGAAGACATCAAGCAACGTGTCACCAAGGGTGGTGCTAACATCATCAAGCTCCGTGGTCGCTCTTCCTTCCAGAGCCCTGCTTACGTCTCTATCGAGATGATCCGCGCTGCTATGGGCGGTGCCCCCTTCCGCTGGCCTGCTGGTTGCTTCGTCAACATCCCAGGCCTTGACCACGTAATGATGGGGATGGAAACAGTCATCGATAAGGATGGGGTCCACTACAGCCACGAGATCAAGGGTACCGAAGAAGAAAAGGCTGCCCTCAAGACAAGCTACGAGCATCTGGTCAAGATGCGCGACGAAGTCATCGCTATGGGTGTCATCCCCGCAGTAGCTGACTGGAAGACTGTCAACCCTAATCTTTAGTCGAAGCGCACACAGCGCATCCTCTGACACATAATCATTAAAGCGCAAGGCGACTACTACCGCTTCTCTCTCGAAGCACGTAGTAGTCGCCTTGCGCTTTGCCTTATGAAGTACCACCATACACGCCTCTTACTCCTCAGCACCTATCTACTCACCTTCCTCTTCCCCTGTAGGCAGCTGTGGGCACAAAGGAAGGTACTCTGCGTGATGAGCTACAACGTGGAGAACTTCTTCGACACCGAAGATGACCCTACCCACGATGATGATAGCTTCCTCCCCACAGGGGCGCATCACTGGACACGGGCTCGCTATCAAGAGAAGATACAGCACATTGCCCAAGTCATCAGTGCTGTTGGAGACGAAGCCTTTCCTGATTTGATTGCTCTCACGGAGATCGAGAATGCCACCGTGCTCAGCGACTTGATCCACCGCACTGCGCTCGGAGAGAAGATGAACTACCGCTATGTACTTACCCACGGAGAAGACAAGCGCGGCATCAATGTAGCCCTACTCTACTCCCCTTCGACCTTTCGGCTCATCGCTACCGAGGAGATTCCCGTACACTTTCCCTTCGATTCCCTACGACGCACACGTGCTTTACTACGTGTTACGGGGCAAGTTCCCTCTGGAGACACACTTCATCTCTTCGTCTGTCACCTACCCTCACGCCGTGGAGGAGCACTGAGTACAGCACGCTACCGTGACTATTGCTGCTCCCTTCTTCGCACGCAAGTAGATAGTCTGATGCGGAGAGGTGGCTCACAAACGCATTGCCTCCTCCTCGGGGACTTCAATGGTGATCCCGAAGAAGCCGCCACCACCGAAGCACTACATAGCCTACTTTATACGGCAGAGACCCCGATCAACCTTCTCCCTACAGCACAACTTCTCGCCCTACTACATCGTAGTATCAAGCAAGAAGCACCAGGAAGCTACTGCTACCAAGGAGTGTGGTCACAGCTGGATCAAGCGCACCTAACCGCATCCCTTCTACAGAGGCAAGGCGGTGGGCATCTTCACTATGTCGCAGGGAGTGCCACCACAGTCGTCCGCCCCTTTTATACCAGCCGCCTCAGCGGAAGTGGGATGCTCGTGCCGTGGCGTAGCTATGGAGGCACCTTCTATCGGGGAGGATACAGCGACCATTTCCCTATCCGCTTGCTCCTTGCATGGGAGTGAATACAGCTTACACACACAAGAAAAAAGGCATTGCTTCGTGTGAAGCAATGCCTTTTCTATGTCTGAGCCGAAAGCCGGACTCGAACCGGCGACCTATTCATTACGAATGAATTGCTCTACCAACTGAGCTATTTCGGCGCACCTTCCCGAGGGGTTATCCCTCAAATGCGTTGCAAAGATAGGTAATTATTTTAGATCTTCCAAAAGTTCTTCTAAGAAGCGATCAAGTTCCTCTCCTACACCTTCGAGCAACGGAGGCTCGATTTTGATGAGATCTTCATCCAAGAAGAGCAAGTCCTCGATGACGGTAAAGTCGGGGCGAATCAGTTCGACAGAGAAGGGACGAGCAAAGCAAGGACGATTCCAAAAGCCCTTCTGCTCCAAGCGGGTCACCAGTTCTCGAAGCGTCTCTATCGCCAAGGGTGAGGGTTCACCCTCCGTCCCTGTCTCTGCCCAAGCAAAGACTGGCACGTGGCTAATCTCCTGATCCTCGTCATCATAGAGGTGCAGTGTACCCGTAGCACAATCAGCTAAGAGGAAAAGGTCTGTGATAGGGCGTGTGATGATCGGCGACTCTTCGCTGATCAAGGAAAGGAAGTGCTTTCTCAGGAGCTGTAGTTCACGTTCGTTGCTTTGCGACATAATGCTTCGTGTTCTATTTAGGAGAGGACTCACCAGAGGGAGTTCCCTTGTCCGACACACAAAGGTAAGCAGGAATCTCCATTTCCCCACATAGAGCATTACTCCGCTGTAGTTTCCTCCCCAGACTTCCCACTGGAGAGGGCGATGCAGCCACAGATACCCCGAGCTTTCTTTCCTCCTTCACCTGCAATAGTCTCAAGTAGGGTGAAGCCTCCATCCACGGAAGCTACGCCCTCCTATATTGCTCGCTGGACAAAGCAATATAAGTCGTGACACAAAGCACTATTGGTCAGCGTGTGAATCACTATTGGTCAACGAGCGGAGCACTATTGGTCAGCGTGCGAAGCACTATTGGTCAACGAGCGGAGCACTATTGGTCAACGAGCGGAGCACTATTGGTCAGCGTGCGAAGCACTATTGGTCAACGAGCGAAGCACTATTGGTCAACGAGCGAAGCACTATTGGTCAGCGTGTGAAGCACTATTGGTCAACGAGCGGAGCACTATTGGTCCGAGCACAAAGCAATAGTGCTTCGCCCAGCGACCAATAGAGACCGTGCAACGGTCTCCATAAAGAATAGATTGGCTCTCTATATCCGAGGTCATAGCAAGCAAAGAGGCATCAACAGCTCATCCGCAGGAAGCAGGTGCTTGGATGCAAGGATCTCCCTCCCCTCGAGCTTTCGCTGAGGGCTGACTCAGCCAATACCGCAGCCTTTTGAGAAGCAGTAGTAAAAGTCGTAAAATAGTCTTACCTTTACGCTGTTCATACATCTATAAATCTCTAATTGAAAAGGATTATGTCTAAGTCCTCAAGTGGAAACTTCTTCCTCGGTCTGCTTATCGGGGCTGCTGCAGGGGCAGCTGCTGCCTACTTCTCCGATCGCAATAAGCGCGAAGCCTTCTCGGAAAACCTATCCAGTGGGGTAGAGCGTGCCCGTGACAGCATCGTCGAAGGCTACTACGAAGCGAAGAATCGCTATAATCGCTACCGCAATAAGCTCACTGCAGAGACCAACGATCTGCTCGATGAGGTTGCAGATAACGATTAGTCTTCGCACACAAAGCCCTTCCTAAAAGGCGAGGCGAATATACGAGCGTGACGCTCCCCTATGAGGGAGGTCTGTTGGTTCGTGTATTCGCCTCTCTTTCTTCTCCTCCTTATACAATAATATATCGCAGTGCAAATGAAGTCTCAGTCAAGTGAATTTTCTCCATCTAAGTTCGCCCACCACCTCAGCGCACTCACTCGTGAGCGCATTGACATCACCGCCCTATCTTTAGGTGGATCAGTCGCCAGAGGGAGTGCTAAGGCGGTCTTCTGGGGACTGCTTGCCTTCTTCTTCTTCTTCCTCTTCCTGTCACTGAACATGGCTTTGGGCTTTGCGCTTGGCACGTGGGCAGGAGGATCACCTGCGATTGGGTTCCTCTACTTGGCCGTAGGCTATCTGGGGCTCATTGTTCTGGTCATACTACTTCGTCCATGGCTCACCAAGCGAGTGCGCGACCACGTCTCCCGACGTGCGCTCACCGAGACGCAGCGACTGAACATGCGCCTGGATCTCATCCCCTACCTTCGCCGACAGCACTATAATAGCCCCTCACGGGCAATACACCAGGAAGGCTCTTACCTCATCCTCGAGCAAGCACGCTATCAGACCCTACTCCTACAGGATGAGACCTTCCCCAAGGTGGTCCAAGGGCTGACGTACCTCCGAGATCATGGCTCAGACATCATCTCCGCCTATGCGCGCACTGAGGCCATCAACTATGCCTCCACGATACCCATCATCGGATCGCTCCTCGGCAAGATGGGCTATAAGCCCACAAGGACGCCTTTCTTCTCTGAGAATAAAGACACCGACAAGCATAGTAGTAAGTTGGGGAAATTCAGCAAATATGTCCCTTATCTGCAGACCGCCTGGGAGTTCGTTGCCCCAGCTCTGATCAGTGTAGCAGCCAGCAAGGCTCAAGGGTTCCTCTCCAGTCTATTCTTCAGAAAAGCCAAGAAGAGCAAAAGAAGTTTCTGGGGATAATACCCCACCCTTTTGTTTCTCTTCCTACCGAGCACAAACCTCGATGCTTGGGGAAGTGGCTGGGGTACAAAAGCTGACCTGGCCATCTCTCCCGAGATAGCCAGGTCATTCGATTTATCACTTAAACGGTTTACTATTTACAAGAGGCAATGCTATCTAAAGCCTTATCACTCTCACAATGCAAAGGTAGACCAACACCACAAGGGCTACAATACCCATTTGTAATGATTATTAACGCTTCATCTACCTAATTTAATGGATTGTGGTCGGGGGGAGAATACCCTAACTTTGCCCTATAATCATCGGGTGATACCTATTTATCTCCCTTAGTATCCACAAACGATCTGTTCAATGAACTCATATAGACACCTCCAAGGTCACGCCTTCGTAGCACCATTCACAGCCCACACGCGCATCAGTGACGTCATATTAGGGAGCTCTGCAGCTCTGCTCATCATCTCTCGCTTTGGTATTCCGCTTGGGCTTGGTGACCAGAGTATCGGTCAGGTATGTATTGAGCACGGTGTTGATATCAAGACCTTCCTCCTCCTGCTCAATAGCTCTATTATTGACAGCTACGAGCCTACCCCCGAGCTCATTGCCTCAGTGCATCTGGACAGCCTACTGAAGTACTTAACCAATTCCCACTCATATTTCCTGGACTTCCGCCTGCCACTGATCCGTCAGCGCCTCCTTTCGGCCATGTCCAACTGCCCCCAAGACCTGATGTATGTGATACGCCGCTTCTTCGATGAATACGCCGAAGAGGTACGCAAACATATGAACTACGAAGACCGAGTCGTATTCCCCTATGCGCGCAAGCTGATGGCTGGCGAGCGTGATAGTCACTACAACATCGGCATCTTCATCAAGCGACACGACCAGATCGAGCTCAAGATCACCGAGCTGAAGAACCTACTTATCAAGTACTACATCGCTCCGACTGGCTATGAGATGACCTCCGTCCTCAACGATATCTTCTCTGTCGAAGTTGACTTAGCTGGTCACAATTACATAGAAGATACCATATTCACGCCCTTCATTGAATATCTGGAGAAGCAACAGGCTTAGCACTTCGCCCCTGTACCGCTCCAGTGCGGGTATGACGGCATAACCAAGAACCCGCCACCATCCTCTATACAAGCTGATTTATCCCATGGTTACACCCATCAAGATAGCTATTGCAGAGCCATCCTCCATCGTGCGTGCGGGGCTGGAGGCTCAGCTACGCAAGCTACTGCACTACAAGGCTCAGATCATCTATCTCCTTGACGACAACCGCAGAGAATGGCAGGATATAGCATCAGTCATCTCCGCCGACATTTTCATCATCAACCCCTTACTGACAGGGCCTACGCCACGAGCTTATCTCCCCCACCTTCCCGAGCATACGAAGCTCATTGCGCTCTGCTATGGGCTCTATGATGCAGGGATACTCAAGGAGTTCAATGCCGCCATTCATCTGGCAGACTCCCCCACGCAGATCTCAGACACCATCGACCAGCTTCTACAGAGTGAGCCTTCGACGAGTCCTCTTGCCTCCGACTCTCAGGCACTCACCCCTCGCGAACGTGAAATCATCATCTGCGTGGTCAAGGGTATGACGAATAAGGAGATCGCAGGTCAACTCTATCTCTCGACACACACGGTCATCACACACCGCCGCAATATCTCCAAGAAGCTGCAGATCCACAGCCCCAGTGGTCTGACGATCTACGCCATCATGAACAAGCTCGTCGAGCTCGAGGACATCAAGCAAGACCTCTAACCTCCACCTCGCTTTGTTAGTAACTTGGGGGGGAGAAAGTGACACATCCCATACCTATCTGAAGAGCAACAGCAATAGTGTCGGATATTTGTAATAGATTTAGGGAGCTAATCCGTAGTTCATTCACTACGATATTAGCTCCCTTCATTAGTATAGATACGGTAATATCAACCCCAAGGAGCATACATGATAGTCATAGAGAGTAAGCGTAAGAAGCTACAGACTCTACAGAAGAAATACCCCACAGCCATCTTTGCCGATGTGACGAGCAAGTCGACCGGTCGTCTACTCCATCTCAGTCCCTTCTATCCGCATGGAGGTATCCCCGTCCCGATGAGTCCAGGTTACACAGCGAGCTGTGTAGAATCCATATGGCAGGGACTCAAGGTCTTTGAGCATGCAGATATTGACACTGACCTCTTCCAAAACGCCACTATGCGTGGTATCAAGCGGACGGCTCGGAAATACGGCAAACCCATCGGACATCGAGCAGGCGTACATTCCTCTAAACTATTAGGATATATCGAGGCACGCAAGGAGATCTACATCCCTACCTACCGCTGGATGCTGGAGCACTATTGCATGGATATCATCCACCGTCTAAGGCAGGCACATGCAGCAGGTAAGACGATCGTCCTTCTTGACTACGACACCAATGCCGATGTCGAGAATGCGACCAAGCCACTATCTCATGCAGCCCTCGTCAAAGCCTATGCAGAGGGGCTGTACCCATACGAGGATATACAAGAGACTGTCCCCCCAGCCCAATCCAAGATCGAAGAGCCTCTCTTCGAAGACCTTTTCCCTGATTATTAGACATTAGTAACTATTATGCCGAGCTACAAGAAAGACAGCGAGGAGTACAAACAGATTATTCAACGCGAGCGTATAGAGAAACTCTACCACTTTACCGATCGAGCGAATCTCGATAGCATCATCGCTGCAGGAGGGCTCTACTCCTGGGCTGACTGCGAAGCACGCCACATCACAATCCCCAAGCCTGGTAGCAGCGACTCCTCGCGCTCCTTGGATAGGAGAGATAACCTTCAGCACTTTGTCCGCCTCAGCCTATGCCGTAATCATCCGATGAAATACGTAGCTAAGAATGATGGACGCATTGACGATCCAGTCTTGCTGGAGATTGATCCTGAGGTTATTTACTGGGAGAAGACGCTCTATGCCGACCGTAATGCCACGAAGAATGGGGCACATATAGGGGGAGATGTTGACGACTTCAAGCAGATACACTTCAGCAGTGTACGTGCGTCTAATCAGTTCAATCTTCCCGAAGAGGAGAAGGCATTCTATCAAGCTGAGGTGCTGGTGAAGAACTTCATCCCACTGGAGTACATCCTCAACATTCACAACTTCAGGATACAGCTTCCCACGCAGTCCCTCGTATCAGAGATTCCTCATATATCTGAGCCTCCCCAAATACACGAGCAACCTCAGCATTCCCAACCCACACACCAAAGGCCTTACAGGGGACAAGAAACGAGAGACACTCCAACTCAGTCCATCGACCAACCCGACCAACCCATCCCCACAAGTCGCAATACGGAAGAGAAGGTTCATATTCAACCTGTTAGGATTACCACCCCTCCTCGCTTTGAGCACCCACTTAATTCACAGGCAAGGACTCCTCAAAAGATGAAGTGGTGGAAGATTGTGATCCCTATCCTTGCTGTAGTTCTCCTCGTTCTGAGTCTTATTTTTTCAGATGAGATTAAGGTGTTAGGGTATCGCTGCGGTGCAAATTTAGGTAACGCTACGGCACAGTTTGAATTAGCACGTTACTATGACGAGGGTACTCAGAACTATTTTGAAGCTGTACACTGGTATCGTCTTGCAGCTGAGCAAGGAAATGCTGATGCTCAGTTCTATTTAGGGGCTTGCTATGACTATGGACTAGGTGTTCCTCAGAATCATTACGAAGCTGTAAACTGGTATCGTCTTGCAGCTGAACAGGGGAATAACAAAGCAATGTGCAACCTCGGCGTCTGCTATGAGTACGGTAAAGGAGGACTAACCAAGGATGAAGTGAAAGCCGTGGAGTGGTATCGGAAGGCTGCAAAGGCGGGGAATGCAACAGCAATGTACAGCCTCGGCATCTGCTATGAATACGGCAAAGGGGGACTAACAAAGGATGAGACCAAAGCCGTGGAATGGTATCAAAAAGCTGCGGAGGCGGGAAATGAAACAGCGATGTACAACCTCGGTCTCTGCTATGAATACGGCAAAGGAGGGCTAACAAAGGATGAGACTCAAGCCGCAGAATGGTATCAAAAAGCTGCAGAGGCAGGGAATGCACAAGGGATGAACAACCTCGGGAACTTCTATGAGTACGGTAAAGGAGGGCTAACGAAGGATGAAGCCAAAGCCGTGGAGTGGTATCGTAAAGCTGCAGAGGCAGGAAATGCACGAGGGATGTGGAACCTCGGACACGCCTATATGGGGGGCGAAGGGGGACTAACTAGGGATGAAGCTAAAGCCGTGGAATGGTATCAAAAAGCTGCAGAGGCAGGGAATGCACAAGGGATGAACAGCCTCGGCATCTGCTATGAATACGGCCTAGTGGGGCTAACAAAGGATGAAGCCAAAGCCGTGGAGTGGTATCGGAAGGCTGCAAAGGCGGGGAATGCAACAGCAATGTACAGCCTCGGCATCTGCTATGAATACGGCAAAGGGGGACTAACAAAGGATGAGACCAAAGCCGTGGAATGGTACCGGAAAGCAGCAGAAGCAGGAGATAGCGAGGCTGCAGAAAGGCTGCAAGACCTGGGAAGAAATCACCCTTAACTTGCTTCATCCAGGGCTGTACTACGAAGCAAGATACTATCCCCACCTCCAAGTATAGCTCCATCATATACGACTCCCCAATAGCAGTTCCTTCCATAAGGACGCTATTGGGGAGCGTTCGTTTATAGGCACTTCGCCATACCACTTGGTACATCATTTCTCTTGAAGAAAAACTCCAAGTCACCTCGAAGAAAGCCGCATTTCAGCTTAGGAAAAGCAGCAGAGCAGTAGTGTAAAACCTTCGTCTACGTGCGTAGTCATAAAGACCACGCAGGAGGATCATAAGATCTACGCACGTAGATTTAAAGACCAGGCACGTAGACCAAAGAATAGCCGTAGAGCTTCGGGGAAATATCCCCTTGAGAATGAAAGAATAGGAGCTACTCGGACGACTTTTCTTTGGCGCATTGCTGAGCGCAAATAGGGCGGAGGCTTGATGCATCGCTATGGTGCGGCGGTGGTGTCATAAGGCAGTAGAAGGAAGCCCCTTCGCACGGAGGCTCAAGGAGGGGGCATAGCTGGCGGCGCGCCTCTCGTAGCATAGCGCTGATCCAGCGGGAATTCCGTATATTTGTATACTACAAAAATTACATTCGCACAGCATGAAATTTACTGTCACCAGCAACGACCTGCTCCTGCAGCTCCAGGCTGTAGCCAAGGTCATCAATCAGAAAAGTGTAGCAGCAGTCCCCGTACTCGAAAATATCCTCTTCGAGCTGCAGGGCAATATACTTACCCTCACCGCTGCAGACCAGAGTAACCGCTTGACCTGCACCCTTGAAGTCAACAACCAAGCAGAAGACGGCGCCTTCGCCGTGCGAAGCAACATCGTTCTCGATGCCATCAAGG
This sequence comes from uncultured Porphyromonadaceae bacterium, assembly GCA_963526345.1. GTDB lineage: Bacteria > Bacteroidota > Bacteroidia > Bacteroidales > Porphyromonadaceae > Porphyromonas. The sequence continues at coordinate 16,168 of CAURNJ010000009.1, forward strand.
AGCTCTCCGACCAGCCCATCGAGATCGAAGTCGATAGCGAAGGAGGTAAGGCTACTATTACTTATAGTAACGGACACTATAGCTTCCTCTCCACTTCCGCCGATGTCTACCCAGAAGGACTCGAGCTCAATGCCGCCCACACCTTCGTGATGCCCGCACAGAGCCTGCTGAAGGGACTGGAACGCACGCTCTACGCTGCCAGCGATGACGACACACGCCCCATTATGACAGGGGTCTATCTCGACTTCTTCCCTGACAAGCTCGTCACCGTGGCCTCCGATGGTCGTATCCTCGTGCGCTACACCGACTCCAACATCAAGTGCGGAGAGACGGCATCCTTCTGTCTGCCAGCTCGTATTGCCCAGCTCCTGACTCGTGGCATTCTTGCCAAGGAAGCCGGAGAAGTCACGCTGAGCTTTGACGAACGCAATGCCAGCTTCACGACTTCCAGCGGTTCGCTCACGGCTCGCCTACTCGAAGGGAAATTCCCCAACTACAACTCCGTCATCCCGACCAACTCGGTACACAACATCATCGTCGACAAGGATCAGCTCTTCTTCGCCTCGAAGCGCGTCTCCCTCTTCTCGAACCGTGCCAGCAGTCTCGTCATTCTTGACTTCGCTGATGATAGCATCCGCATCACGGGGCAAGACCTTGACCTCTCCATCGCAGCAGAAGAGACCATCTCTTGCTCGGGTCAGCAGGCTGGTACGCGTCTGCGCATCGGCTTCGACTTCAGCTACCTGCAGCGTCTTCTGCAGAACGTGTCAAGCGAACAAATTCAGTTCAGCCTCAATGACCAGACGCGCGCTGGAGTCATCACCCCACTGACCTGTGACGAAGGTATCGACATCACAGCTCTGATTATCCCGATGAAGCTCTTGGGCGAATAAGCTCGAGCGTACGACATCTCTTGACATCGCTATGAAGCTCAACCTACAGCGCCCGCTTGTCTTCTTCGACTTGGAGACAACGGGCGTGCAAATTACTCGTGACCGCATCGTCGAGATCTCCATCGTCAAGGTGCACCCCGATGGCGAGCGCGAGACTAAGACCCGCCGCATCAATCCAGAGATGCCCATCCCCCCCGAAGCCATAGCCGTGCACGGTATCACGGATGCGGACGTAGTCGATTGCCCGACCTTCGCACAAGTGGCTCGAAGCCTCTACACGTGGCTGGAGGGCTGTGACATCGCCGGCTTCAATTCCAACCGCTTCGATGTGCCGATGCTCATCGAAGAGTTCCTGCGTGCTGGGGTCGCCGTAAACTTCGATGACCGCTACTTTGTCGATGTACAGACCATCTTCCACAAGATGGAGCGGCGCACGCTCGAGGCGGCGTACAAGTTCTACTGCGACAAGACGCTGGAGAATGCGCACTCAGCTGAAGCCGATACCCTCGCCACGGTCGAAGTCCTCGAGGCACAGCTGGATCGCTATCCCGAAGACCTGACGAACGACATCCCAGCCTTGGCAGAGTTCTCCACCCACGGCAAGCGCGTCGACTTCGCTGGGCACTTAGCCTACAACGACAAGGAAGAGATCGTCATCAACTTCGGTAAGTACAAGGGCGTACCCATCACGGAAGTCTTCCGCAAAGACTCGGGGTACTACAACTGGGTCATGGGCGCACAGTTCCCTCTGGAGACCAAGCGCTGGTTCTCACGCCTCTACCAAGAGACACGCAAGCTATAATGAGCATCCTCCACGGTAAGCACATCGTCCTCGGCATCTCGGGGAGTATCGCAGCCTACAAAGCCGCCGTCTTGACACGCCTGCTGGTACGCAAAGGGGCTGAAGTACAGATCGTCATCACCCCTGCAGGCAAGGAGTTCATCACCCCTATCACCCTCTCGGCACTCAGCTCACGTCCCGTCATCAGTGAGTTCTTCAGCGGACGTGATGGCACGTGGAATAGCCACGTGGATATCGGTCTGTGGGCAGACGCTATGGTCATCGCACCAGCCACCGCCTCGACCATCGGCAAGATGGCGCACGGAGTGGCAGACAATATGCTTCTGACGACCTACCTCTCGATGAAGGCTCCTGTCTTTGTTGCCCCTGCGATGGACTTGGATATGTTCGCTCATCCCTCGACGACGGACAACCTCGACCTGCTGAGTCAGCGTGGCAACTTCATCATCGAGCCCCAGTCGGGCGAGCTGGCGAGCCACTTAGTCGGCAAAGGGCGGATGGAAGAGCCCGAAGGGATCGTCGCAGCTCTCGAGGACTTCTTCTCCTCCACGCTGGACTATGAAGGGCGTCGAGTGGTGATCACGGCAGGACCAACACACGAGCCCATCGACCCCGTACGCTTCATCGGTAATCACTCCACAGGGCGTATGGGCATTGCTTTGGCCGAAGAGTTCGCACGCCGTGGCGCGGAAGTTGAGCTCATCCTCGGGCCTTCTTCGCTCAAACCCTCCGAAGCCATTCACACCACACGAGTGACAACTGCCGAGGAGATGCTACAAGCCACCGAAGAAGTCATAGGTGATGCCGACATCGCTGTCTTCACCGCTGCAGTAGCCGACTACCGTCCTCGCTACCATCACAGCGAGAAGATCAAGCGCGAGGGTCAGGAAGCGATGGATCTGGAGCTCGTCCGTAATCCCGACATAGCTGCCACTCTTGGTGCTCAAAAGCGACCTGATCAGTTCTTCGTTGGCTTTGCCTTGGAGAGTAATGCTGGGGTAGAAGAAGCTAAGCGCAAGATGCACGACAAGCACTTCGATGCCATCGTGCTCAATAGTCTGCAGGATGCAGGTGCTGGCTTCGCCCACGAGACGAACAAGGTCACTATCTTCGATCGAGAGGGCTCTATCGAAGCCTACGAGCTGAAGAGCAAGGATGCTGTAGCTCACGACATCGCGAGCTTCATCATCAAGCGACTCGGCGAATAATCCCCACCCTTCCATCGAGCCTGATGCATCGACTCATATTCCTGCTCCTTCTCTTCGTCTGTGGAATACTGCAGCCTCTGCAGGCGCAGGAACTTCGTGCGACTGTGGAGCTACGAAGTGAGGCATTAGGAGCCGAAGGACAAGTGCATCAGCAAGCCCTTCAGCGTCAGCTCACAGATCTACTCAGTCGCACACGCTGGACGGACTTAGCCTATAAGGAGGGAGAGCGTATCGAAGCACACTTCCTCTTCACCCTGCACGCACGAAGCGAAGCAGGGGAATATCGGGGCGAACTAGTTATCTCCGCCCATCGCCCCGTCTATGGCACAGACTACAAGAGCCCGACCCTCCTTCTGCGCGATCCCCACATTACCTTCACCTACCTCCCAGGTGAGTCGCTCACCTACCAAGAGACCGAACCCGAGCATCCCCTCGTGGCTCTCTGCTCCTTCTATGCCCTGTACGTCATCGCCAGCGACCTCGACAGCTTCTCCCCCCTCGGAGGAAGTCGACTGCAGGCTCGACTGAGTGCGCTGGTCGCATCAGCGGCAAGTCATCCCGACTGGAAGGGCTGGAGCACCCATGAGCGTGGTCTGTCCCGAGCACGCCGCTTGGAGCACTTCACCTCGCAGGAAGACGAGCCCTACCGCCAGTGCTGGTATCGCTATCATCGTGAAGGCTTGGACCGCTTAGAGGCTAAGCGCGAGGAAGCGCACAGCACCCTCCTCCAAGTAGTGAAGGAGCTCTCAGAGCTACACAGAAGCCATCCCCGCACCATAGCCCTCACTGACTGGGAGCAGACGAAGCTCTCCGAGCTCGTACAGCTCTTCCGCTCCGCTCCCGAAGCCGAGCGTCGTCGTCTCTCCGAGTACCTTCGTCAGCTCTTCCCCACGGAGGAAGAACGCCTGCGAACACTCCACTAATCCCCCTTGCTTAGTTATGCTTCAGAGTCTCAGCATTCGAAACTTTGTGCTCATCAACGAGCTGACCATCCAGTTCACGCCCCACTTCTCCGTCATCACGGGTGAGACGGGGGCTGGTAAGAGTATCATCCTCGGAGCTATTGCCCTCTTGATGGGGCAGCGTGCCGACAGCTCCACCATTAGCCCCGGAGCCGATCGATGCATCATCGAAGCCCACTTCACGCACTTAGATGCTGCCGTCGGGGCTATGCTCGAGGAAGAAGATATCGACAGCGACGAAGAGGAATGCATCGTACGCCGTGAGATCACAGCCAAGGGTAAGAGCCGTGCTTTCGTCAACGACACCCCTGCCTCGCTTCAGCTCCTCAAGCGCCTGAGTGAATACCTTATCGACATCCACTCCCAGCACAAGAACCTCCTCCTCGGGGATGCAGGCTTCCAGCTCTCCGTCCTCGACCTCTATAGTGGGGAATTGTCCCTGCTCGAAGAGTATCAAGCGTCCTTCCGTGCCTTCCGCAGCGAGCAGCGTGCCTATGAAGAGGCGTGCCAAGAGGCCGAAGACCTACGCCGTGAGCAGGATTACCTACAGTTCCAATATGACCAGCTCGAAGAAGCTGAAGTCGAGTCGGGCGAACTCGAAGCCCTCGAAGAAGAGGAGCGCCAGCTCTCGCACGCACAAGAGATTCGTGACGAACTCAGTGGTGCCACCTCCGCTCTCGAAGATGATGATCGTGGAGCCTTGCCTGCCCTCTTCCACGCCCTGCGTGCGGTCGAGAGCATCCGTCGCTACCACTCGCCTGCTGTCGAGTGGTGCGAGCGACTGGAGAGCGTACGTATTGAGCTCCAGGACTTGGCCAGCACGATGAGCGATGAAGCGGAGGAAGTGACCTTCAGTCCCAAGCGTCTGGCGAAGGTAGAGGCGCGCTTAGACCTCCTTCGGGGGCTACTTCACAAGCATAGTCTGACGACTTGCGACGAACTGATCGAGCTACGTGACGACCTCTCTAACCGCCTCGAGCAGATCAACTCTTCAGACGAACATCTTACGGCACTCTCCACGGCGCTCCAAGCTCGAGAGGCAGAAGTTCTGCGCCTCGGCACAGCTCTCAGTAAGACACGCTCCGAAGCTGCTCGCGCCATCGAGCACGCGCTCATCACCACCCTCCACGAATTAGGAATGCCACATGTGCGCTTCCTTATCCGCCAGGAAGCCCACAGCACCCCCACCCTTTTAGGGCTTGACCACATTACCTTCCTCTTCTCGGCGAACAAGGAGATCGAGCCCGAGCCTGTCGCTGACATCGCCTCTGGTGGGGAAATATCACGTCTGATGCTCGCCCTCAAGGCGCTCATCGCTGACCGCCGTAGCCTCCCGACCATCATCTTTGACGAGATCGACACGGGCGTATCGGGCGAGACGGCCGAGCGCATCGCCACGATACTACGTCGTATGGGACAGAGTATGCAGGTCCTGGCTGTGACGCACCTTCCTCAAATCGCAGCGGCGGGCGAAGACCACTTCTACATCTACAAGGAGCACGGCGAAGAAAGCACCCGAAGCTACATCCGCCACCTCGACACCAAAGAGCGTATCGACGAAATCGCGCGTATGCAGAGCGGTAGCAAGCTCACCGAAGTCACACGCGCAGCTGCACAAGCTCTCTTAGAGACGGCACAAGGCTAAGCCTTCATACCCACAGAGCTAACCACAGCTGCAAAATAATATGAGAGGAGGCATGCACGCTATCACGATGCGCCCCCACACTCCAGCCTTGGCATAGTCTTTGCACAGCTGTATCACGAGACATTTATTCACTAACCTCGCCATCTAAGCAAGCTAAACTCCCAGCCCAAGAGATGGCTCAAAACAATCCGTAAGCAATGAAACTCCCTAAGTGGGTCATCCCCGTAGTCGTCATCGTCCTCCTCGCTCTCTGGGGGATCTCCAAGTACAACGGGCTCGTGGACCTCGACCAGAATGTCAAGAGCCAATGGAGCCAGGTAGAAAACCAGTATCAGCGACGTAGCGACCTCATCCCTAACTTGGTGAATGTCGTCAAGGGCTATGCCACGCACGAACGTGAGACCCTCGAAGGAGTCATCACCGCACGTAGCAAGGCGACCTCTACGACTATCAACGCCAGCGATATGGACGAGGCTACATTGAAGCGCTTCCAGCAGAGCCAAGATGCCCTCTCTTCGGCTCTCTCTCGCCTCTTGGTCGTAGCAGAGAAGTATCCCGACCTGAAGGCCAATGAACAGTTCCTCGATCTTTCGAAGCAACTCGAAGGAACAGAAAACCGCATCACCACGGCACGCCGTGACTTCAACAACGCAGCTCAGGAGTACAATACGCAGCGTAACAAGTTCCCCACCGTCATCGTAGCTGGGATCACGGGCTTCCGTGAACGTCCTTACTTCACGGCTCAAGCTGGGAGCGAAGTTGCGCCTACCGTAGACTTCTCGACAGGCAAGTAAGCCCTTCGTCTGACCTATGATAGAGCTTCGGATGCGTCGTCTCCTTCGCTATTTGCTCCTTCTTACCTTCCTCTGCTTCGCTCCACTCGCTCTGTGGGGCGAAGGGAAGGCGTACACTCCAGAGCTGGTACCGAAGGTCTTTGCGACCGACAGTACTCGCCTCTTCTCCGACCCAGAGGGATATGTGAGTCCCGAAGGACGGAAGCGAATCGATGCGGCACTCTACGAGCTACGCAGCACAACTGGAATTGAGTTTGTCGCGGTCATCCTCCCCAGCATCGGAGAGCGAGATATAGAGAGCTTCTCGACCGACCTCTTCCGACTATGGGGTATAGGCTCGAAGACACTCAATGATGGGCTCTTGCTCCTCATCGTGATGGACCAGCGCAAGGTACGCTTTGAGACAGGTTATGGTCTCGAAGGAATCTTGCCTGACGTACTGGCCAGTCGCATACAGCGACAAGAGATCCTACCACGGATGCGTCAAGGGGATTATGAAGGCGCTATATATAATGGTGTGATCGCCGTAGGGCAAGTAATCCAAGGCGAAGGCTACACCTCCGACCGCAGGACGGCACAAGGGAAAGAAGAATTCCCTACCAAGATCCTCCTTTTCCTCTACGCACTCACGGTACTTGCGGCAGGCTATAGTGCTTTTTCCAGCTTACGCGAAGAGGAGCTACGCACTCGGAATGCCCCCCAAGAGGCACGAGCACGACTTCCACAGGTAGAAGCCCGCTGTAAGACCTACCCCATCCTACTCGACATCCTTTGTCTCCCCGTGGGGCTACTCTGCCACCTCTATGTTCGTCGGATACGGGATGCAGTACGTCTACGTGCTACCCTCTGCCCCCAGTGCCGACAGCAGACAATGGCCCTCCTATCGGCATCCGAAGGCTGGAAGTACCTGGCGTCTGCCGAACAGAAGGAGATGGAGGTCGGCTCCCGTACCTACAGCGTCTATCGCTGCACCCACTGCCACTACACCGAGCGTATCGGACGTGACCTCAGCGAGCAGTGGATGCGTTGCGAACGGTGTGGAGCACGCACAGTTACCCTGGAGAATCGTGAGCTCTTCCAGGGCGGTCGCTATGAGCGTCTACACTACCGCTGTATGCACTGTGGCAATAGCTCACACAGCGATCACCGCCGTCAGTCTGAGCAAGACAATCTGACCAAGCTCTTACTCCTCGATGCCCTGCTCAGCGGAGCAGGACGCCGTGGCGGAGGTGGTGGGTTCTCTGATGGTGGAGGCTGGGGCGGAGGGAGCTTCGGAGGCGGTTCGTCTGGTGGTGGTGGTGCCACTGGTGGATGGTAAGCACTCCATTCCTCATCCCTGTTGCCCCTATGACTTGCTCAAAGTCATAGGGGCAACTTGCATCAAAGCCCCTACCTGAGATAAACGAGCTCCCTCAGCGCACGCTTTTGCCTTAGAGATTCAAGGAGTATCTTCTCTATGTTCCTTATCTTTGCTTGGCATTTACAAGGATATAGCCCCACGATACAGTACAATGAATACCCTCTCCCCCCATCCACTGGACGCACTCATCATCGGTGCGGGTCTTACTGGGCTCACGACAGCCTTGCACCTCAAGCAGGCAGGGCTCAGCCTACACCTCATCGAGCAAAGGGATCGTGTGGGAGGCGTCATCGAGAGCTACCGCGAAGGAGGCTTCGTCTACGAATCAGGCCCTACGACAGGCATTATCAGCCACGCTGCTGTCCCACGTCTTTTCTCCGCCTTTCCCGACTTAATGCGCACTGCTTCTCCTGAAGCCAATTGTCGCCTCATCCTCAAGAGCATGGGGAAAAAGAAAGGAGAACAACAAACCTTCCTTCCTCTACCCGCTTCGCCTCTTGCGGGACTAAGGACACCACTCTTCACCCTAAAAGACAAGCTAAACATCCTCCTCGAGCCCTTCCGTGCTCGAGGATGCAGCGAGGACGAATCCATCGCAGAGCTTGTCGTGCGCCGTCTGGGTAAGAGCTTCCTCGACTATGCCGTCGATCCCTTCATAGGAGGTATCTATGCAGGCGATCCGCATCGCTTGGTGACACGCTATGCCCTACCTAAGCTCTACGCTCTCGAGGAGCAATATGGTAGCTTCATCCGTGGTGCTATCGCCAAAGCACGCGAACCCAAGGACGAAGAGGCACGGAGTGTAACGAAGGAAATCTTCTCCACCGCTGGCGGTCTTTCCCGTCTCACGGAGGTACTGGCTACACACATAGGCACGAAGCACTTCTCTCTGGGAGTCCCTGACTGCCGTATCACACGTACCGAAGAGGGACTATATGAAGCACGCTTCACGACACAAGAAGGTACGCAGACGCTCTGCGCACGCCACCTCATCACGACGGTACCTGCACCAGCCCTCAGCGACCTGCTCCCCTTCCTCTCCGCCACAGACCTCGCTCCAATTACCTCCCTTCGCTATGCCCCCATCGTCCAAGTCACGTGGGGAATGCGCGCAACTACTCTTACGAACTTCTATGCCTTCGGAGGCTTAGTCCCTTCGCACGAAGACCACCAGCTCTTAGGTATCCTTCATCCCTCGGCTTGCTTCGCTGATCGTGCTCCTAAGGATGGTACACTGCTCTCGATTTTCCTCGGGGGAATGCGAGCACCAGAAGTCATCGACTACTCGGATGAAGAGATTGAGGCACTTGTAAGCGAGCGCCTCCAGCGCCTGCTCGGGATCACCGTAGCGCCTGATCTCTTTCACATCTTCCGCCATCGGATGGCTATCCCTCAGTACGAAGCCTCCTCAGGAGCACGCTTGGATCGCATCTCCGAGCTGGAGAGTCGCTTCTCTGGACTCCATTTAGCTGGAGCTATCCGTGACGGCATCGGCATCCCCGACCGCATCAAGCAGGGGGAAGCCTTGGCGTGCCTCATCCAACAGGAGCTATATGCCCACCAAAAAGAGTAGCTACTCCGAGCGAACGAAGAAGATCCTTCGGGTCACGCTCCTCGGAAGTGCCTCGAATGCCTTCTTAGTCCTACTGAAGCTCTTCGTCGGAATCGCTGGGCATAGTAGTGCGATGATCGCCGAAGCCATCAACTCTATCTCGGACTTCCTCACTGACATCATCGCCCTCATCTTCATACGTATCTCCGGCAAGCCCAAAGACCACGACCACCACTATGGACACGGGAAGTTCGAGACGCTGGCCTCGGTGGTGATGGCGGTCGTAATGATGGGGGTGGGACTACTCTTACTCTACCAAAGCCTCGGCACCATCCTCGGACTATGGCGGGGAACGGAAGTACTCTCCCAGCCCAGTCGCTGGACGCTCCTTGTCACCTCCATCTCGCTCCTCATCAAGCTCTACCTACATCGCTATACTCATCGATGGGCGCTGCGCCTCAAAAGCGCCGCTCTCGAAGCCAAAGCCCTTGATCACCGCAGTGATACCTTGACGCTACTCACCGTCCTCCTCGGTATCTCGGGATCAATCTTCCTCGGGAATCATTGGCTGTTCCTTGAGCCACTGGCGGCAAGCATCGTGAGCCTATTCATCATAAAAATGGGATGGAGCGTACTTCGCCCTGCCTTTGACGAGCTGACCGAAGTAAGTCTTAGCCCCTCTGTCGAAGGAGAAATAACAGAAATCATCTACGCCACGCCTCACATCGAAGGCATCCATCGTCTGCGCACCCGCAGTATCGGAGGGCTCTATGCCATAGAGGTAGACCTCTTGGTAGATGGCCGTATGAGCGTAGCCGAAGGGCACGACATCACCCTACGTATCGAGCGAGAGTTACGCTCCCGTTATGGTGCGATGACCCACGTCACCATCCACGTAGAGCCCACACTCCCCCTATAGACAACTACCATAACACCTTACTCCAACGAATAAGCCAATGAAGATCGAAGCAACGAAGATCACCCTCCATGAGATGCGCTTCTACGCCTACCACGGCGTCTTTGCTCAGGAGCAGCGAGTCGGCAATCACTTCATCGTCGAGCTCACCTTCTGGGCAGATATAGCAGAGAGCCTACACCGAGATGAGCTGGAGGAGACCATCAGCTATGCCGATGTCTATGAGGTCATCAAGGCGGAGATGGCCATTCCATCGCGACTTTTGGAGCACGTCGTCGGGCGCATCAGTCAGCGACTCTTCGCCACCTTCTCTCGTATGCAACGTATTGTCCTGACCTTGAGCAAGTGCAATCCCCCCTTCCCTGGGGAAGTGCAGACCGCCTCATTTACGCTTGAGGCCAGCCGTAGCTAAGCCACGACTCCGCTCCGCTCAACACGCAGAAGGGATAGCACCAGCCACCAGACTGGTGCTATCCCTTTTTGGGGTACAGATATAAAGAAACAGCCGATATACAGAGAAGTATATCGGCTGTCTTTCGTAGCGAGAGGGGGACTTGAACCCCCGACCTTCGGATTATGAATCCGACGCTCTAACCAGCTGAGCTATCTCGCCGCCTCTTGTGAAAGCACTGCAAAGGTAGAACAAATCTTTTATTTCTGCAAGAATATAGCGGTTCCACTACCGCTTGCCCATCCCACATCCAGCACAACTCTCTGATAATCAGCAAAGGTATTTGGAGGATAAAACGTGGCATTCACTCTATACGACTTTGCTTGGGGTGATTAGACCACTCTATATCAACGCCACTATTCTCGCAGGAGGGCATCCTTCTTCCCCTCTTTGGGGACTTCATCCCCTAAGTGAGCATCGCATCAAGCAATACTGATCGCTGAGGGGAGCACTATTGGTCGAGAAGCAAAGCAGTATAGGTCGACACCACCGATCACTACTGATCAGCGTGCCGACCAGTAGTGAATCATCCGCCCTCGTCAGAAGAAACTATTGCATCATAGAGTACACGCTACAGACCAAGCTTGAAGGAGCACACCATCCAGCGGATGAGCCCTACGCACTTTTGCCACAAACACCTAATAAATACTACCTTTGTAGTCTTATAATGCAGTAACAAAGGGATCATCCCCCCTGCCACTTATCACAAATATATCTACCGCTTATGTCGATCATACAGTCCCTGCTACAAGCTACATCTGAAGCTGTGCAATCTCTATATGGGCAGCAACCTACTCCCCAGCAACTTCAATTCCAAAAGACGCGCAGTGAGTTCGAAGGACAATGGACGCTTGTCACCTTCCCCCTGCTTAAGATTTCGCACAAGAACCCCGAGGTGACGGCTCAAGAAATAGGAGCGTATCTACAAGAGCATTGCACCTTGGTCTCTGGCACTCAAGTCGTCAAGGGCTTCCTCAATCTAAGCATCGCACCTGCAGCTTGGATCGAGGACTTCAACGCTATCCGTAGCGACAAGACCTTTGGACATAAGCAAGCCTCTGCCAATGCTCCCTTTGTCATGGTCGAGTATTCATCTCCGAATACCAACAAGCCTCTGCATCTGGGACACGTACGTAATAATCTACTGGGCTATAGTATCGCTCGTATCCTCGAGGCTTCAGGCAATCGAGTCTTCAAGACTAATATCGTCAACGACCGTGGTATCCATATCTGTAAGTCGATGCTTGCTTGGCAACGCTGGGGGAATGGTGCTACGCCTGAGAGTACGGGTAAGAAGGGCGACCACCTCATCGGTGACTTCTACGTCCTCTTCGACAAGCACTACAAGGCTGAGCTCACTGCCCTCATGGCCGAGGGAAAGACGAAGGAAGAAGCCGAAGCAGCCTCACCTCTGATGGCTGAAGCTCGTGCTATGCTCCGTCGTTGGGAGGATGGAGAAGAAGAGATCCGTACCCTTTGGAGTATGATGAACTCGTGGGTCTATGCCGGCTTCGACGAGACCTACAAGCGTATGGGTGTAAGCTTTGATGAGATTTACTATGAGTCAGAGACCTACCTCCTCGGTAAGGGAGAGGTACTACGTGGCTTGAAAGAAGGTAAGTTCGTCCAGGATCCCGATGGCTCTGTATGGGCAGACTTCACGGACGAAGGGCTTGATCGCAAGATCCTCCTCCGCTCTGACGGCACCTCGGTCTATATCACTCAGGACATTGGTACTGCGAAGATGCGCTTCGACAAGCATCCCATCGACAAGATGGTCTATGTCGTAGGTAATGAGCAAGAATATCACTTCAAGGTACTCTCTCTCCTTCTTGACCAATTAGGCTATGCCTTCGGCAAGGGATTGGTACACTTTAGCTATGGGATGGTCGAGCTTCCTGATGGCAAGATGAAGAGCCGTGAAGGCACGGTCGTCGATGCCGATGACTTGATGGACGAGATGACGGCTACGGCACGCGCTATCGCCGAAGAGCAAGGAAAAGCCAAGGATATGACCGCAGAAGAGGCAAACGAGGTGGCACGTCGTGTCGGGCTCGGCTCTCTGAAGTACTTCATCCTCAAGGTTGACCCCCGAAAGAATATGACCTTCAACCCCAAGGAAAGTATTGACTTCAATGGGAACACGGGCTCCTTCATCCAGTACACCTATGCTCGTATTCGTAGCTTGATTCGCAAGTCAGAGGACGCAGGTATTACTCTTCCGTCATCCTTTGCTGGGCTCACCATCTCCACTAAGGAGCAGGAGCTCATCGCTAAGATCGCCGAATATGCAGAAGCAGTCACCGAAGCAGCTCGCACCTACAGCCCTGCAGTCATCGCCAACTATGTATATGACCTGGTGAAGGAGTACAACCAGTTCTACCACGACTTCTCCATACTCAAGGAAGAGAATGAAGAGCTTCGTGCCTTCCGTCTTGCGCTCTCCGAAGTCGTTGCTCGCACGATTGCCTCTGGCTTTGCCCTCTTGGGAATTGAGATGCCCGAGCGTATGTAGTGCACTGATTAGGCATCAGACCGATCATTGATGGGGGCTATCCTGCTATAGCAGGGTAGCTCTCATTGTCTAAGTGTTTTTCGTATCTTTCAGGAAGCATAGCTTACACTTCACACCTCGTCGTAGTACAGTCTATATGTTCACTCCAGCTCAAGAACAACAGATATACAGAGCTACTCGCCACCTACTTAGCCTTCTCTATCCACGGATGGAGCGAGGACATCTTCTACAGGTGCGCACGTGGCTTACTCAGGCGCTCGAAGAGGGTATCTTTGCCTCCTCTGAGCAGGAAATACACGCGATTCCGAACTTCATCGTACAGCTGGAGGTAGCTTGTCTCATCCATCGCGAACTCGGGCTCAACGTACACTCCATCCTTGCCGTACTGCTCTACACGCCCTTCTCCGCTGGACGCATCTTGCCAGACGAAGTGAGAGTCACCTGTGGAGACGAGGTGCTTCGCCTGCTCCAGCTATTAGGTCGCACCTCTGAGCTCTATATGCGTAAGGAAGCTATCAGCTCAGAGAACTTCCACAACCTCCTCATCTCGATGGCTGAGGATATGCGTGTCGTACTCATCATCATCGCCTATCGCCTCTACCTACTGCGTCATGCTTCGATGATTCGCCGAGCTGAAGACCGCAGTGAGTTAGCCTCAGAAGTCTCTTTCCTCTATGCCCCCATAGCACATAGACTGGGGCTCTATAAGATCAAAGGGGAGATGGAGGACCTCTGTCTGATGTACCTTCAGCCGAAGATCTACGGATTCATCATCCGCAAGCTCCGTGAGACCAAAGATGTGCGTGACGCTTATATAGCTGAGTTCATTCGGGTCGTACGTGAGAACTTAGCACGAGAATTACAGGATATTCCCTTTGAGATGAAGGGACGCGTCAAGAGTGTCAGCTCCATCAGCAACAAGCTCAAGAAGCTCCCCTTTGAGGATATATACGATGTCTTTGCTATCCGCATCATCGTGGATGTGCCACCCGAACGTGAGCGTCAGGTCTGCTGGCAGATTTACTCCATCGTAGCTGATATGTATCGCCCTAACCCCGAGCGACTCAAGGACTGGATCTCGATACCGAAGAGCAATGGCTATGAGAGCCTGCATACAACGGTCTTGGGACCAGAGAACCGCTGGGTAGAGGTACAGATACGCTCCAAGCGTATGGATGCCATCGCAGAGCAAGGTGTCGCAGCACACTGGAGATATAAAGGTATTCGCAGTGAGGGTGGCTTGGATGAGTTCCTCGCCTCAGTACGTGAGGCATTAGAGTCCGTCCGTGATGAAGCCATGGACGAAGAGGAGAAGCGTCAAACACTGGAGTCATCTCTTCTGACTCTGAAGGCTCAGGAGGTCTATGTCTTCACGCCTAAGGGCGAGATCATCAAGCTACCTCAGGGGGCTACCCTACTGGACTTTGCCTTCACCATACACAGTCGTATCGGTGCAAGAGCTATCTCAGGCAAGGTCAACGGCAAAAACGTCTCCCTCCGTCACCAACTCAAGAATGGAGACAACGTGGAGATCATCACCTCTCCCCAACAAACGCCCAAAGCCGGCTGGCTATCCATCGTAGTTAGTCCCAAAGCCAAGGCGAAGATCCGGCAGCTACTCCGTGCAGAGGAAGAAGCTGGTATCGGTGTGGCCAAAGAGATGATGCAGCGACGCATCAAGAACCGTAAGCTACCATTTGACGAAGCAGCCTTCATACGCATCACTCAGCGCAAGGGATACAAGACGCTCTCCGACTTCTATCGTGACCTGACACATAGTAAGATCGACATACAAGACTTCCTCAACCTCTACGAGCAGGAGCTATCAGCAGCTTCCCTCATAGAAGCTCAGCCGACCTTTGGCTCTGCTCGCTCTGCTGAGGACTTCACCTATCAAGAGCCGGAGGATAAGGATAATCCCCTCAGCACATCCGAGGTCTTGATCTTAGATCGAGGACTCACAGGCGTTGCCTACAGCTTAGCTCAGTGCTGTCGTCCCCTCTACGGAGATGAGGTCTTCGGGCTGGTCACGACACGAGGCATTAAGGTACATCGCATGAACTGCCCAAACGCCCCCGACATGTTCGCCAACTCCCCACACAAGATTATCTGCGCCAAGTGGAACGGGGAGACTGGGAGCGCACAAATCGCCTCCATCGAAGTGGTGGGGCGGGACGAACTATCCATCGCTACGAACATCACCTCACTGATCCGCAAGGAAGCTGGGGTCAAACTCCGTAGCTACTCCATCCAATCCAAAGATGGGCTCTTCCACGGCTCCTTCGTGCTCTACGTCGAGCGCCGTGAAGCCCTAAGCATACTCATCAAAAAAATACGGAGTGCCTCTGGCGTCAAGCACGCAGAGCTATCCACTCGACTATAAATGGACCGATCACTATCAACACTTATCACCGCTATGAATATCACCGAACGTGAGCTCAAATACTTGGGCCTTCTCTCCAAGCAATACCCTACTGCGGCCTCAGCTGCCTCAGAAATCATTAACCTCAGAGCCATCCTCAACCTACCTAAGGGTACGGAGCACTTCCTCGCAGACATCCACGGCGAATACGAAGCCTTCATCCACGTACTGAAGAATGCTTCGGGAACTATCCGAGTCAAGGTAGAGAACCTCTTCCTCGGACAGATACGCGAACAGGAGCTTCGCCAGCTATGCACCCTCATTTACTATCCCAAAGAGAGCTTGGAGCGACTCGGTCAGCAAGACCTTCTTAGTAAGGATTGGTACAAGGTCACCCTTAACCAGCTGATTAAGGTACTGCAGTGCGTCAGCGAGAAATACACACGCTCCAAGGTACGCAAGGCTCTACCTTCGCAGTATAGCTACATCACCCAGGAACTAACCCACGAGGATAGTATGAATCCGAAGAAGTCCGCCTACGTCGGTGCTATCTTAGACACCATCATCGACACAGGACAGGCTGATGACTTCATCATCGCTATCAGCGAGACTATCCAGCGTCTGGCGATTGACCGCCTACACATCGTCGGAGATGTCTTCGACCGAGGCCCAGGAGCGCAGTTCATCATGGACAAGCTCTTGACCTACCACAATGTCGATATCCAATGGGGGAACCACGACATGCTCTGGATGGGAGCAGCCGTAGGTAACACGGCGAGTATGGCTAATGCTATCCGTATAGCCCTGCGCTACGCCAACCTCTCCACCTTGGAGAATGGCTACGGGATCAATATGCTTCCCCTGGCACGCCTGGCGATGGAAGTCTATGGCAAAGATCCTTGTACGCCCTTCATACCTAAGCTCGGGGATGCCGATGAGACCTATGACGAGAAGAGCATCCTACTCATGGGACAGATGCACAAAGCGATCGCCATCATACAGTTCAAGCTCGAGCAGCAAATCATCGCACGGCACCCAGAGTATAAGATGGAAGAACGCAACCTACTCCATCGTATCAACCAGACGGACGGTAGCATCACCCTTCCCGATGGCAATACCTATCCGCTCAAGGATACCTTCTTCCCGACGATAGATCCTAACGATCCCTATACCCTCACCGAAGGAGAAGCTGATGTCGTAGCCAAGCTCTTACACTCCTTCCGCCATAGCGAGAAGCTCCTGCGTCACATCAATTTCCTCTTCAAGAAGGGGAGTATGTATCTGTGTTGCAACCGCAACCTACTCTTCCATGCATCAGTACCGCTCAATGAAGACAAGACCTTCCGCAAGGTCATAATCCAAGGGAAGGCCTACTCAGGTCGTGCCCTACTCGACCGCATTGATGAGCTTGTGCGCGAATCACACTGGTCCTCCTCCGAGCATCCCGAGCATCAGGATGCCATCGACTATATGTGGTATCTGTGGTGTGGACCCGACTCTCCCCTCTTTGACAAGTCGGCGATGACTACTTTCGAACGCTACTTCATCGCCGATAAGGCCACCCATCACGAAGAGAAGGGGTACTACTACGTATATCGTACCGAGGAGAAGGTCTGCGAGATGATCCTCGAAGAGTTTGGTCTCAAGAGCAGCGAGTCGCACATCATCAATGGACACGTCCCCGTTCGTGAGGTGAAGGGCGAACATCCCGTGCAAGCTGGAGGTAAGATCATGCTGATCGATGGAGGCTTCAGTCGTGCTTACCAGTCAAGTACTGGTATCGCTGGCTACACGCTCATCTTCAATTCACAGGGGCTTCACCTGGTCAAGCACGAGCCCTTCAGCTCCACACGTGAGGCCATTGAGCATATGGAAGATATCTCCAGCACCTCTGTCGTCAAAGCCTACGCCACCGATCGCATCCTCGTCCGAGATACCGACCAAGGTCTCATCCTTGAGGATCAGATTGAAGAACTCAAGAAGCTCCTCTATGCCTACCGCCATGGCATGATCAAGGAGAGAGAATAAACGCCTCATGTGAAATCATCACGCTCACGACACCTACCTATGATGCGCCTACTACGTCATCGACTCAGGAGTTTACGACAAGCTCCGTTCTTGATCCGTGCAACCCACCAGCCAGAAGCCCCTTTATGCCAAGGGTACAACTGGTGGGATGATAAGGCTGATCAATTCTGGTTGGTGCGTTTTATCGACCATTATTTTCCCACGCACCAGCGCATCAATCTCTTCTCTTGCTTCCAGCATCCTCAGCTTTTTCTTCGCTTTTATAAAGGGAAAAAGATCTTCTTCAGTGGTGAGAACCTCCAATCCTCGATGGTATTCAAATTCGACCCTATATATAAAGATCATCGTCTCAATGAGGTTGATTTGGCGTTAGGATTTGAGTTTCGAGCTGAGCCTACCTACTATCGTTTTCCTCTATGGATCACTCACAATGATTTCATTCATCCTGAGTGGACACTGGACGAGATCCAAGCGAAGATTAACCAGCTCAACGATCCGTCTATACGCTTATCCCCAGGGCGCACAAGGTTTGCTTCACAGATATCCAGCCACGATCGTGGAGGTGTAAGAGGTATATTACTGGACTTGCTCGCATCAATTGGACAGATCGACTGCGCTGGACGATTTCGCAACAATACGGATGAGCTGAAGACTGTGTATGGGGATCGCAAAGAAGAGTATCTGCGTCAGTACCGATTCAATCTCTGCCCCGAGAACTCCTTAGGAAAAGGGTACATCACAGAGAAGGTCTTTGATAGTATTAGTGCAGGGTGTATTCCTATTTACTGGGGAGAGTATCTCGAGCCAGGCATACTCAACCCAGAAGCTATCCTGCGCTACGAAAAGGGTAAGGAACAAGAACTATACGAACGTGTCCGCTTACTCTGGGAAGATGAAGCTGCCTATCGATCCTTCGCAGAGATTCCTCCGTTTGTAGATGGAGCAGCTGAGAAGATCTACCAAATAATCCAAGGTCTCCACGATAAGTTAGCTCAGACACTATAAGGCGACTCCAACAATCGCACGAGCTCCTCTCTACGACACTTATCAGGTAGCTCCCACCGTAGAACAATAAAGAAGCCTCCCCCACCCTTCGAGAGAAGTGGTGGGGGAGGCTTTTCTTATTAGAGAGGCAGAGCTATGAAGCTCTACAAACAATTACTTCTTCTTAGCAGGAAGGTGGATAGCAAGGCCGAGGGCATCACCAATAGCTTCGTAGAGAGCTTCCGAATAGGTGGGGTGCCCGTAGATCGTAGCGATAACTTCTTCAGCGGTAGCTTCCATCTCCATGATCAGCGAAGCCTGGCTAATCATTTCAGCAGCCATAGCACCGATGATGTGGATACCAAGGATCTCACCGTACTTGTTGTCGAGGATGACCTTGACGAAGCCTTCGGTCTCACCAGAAGCGAGCGCACGACCGTTTGCAGCGAAGCCGAACTTACCGACACGGATGTCGCCGTACTTTTCGCGAGCCTGATCTTCGGTCAGACCAACCATCGCTACTTCGGGACGCGTGTAGACAACGGATGGAGCAGAGAGCATCTTCAGCTCACGTTCATTGCCGTGGAGTGCGTTTTCAGCAGCGACTTCACCCATACGGAAGGCCGTGTGAGCAAGCATCTTCAGACCATTGACGTCACCAGGAGCGTAGATGCCCTTGACGCTGGTTTCCATAAACTGGTCGACCTTGATACGACCACGTTCGATTTCCAGTTCGATTTCGCCGATACCTTCCAAGTCAGGTACACGACCGATGGAGAGCAGAGCCTTCTCAGCCTCGATAGCCGTACCATCCTTGAGGATAGCAGCGAGCTTGCCAGAGCGATCTTCGATCTTCTCGATAGCAGCACCAGTGAGGATCTTGACACCACGCTTTTCAAGTTCGCTACGAAGGGCCTTAGAGACTTCCTTATCGAGGGCAGGGATGATGTAGTCAGCCATCTCGATGATCGTAACCTTCGTACCAAGCGATACCAGAGCTTCAGCCATTTCGACACCGATGACACCACCGCCGATGACGACGAGGCTTTCGGGACGCTCTTCGAGGCTGAGGATGTCATCACTGGTCAGTACAGCAGGGTGCTCCAGACCAGGGATGGGAAGACGACCTACCTTAGAACCACCAGCGAGGATGATCTTATCGGCCTTGATGATATCCTTACCATCGACGACCACGTCCTTGTCACGATTGATCTTACCGACACCGCGGAAGACTTCGACACCATTGCTCTTGAGCAAGGAGTAGACACCGCCCGTGAGCTTCTTGACGACATTGTTCTTGTACGAAACGAGCTTCTTCATATCGACCGTGAAGCTGGCATCTGCGAAGTTGATACCACGAGCAGCAGCCTGAGCTACACCATCGAGAATTTCGGCATTGCGCAGGAAGGTCTTAGTGGGGATACAGCCCTTGTTGAGGCAAGTACCACCGAACTCAGATTTTTCTACGATAGCGACCTTTGCACCGAGCTGAGCTGCACGGATAGCAGCGACGTACCCAGCAGGACCGCCACCGATGACGCAGAGGTGGTACGAACCTTCGAGGTGAACAAGAGGCAGGGGAGCACCTTCGTGCTTAGGACCTTCTTGCTTTTCGGGAACGACTTCATCCTTTGTGCGGACAGTATCAAGGCTTTCACCAGCTTCACCGATATAACCGATGACTTCGGCGATGGGCACCGTTTCACCAGCCTGGTGGGTGATCTTGAGCAGGACACCAGAAGCTTCAGCTTCGAGCTCCATGCTCGTCTTGTCGGTCATTATTTCGAGGAGGACTTCACCAGCTTGTACGGGGTCTCCCTCGTTCTTACGCCAGCTGACGATCTCACCTTCGGTCATGTCTAAGCCCGTCTTGGGCATGATGATCTCTGTTGCCATATCTATTTAGGATCTTCTTTTGTGGTTCGGGTGGTTGATTTAAACGAGGAGAGGGAGTGGAGACTCCAGAGTAGCCTTAAGCTCCTGCATGAACTTCGCAGCACCAAGGCCGTTGATGACACGGTGGTCGCTGGTCAAGCTCATCTTCATAATGGGGCGAATGACGACCTCGCCGTTGCGTACGACAGGCATTTCCTTCGTCCCTGCGATGGAGAGGATAGCGGAGTTAGGCTGGTTGATGATCGAGGTGAAGGATTCAACACCATACATACCAAGGTTGGAGATGGTGAAGGTGCTACCTTCTTGATCCTGAGGAGTAAGTTTCTTGCCTACAGCGCGCTCAGTGATATCCTTGAGGCGAAGCATCAGATCTACAAGACCGAGCTTCTCAGCACCGTGAACTACTGGTACCAGAAGGCCTTCATCCATACCGACTGCCATAGCGAGGTTCACGTAGTTGTGTAGCTCGATCTGTGAGCCATCAGCAGAGAGGGAAGCGTTGATGTAAGGGTGATTCATCAGCGTGCGTACTACCGCAATGGAGATAATATCGGTGACGGTGAGCTTCTTGCCCGTCTTCTCCTTGATTGGCTCAAGGAGCTGCTTGCGGAGCTTCGTTGCTTCGTACATATCGACCTCATAGTTGAGGACGAACGTAGGTGCGGAGAAGTAGCTATCTGCCATACGCTTAGCGATGACACGACGCATCATATTCATCGGCACAAGCTCTACTTCACCAGGAGCTGCAGTCGCAGCAGCAGGTGCAGCGGCTGGCTTAGAAGCAGCTGGTGCGGCAGCAGGAGCTGCGGGAGCCTTCTCGGTCTTGAATGGATCGACGATAGCCTCCAGATTGGGGTAGTAGCGATCGCCCAGCGCAGCAGCCACGTCAGCACGAGTGATCTTTCCACGGAAGCCTGTTCCCTTAATAGAGGAGGTGTCGAGGCCGAAGGAATCAGCGATCTTCTTCGCCAGAGGGGTGATACCACCTGCTTGCTCGTAGCTAAATTCAGCTACGTCTTCAGCGTGGATACGCCCCTTGTAGCCCGAGCCAGCGATCGCATTCAGATCGACTCCCATACGGTGAGCCAATGAGCGCGCAGCTGGTGTGGCTCTTAGTTTATCATTTCCCATATTCAGATTATGCTTATGACGTATAGCCCTCACCAGCTATAGAGGTAGAGGGCTATACGTATATAATTTCTTCGCTTGTGACTATTAACGCTTGTCGTAGAGACGCTCAATATAGGTCACGATATGGTCTACGTCGGGGAGCATACCTACCTCCAAAGAGTGGTTGTAAGGAGTAGGAATGTCCTCTGCAGCTAAGCGTAGTATGCGATTATCAAGGTAGTCGAAAGCACCACTTTCGGCGATCGAAGCAGCGATTTCTCCGAGGAAGCCACCCGTCTTATGAGCATCGTTGACCAACAGTACACGTCCCGTCTTGCGAACGGACTCAATGATAGTCTCGCGGTCGAGTGGAGCCAAGGTCATCAGATCCACCACTTCTACTTCGATGCCCTTCTCAGCAGCCTTGTCCGCAGCCTTGAGCACACGCTCAAGCATACGACCATAGGTCACCACGGTCACATCCTTACCGACACGCTTGATGTCAGCCTTCCCAATAGGCAAGACAAAGTCAGGTGAGGTAGGCACTTCACCCTTCATATTGTACTGAGCCTTATACTCGAGGAAAATCACAGGATTATTATCACGGATAGCAGCCTTCAGCAGCCCCTTGACATCAGCAGGCGTACCAGGAGCTACGACCTTGAGGCCAGGGATGTGGCAGAACCACGACTCGAGACTCTGAGAGTGCTGAGCAGCTGAGCCCAGACCCGAACCAGCAGCACAGCGGAAGACGACAGGCACAGACCCCTTACCACCATACATATAGCGCGTCTTCGCAGCTTGGTTCACGATGTTGTCCATCATATAGACGATGAAGTCCATGAAGGTCACATCGACGATGGGGCGCATCCCCGTCAGGGCTGCACCGACAGCACAACCCGAGATAGCGTTCTCAGAGATGGGGGTATCACGTACACGCTCGCTACCGAACTCCTCCAGCATACCGACCGAGGTACCGAAGTCACCACCGTAGACACCGACATCTTCACCTATAAGGAAGACATTCTCATCACGGCGCATCTCTTCGCTCATCGCTTCGATGATGGCATCACGCACGGACATCACCTTTGTTTCTTGTCCTTCTATCATAATAGTCTATTCTTTATTCTTACGTAGGATTAGTGAAGAGCGAGCTTATTCGGTGAAGATATCCTCGAAGGCCGACTCAGGTGCAGGTTCAGGACCCTTACGCCCATACTCGACAGCTTCATCGATGGCAGCGTGGCTGGCAGCTTCCAGAGCATCCAGCTCTTCCACCGTGGCCAGCTTCTTCTCGATAAGATGATTGCGGAAGCGCAAGATAGGATCCTTCTTCTTCCACTCATCGACTTCTTCCTTAGTGCGGTACTTACCTGGGTCGGATGTCGAGTGACCGAACCAGCGGTAAGAAATCGCTTCGACAAGGACAGGGCCCTTACCCGAGCGCACATCCTTGATGACCTTATCCATCGTTTCACGCACGGAGAGCAGGTCGTTACCATCTTCAATGAAGACACCAGGTACGCCATAAGCCGAAGCACGCTCGTAGACGTGCTTGGTACGCATCACCGAGCTGATCGGAGTGGAGATACCATAGCCATTATTGATACAATAGAAGATCACTGGAAGATTCCAGATAGCAGCCATATTCAGCGTCTCGTGGAAAGAGCCTTCGTTGGTAGCACCATCACCGAAGCAGCAGACCACGATCTTGCCCGTGTTCTTCATCTTCTGCGTCAGAGCAGCACCGATAGCGATACCCATACCACCACCGACGATCCCATTGGCACCTAAGTTACCAGCGTCGACATCAGCGATGTGCATCGAGCCTCCCTTACCCTTACAGACACCATTTGCCTTACCCATGATTTCGGCCATCATACCATTCAGGTCGATACCCATGGCGATGCTTTGACCGTGTCCACGGTGATTAGAGGTAATCAGGTCGCCCTTTTCCAAGCCAGCGATAGCACCGACATTAGCGGCTTCTTCGCCCACGGAGAAGTGGGTCATACCGGGGACTTCCCCACGGCGCACCAGCTGGTTGACCTTGTTATCGAAGTTGCGGATGTCCTCCATCTTGCGGTACATCTCCAGCAAATCTTCTTTCTTGAGTTTAGCCATAACTGTATTATTTAGATACTTATTTGTTTCTATCTTTCTGGGCTCATAGCGACCTCCTCCGCATCAAGCTGAAGGCACACACCATGGGAGCACATACGCTACGCACGGATCATCAATTCCTCCAACCCAATAAGGGAAAATAATCTATATTAGCACCTTATATTGCAACATTGACTATGCAAAGATATGCATTACCGCCAAATCTCACCGCTTCCCCCCAGCGAACGAACGCTTTTTCTTCCTTATTTACCCCTTGATTTCATAGAAATCTGTACTTATACCAAAGGTTGGACGGAGTTTTGGGTAGCTTATTTCAAAGTTACCTTCCCAATAACAAAGAATATAAACAACGACATATCAATCAATTAAATCTGCAATAGGGCGCACTTATTGAATAAGACTATCCAGGCATTTACTCTATCAATTCACTGTACAGCAAGAGGGTGAATCTTCCCCACTTGAGCCAGGGTTAGGTGGGTAAATGCGCCCCCAATGCCTCCTCAGAGACTATTGCATCATACGGCACTCGCTTCGTTGTTTGTGGCATTTGGGATGGGTCATTTACACACGGGTACTCCCTTCACTCTCCGTTTAACGCCTTGCGATCACCGCATGCTGCAAAGTCAAGCAAAAGGACAAGCATAGCTTGTCTTTTGGGAGACCATGCAATGGTCTCCCTCAGTACACTGCATCTATGTGCTATCGACCAGTAGTGATCAGTGGGCGGAGGAGTACTGGTCGGCGCACGAAGCACTACTGCTTCCTACTATGCACCAATAGTGCTCAGAGTGCTGACCAGTAGTAGTTATAGTCACTTTACTGCGAATGTGCAAGCAGCGTTGGCCTATAACACGCTTGGTCACCTCTAAAAAATCAAGGCACAAGTACACAAAGCACATACCCCCCAAGTGCCCATCCGCAGGTGTTACAAATAGAGTGGCATCTCTCTATACTGTAGCAAATAAGCCTCTATTATCCTGCTCAAAAGCTCCGTCCCTTGGGACTCACTGCTGATGAAGCCAAGCATCCATCTGCTCTGTTGATGCCCTCCTTATTCATTGGGAGCTTAGGGCTTTTCATTAACTTTGTGGGAAAGAAGACCATAAGACTCCGTGCCCATCGCTTTGATCGGTAGGGAGTACTGTTCATATTTACTCAAGCAGATTGCCTACATTCCAATGAAATCAAGCCTCTGTGCACTTCTCTGCACCTCGGTACTCACCGCAGCTGCCATCACGGGCTGCGGGACAAGCAGACTTCATACAGCGTCAGTCGATCATCCTACTCCACGCCAAGACCGCTACGTGGTCATCCTCTCTCTGGATGGCTTCCGCGCAGATTATCAAGGTCGTTGCACGACGCCCAACTTAGACGCAATGGATAAGGAAGGCTTAGCAGGGTGCTTCCGTCCCTCCTATCCTACCCTCACCTTCCCCAATCACTACTCGATGGCCACGGGGCTATACCCTAATAATCACGGCCTCGTAGGGAATGAGTTTTGGGATGAACGTGGGGCACATTATCGTCTCGGAGACCGCAAAGCAGTAGAAGATCCCTCCTTCTATAAGGGGGAACCTCTATGGAACGTAGCTCGCCGCCACGGTATGAAGTCCGCCAGCTTCTTCTGGGTGGGCAGTGAAACCGCCATCGGAGGGCAGCACCCCGACCGCTGGAAAAAGTTCAACGACAAGGTACCCTACACCGACCGTGCCGACTCAGTGCTGAGCTGGCTCAATCTCCCTGCCGAGGAACGTCCCCATCTGGTCATGTGGTACATCGAAGAGCCCGATCACACGGGACACCACGAAGGACCTGAATCCCCCAAGACCCTACGCATGGTCGAGAAGATGGACTCCATCATCGGCTACTTCCGTAATGGACTCGCCAAGCTCCCCATTCATAAGCAAGTAGACTTCATCCTCGTAGCTGACCATGGGATGCAGTCTTTCGACCGTAGTCGTAGCGTCAACCTCGCCGACTACCTGCCCATTGATAGCTTCGAGCACGTAGCTACAGGTCCCTTTACCCACCTCTATCCCAAGAAGGACTATACGGAAACAGCTTACAAGATCTTAAAGAAGGTCCCACATATATCGGTCTATCACAAGAACGAAGTCCCTGAGCGACTGCACTTCGGCAGCAGTCCTCGCATCGGCGACTTAGTGCTCATCGCCGATCTCGGTACGCAGATCTTCTTCCGCCCTCAAGGTATTCCCAAGGACTTCCTCCATGCTGGGCACGGCTTCGACAATAAGAACCCCGAAATGTATGCCATATTCAAGGCTGTCGGACCAGACTTCCAGAGTGGCCGAAAGATCACCAATCCCATCCCCAACATCACGCTCTATCCGCTTGTCTGTCGCGTCTTGGGTCTCCAGCCTGGGACGCACGATGCAGACGAAGCCCTTGCCTCTTCGCTCCTCAAGAAGACGAAGTAACGACTCCGCCTATCTATGATCATCGCACAGAAGAAGCGCAAAGAGAATATCGCCGAGTACCTGCTCTATATGTGGCAAATAGAGGACTTGATCCGTGCCACAGGAGTATCAGCCGAAGGGATTGACCAGCACTTACTCCCTCGCTATGATGGAGTGGATGATGCCAAGCGCGCAGAAATACGCACTTGGTATCTGGAGCTCGTCGATATGATGCGTACCGAAGGCAAGGTAGAGTCGGGACACCTCGACATCAACCGCATTGTCCTGATGCAACTCGAGGAGCTACACCGACGACTCATCAGTAACCCCAACGATATGGTCTATTCGGGGCTACATCTGCAGATACTACCTGCCCTCATCCAGCTCCGTAGTAAGAACAACGGTGCTACGGAAAGCGACTTAGAGACTTGCTTCAACGCCGTCTACGGCTACATCACCCTCAGCCTCCAGCACAAGGAGATCAGCGAGGAGACAAAGAAGTCGATGAAGCAAATAAGTGCCTTCCTCGCCATGCTTGCCCACCGATATAAGATGGAGCAAGACGGCATCGAGTCAGACACTTCACACACTTAGCCTCCCTATATGAACGAATATAAAAACGAGATCGACCAGCGACGCACGTTCGCTATCATCAGCCACCCTGATGCTGGTAAGACCACCCTCACCGAGAAGCTCCTCCTCTTCGGGGGTGCTATCCACGTAGCTGGTGCTGTCAAGAGTAACAAGATCAAGAAGACTGCTACCAGTGACTGGATGGAGATCGAGAAGCAGCGCGGTATTTCCGTAGCTACCTCCGTCATGGGCTTCGAGTATGCTGGCTACAAGATCAACATCCTCGACACTCCTGGTCACCAAGACTTCGCCGAAGACACCTTCCGTACCCTCACCGCTGTCGACAGCGTCATCATCGTCATCGATGGAGCAAAGGGCGTAGAGACTCAGACACGCCGTCTGATGGAAGTGTGCCGTATGCGCAAGACTCCCGTCATGGTCTTCATCAACAAGATGGACCGCGAGGGGCAGGATCCCTTCGATCTCCTCGACGAGATCGAGAAGGAACTGCAGATACGTGTACGTCCCCTTTCTTGGCCTATCGATATGGGACAGCGCTTCCGTGGTGTCTACAACATCCACGAAGGTGCTCTCAACCTCTTTACGCCCGACAAGCAGCGTATCACTGAGAGCGTCACTATCACCGACCTGCACTCGTCCGAACTGGAGCAGCACATCACGCCCGAGCAGGCAGAGAAGCTCCGCATGGATCTTGAGCTCGTCGATGGCGTCTACCCCGCCTTCGATCGAGAAGAATACCTTGCAGGCGATATTGCCCCCGTCTTCTTCGGCTCGGCACTCAATAATTTCGGGGTACAAGAGCTTCTAAATTGCTTCGTCGAAATAGCTCCTTCCCCCCGCTCCATCCAAGCGGAAGAGCGTGAAGTATCTCCGTACGAACCAGCCTTCACAGGCTTCGTCTTCAAGATACACGCCAATATGGATCCCAACCACCGTAGCTGTATCGCCTTCATCAAGATCTGCTCCGGACGCTTCGAGCGTAATGCCAGCTACAAGCACGTACGCTTGGGGAAGAGCTTGAAGTTCAGTAGCCCTACGGCCTTCATGGCACAGCGCAAGGAGACGGTAGAAGAGGCATTCGCTGGCGACATCATCGGGCTACCCGACACCGGGAACTTCCGTATCGGGGATACGATCACCGCTGGCGAGGAGCTTCACTTCAAGGGACTCCCGAGCTTCTCCCCCGAGCTCTTCAAGTACATCGAGAACCAAGATCCTATGAAGACCAAGCAGCTTGCTAAGGGGATTGACCAGCTGATGGGCGAAGGTGTGGCACAGCTCTTCGTCAATCAGTTCAACGGCCAGAAGATCATCGGTACAGTCGGACAGCTCCAGTTCGAGGTCATCCAATACCGCTTACTCCACGAATATGGAGCAGCTTGTCGCTGGGAACCCATCAGCCTCTACAAGGCTTGCTGGATCGAAAGTGACGATCCCGAAGAGCTGGAGAACTTCAAGAAGCGCAAGGCACAATTCATGGCCAAGGACCTCGTTGGTCGTGATGTCTACCTCGCGGATTCGGGCTACGTGCTGACGATGGCGCAGCAAGACTTCCCCAAGATCCGCTTCCACTTCACCTCGGAGTTCGGCAAATAGTCTATTTACTCAATACTACAATAATGAAAGCAATCAAGCGAGTAGCCACCCTGCTTCTGGCTACGCTCTTCTCACTGGGAACAATCAATGCCCAAGGGAAGACGAAGGGCAAGCAGCCCAAGAAGAGTTATCTCATCGAGACCGCTATTCCCAAGCGTCCTGCTGGTCAGAAGGATGTCCTCGGACTGCGTCTTGCACCAATGCCCGTCGTACGTGTGGGCTTCATCGGACTGGGTATGCGTGGTCCAGGTGCCGTCGAACGCTTTACCCACCTCGAAGGTGTAGAGATCAAGGCTATCTGCGACCTACATCCAGAGCGCGTAGAGAAGAGCCAAGCCATCCTCAAGAAGGCTGGACTCCCCGAGGCAACGACTTACACGGGGAGCGAAGAGGCGTGGAAGGAGCTCTGCGACCGCCCCGACATCGACCTCGTCTACATCGCTACCGACTGGGCTCGTCACGCTCCGATGATGATCTATGCTATGCAGAAGGGAAAGCACGTCGCCTGCGAAGTGCCAGCTGTCACCAGTCTCCAAGAAGCCTGGGATGTAGTCAATACTGCAGAGCGTACACAGCGTCACTGCATGATGCTCGAGAACTGCGTGTATGACTTCTTCGAGCTCACTACGCTCAACATGGCACAGCAGGGGCTCTTCGGCGAAGTACTCAGTGCCAAGGGGGCTTACATCCATAATCTTGAGCCCTTCTGGAAGTACTACGAAGGCAACTGGCGCCTGAAGTTCAACCAAGAGCATCGTGGGGATGTCTATGCTACACACGGCCTTGGCCCTGCTTGCTGGGTGCTGAACATACACCGTGGTGACCGTATGGAGTACCTCACCTCCATGGATGTCCCCGCTACTTCGCTTCCTCGCTTTATGAAGCAGAAGATGGGGGTAGAGAATCCCATCGTCAAGAATGGTGAGATGACTCAGACGCTCATCAAGACTGCCCTCGGCAAGACCATCTACATCGAGCACAACGTCACCTCTTATCGTCCCTACGACCGCATGTATCAGGTCATCGGCTCCGATGGCTTCGCTAACAAGTACCCTGTCGAAGGCTATGCCCTCCGCCCAACGGAGCAGAACCTCAAGGCTGTACCCAACCACGAAGACCTGAAGAGCCACGACTTCGTCAGCGAAGCAACCAAGACAGAGCTGATGAATAAGTACCAGCATCCTATACAGAAGGAGATCGCAGAGAAGGCTAAGCAAGTCGGTGGTCATGGTGGTATGGACTTCATCATGGACTATCGCCTCATCTACTGCCTCCACAACGGTCTTCCTCTCGATATGGACGTTTATGACTTGGCTGAATGGTCAACGATGGGTGAGCTCACGCGCCTCTCTCTGGAGCATCAATCGGCACCTGTCGCTATGCCTGACTTCACACGTGGAGCATGGAAGCGCATCAAGGGTCTACAGCTTCACTTCGCTAAGTAAGCCACTCCCCTATCAAATAGGACGCCCCGATAAGCCAGGTGCTTATCGGGGCGTCTAGTATTATACAGCGCCTACCTTTAGTGCGGCCACAGGTAGAAGTCCTGCCAATCCGTGAAGATATGGAAGGTCAATCCCACAGCTAAGACTCTCAGCCACCAAGGCCATTCCCAGCGTGCATAGGGAAGGAAGAGCATCACCACATAGAGAGCTACCATCGGATAAGAATGCAATAGATGCGTCCCGACACTGCAGCGATTAGGGTCAAAGATCGGGCGTGCCAAGAGGTGATCTATATCAATGAGCATCGTAGAGAGAAGTAGTATATACACCACCTGCCATCTCCTTCGCGGCCATAGAGCTGCTATCACCAAAGGAAAAACGAAGTGCAGACCATAGTGCACCAGCGTACGAGCAAGCATCATAAAGAGGGACTAAAAAGACTCCCCAGGCACACCATCGTGGTGTCCCTGGGGAGTAATCATTATGTTGTGGTAAGCCAAAGCAGACACTTATGCCTCTTCGGTCGCCTTCTCCTTGTCGATAAGCAGAGCAATCTTCTGCTCGGTCAGATGAATATCTGCGACCAGAGCATCACGCTTGCGCTCTACTTCGCTGAGCAGAGACGAACCCGACTTACTACTGATATTGAGGCGTGTCAGGTTGCTTTCGTAGGTCTGCAGTTCGCTACGTAAGCGGTCTAAGTGGCGCTGCATACGGCTGTGCTCACTCTGCAGCGTAGCCCCCTTACCTTCGAGGTTGCTGAGCGAAGCACTGTAACCTGAGAGGCGACGCTCCTCACGATGGCGACGGAGCTTGCCGTGTAGGGCATCCAATAGCTCACGATAAGCAGAGTTAATTGCTTCACGCTCCTTGTGGGGGACGAAGCCAGCTTGCTTCCAGCGCTCGTTATAGCTATTGAGCAGGTCTCGGAGGTTTTCAGGGGCTTCACCCTCATTAATTGCGGTCAGTTCTTTGATAATCTCACGCTTGACAGCGAGACTCTTGCGTGCCTCTGAATAAGCCTTATCACGACGAGGAGCTTCCTTCTTCTTACGCTCAAAGAAGTAATCGAAGCTGGCACGGAACTCTTCCCAGATCTTCTGACTGTACTTAGCTGACACAGCTCCCAGCTCTTGCCATTCCTTTTGCAGAGCCTTGAAGGCTGTAGTTGTTGCATCCCAATCAGTACTATCCTTAAGCGCTGCAGCACGCTCGATCAGTTCGCGCTTCTTCTGTAAAATCTCTTCAGCGTGCTCGTGATTGGCTTTAAAGAACTCATTACGACGGCGGAAGAAGGCATCGATACCAGCACGGAAACGCTGATAGATTGATTCGTTGTCCTTACGTGGAGCACGACCGATCTTGCGCCACTCTTCCTGCATCGTCTTGATTTGCTCGACCGCCTTATTGAAGGCTGCATGGGAGGTAAGGGGTGCAGATGCGAGCATTTCCTCTACCTGAAGGCACAGACGCTCTTTAGCTTGGAGGTTCTCCTCTTCAGTAGCCTTACGCTGGTCGTGGAACTCTTGGTGACGCTTATGCTGTGCCGTAGCCAGCTGCTTAAACTCTGAGTTAATTTCCTGACGATGCTCCTTGGATACTGGTCCCAGCTCGTGCCACTGAGCGGTCAGCTCTTGGAGGCGACGATAGGCTGCGATCGTATCCTTGATGCTATCTAGCTGGCGAAGTTCGGCAAGGATCTCCTGCTTAGCCTCCAAATTCTTCTTGAAGTCAAGCTGACGCAGATCATCATTGATCGCCTTGAGGTCGTAGAATTGATCACGTAGCTCGTAGAAGCGACGATTGAGTGCCGAGGCATCCTTCGGATCAAGTTGTACAAGAGCATTCCATTCATCACGGATGGCAGTGAATGTAGAGTAGAGACTGCCGAACTCAGCTCCTTCTTCGTTGCTCTTGAAGAGCTCTTCAAAGCGCTGTAGCAACTGTTCCTTCTTTTCCTTATTCTCTGCATAGAGTTGCTCCAGTGCCTCCTGACGCTTCTTATCGTGTTCGCGGAAGGTCGAGAGCAGCCCCTCAAGGCGAAGCTCCTGCACTTCAAAGGACTCTTGCTGCGCCTTATCATTGGGATCAAGGCGTTCGCGACGACGAATGAATTGAACACGGATACTATTGACGAGCTTAGACTCTGGAAGTTCGTCTTGCTGCAGAAGTACAGCCAAGTGGTCGACAAGCTCCTGTGGGCTCATTGTCTGATAGGATGGAGTCTGATCGGGGGCTGTAACCGCATTTTGTGCTGCGGAGGCATTAAGGTCAAGCTGTGCTTGGTCTGGAGTCTGAGGAAGTTCCATAGTCATTCTCTTCTACATTGTGATGCTACCTCATCCCTACCCTATCAGCTAAGGTGCGAAGAAGCACTCTCAGAGATACGATACGGACTGAAATCTTGCTTACTACAAAGCTAAACATTTTTTTCCTTTTCCCCAATCTGTGCTAGGGATGAGGTGCTGATGGGATTAGCGCCTCCAAAGAATGATGCTCCCTCTAAGGACAAAGAGAAGCAGCTACTTGCCATGAATGAGAATACCACCTCCTGAGCATGCTATCAAGCAAGCTCAAGAGGTGGCATACTACAGGGGGAGAAGAGGGGTAGCTCTTTCCCTTGACAAAGCCTACTCTACTTATATAAGTAGCGACGAATACTCTGCTTCGGGGTCTTCTCAAAAGGCTCGGTGCGCAACTCAAAACGCTGAATTTTCTCGTAGCTCCCGACCAATTCATTGAGGGAAGCACGCTGTGCTTGTATGAGCGACCACGCTTCATCGAGTGTCATGCCGGCCTGCTCGATGAGCTGCATATTGGGCACGATGAGTGCCTCCAGCTTACCATCACGCATCAAGACAAGGCTCTCCTGGACGTAGGGAAGCATACCGATCTTTGCCTCGAGCTCTTCAGGGTAGATATTCTGGCCATTACTGCCTAAGAGCATAGCCTTCGAGCGACCACGGATGTAGAGGAAGTGATCTGCGTCCATTGTACCTAAGTCACCTGTGCGCAACCACCCATCTTCGGTAAAGAGACTGGCCGTCTGTTCGGGATTTTTGTAGTAGCCCATACAGACATTTTCTCCGCGCACTTGGATTTCACCGATCTCTGAAGAAGAGTTGACAGAGCCAGCATGCTCTTCTCCAAGAGGAGCTATACGCGCTTCCATATAGGGCAGGAGCACTTGACCGCACGACCGCAAGCGCCAGTTTTCTGCTTCGACAAACGAGATCAAAGGAGCACACTCAGTCATACCGTACCCCACTGTGATAGGGAAGCCAATACGCTTTAGGAACTCCCCTACTTCAGGGTTGAGTGCAGCCCCTCCGACGATGACTTGGCGGAATGCCCCACCCAGACCTTCAGAGAGTTGCTCCCTGATCTTACGATAAACCAACTGTCGTAAGAAGGGAAGAGCCAGCATAAAGCGCACCTTACGACTCTTCAGTATCGGCTGTAACGTATTCTGATAGATCTTCTCCAGCACCAAGGGAACAGATATGATGACCGTAGGGCGCACCTTCCTAAATGCCGCACCGAGAATCTTCGGTGAAGGCACCTTGCCCAAGACAACCACGTGGGTACCCGATGCCATAGCAAGGAAGAGGTTGATCATACAACTATAGACATGAGCCATAGGGAGGAAGCAAAGGAGGGTCTCACCTGAGAGAATGATACGACGCTCAATACAGAAGGCGAGATTACCGGCAAAGTTATTTCCCGAGAGCATCACCCCCTTGCTGAAGCCCGTTGTCCCAGAGGTATAGTTGAGCACCAGTAGCTTTTCATTCAGTGTCTTATAGTAAGAGAGGTCTTCGGGACGCATCCCCGAGGGATATTCCTTCTGATGAGTAGAGCGTGCTTCTACCAAATGCTGGACAGCCTCTGGGGCACTATGCAGAATGCTTCTCTCCTGGAAGTCTAAGATCGTAGAGACTAAAGGAATGCCTTCGGGACGCATAGCACTCCATAGATGAGCATTGATAGCTAAGAGCTTCGCCTCAGAATGGTCAATAATCTGCATCGCATCAGCAGGAGGGAAGTCCTGCAAAATGGGCACGATGACCGCCCCATAAGTAATGACTGCAATAAAGAAAATCGCCCATTCAGCTGAATCTTTGCCCATCAAAGCTACCTTAT
The DNA here is from genome assembly GCA_963526345.1 of uncultured Porphyromonadaceae bacterium. Taxonomy (GTDB): domain Bacteria; phylum Bacteroidota; class Bacteroidia; order Bacteroidales; family Porphyromonadaceae; genus Porphyromonas. Next base: position 49,965 of record CAURNJ010000009.1, read on the forward strand.
CCTCGTGCTGTAGGCCTTGACTGCGGAAGAAACGATGCCACTGATCGATGGCCTCAGCCACCTGTCCATAGGTGTAAGTTTGCCCTTCATAGTTAGAGAAGGCTGGCAAGTTCCAGTGCTTCTTGAAGCTATCTTCAAAGAAGGATATGATGTTTGTTTCTATCATGTCGTGCGTGGGAGAGCCCCATGTTCCTTATATTAACTATGTGACAAAGATAGGGCTTTTTACTTGCAATTGCACACTCAAAGCAATTGTGCGCACACAATAAACAAACTCGCCCCATCCCTTGAGAGCAAGGTGATGGAGCGAGCTATAAAGTAAACCCTCGGGAAATTGGAGCTACAGCCTCCACTTAGAGTCGATAGCTAAAGCCAAAGCTCATCAGCTCATTGTACTGAAGATACTTATTCCATCCAGAGGCAGGACGCACTGCATCATCAAAGCGAAGGTTGAGATTGAAGCGCGTGGAGAAGAAGCGCGTCAAAGCCATATCCAGCGTATTCTCCCATTCGGCTTCGACCTGCTGATAGGAGGTATTGAAGTAAAGTCGGGAGCTCCATGTCAGGTTCATATTGACTTTCCACTGCCAATTGGCTCGCACTGTCGACCCTACACGCTGATACCAAGGTTTATCCAAGCTCAGACCGTGGCGTGCCAAATCAATGGCTCTATCCTTCGTGGCGCGGAAGGTGTAGGAGAGAGGTGCCACGTTGACTGACAGATCAAAGGCACGCCCATAGACGCTCTTTGACTTCATCGAGTAGTCGAATTTCATACCAAGCCCCACGTTGACCGTATAGGGAGCGAGGAAGTCGGACTGAATGCTATAGCTATTCTCTTGGTAAGAGTGTAAGAGCTGTGTACGCAGTTCGGCATCAAGTGTATAGTAGACCTTGCTCCAAGCCTTCAAGCCATAGTTGGATCGCAGACGCAGAAGGTCATCCGCTATGCGATAGCGATGTAGGCTATCCTTCTCGGCATTGTAGATGCTGAGCTTACTCTCGATCTCATTCGTCCACTGAAGGCGCTCAGTGACATAGCGTAGACCGAAGGAGTTCTTCATATATAGATTGAGGTTGGAAGCACCGCCCTTATACCAGTTATCTGAGACGCGATTTTGGGAGAATTGTATCGCGCTCTCCAGCGAAGTAATCCAATGACGCTGTTGCAGAGCTGTATAGGTACGCTCCTGAGGCAACTGAAGTCCCTGCGTGACCGTCTCCTTAGTGTAGTCCGCCAGAGCACGTTCGGCTACTGCCCAACTGGGACGAGTAAGGCGAAGTCCCTCAGGAGCAGAGGGCGACTCCTGTGCCGGAGCTACCCCCTCTTGGGACTGATGCTGTCCCCACATACGCAAGCGCAAGCCATAGCTATCGGCAAAAAGCGACTCACCCTCAAGAGGAAGAGATGATACCATCCCCTCCTTGGGAGCTGGATAAAGTGTATTTTCAGGAACATTGATCCGAAGACCTGAGGCACGCTGCACAGAGAAAGGGAGTATTTCCCCCACATCCTTTGAGCTTAGGAGCGAAGGGGGGAAGAAAGGTAGATGCGATCGATAAGGATTGCTCCCGCCTCGCTGATAGTACATTAAAAGTTGCTGCGAGAGACGAGGAGCTACTGCGAGGAGGTCTATAACGGCAGGGGAAGAGACGGGTACAGGGGTATAATAATCAGTCCCCTGACTCAAGAGACTATCCAAAGCAAAGGCCTGGAAGTCGGCATTTTCCGCCGAAGGCTGGATCTGCTGTGCGGACAAGCGAGGTGCGACACAAAGAGCCAGCAGGAGTACATATCGTCGTATAAGCATTCTTGGATGGGTATTGTCACTCGTCATCGAGTACTGCAAAGGTACTATAAGGTAGGGTAATATAATAGCCCTATCGCATATCTTCTGTAGCCTCTTGACTACAGCAAAAGCCTATTCGTGGGCTCTCGTCAGCTCCGACTCGTACGGGGCAAGGACATTCGCCTCGAATCTATTGAGGAGTTACAGCCAACGCCTTGCGTATCTTGGCGGTGAACTCGTGGTTCTTCCATCCCCAACGGGGGGCTAAGAGCAGGGCAGGTGGGGACTGTGAGACGAAGCGCTCCAGTACAATGTCGGGGCGAAGATGATGCACGAAGTCTACGATGAGAGAGATATATTCTTCTTCGGTGAAGAGGTGAAATTCCGAAGGATCACGCTGATATTCTCCTGCCATAATTGTCCCCCGAATGATTTGCAGCTGATGGATCTTGAGCGTGGTGATAGGGAGAGCTGAGAGACGATCAGCGTGGAGAAGCATCTCTTCACGGCTCTCTCCTGGGAGACCAAGGATGAGATGCGCCCCGACAAGGATGCCAGCTGCGTGCGTGCGCTCAATCGTGTCAATACTTGTCTGGAAGGTGTGCCCCCTCTGTATGCGCTCCAAACTCTGCTCTGAGGTACTCTCCACTCCATACTCCACTAATACGAACGTGCGCTTAGCAAGCTCTGCGAGGTAGTCCAGTAGGGGCTGAGGCATGCAATCGGGACGGGTACCGATGATAATCCCCACGACATCTTTGTGACGGAGAGCCTCCTCATATTTGGCGATGCAGTCCTCCACTTCTCCGTAGGTGTTGGTGTAGGACTGGAAGTAAGCGAGGTACTTCATCTGAGGATACTTCTTCTGAAAGAAGGCAATCCCTTCATCGATCTGCTCAGTGATGCTCTTGAGCTTCGTAGCATAGTTGGGACTGAAGCTCTTATTATTGCAGTAAGTACATCCCCCCTTGCCCATCGAACCATCACGCGTGGGACAAGAAAAGCCTGCTGTAAGGGTGATCTTTTGCACCTTCTCACCTGGAAAATATCTCTGGAGAAAGGCAGCAAAGTCTACGTAAGGGAGGGGCGAATGGGCGTCTTGCTTCATACGTTAGTAGGCTTGGCACGACCTATCGGTGAGTGAATCCAATCAGGATGCTCGAAGTGTTCGGCTCGCTGCGTGCGAATATACTCCTCTACCGCAGGCGTGAAGTCAAGGGGAAAGAGGCTTGTGTGCTCTTCCTTGAGGGCGGTAAGTATGTCTTCCTGTAGGGCGGTTAGAGTATAGCCTTCGGGAAGTGCTGGTCGGAGGTTTGTCACGTGCGAGCGAACCGAAGCCACACGCGAGCGAGCCTCTACCTCTGGAGAGACGGTGAGGATGCGCTCCAATTCATCAAGGTCTGCATCGAAGAGGAGACAGATATGATAGAGCATCCGAGAGCGGTTCACGGCTTCGGCTGCTCCTCCTACCTTATAGCCATTAAGGCGGAGGTCGCCACGTGGCGAACGCTCTACGATGACTCCACGGCGAGCAAGTGCCCGTTGTATTGGTGTCGGGAAGGCTTTGAGGTCGAAGCCCTGCCCTGAATGATCGTTCTTGATCGCTGTGAAGTTGAGGTTCCCTAAGTCGTGATAGACGGTACCACCTCCTGAGGTACGTCGCAGGAGAGCAATCTGTTGCTCCTCGAGATAGCCCAAGTCCAGCTCTGCCTCTGCCCACTGATAGCGTCCCATGAATACGGAGGGACGGTTCACCCACAGCATATAGATGGTGTCTAAGGGGCGCAGTTGGCGATAGAGATAGTCTTCGAGGGCGATGTTGTAGTACGGATCAGTCGAAGGGCTTATATAGTAGTAAGCGTGGGAAGGAACTGAGCTACTCATCTTCATCATAGGCGAAGGCTATCCCTCCGGACGGCATCCAAGCCGTCGGAGGGATAGCCTTTACTCTTATATTATGGGTGGGAGGATGCTGGACTAAGCGTCGATACGAGCGTAGGTCGCATTGGCTTCGATGAACTCACGGCGAGGAGCGACATCGTCCCCCATCAGCATGGAGAAGATCGCATCAGCCTCAGCGGCGTTCTCGATCGTGATCTTGCGCAGGGTGCGGTTCTCAGGATTCATCGTTGTTTCCCAGAGCTGCTCTTCGTTCATTTCACCAAGACCCTTGTATCGCTGGACGCGTACGCGGTTCTCGTCACCACCACCGACGCGATCAACGAAGGCCTGACGCTGCTGCTCGGTCCAGCAGTACTCACGTTCCTTCCCTCTGGTGCAAAGGTAGAGCGGAGGGGTAGCGATGTAGACGTAGCCGTTCTCAATGAGCGAGCGCATATTGCGGAAGAAGAAGGTCAGGATGAGCGTGGCGATATGGCTACCGTCCACGTCAGCATCGGTCATGATGATGACCTTATGGTAGCGGAGCTTTGAGAGGTTGAGTGCCATACTATCCTCTTCTGTACCGATGGTCACACCAAGAGCCGTGTAGATGTTACGAATCTCTTCGCTCTCGAGTACCTTGTGCTGCATCGCTTTCTCTACGTTGAGGATCTTACCACGCAGAGGGAGGATCGCTTGGAACTCTCGGTCACGTCCCTGCTTAGCCGTACCACCTGCAGAGTCACCCTCGACGAGGAAGAGCTCCGAGAGGATAGGGTCTTTGGATGAGCAGTCGGCGAGCTTACCTGGGAGTCCACCACCCGAGAGTGGCGACTTGCGCTGTACCATCTCACGAGCCTTGCGTGCAGCTTGGCGTGCCGTAGCAGCGAGGATGACCTTGTCAACGATGGTCTTGGCCTCCTTGGGGTGCTCTTCGAGATAGATCTCTAAGGCTTCGCTGACGGCAATGTCCACGGCTCCCATCACTTCGTTGTTCCCGAGCTTGGTCTTCGTCTGTCCCTCAAACTGAGGTTCGGCGACCTTGATGCTCACGACTGCTGTCAGCCCTTCACGGAAGTCATCCCCCGTGATCTCGACCTTAACCTTGTCCAGAAGTTTTGAGTCGGTAGCGTACTTCTTCAGCGTACGTGTCAAGCCACGACGGAAGCCCGCCAAGTGCGTTCCCCCTTCGATGGTGTTGATGTTATTGACGTAGCTGTACACATTTTCATTGTACGAAGTGTTGTAGGTCATAGCCACTTCCACGGGGATGCCTTGCTTCTCGGTGGTGATGTGGATGACGTCTTCGATGAGATGTTCCTTAGAGCGGTCGATGTACTTAGCGAACTCTTCCAGCCCCTTCTCGGAGTAGTAGGTCTCGGTGAGGGCAACGCCCGCCTCGTCTCTCTGGCGCTCGTCCGTCAAGGTGAGGGTGATACCAGCATTGAGGAAGGCCAGTTCGCGAAGGCGCGTAGAGAGAATCTTAAACTGATACTCTGTGACGGTGAAGATCGTATCGTCTGGCTTGAAGAGTACAGTCGTACCCGTCTTATCCGTAACACCGACTATCTGCAGCTCTGTCGTGGGAACACCACGGCTGAACTCCTGTGTATGGATCTTACCATCACGATGGACCGTAGCCTTGAGGTGTGTGGAGAGGGCATTGACACAAGAAACCCCGACACCGTGAAGACCACCAGAGACCTTGTAAGAGCCCTTGTCGAACTTACCCCCAGCATGTAAGACGGTAAGCACGACTTCCAGCGCACTCTTCCCTTCCTTCTCGTGAAGGTCTACAGGGATACCACGACCATTGTCCTGGACTTCAATAGAATTGTCCTCGCGGATGGTAACCTTGATATCGGTACAGTATCCAGCGAGGGCCTCGTCGATCGAGTTATCTACGACTTCGTAGACTAAGTGGTGAAGCCCCTTTTCTCCGATGTCACCGATGTACATCGCAGGACGCTTGCGTACTGCTTCCAGCCCTTCTAAGACTTGAATGCTACTGGCCGAGTATTCCTTCTCGTTGGTATGGTCTTGATCGAACAGCTCTTCGCTCATTGCTTGTCTATGTGATTAGTCCTATCATCCCATGTGGGCATAGGTAGGATGTTACATTACTATATAGTACAAAGATACGAAAAAAACGCGCTCGCTGTGGCTTCATCATTCCTCCTTCGACCTCAACAAATGACATGCAATAAACTGATTATCAATTCCAATACAAACACATACACCATCGCCCCATCACACGGAGTCGAGGGATACTCAGGAAAGAGGGGTCTGCACCTCCCTCTAAAGAAGAAATGTGAGCAACGGCTTGATGGAGCGATCACCGCAGGAAAGTGTCATCGACCAGTAGTGGTATGCGGTGTCGATCAGTACTGATCGATAGCACTAAGCACTACTGCTACGATACGACAGCAATAGTGGGTTCTCTACATTCTACTATTGCTTCGCTCGCTCTTCATGAGACTATTGCATCATACATTACCGCATGCAGCAAAGTCCAGCAACATAACAAGCTGTGCTTGTCATGTTGGAGACCGTTGCACGATCTCTTCATCGCAGGTGATACCGATAGCGCTCGGGAACTCTCCCCAAAGAAAAGAAGAAACCGCGACCTTCGGTAGGAACTTCATCCTCCGAAGGTCGCGGTTTCTTCTATATATTAGGGTAGGCTACAAGCGTAGCAGGCGGTTATTCGGCCAAGATATGCACCTCCGAGCCCGAAGCATAATCCTGCCCATCGTGTGCGGAGAGGGCAGTGAAGCGCAGGTAACGAGCACGGATCGGCTTAGTAAGAAGAGCTTCCTTGAGTTTCTTATCCGCTGAGAAAGTACCACGCAAGACTTCTGTCCAAGTCTTGCCATCGTTGCTGATCGATAGGGCGTAATCCTTAATATCACCGACCGTACTCTGGTCTTGACGAGGTAGGTAGGTCAGCCCGCTGATGGTCTTCACCTTGTACAAATCGAAGTCCAACCAATGCGGATGCTTGGGTACGGTGAGCGTCCATACGGTATGCCATATCGTATCGGGGCTCTCATCGAGCAGATCCTCTGCATCGTAGCCATATTCGGTACTACTGCAGAAGATGATGCTACAAGCAGCATACTTCATACGTCCGAAGGTAGCCATCGAAGTAAGACGACGCTGACCCTCTACCCAAGCTCTTACCACCCCACCCTTCGAGAGATCAAAAGGCTCTGTATAACGCTGGGCGCGTCCGCCATCGATACTATACCAAAGCACATCACCGGAAGCGGACGAAAGGACGAGGTTTCCGAGCGGATTGCGTGTAATCGAAGGAGCTACAGCCCCCGAGATCGTCACCTTTGCCTGCTGTGCAGCTACATCGCCAGAGCGCAAAGGTCGAATCATCAAGTCAAAGAGCTGAGGTGTACCCAAGCTCTGAGCAGATACCAGAGGCCCACCCTGGCCACAACTTGCACCACCGAGTCCAGTCGTACTTCGAGACAGCACCAAGTGCGTATCTCCAGCTACTGGTAGCTCATGCGGATGCGGAGCCATCATCAGCTCCATAGCTGAGTAAGGCAGAGCCGAGCTGGTCATTACGCTATCCGTCAAGAAAAGCACTCCACGCCCTGCTTTATTAGTAAGGCTGACCCAGCGCACATCCTCACGATTACCCATCGTCTGAGGCTTTGGGAAGGGGACAAATTGCTCTGCCACCTTACTCTTGTGCTGCTCGATATATTGACTTGCCTTGCGGTCGCCATAGTTATTGACAGGACCACGCCCATAGTAGGTGTAGTTGTCATAGGAGCGAGGAAGTACGAACTCATAGCCCAGGCGTCCCAGAGGTAGTGTCGGCTTATTCGTCGTCAGATTAGAGCGTAGCTGAATACTACCATCGGGGAAGACACGCCAGACAACCTGAGAAGTAATAGCAAAGTCATTATCACCGAAAGGATGCGCTTTGTCTTCCGTCAGCTCATACTTACCCGAAGCATTGCGCATCTGAAGCGTAGCTCCATAGGGAGCCTGAGAGCGAATGGTAAAGAAGAGCTCTACGGAGCCATCAGGGAGCTTAGTAACTTGCTGCTGCAGGACACGGTGCTTGAGATTATGCAGGCCATTGGTCGTCCAAGCCGAACGCACCCAGATATCATTGTCCGCAGGCGCACGGAAGGCTGTAATATGAGGACCATTCCCTGGATAGATGACCGTATCGCCAGCATAGACCAGCTGGTGAATCGTACCTTCACGTAGGTCATACTGCACAGAGAAGTCACGCCCAGCCACCTCATGTAACACCTTCGAAAGAGGCTTAGAGCTAAGCTGCTTCGTCCCTTGTGGGAGAGCTTCTCGCTCACGAAGGGGTTGCAAGGAGAGCTGTTCGTCAGCTACGACATAGCCAGCCTTTGCCCACGGCTTATCAGTACGTAGTCGGCATTCGACCTTGACGAAGTATTCGCTATTGGGCTGTAGGTCTGAAGTAGGAAGAGGTAGCGTGACGCTTGCAGTCGTACGCGGTGCGATGGCAGGAAGGTCAAGGATCCCCGAGTGCACCTCTACCCCATCACGATACAGACTCCAGCGAAGGTCGTAATCTTCGAGGCTAACAAAGTAGTTCTTATTGAAGACACTTATGCGTCCCTCCATCAGATCATCCGCTTCGATACCGACGTATTGATAGACCTTCTTCACCTCGTAGTACTGAGGCTTGGGCTGCAGGTCAGCAAACATAAGTCCATTCATCACAAACATCCCATCATTGGGATAGTCACCGAAGTTCCCACCATAGCCCTGATAACGTACTCCACTGGGCGTATAGTTATAGAGTGCTTGGTCAATCCAGTCCCAGATAGCACCACCACAGATATAGTTCGTACGCTCAATAGCCTTCCAGTAGTCGGCCAAGCCACCGCAAGCGTTCCCCATCGAGTGGGCATATTCGGAGATATGGAAGGGGTACTTGATGTCGTACTTCCCGGTAGCAGCTCCTTCAACCCACGCAATGGAGGGATATTGATTGGAGCCCATATCCACGATGTCGTTGTTGCGCTCGTACTGCACTGGGCGCGAAGTGTCCACACGCTTCGTGGCCTCATAGCTCTTAACGAAGTTCACCCCCGGACCGGCCTCGTTGCCAAGCGACCAGATGACGATACTCGGGTGATTGATGTGTGCGTACACCATCTCGAGCATACGAGAGACGTGCTGCGCCTCGAACTCGGGGACGTGCGATAGTGAGGCTTTTCCGTAATAGTACTCATGTGACTCGATATTCGCCTCATCTTCGAGGTAGATCCCATACTTATCACAGAGGTAGTACCAATAAGGAGCAGGGGGATAATGCGAATTGCGGACGTGATTGATATTCGCACGCTTCATCAGGAAGACTTCACGCTCCATCTGCTCATGCGTCACGGCGTGTCCCCTTGAAGGATCGGTCTCGTGGCGATTTGTCCCCTTGAGCTTGATGGGCTTATGATTTACATAGAAGTAGCGACCAGCATGCCCAAACTCATCCTGCTCAGCAGGAGTATCACGAATCTCCACCTTGCGGAAGCCTGTATAGAGCGAGGCACGATCAAGGAGCGTCTTCCCTGATTTATCATACAGCTCAGCGACTAAGACGTAGCGATGTGGTGCTTCAGCAGACCACAGAGCAGGCTTTGTAACGGTAAAGGATGACTCACTAACACCCGTAGATGAGCTACGTCCTTCGGCAGTAGCTACTGGTGCTCCACTGACTTCATCCGAATAAAGAGGCAGAGCGTAGAGCTTGTAGCTCAGGCGAAGATCGGGACGTAGTGCTCCTCCACCTTGAGCTTTGAGGGAAGCCTTGATACGTAGACTACCTGTCTCCAAATCAGTAGAGACATCGGGCAAGACCTGCAGGTCACGCAGATGCACCTTAGGCTTAGCCGTCAAGTAAACGGAACGGAAGATCCCTGGTAGGCGGAACATATCCTGCGACTCAAGGAAGGAGCCATCGCTATTGCGGTACACTTCGACAGCGATGACGTTCTCTTCCCCCTTCGGACGCAGGTAAGGAGAGATATCAAAAGAGGCCAGTGTACGCGAGTTCTTGGAGAAGCCTACATAGCGACCATTGATCCATAGGTAGAAGAAGGAATCAACACCATCGAAGTTGAGGTATACCGCTTTATCCTTCCATCCTGCAGGAAGGGTAAAGGTGCGGCGGTACGAACCGACTTCATTGCGGTCACGATAGGTCGTCCACTCCTTGGGGGGAGTACGCATCACCCCTTCGCGCCAGTCACCAGGACGCACTTTGTGATAGAAGATCACCGGCTGATTGACATAGATAGGCGTGCCATACTTCTGCTTCCCATCACGCTGAATGCCGTAGACATTCCAGTTCATGGGCACGCTGACTTCATCCCACGAAGAAGCATCGTAATCTGTACGGTAGAAGTCCTTCGGGCGCTCCTCTGGAGTGCGCACCCAATGGAAGCGCCACGTCCCATCAAGGCTCTGATAGAGCGAGCTGTACTCAGGAAGTACGCGCTCAGCCCGATCTTTGGGCGCGAAGGAGAAGAAGTAAGCATGGGGTTGCTCCTTACCCAAGGCATAGTCTTCGGGACTTTGCCACTCCTTACCTGTGGGTGAAGAAGCATGAGCTCCCTGGTCGTAGCGATAGCCTGGCAAGAGATGTTGCGCCTGTAATGAGGCGGGCAAAGCGAGCGACAAGGCTACAACAAGGCTGCTCACGGCATAGGTCTTATTCATTAGATAGTAGTTAGAGTATGTTGTCTGTAAGCGGAAGCCTGGCTTCCTTCTCTAATTCGAAACTTGAAGCAAATATACTATTTTGCACCATCTCCTACTGATTATACACAGAGATAATCACGGCTTGCTCCTCCCTTCTTTATATGCGGGAACAGCTCTGCAGTAGTGCTGGGTGGAGGCTTTTTCGTACCTTTGCAACGCTTCCTGCGGTGATGGAGACGTACTTTCCTCACCACTATAGCGCAGAAACAACTAAACAGATAAGGAATAATTATAGCCGATGGACGATTCCCTCCCGCCGAATGAGCGCTGTGTAAGCGCCTCCTGCTCCGTCGCCTTGCCTTACTGACCTCCCTGCCACCATAGCAGGAGCTGTGTGGTGAGTCGACAAAGACCACTCCCTTCATCATATTATACATAGGAGTGCAATAGTCCCACCACATACAGCTAAGCTATATAATGAAGAGCTACCTCACCTTTGAGCCAGGTGTCCCCGAACTCGAAGAGTTTGCCCCACACTGCTGGGTACACGTTGAATGCCCCGATGAAGATGACTTCATCTTCCTGACCAAGGAATTAGGGATCCCACGAGAGTTTCTATCCGACATTGCCGACATCGATGAGCGTCCACGTGCAGAGCGCGAGGATGATTGGCTATTGACCATTCTGCGCATACCTATGGATGGAGGAGGTCCAGGTATGCCCTATCAAACGGTACCATTGGGTATTATCACGGGGCATCGTGCTACGGTCTCGGTATGCTATCGTAGGACGCAGCTCTTGCCCGACTTCATCAACCACATCCGTCGCAAGAACATTGGGATAGCTAACCAGACGGAGTTCGTCACCCGTATGATTTATTCATCGGCTGTATGGTTCCTGAAGTATCTGAAGCTAATGTATCTGGAGATCAACCGAGCTGAAAAGGAACTTGAGCTAAGCATCCGTAATGAAGACCTCCTTCGCATCATGCGTCTGCAGCGATCCTTGGTCTACTTCAGTACTTCCATCCGTGGCAATGAGGCTATGCTGGGGCGACTGCGTACCACATCAAGAGCCTCAAGTGTTGACCCTGACCTCTTCGAGGATGTGAGCATCGAACTGAGGCAGGCCTACAACACGATCAATATCTATACCGACATTGTCACCAGCATGATGGATGCTTCGGCCAATATCATCTCTAACAACGTGAATACGATCATGAAGCGCATGACCAGTATCTCCATCGTGCTCACTATCCCAACGATGATATCAAGCTTCTTCGGGATGAACGTCAATGTTTATCTGGGGGAATGGTACTGGGCATTCTTGGGTATCTTCTGCGTATCGGTAGTCATCTCGGGAGTAGCCTTCTACCTCTTCCGACGTATTAAGTGGTTCTGATAGCTTCCCAATAACTAATTATTGCTGTCCGATAAACCTTTCAGCTTAGGACTAAAGAGATAGGGGCGAGATCCGTGATGACCTTGCTCCTATTTCTTTTGAGTTAAGCCAACCATTGCACGGCATGTCACCTGCTTCTATTGAGACTGCATATTTCCACTCTCACCTTTTTGAGACCGTGCAACGGTCTCAAAAAAGACAAGCTGTGCTTGTCTTTTTGCTTGACTTTGCAGCATGCGGTAATCGCAAGGCGTTAAGACTGAGGATGAAGGGAGTGCCTCCTGTAAACGACACGTCCGAATGTCGCAAACAACGAAGCGAGTGCCGTGTGATACAACAATCTCATTTGGCTTCAAAGGTAGGGGAGTGACCACTACTGATCGGAGAGGTGAGCAGTAGTGGTGGATGGTGCACACCAGTACTGCTCGCCTCGTGGAGCAGTAGTGCTTTGCGTGCGAAGTAGTATAGGGCGATACCGAATGAGCCCTTGCAGCATGAGATAATCGCAAGGCGTTAAGACTGAGGGCGAAGGGAGTTTACTCCTGTAAATGACACGCCCGAATGTCGCAAACAACGAAGCGAGTGCCGTATGATGCAATAGTCTCTTTTTAAGTCCAACGCAGTACAAGCCATCGGAAAAAGTACAGGCAATTCCATATCTTTGCGCACGTCTGTGCAAAGGAGTATTATGCCCTGACAGTGGCTCTTCCGTATAAAGCGACAAGAGTCCTTGAGGGACATCCTGACAGCATGCAACACAGTAAATAAGAACCTTCACCCCCTACCTTATGTTAGGATAGAGGGTGATACACCTCACAACGCCCCAAAACAAACGGTTAGACAACACCTATGACAAAGAAGATCATCGTGGCCATCGACGGCTACAGCTCCTGTGGCAAAAGCTCTATGGCGCGTACTTTAGCACGCGCAGTCGATTACATCTATGTCGATACGGGCGCTATGTACCGAGGAGTTACCCTCTATGCCCTACGCCACGGCTTCATCCGCGAAGGTGTCATTCAAGAGAGCGAACTGCGAGCCGCCCTCAGCGATGTATCTCTGAGCTTCCGCTCCAGCCACGAAGGGGCTACCCCTGAGCTGCATCTCAATGGCGAGAATGTCGAGAAAGAGATCCGTACGATGGAAGTTGCTTCCTTTGTCAGCCCCATCGCAGCCCTCGGCTTCGTGCGCGAATATCTGACCGCTCAGCAACAAGCCTTCGGTGCCAAAGGGGGCATCGTGATGGATGGACGTGACATAGGCACCGCCGTCTTCCCTCAGGCCGAACTCAAAGTCTTCGTCACCGCTGACCCCGAGATACGTGCAGGACGACGTCTGGCCGAGCTTCGTAGCAAGGGGGACGAAAAGAGCACCCTCGAAGAGGTCTTGGAGAACCTCCGTCAGCGTGACTACATCGACACCCACCGTGAGGTAGCCCCTCTGCGTCAAGCCGAAGATGCACGTATCCTCGACAATTCGCACCTGACACTCGAGGAGCAGGATGCGCTCCTGCGCTCCTACTTTGAGGAAGCACTTGCCCAAGCATAAGGCTACTCTCCCCTATTCTTCCTTATCCCCTGATATGTTCCCCATAATCGAAATAGACCAGCAGTCGGGCTTTTGCTTTGGCGTCATCAATGCCGTCAAGCACGCCGAAGAAGAGCTCAAGAAAGACGACAAAGAGCTCTACTGCCTGGGAGACATCGTACACAATAACCAAGAGGTCGACCGCCTGCAAGCCAAGGGTATGCAGACCATCGACTACGAAGCCTTCAAGAAGCTCGAGGGAAAGCGCGTCCTCTTCCGTGCCCACGGAGAAGCCCCTGCCATTTATCAGATGGCACGCGAGCGAAATATCGAGCTCGTCGATGCCACTTGTCCGGTGGTACTTGCCCTGCAGAAAAAGGTGCGCCGCAAGTTCGCAGAGCTACATCCTGTCGGGGGACAAATAGTCATCTACGGCAAGAAGGGGCACGCCGAGGTCAATGGCCTCGTCGGACAGACCGAAGGGCAGGCGATTATCGTACAGACCCCTGAGGACATTGAGCAGATTGACTTCACACGTCCAATAGCACTCTTCTCCCAGACGACCCAGTCATTGACTGGCTTCCACGAGCTCATCGACACGCTCCGTAGCCGTATGATCGGGGATGCGCGCTTTGACTTCCAGGACTCGATTTGTCGTCAAGTCTCTAATCGTATGCCCCACATCCAGGAGTTCTCCTCGCAGCACGAACTAACCATCTTTGTCGCAGGTGGCAAGAGTTCCAACGGCAAGGTACTGTTCAGCTACTGCCAGAAGGGTAACGAGCGAAGCATCTTCGTCTCCTCACCCGATGAGATTACTCCTGAGATGCTTACCCCCCTACCCAAAAGCATCGGTATCTGCGGTGCCACCTCCACCCCTATGTGGCAGATGGAGCAAGTCGCCAGCCGTGTCCGTGAGATCCTTGGGATGCCCGAATCCGAAGCGATTGACCAGCGATGAGCATCGACAGCGAGCGACTCGAGGACTATATTCTCCATCACACCACCCCTGAGAGTCCTTACCGCCAGCGATTATGGAGAGAGGCTCACGTGCGTCTACTACGTGCACGTATGCTTTCGGGGCATCTGCAAGGCAATCTCCTTCAGATGCTCTGCCGGATCTCGGGTGCGCAGAAGGTACTGGAGCTCGGTACCTATACGGGCTACGCAGCACACTGCCTGGCAGAAGCCGTAGGCGATGGGGGCGAAGTACATACCATCGAGTCGGATGACGAGATGGAAGACTTCATCCACGAGTTCCTCGACAGCACCCCCTATGCCCACCGAGTGCACCTCTACCTCGGAGATGCACTCACCCTGCTCCCCGAACTCCTGAAGCAACACCGTTTTGACCTTGTCTACATCGATGCGAACAAGCGTGAATACATCGATTACTACGAGCTCATCCTTCCTCACCTACCCTCTGGAGCCCTCATCTTAGCGGACAATACCCTCTGGGATGGAAAGGTCATCGAGGATCCTACACCCACAGACCCACAGACACAGACTATCCTTGCCTTCAACCAGCACGTGCAGCAAGATCCTCATGTTGAGAACTTGATCCTACCCCTACGTGATGGGCTGAGCCTCATCCGAAAGCTATAGCCTCACCCTACAAAGCAATACAGCACCGCCCTATGATGCCATCTGCGTCATAGGGCGGTGCTGTTAATATCGAGTATATAGAAGAGCTACAAAGCTCCGACCATACGTAGGATACGAGTGACTTGGACAGCCATCATCAAGGTAACGGGAATGGAAACCCAAAGGGCTGTGACCAAAAGAAGCATCCCCTCACGATAGATCTCCTGCGTCGTACGATAGCCCGTAGCGAGAATCCGACTACGCAGATAGAGATACAGACGATAAACACCATAGCCAACGGCAAGGCCCACCAGCACACCCACAAGACAGTCCGACAAGAAGTGTGCTGCGATATACATACGACTATAGATGACCCAAGCGACCAAGAGAGAGAGGACAGCTGTGAAGCGTCTATCCTTAAAGGTCAAGCACAAAAGCGTTGCCACCGCCGTATAGTTCGCCGAGTGTCCCGAGAAGAAGCCATAGAGCTTCCCATGATAACCATAGACATAGTGCAGGCTCTCCTGAAGCCATGGTGTATGTGTGGGACGCAGGCGCGCGAAGAAGGGCTTAGCTACCCACGAGCTCAAGAAGTCTCCCACCGCGACACATAGCCCCACCATCAGTAAGAGCAGAAGTACCTCACTCTTGGGACGGCGGTAGAACAAGAAAAGCAGAAGAGCTATTGCAGGGAACGTCCACGCTCCGACATTGGAGATCAGGTACATCGCTGCATCCAAGAAGGGACTATGTGCCCCATTGATGGCCTGCAGTAGAGCGACCTCACCAGGGAGAAAAGGAGGGGTCATAAGACGGGAGACTAACGACGGATAATAGGCTCAATCGCCTCAGAAGTGATCCAGCCCTCTGTACCATCGCCCAAGGTGAACTGCTGAAATTCGCCTACGGGTGCACCGATCAGGCGAAGGCGTGTCCCTTCGTGAAGCTGCGTCTTGACAGACGCTCTATCACTTGGAGAGGTATGGATATCTACTTCGGGCTGGATGATGACAGCCTTCTCAGTCGCTGCATGCGTCGCATAGACCCAATGTAATATAAGGGCTCCGACAAAGAGCGTCAGGAGTAGGCTCACCAGACCCGTATAGAAGGACACACGCTTACCACGTGATGTTTGCCCCAGAGCAAAGGCTACGCCAGAGCCTACCACCAAAGCGAAGAGTACTAGCGACAAAGCTAAAAGGAGAGGCAGAGGCAAGGCATAGGCGAGCTTAGCTCCAGTGAGAGTGAACCAGCTCTCCGCATCGGGGAGCTTGTCCACGGTCTTCTTCATCAAGACCGTACGTGCCGTAGCTATAGCTTCGTCTCGTGGATCTAAGAGCGTAGCTCGCTCATAGTTGAGGACAGCGTGCCCGAGATCTCCGAGCATATAGTAGCAGTTACCAAGGTTCGCATAGCGTGTCGCACTCTCACCCGAAGTCTCGATCTGTTGCTCCAGTGCTGCGGCAGCTTCTCGATACTGTCGTGCAGTGAAAAGACTATCAATAGTATGCTCCGTAGCTCCCAGTCCAAGCGCGGAAGACAAACACAGGCAAGCAAAAAGAATCGTACGCATCATAATAGATAGGCTAAAGCTTGTGGGTATCGATGGCACTGATGACCTCAGCTGTTGTGTCATACAGAGCCTGCATATCTCCCTCCTTAGCAGGGGCATAGCGAGCGAACTCAACCTCATCAATGACGCTGGTCAGACGAGCGATGATCTCTTCATCCAGACCACGCATACACAATAACTCAGAGACCGAAGCTCGGCTCAGCTCCGAGCCAGGCAGACGGAGCTTATCACCGAGATAGCCCCAGAGGGCGCGCAAAGTCTCTTCGTAGAAAGCGTCACGCGCACCTGCCTCCAAGAGCTTACGTGCTGTACGAAGACGCTTCGTAGCTACACTATTAGCTCTCGAAGCCTTGTACCCTAAGCTATCTGCACGCAGTCCACGCTCACGAGCAATGACAAGGTAAGCAATGAAGCCAAGGAGCACCAAGAGGGGAAAGAGCAGGAGATAGCTCCAGCTCTGTGCCCATTGTAGTCCTGCCGGAGCACCCATCGTCCCTTCAGCATAGAGCTGGCGCAGGAGTTGCTCTTGCTGTCGCTGGCTACCACGATCATCAGCAGCCGTCTCACGCCCTTGAGCTATCTGAAGTGAGAAAGGCTGAGAATGGAGTGTCTCATAGCGACCGAGATGAGGATCAAAGTACGAGAAGCTCAGCGAGGGGATTGTTACCGCCCCCGTACGGCGAGGGATAGCAAAGTATTCGATAATCTTCTTCCCATAGACTTCTGTAGCAGAGATCTTCTCTTCATAGGTCTCCTTAGGGTCGTAGACCTCAAAGTCTTGGGGGAAGGATATGATAGGGCTGGTGACCTGCTTGAGGTTCCCTGTACCCTCGAGGGTCAAGCGTATGGTCAGAGACTCATTCGTCTTGGGTGTCTTGGTCAGCAGTTCGGCACGCATACGGAAGGAGCCCACAGCCCCCGAGAAGTCAGCAGGTTTACCCTCAGTCGGAAGCGGACGGACTTGTATGGTCACAGGAGCCGAACGCACCTCACGGTCTCCCATCATCGACGAACCAAAGAAGGGATCATCATCAGCTTGAGCAATAGGTACACGGAGCCCAATCTTAGAGGATGGAATCGTTAGCGTCCCACTTCTCTGAGCGAAAAGAACTTCACTAAGAATATCGACCGTGCGGTAGTTGCGACCTTGGTAGGTCTCTAATTGGAGCTGACGGCGACCATCATCGGCTTGCTTCTCAGAGAGGAAACCATCATACTGAGGGGCTTCATAAGAGTTGATTTCGAACTCAGTCGTCGCATAGAGCTTGTAGCGTATCGGGAAGGCTTGCTTCTCATAGACGACTGTAGCACTCGGCAGAGCACGGAAGAAATAAGTTCCAGTGACGGAAGTCCCAGCAGTACCTTGGCTTCGTGCGGATGGAGCATTCTTATCGGGAGGCAAGACACGCACCGTAGCACCGTGTACCGTCACACGCTTTCCTCCGAGTATAGCCGTGACTACAGGGATGGAGATATTTCCCGTATGCTCGGCCAAGAGCGTAAAGGTCAAGCTCACAGAAGAAGTCGAGCTACTACGACCGTTGATATTCTGATAGCTGCTCATCTGCTGACGTGCTGGGCCATAGAGCACCTGCAGACCTGCAGCCTTCGGCTCAGTCACACGCTCAAAGTCTTCACTACCCGAATAGGTGTAGCTCAGCTGGAAGGGAGTCCCTTGGACTACGGTCTGAGGCACCTCCACACGTATGGTCTGTGCTCCGAGGGAGAGCGGAAGGAGTAGGGCTAGAAGTAGGAGCAAGGTACGTCCTACGAAAGCTATTGGCTTCATCAAGCTTACCATCTCTTCTTATTCTTATTACTATTCTGCTGCTGACGCTCACGCTGCTGTTGCTCTACACGGCGACGCGTCTTATCGTCATCAGTGCGGAAGGAGCGAAGGATCTGCTCAGCTTGTTCCTTAGACAGTTCGCCCGAACGCTGCTCATCCGGTTGCCCTTGCTTATCCTTATTCTGCTGGGGCTTTTGGTCAGGCTTATTCTTATCCTGCGATGGATCCTGCTTCGGGTCTTGCTTCTGCTGTTGCTTGTCCTTGTTCTTATCCTTATTCGGATCTTGCTTCTGCTGCTGGTTATTATTGTTATTCTTATTCTGCTGCTGCAGGAGCTTCTGTGCCAGAGCCAGATTGTAGCGCGTGTTTTCATCTTCAGGATTACGCAGCAGTGCTTCCTCGTAGGACTGGACAGCTGACTGGTAATCCTTCTTCTTCATCGCTACGTTACCCAAGTTATGTAGGACGCCTGCCTGCTGCTGAGGTGTCAGTTGCTGGTCTTGCACTGCTCGCTCCAAATAGCTCTTGGCTTCGTCATAACGCCCCTGCGCATAGGCTGAAGCTCCCAGCCCGAAGTTGGCTTTTCCAGAGAGACTATCACGAAGCAGCGCATGGCGGTAGGACTGAATAGCTCCAGCATAGTCCTTGGCGTGGTAGAGCTTATTGGCTTGGCGTAGATGAGACTTGATGCCCTGAGCGTGGAGAGACGAGCTCCAAAAAGCCAGCAATACAAGCGAGAGGATGGCTATCTTACTTCTCATTACCAAAGATATTATGACGGATGAGGAACTTATTCTTCCTACCCATAATGAAGAACTCGACTACGAGCAAGACTAAGGCTGCCCATAGCCACGGCTCGAAGGCCTCCGCCGCACTATTATCTCCGCGCGAAGTAATCGAAGCACGAGGGAGCTCTTCCAGCTGCTTCTCGATCTCCTTAACCACGGTAGACTGCTCACTCGAAGAGACGAAGACACCAGCACCAGCATCAGCTATCTGCTGACACATATCAGGGTTGAAGCGAGTGACGACCATATTCCCAGACTCATCGGTCAAGTTACCTTCGGAGGTGGGGATAGGGCCACCCTTATCAGAGCCCACGCCTACGACATTGATATGTATCCCAGCTTTCGCTGCATCCTTCGCAGCCTCCGTGGCATTGTCTTCAAAGTCTTCCCCATCGGTCAAGACAATGATTGACTTCCCTAAGTCCTTACGATCAGAGAAGGACTGACGAGCCAGCATAATAGCCTGCCCAATAGCCGTCCCTTGGTCGGAGAGCATATTGGGAGATATGTCCGAGAGGAAGTCCTGAGCCGTACCAAGGTCTGTCGTCATCGGGAGCTGAACAAAAGCACTACCAGCGAAGACGATCACCCCCACACGGTCGGAATGCATACGCTCCAAGAGACGGGAGATGGTTCGCTTCGCAAAGTCCAGACGGCTCGGAGCAATATCCTGACAGAGCATGGAGTTCGATATATCCAGGCAGATCATTGCCTCGATTCCCTTATCATCATTAGCAGCATCACCGCCACCTGCTACCTGTGGACGAGCCAGGACAACGATAATCAGAGCCCCAGCAATAAGGAGTAAGAGATCACGCAGTACATACTTCTTCCCCGAGGCCAGTGGCGTAAGCGCCCTACCCAAGTCTTTATCTGCAAATCGCTTCAGCATCCATCGACGTCGCCAATAAGCAAAGAGCGAAAGCCCTAAGAGAAGAATAAGCGCAAGAAGCAGATAAAGGTATCCGGGTGAATAAAAGTGGATGTTCATAGCTTATGGATTGGTGCGTAGAACGGTCGAACGAAGGACGAACTCCAGTAATAGGAGAAGAGCTGCTGCGAGGACAAAGACGAAGAACTCCTCATAGGTCGTGTGGTAGTTCCGTGTAGAGAGCTTAGTCTTCTCCAGCTGGTCGATCTTCTGATAGATGGCTGATAGCGACTCATTATCCGTTGCACGGAAGTAAGCACCTCCCGAGACATCTGCGATCTGGCGCATCGTAGGTTCGTCGAGGTCCACTGGCATATTACGCACTACGACCCCCAGAGCCGTCTGTATTGGATAGGGAGCTTCGCCTGCTCCCGAGCCCACGCCGATAGTGTAAATAGAGATACCAAAGGTCTTCGCCAAGTCCGCAGCCATCTTCGGGGAGATATTCCCCGTGTTGTTGGCTCCGTCCGTCAGCAAGATGATGACCTTACTCTTGGTCTTGCTGTCCTTGAGACGGCTGATCGCCGTAGCCAAGCCCGAGCCAATAGCCGTCTGATCTTCGATCATCCCCGGAGTCATCTCCCGAAGGCGATTGATCAGAGTAGCGTGGTCTTGCGTCAGGGGGCAAGCCGTGAAGCTCTCGCCAGCAAAGACGACCAAGCCGATGTTGTCATTAGGACGATTAGCGATGAAGCGCATCGCGACTTCCTTAGCAGCCTCGACACGGTTAGGCTGGAAATCCATCGCCAGCATGCTCGTCGAGATGTCCATCGTCAGCATAATATCGATCCCCTCGACATGATCTTCACTCCACGAGGAGGAGCTTTGCGGACGAGCCAAAGCTACAATAATCAATCCTAAAGCGAGGAGACGAAGGACAAAGAGACTATGACGCAGATAGACTCGAAGCCCTCCACGCATATCACGAAGAAAGAGGAGTGAAGGTACTCGGAGCGAAGCGTGCTGCCACCTACGCCATACTATATATATAATGAGTAGCGCAGGTAAGAGGAGCAAGAGCCACAGTAGCTCGGGATGTAGGAAGGTCATTCCACCACCTCCTTTCCTGCTGTAGCTTCTTTTTCTTGCTGGGCGAGCCAAGCTAAGTGGAAGGCCTTCGTCTGCTCATAGATACTTCGAGTGACTTGCTCTACCTCGCTACGCAGAGGGAGGCTCTTAGCGAACTTCACAAAGTCTCCTACCCTCATCAGCTCCTCGATTGTACAGAGATAGTCGCTATTCAGGGAATAGGCATGCAGTGCTTCGAGGAGCTCATCAGTCGTCTTCTCCAAGGCATCAAAGTGCAAGACCTGCCCAAGGTAGGAGCGCACCGCACTCGTAAGGCTCGTGTAGTAGACCTTGAAGTCTACTTGCTCCTCAAGGCGCATTCCCTTCAGAGCTTCGAGCTGAGTCAGGAAGGTCTCAAAGGCTGTCGTCGGAGGTTGGTATACGGGCTCAGGCTCCTTCATATATTCCATACGGCGCTTATATTCATAGATGAAGAGCAGGACAAGAGCGATAAGGATCGCTACATAGGTGATCCAGCTCGTCCAAATGAGGATCAGGATATCCTTTAAGGTGTAGGGCTCATCCCACGGATCTTGAATGGGCTTGAAGCGGTCTGGGTGCTGAAGATCGACCTCTGGAGAGACGACATTCAGAGCAAGGGGCTTCGAGACAGCACTCCCCGAAGGAGTCTCCACGACAATGGGTGGGATGGTGATTAGGGTCGAGTCGAAGGAGGTGATGATCATACGCGCCTTGATCTCTTGGATCGTACCACCGACATTGATGGTATCAAGCGCACCAAACTCCAAGATACGGAAGCGTTCGTTGCCTGTCGAATCCTCCACGAGATGGAAGCGAGTAGCAGCAAGATTATCCGTGCGGATCGTCATCTCGACAGCAGCACGCTCCCCGATACGTATCTCCGAGCGATCTAAGTGGGTCTGTATCGACACACGCTGCGCCGACAGCTCGACACAGCAGCCGACAAATACGAGCAGCAGAATAGATAGATGCCGTAGTCTCTGCATAGTATGATTAGGATCTCCGTCCAAATAGTTTAATCAGTTCGGGTACATAGTCCCCATCCGTAGCGATCTCAATATGGTCTACCCCCGAGCGAAGGCAGTGGCTACGAAACGTTTCCTCTTGCTTGCGCACCTCTTCGGCATAGTGACGAGCCACCCGAGACGAAGCGGTATCTACCCATCGTTCCTCACCTGTCTCTGCATCGCACAGGCGAAGCAGTCCCATACGAGGTAGCTCACGAGCCCCCTTATCGAAAGTACGAATCGCGACGAGATCGTGACGACGAGCCGAGAGGGAGAGCGTCTGTCGGTAGTCCTCGCCCCAATGATAGAAGTCCGAGATGAGGAAAGCCGTACAGCGACGTTTGATAAGCTGATTGAGGTAGTTCAGAGGCACATTAAGGTCCGTAGCACGATGCTGAGGCTCAAAGCTCAGAAGCTCACGGATCAGATAGAGGATGTGCTTACGACCGCTTCGTGCCGGGATAAAGAGCTCGACTTGGTCGGTGAAGAAGATCGCTCCGACCTTATCATTATTCTGTATCGCGGAGAAGGCCAAGGTAGCAGCTATCTCTGCATTGAGCTCACGCTTCGTCTCGACACGAGTACCGAAGTCCGTACTTCCTGTCATATCAATTAAAAGCATCACAGTAAGCTCACGCTCTTCCTCAAAGACCTTGACGAAGGGATGCGCATAGCGTGCCGTGACATTCCAGTCCAGGTCACGCACGTCATCTCCTACTTGGTAGCCACGGACTTCGCTGAAGGCCATACCACGTCCACGGAAGGCAGACTGATATTGTCCTGCAAAGACCTGCTCCGAGAGACCACGCGCCTTAATCTCGATACGGCGCACCTTGCGAAGGAGATCCGAAGGCTGAAGTTTTGATTTCATCATGCTACTCATCGTGCTAAGTTCATCACACCTCGATACCTATATTATATAATGTATAGAATTATATAATGTATAGAGGGAAATCGGCGATAGGATTTCACCCCATATAGGAGAAACCCTCATCACGACCGACTAAGGTACTTCTACACGATTTAGGATTTCCTTGATGAGTTCGTCCGAGGTGAGGTCCTGAGCTTCGGCTTCGTAAGAGAGTCCAATGCGGTGACGCAAGACATCATAGCATACAGCACGCACATCCTCTGGGATGACATAGCCTCTTCCCTTCAAGAGCGCATAGGAGCGGGCAGCCAAGGCTAAGTTGATTGAGGCACGAGGTGAAGCCCCAAAGGAGATAAACGACTTGAAGTGCTCCAGTCCATAGTCAGCAGGCTGACGCGTAGCGAAGACTATGTCCACGATGTAGCGTTCGATCTTTTCATCGATATAGACCTCTGCCGCCAGACGACGTAGATCCAAGATGTCTGCAATGCTGACGACTGGACGGATTTCCTGGCTCTCGGGGCGGATCTGCTGACGAATAATCTGTGCCTCTTCCTCCTTCTTAGGGTAGGAGATCAAGACCTTGAGCATAAAGCGGTCTACCTGTGCTTCAGGAAGTGGATAGGTACCTTCCTGCTCGATGGGGTTCTGTGTCGCCATGACGAGGAAGGGATTGGGGAGCTTGAACGTCTCATCACCGATGGTCACCTGATGCTCCTGCATTGCTTCCAGCAGTGCACTCTGCACCTTGGCTGGAGCACGGTTGATTTCGTCGGCAAGGATGAAGTTCGAGAAGATTGGTCCCTTCTTCACGGAGAAATCTTCTTGCTTCTGACTGTACATCAGTGTCCCGACGACGTCAGCCGGCAGAAGGTCTGGCGTGAACTGAATACGCTTATAGTCTGCGCTGATGAGCTGAGAGAGCGTCTTGATGGCCAAGGTCTTTGCCAGACCTGGGAGTCCTTCGAGAAGGATATGCCCTCCTGAGAGCAGACCGATAAGGAGCGAGTCTATCAGATGACTCTGCCCCACAATAGCCTGATGCATGCCCGTGCGAAGGGACTCGATGAGGTGACTACGGCGCTCAATCTCTGCGGTGAGCGCGCGGATATCTACGGATTCCATAGGGATTCTATTAGGATTTGTCTTTGCTAAATCTTCTATGCGATATGATAAGTACGTGCTATTTGTATAGCGATCGCTGTAATACCAACGCCTTGTTCACTGAATTCGTATCGCTCGCATTTATCTGATACTTAGAGGCTGCAGGTAGAGTAATGACTGCACCCACAGGGATATTATCGGGATTCTTGAGCTGGGCTCTATTCTCCTCATAGATATAGACCCAGAACGCCTTGTGCCCGTACTTCTTCAGAGCCAAGCGAGAGAGTCGGTCTCCAGGGCGAAGGCGCACACGCTCGATGACCTCAGCCGAGGAAGTGGGCGATGCAGAAGTCTCTACAGCAGGAGCAGTACTTGGCTCAGCTGGCTGTAGCGTATCTGCCACCACCGGTGCTTGCGGTGCCTCGATATGCGCTGGATGCATAGCTTTATGTTCCACCTGTTTCTCTACCGCTGGCGCCTTGGGCTTCAGCTCAAGAGCAGGCTGCATGGAGAGCAAGTAAACAAAGAGGACTGTAGTGGCTACAATCCCGAGGGCAACAAGTACCCAGACCAAGGGACGAGGACGGGTATCTTGTTCCTCTCCGGAGGGGACTTCCGGTGAAGGGACTTCCTCAGGAATATCTATAGAGGGGGACTCATCGACAGGAGTTTCTTTGGATGAAGGTGGTGCAGGAGTAGGCACTACCTCTACTTGGGAAGTAGCTACGGACTCGGAAGTATCTGCTACCACGTCCGATTCTTCGGGAGCTGGAGCTGATGAAGGGAGCTCTTCCACATGCGGCTGTTGACGAGCGAAGAGAATCGTAATGGGCTTCGTCTCTGCCAGAGTCTCCAGCTGCACCTGTTCGTGTAGCTCTAAGTCTGCGGTCGATGTGGAAGCAGCGAGCTCCACTGGCACAAACATACTGAAGGGCTTGTTGAGCGAAGCACAAAGACTTTCTGCAGGCAAGAATCGATAGCCCACCAACTCTCTATCCTCAAGGATCGGGGTGAAGCTACCTAACCCTATCCAGACCACTTGTTTTCCTTCTTCGGAGAGCGTGCGCCACAATTGTGGAATAGCGCGCAGCCAAGTCGCGACCTGCCCTACCGAGACTTGGGTAGCTTCAGAGAGCGCATCACGCAGGAGATCAATGGAGATGCTCGTGACACTGCGCTCCTCTACGGGGCGTACGCCCAGCGTCAAGCCTGGGGGGATGAGCCACTGCTTGCCCTCTTCGGTACGTGCTACATATTCTCTATGCTCCTCCAGTCGCCATTCACCGATTTCGGGGAAGGTCAGCGAGAGCCCTGAGAGCAGTCGCTGCTCCACCTGCTGGACAAGGCCACGCCATAGGAGCAAGGAGGTCTCAGGCTGTAGTGTAGCCTGCTCAGCAAGACGTATGTACCAGAGTTCCTCTTGTAGCATAATTACTGGCTCAGTCGTCCATAGAGGTCAAAGGTATCCGCAGAGGTAATCTCTACAGGGTAGAAGTTCCCCACTTCGAGGTGAGGAGCATCCAGCTTGGAGATCAAGACCTCTTGGTCTACCTCGGGCGAATCATATTCCGTACGCCCTACGAAGTACTCTTCCTCACTGCGGTCAATGAGGGTCTTGAAGGTGCGTCCGATCTTGGCGGTATTCAGTTCCGAAGCAATCTGCTCCTGTGTAGCCATCAGTCGATCCATACGCTCCTGCTTGACCGTAAGAGGAATATCATCGGGATAGGTACTATGGGCATAGGTTCCCTCTTCGTGCGAGTAGACAAAAGCACCCATACGATCGAAGCGTATATCACGGACGAACTGCAGGAGTTCCTCGAAGTCCTGCTCCGTCTCCCCTGGGTGTCCTGTCATCAGCGTTGTACGCAAGTGAATACCTGGCACTTCCTGACGCATATAGCGCAGGAGGTCGTAGGTCTCCGCCTTCGTGACACGGCGACGCATCGCACGTAGCATCGGGTCACTGATGTGCTGCAGGGCAATATCCAGATAGTTGCAGATATTCTCTCGCTCGCGCATCACAGATAGGATCTCACGAGGGAAGTCTGCAGGATAGGCATAGTGCAGGCGCAGCCATTCCAAGCCATTGATATCAGAGAGACGCTGGAGTAGCTCCGCTAAGCTATTCTTCTTATAGAGGTCAAGCCCATAGAAGGTCAGATCCTGAGCAATGAGCTGAATCTCCTTGACCCCCGAAGCGACCAGTGACTGTGCTTCAGCTACCAGGTCTTCCACAGGGCGTGACTGATGCTTCCCCGTGATGATGGGGATGGCGCAGTAGGAGCAGCTACGATTACAGCCCTCCGAGATCTTCATATAGGCATAGTGCTGCGGTGTCGTGATGCTTCGGTTGCCGCCGAGCGGATCATTGTGGTAGGCCTTGCCTAAGTCAGAGAGGAGGTTCTTCCAATTGAACTTACCATAATAGCCATCGACTTCTGGGATCTCCACCTTCAGCTCGTCCATAAATCGCTCCGTGAGGCACCCCATCACATAGACCTGTCCGATACGACCAGTCTTCTTTGCCTCGACCATCCGAAGGATCATATTGATGGACTCTTCCTGTGCATCACCGATGAAGCCACAGGTGTTGAGTACTACGATTTCCCCATTGACGGCACTGGAGTTGTGGTGCACGACATAGCCATTGGCAAGGAACTGGCGGATAAGTTGCTCTGAGTCGACAAGGTTCTTAGAGCAACCCAGCGTAATGACATCTACTTGGTTCTTTCTCATTCTCCGAATAGGGAGTCTACAAATTCTTTCTTTCTGAAGAGCTGGAGGTCTTCGATCCCTTCCCCCAGCCCAATATACTTCACCGGGATCTTAAATTGGTCGGATATACCGATGACGACACCACCCTTAGCGGTGCCATCGAGCTTCGTGACAGCCAGGGCGTTGACTTCGGTGGCGGCAGTGAACTGCTTGGCCTGCTCAAAGGCGTTCTGCCCTGTCGAGCCATCCAAGACGAGGAGCACTTCATCGGGAGCATCGGGCACGACCTTCTGCATCACACGGCGGATCTTCGTCAGCTCGTTCATCAGCCCAACCTTATTATGTAGACGACCAGCCGTATCGATGATGACGACATCGGAGCCAGCCTTGACGGCTGCACTCAGCGTATCAAAGGCGACAGAAGCTGGATCAGCCGACATATGCTGACGTATAATAGGTACGTTGACACGCTTGGCCCAGATATCCAGCTGCTCAATAGCCGCAGCACGGAAGGTATCGGCTGCACCGAGCATCACCGAATAGCCCTGCTGCTTGAATTGGTACGCCAGCTTCCCAATGGTGGTAGTCTTCCCTACCCCATTGACCCCGACGACCATAATGACATAGGGTTTCTTGCCTGCAGGGAGCGTGAAGCTCTCCCCGTCAGTAGATCCGTTCTCCGTCAGCAGAGCAGCGATCTCACTGCGCAGGATACCCGTCAGCTCCGAAGTAGAGACATACTTATCTCGCACTACGCGCTCCTCGATGCGGCGGATGATCTTGAGGGTCGTCTCGACACCGACATCACTCGTGACGAGGATATCCTCGAGGTCATCCAGTACGGAGTCATCGACGGTGGTGCGACCAGCGATGGCGCGTGCCAGCTTAGAGAAGACATTCTCCTTAGTCTTAGAGAGCCCTTCGTCGAGCGTCTCTTTCTTCTTCTTAGAGAAGAATCCGAATAATCCCATAATTCTCTGTATCGTTCTTTGACCACACGAAGGTCGGCTTAGTCCATACGGCTCTTGTAGTCTTGGTAGCTATACTCACGTAGCATCTCGATGGAGCCATCACTGTGGCGCAGGGCGATGCTGGGGTGTGCGATGCCATTAAACATCGTTGTCTTCACTGTCGTATAGTGGAGCATATCTTCGAAGATAATCGCATCCCCGATAGCTAAGGGCTTATCAAACTCCCAGTAGCCGATGAAGTCACCACTCAGACAGCTATTCCCCCCGATCCGATAGCTATGCGCTTCGGGGCGATATTCGTCCACCGTACGAGCTCCACGAATGGCGGGCTTGTAAGGCATCTCGAGACAGTCCGGCATATGGCAGGTGAAGGAGACATCTACGATGGCAGTGCGAATGCCATGATGCTCTACTATATCCACGACGGAGGAGGTCAAGTAACCCGTTTGCCAACCAAAGGCACTCCCTGGCTCCAAGATCAGGTGCAACTGCGGATGACGCTCCCCAAAGGCACGTAGCACACGCACCAAGTGCTCGACATCATAGTCACGGCGCGTCATCAAATGCCCACCGCCCATATTAAGCCACTTGAGCTGAGGCAGGAAGCGACCGAAGTTCTGCTCGATGATTTCCAGCGTCTTCTCCAGGTCTTCCGCCGTCCCCTCACAGAGGGAATGGAAGTGGAAGCCTTCAATACCCGCAGGCAGCTCCACCAGCTCTGAGGCTGGCACGCCGAAGCGTGATCCAGGAGAACACGGATTATATAGATCCGTTTCCACGGCCGAATACTCAGGATTGATACGCAGACCGAAGGAGACACTCCCATCCTGAGGCATCAAGGGCCGTAGGTGCTCGATTTGGCTCAGTGAGTTGAAGGTCACGTGCGAACTATAACGTAAGATCGTCGGGAACTCCTCAGGCGTATAAGCTGGGCTGAAGGTGTGCGCCTTTGCCCCCATTTCCTCGTACGCTAACTGAGCCTCATAGATCGAGCTCGCAGTGCTGTGAGGCACATACTCACGAATAATCGGGAAGGTCTTCCAGAGGGCGTAGGCCTTGAATGCCAAGATGACCTCTACGCCTGCTCGCTGTGCTACATCACGGATAAGGGAAAGATTCCTGCGAAGCAGGTCCTCTTCGAGGATATAGCAAGGAGAGGGCAAGGAGGTCTTATTCATCGTAGTCAATACTTCTTGTAGGTATATAATATCTGTAAGGTGCAAAGATAGTGAATATCACCGTTTCCCCTTTTTTATAGCACAGCGAGCAGAAGACAATTGGAGCTAAGTCAAGAGGAGGATACCCCTCACCACTACTGGTCGGCGCACCGACCAATAGTGGTGAGGGGTATCGAGCTATAGTGCTTCGCGCTCTGACCACTACTGCTCGGAGCGTGAAGCACTACTGATGTGGAGACCAATGCAAGAGAGATCGCTACAACCTCCCTCCTATGTTCTCATCCTCCTCCGTATCCACCATGCCCCCAGCAAAGGCCTCTGCTGACCCCAAAGTCTGGCTCTTATGCCTTGAACCACACATTATATAATGTATATACATGCGCACGGATACAAACACAAATACACAAGCCCCCTCCCCTTCTTTCGCTACAAGTAGGCTACTTTTACGTCATCTGAAGAGATTATACGTAGACAAGCCAGCACCGAAAGAAAAGAAACGCACATAACATAGTATTTCCTTATATTTGCACCAAAGATCATCCCTATTTAATAAACACGCCATCAAAAAAGGCGACTACTTATAGAAACAGACTAAATTAATGGGCAATATACTCTCTTCCATAGCACAGCGACTTCTTGGTCGCAAGGTAGAATGCCAGCCCCACAGAACCCAAAGACGGACTCCATCCCCTACGATAGCTCAGCCTTCATGCTCCACAGTGCGCCCTCAGGCATCTCCCAACTGGACTCACATCGACCTGCCCCAAGCTCCCACTTTCGGAATGCGAAGTCTTGCTGAGGTACGTGCTGAAGCTGAAAACGGCGATGCTGAAGCCCAATATCAGCTCTTTGACTACTACGCTTCAGGGCATAAGGCCGATGACGATCGTCCTGCTATGGAGTGGCTCACCAAAGCCGCAGAGCAAGGATACCCCTTAGCACTCTACACCAGTGCCCTCATCCAGATCGAAGAGAAGGGAGATAAAGGGATACCGCCACAAGCCATCTTCTACCTGCAGGCCTCGGGTGAACGGGGGTTCTCCGATGCCTACCTACAGCTCTATCATCTCTATTATGAAGGGAAGGGAGTAGAGGCCAATGAAGACACTGCTCTCGGCTATCTCCGGCAAGCGATGGAGGCTGGTTCGGGTGCAGCTTACCTCATTGTCGCCAAAGGGTTCCTTCCTGGTAATGGAGGCGGACCGATCGACTACGATGCGGCCTACTACTATGCCGAGCAAGCTGCTCATTTAGGCTCACAGCAGGCAGTAGAGCTCATCATCCACCTCCTCAAAGAAAACCTCGCCAGCGGTGACCACACCGAGCTACTCACCTACTGGCGCAGACAGCTCAGACCATCACATTAAGTCTATAACACCCAGCTGACGCATATACACTCAGCAAGAACACCAACGCAAAAAGGGTACACTCTCCAGTGGGAGTGTACCCTTTTATTCTATATTTCTGCCCATAGATAGAGCGGAAACTATCGCAAAATCAAAGTACTTTGAGTGTAGCGAACTACTCCTCCGAACTTTCTTCGGGCCAACCTTGAGCACGCAACTTCAGCTCTGCTCCATCAGGCATCACAAGATAGCAACCTTGACCTGGTGCAGTGATATGCCCGATGATATGGATACCATCAAGCTCCTTCAGGCGATCCAGCTCAGCCAGAGGTACGGTGAAGATGAGCTCAAAGTCTTCTCCTCCATTCATAGCTACGGTGGTCGTCGACATATTCAGTTCCTCAGCCATACGATGCGTCTCGAGGTCGATCGGCAGACGTTCCTCGTAGATACGCATCCCGACTTCACTTTCCTTTGCTAAGTGAAGTAGCTCAGAAGCAAGTCCATCGGAGCTGTCGATCATCGCTGTAGGGCGTAGCCCCTTTTCTTGAAGTAGACGGATGATATCCTGCCGAGCTTCGGGACGAAGCTGACGCTCTAAGATATACTCGTGCTCAGCAAAGTCGGGTTCGAAGTCCCCTTGTTCGCCAGCAAAGACTCGCTTTTCGCGCTCCAAGA
Organism: uncultured Porphyromonadaceae bacterium; assembly: GCA_963526345.1. GTDB lineage: Bacteria > Bacteroidota > Bacteroidia > Bacteroidales > Porphyromonadaceae > Porphyromonas. The sequence continues at coordinate 80,863 of CAURNJ010000009.1, forward strand.
GCTGCAGTCCCATATAAGCCGCTCCGAGGTTTCCCGTGACACAAATTAAATCCGTTGGCTTAGCTCCACTGCGATAGACTATATCTTCTTCACGAGCAGCTCCCAGACAGGTAATGCTGATACAGAGCCCCGTAAGGCTTGCCGAGGTATCTCCCCCGACCAAGTCCACCCCATAGCGAGTACATGCCAGACGTAGTCCTGCATACAACTCTTCTAAATCTTCTACGGCGAAGCGCGCCGAGACTCCTATGGAGCAAGTAAGCTGCTGGGGGTGTCCATTCATCGCATAGATGTCGGAGAAGCTACCGACAGCAGCCTTATAACCTAAGTGGCGAAGAGGCGTATAGGTCAGATCAAAGTGAATGCCCTCGAGGAGCAAATCAGTCGTCACCAGTGTCCGAAGCCCATCAGGATAGGCTATGACCGCTGCGTCATCCCCCACGGCACGGAGGGTACTCTCGTGGTGTATAGGGAAGTCTTGCGTCAGTCGCTTGATCAGTGCAAATTCACCAAGCGAAGAGATTTCTGTTCGTTGCATAGAAATATAAATATGAGAAAGCCACTACTTCAGTGGTGCACGTCCCTGTGTTTGTAGTGAGCGAGGGAGGGAGTTCGCCGCCTTGCATATCATCGAATGGAACTCCTGTGGGTGATAGAGTATCTGCGTCTCTATAGGGAGATAATATAGGTGCTCAACAAGCTCTTGGGGCAGTTCGGTCAAGCTATTAGTTAGGCGCACAGCATCCTTCTCTGTACATATAATGTAAAGTGGTGTCCCTAAATGCCGTTGTGAGAGCTCGCGCCACCGCTCGATCAGCGTAGCAAAGTCCTTCGGGCGGAAGTGGTGATGATCGGGATAAATGAGGCTATCGAGGAGGGTATAGTGCTCCTCAATATGAGCTAAGAAAAGCTGTGGGGAAGCTATTCCCGACAGGGCTATAACCTGAGCATCCTGAGGAAGCGGAGGCATGGCTTCGCCGAGAAGTGTACGCACTGCTCGAGGTCGCTGATAGTCGATACGCGAGAAGAAGATGCGCTGATGAGGGTAGAGCGCAAGATTGCGCTGCATGATACGCAGGGTAATCGGGCGCATATCATGAGGACACTTCGTCAGGATGATGCAGTCCGCTCTATAGCGTGCCGTAGCAGGCTCACGTAGTCCACCTAAGGGCAGGAGTTCATCTTCGTGGAGCTCTCGCTGTGCATCGATGAGCAGAATACTAAACGAAGGATGGACATAGCGATGCTGAAAGCCATCATCAAGCAGGACTACTTCGGGTCGCTCTACTTCGGGTAGAGCGAGCAGATAATCCATTGCCCGACGGCGATTACCATCGACGATGAAGCGTACCTCCGGGTATTTCTGCTTGATTTGTTTGGGCTCATCGCCCACCTCATCAGCAGTTGAGGCTAAGGTTACTTCTCGAAGGCCTCGACTCTTTCGCTTATAGCCACGGCTAATAACAGCTATACGGCGGTGCTCCCGAAGGATAGAAATCAGCAGTTCGACATGGGGAGTCTTCCCTGTCCCCCCTACGGTGATATTTCCCACACAAATTAGTGGAATGGGATACGACTGCTGCTTGAGTACCCCTTGGTTGAAGAGGATGTTGCGCAAGCCTACTCCCAGACCATAGAGCCAGGAGAGCGGATAGAGGAGCGGATTATTGCGTTTCTTCATACACAAGAAGTAAGCGAGCAGGAGAAGAAGGTGCAGGAGGAGAGGGCTCCAGTAGATTAATAGGGCGAATAGCCGTAGGGAAGACGAGCAAGGATACCACTATAGCGGAAGCCTTCACGGAAGAACTCGCGTACCCGCTTCTCTTCGTCCGTCATAAAGAAGCTACGCAGACGAGCCGTAAAGCGGTCGGTCGTCTCAGACGAGAAGAGCCCATCGATGAAGCTCGAAGACGTAGGATAGTAGTCTACACTATAGCCATCATGAAGCCCCGCTAAGCGAGCAGCCAGACGGATAGCCGTCTCAAGACCACCTAATTCATCCACGAGTCCCAGCTCCTTGGCCTTAGAGCCGAGCCATACACGACCTTGCCCGATAGAGTCTACCGCTTCGACAGACATACCACGCCCCTCTGCGACACGTGAGAGGAACGTCCTATAGCCACGCTCCACCTGACGCTGGATCATCTGCCCCTTCTCAGGAGTGAGCGGACGCAGAAGAAGTGCCACAGGATCTGTCATATTCATATCTGCGTAAGGGGATGTCTGCACTACATCAAGACTCACACCTACCTTACGTCCCAACTCCGAAGCATCGGGGAGGATACCGAAGATGCCGATAGATCCTGTGAGGGTCACAGGACTTGCGACAATCGCATCAGCTGCCGAAGCGATGTAATAGCCCCCCGAAGCGGCGACATCGCCCATAGAGACAACGACTGTGTGCGACTTACGTAGCTCATAGACTTCGTGCCAAATCTGCTCCGAGAGGAAGGCACTCCCCCCAGGAGAGTTAATGCGCAGGACAATGGCCTGCGTCGTAGAGTCATCTCGCAGTTCACGGAGCTGACGAGCCAAGCGGCTCGTGATACCTTCATTGCTAAGCGGATTATCCATAATCTCTCCTTCAGCAAAGAGCACCTTAACCACGTTGTCTTCATTAGTACGCTGCTCATCCAAAGGATCTGGCTCCATCAGGAAGTCAGCAAGAGTTACTTGAGGTACATCGTCAGCCGACTCAACGCCCAAACGCTGTGCGATGAGCGTCTCGACATCTAAGCGATAAGCTAAGGTATCGACGAGGTGAGCACGGACAAACGTCTCTGCATCACCGAAGGCTCTACCGCTATCAGCAAAGGCGCGAAGGCTATCAACTGGTATAGAGCGAGAAGCTGAAATATCACGCAACATAAAGTCCCAGAGTCCTGTCAGGTAAGCAGAGATCTGCTCTCTATTGGGCTCACTTAGCTTATCAAGCATGTAGGGTTCGACAGCTCCTTTGTACGTACCGACCTTGAAGATATGGGCTTTCACTCCGAGCTTCTCTAACGCTTGATGGTAGAAAGTAGGAGTTGATGCTAAGCCAACCAATCCGACCATTCCCTGAGGATTGAGGATGACTTTGTCTGCTACGGAAGAGAGGTAATAGGCTTTTTGCTCGTAGGTATCAGCATAGGAGATGATAAACTTCCCCGAAGAGCGGAAGTCTTTAAGAGCCTCACGCAGGTCTGCTGTCGATGCCATCCCAGCATCGTATCCCTCCAGATTGAGGTAAATACCTCGCACACGTGGATCGGCCTTTGCCTTGCGTATGCTTGCCAATGCCTGAGAAAGAGAAACGGGTTGTCCCTCCGACTTCATACTGGGGAAAAAGCTACTTAGTTCGTCTGTAGTCACCAGCTCAGAGATGGAGCTGATGTCGATCTTCAGGACACTCCCCTCACGGATCACTTTTGTGGATGAGTCTGAGATCACGCTACCAACAAGTAGCACTATAAGAAAGAAAAGAAAGAAGATCGAGCTAACGATATTGGCGGCAATGAAGCCAATAAAGGAGGCCAATACAGTCTTCCAGAAGCCCAAAGGCTTAGGCTGTTGTAGGGGTTCTGCCATCAGAATTTGAGGAAATAAGGGAGAACAAATGTATGCAACGAGTCGGTAGCTAAGCCACTTACGCTCAACACAAATATAGTGAAAGGCGCACTATACTACAACTTTGCATCTCACGGAGCTGGGCTTTCACATACATCACCAAAGTTCGAACTAGCTCTATTAACCAAGTTCTTCGATGCAATCGTAATAAGCATAAGGGGTAGGATGGGATAGCTATACTGGGCGAGATGAGGGCAATGCAACCAGCTAACTGCAGGAAATACAGAAATCTATTCGTAATTTTGCCTCTGTCTATAGCCGCACTGTAGACACCCGCATCATCAGTGATACAATCATAGTATGGACTACAGAATCGAAAAAGACACCTTGGGTGAAGTCAAGGTGCCAGCAGACAAGCTCTGGGGAGCACAGACCGAACGCTCTCGCAACAACTTCAAGATCGGTCAGCCCGCTTCTATGCCACTGGATATCATCCGTGGCTTCGCCTATCTGAAGAAGGGTGCCGCATTTGCTAACCATGAACTTGGCGTACTCCCTATCGAGAAGCGCGACCTCATCGCAGCCGTCTGTGACGAGATCCTCGCCGGTAAGCTCGATGATCAGTTCCCCCTTGTCATCTGGCAGACAGGCTCAGGTACGCAGAGCAACATGAACGTCAACGAAGTCATCGCTAACCGCGCACACCAGCTCGCTGGCAAGAAGATCGGCGAAGGAGAGAAGACTCTTCTCCCTAATGATGACGTCAATAAGTCTCAGTCCTCCAACGATACCTTCCCAACAGGTATGCATATCGCATGCTACAAGAAGGTAGTCGAAGTCACTCTTCCTGGTCTGCGTCAGCTCCAGAAGGCACTCGATAAGAAGGCAAAGGAAATGGCCGATGTTGTGAAGATCGGTCGCACACACCTGATGGATGCTACGCCTCTGACTCTCGGACAGGAGTTCAGTGGCTATGCAGCTCAGCTGGCTTTCGGCATCCGTGCGCTGGAGAACACCCTTCCCCATCTCTCCGAACTTGCACTCGGAGGTACAGCCGTCGGTACTGGTCTCAACACCCCTAAGGGATATGATGTCACCGTTGCTCGCCACATCGCAGAGTTCACGGGACTACCTTTCGTCACGGCGCAGAATAAGTTTGAAGCACTTGCTTCCCACGATGCTATCGTAGAAGCCCACGGAGCACTGAAGCAGCTGGCTGTTTCGCTCAACAAGATCGCCAACGACATTCGTCTCCTCGCTTCGGGTCCTCGTAGCGGCATCGGTGAGATTATCATCCCTGCCAACGAACCTGGATCTTCGATCATGCCAGGCAAGGTCAATCCTACCCAGTGCGAAGCTATGACGATGGTTTGCGCCCAGGTGATCGGTAATGATGCTACCATCGCAGTAGGCGGTATGCAGGGGCACTTTGAACTGAATGTCTTCAAACCCGTAATGGCTGCTAACTTCCTCCAGAGCGCACAGCTTCTCGGGGACGCAGCTGTATCCTTCGACATCCACTGCGTATCTGGTATTGAGCCCAACCACCCACGTATCAAGGAGCTACTCAACAACTCCCTGATGCTCGTAACGGCTCTCAACACCCACATCGGCTACTACAAGGCTGCCGAAATCGCCAACGCAGCACACCGCAATGGTACTACCCTCAAGGAAGAAGCCCTGCGCCTCGGCTATGTCAGCGCAGAAGACTTCGATAAGTGGGTGCGTCCAGAAGACATGGTTCATCCCCTTGACTAAAGGCTAATTCTTCACTCACCTATATAAAAAGGGCGTGATGCACAGTGCATCACGCCCTTTTTATATAGGTATATTCGATCTATTCTTCAGCTGGCTCATCAGTTTCGATCTCGACATCATCCCAGTCGAACTCTAAGTCCATATCCTCATCATCCCACAGCTCCTCATCCTCTTCATCGTCCTCATCGAAGGAAGGAAGCTGGTCATCGTCCTCCTCGAAAGTGAGGCTCGCGACATCAATGGATTGCTGGATGATGGACTCGGTGCGATGCTTCGTCTCACGATTCAGCTCCTGCCACAGCAGGTCCTTCAGCTCAGTAAGTCCTTGGTGAGCAGCAGCAGAGATAAAGTGAATCGGCAGCGTCTCAGGTAGAGACTGATGCAGGTCATCAAGTATCCAGCCTTGGATTTCCTCATCGATCAAGTCGCCTTTGGTGATGCAAAGCACCTTACGTTTCTCTGTAAGCTCGGCGTTGTACTTAACCAGTTCGCTAAGGAGGAGGCGATACTCAGTAGCTATATTCTCGGTATCTGCGGGTATCATGAAGAGGAGCAAAGCATTACGCTCGATATGCCTAAGGAAGCGCAAGCCTAAGCCTCGTCCTTCTGCAGCCCCCTCGATGATACCAGGGATGTCTGCCATAACGAAGGAGCGATCATCACGATAGCGCACCATCCCAAGATTAGGCTCCAAAGTTGTGAAGGGATAATTGGCGATCTTTGGCTTCGCTGCTGTAATTACAGAGAGTAGCGTGGACTTACCTGCATTGGGAAGACCGACAAGCCCGACATCAGCAAGCATCTTGAGCTGAAGGATGACAGTACGCTCTTGCGCTGGCTCACCAGGCTGAGCATAGCGCGGAGCTTGGTTCGTCGGGGTCTTGAAGAAGGTATTTCCCTTACCACCACGCCCCCCCTTGACGAGTAGTTCCTGCTGTCCATGACGATTGAGGTCCATGATGAATTCCCCAGTAAGGGCGTCATAGACGGCCGTACCTACGGGAACCTCTATGACTTGATCTTCTCCATCACAGCCTGTCGATCGCTTGCCACTACCACTGCCACCACTCGTAGCGATGACGTGACGCTGGTAGCGTAAGTGTAAGAGGGTCCAATAGTTCTCATTGGCACGGATATAAATGTCTCCACCACGTCCGCCATCTCCACCATCGGGCCCGCCCTTGGGAATGTACTTCTCTCTACGGAAGTGCGTAGAGCCTCGGCCGCCTTTACCCGAGCGACAGTAGATCTTGACGTAGTCTACAAAGTTTGATTCTGCCATAGTGGCTTTCGTCTTCTATGATTAATGGGGCATAAAATAAGGCAAGGCATACGTCTGAAGTTGGGTCAGTCTAACCACCCTAACCGGGTGAGTAGCTCCACGCTCCAGGCACTATGCCTTGTCCTCCAACCAATGAGGCTGGGCTACATACTCAGGTCTTTGACCCTTAGTTCAGGGAGTCAATGACCTTAGTGATGCGCGCAGTGATGTCAGAGATAGCACCGCTACCTTCGATAGCATGGTGCACACCCTTCTTAGCGTAGTGCTCTGCGATAGGAGCTGTCTGAGCGTGATAGACACCGAGACGCTTCTGTATCGTCTCCAGGTTGTCATCACTACGACCGCTCTCTTCGCCACGCTTGAGTAGGCGCTGGACAAGTTCTTCTTCAGCGACCTGAAGGTCAAGCACGGCATGTACAGCTGTACCATGCTTAGCATAAAGTTCATCAAGAGCTTCGGCCTGCGCTACCGTACGAGGGAAGCCATCGAGGATAAGCCCCTTCTTAGGCTGACGCTCCTGGAGAACCTTCTCGATCATACCGATGATGAGGCTATCGGGGACAAGTTGACCAGCATCGATGTAGCTCTTTGCGGCCTTACCTAATTCGCTCCCCTGCTTGATTTCAGTACGCAGGAGGTCTCCAGTAGAGATATGATCAAAGCCATATTGTTCGATGAGGACTTCGCTCTGCGTCCCCTTTCCAGAGCCTGGAGCTCCGAAGATTACTAAGTTAAGCATCTTATGATTAGTCTTTAAGTTGGTAAATATCACGGAACATACGTCCATAGTCATCGTAGTCCAAGCCGTGACCAAGGATGAACTTATTCTCGATCTCCATAGCCACATAGTCCGTATGGATATCGCACTTCAAGGCTTCTGGCTTAGAGAGCATCGCTGCGATGTGTACCTCCTTAGCTCCGAGCGAATAGAAGTGTTTCTGCAGATTGTACATCGTGAAGCCTGTATCGATGAGATCCTCTACGATCACGACGACACGTCCCTCGAGGGACTGGGTCACAGGCATCACCTCCTTGAGTTCAAACGTACTCTTCGTACCTTGATAGCTGGAGTAGCGTGCGAAGGCGACCTCGAAGTCTTCGTCAATAGCGTACATAAGTTCGGAGGCAAACATGAATGAACCATTCATGATGCAGACAAAGAGCGGATCACGATCCTTGAAGTCATCTCGCAGGCGTTCCCCGAGCTTCTTGACTGCTTGACCGATGGTCTTGGCATCAATATAGGGCACGAAGGTAAGCCCTTTGAGTACTATTTCTCTCATTGACAGATGTTACTTAACTCTACGATTTGCTTATTAAGAAGCTACAAATTTAGCATTATTCTACCAGACGATAAAGTGCCATAAAGCGGTAGATCCTATTACCCTTCCCCGATGATGACCTCACTACCGCTATTCATCCGCGACATCCTCTTTCCCACGAGTATGCTATGAAGCTATATAACTACAGGGGGTGAGCACTACTGCTCCACCAGTCGATCAGTAGTGGTCAAAGCGGCGAGCACTACTGGTCTGCATGCGGAGCAGTAGTGCTTCGGAGGGCTTCCACCTGAGATGCGCCTCTCGACTACTACAAATGCCCAACCTATGCCCCCCTATAAGGAAAGCTCCCCCACCTAAACCGAAGCATGAAGTAGCTACAACGAGCCTGTATTCTTACTGCAGCACTATAATCGCACATCAGAGACTGCACAAATCTTGGTATCTTTGTCTAAGGCATCGACCTAAGGGGCTTGTGTTGCCCCCTTATACTACATCACGTTCGGATGTCAACATATTATATGAAGAGCGACAGCATAGTTATCATACCCACCTACAACGAACGGGAGAACATCGCCCAGATGATCAACACCGTCCTGGCACTTCCCCACCCCTTCCACCTGCTTATTGTTGATGATGGCTCCCCTGATGGGACAGCTGGCATCGTCCGCGAAAAGCAGGGCGAATACCCCGAACGTGTACATCTCCTGGAGCGCTCGGGCAAGCTCGGACTCGGTACGGCGTACATCGCTGGATTCCAGTGGGCACTACAGCGTGACTACGAATATATCTTTGAGATGGACTGCGACTTCAGCCACCCTCCTATAAAGCTCCTTGAGCTCTATAAGGCGTGTGCAGAGCAGGGGGCAGACGTATCCGTTGGCTCGCGCTACACACGTGGGGGGCACGTGAAGAACTGGCCTCTTGATCGCATCCTGATGAGCTATGGTGCTTCGCTCTATGTACGACTTATCACGGGAATGCCTGTCAAGGACACGACCGCAGGCTTCGTCTGCTATCGTCGTCAGGTCTTAGAGACGATGGTACTCCCCGAAGTGCACTTCAAAGGCTACGCCTTCCAGATAGAGATGAAGTACACCGCCTACTGCCTTGGCTTTAAGATCAAGGAGGTACCTATCACCTTCGAAGACCGTGTCCTCGGTACCTCAAAGATGAACACTTCGATCTTCAAGGAGGCTTTCACAGGGGTTGTCAAGCTCCGCTATTGGCATAGCTTCAAAGGCTTCCCGAACAAGAACAACTAACCCCTTCGCAGTATCTTCGCTGTGATCCAAGATGGCTCAGTATGGCATCCACACGCTCCTTTCTACTACTCCTTTCTGCTTGTGCCCTCCCTCACTTCGCTCTATCCCAGACGATAGCTCAGGAGCAATTGACTCGCCTCGTCAAGATGCCCCTGAAGAATATCTTCGTGGAGTACCCCAATAAGACGAGCCACAACATCATCGATAGCTTGGATGCTCGCCTCACACCTCGCGACCTGCATCCAGCCTTCTACGGCTCGTTTGACTGGCACAGCTCGGTACACAGCCATTGGATGCTCGCCGAAGTACTCTCCTCACATCCTGATATTTCCTATCGCTCTGAGATTGTTGTAGCCTTTGATGAACACTTCACCAAGGAGAAGATGCAGGGCGAGGCAGCCTACTTTGACCGCAAAATGTCAGGCAACTATGAGCGTACCTATGGGTGGGCTTGGCTCTTGAAGCTCAGCCAGCAGCTCCATTATCTTGCCGAGAAGAGTAGCGATAAGACACTACAAGAGAAGGCCAAAGTCTGGGCCTCGAACGTGGATATACTCACCAATAAGATCGTAGACAAGTGGAAGGCATACCTGCCAAAGATGACTTACCCCAACCGCATCGGCACGCACTCCAACTCTGCTTTTGCACTCGCCTTCGCCATCGACTATGCTCGCTCTCGTGGCGATAAGACCTTGGAGCAAGATCTCGTAGACAAGGCGTATCAATTGCACTTCTCGGATAAGAAAGCCCCAGCGGAATGGGAGCCTAATGCAACGGACTTCATTTCCCCGACACTAATGGTCGCCGACCTGATGACTCGAGTTCTTCCCCAGCGCGCTTATATGCGCTGGCTCTCCAGTTACTTCACCCCCCAAGGGATAAACCGGCTGTGTCAACCTCCTGTCGTCAGTGACCTCACCGACTATACTATTGTACATCTTGTGGGACTCTCCTTTACTCGTGCATGGACGATGGCACGTATCTCGGGCTACCTCCCTCAAGGACATCCACTGAAGGCACGTCTGGCTCGCACTTCCGCCCAGATGTATGCACGTGGGATGGAGCAGATCTTCCGCTCTGACTATGGTGGTGACCACTGGCTCGCTACGTTTGCTCGCTATGCAGACGAGGTAATGACCGCCAATAAGATCAAGCACTAAAAGCTCAATAGTCCCAGCCATGCGCATCGGTAAAATAGGGGAACTATGGGTGCACAGCGGTGGTGCGTGGCTCAATAGGCACAGCAATCTGCGCACAGGTCTTGTCATAGCCTCCATCATCTTCATCATCGTATCACTCTGGGCTTCCGACCGCTTAGTCACTCGTATGGCTGAGGCGGAGCGCCTGAACATGGAGATATGGGCCAATGCTACGCAGGCGACGACGACGAATGATATCAATACGACCCTTATCTACCTGTCGCGTATCCTGGCTTCCAACCCTTCTATCCCCACCATCATCACCGACCAAGAAGGGCATATCATCAGCTACAACAATATTGAGCTACCCAAGCGCAACCAAGAAGCCTACCTCTATCGTAAGCTCGAGACCTTCCGCTTAGGCTACCCTCCCATTGTGATGGAAGGGCTGACCGAACCGCTATACCTCTACTATTCGGATAGTAAAGTACTCCAGCAACTGCATATATTTCCCTATATCCAATTAGCTGTCTTCATCCTCTTCCTCGGCGTAGCGATCATTGCACTCATCAGCCTGAAGAAGTCCGACCAGAACCGCATCTGGGAGGGATTGGCTCGCGAGACAGCACACCAGTTAGGGACACCGACCTCTTCTCTGATGGCGTGGAAGCAATACCTCGAGAGTGTCGGCACTGAGGAAATGATCACCAGTGAGATGGAGAAGGATATAGAGCGACTCGGTATCATTGCAGACCGCTTCCAGAAAATCGGGTCAGCCCCAAAGCTCAAGGCGCATGACCTGCAAGAGGTATTACTCCGCTCCATTCGCTACATGCAGCCACGTATCTCTCAGCAGGTAGAGCTCATCCCTCCGCCTGCGCTGGATGAAGCCATTGTCGTGATGCTAAGCGACTCACTCATGGCGTGGGTCTTCGAAAATCTCATTAAGAACGCCGTCGATGCCATGTCGGGCAAGGGGCAAATATCCTTCGCCTATGTCCTCAAAGACCAGTGGGTGTACATTGACATTACAGATACGGGTAAGGGGATTGCCAAGGGGATGCAGCGCCGCATCTTCCATCCTGGGGTATCGACACGCCAGCGAGGATGGGGGCTTGGGCTCTCTTTAGCACGCCGTATCGTGGAGGAATATCACCGAGGTCACATCTATGTCAAGCACTCCGAAGTAGGTGTAGGCACGACCTTCCGCATCGAGCTTCGCCGTGAGATGGAGTAAGCCTGCACAAGATGACGACTTCCCCTCTCCTACTATCCCCTTCGCCCCAAGTCCTTTCTAAGGCGACTCACGGCACGTGGAGGCTTCCTGCCTCCAAAAGTCTTTGGGCGCGCGCCTTACTCCTCGAAGCCATCACTCAACAAGGGCATATCAAGCGAGATACCCTGCCTCTGGATATTCCCGAGGATATACGTGCGCTACAAGAAGCCCTCGTGGCTTATGACCAGGGAGCGACAGAGATCAATGTCGGCGAGTCGGGCACAGCTATGCGTTTCATGACTGCTTACTTAGCTGCGACGGCATCACGACCGCTGACACTTTCGGGGCTGGGGCGACAGCATCAGCGTCCTATTGCGCCCTTAGTCACGGCACTCCGCGAGCTGGGGGCACGTATTAGCTACTTGGAGAAAGAGGGGTATCCCCCCCTACAGTTCACCCCAGAAAAGCACTTCGGGGGACTCGCGCACTTGGATGCATCCTCCAGTTCCCAATACCTCAGTGCCCTGCTCCTACTCTGTCCTAGAATGAAGGTAGGATACACGATCGACACACGGGGAGAACACATCGCTTCCTACCCCTATGCGCTAATGACCTTAGAGCAGCTACGGTCTTATGGCTATCTATGGGAAGAAGCTCCCAGAGGGTATTTCTCTTACTTAGGACAAAGAGAAGTAACTACACCACCGAATCTATATGAAGCAGACTGGAGTGCAGCCTCCTATGCCTATGCCTTGAGCAGCCTACTGCCTATAGGATCGACCATTAAGTTGCAGGGGTTGAGCCTTCCCTCCCTCCAAGGAGATGCGACCCATTTGGTGCATATTTTCAAGTTGCTTGGTATAGATACAGAGCCCACAGAAGGTGGTATAATGATTACACAGCGTGGTAAGCCGACTCCTTCGCACGAGCCGTTGGCTCTGCATATGAATGAATGTCCCGACCTCGTACCTGCTGTAGTCGTAGCTCTTGTCGGGAAGAATATCCCCTTCACCCTTACAGGTGTAGCTCACCTTCGGATAAAGGAGTCGGATCGTCTGCAAGCCCTTTCGGATGAACTGGCCAAGCTCGGTGTACGTCTTTCTTTGGGAAAAGATAGCCTCGTGTGGGACGTCACGACACCGCTTGTCTCTGACTATGCAGACACTACCCTATCACCTCACGGAGATCATCGCATTGCCATGGCTCTGTCACTCCTCGCTCTACGTCTTCCTTCGCTTCGGATGGAGCACTCAGAAGTCGTGGGGAAGAGCTTTCCTAACTTCTGGAGAGAAGTAGCCCCCTATATCTCTCAAGAGAACTACTAACAGCAGGCCTGGCGAAACCAAGAAATAGGCATCCCATTAGCATCGTGCGGATGGGTGACTAACTATGATTTGCCTCCAGCTCGGAGATGCGGTGCACTTCGTGAATCGCTGTATTGCGTCGCAGTATCTGGCAGATGGCTTCGACCTGATGGGTATCTAAGACCTTCACCGAGATCGTGCCCTGGAAAACTCCATCGTGCGTCTTAAGATCGATGGCAGTAATACTCACCTTGAAATCCTCAAAGAATACCTGTGTGATCGCATTGAGCAGTCCCTTCGAGTCAATACCTCGTATGACAAGCATCGTCTCAAAGAGGGGGGTATGGTGTCCTCCCCAATGGACGGAGAGCAAGCTATCTCCCCGAAGCGTCTTGTATCGTGTGGCCTCAGGGCAAGAGCATTTATGTGCTGTGACCTGACCATCCTCACCGATGATACCGAGGACATCATCCCCTGGAATGGGATGGCAACAGGTAGCTATCTTGTAGTTCAGTAGGCCATCCTGCTCAATGAGTTCGTAAGGATGAGACTTGTCAATGGTCGGACGCTGAGTAATGGTTCCGCTGATGGGCTGGCTCTCACTCTCCTTAGTAGAGAAGAGCGAGGAGAAGACGCGAGTCACACGATTACCGCCACTCTTTGGACTCTTACCCTTGACGATACGGTCGAAGTCTTCGGGAAAATCAAACGTACCATCCCCTATATGTCGAAGGAAAGTGTCGGGTTTGTCGTACCGATATACGTGGGTAAGGCGATTGAGTAGGGCTGCACTGAGCTGCTCTCCATGGCTCTTGAGTCGCTCAGAGAGTAGGGCTTCCCCCTGTGCTATAGCTTCACGCTGTCGGCGGCGCAGTGCAGTCTCAATCTTTACCTTCGCATAGGCCGTGGCGACGAAGCTAAGCCAACCAGGCTCTGGCTGTATCGTTTTACTGGTGAGAATTTCGACCTGATCACCATTCGAGAGGCGATAAGAGAGGGGAAGCACCTTATGATTGACCTTCGCCCCTATACAGGTATCTCCTAAGTCTGTGTGAACAGCATAGGCAAAGTCCAAGACGGAAGCATCAAGCGGTAAGGTGATGGGGCGACCTTTGGGAGTGAAAGCCGTGATGTCGTGTGAGTAGAGACTGAGGTGAACGGTATTGAGAAACTCCATCCCCTTCGAATCTGGGTGGTTGAGTACCTCACGGATGGTGTCAAGCCAGACCTCCAGTTCGTGGTCTTCTTCTACGACATCTCCTTTGTAGCGCCAGTGAGCAGCGAGCCCTTGCTCGGCAATATCATTCATTCGCTGACTACGTATCTGCACCTCGATCCACTGTGCATCGGGTCCCAATACGGTCAGGTGGAGGGCTTGATAGCCGTTGCCCTTGGGGATAGACAGCCAGTCACGCAAGCGCTCGGGACGGTTGCGATAGGTCTCGGTGATAGCCGTGTAGATATCCCAACAGCGGTTCTTCTCGGGGTATCCATCCTGACTATCAAAGATGATACGCACGGCGAAGAGATCATAAACTTCCTCAAAGGGTATGCCTTTGATCTGCATCTTGCGCCAGATAGAGAAGCATCCCTTGACCCTCGCCTTCATCTCGTAGCGTAGTCCCATTGTGTCGAACTTCTCCTTCAGAGGTGCAGCAAAGCGCTGGAAGAGGTCTTCTCGCCCAGCTTCACTCTCCTCCACCTTACGCTTAATCTCCAGGTAAGCCTCGGGATGCTCGTAGCGGAAGCTAAGATCTTCTAACTCGGTCTTGATGGAGAAGAGCCCAAGACGGTCCGCTAATGGGGCATAGAAGAAGGAGGTTTCTCCTGCGATCTTAAGCTGCTTGTCGGGCTTCATCGAGCCCAATGTCCGCATGTTGTGCAGGCGGTCTGCTATCTTGATGAGTATGACACGGGCATCATCACCGATGGTCAGCAGGAGCTTACGGATATTCTGCGCCTGAAGACTGTCGATGTTTTGCGGTACTTGCTCGGTAGAGATCTTCGTCAGCCCCTCGACGATCTGTGCGATTTTATCTCCGAAACCACGGCGAATATCTTCGACTGTGTACTCGGTATCTTCGACTACGTCATGCAGGAGAGCACAGCAGATAGAAGTCGACCCCAAGCCAATCTCCTTGCACACGATACGCGCCACAGCTATGGGATGCAGGATATAGGGCTCGCCACTTCGCCTGCGTACAAGCCCATGGGCATGCCGTGCTAAGCGGAAAGCCTGGTCAATAATCTCGGTCTTCTGCCGGTGAGGAGAAGCTATGTAGTCAGCTATTAGTGCCTGATATTCTTGGTCAATGAGGGCTTCTTCCTCGGGGCTAAAGCTGAGGCTAATCTGAGACATAAGTAAAGATATACCTGGGTGGTGGGAGATTAGAGCTGCATAATCAAGTAGACGGTGTAGGCTATGAAGCTAAGAGCAAGGATAGCTCCCTCGCTCCGCTTGACGACACGTTGCCCGAAGAGCACCGCAAAGATGTAGAGCATCAGCCCTGCCACTATCATAACGAGGAAATCTAATGCAGTGACTCCACCGATACGTATGGGGGTGATCGTGGAGCTGACACCGAGGATGAGGAAGATGTTGAAGATATTCGACCCCACGATGTTTCCTACGGCTATCTCTGGCTGCTTCTTAAGAGCTGCAGCTACGGAAGTGGCAAGCTCAGGGAGAGAAGTCCCAGCAGCCACAATCGTCAGGCCAATGAAGCTCTCATTCATCCCGAAGGTGCGTGCTATGCTCGAGGCTGAGGAGACGAATAGATCTCCTCCGTAGATGAGTGCGGCGAGCCCACCTAGGATAAAGAGAATGAGTAGCCAAAGAGGATAGGGACGTATCGGAGTATGGTCGGCGTGGGGGTCATCGGGGGCATCCTTTGCGATGGCAAAGGTATAGGTGAGGAAGATGAGGAAGAAGCCTAATAGAGTAAGTCCTTCTCCGCGACTCAGGATGTTCTCCGTTGTGCCAGCAGTACCAGCAAAGATCGTATCGTAGCTGAGGAAGAAAAGTACCAAGAAGGAGAGTAGCATCAGCGGTATCTCACGACGGATCGTGCTCTGAGTGATGGTAATCGGAGCCACCAAGGCTGTCACGCCTCCTATCGCAAGGATGTTGAAGATATTGGAGCCAATGACGTTACCCATCGCTATATCTGCATTGCCTTTGAGTGCGGACATAAGACTGACAATCAGCTCGGGAGCGGAGGTACCAAAGGCAACAATCGTAAGACCAACGACCAGAGGAGATAGACCCATGCGCCGAGCCAGAGTCGAAGCTCCCTCAGTCAGGTAGTTAGCCCCAACGATGATGAGGACGATACCAAGTAGGAAGAGTAGAATATCTACGAGCATATATTTACAGCGGTTAAGTATAGGTGAATGTAAATTAGTTGATTAGTGGCAGCAACCCGAGCAACCTGAGCACCCACCATGTCCCTTGCCATCATCCTTCTTAGGACGGAGCATACGATAGAGTGCGCGGCCGAGGAAGAAGAGTACTACGGCAAGTAATGCAAAGACAGCTATTTCTTGGAGCATAGAGGGAATAACTTTAGACTAAGAAGTATGAAGCCCGATAGACGATGAAGCAGAGAAGCCATGCGACAGCGCATGAGTAGAGTGCAGCAAAAAGCCCCCACTTCCAGTGTCCAGCCTCCCTGCCTATGGCGATAAGTGTCGCTATACAGGGGAAGTAGAGCAGGACGAAGAGCATAAAGGTATAGGCGATAATCGGCGTGAACGAGGGCGAGCCATCAGAGCGCACCTCCTGCTTCATTCGAGAAGATAGGTGTGATAGAGCCTCATCTCCGTTCTCTCCATTGCCTGTATAGATGACGCCCATTGTACTGACAACTACTTCCTTGGCCATAAGACCAGAGACGATACTTACCCCCATCTTCCAGTCAAAACCTAAAGGACGGATGACAGGTTCACTCAGGTGACCGATGTGTCCGATGATGGATTGCTCCTGGTGGAAAGTAGCAAAGCTATGCTCCAGAGAGTCGATGCGAGCCTGCTTGATCTCATCGGGCAGTGTAGACTGCTGGAGAGCTGCTATCTCCTTATCCTTAACCTGACGCACCTCATTCTGACGTGGATAGTAGCTCATGAACCAGACGATGATCGAGGCAGCTAAGATGACGGTACCCATCTTCTGTAGATACTGCTTTGAGCGCATCCACACGTGGAGCGCTACGGATCGTACCGTAGGACGGCGGTAAGGAGGAAGCTCCATCACGAAGGGTATATCTTCCCCTTTGAAGACTGAGGTCTTGAGCAAACGAGCTGACACAACTGCCATCAGCACCCCAATAATATATAGGGAGAAGAGGATTAGTGTAGCTTGCCAAGGTACAGGGAAGAAGGCTCCTGCAAGGAGCAGATAGACAGGAAGGCGTGCCGAGCAACTCATGAAGGGGAGGACGAGCATCGTGATCAGTCGGCTCTTGCGACTCTCGATCATACGCGTACTCATCACGGCAGGTACATTGCACCCGAACCCCATAATCAAGGGAATGAAGGACTTACCATGTAGCCCCATGCGGTGCATCAGCTTGTCCATGATGAAGGCTGCACGCGCCATATAGCCACTATCCTCAAGGAGCGAGATGAAGAGGTAGAGGATGACGATCTGTGGCAGGAAGACGATGACTCCTCCGACACCAGCGATAATTCCATCCACGATCAGGTCACGCAAGGGTCCTTCGCTCATGGCATCTCCTACCCACTCACCGAGGAGCTTTACCCCAGCATCAATTAGATCCATGGGGTATTGGCCGAGGGTGAAGGTAAAGAAGAACATCAGTCCCATCAGCAGCAGGAAGAGTGGGAAGCCCCATAGACGACTGGTGACAATGTCATCAATACGGTCTGTGAGGGTCTGCTTGCCTGTGTGCTGAGGAACGTAAGTTTCTTTCAGAGCCCCAGAGATGAAGCCATAGCGCGCATCGGTGATGAGCGACTCAGCTTCTTCATCTGTCTGCTCCTTGAGCTTACGTAGGGCAAAGTCGCGAGCTGAGATGAGGAAGCCCCCACGGGTATAGTGAGCGAGGAGCTGCTTCTCTATATCGCTGTCTCGTTCGAGGAGCTTGACGGCCGTTGAGCGTGCGACGATGGGGTCAGTGATGTCAGTATGCTCAAGTATCTTCTGCTCCAGCTCCCCGATCAGCGGCTCGAGGAGTGAACCATAGGGAATACGTAGTGGACGGAGCTGCCCCGTCTCTGCGTTGAGCAACTGTTCGTTGCCTTCCTTGAGTCCTCGTCCCAAGCTGACCAGTTCGTCAAAAAGAGCTTCCAGCCCCAAACCAGTACGGCAAATCGTGGGGATCATCGGTATGCCCAAGAGGCGAGAAAGGCGTGGATAGTCGAAGTACTCCTTGCGCTCCATGAATTCATCGAACATATTCAGCGCAACGACTACGGGCAATCCCAGCTCTTTGATCTGGAGGGTGAGGTAGAGATTACGCTCTATGTTGCACGTGTCGACGACGTTGAGTACCATATCGGGTCGCTCTGTCCCCGTCAGGTAGTTGCGGATGTAGACTTCTTCGGGACTATAGGGTGATAGCGAATACGAGCCAGGTAAATCGATGAGCTCAATACGATAGCCCTTATAATATATGTAGCCCGTCTTGGCCTCGATGGTCACGCCACTATAGTTTCCTACGTGCTCGTGCGCACCGCTCGCTTGGTTGAAGAGAGAGGTCTTGCCACAGTTGGGATTGCCAAGAAGAGCGATACGTAAGGTAGGAAGTTCACGTGTCTTGACGTGTCCCAGATCCATGCGGTGTAGGCTGTGTAGCTCTGGATTAGGCAACGGTTCTTGCGCTGTCTCGGGAATCGGAGTCGTATCTTCGAGGGGCTCTAAAAGGTGCACCTCAATGCGCTCGGCATCGCGATGGCGAAGCGAGACATTGTAGTCCAGGATCTTATAATAGATAGGATCTCGTAGGGGGGCATTGTGTACAGCCGTTATCTCCTTCCCTTGCACGAAGCCCATCTCAAGGATACGCTTTCTGAAGGCTCCCGACCCACCTACTCGTACGATGACCGCCTTTTGTCCAGTCTGTAATTGAGCTAAGTTCATATAGCAAAGTTATGCAAAAAGCTCTACTCTCTGCCTGTCGCGCAAGCTGTAAGGTTAGGCAAACCAAACAGAGCTCACTGGTACCCCTGATACGACAGCAAAGGGTAGTCCATCGGCCACCTTCGAAGTGGTTGTTTCACCTCAACGTCATAGCTACCTCAGAACACATTGATTTGCTTTCTCTTCACTCCATACCAAGCATCCCCATCCTTCGCGGTAAGTTACTCCGATCAGATACCTTCAGTAGCAACCTCCACTCGCCCGACCAGGCTACGTCCCATACTGAAGGGCGGGTGGAGCACTACTGCTCAGAGAGCCGAGCAGTAGTGGTCGATGGTGTGCACCTATACTGGTCGAGGCACGAAGCAGTATAGGTCAGGGCTCCTCCTTATATTGGTACGTGCCACTTCCTCTCGATAAGAAGCAATCTACCTCAGCTACTCTGGGGACTTCCTTATAAGGAGACCGTTGCACGGTCTCCTTATATAAATTGAGGTGTGCAAACTCATTGAGCACTGAGATACTACATAGCAGAGCATACGTATTTCGTCTATATGTAGATTGTACCCAAACAAGGAGAAAAGAGTATATTTGTAAGTGGACAAGGCGTGGTTAGCTCCTATGATAGAGAGTCTACTACATACGACACTCGCTCCTACGCTGGAGATAAATCACTGCACCGACAGAAAAGTAAACAATACAGCAACACATATACAATGGAACAAGTCGATGTGCTCCTCGGACTACAATGGGGAGACGAAGGCAAAGGGAAGATAGTCGATGTACTGACCCCTTCCTATGATATTATAGCACGCTTCCAAGGGGGACCTAACGCAGGGCATACACTGGAGTTTGAAGGAGAGAAGTACATCCTCCGCTCCATCCCCTCAGGTATCTTCCAGGGAGATAAGGTAAACGTCATCGGTAATGGGGTCGTGTTGGACCCCATCCTCTTCGCAGAAGAAGCCCGCGCCCTCTCTCGTAGTGGACATGATCTGCGTCAGCGTCTTGTCATCTCACGCAAAGCACACCTCATCCTGCCTACACACCGCATGATCGATGCGGCACAGGAAGCAGCGAAGGGCGGTGCAAAGATAGGCACAACAGGCAAGGGCATAGGCCCCACCTATACCGATAAGGTCAGTCGCTCAGGACTGCGCATCGGTGATATTCAGTCCGACTTCCAGCGCAAGTACCAAGCGGCCAAGGAGCGTCACCTTACCCTTCTGAAGGCTTACCAATACCCCACCGATGGACTTGACGAACTTGAAGCGCAGTGGTTGGAAGCCATCAAGTACCTCGAAGAGTTCACCTTCATCGACAGTGAAGAGTATATCAATGATGCTCTCCGCTCCTCGCGCACTGTCTTAGCCGAAGGGGCGCAGGGCTCACTCTTAGATATTGACTTTGGCTCCTACCCCTTCGTCACCTCGAGCAATACGGTCTGCGCTGGGTGCTGCACAGGGCTGGGTATCGCTCCACGCCAAGTCGGGGAGGTCTACGGGATCTTCAAGGCTTATTGTACACGAGTCGGAGCTGGTCCCTTCCCTACAGAACTCTTTGATGAGACAGGCGAACAGCTCTGCTCTCTCGGTCATGAGTTCGGCTCCGTGACAGGCCGTCGCCGTCGCTGTGGCTGGCTCGACCTCGTTGCGCTGCGCTATACGGTGATGCTCAATGGTGTGAGCCGACTGATCATGATGAAGAGCGATGTCCTCGATAGCTTCGCTACGATCCGTATCTGCACTGACTACGAGATCGCTGGAGAAAAGACACGTCACTTCCCCTACGAGCTTACCGATGCTGTACGTCCAGTCTACACCGAGCTCAAGGGATGGCAATGCGATACGACGAAGATCACCTCTGCCTCTGACTTCCCTCAGGAACTCAAGGATTACATTGCCTTCATCGAGCGTGAGATCGGTGTGCCTATCACGATCATCTCCGTTGGACCCGATAGAGAGCAGACGATCACGCTCCATCCAGAGCTTCTGCCCCAGACTCACTGAATAGACTTCGATGACCTATCAAGAAGCTATTGACTATCTCTATGCAGCTACTCCCGTCTTTCAGCAGGTAGGCAGCACGGCCTATAAGCCGGGCTTAGAGATAACACATACCCTGGATACACACTACGGACATCCCCACCGCAGCTACCGCACGATACACGTAGGTGGCACCAACGGTAAGGGATCCACCTCTCACACGATAGCCTCCGTCCTCCAGGCGGCTGGCTATCGTGTGGGACTCTTTACCTCCCCACACCTCTTAGACTTTCGTGAGCGCATCCGTGTCAATGGCCAGATGGTAAGCGAGGACTTTGTCTGTCGCTTTGTCGAGGATGCACAACCTCTTATTCAAGAGCAGTCGCCCTCCTTCTTCGAGCTCACTACCCTTATGGCCTTTGAGTACTTCCGCGAGTCCCAAGTAGACTTTGCGGTCATCGAAGTGGGATTAGGTGGACGTCTGGACTGCACCAATATCATCTCCCCTATCCTCTCCGTCATCACCAGCATCAGCAAGGATCACACCCAGCTCCTCGGTGATACACTTGAGGCTATTGCAGGGGAGAAGGCTGGCATCATCAAGCCTTCTACTCCTATCATCATCGGACGAGAAGAGTGCCCTGAGGTGCGTGAGGTCTTCGTCAAGAAGGCTCAAGAGGAGCAAGCTCCGATTACCTTTGCCGAAGAAGCCGTACATATTCAGGCGCAGACTCCCGACTTCCCAGGGCAACACTTTACCCTGGATGGTGGAGAAGCACCCTATTACTTTGGCTTAGGAGGACTCGTGCAGCGAGATAACTTCCGTACCATCTATGCCACCATCCAAGAACTTCGTCATCAGGGGATCAACATCTCAGAGGAGGCGCTTCGTGATGGGCTACGCAACGTCATCTCACGCACAGGACTCCGTGGTCGCTGGGAAGTACTCTCGCAGCATCCCTTGATCATCTGCGACACGGCACACAACGAAGATGGTATTCGCTATATCGTGGAGCAGTTGCTCAGCCTCCAGCGACCACTGCATATCATCTTCGGCATGGTCAATGATAAGGATATACGTGGCGTACTACAGCAACTGCCTTCGAATGCACACTATTACTTCACCGCAGCCTCCGTACCGCGCGCTCTTGCTCCGCAGGACTTACAAGCATTGGCGCAGGAATATGGACTTCAGGGAGCTACCTATCCCAACGTCCACGAAGCTCTTGACGCAGCCCTCAAGTCGGCAAACCACGCTACAGATGTGCTCTTTGTCGGTGGGAGCAACTTCCTCATCTCAGACCTCTTGGCTACTTATTCAAACACAGAAAATATCAACTAACTAATAACTCTATCTAATGGAACAAGCAAAGCTATCACTGCGTGACAAGCCAGCCGCTCGATGGGGTGCGCTGGCGATCATCTCGCTGACGATGTTCTTCGCCTACATGTTCGTAGACGTCCTCTCCCCTATTAAGACCATCGTAGAGACCGAGCTCGGCTGGGACTCTACTGTCTTCGGGCTCTATGGCGGAAGTGAATTCTTCCTCAATGTCTTCGTGGGCTTCCTCATCCTTGCCGGTATTATCCTCGACAAGATGGGTGTACGCTTCACAGCGCTACTCTCTGGTAGCCTGATGGTCATCGGAGCACTCATCAAAGTGTATGCGCTGAGTGCTACCTTCCGCAATGGCGGTCCTGGCTATGATGCGATCAACAGCTTCAGCGGCTTCATCCACAATATCACAGGGTGGAATCTTCCTCCTACGGCACTCTGTGCCTGCCTGGGCTTCATGCTCTTCGGTTGTGGTACGGAGATGGCTGGTGTGACGGTATCTCGTGCGATCGTCAAGTGGTTCAAGGGTAAGGAAATGGCTATGGCTATGGGCATTGAAATGGCTATGGCGCGCGTCGGGGTCTTCGCAATCTTCCGCCTCTCGCCTTGGCTCGCAGAGAAGTTTGAGTCAGTACAGGCTCCTGTCATCTTCTGTGCCCTACTTCTTTGTATTGGACTACTTCTGTATGTTGTTTACTACTTCATGGACAAAGCGCTTGACAAGGACATCGAAGGAGAGGAGGAAGAGGAAGCAGAAGAGCCTTTCAAGTTTTCCGATCTCGGCAAGGTTTTCGGTAGTGGTGTCTTCTGGGTCGTCGCCATCCTATGCGTACTCTACTACTCAGCAATCTTCCCCTTCCAAAAGTTTGCGACCGAGATGCTACACTACAAGGTTGGCTTTGCGATAAAAGATGCTGCTGACTACTTTAGCTACTTCCCTCTTGGTGCAGCATGTGTAACACCAGCTCTTGGCTACTACCTTGACCGCAAGGGTAAGGGGGCTACGATGCTCATCTTTGGCTCAATTCTTATGATTGTTTGCCACCTAACTTTTGCTCTCTATCCCTTCGTATATGGTAGCACCAGCAGCACCATCATTGCTATGAGTGCAATCGTCGTCCTCGGAGTCTCCTTCTCACTGGTACCAGCTACGCTATGGCCCGCTGTTCCAAAGCTTATCGACAACAAGGTATTGGGCTCGGCTTACTCAGCTATCTTCTGGATTCAGAACGTAGGTCTTATGACTGTACCTATCATCGTCGGTAGTGTTCTTGACTCAGTCAATAAGACGGTACCCGAAGGTCATCCCAAGGACTATACGCTCGCAATGCTTGTCTTCGCCAGCTTCGGCGTCATCGCACTGATGATGAGCCTCTTCCTCAAGGCTGTCGACAGCAAGAAGCACTACGGTCTCGAGCTCCCCAACGTGCAGAAGTAACATCTTCGCACTCCACACGACTTAGTCTTAAGGCTCCAAGATGTCTCCTACACAGGAGCATCTTAGAGCCTTAATATTATGTGAGGGCTAGCGTGTTCATACTACTTGTTATTGCTGTCCGATAAAACTCTGTCAGGTCTGTTTCACCTTCCGTCAGCCCAGTAATTACGTAGATAAAGGGGCTGAAGGAGGTTTTTCAGACTGCAATACCGGTGTATATCTTTGGGCAGAAAAAAAGCCTGCACCATCCATGGTACAGGCATAAGACTTGGGGAAGAGAGTATATCGTCCTCTACTTCGTTCCCTATTCAATATCAAAATCCTTGAAAGTAGCTACTACAAAGCAGTTAACAACACCCAGCGTACCCAGAGTGGGACTCGAACCCACACAACCTATTGGTCAAGGGATTTTAAGTCCCTCGTGTCTACCATTCCACCATCTGGGCAACCTGATGAGGACTCATCAAGAGTTGCTTTCGCATGCAAAAGTAAGGTAAAATTGGTAGATAACCAATCCCGAACACACATTCCAGCATTACCAGAGATGCCAATCGATGAGCAAGACTTCTATATCCAACATCACCAATCTCTATAACGAAGAGTAAACGCAACAAGACTCTTCGTGGGACGAGTTGTATAGTTCTGATGCTCATATTGGATACGCCCTTCCACTTGCCAGTGAGGAGTGAGCTTACAGCGAACTCGAGCTCCAAGTAGCACACCTTCACCATATAATAAAGTAGCCCCATATTCTCCTCGAAGCATCGGCTTCAGCATGTAGAGTCGCCCTTCCCAGCTGGGAGCATGAAAGAAATCAGCAAAACAATCCACTTGCATTCGCTCCCCGAACAACCAACGCACCGCACTCTGCATCCCCCACCCCGACGAATTAGCCCCTCGTGCGTAGAGCAACGCAAGGCGTGGCTCGCAGAGACCCAAATCACATCTCCCCTCGAGCTTAATCCGGTGACTACCTTTTCGTCCTCGATAGTGCAGGCTAAGGCTCATAGTACGATCCAGTTGTAGCGTGGTCATCATACCATAATTTATCCCCTGATTAAGGACATCCTCCCCTCTCCTTAGGGCATACGAACGATAAGCATCGCAGTAAAGGAGCGTAGAAGTAAAGCTGGCAAAGGGGGTAAGCTGAAGCTGTATCCGTCCCCCATCCTCATGATGCGGGCGGAGAGCATGCGTTCCAGCACGCCCATAATAGCTCCAGTAATGCTCTCCTATCCTCCAAAGAGAGAGGCGAATATCCGCCCAACGTCCCTGAAGATAGGAGAAATGATGCATCACTGCCCATGCTGATCGATCCCGACAAGCGAGCTCTCCACTCAATCGCAGATGCCCATGCATCGCTTGATAACTATAGGAAAGGCTATAGGCAGAATACCGCTGAAGACCAGCCAGCTCTACGTCCCCTTGGCTACCAGGAGGATGCATCAGTCTATCCCCCTGCCAGTCTTGAATCATTCCCTGTAGCGAGACATCGAGCTTCTCAGTACGATATTCCAGCCATCCACCATAGAGACGACTCGTTGCCTGACCACGCATTCGCCATTGGGCTTCGGTCGTATGGAGTCCGATTTCACTCAGAGCACTGAGCGTGCCATCCAACCCACGATGGGCATCCATCTTACGTTGCGATGCAAAGAGCCCCAGACGATAAGCTCCGAAAGTAGCTGTACACGCCGCCCCTCTTGAGAAGTCCGTCTCCGTCATACTACGTACAGGGCGTACCCCCGATCCTTGACGTGGGGTCAGAGAAAGAAAGCTCAGAGGAAAAGCCCCCTGTGAGAGGAGCAAGCCGCACCCACGCGCCACACGATAGTCCCCCAGCACCAGCGTCATAGCTCGATGCTGTAGCTGAGCGTGAAAGCTATACGCATCGAAGCCCCGATGTCCTTCCATCCTCCAAGGTTCACCATAGTCTTTCTCTCCAGCTAAGAATAAGCTCAGGTGGTGTGGTGTCGTATAGCTGTAGCTCAGACGAAGTGCATCCGATTCTCCCAGTAGAGGCTTCATCTCAGCCGAAGGATAGCTTCGTCGTCCATAGAAAAGAGTGGCTTCATGGCTCGCATACAGCGTATTTCCCAGTAGAGAAGTGTCGTCTGCCTTCGGGCGACAGGTGAAAACAGGTCGTAGCAAGTCGATCAGAGAAAGACTCCAGCCTGGGACAAGTTTCAGCTCCGAAAGTTCGTGAAAGGCTCGATGCTCGGTGCGGTAATAGACGAACTGATAGATTTGATACTCCGAAAGCATGGGGATCCTACTCAACTCCTCTTCATTGACCGTGTTAATATCCAGAGGGCTACTTTTCAGCTCTTCATAGAGAAGATGAGCTGCATGCACCTCCTCCTCTGTCAATAGTCCTACATGAAGTTGGCTCTCCAGATATGCTTCCCACCCATCATCTCCCCGAAGACTATCGACGAGAGAACGACCATCCGTCTGGCCTTGGAGGGGAAAAGTAAGAGCACAACCAGATAGGAGAAGTAGGGTAAAGATTCCCATGTAAGCGACCAAGCGAGCACAAAGGGACAGTACGCTCATAGCGTGAGGATATTAGAAAGTTGTTATGCAAAAGTAATCAAAATGAGACTATTGCACCATAGAAGAGCACCCTCTCTTATCATCAAAGGCATCGCCCCCTCATCGCTTACTAAGCGATGAGGGGGCGATGCCTTTAGAGGAAATGAAACGGCTCGAGTCTCCCTTAGAAGTTGAAGTAAATGAAGGGCTGAGCGTCTGCGCTACGGATCTGGATTAAGAGGAAGATCACCCCGATGAACAGGAAGACTTGAGCCCAAAAAGGTAGGTTGGTGACCCAGCTTCTAAAGCTCAGCTCCTGCTTACGTGAGGTAAAGTGCAGCAGATACCCGACAAGCAAGAGGGTCAACACATTCTTGTAGCCCACGACAAACTGCAGGAAGACCTCGGGAGTGAAGTGCTCCTTGATCTGCGTAATCACCGCCAAAGCTGTCTCCATCGAGTCGGCACGGAAGAAGATCCAAGCAAAGCATACGAGGTGGAACGTAATGACTTGCCCCAAGAAACGCTGCCAGCGGTAAGGCTCACTCTTCCTCAAACCCAAGTAGCCAAAGAGCTGCATGTAGAGCTTATGCAGAGCTAATGCCACCCCGTGGATAGCCCCCCACAAGACAAAGCGAATAGCTGCTCCATGCCATAGCCCCCCCAAGAGCATCGTCAAAAAGAGATGAAGATAGGTGCGCAACTTACCCTTGCGATTGCCACCAAGAGGGATGTACAGGTAGTCGCGTAGCCAGGTAGAGAGTGATATGTGCCAGCGTCGCCAGAACTCGGTGATGTTCCCTGATTGATAGGGTGAATCAAAGTTGATGTTGAAGCGGAAGCCTAACAACAATGCGATACCAATCGCCATATCGGAGTAGCCAGAGAAGTCACAGTATATCTGCATCGCATAGCCATAGACAGCGAAGAGATTTTCTATTCCCGTGAAGCGCGTCGGCTCAGCAAAGATCAGGTCTACGAGATTAGCTCCGATAAAGTCTCCTATAATCGCCTTCTTAATCAACCCACTGATCAGCAATGTCAGAGCTTCTCCATACTCCGCCTTGAGGAGCTGAGGACGGCGATAAATTTGAGGGATGAAGTCCTTTGCTCGCACAATAGGACCTGCGACAAGCTGAGGGAAGAACGAGAGGTAGAAGAGGTAGTCAATCCATCGCTTCAGAGGTGTGATCTCTCGGCGGTAGATATCGACCGTATAGCTCAGCGTCTGGAACGTATAGAAGGAGATACCTGCAGGGATGAAGTAGTCACGTGCCTCCAGTGGAATAGCTGGAGGTGTCACTATCCCCACTACCGATAGCAGGGTCTGCCCTAAGTCAAGGAGGAAGTAAAAGTACTTGAAGTAGGAAAGCATCCCCAGGTTGACGCAGATGCTCGCCAGCAAAAGACGCTTGCGCTGTCGGGGATCTTCGCTCCCCCCCATAGCCCTGCCGATACAATAATCTAATGTAGCAGCGAAGAGCAATATCAAGACGTACTCCCCACTACTCTCATAGTAGAAGAAGAGCGAGAAGAGCGCCACGTAAATGATACGTAGCGTTGTCGTCCGCCTCAGGAGCATGTAGATGGGGAGAAAGAAGAGTGCGCAGAAGAGGAAAAGCCCCGAGGAGAAGATCATCGGACTCTCTCGGTCAAAGCGCAATATATCGGGGAGGCGTCCCCAATCAATCGTATCAAAAAGGCTCATTCGTCGAATGAAGTTAGCGAAGAGTCAAGGCACGCTGCACAGCTGAGGTAATCAACTGGCCCTGTCGTTCGTAGCCTTCTCTATTGTAGTGTACACGGTCTGTTGCCATCAGTCCTTCAGCGATCCAGGAGTCGATACCCACTTGGCCACCCATAGCTGAATAGAGGTCGAAGGCAGCTACCCCATGCTTTTGGGCACAGCGCATGATCTCTTCAGAGACCTCAGCCGCATGATCATTGAAGGCATAGGTAATCGTAGTCACCTTCCGCCGACGCTTATGGCGACGACGTCCTGTAGTCACATAGTGCGACGAGGCTCTACGGAAGAAGCTCGGTGGTGGTGTCGTCAATAAGATCTTGGTGCGAGGAAGGAAGTCCTTCACCAGTGAGAGCATCTGCTCAAGACTCTCGGAGAAGGCCTCGACTTGGAAGCGAGCAGTGTAGCTATCATTTGTTCCCAGCGAGAGGATCAAGAGCTGTGGCTCCAAGAGGCTAAGCTGCTCGACATACTCGGCAAGTGCATAATGGCGGTAGGCAGCCCCATTGATCCCAATATCTTGCACGAGTACTCCACCCTTTCCCGAGAGTAGGACACAGCCTGCATAGACTGCTTCATCAGTCTCCTCTCCTTCACCAGAGTTAAGAGTGACACTCGTATAGGGAGCACTCCATGAAAGGGTATCTACAACATAGGCACCTGTGGAGAAGCGACCTGGTCGAAGATCAGAAAGGGGGAACGAAGTCAGCGGATGGGATGATGCTGTACGAACAAGGCGTAGCTCGCGAAAGGGATGCTCAGAGCAAGTAATCCCCACAGAGAAGCTGTTTGTAGGACGTGTCGACAGGACGTATCCACCAACTCCCATAGGGTGCGTACCCTCAGGCTTGAGTATAAGCTCACGCTGCCAGCCAAATCCGGATGAGCTTACATGGTAGTCACGTGGCGAATTGGAGCCATAGAGCGAATACCAACCGATCCAGCCACGACCGGCATCGCCGTAGCTTGCTTGCAGTGCCGAGCGAAGTGGAGCTGTAGTATGTCCAGCCTGAATATGGCTATCGCCAAGCTGTACGATCGAGATGACACGACCAGTCTTCATCGCTCCACGGAGCTCTTGCGCCAAGCTGGTGAAGTAGCCATCGGGGGAATACCAGTTCGGCTCGCTCTGGGGGACAGGCTTAGCCGCAGAAAGGCTACAACCCAAAGTACTCAGCAAGCCCCCCACGAAGAGTCGACATACATACTTACTTAATCGCATCATAGTATTTTTCTTCTAAGAAGAAGGCATCAAGGAACTGACGCGCCAGCTCATCTCCACCACGATGAGATAGGTGGGTGAAGTCCTTAGCAGCCCAGCCCTTAGCTGCGAGCTTACCAATACCCCCCAGACGCACAACAGCCTCACGTGTACTCCAGAAGACCAACCCCTTTTCGGAGGCGAGACGTATCTGTGCACGCTCCAGAGCTAAGGCAGCAGGCATAGTGACAACCGTACCTCCTGACTTTGTACCACGATCAGACACTCCGAGCAGGAGATAGTCTGCACGTCCAGTCATCGGACGCAGGCGATCAATGGCCTTCGCCAATTGCTTGGTATAGTGCGAGTAGTCCAGTTGCTTAGGGGAGATGGTATTAAGCCCATACTGCAGGACGATAAGGTCATAAGATCGCTCTGCGCAGAAAGCCCGATTGAGTTCCTCGTCCAGAGCCCCTAAGAGCAAGCCCGAATTACCTCTTATCGAGAAGTTGTCTACACTTACCCCCGAGGATCCATCCAGAGATACCCCATAGCATACAAAGCTCGAAGCTCCTGCCGTGAGAGTCAAGCGCACCGAGCTAATAGCTCCTGATGCCAGACGATAAGCACTGAGCTTCTCTGTAGCAGGAAGCTCCACGACGGTGCCACTTTCGCCATTAGTCGAGACCTCAAGCGTAGCACCTGATGGGGCTTTGTAGTAGATCGTAGCTTCACTGCAAGGGCGAGATCCCTTGGGGAGTGTATAGCGAGCCCAGTCACCGACCGAGCCAGTATAGTAATGCCCAGAGAGGGGATAACGCCCCTTAGAGTGAAGCTGATTATGATCCTTCCAGCCCTTAAACTCGTGGCGTACCGTACGGCGGAAGGCTGCTGTCTCAGAGCTCAAGGGAAGCCATCCTACCCCAGCCCCACCATAGCGAGACTGTAGCTGACGACGTATGCTACTGGTAAATATATCACCTTCGATGAAGGAATCCCCCAATACAGCGATGCGCACAGGACGCCCCAGCGAGCTACGACGACGTAGCTGGGAAAAGAACGTCCTAAGCCCATCATGTCCTGGGGTCATATCGACCAAGATACTGGCGGTATTATGAAGGGTCGTATCCTGCACGCCAGCAGACAGGAGCGTGTCAGGCGCAGAGGCCTTAGCCTGCGCCTCCAGCTCTCGATGGATACGCTCACGCTCTTGGACTTGCTTATCCGTACTGCGCGCCTGCTGACTCAGGGCCATGGCATCCTCCGTGGCAGCGAGTGAGTCCACGTGCTCTCGGCGCAGGTCTGAGAGTAAATCAACCTTATTAGGCTCCCAACCCAAGATATTATCAGGCAGGAAATATAGCAAGAGTAGCCCCAGCGTCACGACCAGAGCTAAGAGCCAAAAGCGAAGAAGGTAGTCGGGGCCCTTAGAGCTTCTCTCCATAGGCTAAGTCTCCAGCGTCCCCTAAGCCAGGCACGATATAAGCATGTTCGTCAAGGACAGGGTCGATAGCAGCCACCCAAAGCGTCACGTTGTCATCAGGGAAGGATTTACAGAGCGTATCAACCGCCTGCTGGCTGGAGATGATTGATACCAAATGCACTTCCTTGGGTGTTCCCTTCGTTAAAAGTGCACGATAAGCCAGCTCCATCGAGCTGCCTGTTGCGAGCATTGGGTCTACAAGCAGAAGCGTCTTCCCCTCCAACGAAGGAGAAGCTATATACTCAATGAAGATATCGAAATTCAGACGATCCTTGTACTTGCGGTAGGCAGACACGAAGGCATTCTCGGCTTTGTCAAAGTAGTTGAGAAATCCTTGATGCAGCGTAAGCCCTGCACGCAAGATCGTACCAATGACGATCTGGTCTGAGATCTGCGTGCAGTGCGCCACGCCTAAGGGCGTCTGCACATCGCGCTCTACATAGTGAAGCTGCTTGCTGAGCTCATAGGACATGATTTCGCCGACACGCTCCACATTACGGCGGAAGCGCATAGCATCCTTCTGAATCTCTATATCGCGCATCTCTGCGACGAAGTGGCAGAGGAGGGAGTTTTCCTCGATGAGGTGCTTTACTTTCATTGGGTGATGACGTTAGGGTAAAGGGAAGATACCAGTAAGCTCGCCTATTCGACGTAGAGGACAAGCCCCTTGAGGTACTCGCCTTCGGGGTGGTAGATGTTGATGGGGTGATCGACTGGCTGCGTGAGCTGATGCAGAATACGCACCTTGCGCCCCGAGGCTGCGGCTGCAGTGAAGACCGCCAGACGGAACTCCTCCTTGGAGACCGCCTGCGAGCAACTGAAGGTAAAGACGATTCCCCCTGGTGCTACTTTCTTAAAGGCTATACTATTGATCTTGCGATAGCCCATCAGCGCATTGCGCAGTACCTTGCGGTGCTTAGCGAAAGCTGGAGGATCAAGGATAATCAGATCATATTCTCCCTCAGGCATACGCTCCAAATAGTCAAAGGCATCTTCAGTGACCGAGCGATGACGTGGGCACTCTGCGCCGAAGTTCAGAGCCACGTGTTGCTCGGTAAGGTACATCGCCTTGGCCGAACTATCGAGCGAATCAACACGTTTCGCCCCAGCGTGCAGGGCATAGATAGAGAAGCCCCCCGTATAGCAGAAGGCGTTGAGCACGGTACGATCCTTAGCGTAATGACCGACCAGCTCACGGTTGTCTCGCTGGTCGATGAAGAAGCCTGTCTTCTGTCCCTTGAGCCAGTCTGGAGTGAAGCGCACACCGTTTTCATAGATCGGAGCTGCCTCGGTATGACCGATGAGGAAGCCGTCCGATGCTAATTCACGCATATCACGCGTGGGCAATGTCGTCTCGGACTTATAGTAGACACCCTGAAGAGGCTCTACTGGATCGCCCGCTTCGGCATAGACCTCCCACAGCACTTCGGCTATGGTCTGGCGTGCCTGATGCATTCCCAAGCTATGTGCTTGGACGACAGCGGTGCGATCATATATATCGATGATGAGCCCAGGAAGGCTATCACCTTCTCCGTGCACTAAGCGATAGGTCGTATTGGGACACTCACAGCTCCCGACTGGACGAACAAGGTCACACGAGAGTCGCAGACGCAGTGCAGCCTCTAAGCGGCGCTTGTAGAAAGCTCTGTCAATGGCTTCCTCTGGATCAAAACTCAGCAAGCGAACAGCGATACTTCCCCCTCCGAAATGCCCCGTACCTAAGGGACGGCCCTTACTATCAACGACGGAGACTAAGTCTCCATCTTGCACTGGTGCAGAGTAAGAAGCGATAGCACCAGAGAAGACCCAAGGGTGGAAGCGCAGGACGGACTCCTCCTTGCGCGGATGTAGACGTAGCGTGGGATAGCTCATTTATATTAGGGCAAATTGGGTGGGAGACGGGGCGGGCAGTGCCATAAGTGTCGTATAGATACGCAGAGAAGCCCATGCATCGAGGGCTGCATAATGCGCTTGAGCGGGGCTCAGCTGAGCCGCTTCCCAGTCACTCATACGCTGGGACTTGCTCATACGTTCGGCAAAGAGGATGGCATAAATCTTCTGCAGACCTAACTCTCGAATGCCGTAGCCACCGCAGAGCTTCTGAAGCTCCACAAAAGACCCTGGAGTAAAGGCTTCGCGTCGCGAGAGAGCGGTGATGTCATCACGAAGACTTAGTCCTACCTTGATGATCGTAGGATCTTCGAGGAGCGAGACGAGACTCTTAGGCAAGCCTATCTTATTGAGGCGAAAGAGGAAGCACTCCTCTTCGGTAGCGATCTGCAGAAGAGACACCTCGTGACGTACGCCAGCGGTGAAGCTCGGTCGCGTCTCTGTATCTATCCCCAGCATCCCTGCACGGCGCAGACGCATAGCCACACGGCGTGCCTCTTCGCGCGTATCAATAATGGTGATCGGAGCTGGACAGCGAGCCAAAGCCAAGGACTGCAACTCCTCCTCTGTGATACTGGGAGGATAAGAATACACTGGAGCGAAGGGAGAAGCCTTGACCTTCGACTGACGTGCAGGACGCTCTATCTCTGGAGAAGCTACCTTCGTGGTAGCTGTACGCTTCTTAGATGTGGAGGTCGAAGAGGTCTTCTTCGCCGTCTTCTTCGCCGAAGGGCTCTTCGGACTCGTCTTTGTCGTCATCCTGTGTCTGTAGCTGGAGGGTGTAGATGCGGTGTAGGGCTGTGAGCGACTCCAAGAGTGCCTGCCCCCAATAGTCACGGAAGTAGTGGATGCATCGTCCGACAGCAGCAGGCAAAGCCTCTTCATTTTGATCGCGTAGTATCCCGAGGAGATTACTGACTTGCTGATAGACATCGGCCAGTCCCTCAGAGATAAAGGCTGCTATCGGCGTATCGCTGTAGCTCATCTCCTCAGCCTGTGCCGAGAGATAAGCATCGTCTTCACCGAGGAGCGAAGCGACACGACTGCGCACCGACTCATAGGCATCCTCCGTGATATACTCTTCGATATAGTCAGCTTCGGGGCTGTAGAAATAGGAGGGAAGGTGTAGCGTCACAGTGTAGAGCTGCGGCAACAGTGCCACCACTTGCTCGACCAATACGCTACGCTCAGAAGCCTGCTCCACCAGCGAAGCATAGCGGACACCCACTGCGGCGAACTCTAAAATTTCTTTCGTGTAGAGGCTCTCGGCCTCTCTTACATCTGCTTCCATACGAGTGCAAAAGTAGTATTTTCTGGAGCTTCCGCCCCAAGCACACTCGTCAAAGACACAATAGCTACTCCCCACATAATCTTCCTCACGCATTCATTCTGCATAGAAGAGTGGATACACCCTGAGAAAGAGATGCCTGCAAAGCTACTTCAGTACGTGGCATCGAGCACTACTGGTCGACGCACGGAGCACTACTGGTCGACGCGCAAAGCAATAGTCCTCAATACCATGTAGCACTATAGGTCCACTCCCTGACCAGTACTGATCAACAAGCGAGCGTACTGAGACACAAGTCAAGTCCCTACTTATAAAGGACTTATACATTAGCCTCTTCCAGCCTGATCCTGCCATGAGCGCAAGCAAAAAAGACTATAGTTTTTTATCTAATAAATAGCTATATTTGTCTACGACTATCGGGAGCGACATCGCCGAAATCCTTACCCTATCGTAACCCCGTCATCATGTACGCTCCCACCACCACAATAGATCGCAAGAGTATGAATAGAGTACTGCGTTTGCATGATCATCAGGCCGATCGCTACTGGCGTATAGAGACGCTGGGAGGCGATCTCATGACAAATTGGGGGAAAGTAGCTACGTCGGGTCGCTACGAAGTCAAGTCTTTTGCCGATGTAGCTACATGCGAAGAGCGCGCTCTACAGCTCATCGAGACAAAGCTAAAGGCAGGATTTGAGGACTACCTTGACTTTGATCCCACACATTCATTCTACTACGATGATGATGCCATTGGGCTACATCCACTGACCAGCCATCCCGCCTTCCGACACTACTTCCCTACCGAGGTTTATTACTCCAGCATTCAAGATGCGGCCCCTTTTGGCAATGACGAAGGGAGCGATGCTCTTTGGGAACTGAGTGACCTCCTACGCCGTCGTCCCAAAGCTGACCTAACTCACTACCCTATCAATATCCTTTCCAAGCTCTATCATCTGCCATTTCACCCCCCCAAAGGGGAGACGATCGAGGAACTGGAAGCACTGCGAGGAGAAGAGCTCGAGGGACGTCCACTCCTGGATCAGCTACGGCGCACAGATCGTGTCATCATAGCTTTGGCCTTGGCACAAATAAAGATCACAGGCACGCTCGCTCATGGACTCTATACACTGGCATTACAGGCATTAGACCGTCTGGGTAAGCTGAAGCAGCTGGGGGCATCGGTACGCTGCTCCATCGAACTACTATCACAAGAGCGCTGCGACTTGGAGACCTTTGCACACGAAGTCGGATTGCAATGACTTCACCACTACCCTCTCCTACAAGCTACAGAGCCCACTCGTATCAGATACGAGTGGGCTCTGTAGCTTATGAGGTATAGGTTATGCTTCGTAAGTCACGGTAAAGCGCAGCACCCTCTTCGAGGAAGGCGAGAGCGCATACGTACGATCAGCGACCTGACCAATGAACCAAATCGGACGATCTCCTGCGCATAGCAACAGTGCTTCTCGGCGTGCACGATGCGAATACTTCCCATCAATGAGTATTCTCCGAAGGAGCTTCTTGCCCGACATACCGAAGGGACGCAAGGCATCCCCCTCTTGACGTGAGCGAATAATGAGCTGCTCTGAGTCCAGCAAGTCGTAATCAAAGAGAGCGATGCCACGTGGGAAGCGATAGCACCCATTAAGCGCACTTATAGGAAGATGTTCCCAGCGGAGCATTCCACCAAAGGGCAAAGTGAGGCTACCATCTCGGCGAATATCGATCGTGAGCGATATGGGAGAAGCCTCTTCTCGGGGAAAGATTTCCAAACGCTCTGCACCATGAATAAGCAGATAATCAGCCGAATGGAATTTCGATCCAGTCGTACCTTGCATCAGATGCTGAGAGAGAGACTCAATGACAGAACGCTGGAAACCGTAGGGTCTCAGTAGCTCAAATAGAATCGAAGCTCGCTCAGGGTGATGGAGAAGTGGCTTATAGTCGATGCCTTCAGTCGAGACAAGGGATGAGCGATAGCGTGCAATAGACTCCAAGTAAAGGGCTTCGGTAGAGCGCAGATGCTCGATAGTGCGAGAAGCTGCCTCCCTAAAGGAAGGATTTAGCGTCTCAAAAAGGGGGATGAGCTGGTGCCGGATGAGATTCCGCTTGTAGCGGATGTCACTATTGCTACTATCCTCACGATACTCTTGTCCTAAGGCTTGGAGATAGTCGAGGATGAGTGCTCGAGAGGTCTCTTGTAGCGGGCGGATAATACCCTCAGCAGCCTTCAGAAAAGGCATACCACTGAGGCCTCTGATGCCCGTACCCATAGAGAGATTGAGGAGCATGGTCTCGATCTGATCATCAGCATTGTGGGCAACGGCAACGATCCTTCTTCCGTCACTTCCGTCGGTGAAGCTCCGAAACCAGCGGTAACGAAGCTCACGAGCCGCCATCTCGATCGATATGCCCTGCTCTTCGCTATAGCGACGGGTGTCAAAGTGCTTGACCTGTAGTGGGAGCGAGTATTGGGCACAAAGTCCACGGACAAAGTCCTCATCATGATCGCTCTCTTCTCCTCGCAGGGTGAAGTTGCAGTGCAGGACTTCTATCCGCTCTCTGTAGCCTAAAGCAAGCATAGCCATCAGCAGAGAGACCGAATCGGCTCCTCCGCTGATGGCTATGTATATACGCTGGATTGCGCTATCTACAAGTCGATGCTCCTGTATGGTCCTCTCGACCTGAGCTTCGAGAAGAGAGCGCATAAGCTCCCTTTAGTTGTGCTGGTGTGCTTCCTCTACGAGCTCAGGGTCGACGAGGATACGACCGCAGTATTCGCAGACGATGATCTTCTTGCGGAGCTTAAGGTCTACCTGACGCTGAGGTGGAATCTTATTGAAGCAACCACCACAAGCGTCACGATCAACGGGCACCACTGCCAGACCATTGCGTGCCCCTTCACGAAGGCGAGTGAAGGCGTGCAGAAGACGCTCCTCAATGCCCTCTTCCAAGCGAATCGTTTCAGCACGGAGAGCTTCCTCTTCCTGCTTCGTTTCTCCCTTGATACGCGACAGCTCATCTTGCTTCGCTTCGAGGTCTACGCGACGCTCTGCGATCGTTTCCTTGAGAGTAGCTATACGATCCTTGCGGTGCTGTATATCGGTTGTCCCTTCGGCG
This sequence comes from uncultured Porphyromonadaceae bacterium, assembly GCA_963526345.1. Classification (GTDB taxonomy): domain Bacteria; phylum Bacteroidota; class Bacteroidia; order Bacteroidales; family Porphyromonadaceae; genus Porphyromonas. The sequence goes on from CAURNJ010000009.1 coordinate 117,776, forward strand.
ATGCGCTTCTGCGAGAGCTCAATCTCCAGACTCTGGAACTCAATCTCCTTGGAGAGGTTGTCGTATTCGCGGTTATTCTTGACGTTGTTGAGCTGCTCCTTGTACTCCTCGATGCGCTCTTCAGCCTTCTGGATTTTGGTCTTCTCCGTGGCTACAGCCTGTACTTGACGCTTGTTGTCCTCTTCGAGGTGCTTGAGACGCGTTTCCATACCTTCGATTTCATCTTCGAGGTCTTGCACCTCAAGAGGAAGTTCACCACGGAGGGTCTTGATATGGTCGATCTTCGTAAAGGTCTCCTGCAGACGGCTCAGTGCAATAAGCTTGTCCGCCACCGTACGGTCGGCAGAGCTAACGTTCGCTTCAGTACTTGCTACGGTCGTAGCTACGTCTGGAGTAGCCACTTCCTTAGCAGTGGTTGACTTCTTGGTAGTCGTCTTCTTTGTCGTTGTTTCTTTCGCCATTATAGGGATGCTGTAACGCTTTTATAGGGTTGGAGTCTAACTCGCTTTGATAGACCGCAAAGGTAGGTAATTTCTCTGAGATGAGCTGGGCGAAGAGCTCTGTTGCAATGCTTTCACTCTCGTAGTGCCCCACTGTGCAAAGGATAGGAGCCCCTTCGCAGTCGAAGTAATCATTGTATTTGGCCTCCCCTGTAATAAGGATATCGGCACCAGAGTGCCGTGCTTGCTTCCATAGGAAAGCCCCCGCTCCGCCACAGATAGCCACGCGCTGGATATACTGCTTCTCGGTCACGCTGTAGCGTAGTTGCTCTGTCTTGAAGTAGCGTGCTATACGACTTAGGAAGGCCTCTAAGGGCTCAGCCTGGGGAAGGTCTCCGATGACACCAGCTCCGATGCGTGGATGGGTGTTCTGCAGTCGTGTGATGCTGTAGGCTGGTGTTTCATAGGGGTGACTGGAGCGAAGAGCCTGCTCTATATTCCGCTGCAAGTATGCAGGGAAGGTGACGCTCAGACGTTCTTCTGGCTCGGTATGTAGTTCTCCGATAGTTCCGACAAAGGGATGGGCTCCATCCAGTGCACGAAATGTCCCTCGCCCCTCACTCCGATAGCTACACCGATCATAGGCACCGATCGTACCTGCACCAGCTCGCCAAAGAGCCTCCGACACACGGTCCAACTCCTGGGGTGGCACGAAGGTCACCAGCTCCATGAGCGTATCGGGCATGGGAGCTAAGGCAACAGCAGACTTCAAGCCGATACCCTCTGCCAAGAGGTAATTCAGCCCACCATCGGCATTATCAGCATTAGTGTGGGCGGCATAAATGGTAAGATCGTGACGTATGGCCAAGCGGACACAGCGCTCGATATAGCTGGATGTACCGACCTGCTTCAGCCCTTTGAAGAGAAGGGGATGATGCGCTACAATGACGTTGCAGCCCTTAGCGATCGCCTCGTGAAGCACCGCTTCGGTGATATCAACACAGCAGAGCACCCCAGTAGCAGGTTGCGAAGGATCGCCGACCTGCAGGCCACAGTTGTCATAGCTCTCTTGCAGGGACGTCGGGAGCTTCTCTGTGATTGCTTCCCATACCTTATATATAGGTATCATTGATTATGCTTAGGATGTGGCTTACTCTTGCCTCGGCGACGTAGTCCTGTGACCAGGACGATGACGGAGGCAAGACCAAGGAAGAAGATAAATAGCTCCGTCCCCCATTTGCCGAGGAAGGGACGGTAGAGGCGACCAGCATGAAGCTCTAAAGCGGCCTGCCAGAGGGAGAAAGGCATTTCGTTGAGTGCCTCAGGCTGAGGAGCAAAGGAGCGATCTTGGAGGTGTAGAGGGTGGTGAGTATTCCTACAGACCGCCCCACGATCATAGAGGAAGATGTAGTCCTCCTCAGCACGATCACCAGCTAAGAGACCTGAAATCGTATAGGTACCTACAGGGCGACCCAGCTTTACCTGACGGATGACTTCCCCCGTGAAGTAATTGCGCACAGCGTCTTTAGTCTCTGGATGCACCTCAAAGAGCCCAGAGAAAGATCCGATGAGCCAACTCCCATCAGGGCGCTGAGCAAATCCATTAATCCCCATTGGGCTCACCTCAGGCTGGCAGCTCCACCTCTCAGGCTTCGCAGAGAAGTCGCTCAGTGTGAAGAAGCCTTCGCTGGTAGAGAGAAGCCATCCACCTCGCTTGTTGTCTCGCCGTATTCCTCGCAAGCGGTCAAACCAAGGGTTGTCACTATAGAGTGTGCTGAAGGTATTGGGGCGAGCTTTCGTCAACACAAAGGGAAGCATCAGAGGAGGACGCAAGCACCACCCAGTGACAAAGGTGAAGAGTACAAGGTAGAAGAGATGTACACCAATCCCCTTGTGCCACTTGAAGTAGAGCGAGAGCCTCTGAGAGAGTTTCTGCTTCTTGACCGTCTCTTCATCCGTCTCCTCTCTATGCTTAAACGACCTCAGTCGACGACTCAGAAGGGTATAAAATATCCCCGTGAGGGAGAGTAAGACTACAATAAGACCAATGAGATCTACGATGATTCGCCCTACAAGTCCGAAGTATTCTCCGCTATGTAGCATCCAGATGATCTGAAAGAGCAGAATCTTGCCAGTATATCCATCGGGCTTCTTGAGCTCGTAAGTCTGCCAGTGTGCATCGCTGAGCGTACGCTGATAGAGAAGCGATCGACTTAGTAGCAAGATGGTATCTCCTGAGATCTGAAGATCTGCCAAACGACCATGTAGCGAAGAAGGTAAGGCTTGCTCCATCCATCTCTCACGCTGAGGCGAGAGACGATAGAGGCGGAATTGAGTGGCTACCCATATTCCTCCAGCCGAGTCCTTCACCATAGACATCACCTTAGCCTCGTCACCGCCAGGGACAAAGCCTGCATGTAAAGGACGCACCTCTCGCTGTAAGCTACTATCCGTTACCCAGACACCAGTACTACCATATATATAGGCTACGCTATCCGCTCTAAGGATCCCCCTTACTGCGCCATTATTCCACCGCTCAAACTTATAGTCGCTCGGCAGTACAGCACGTGGGATATCCACTTGCCGTAGTATCTCTCGGTGATTAAGAAGGATGCCCGAGAAGGATGCTAAGAAAAGGAACAGGCAGAGTGGGATACCCAGATACTTGTGTATCTTCTTTGCAGTCATACTACCCGATAGAAGACTCTCCCCCCTCGCCTTTTGCCTGTAATAAGCTACGCACGGGATTAGCATACATCGTGAGCAAGCACTGACGGAGGAAGGCACGGTCAGGAGTTAGTCCATCCTGTAGCTCGACCAAGTCAATGCGACTCTCTATATACTCGAAGGTCTTAGCCTCCTCCTCAGCTGTATAGTTATAGAGATAGAGCTTCTTACCTTCCAGCTGATCGAGGGCAATGTAGTTGATGGGATAGAGCTTGTAATTGCTATGAATCTCTTTATCGATGCGCACAGCTATGGCCTCTGGGGTATCATAGGCTTCACTCTTGCTGTCGCTTGATGCGATGAGCTCATTCAGCGGTCTCCCGATATGGAAGGAGACACGTCCCTTCCACCCAAAGAGCCCCGTGCGCATATTGATACCATCATCGGCTGGGCTCTTCTTGAAGCCCTCGATGTCTCGCTTGTGCTGCATCTCTTGTGCCTTAAGGTAGTCACAGGGATCATACTCGTAGCTGCACGTGACTGGGACGATACGCAGTGGGGTGAGAGCCTCCAGCGGATGGCGACTCTTCGCTCCGAGGGCAAGCATCTTCAGCAGAGCAGGCTGTGTCTTGTCCGTGGAGTCCTTCGATCGCCCTTCTCTCTGAGCTATCCAGAGGCTTTTTTCCTCGGCAATAGCATCGTGCATGTACTCGGAGAGTAGACGTGCTGCCAAGAGCACCTCGCGCCCTTGGAGATTGCGACGCACTAAGAAGCTCCCATTGAGCTTGACTAAGATTTCGATCCAGGGATAGAGCATCAGGTTGTCTCCGATGGCTATCTCTGGGAACTTAGCCCCCCGATCCGCCAGGAGTACATTGAGGAAAGCCGAATCCAGGATGATATCTCTGTGGTTGGAGATGTAGGTATAAGCCTCCTCCTTAGCGATATGCTCCATCCCAGTCAACTCGACCGAACTACAACACTGATGCATAATATGCTTGACCCAGCGAGAGCTCACCTTTAGCTTGAAGTCCTCTACACAGTGACATGTCGCCAAGACTTGCATCAGTTCGTCCCACGACTGATCGAGATGGAGGCTCTCGTAGATCGCACGTAGAGGCTCGAGGCTGGTCAGAAATTGGATGGCCTCTTGTACTTCTTCAGGAGCCAGAGGGCGTATGCTTTCATATTTTTTCAGATCCATAGTGATAGGGTTGGTAGAATTAGGATAGGTGATCTTCGATGAGCTGCGTGAGTAGCTCCTGCATCGTCAGACCGGCTGCTGCGACTTGCTGTGGGATGAAGCTCGTGGGGGTCATTCCTGGAGTCGTATTGACCTCAAGAAGAGTTGGGCGACCATCAGCCTCGATGATGTAGTCTACACGGATAATGCCACGTGCATCGATATGCTGATAAATCTCTTCGGTGAGAGTCTGGATCAGCGTAGTCAGTTCGGGGGAAATGCGAGCAGGGGTAATCTCTTCGACAGCACCATTGTACTTCGCTTCGAAGTCGAAGAAGCTATTCTTCGGCACTACTTCGGTGACGGGAAGGGCTGTCGTCTTATCTCCGATGCGGTAGCATCCGCAAGTAACTTCTGTACCAGCGATGAACCGCTCCAGCAGGACTTCATCGCACTCGTCAAAGGCCAGTGCAATCGCCTTATCCAATGCTTCGAGGCTCTCGACCTTGGAGGTAGCTACGCTCGATCCCCCAGCATTGGGCTTAGCAAAGAGGGGTAATCCGAGGCGATCAATAAGCTCTTGGCTCGAAGGACGAGCACCATGACGCTGTAGTCGCACCGAGTCGGCAACGCGCAAATGAGGGTAAGTGGAGAGATAGCGATTGCAGTAGTATTTATTGAAGGTCAGGGCTTCGGTGAGTGTACCTCCAGTGTTGTAAGGCACACCGACCAGGTCAAGATAGCCCTGCAAGAGGCCATTCTCTCCAGGGATCCCGTGCACGGTGATCAGGGCATAGTCCAGCTGGATATGTTGCCCTGCAAGCATAAAGCTGAAGTCACACTTATCTACCAGTATCGGCTCCTTCGTCTCCTCTCCTTCGGGGCGAACGTACCAGCCATCACGCTCAATGACGATGAGATAAGGGGTGAAGCGACTGCGGTCTATCCAAGAGATAAGTCCAGCAGCACTGCGTAGAGACACGGCATATTCGCCGGAGAAACCACCGGCGATGACGGCTATATTATATCGTCCCATAGGGTATGGAGAATTGATGATCTGTGAATGAATGATTATACAAGACAAAAATACAGCTTTCGAGGATGAAAACCATTTCCGCCTGAGATAGCAGGAGCGCCAGCACTCCAAGTGACCATTAGGCAAGAAGTATACCATCTCTTTCCCAAAAGGAGTTCGGCTGCTCTACTCGTACCATACAACAAAAGCACCGCAACACGTGAGCCCGACCAGTTGTGGTGTACTGAAAAAAGTTGACAGTAGGACGGGTACAAATCACACTTATATG
>CAURNJ010000010.1:0-119362 GCA_963526345.1 uncultured Porphyromonadaceae bacterium
GAAAATGGGCTTTAGTATAGTTAGTGTAGTATGTACGTAAGAGATGAGTTAGGTGGCTTTCCTAAGTGTGCGTACTCGCTTCTGCTGTCGGTATCTATTCTTCTCGCATCATAGTCTTAGAAGACAGTCCTATAGCTCAGTTGGTTAGAGCGCTACACTGATAATGTAGAGGTCGGCAGTTCAAATCTGCCTGGGACTACTTTAAGAGGCTTATCTGGGGGATTAGCTCAGCTGGCTAGAGCACCTGCTTTGCACGCAGGGGGTCAACGGTTCGAATCCGTTATTCTCCACTCTTTATAAGACGGACGGCTTACCTTGCGAGGTAGGCCGTTTATCTTGTAAGGCTCGGTAGTCTGAATTATGGTGAGGCTACACGATGCATTGCATTACTTTGGGGGATTAGCTCAGCTGGCTAGAGCACCTGCTTTGCACGCAGGGGGTCAACGGTTCGAATCCGTTATTCTCCACTCTTTAAAGACGGACGGCTTACCTCATGTGAGGTAAGCCGTTTTGTTTATATCCTTATGTGCTGTGGCTCTCCCTTACCCTCTCTTGGCAGCGTGTCTGTATGGGGAGAGGTGCTGCTTACTCGAAGGATGTGATGCACTTAGATGAGTGGAGAGCTATCTGTTAGCTCCTGATCCTCGGTGAGGGCATAGTATCTGACGCTGTATGTATTAGAGGGCTCTGTGTGTATTATTTATATTACCACCTCCGCTGTGATACATTTCTCCTGCTGGGCTGTGATAAGCGATACTGCTTTGTAGGCTTTTGTGGGTAAGGTAAGAGCTTTATAGGAGCGAGCAAGATGAATGTGATAAGGGCTGTACTACCCGAGGGTAGTACAGCCCTTATGCTGTTTTTGGGGAGTGTCGATAGAGAGGCTTAGAGCAGCCCTTCGATGGACTTCTTCAGAGCGTCCTTGCTCTGTGCACCGACCTTCTTTTCTACGACTTCACCGCCCTTGACGAAGATGATCGTGGGGATGTTGCGGACACCGAAGCGACCTGGGAGGTCTTGGTCTTGGTCTACGTCGCACTTACCGATGACGACCTTGCCTTCGTATTCCTTAGCGAGTTCGTCGATGATGGGAGCTACCATCTGGCAAGGGCCGCACCACGTAGCACCGAAGTCGAGGACTACGGGCTGGTCACCGGCGATGAGGGAGTCGAAGTTCTGGCTGTTGATTTCTAATGCCATGATTGTTTCCTTTCTTATTAGGTTGATGAATGAATACTTAGTGCTACTTAGCGGTGATCTCGATGCCGTACTGACGGCAGAAGTCGAGGAGGATAGGTGTCGGAGCGACCATACCTTGGTCGTAAGTCAGCTCGACATCATTGCGCCCCGTACCATCCGAGAGTCTTATTGATAACATTGCGGAGCCACTATTGTTCGCTATGATCTCTCCGAGCTCGCTGATGACGCTCTGATTGACTACGCGTACATCGATATGAAGCTGGATGCTGGAGATGATACTGTCGATGACATCGCTAAGTAGATGGACGCTCTGGATGCTGAGTTCCAGCTCTTCGCCGTAGCGGCGCTTCTGGATAACCCCTTCGATGAAGACGAAGAGCCCCTTCTGGCAGTACTGCGAATAGCTGACGTAGTTATTGCTAAAGAGCGGGATGGTGCAAGAGCCTTGGGTGTCCTCGATGGTGAGGCGCGCATAGGGGTCACCACGCTTGGTGGTGCCGATGAATACGTTCGACACCATCCCCCCGAAGGAGACTTGTCGCCCTTCCCCGAGGGCTTGAGGATCATTCATCATCTGGGCGTTGACGGGGCAATAGCATTCGAGGAGGACACGATAGGGATCCAGAGGGTTGCCCGAAAGGTAAAGCCCGACGAGCTCACGTTCCTTATTGAGTCGCTCCATATCGGAGAGCTCGACGAAGTGCGTCGGAGGGGTAGGGCGAGGTATCTGCAGGGCTTCGTCATCGCCCCCGAAGAGGGAAGACTCGTTGAGGCTCTGTTCGGCTTGGCTTACTTGCCCGAAGCGTACGAGAGCAGAGAGGAAGGAGTCATCGTTCCCTGTATCCATTGGGGCGATATAAAGCTCACGCTGCAAGCCGAAGCTATCGAAGGCACCGGAGAAGATGAGGCTTTCGAGTGTCTTCTTATTCACTACGCTCATGGGGACACGCTCGAAGAAGTCAAAGACATCGGCGAAGGTACCGTGCTCCTCTCGCTCACGGATAATCATCTCGACTGCGGAGCTGCCGACTCCCTTGATGGCATTGAGGCCGAAGCGGATATTCCCTTCGTGGTTCACGGAGAACTTGAAGTCCGATTCATTGATATCGGGGGTGAGTACGCGTATGCCCATCGTACGGCACTCATCCATCAGCTTGATGATTTCGGTGATGTTATTGAGGTTGCGACTCAGCGCACCTGCCATGTATTCGGCAGGATAGTTCGCTTTGAGGTAAGCTGTCTGGTAAGCCACCCAGCTGTAGCAGGTAGCGTGGCTCTTGTTGAAGGCGTAGCTGGCGAACTTCGCCCAGTCGGCCCAGATCTTCTCCAGCGTGTCCTCCTTGTAGCCTTTCTTCGTACCACCAGCGAGGAACTTCACCTTGAGTTCAGCCATCTTGTCGGCGAGCTTCTTACCCATTGCCTTACGTAAGCCGTCGGATTCGCCTCGCGTGAAGTCTGCGATTTCACGCGAGAGAAGCATCACCTGCTCCTGATAGACGGTGATCCCATAGGTGTCTTTGAGGTAACGCTCCATACAGGGCAGGTCGTAGGTGATGGGCTTACGGCCGTGCTTACGATCGATGAAGTCGGGGATGTAGTCCATAGGCCCTGGACGGTAGAGGGCGTTCATCGCTATGAGGTCCTCGAAGGTCGAAGGCTTGAGTTCGCGCAGATACTTCTGCATCCCAGCGGATTCGAACTGGAATGTCCCCACGGTCTTCCCCTCGGTGTATAGCTCGTAGGTCTTCGCATCATCGATGGGTATCTTATCGATGTCGAGGTCTATGCCACGGCTCTTCTTGATGTTGAGCAGAGCTTCCTTGATGACGGAGAGGGTCTTGAGGCCGAGGAAGTCCATCTTGATGAGCCCCGTGGACTCGATGACGGAGCCTTCGTACTGTGTGACGAGCATATTCTCGCCCGTGGCCTTGTCCTCGGCGGTGCTGAGGGGGACGACATCGCTGATGTCCATCTTCCCGATGATGATACCGCAGGCGTGGACACCTGTGCTACGGATGTTCCCCTCAAGCATCTGAGCATACTTCAGCGTATCGTGCAGGAGTGGGTCTGGACTGAGGGAAGCCTGCTTGAGCTCGGGGACGTGCTCGAGCGAAGCTCCGATAGTGACATTCTTGACGTTGGGGATTTTGTCGGGGATGAGCTTGGTGAGGCGGTCACTCTCCGAGAGCGGAAGGCGCTGCACGCGAGCTACGTCCTTGATGGCACTCTTGGCAGCCATCGTGCCATAGGTGACGATGTGCGCTACACGCTCGTAGCCGTACTTCTCCGTCACCCAATGTAGGACATCCGCGCGACCATCATCGTCAAAGTCCACGTCAATATCAGGCATCGAGATACGGTCTGGATTGAGGAAACGCTCGAAGAGGAGGTCGTAGCGAATGGGGTCAATATCGGTGATGCCCAAGCAATAGGCTACGGCCGAGCCTGCCGCCGAGCCACGCCCTGGACCTACGAAGACGCCCATATTGCGTGCCGCCGCGATGAAGTCCTGCACGATGAGGAAGTAGCCCGGGAAGCCCATCCCTGAGATGACGCCTAACTCAAAGTCAATACGCTCTCGCACTTCTTCGGTGATACCTTCCTCTCCGTACTTGCGCCGTGCTCCTTCGTAGGTCAGATGACGCAGATAGGCATCGGCGTCAGCGAACTCCGCAGGGATGGGGAAGTCGGGCATCAGAGGGTCATTCTCGATGCTATATAGCTCGATCTTATCACATATTTCTTTGGTCGTGGCAAGTACCTCGGGCAGGTCGGCAAAGAGCTCGTTCATCTCTGCCGTCGTCTTCATCCACTCCTGCTTGCTGTAGCGCATGCGTCGGGGGTCGTTGAGGTCCTTGCCCGTGCTGAGACAGATGAGGCGGTCGTGGGCTTCGGCATCTTCTTCGTTGAGGAAGTGCACGTCATTGGTGGCGATGACCTTCACGCCGTGCTTCTTCCCTAATTCGAGAAGGACGGCATTGACCTGCTGCTGCTTCTCGTAGGTCTCTTGGTTGCCCAAAGGATTATCCGTCTTGTGACGCTGGAGCTCGAGGTAGAAGTCCTCGCCGAAGATGCCCTTGAACCACTCGATGCTCTTCTCCGCCTCATCGATGTTGCCGTACATAATGTGCTGCGGTATCTCCCCACCGAGGCAAGCCGAGGAGGCGATGATGCCCTCGTGGTAGGTCTCTAAGAGCTCCTTGTCGATGCGCGGACGGTAGTAGTAGCCATCGATCCAAGCGCGGGAGACCATCTTGATGAGGTTCTTGTAGCCCGTGAGGTCCTTGGCTAAGAGCACTAAGTGCCAGCCACTGTTGTCTACGGACTGGTTAGGACGATAAGGGTTGGGGACGTTTGCATCCTTCTTGAAGCGCGCGCGGCGAGCGCAGTAGACCTCACACCCTAAGATGGGCTTGAAGAGGGGCTTTGCTTCGGCTGCTTCGAGCTGGGTGCGGAGCTCACTTAGCTGCACTTCCTCCTCACCACTTCGCTCCTCCTTGGCCTCAAGAGCCTTGATCTGCTTCTTGAGGTCTTTACGCTCACGCAGGAGGGGGCCGTTCTTCTTGTTGACATAGTCAAAGAACTCTTTGATGCCGAACATTGCTCCGTGGTCGGTGAGGGCGATGCCTGGCATTCCATCGGCGATGGCCTTGTCGACAAGGCCTTTGACGGAGGCTTGACCGTCAAGGAGGGAGAACTGAGAGTGTACGTGCAGGTGTACGAAGGGTTGCATATAGCTGTAAATGAGGGAGAATTGAGGATATATATTCTCAGGGATGTGGTGCAAAGTTACCGCAAATAGCTTAGAAATCTACCCTCTTGGTACGGCTCTTTCGGGAGGAAACCGCTCCATCGTGCGAGCTGTAACGCACACCCTCCCGAGGTAGTTGCTACCGACCACTATTGGTTCGCGAGTAAAGCACTATTGGTACGCAGTGAAAGCACTATTGCTTCGTGGGCGAAGCAGTAGTGCTCGGAGCGCAAAGCAGTAGTGCTTGCTATGACTGGTCTCTATTGGAGACTGTTGCATCATACGGCACTCACTTCATTGTTTGTGGCTGTGCACCGTGGGAAAAGAAGTAGGTCACTCACTTGATACCGCAGGGTATCGGTGAGTGACCTACACAAGGGGGAGCCACGAGTAGATTAAGTGAAAACTCCGAAAAACAGGATTTGAGTTCCTCATCCCCTTTGTAATCTACTCTGCTTGCCGAGGGCAAGGAGACTCGAGGAGTCTCGGTAGCACGCCATTGGAGTAGAGGGTTGTCTCGGTTTTCAACTTAGTACGATGAGTTTCCCAATCGACAACGTGGCTCTGTTCTTCTTTCTTTTCTACAAAGGTATGTATTTGTTCGCTTCTTGTCAAGAGGCTACTTCGTGCGTCTATCTGCTATAGCGAGGGGAGTAGACGACCGAGGTGGATGCCGTTGGAGCCCTTGACCAAAATCAAGCTGTCGGTGATGGGATGCTGCTCGATGTGGGCAGTTAGCTCGTCGACATTGGGGAAGACGTGGTCAGAAGCTCCGAGTTCTTCGACCCAATGTGGCCCGCAGAGGTAGATTGTGAGCGGTGAGTCAGTGTGCGCCGTGAGTCGTGCGTAGAGCTCGTGATGCGCATCGTGGCTGGATGCTCCGAGTTCGTTCATATCCCCGAGGATGACGGTGCGTGGGCGATCCACTGGTGCGATGTGGAGGAAGTTGTCCAGTGCGGTGTGCATACTCGAGGGGTTCGCGTTGTAGGCATCCGCGATAATCTGATTGCCACGTGTGGAGGTGATGAGCTGCGAACGGCTATTGCTGGGCGTGTAGTCGGCGAGCGCTTGATCGATCTGCTCGGATGGTACATCGAAGTACAGCCCGATGGTGATGGCTGCTAAAGCGTTGGCGAGGTTGTAGTCACCTACGAGCTTCGTCTGGATGGTGCGAGGGTCGATGCCGAGTGTGGGGCAGGACCACGCAAGGTGCAGGAAGAGTTGATCGCCCTGAGTGGGCGTAGCTTGACCCACGATGCGTGCTTCGGGGTCGGTACCATAGTCGATGCGGTCGATGCCTTCGCTCATCTCTTCCAAGACCTTATCCTCGGCACGGAAGAAGACGATGCCGTGACGTGTGCGCAGGCTGTCATAGAGTTCGCCTTTGGTGCGGCGTACCCCTTCGATAGAGCCGAAGCCTTCGAGGTGGGCACGTCCTATGTTGGTGATGAGCCCGTAGTTGGGGAGGGCAATGTCGCATAGCTCGGCGATGTCTCCAGGCTTGCTTGCGCCCATCTCGATGAGTGCTAGTTGGTGCTCGGGGGTGAGACGTAGCAGGGTGAGGGGTACGCCTATGTGGTTGTTGAGGTTGCCCTCGGTGTAGAGAAGCCGGTACGTGGTGGAGAGGACAGCGGCGGTAAGCTCCTTCGTAGTGGTTTTGCCGTTGGTTCCTGTGATGGCAATGACTGGTGTGCCTAACTGCTGGCGGTGGTAGCTTGCTAACTGCTGCAGAGCTTGCAGACTGTCTTCAACGAGGATGGTGCGCTCGTCGATCAGAGCTTTTGGGTCATCAATGACGGCATAGGCAGCTCCAGCGTCGAGGGCAGCTCGGGCATACTGATTGCCGTCGAAGCGAGCTCCACGTAGGGCGAAGAAGAGGCATCCAGCAGGAAGCTGACGTGTATCAGTGCTCACTGTGGGGTGGCTCAGGTAGATGGAGTAGAGGTCTTCTATCGTGATCATAAGTCTTGTCGTGAGGCGTAGGGTGGGGGAGTGCAGCCCTACGATGATGCTTTGTTGTCTGCAAGCAAAGGTACTACATACCCTAAAATGAGGGAACAAAGTTGTTTACTTGGCTGCCGAGCTTTATGCTCGTTCTCCATAATATATATAGAGGAAGGGCAAAGTTCCTATGAACTTCGCCCTTCCTCTATCGTACTTTCCTTCTTCTTTATGGGCGTGCGAGCTTAGCAAAGAGGCGAGAAGAACGCTGCAGAATGGGGTGGAAGATAGCCCCTGCTAATAAGGCGAAGCAGAGGAAAAAGAGGATCTCGAGGTAGGGGGGCAGGTGATGCTGCTTATTGAGGGTGATACATATCTGTCGTACGATGGGGTGCGTGACGAAGATAGCAGCCGAAATGCCACCCACCCAGCTCAGAGGACGAAGGGATGTCTTAGCGAATAGCTGGACGCATGAAATACCTAAGGAGCACACGAAGATCGGGGTGAAGAGCCAGGGTATGAACGAGAGGCTGGTAACGAAGATCAGCCCTGCCGAGATTAGCGCAATGAGGGCATAAGCCTTCTTGCTGAGCTGAAGGGAGGCTTCGTGGCGCGCATAGAGAAGCCCCAGACCAAAGGGAAGGATGCTCCCGATGACGTTATTTCGTAGCCACTCCATCGTTAGCCCATCGGGTGTGACGGTGGCTTGTGCTAAGGTACAGATGAGGATAGCTCCAACGATTCTCTTCCACGAACAACGGAAGAGCAACAACCGATAGACGATGTACAGCTCCAGCGTCAGCCCGAAGTACCAGTAGGGTGTAAGCCCTGGAATATCGGGAGGCGTAGGCTGGAGATTGCGCAGCATGCTGAGCTGCTCGAGGAATCTCATTGCCATTTCCCCGAAGTCTTCGAAGTAGTAGCCATAGATCAGAATGTAGGTCACACAGCCCACCAGACACATAGAGAGGAGCTTGAGGTAGTGACTCCAGATGAAGGAGAGGGGGCGTACTTCCGGGCTGGTCGTAGAGCTATACTTCTTCTCCAAACCATAGGCACTGAGGAAGACGAAGAGAACGACTCCATAGTGACCGAAGAAGGAAAAGAGCCGTAGAGGGAGGTAGATGTCGGTATGTGATAGATACCTCAGGAGCTTATCGACGTGCCATGCCTGGAAGGCAAACTCATTCTCATAGATGGCTCCATGCATCAGATGGGCATAGTTGTGGAGGATGATGGACAGTATGGCTATACCTCGCAGAAGCTGCGTGTTGAGGCTCTGTGATGGCGTGGAATGGGTAGCTGTTGTGGGCTGATAGGACATCTGAAGCGTTGAGGAGAAAGTGATGTGATGAAGGGGAGCCTTGCATGCACGAGTCGAGTACAAAGATAGTTCGTCACACCTTAATAAAACCCAACAAGCGAAAGATTTACCAAGGCTTCCGCATCACAATCAGAGGGTAGCTATCACCCAATGTCAGGCTACCACCTTAGCTCTCGTAGCCTTCGGCTAAGCGCAAGACATCACCGAAGACCCCACGCGCTGTGACAGCTGCTCCTGCCCCTGCGCCCTGGATGACGATGGGCTGACTGCCGTAGCTCTCCGTGTAAATCTCAAAGCAACTATCCGCTCCGCTCACCCGTCCTAAGGGCGAGGCGCGTGGGACGAGGCGTAGCCCTGCGGTCAGCGTGGCTCTTTGCTGTCGGTCATCCCAGACGATATCTCCTACATAGCGGAGGACTTCATCGGGCTGTGCCGTAGCACGCAGGGCTTCGATCGAGGCTTCCAGTTCGTCAAAGTGTGCCCAGAAGTCCTCCACGCTCAGCGAGCGTAAGGCTTCGGGAACGGGATTTTCCCAGTACACATCTGACAGTTCAGCAGGGACATCGAGCTCGCGTACGAGGATGAGCACCTTGCGTGCTACATCCTCTCCGCTGAGATCTTCGCGCGGATCGGGCTCCGTCAAGCCCAGGCGTGCCGACTCCTCCACGATGGAGCGGAGTGAGCGGTCTGGCTCTTCGGTGAGGCGATTGAAGATGTAGCTGAGGCTTCCCGAGAAGAGTCCATGGATGCGCGTAATACGTTCGCCCGAAAGATGCAGGAGCTTGAGGTTGTCGATGAGCGGAAGTCCTGCCCCTACATTCGTCTCATAGCGGTAGCTTCGGCGGTGACGCTGGAGGGTATCACGCAGGTAGCGGTAGTCGGTATAAGGGGCGATATTCGCCTTCTTATTGGAAGAGACGATATCGAAGCCTTCGGCAGCATAGCGCGCATAGTGCGAAGCGATGAGTGGCGAAGAGGTATTATCCACGAGAATCACATTCTCCAGAGCCTGCTGCTGACTGAAGCGGATGATGGCTTCGGCCAGGTCACCGGTGAAGGGGGCACGCTCGAGCTGCGTCGTCCACTCAGCCTCAGCACCCGAAGGAGTGAGCAGAAGATGGCGCGAGTCAGCGATGGCGAAGATGCGTAGATCAATGTTCTTCTGCGCAATCAGCTGCTCTCGCTGCTGGATAATCTGCCCGATGAATGCCCCACCGACCGTACCGTGACCGATGACGGCTAAGTGGATGCGCTTCGGCCGCTCGAAGAGTTCGCCGTGGATGACCTTCAGGGCCTTCTCTCGCTCTTCATCGTCACGCACCAAGAGGCAGAGCGTATTCTCTGGCACCGAATTGCTCAGGAGAATAGGTAGGATGCGGTTGCGGACGAGGGCACGATAGGGGCGGTCGAACTCCAATAGATTGAGCCCGATGATAGCCACTACTGCCAGCCCCTTCTCCGCATAGATATGCGTCACGAAGCCTGCTTGGAGGTCGTGATGGAACTCCTGCTTGAGAGCTTCCACCGCACGATCAGCCTCTTCCTCATCGACGACGATAGCCGTTCCTCGCTCCGTAGAGCCCTGAGCGATTAGGCTGACGCTGACCTCCACCGTCTCAAAAGCACGAAAGATACGAGCATTGATCCCCGAGCGACCGAGCATATTGCGCCCCTCGAAGTGGATCAGTGCCTTCCCCGAGAGCGAAGCCAGAGCACGCACCACCTTATCCCGTGGATGGGAAGTAACCAGCGTACCGTTCGACTCTTCACCATAACTAAAGGTATTAAGCACACGCAGCGGGATGCCACGCTCCTGCAGTGGCTCAATGGTCTTGATGTGCAGGATCTCCGCACCGAACTGCGACAGCTCCGCTGCATCGGCGTAGGAGAGTTCGTCTATTTTGCGTGCTTCGGGGACGATGGAGGGATTGGCGGTATAGATACCATCGACGTGCGTGTAGTTCTCCATCAGCGAGGCTTCGAGGAAGTTCGCTAAGAGTGCTGCGCTGTAGTTACTGCCATTGCGCCCCAAGGTCGTACGCCTTCCCTCCTCATCACGAGCGATGAAGCCCGTCACAATGGGGATGACCCCCTCAGGGAGGCCAGCGAAGAGGGCACGGCACCGCTCGCGTGATAGCTCCGTGAAGACCGACGCCCCTCCGTAGTGCGCGTCCGTCACGAGGAAGTCCCCCGAATCAATGGGGATAGCGAGGTAGCCACGCTCCTGCAGGGCATGGGCGACATAGTGCGCTGAGAGGACTTCTCCATAGCTCACGAGCTCGTCCGTTGTGCGCAGGGAGCATTCCCCTAAGAGCGAGATCCCTGAGAGCAAACGCTCCAGCTTCACCCGCTCGGTCTCGAAGCGCAGGGTGGTATCTTGGCACTGATGCGCCCAGAAGGCATGCAGAGCGGGCTCATACTCCTCACCAGCACAAGCCTGCTCGGCCAGAGCTAAGAGGGCATCAGTACTCTTACCACGCGCCGAGACCACGACGACAGGCGACTCTCCAGCTCGATAGTTATCAATGATGATGTCCAGCACCTTTGCGATGCCACGACCATTATCCAGGGACTTCCCCCCGAACTTCAATATCTTCATACGTGTATAGGAAAGTAGGGTCGGACAATATGATTGAGTTGCTCGTACTCCATCAGAAAGGCATCGTGTCCGTGGATAGAATGGATGACCGACAGGCTCACGTCATTGCCCAAAGCGCGTAGGGCTTCGTAGGTGGCTTCGGCTCGGTCGTGCGTAAAGAGTAAGTCACTATCGATGGAGACCAAATGAATCGCTGAGCGGATGTGCGCCAGCTCCGCCTCCTCTTGGCAGACTCCGATGGTCGATGTCAAGTGCGTCATCACGTGGTAGGCCGAGAGCTTGAAGCGGCGAGCCAAGGCATCCCCGTGGTAGAGAAGCCAGCTCTCGACATCATACCGCCCAGTGCCACTCCCCCGACTATCACGCTGCCCCGAGAAGCGCACATTGAGCGACTGCGGCGTGCGGTAGCACGACATAGCATGGATGCGTGCATCTTCGAGCGGATGCGTCGAGTGCGTCAAGATCTGCTTCTGTATCAACGTCTGCGTCAAGAGCCAGTCCGAAGCACGATAATCGCAGGCGATGGGGAAGATATGCTCAGCGAGCGTGGGCTGCAGATAAGCTATCTGCCAGGTCAATGCACCGCCCATCGAAGCCCCGATAATCGCATAGAGCTGCGTCACCCCAAGCGCTTCTAAACCACGGAGGAAGAGTCGGGCGACATCACGCAGCTCAAAGGCTTCGGGATCCTGTGCCTCTCGTCCATCGTAGGCATTACCAGGGATGTTGAAGGACAAGATGGTGTAGTGTGTCGGAGAGATAGCCCCCTCCTCGCTGATGAGTTTGTTCCACCAGCCTTGCTCCCCTGTGACGGTGGAGTTGCCCGTCAAAGCGTGGCACACGAGCACGAGGGGTGCTGAGCCCAGAGGTGGACCAGCCACCTCATAGCTCAGTACAACCTCGGGATACGAGTCCCCTCGCTCAGAGCGAAAGTCGGAGATAGTGACTTCGTGCAGCATCTTACTTCGTAGCCTTCTTCAGTGCTTGTGCGATGTCTGCCTTGAGGTCTTCTACCCCTTCGATACCGATTGAGAGGCGAACCAAGTCGGGAGTAACACCTGCCGAGCGTTGCTGCTCCTCGGAGAGCTGGCGGTGCGTGGTGCTCGAAGGGTGAATGATCAGAGACTTCGTGTCACCGAGGTTGGCCACGATGCGGAAGATCTCCGTGCTGTCGACGAAGCTCTTAGCAGCTTCATAGCCCTGCTTCAGACCGAAGGTAATGATACAGCCGAAGCCTCCCTGGAGATAGCGGTCACAGATAGCGTGGTGCTTGTCCGTCTCCAGACCTGGATAGTTGACCCACGCCACCTCAGGCTGATCTTGTAGCCAACGAGCGATCTCAAGTGCCGACTGCGAAGCATGCTGGATGCGGAGCGCAAGCGTCTCCAGTCCCTGGATGAAGATGAAGCTATTCGTTGGGCTCAGGCAACTCCCCAAGTCACGCAGCCCTTCGACACGAGCACGGACAATGAAGGCAGCAGGCCCGAAGGTCTCGCTATAGCGCAGGCCGTGGTAGCCTGGGCTGGGCTCGGTGAAGTCGGGGAACTTACCATTGGTCCAGTCGAACTTACCCGAGTCGATGATCGCACCACCCATCGCCGTACCATTGCCACAGAAGTACTTCGTCAGCGAATAGATCACGATGTCAGCACCGTGCTCAATAGGACGGCAGAGCACCGGCGTCAGCGTATTGTCTACGACCAAGGGGAGGGAGTGTGCGTGTGCCACGTCCGCCACCGCTGCGATGTCCACGAAGTCGAGCTTCGGATTGCCTAAGGTCTCTGCATAGACGAGCTTGGTGTTGGGTTGGATAGCCGCTTTGAAGTTCTTGGGATCCTGAGCATCCACAAAGGTCGTCGTGATACCGAGACGAGGCAGCGTAACGCTCAGTAGGTTGTACGTGCCACCGTAGACACTGGAGGAAGCTACGATATGATCCCCAGCACGCAGCAGAGTGAAGATGGTCGTGGCGATCGCACTCATGCCGCTGGCGGTAGCGACAGCACCGACACCCCCTTCAAGGGCTGCGAGACGCTGCTCGAGGACATCGGTCGTTGGATTATTGAGACGTGTGTAGAGGTAAGCTGGGATTTGCAGGTCAAAGACACCTGCTGCGTGATCGCAGCTCTCAAACGCAAAGGCATTGGCCTGATAGAGAGGTACAGCCGTAGAGCCGTTATTAGCTGCGGGTTCGTAGGCATGGTGGAGGGCTGGGGTGGATACGTTCTTGCTCATTGTCTTCTGTTGTTTTGTAGGGTGAATAAAGAGGGTAAGGAGTTTTGATGGGGGCGAAGTGCGATAAAAAGAAAGCCCGTTGCAATCACTGACTGCAACGGGCTCACGTAATATCTTATCGATTCGACTATCCAAACCACAGATGCGACGCGCCCGATGCAGACATCATCTGCATCATCATCATCGTCATCATATAGCTCGTAAACTTCATCTAAATACTTCGTTCTTGGAGTTTGTTTGCAACGAAGGTAGGAAGAATAAACTTACCCACCAAATGGAGTACATATTCCATCAGCAAATTATAGGTGCATGCACTTCAGGATATTAGCCATCTGAGTACCGCTACAGCACGCGGCGGACACTTCGCAGGCGAGTGGCAATCCCTAATTGCTCGGTATAGCTACCTCTTTGAGCAGGAGCATCGCACCGATGAGCAGGGCGAGGAAGAAGACATTGCGTGCCGTCGCACCCAGGGTCTTATTGAGTGCACTCCCTTCGGCTTCCTGTAGCTGACGGTGCGTCATCGAGAAGGCGATGACGTAGGGAAGCATCAAGAGCATCCCCCAGAAACTATAAATAGGATAGAGTAACCCCATCGACAGTAGTCCGCAGGTGAGGTAGAAGCGTGGGGCAAAGTCACGTCCCATACGTACGATGAGGGTGCGCTTACCTGCCTTGCGATCTTCGTCTACATCTCGGTAGTTATTCACGATGAGGATATTCACACTCGCCAGACCAATGGCCGTCGCTAAGTGCCACACCACAGGGTCAGCGATCGTCCCCCGTAGGATGAAGAAGCTCGTCACAACTGGCACCCACCCGAAGAATACCAATACTGCCACATCTCCTAAGCTGTGGTAAGAGAGTGGATAAGGTCCACCAGAGTAGGCGAAGATACCGAGAGCAACGGCTACGCCAACCAGCAGCAACCACCACGAGCTGAGTGCGACCAGCGCAATTCCACTGGCAAGGAGGACGGCTAAGCTGATGTAGAGAGCACGGCGCACCTCACCTTCGGTCAGAAGACCTTTGGAGAGGGGACGGAGTGGCCCTGTACGTTCGTCCGTGTCTGCGCCCTTCTTGAAGTCGATGAGGTCGTTGGCGATGTTACTCCCTATCTGTGCGCTGACTGCAACGATGAGGAGCAGGGCGGTGCGTAGAGGATTAATAGCACCGATAGAAGCTGCGTAGAAGATCGCCACCAGGACGGAGCTAAGTCCCGAGAGCAAGGTGCGTGGACGTGTCAAGCCCAGCCAGAGCTGAGTGCGCGAAGGTGTCTTATCGGAAAGCATATACTTTACTTACAGCCTGTCTCCGTCTTGCATCCCTTAGCTCCAAAGAGGTGGTCGCTGAGTGCAAGCAGGGTACGTCGCTTGTCCTGAGCTTCGACTAAGACGGTGAGGTTGTAGTCACTTCCTCCGTAGGAGATCATACGCACGGGGATCTCACTGAGCGCGTTGAGGATCTGCGCCTCAAAGCCTACGTTCTCCCACTCCATATCCCCGACGACGCAGACAATCGTCATATCATGCTCGACCTCGATACTCCCCAAGCTCTGGAGGCTGTGGTGCAGATCTTCGGGCAGGGCACTGCGCTCGATGGTCAGAGAGATGGAGGCTTCTGTCGAAGCAATCATATCGATGGGTATGCAGTGGTGCTCGAAGAGGGAGAAGACCTTCCCCATAAAGCTCCAGTGCGAGAGCTGGTGATTGCTGCGGATACGTACCATCGTGATATTGTCCTTCGCAGCTACAGCCTTGATCATATCCTTATCGGTGTCCAGCGAGATGAGCGTACCGGGAGCTTCGGGAGCCATTGTATTGAGTAGACGTACTGGGATATGCCTGCGCTTGGCTGGCTGGATGCAGGTGGGGTGCAGAATCTTTGCCCCGAAATAAGCCAGCTCGGAGGCTTCCTCGAAGTGCAGGCGACGCACTGGTGCTGTGGCATCAACGAAGCGAGGATCATTATTGTGCATCCCATCGATATCCGTCCAGATCTGGATCTCGTCAACTTCGAGGGCTGCACCGATGAGGGTGGCCGTGTAGTCACTCCCCCCACGCTGCAGGTTGTCAATATCCCCGAAGGCATTGCGACAGATATAGCCCTCCGTGATGAAAAGCTGGGTATCTGAAGGTGCTCGATCGATAAGTGGAGCGAGGTGTGCTTGGATGTAGGCTTCGTCGGGCTCGGCTTGCTTGTCCGTGCGCATATACTCCAAGGCTGGTAGACCGACGGCCTGTACATCCCGATCTTCGAGATGCCGAAGCATCATCGCCGTGCTGAGCAGTTCCCCACGAGCTAAGATCTTCTTCTCGTCAAAGAGCGTGAAGCTCTCTGCATAGCAGAGCTGCTCGAGGAAGAAGAACGTCTCGTTGACGAGCGTCCACGCACGGTCGTAGCTGTGCTTATTCGGGAAGAGTAGCTGGCACTCTTGCTCGTATTTATGCTTGAGCTTCGTGAGGATGGTGAGGGCTTCGTGGCGGTGGTGTGCCATCAGCTGATGTCCTATTTCGACGAGGGCATTGGTCGTGCCAGCCATCGCCGAGAGGACTACAATCTTAGGCTCTGGAGTAGCTGTGATGAGGTCTGCTACGTGAGCTATGCGCTGGGCGGAGGCTACAGACGTACCTCCGAACTTCATTACTTTCAACGGCTTCTTGGTATAAAGGGATAGATGTCGGGGATAGGATTGCGCTTATGCACGCTGCACTTAGAGCTGATCCAGTGCGATGCAGCGAGCGGGATAGGTCTCGAGGACTTGGAGATTGTGCGTAGCCATAATGACGGCTGTGCCACGCTCCTTGGTGAGGCGATGCAGTAGCTCGGCGATGGCGAGGCCATTCGCTGCATCGAGATTGCCTGTCGGCTCATCAGCGAGGATAAGCTCTGGATGACCAATGAGCGCACGCGCTATGGCGACACGCTGTTGCTCCCCACCAGAGAGCTCGTGGGGGTATTTGTAGCTCTTGGTCTCAAGCCCTACATCCAGCAGGGCTTCATTGATGCGACTCTCACGTTCGCTACTGCGACTGACTCCGAAGGCACGGAGGACGATGTCTAAGTTGTCGTGTACAGTCTGGTCGGGTAGAAGCTGGAAGTTCTGGAAGACAATCCCCATACGACGACGGAGCCTCGGAAGATCCTTGCTCTTGATACGTGTGAGATCAAAGCCCATCACCGAGGCCTTCCCCTCTGTAAGTGGTACTTCAGCAGAGATTGTCTTTAGTAGGGTACTCTTACCTGCACCTACGGGTCCCGTGAGGTAAACAAATTCACCCGAAGCGATCTGCAGGTCTAAGTGCTCGAAGAGTATATGTTCGTGGCGAGCTATTTGTACGCCCTGGAAGTCCAGTAACCACTTATTATCAGCCATAGGTCTTATCTATATATCTATTGATGTACAAAGATACGCAAAGGTACCTATGTGGCAGGATTTCACGTCTGTGGATCATTTAGCCAGCAGGGATGACGCCTAATCGTTGTCGGAAGGCAATACTTGTGTAGCTTTGCTCAGTCACTCCTCCTTCAGACCTTTATTAAGACCATTGCATCCTACGGTACTCGCTTCGCTGTTTGCGACATTCAGGCTGAGTCATTGCGACCGTGTGACGGTCTTAGGTGGTATCGAGCTATACTGCTTCGTGCGTTGACCACCGCTGCTCCACCGGCCGACCAGTAGTGGTCAGCCCCCTCCACCTATACTGCTCCGCTCGCAGAGCAGTATAGGATGAAGAAGGCTTCTCGGAAGTAGAGCTCGTTGATGAGCCGAGACACCTCTAAGCAAGAGGCTAAAAACGCATTTGGCCCTCCTCATAGACAGAGAAGATCCATCAATGAAATGCACTCCCGTTGCAGGCTTCATCACTCCTCGCCACACCTCACGAACATGGTACATCCACCGACGATTTACGATTTGGCTTTTATGGAGATACTGCCTATCTTTGTCGCAAGTACAACACGACACTTACAGAACTCTCCATATGTATAAATATGTAAACGGGGGGGGGTAAATTGTAACCTAACCCTCTTTGTTGAGATAAAGGCTCGCCTTCATAGTGCTACTCAGTGGCACTATGGAGGTGAGCCTTTCTGCGTTGCACTATATCGATAATCTTTATTACTAACCCAATAAAACAGATTCGTATGGCTATCCAAAGAACCCAAAGCGGAAAGGTAGACAAGCGTACCAAGGAGTACAAGGAAATGTGCGCCAACCTGGCAAAGGCACGTAAGGCAGCGGCAAAGAAGTCCGCCCCTAAGGCAACTAAGAAGTCTACCGGCAAGGTAAAGCGCACAGCTGACGGTACCGTCGACCTCCGCACCAAGGAAGGTAAGGCGATCGCAGCACGCATGGAAAAGGCACGCAAGGCCAAGCGTGGGGGGCTCCTAAAGCGCATCTCGCGTCTCTTCTAAACAACAGATCACATACCTAACAAAGAACGACAATGAAGACAGATATCAAGGTAACAGCTCGCCTCATGGCCTCTATCCTCGTGGCTGGTGGCGAATATGGAGAACAGGAGCAGGCTATTGTACTCGAAGTAGCGGAAGCCCTTCAGTACAAGGAAGACGACTTCTTCTCCGCAGTAGAAGCCGCGCTCAATGAGGTCGAAGCTCTCGATGAAGATAAGCTCAACACGACCATCAAGGAACAAGCAGCTCTCGTCGCTGACGAAGAAATTGGGCTGGTCTTCGAGTCTGCGCTTGAGCTTTCGCTCGCTGACCGTGTCCTGACCATCTCCGAAGCTGAGATGCTCCACGCAATCGCAGAAGCTCTCGGCATCTCAGCTCCAATGGCGACTCTCCTCATCGCCGATATGCTCAAGGAAGAGGACGACATCGAAATCGACCTCGGAGAATAACCTCCCCGATATCCTCACAGACAGATATCAGACATGGCACAAACAGACAAGGTACGCGTCTACGGGAAGGCTCAGAACCGCACTGCACTGGGCATCATACATGCCTGGGCTCTCGCCTACCCCAATGGAACGCTCGAAGACTTACGTGCAGCCTTCCCCAATAGTCTCAATCCAGACAAGGGGACTAAAGAGAACTTCATCCTCTCACACGAGAAGGGAACAGAAGCGAACTGGGATGGCTACTTCAAGGAACCCGAAGAAATTGTCCTCTTGCAGGATGGTTCACAGGTCTCTGTAGTGAAGATGTGGACGAAGCCCAGCTTCGAGCGTATCGTAGCTAAGGCTAAGGAATACGGCATCGTAGTCGCAGAGTTCACAGAAGCTGAGAAGGGCTTCGGCAAGAAGGGGGGCTTCCGCTTGGAATACCTCAACGGCTGGACTCCCCCTGTCGCAAAGAAGAAATGCACGTGTTGCTGGATATGGCTGCTCCTTGCCCTGCTGGCTATCGCAGCTGCGGTGTACTTCTTCTGCTTCTATGGGAAGTAAACCTCTCAAATAACACTCACCTAATAACACATAGATAATCATGACGATTAAGATAGATGGACGCCTCCTCGTGTCCACTCTTGCAGCTCGCTTCAAGGAAGAATTTGGCGGTACGCTCCGCGTTTACAATGGTCGCACTCGCTGCGATGGATCTGAAAAGGTCAGCTCACTGGTCTCCGCTGTAGGTGAATATACCTGCCGTGGAAGTAAGACGGTCGGTGGATTCGAGAAGGACTTAAAGACCCAGTTCGGACTCAGCGTACAGGTCGCTTCAGCTGATGACTTCGTCCTTGCACTCGATGAGATGACGCTGGCTAAGCTCCCCGAGATCCCCAAGAATGCAACGAAGGCAGACATGGCTGCCCTGAAGAGCAAATACGCTAAGTAGTATGTGGGGATCATCACAAGACAATACCCCTCTCAAGGCTGATGGGACTCCAGACATGCGTTTCAAAGAGAACCAAGGTGCATCCCTGGAGGGAGCAACAGAGCGTTTCCCTTGGCTGAAGATGAGCATATGGCAGCTCTGTGTTAGATGGGGCAAGAAGTTTTTCATAATCTACAAGGAGATGCTCCTCGTGGCAATCCTTTCCTACTACATCCTGTTTCGCATCATAATGCTTCCTATACGCTGGCTCTTGTCTTTAATAGGGATTAAGAGATAGCCTTGTATTACCTACCGTGAGGTGCTGGCTTAGCATTTAGAGCCAGCACCCCCGGATAGGTAACACACATACTAACTCAAGAATAGGAATATCCGATCCCTTGTCATTAGTAGGGAGCATTGAATTGATAATTGACCCAGATCTATGATCAAACTACGATATGTCTTCGGTGGTCTGCTCTGTATAGGGCTTTTGTTGAAGGGCATAGAAGGGTGTTCGAGCTTCTCATCCAGTAGTAGTGTACGTAAGGCACTTAAAGCTGGAGAACTGAGCGAAGCTGTAGAGAAATGCAACGCTTCGACCTCACACGAGGTCTCCTCTGACCTCTTGGATGCGCTACTCAAGGTAGGACAGGTAGACAAAGCGAAAATGCTGCTACAACGCCTCTTCCCCAAAGATGATCGGAGCTTCCGTGATAACTATGCGCGTGCCTTATATACCAAGCTCTATAAAGCGCTCATCGCAGCTGGTCGCTATGACGATGCATGGGAATGCCATGAGTTGGATATCAACGACCCTGATTATGCGATGAATGCCAAGCACTACTACACGTTTATGGTGGATGTCGTGACGGCACTCGAGCTACAGGGCAAAGATGAAGAGGCTCAAGAGTTCATCCGCACCCATATCATTTGGTTCTCCAAAAATGTCGACACGATGCCTGCGGACTCAGAGTATCGGCAGGAATATAGCACTGAGCTTGTGCAAGAAAAGCTCCAAGATATAATCAACCATCTAAGTAACTAAGCTTATTCATTGTATGAAGATCCCAGGACTTTCCTTCTCTCTCAAGAGAGCTGTTGGCATCACTTCCGCCAAGCAAAAGGTCGCCCGAGCCACGGGTATACCGACGACCAGGCAGGGGCTCGAACGCAAAATCGGTGGGGCGATACTAAATGCCGTCATAGGACGCAAGGGCAAGAAGTAATGAAGTATGGCTACAGGCCTGCTCTTGGAGCACTGTTCTTCTTAGCCCTGGTGGCATGCAAGGGGACTGGCTCTGTGACTACGGAGCGTGATCGCCTCCTCTATGAGTCAGTCGAAGAGCGGCTCAGCGCTTGGGAAGAAAGCTCCTCCGAGCAACCGACACAAGCGGCATTGAGCGAACTCCGACAGATTACTTTGGAGTACGACAGCACAAATATCGCTGAAGCAGATCGCCCAAAATTCAAGGCCTTAGAAGAGCGTCTCCAGAGCTTGAAAGCTCGCTATCTCGACGGGGAAGCTCCTGAGACCCACTCGGGAGGTGCTACTTCTATTGCCTCCGTGAGGGAGCTCCTTCTGACACAACCGACACGCTACCCTGTCTACCTCTATGCAGGGGATACACTGAGTTTACAGGCTCAGAGTGAGGAGGTGGTGCAGCTGTCACTGATCAATTATGACAAGCGTCAGACGATGCATCATTGGTCGGGTCGTACGGTCGAGCAAAGCATCATCATCCCACACGAAGCCATCTATCTCGTCGAAGTATCACCTACAGCATCGAGGCAATATGCGGGGCTTCAGCTGAGCTATCGCTCGACGCAGCATAGCCATCCTCGTGTAAAGCAGGCAAAGAAAGCAGGTAAAAAAGGGGACTTCCTCGCGAGTAGCGAGGAGTCACTCAAGACCAAATCTGTGTTTGAAGAGCCCCGCAAGATCACTCTGCGTGGGCAACTCAAGGCTGCTTTCTCGGGGCATTATCGCTCCATTATCACGGTAGCCGTTCCTCCCAAGACACAGGCTTTACTTTACAGCTTGCGCATCTCATCTAATGAGCGTACAGAGAGCTCGGATGGTACATTCCCCGAACGCCTACAGACTTCCTACAGCAAGCACAAAGTCTTCGGACTCACTCTCTACGAGCGTGAGGGTGGACGAGGACGCAATAGCCTGGTGAACTTAATCCTCGGGGATACACGCCCACCACGAGAAGAAGATGCGTACTGCAACTTCTATGTATTCAAAAGTCGCAGCGATGCCAAGCGTTGGCAGGATGGCACAGCTGGAGGAGCTAACTTCAGCTATGATGTGGAGCAATCTCAGCAGGGCACACAGTCGTGCAATGGTCGTCTGATACCCGCCAAGGGACAGAGCAATGTCTATTTAGGATTTGAGAACGAGCGCTTCCGCTACGATACGTACATCTGGCTGGAAGTAGTTAGCCTCTCCGAAACGACTACCTACACGACTCCGACTTATAGTATCAATAAACGCTAACAAACAATTCTAATTCAAACAGAGCAGCAGTATGAGTAAAGACTACTACCGCAAGCAAATCATCGATCTCCGTGCACGTGTCGCACAAGAGAAAGAGGCTAAGAAACGAGACAACGAGTACTATGCTCGTATGATAAAAAGTGCGAGCTCGCCTTCAAGCAAGGCAACCTATCGCAAGAACAAGATCGATAAGGCTGCCTATCACGACAGGCAGATCGAAAGCCTGAAGAGAAGCATTCTCAGTGCGCAAGCTGCGATGAAGCGCAGTTAGTAAACAGCATCAATCACCAGAAAATAGAATTAAAATGAAGCGACTAACTCGATGGTTGAGCCTCGCCGTTTGCCTACTGTTTATCACCAATCAATCAGTCTCGGCACGCACCTTCCGTGATGTCTTCCTCGTAGACGTCAGTGCCTCCATGTCAGGACAAGGTGATAAAAGCAGTGCAAGCGTCTTCGAGCACATGCGCACCGAGCTACGTGAAGCCTTCGCTACGGCCAAGGATGCACAAGTTGATCTCCTGACCTTCGGAACGAATGTCTTCACGACCAATCGATTCGAACTACCCAAGGAACTCTCCTCAATGGATGAAATCCTCCAAGGGCTCACTCCTCGTACTGGGCGCACGGATATCTATGCTGCGTGGGCTGCAGGAACGCCGCTACTCCAGGATAGCACTAGCCGTCTCTTCCTCATCTCTGATGGGCAGCACAACAGCAAGGTCAATTCCCTTGACAAACTCGAAGAGCAGATCACAGCTTGGAAGGCTACTCATCCTCGCGGAGAAGCCTACCTGGTCTTACTCGATCCCAGCTATGATGGGGAGCGCATTGTCTCCCTCTTTGACGAAGCAGATGGGATGCACGTCATTCGCACGCTCAAGGGAATCTATGACGAACCCGAAGTCACACCAGCACCAGAGCCACAGCCTGCACCTACTCCCGCACCTGAAGTCAAGGAGCGTCCCGAGTGGGTTATTTGGCTTGCTGCTTCGCTATTCATAGCAGGGTTAATCTCTCTCCTCCTCTTCTACCTCTGCATTCGTCGCAAAGTAGGGTTAGTCCCTCTCCTCCTCTTCCTCTACAATCGTCGCAAGGAAGCATAACGAAGTAAATCCATACTGAAGGGGTGACGGAGCATGCTCTGCCACCCCTTCAATATGCCATCACAATAGATCATATATGAAGTCCAACAAGGAAATACAGGAGATACAGGATATACTTTTACTGCTGGATACTGACTACCAACGTTCGCTACATCCCCAACTCGCCGAGACAGCAGAAGGCTCAGGCTATTGGGAGCAAATCGATATCATCCGTCCACTCTTCAGCGATGCGCAGCCTTTTACTCAAGGATCGATCCTCCTTCGTCTGACCATTTTGGACTCACTCTATTCGACGAATGGACGCTATGCGCAGTTTGATCTCGAAACAATAGCTCGGGAATTTTACGCCTTTGCTTCTGACCGTAAGCTGGCGGATTACTTCCAGGGCATAGTAAGAGGCAGCACGGACACCAAAACTTTCTTCACGAAGAAATACGGAATCAACAAGAACCTTACCGAAGGACCATCCTTTATGTCGCTGGTCTCTAAGTATGCCTTCTACCTACTCGCACACTACCCTCAAGCCTATCCCTTAGGCTTCCCCATATATGACTCGCTGGCCTTAGCGACCTATCCTTTGACCTGCAAGCTCATAGGTCTGTCACCTCGACCTCAAAGCGGAGCAAAGCACAATATAAAGGAGCATATCGAGGCCTATGTCCAAGCACTGGACGAACTGCGTGGCCAGCTCTTCAAGGGGATGAGTACACAGACACAGCAGTTCATCCTGCTGGATGCCTACCTCTGGCGTATCGGTAAGATCAACCAAGGAAGTATCACCCTACTCCTCGACCGCCCTGACTTTGAGCGATTCATCACCAATATGCGCATGGAGGGATATGTAAAGCCTCGTGGGGCAGACAGTCTTTCATTTGATGAAGCTCTACTGAAAGCCTGCAAGGAGATTCCCTGTGAGACAGCCCTTAAGGGAATTGGGTCATGCACTTTCAAAGCCCTCTTCAAGCACTGGAAGAAGTACTACGCAGCATCACTTATCACGAAAAAGAATGGCAACTAAGATTCTACTCACAGCTTTCGAAGCCTACGGGAAAAGCCCTATTAGCTCCTCACTTGAGCTGGCTAAGCAACTATCTGAGCACAGAGGATTGGACTATGGAGTCCTCCCTGTCAGCTATCGTCGAGCCGAAAAAGAGCTCGCACAACTACTCGCCACTCACCAGCCCGATGTCTTGATCATGCTGGGACAAGCTGGCGGAGATAGAGAAGTCCGTATCGAGAACATTGCGATCAATCAGCGTGACGTGAACTTAGCAGACAACGATGGCTACGTAGCACTGCAGGAGACGATTGACGAGGAGCTACCGATGGCTCTCTTTGCCACAGCCCCGATATGCCAGCTGCGTGATAAACTTCGCTCGGCAGGCATACCAGCCAAGCGAAGCAATTCAGCTGGACTATTCGTTTGTAATAGTACTTATTTCTATGCTCTTGGGCGTGCCCGAGCTTTATATCCAGAGATGGAAGTACTCTTCATTCATCTGCCTATCCTCCCAGAGCAAGCAGTAAGCTATCCTACCCGATTTGCTATGGAGCTATCGGAGATGGAGCAAGGACTCAACCTAATCATCGACCATTACCAGCAATGAGTAAGCAGACGATTCGAGCCATCTTAGCTCGCGCCTTTGAAGATAATCTTCTGGAAGCTGGGAGGGAGAAGTACATTATTTATCTCTCACAGGGCTTCTTAGCACTATCGACTCTCTTGGTCTTTTTATCCACGTTCGATAGTATTACGCATAGATATGAGCAGACGTTCTATATCTTGGACTGGGTGATCACCCTCTTCTTCACGGTCGAGGTGATGTTGAGAATATGGACCGCAGGCGACCTTCATCCCGATTATCGGGGATGGAAGGGGCGAGTGCGCTACTGCTTTTCTTTCTATGGGCTGATAGATATCATCTCGACCTACTCCTTCTATTTGACCTTCTTCACCCAGGTATCATTCACCTACCTACGTATGCTACGTGTCGTACGAGTGATACGTATCTTCCGCTATATACCAGCATTCTCCATCCTCCGTCGAGCTGTATCAGCGAAGAGCCGTGAGCTCTTGGTCTCCATCCAGTTTCTCTGTATCGTCACTGTCCTGCTGAGCTTCATCTTATATTTTGTGGAGCATCAAGCGCAGCCCGATGTCTATGACAATGGACTATCCTCTACTCTATGGGCCTTTGCTAAGTACTTGGGGGACCCTGTGAGCTTTATAGAAATGCCTCCGGTCACCGTAGCAGGCAAGTCTATAGCCTTTATCCTCGGTATCCTCGGCGTCGCTATCTTCGCTGTACCAGCGGGGCTTATCGGCTCTTCGTTCACCGAGATCATCGAGGAAGATCGAGTAGCGGCAGAGCATGCCCGACTATGCAAGGAGCTATACAATGCTTTCCAGAGACAGATGGATCGACCTACGAAGTTCCAGATCGTGCCACGCTTTATGCTCTTCAATGAGATCCAGGCACGTCTGAGCCTAACAGGTAATGAGATAACGGTAGCTACTCGCCAAAGTGAGGACTTCCGCTTGATCAGTCTCTCTTCCATGATCCCTGTAGGAAGTCCTTTGGGACGGGATGCTCTTGCCGTCGAGCTATGCTATCGCAATACCAGCTATGGGTGCTGTATCGATCGAGGGTCAAAGATTACCATCGTCAATCCATCCGGTGTCGTAGACCCTGTAATCGGGCATTTTGCATACTACCTCGCACTAATCGGAGGCTTCAATTACATCTCACGTGAGACTGGAATAAAACGTCCGTATAAGTCCTTTTTCCTATTCTCGGATGAAAAATATGAGGTCGGATTATCCGAATATCTAGCCGATCTACGTCGCATCACATCGAAAGAGGGATCCTTCTGCTGGACAATTTTGGCCTGTAGCGGAGCCTTGGATGTGGATCATCCTACGCAGTTTCACTTCTCTACGGGGCGTGAAAAGGGGGATCAAAGCTTTGAGGGAGAGGGCTTCTTAGTTCATGACATGGAGTGCTTCCACCGCTTCTATGAAGACTTCTCAAAAGAGCTGGAGACGCATTACGGCTTCAAAAGTGATCACAATCTCTATTACACGATCAAGTCACCCAGATTATATGCTCATAAGCTTCCTGCGGAAGTGAGTGTTTTGGGACTGCGTATTGCTTGGGCTGTGACTGCGTGGAGTACGCAAAATATCGCTATAGCTAAGCTCTTGGCTGACTATATCAATCGCTACTTCTGCGGTATTGAAGCGCCGACATATCCTGCGACCTTGTCGGAAAAGAGTATAGGCTTTGATCCCGAATAAGCTTCTCCTTTGTATCCTTCTCCACTAAGCATCTATAATCCTACCCCTCTACTATGAAGAGTATATTCACACATGTGGTAAAAGTGGTAGTGGGATGTGCTGTGCAATTGGTTAGAGGATCTTTTGTATTTTTGTCAGTCAATCTATAGTATTCATCCAGACTAAAAAGAACTATGACGAATTTACTACGTAGCTGGAGCCGTTGGGTGCTTACCATCCTACTCGTAGGCTTCACTACTCCGCTTATCGCACAGCAGTACTTCCCCCACGGGGAATCAACCTCCTCTGACGAACACGGCGCACGCTGGATCTTCGGGGGACTCACGTCCTTCTGGCACGATAATAAGGCCAAGACTACGAAGCTGGACTTCTCCCCTGAGGTGGCTTACCTCTTCAATGAAAACTGGGGGCTGGGACTCGTCGGAACCTATCAGTTCGAGAAGCAGAACGGTGGCGAGCGTGAGAGCCTCTGGGCGATCCGCCCCTTCGCGCGCTACTATTATATGCACCGCGAGCCCTTCAATCTCTATGTAGATGGTGGCTTTGGCTTTTCTACATCGGGAGACGTTAAGGGCTGGGAAGTCGGTCTGCGTCCAGGTGCGTGTGTTGATCTGACGAAGAGCCTATGCCTGTGCCTTCGCTTGGGGTTTGTTGGCTACCGCAATCAGTTCGGCGCTGGCGAAGAAGCCGGTCTCTCTCCTTCGGGCTTTGGCTTGCGCTTCGCTCCAGAAGAGGTGCAGATCGGTCTCGAGCTGGAGCTGTAAAGTCTAAGGTATATAATTTATGAGCCCCCATAATGCAGATCATCCTGCATTATGGGGGCTTTCTTAATCGTGTTGGAGTGATGTTTACTTAGCTACTGCCTTCTCTAAGGGGATGAGTCTAGTGCGCAACCCTCTTGGAATGTCTTGTAGCGAGTAGACCAGAACCCCTTGCTTATCCTTGTTAGCTTCAATGAAGGCAAGGGCTTCCGCATCGAGAGGCTTGGTGGATGCAGTAGCCATCGTAGCATGTAGTGTGACCTGTACCTGCTCTTGATCAATCTGCCACATTGCACCAGTTATTGGGTCAATGATAATCATACCCAGACCCCATCCGATGAAGATATTCCCAAAGTACCAAGGTTGGATCGAGCTATTGACCTGTGTCTGATAGCTGTCATAACCAGGTTTAGAGAAGGTAAGTGTATAAGTCGCTTTGCGGAAGAAGCCCTCACTAGACTTCAGCCGTACCGTTGCAGGTGTGTAGCCAGAGAAGACCTCGATCCCCTTGCTGTTCGTGATCTTAAGCTGTGCATCTGAGGGGAGACTGTTGATGGATACGTTGTAGTTACTGTGCCCAAAGATGCTGGCACAGCTTGTACTCATCAGGAGAAAGACTATCGCACATAGCGTAGTAGTTGCTTTCATACAGTGTTGTTCTTAGAGTTAGCTGCAATAGGTGGAGTGCGTACTGCACGTATCAAAAGTACGAATTTTATTGACCTGAACTATTTCTGACTGATATGGGGAAGTGAAGTGTGACAATTTGGCACACTTACATAGCATATTCTTTTTGGCACAGCCTTTGACCTAAGTAGGGCGTGAGTGTGAGTTGTTAGACTCCTCATAGGTGTCGCCCCCTGTAGACTACGCACCTTCATCGGTGGGATAGTCATTAGGTGGGCCGCCTATCGACGGAGGATAGTCCACCAGCCCACGCCACAGTATAGTAACGTAAGAAACAAGATAAAAGACAAAGAATATTATGGGAAAGATCATTGGAATAGACCTCGGGACTACAAACTCTTGTGTCTCCGTACTCGAAGGGAACGAACCTATCGTCATCGCTAACAGCGAAGGGAAGCGCACGACTCCCTCTGTCGTCGCCTTCATTGATGGTGGCGAACGTAAGGTAGGTGACCCCGCTAAGCGTCAAGCTATCACCAACCCCACGAAGACGATCTACTCGATCAAGCGCTTCATGGGTGAAACCTTCGCTCAGGTGAAGGACGAAATCGCCCGCGTGCCTTATCAGGTCGTGCGTGGCGACAACGACACGCCTCGTGTCGACATCGATGGCCGCCTCTACACGCCGCAGGAAATCTCTGCTATCATCCTGCAGAAGATGAAGAAGACGGCTGAGGACTACCTCGGTGCTGAAGTCACGGATGCCGTCATCACCGTACCTGCTTACTTCAACGATGCGCAGCGTCAGGCTACCAAGGAAGCTGGTGAGATCGCAGGGCTGAATGTCCGCCGTATCGTCAACGAACCTACGGCAGCTTCTCTGGCCTACGGGCTCGATAAGAGCGATCGTGATATGAAGATCGCTGTCTTCGACCTCGGTGGTGGTACGTTCGATATCTCCATCCTCGAGCTCGGTGACGGTGTCTTCGAAGTGCGCTCTACCAACGGGGATACGCACCTCGGTGGGGATGACTTCGACCACGTGATCATTGACTGGCTCGCCGATGAGTTTAAGGCCGATGAAGGCGTAGACCTCCGTCAGGATCCTATGGCTATGCAGCGTCTGAAGGAAGCTGCAGAGAAGGCAAAGATCGAGCTCTCCAGCACGACCTCTACGGAGATCAACCTCCCCTACATTATGCCTGTAGGTGGTGTGCCCAAGCACTTGGTGCGTACGCTGACTCGTGCAAAGTTCGAGCAGCTGGCTGACCGCCTCATCCAGGCTTGTGTTGCTCCTTGCGAAACGGCTCTGCGTGACGCTGGCCTCTCCAAGAGCGATATCGATGAAGTAATTCTCGTCGGTGGCTCTACGCGTATCCCTGCTATCCAGGAGATTGTAGAGAAGATCTTCGGTAAGGCTCCTTCGAAGGGCGTTAACCCAGATGAAGTCGTTGCTGTCGGTGCTGCTATCCAGGGTGGTGTCCTCACCGGTGAGATCAAGGATGTCCTTCTGCTGGACGTTACTCCTCTTTCGCTCGGTATCGAAACGATGGGTGGTGTGATGACGCGCCTCATCGATGCTAACACGACTATTCCAACGAAGAAGAGCGAGATCTTCACGACGGCGGTTGATAATCAGCCTGAGGTAGAGATCCACGTCCTGCAGGGTGAACGTTCGCTCGCTAAGGATAATAAGAGCATCGGTCGCTTTAAGCTCGAAGTTGCTCCTGCGCCTCGCCAGACTCCTCAGATCGAAGTGACCTTCGATATTGACGCTAATGGTATCCTCAATGTCACGGCGCTTGACAAGGCTACGGGTAAGCAACAGAAGATCCGTATCGAAGCTTCCAGCGGTCTCTCTGACGCTGAGATCCAGCGCATGAAGGACGAAGCAGCTGCCAACGCCGAAGCCGACAAGAAGGAAAGCGAACGTATCACGAAGCTCAATCAGGCTGATAGCCTCATCTTCCAGACGGAAAAGCAGCTGAAGGAATTCGGTGACAAGCTCTCCGCTGACAAGAAGGCTGCTGTCGAAGCTGCTCTGTCGAAGCTCAAGGAAGCGCACTCGGCACAGAATATCGAAGGTATCGATGCAGCTTCTGCCGAAGTGCAGGCTGCCTTCCAAGCTGCCAGCGAAGAGATGTACAGCCACGCTAATGCTGCTGGTGCTGCTGATCCTGCTGCTGGTGCGCAGCCTGGTGCTGGTGCCTCCTCCCAGCCTTCAGGAGACAACATCACGGACGCAGACTTCGAGGAAGTGAAGTAATTTATCCCCGACGCTAATCATAGCGTCATAGATCTTAAAAGCCCAGGGGCTACTCCTCTCTATGAGGAGTAGCCCCTGGGCTTTTCATGTGAGTCGGGAAAAAGTCGGTGCTTAGCCCTTGAGGCGTCGTATCAGTTCATCGGGCACCTCGGGATCAACAGCGGTACTGAATTTACGAGCAAAGAAGGCCGAAGAGTCTAAAAGCATAGGAAGATTTTCCTTCCGAAGTATCTGGGGGGATGGTGTAGCTGGTGGCCAAATGAGGAGTCTTAGATCTCTGTGTTCTCCTTCCATGTCGTACACTTTGGAGCGGAAATAAGGATCGTTGTATACCAGTGTTTGTACAAAGATTTCGTCTGGGCAGCGTGTATATCGGTAGCGTTTGAGTACTTTGCTCTTAGCTTGGAGGATGAAGTCAAGTGTCTCCTCGGTTATACTAAGCCATTGGGATCCTTTTACAAAAGTGCAGTCCATCCTGGGCTGACGCATAATCCTCTTATCAGGCTCACTACAGCTCTAAGTCAAAGAGTTGCTGAGGATTGATTGGAGAGGATTGCATGGACTTCCTCTATATGGTGTATCGTGGGGAGACTTAGGGTTGTAGTGCTGTAGGAGATAAGCGGAGAGCCTCCTCGAGGGGAAGAAGAGCATTGATGAGCAGAATGGAACGAGCATGCGTGAGGTGGGTAAGAGTCAGATGGTCGTGCTCTGCGATTAGACCACGGCGTAGTAGCGACTCCCTCTGGGTGCCCTTGAGTAGAGGGTGTGCGGGGGTGAAGTATCCACTCTCGGTTTCGACAAGGATATTCGTGAAGCTGGTATCCGTAATGGTGCCATCTTGGCGGACAAAGAGAGGCTCTTCATCATCGGGAAGAGTCGCCTTCACTCGATCGAAGAAGCAACGATCGGCATACTTATAGCTGTAGTCGAAGTCCTCGGGAAGTTGTACCAGTCGAAGCTTACTAATACTTCGCCTTTGGTAAGGGATGAGACGAATAGCACGAATCTTCGTGAGGTCATACTCCAGCGTGAGGCGGTAGATCGTGGAGGGAAGAAGGGTCTGCTTCGTCAGATAACTCTTGACTTCCAGCCAAGGTGTGGCGCTGAGGAGGCTTTGTAAGATCGGCTGACTGGCCTCTGCTCCAAAGTCTGTAAGCGTACGAAGCATCCGCTCTTTATGGAGATCACCAGCCTGGAGCTCGCCTCCACGTACCATAAAGGTCTCAATGAAGGAAAGCGAAGAACGGTACATTACTGAGGAATGTAAATCTTTTGCAGACATTCGTGGTATTCGTCTTCCGAGGTGCTATTGATGGTGATACCACCTCCCGAATGGTAGAAGAACTTTCCGTCCGCGTCTTGCTCAATGAAGCGGATGAGGACGGCAGAGTCAAGATCCTTCCCATCAAAGTAGCCACAGATACCTGTATAAAAGCCTCGGGGGTGTCCTTCTGCCTCTTGGATGAGCGCGACTGTGCGCTCCTTGGGCGCACCGCTGATGGACCCAGCTGGTAGGAGTTGGAGGAGGAGGTCGCCCAAGAGTAACCCATCACTACGGTTGATAGTACCGACGACTTCCGAACTCATCTGTAGCAATTCTCCCGAAGAGGTATGTAGCTCGGTGAGGTACTTGAATCGACGGACGTGCACTCCTTCGGCGACGCGACTGAGGTCGTTACGCATCAAGTCTACGATGGTATGGTGCTCGCATCCCTCCTTGTAATCAGCCCGTAGTGTCTCGGCGGCATTGGGTAGGTGGGCATCGATAGTACCCTTCATGGGGTGTGTCGCTAGTTCATCCCCTTGGAGCTTGACGAAGCATTCGGGAGAGAAGGCGACAAAGCGACCAGGAAGTAGGATGCGATAAGTGGCTTCAGAGGAAAGGTAAATATCCTCGAGGGAGCTATCAGTCTCGATAGGTGTGCGGAGGGTGAGGTTTGTCAGAAAGCTATCTCCACGCATCAGTCCCCGATGGATGATAGCGAAGCGTCTGGCATAGTCCTCAGGAGATTCGGGGCGAGAGCGGAGGGCAATTCTTCGCTTCGATCCTATTGGGTCGGGGGTCTTTGCCGAGGGGAAGCTGAAGAAGACCGTGCCATCATGTCTCTGTAACGGCTCAGGAACGAAGATGCCTTCCTGAAGCTCGAAGTCCAAAACAAAGAAGAAGGGCTGCCCTCTGTGTGATGCATTGTTCATCGCCTCGAGGGTAGCCCTAACTTGTTGGCTGGGGTGAAATGGGGTGTACATTTCCTTTGGGGAAGGTGGCTATTTCTTGCGTACTTCGGTCGGATCAAGGGTGACAAGTCCAGCCTTGTATAGAGAGCCGAGCACCATTTTGAACGTCTTCTTGCTCATACCTGTGAGGCGCATCACCTCCTCTGCGGGACTCTTGTCGCCGACAGGGAGGTGTCCGTGGTGCTGCTCAAGTAGACTAAGCAAGCGTGCTTGCTCGCCATCGACCTTCTGATAGCCTACGGGGACGAAGGAGAGATCGACCTTGTTGTCCTCTTCGCGCAGACGGATGACGTAAGCCTCTATCCGCTCACCACGCTGGAGCATACGTGGCGCAGTATCATTGTAGAGTAGTCCCCAGTGCTTATGCTCGATGATGCAGCGATAGCCACGCTCATGTTGCTCGGTGACGATGCAGGCTACTTTGCTCCCAGGCGTGTAGTCGGCAGGGGTATTATCAAGGTGCTTGGCGAGGCGTGCCGAACCGACGATCTTGCCACTCAGGGCATCGATGTAGAGGTAGACGATATAGCTGTATCCCTCGTGCATCTTCGTTGACTGCTCACGGAAGGGGACGAAGAGATCCTTGTGAATGCCCCACTCGAGGAAGGCTCCTGCTTCGGTGACGGAGCTGCAGCGTAGGTATGCCACTTCGCCGACTTGGGCTAAGGGCGTGAGGGTCGTCGCAATGAGTCGCCCTTCGTTGTCGTGGTAGACAAAGACTGAGACTCTATCTCCCTCCTTCGCACCCTCTGGGAGGTAGCGTAAGGGAAGTAGGATATCTTGGATGCCACCATCGAGATAAGCACCGATGGAGACGAGCCGAAGGATGGGGAGCGACTGAGTGCGACCGAGCTGGTAGGTCGAGAGATGAGCAGGCTGCATAGAGTGATTAGTGGGGGATGGATACCGATTCGTCACGGAGAATAGGTGTGAGGCTCAGCGTATAGGTCTCGCCATTACGCTCGATGTCTATGCTGAGTTCGGTCTGCTTGCTCTCGCTGATGTAGGGGCGGAAGGCAAAGAGATAGCTGAAGACATTGGCATACTTATCCTTCACTAAAGCCTTGCGAACGCTGGTATAACTACTACTTTTCCAGGGTGCTTGCTCGGGACGCATAGCCTCTGCTGTGCGGTAGCGATAGGTATCATCGAGGAAGTCACGGTAGCGTGCCGATAGATCTGCGACAGAGGTGGGGCTCATAGGCTTGCCATCGATACGGAGGATCTTGTCCCCTACACGTAATCCCGCTGTGAATGCTGGTGAGTCTTCTTCGACATCGGCGATACGGCTGAGATCACGGCTGTCGTAGAGGATGCCTGTATAGAGATAGCGGTGGATCTCCTCTGTGTAAGTAGAAGGGGTGGATGTGGTCGCAAAGGGGAAGCTCTGTAGCATCACAGGGATGATCTGCTGGGAATAGGAGCGTATTTCTTCTTTTCCTGCAGGTAAGCTGGTCGTACTTGTCCAGAGAGGCTTACTGGACTGGCCAGAAGCTGTGACCTGCAATGCCAAGCTGGAGACTTCATTTGCTTGGCTCCGTACGCACTGGAATACAAGGTCGGGGGTGTTAGCTTCCTGTCTCATACCTCGCTGCTCAAGGAGAGCAGCTATCTGTCCGTAGAGCGTGTCGTAGAGTGCTTTATCCTCTTCGCTGGTAGGCGCAAAGGCAAAGGTCTTTGCTTGTGACCAGTCAAAAGGTGTACTTCCAGTGATGGAGAGGGGCAAGGCACGCTCTTGCTTGGCTTGATCGAGAGGACTATATCCTGCGAAAGCTATGGCCAGTTCGCGCTCAGTGAGGGCATAGGTAGCTTTGCAGCTGGGTACAAGGAGGTGGGCTGTAGCAGCAGAGCCTACGCGCACGATCGTCAGTAGGTGCTCGCGTACGGGCTGAGTGAGCAGTTCGCTCACTTGCTGATAGGTCAGGCCTTCGGTTGGTACTCCATCAATCTGGGTGATGAGGTCGCCAGGGAGAAACCCACCGATGGCAGCAGGTCCGAAAGGTTGAACAGCAGTCAGTACTGGGAGGCTCTTGCTATCGCCTTCGCCCAGCACCTTGTAATATAAACCGATGCGACATACCTCTTCACTGGACTGTGCGTGCAGTGGAGTAAGGGTGAGTGTGGGGAGCAGGAATAGGGAGCAGGCTATCGTCAGCAAGCGGAGGAAGGAGGAAGACGTACGCATTATAAGAGCGGTATAGAGGCGAGAGCTATTGTTCGGGGTGGGCTTCGAGGAGTTGTAGTGCAAGGTGCAGGGCTTCGTGGATGGCTTGGTCGATGTTCTCTTCACGGCTACCTGATAGGTGTAGGGTCGTTGAATTGACAACAGGACCTCTCGGACCTTCGAAGACGACAGCCAGGCAGATTGTACCCACTGGATGGGTCGCATCACCGCCCGTAGGACCTGCGACTCCCGTGGTGGCAATAGCCACTTCGGCTTGCAGTTGCTCCATCGCACCGAGTGCCATAGCGCAGGCGACTTCTTCGCTGACGACGTGGTAGGTGTCGATGAGTTCAGGGGGAACACCAAGGAGTGAGGTCTTGAGGTCGGGGTGGTAAGCGATGATTCCGCCTTGAAAATAGCTCGAAGCACCTGAGAGGCTACCCAGAGTGGCGGCAAGATGCCCGAGGGTACAGCTCTCTGCCGTGGCGATGTGCAGACTGCGACGCTGTAGCTCTTCAATGAGCGGAGTGAGGTGTGTCTGATGCATGAGGAGAGAATTACATGGTGACACGAGCGAAGGGAACGGCATCAAGCTCGGTGCGCTTCCCTTCGACAAAGCTAAAATACCCATTCATCGCTACCATAGCAGCGTTGTCCGTGGTGTAGGCGAACTTCGGGATAAAAACCTTCCAGCCGTAGCGGCGAGCATGGTCGTGAAAGGCTTCGCGCAAGCCCGTGTTAGCCGACACCCCACCAGCGACAGCGACCTGACGGATGCCTAAGTCCTTAGCTGCCGCACGGAGCTTCTTCATCAGTATGTCGATGACAGTGGCTTGGAGGGAAGCACAGAGGTCAGCCTTACGCTCCTCGATGAAGTTCGGGTTCTTCTCCAGCTCGTCTCTCAATGTATAGAGGAAGGAAGTCTTTAGTCCGCTGAAGCTGTAGTCGTAGCCTGGGACGTTGGGTTTGCTGAAGGTGAAGGCTTTGGGGTTGCCTTCGTTGGCAAGGCGGTTGACGACTGGGCCACCGGGGTAGCCGAGTCCCATCACCTTGGCGCACTTGTCGAAGGCTTCACCAGCGGCATCATCGATGGTTTGCCCGATGATGGTCATATCGGAGGCAGAGCGTACGAGGATGATCTGCGAATTGCCACCCGAGACGAGCAGGCAGAGGAAGGGGAACTCAGGGCTGGTGTGCTCCTCACCATCCTCTTCGATGAAGTGGGCAAGCACGTGGGCGTGGAGGTGATTGACCTCGACCATAGGGATGCCGAGGGAGAGGGAGAGTCCCTTGGCAAAGTTCGTCCCGACGAGGAGTGAGCCCAAGAGTCCTGGGCCACGCGTGAAGGCTATGGCGTCGATGTCGTGGGCAGTGATGCCAGCACGGCGGATGGCTTCGCTGACTACGGGGACGATATTTTGTTCGTGGGCGCGTGACGCCAGTTCGGGGACGACTCCTCCGTAAGCCGTATGTACCGCTTGGGAGGCGATGACGTTGCTGAGGAGCTTATGTCCGACTAAGACGGCGGCCGAAGTGTCGTCACACGAGCTCTCTATTCCTAATATAATGGGTTCTTTATCCATAAGAGTCGATACGGTCAGTCTGTCTATGCTACCGTATTTATGTGGCACAAAAGTACGAAAACTATAGTCCCAGTCGGTAGAGCTTCGCTGAGTGGAGCTGGGTAGCGCCACCCTCGCTGTAGAGGCGAAGGGTCGAGTAGGGCTTGCGGGGGAAGATGAGGTTCGTCATCGCGATGCGTCCGCCTTGGACAAAGAGCTCGGCCATACTGCGGTCTACGAAGAGGCGGAGCTTGTAGGTCTGCCCTGTGCAAAGACTGAGGGGAGCCCATGTGGCGATAGCGAAATCGTTCTGATAGTTCACCCCATCGCGGTCGCGCCAGTCATTGCTCTCACGGTCGTGAGGCGTTGCCTTCGTGCCGAAGTCTATGAGTCCGCTCTTGGTGCGGTCCATAGTGATGCGCTCCTTCTCTAAGTCAAGGTAGATGGGTAGCTCGTCGCCAAGCTCGTTGCTAAGGACGAGGCCGACACGAGTCGTCTTCGCTGCTGGGGTCAGCTCCAGCTCGAGCTCAAAGCTATCCTCAAGTCCCTTGAGTGCATCTGTGAAGCGCACCTCTTCGCCGATGCTCTGGGGAATGCTGAGACTGACCTGCTCCTTGCGTAGGGCTTTGACCTCCTTTGAGGGGCGAGCTCCGACATAGCTCGTGCCGTCTTTCGTGAAGAGGAAGAGATCACGAGGTAGGCCGTTCATGCCTCGTGTCTGCTTGAAGGGGGTGACGTTGGCGTACTGCCAGTTGCTCACCCAGGGGATGCCGATGGTGCGGGAGCCTGTGTTGTGGAAGGTAACCAGCGCATAGTGGTCCTTCCCGAAGTCCAGCCAATGGGCGATCTCAGGTGCTGTCTCGGGGACGAACTCCTTGCCATCGAAGGTGCCGACGAAGTACTCGGTAGCACTACCACCGAAGGCACAGCCTGGATTGATGTTGACGATCATCACCCACTTCTCCTTACCCGTCGTCTCATCGGTGAGCTGGAAGAAGTCGGGGCACTCGAACTGGTTGGGGCGTGCTCCGTAGCCTTCGCCGAAGGCACTCACATAGTCCCAC
The DNA here is from genome assembly GCA_963526345.1 of uncultured Porphyromonadaceae bacterium. Classification (GTDB taxonomy): domain Bacteria; phylum Bacteroidota; class Bacteroidia; order Bacteroidales; family Porphyromonadaceae; genus Porphyromonas. The sequence goes on from CAURNJ010000010.1 coordinate 36,412, forward strand.
TTCTTCAGATCCTGAGAGCGGTAGAAGCGCATCTCCTTGTCAGCTGAGACGATCATGTACCAGCTCTTCTTGGGAGCGTACCAGAAGACCTTAGGATCTCGGAAGTCTGAGACGCCATCAAAGGGTGTGAGGATAGGGTTGCCAGCATACTTCGTGAAGGTCTTTCCATTGTTGAGGCTGTAGGCCAAGCACTGGGCCTGCCACTGCTTCCCCGCATGCGTATTGTGAGCCGTGTAGTAGGCGAGGATGGCATCCTTGCCGAAGCCCGCTGTCCCTTGCTTGTCAAGGATGGCACTCCCCGAGAAGATGTGCCCGAGGGTGTCGCGTGCTAAGGCAGGGTCGTGGTGCTCCCAGTGAATGAGGTCGTGTGAGGAGCTGTGCCCCCAGTACATATTGCCCCACTTCGAGCCATAGGGATTGTACTGATAGTAGAGATGGTAGACGCCGTCCTTGTAGATCATACCGTTGGGGTCGTTCATCCAGCCATAGGCGGGGCTGTGATGGTAGGCTGGGCGATAATAGTCCTTGGCGGAGGTGTCGAAGGTATCGGCGAGCTGAATCTTCTCATAGCTAATCGCCTTCCTATCAAGACCGATGATCTCTACCGTCGCAGGACTCTTGCCTTCGGGCAAGGTGAGGGGGACATAGTAGTCGATACTATCGACGGCCAGACGGATGTCGAGCCACGTATCCTCGGGGCGGTCGCCTATGAGGCGTACCTGCACCTCGGGCTGACTCTCCTCGATGGGTAGGAGGAGGTAGCGCTGTGGGCTATTGATCTCAATGCGGGTCAGCGTATCGTTGGGGTGGAGTATCTTCATAGTGGGTGGGTGGGACTTCTTCGAGCAGCTGATGCTGAGGGCGAGCAGTAGTGAGAAGAGTAGAGCGGTAAGCTTACGCATATAATAATATTATAGAGGTAAGGGTGGGGGAGACTACGCGACGCGATTGAGGTCGGTACGTCCAGCGAGGAAGCGCATGACATTCTCCAGCATCTCCGCATTCATATCTCGGCGGGCATCAGCCGTCTGAGTGCCCGTGTGCGGTGTCATACATACATTATCGAGGGTGCAGAGAGACGGATGTGGGTTGTCTTGCTGCTCGAAGACATCGAGCCCTGCAGCCATGATTGTCCCTTGCTGTAGTGCTTGCACGAGGGCTTCTTCATCGACGACCGCACCGCGAGCTGTATTGATGAAGATGGCCGAAGGTTTCATCTTCGCTAGTTCATGTTCTCCGATGAAGTGGTGCGTCTCCACGCTGTAAGGGGTGTGAATGGAGATGAAGTCGGAGGTACTAAGCAGGGTATCCAAGGGGGCATAAGTGATTCCTTGACGGACTTCTTCTTCCTGAGGGAGTGGGGTACGTTTGTTGTATAGGATCTTCATCCCGAAGGCACGAGCACGCTCTGCTACGGCCGATGCGATGCGCCCGTAGCCGATGAGTCCCAGAGTCTTGCCAGCTAAGTGTACCCCGAGGTAGCCCATACGTCCGATAGTGGGACGCTGACCTGGAGTGCGGCGAATAAGCCGGTCGAGCTCGCTGACACGGCGTGCGCAGTCGAGCATCAGAGCCAGAGTCAGCTCCGCTGTCGGGAGAATCACCGCCTGTGGTGTGTTGGTGACGGCGATGCCGTGAGCGCGCGCATAGTCAATATCAATATTGTTGTATCCGACCCCGAAGTTCGCAATAAGGCGTAGCTTGTGGGCGTGCTGAAGAAGTGTAGCTCGGGTAGGATAATCGAAGGAGGTACAGAGGACGTCGACTTCGGGGAGGAGTTCATACAGCTCTTCGGTAGAGAAGTCGCGCCCTCGTGGTGGACGGATGACTTGATGTGCCTGGTCAATCAGCTCAAAGCCTTCGTCTACAGTATCGAATGTTACTAATATCTTAGCCATACTTAGAGACAGTGTAGCGGTAAATACTCCTACTAAGGTACTGAATTATTGCGGTCTGACCTGCCTCCAGATGAGGTTATCTCCCTAAATTCACCCTCCAAGCACTGCGCTTCATTGTGGGGAATACCATCAGACAAGCAAGCTACACTGAAGAAGGAAAATGTGCAGGTGCGATATACTTGCTTGCCGTTTGCTTTATCGGGAAAGACTTGGTAACTTTACCGCAGAGCCAGTACTCACGCAGAGCTGGTCATACTACTTCGTTTCACTCCTAAACCTATTCAAACGCACATGATCGAACGTATTGGCATCAATGCTGGACTCGTCTGGAATGCCCTCAACAGCCTGGGTAAGATGGACATCAAGGCACTACGCAAGGCCACCAAACTCCGCTCTGACAAGGACCTCTTCGCCGCCATCGGTTGGCTCGCCAAGGAAGGGAAACTCCTCTTTGACGAATCTGGTGAAGACCTACTCATCGAGCTCATCTACTAACAAATTATAATGGAGTGACCCCCACTCCTACTCATCTAACAGCAGGCTATCCCTCCGCAGCGACGAAGGGATAGCCTGCTGTTATCCTCTTAGCACTGCTTTATCTCGTGGGTACTCGTTCTTTTTACCCTTCTCGCGCCTCCAATTTTGAGCTACTCCGCATCCTGGCGATGCTCCTCGTTCTCGTCCTGCATGCCAACTTCCTCACGTTCCACTTCCCTACCCAAAGGGCAATTCACACGCATCCGTTCCTTGCCTTAGGACAAGTATGGAGCGAAGCACTGGCCATCGTTGGGGTCAATGTCTTCATTCTGATCTCGGGGTACTTCGGGATAAAAGCTCGCCTCAAGGGGATGACGAGTCTCCTCTTTCAAGCCTTATTCTATACCGTCGGAGTGTATTGCACGCTTATCCTATTAGGTGTGGAGACCTTCGACAAGGGAGCTTTGGTAGACAGCCTGACTCCTCTCCATAGGAAAGCAGAATGGTTCCTCCCCACCTACCTCAGTCTAATGCTCTTCGCACCTCTGCTTAATGCTTTCGTGCAACGAACCGATGAACGGGGACTAAGGCACTACCTCCTGCTTTTCTTCTTGATTGAATTTCTCTTCGGATTTATGAATGACCAGCTGGAGGTCAAGGAGGGCTACTCGCTCTTTGCCTTCGCAGGCATCTATCTCGTGGGGCGTTACTTGAGGCTCTATCCCGAACGACTCCAAAGCTGGCGAGGACGTAGCTTCCTCTTTGCATATCTCGGCATCACCTTGGCGCAATCCCTTGCACTCATATTGTATGCCTATGTGACTAAGGAGTCCATTATGGCGAGCTCACTGACCTATAAGTTCCTCAGGTACGTCTCTCCCATCAATATGCTTGCCTCGATCTTACTCTTCCTCTCCTTCTCTCGCCTGAAGCTACAGAGCAAGGTGGTCAACTGGATCAGCGCTTCTACGCTCGCAGTCTATCTCATCCACTGCAATCCATATCTCATCGGTAGGTACACGGGCTTTGTCAAGAGGCTCAGCGAAGAGCACTCCACGGAGGTCTTCATCGTATTAGTTATAGGCTTTATCCTTGCCGTCTTCGCAGGGAGCATCTTGGTCGATAAGCTCCGGTTGCTTCTGTGGCAGCGAGTTATCTTGCCCCTTTATGAAGCTGGTACTCACCTCTGGGCGAAGGTGGGTCTTCCGAGAATTGACTTCCCCGAAGTAGGAACTAAGGCTTATCCTTCGTCACAGCATCCACTGCTCCATCAGCGAAGCGCACCACAATCTCAGCACCAGCAGGTAGCTGGCTACTTCGGGTCACGATACGCCCATCAATGGACACAAGGCTAAACCCTCGCCGAAGGATCTGGTCGGGGTGGGCTAAGCGAACGGCCTGCTCCTGACGAAGGAGGATTGCTTCCCATCGCTCACGTAGATGTGCGATGTAAAGGGGTAGAGGGGCAAGTAGCTCACGAAGCAGCTGCTGATGTAGGCGCAAGGCATAGGCTGAAGCTACAGGTAGACGGCGCAAGACTAAATCCAGTCGGTGATCCGACTGCTGGAGATAATGCCGTGCAGCCAGCGTGATCTGCGACCGCTGGGTCAAGAGCTTACGCTCGGCCTGCTCGAAGCGACTGCGCACCAAGAGCGGAAGGCGTGAGACCTGAGCGTGTAGCCAATTACTTCGTCCCATCGAGAGGGCTTGTAGCAAGGCTGGTAGACGGCGAAGCTGCTCGAGAAGAGTAGCCAGCTCGTTAGCCAATCCATCCACCAAGAAAGCTGCCACAGCAGTAGGTGTCTTCAGCGAAGTGTGCGCCACCAAGTCCAGCACCGAGACATCTCGCTCGTGCCCGATCCCAGAGATTATCGGCAGAGGGAACTGTGTCGCAGCCTCGCAGAGAGCGTAGTCATCGAAAGCTCTTAGTTCGCTCACTGCACCACCACCACGAATGATTACCACCGCATCAAAATGCTCCTCTACAGCAGCGATGCGCCCTAAGGCTGCTATGACCGAAGGAGTCGTATCACTCCCCTGCATCTGTGCCGTGAATAGAGCGGTGTAGAGAACTACCCCATAGCTATTGGCATGCAACTGGCGCATAAAGTCCCCATAGCCCGCAGCCGTAGGGGAAGAGATGATAGCGATGCGCTGCAGGGGGCGTGGTAGTTCCAGTTCCTTATTCATCTGGAAGAGACCATTGCGCTTGAGGCGCTGGATGGTCTCTTGGCGCAAGCGAGCTATCTCTCCGAGGGAATAGTTCGGATCAATATCGATGATATTCAAGCTCAGTCCGTACAGAGGATGGAAAGCAATCCCAACAAGAGCGAGGATGCTCATGCCCGAGACGAGCTTACCCACACCGCTACGCTCGCACCTCTGCTCGATCTGCGTATAGGTCGAAGACCAGATCGTCGCACGAGCTTTAGCTACGACATCACCCTGCTCCCCCTTCTCTAATAGCTCCAAATAGCCGTGACCCTGCGCGCCTGCACGGCGCAGGTCGCTCACCTCCGCCCGTACCCAATAGCGGTCAGGGAAGGAGTGCTCCAAACAGCGTCTGACCGAGCTCAAGAGCTCGGTCAGGCTAAACGAACGGACGGCAGTGGCTTGCGACACAGTGCCTGTCTACTGAGGAAGGTGCTCGGGAATGTGGATGCTTCGCTCGAAGCTCACATCCAGAGAAATCAGCGTCTCTGTAGCGACGACCCCAGGGATCGTCTGGATGATTCCATTGAGGATACGCATCAGGTCATTGTTATCGACAGCGTAGAGCTTGATGAGCATCGTATATGGACCTGTCGTGAAGTGACACTCGACGATCTCAGGAATGTCTCTCATGCGCTCGGCGACTTCCTTATAGAGCGAGCCACGCTCCAAGCGCACCCCTACATAGGTACAGGTGTTGTAGCCTATTTTCTTAGGGTTGACGTGATACTTCAGGGAGGTCAGTACCCCATTCTCAAGCATACGAGTGAGTCGCTGATTGACCGAGGAGCGCGAGCTATTTTCCCCCTCAGCGACATCGCGTAGAGGTACACGTGCATTGTTCGTCAGTCGTCTCAGGATCTTCAGATCCAAATCATTTAGTTTCTTCATATAACTACGACAAAAGCACCACTATTCAGATACTTTGTAGTGCAAATGTAATAAAGTTTGGAGGATCATCCGCCACAGCTGGTCAAAGCATGAGCACCGCCTTCAATTAGCCCTTCATTTAGCCGTCACTGCTACACTAATTGCTACGTCTAATTTTGTGTAGCAGTTTCTGTAGCAGAATTTGACCGATTGATGACTATTAGACCCTAGGGGTAAGCCGTCAAGTCTATAGACCGCATACAAAGAAAAATCGTTGTAAGACTACGTCCTACAACGATTCCCTTTTGTTTTGAAGGCTTCTGCGACGACCATCTTGCAGTCACTTTGAAGCCTTTTTGCGGAGAGGGCGGGATTCGAACCCGCGAAACGCTTTTGGCGTTTACACACTTTCCAGGCGTGCCTCTTCAACCACTCGAGCACCTCTCCTTGTTCGCCTCTGAAGGCTGTACTTATTGGAAAGCTCCGCAAAGATATAACAATATCTGTACACTGCCAAACTGTCTGCCAAGGCGCAAACAAGCCGCCGTCTGTGGACACCGCTTGGCAGGAGGTTGGGATGCCGGACTTTCGGGGGAAGATGCTCGTTGGAGCTGAGCGGATGCAGCGAACATCTGTGCCTCACTGCGCTGATCTATATTGCTTGGCGAGTGAAGCACTATTGCTCCGTGGGGGGACCACTATTGGTCGTCACGGCGACCAGTATAGCTTGGCGCATCGATCAGTATTGCTTTTGCCCGCTACTTCCTTCTGAGGGTACTTGCACTGGCGTAAGAGCAAGTGCCGAAGTTCTTTGCTTCAAGATAGATGCACGAATGGAGTACTGAGGAATGTGTGAGCACATCCCCAGCTTCGTCCATGGAGAATAGACTAAGGTGTAGGATTAGTAGCCGTAGATGTTGCGTCCGATCCACCAGCCAAGGACGAGGAGGGTAAGCAGGACGAGGCTCAGCGGATGGTGAAGAAGCCGTCTGAGACCTGACGCATGCTGGGGAAAGACCTCGACATAGCCGTAGAGGAACACGAGAATGAGGCTAAAGGGGAGGGCTCGATTGTAGGCGAAGGCTTCGGAGAAGTGCCCGTGCAGGAGGGCGTGAAAGGCACGCTGCAGACCACACCCTGGGCAACTATATCCCGTGGCAGTGCGAATCAGACAGCGAGGAAAGGGCGTCTTTGCAGGGTCAAGCAAAGTATACAGCCCCACCGCTCCCACGAGAAGCAAGAGACCGATGAGGATGTATCGGCCACGCTTGTTGGAGGGGCGATGGGGCTGTGTCGGAGGTGTGGGGCTGGCATTCATCCCCGAAAGCGGGTGCGAAGGGCGTAGCGAGCTTAGCCGATCACCTGAAGGAGCTTGAGGTAATTCTGCTCGCGTGTGCGTCCTTGGATGAGGAACCAGTCGATGATCGTCCAGATACCGCAGGCTCCACCTGTGAGGAGCTTGAGGACGCCGAGCCCTGTGTCACCGAGCATAAAGCGGTCGATGCCTAAGCCTCCGATGAAGATCGAGATGAGGAGTAAGGTGGTTGGGTCCTTGTAGTCCAGGGAACAGATGAGCGCGAACTTGTCGTCATCGAGGGCGAGTAAGCGGTCTTTGATGAGGAGTATTTGTCCTGGCTAGAAATACTTCTGGTTGGAGACGAGGAAGAGGTCTACCTTCTGACTGTCCATAGTGTCGTAGTATGTATGTGGGAGTGAAAATAGGTGACGAGTTACTTGGTGTGAGCAGATTGAGGACTGTGCGAAGCCTTGCGGTCACGCACTTCCTTGGCATATTGGGCTGCCTTCTTGCGCCCCTTGCTGTCGGTGCCGAAGCCTGCGAAGTCGAAGCGCTCGGGTAGATCGCGCGCCAAGTCACGCACGCGTATCATCCCTTGACTCTTCTCGATGACGATGGAGTCGTAGAGACGCTTGCTCTCGGGGACAATGCTGTCGGGGCGACCTGCTATGGCTTCGGGGAAGCGGTAAGAAGCATAGTGGATGGAGGTGTAGTCAACGCTGATGTGCTGGTAGAGCTGCATCCCTGAGCCCAGACGGTCGTGGACGGCATCGAAGCCGTTGCGGTAGACCTTGGGGGAGGCGGAGCTGATGACGAAGACGGGAGCAATGGTGTCGCCCGACTCGCTACGGGTGGACGAACGCCCATAGCCGTGGTCGTGTCCTTGGAGGACAAGGTCAGCACCACCTTCGACAAGCTCGTCCTTGAAGAGGTAGTGCATCACGAGGTTCTTACGCCCTTCGCGCACGCAGTCTACGGCGTGGTGGAAGAGGACGATCTGCCAAGGTTGGTGCGATCCCTTGAGTACCTCGCGCAGCCAGGCCTTGTGCTGCTTGATCGCTCCAAAGCCCATGATGTCCGTGGTGTCCATGATGATGAAGCGCAAAAGGGGCATATCGATGAAGTAGCTACGCCCGAGGAAGTCCTTCGGCCCGTTGGTGGGGTATCCGAATTGGCGCACCCAGCGAGGATCAAGCTCACGTCCGAAACCCTTCTTCAGGTACTCGTGGTTGCCTGGAGCAGCGATGATGGGGATGCTGCGCGTGAGGTCCCCGATGCTTGCATACCACGCACGCCAATAGGCATCGGTAGGTCCTTCGATCTGGTCTCCAGCGAAGGCAAAGAAGTCAATGGGGCTGACCGCCTGACGCAGGTAGTCAAAGTAGCGTTTGCTCTCGCTGATGCCCGGGTCTTGGACATCGCCCATGTAGACGAAGTGCGTAGCGCGTGCCGTGTCGGGCATGGCGAAGCGTCCCATGACGGGGTCGGCTCCCTGGACACGTATGGTGTAGAGATAGCTTCGCCCAGCGCTGAGGCTGTCGAGATGCACTTGGTAGTAGCACCCACGTCCTGAGCGTGAGGCGATGACCTCGGTGGTGGGGGTGAAGGAGATGGGACGCAGGGTGTCACCTCGCTCGTTGATGGGGCGAAGGAGTAACTCCGCAGGCTGAGGTTGCTCCCCTGCGAGCCAAGTGATGGTGCGCTGAGCGATGAAGTCTTCTCCTGGGGTGAGCGTCACACGGCTTATGGCTTGCTCGATGGTGTAGGGGGCTTCGGGGACGTTGCTGAACCACGCACGCCAGCGTAGCTTGAAGAGAATGCCTACTCCAAGGAGAAGAATAGCGAGGATGAGGAGGGTGATACGCCAGCGGCGCTTCCTCTTGGAGGGCTGTTGTCCGTGTCGAGTAGTGCGTCTGTTGGTCTTCATCGTTTAGCAGTTGGAAGTGGTAATATCTTCTTCTTCGGTCGTGGAGTGGGAGGCTTGGTAGTCGCTGTCTGTGGTGTGTGGCTGGAGCGTGTGTAGCTTCTGCTGGAGCTCTTCTCTCTCGCTCTGCCATTGCACTTCGGCTTCACGGAGGGCATGTACTTCTTGTTCGAGGCTATCCCATTCGTAGAGACCACGCACGGACAGGCCGATCGCCATCACGGCGACGACACCGATGACCCCTAGCGAAGACAAGGGGACCGTGCCCTCAGCAAGCCCAGGCATCGAGAGTCCCCAGATCAGATAGCAGAGGATAGGGATGATGAAGCCGATGAGCGCAGCTACCAGCACCACCCATAGGTAAGGCTGGAAGAGGCGGCGACGCATCAGGCGTGGTGCTAAGAGGAAGTAGTTGAGGTAGAAGACTACGACCAGATAGAGATCGGTGAGCCACGTGGAGAAGTAAAGGCGTGGGTGGCTGAAGACCGACATCTCTTCTGTTCCTTGCATGGTCGTCACAAGGGTCTGCAGCAAAATCAATACGAGCCATACCGAAGCATAGACGGAGATAGAGATGGTGCGGTTAGAGGACTTGGTGTTCATTTGTTGGGAGGGTAAATGGGATAGGGATGGTCGCTGTACTTAGACGGTGCGCTCGGCGATGTAGTCCGCTAAGGCAAGCAGGGACGTGCGGTACTCACTCTCAGGGTAGGTGAGAAGGAGCGTCTTCGCTTCATCTATATAATGGTAGAGACGCTTCCATGCGTAGTCCATCCCGCCAGCTTCGTGGGCGAGGGTGGCGAGCTGCTCGATACTGGTGGGGCTGATGGGCTTCTCGGCGAGGAGGGTGAGGTAAGGCGTGGCCTTGTCCTCCTTCTGTAGCTCAGTCAAGACGTGCAGGAGGGGGAGGGTGATCTTACCTTCGCGAATATCGTTGCCGGTGGGCTTGCCGACATCGCTGCGGTAGTAGTCGAAGATATCATCACGGATTTGGAAGGCCATCCCTAAGGCTGTGCCGATGCGAGCTGCACGGTCGTAGTCCTCGGTGGAGGCTTCGGTGGTGATGGCTGCTACTTCGGCACAGGAGCGGAAGAGCACAGCAGTCTTCTGGAAGATAATATCGTAGTAGGTAGCTTCGTCCAAGATGACCCCTTCGGCAGTCTCAAATTGGCGGATCTCTCCTTCGGTCAGTTCGCGCCCGATAGCAGAGACGATGCCCATGATGCGTAGGTCGGAGAGGGCGATAGCCCCCACGAGGGCCGAGGAGAGGATGAAGTCACCCATAAGCACCGCTACCCGGTTGTCGTAGAGTACCCCAAGGGTAGGCCGTCCACGGCGTGTCTTCGCCTCGTCGATGACGTCGTCGTGGATGAGGGTAGCTGTATGAATAAGCTCTAAGAGGACGGCAGCATCGATGCTTTGCTGGGGAGGGGTCTCTCCACGTAGCATCCCCGCGATGAGTGCCGTGAGTATGGGGCGCACCTGCTTGCCTGTGGAGGCACTGAGGTGCTCGATGGCCTGCTGGAGCCATTCGGACTTACTGGCGAGGATCGAGGTGAACTGGCTGTGGAAGTCCTCCACAAGCGTCGCCACCGGGGCTTTAATTTTGTTGAGGTGCATGGGCTGTCGGCACTACTTAAATTCCTTGCAAAAGTAGTTAAATCTCTTCGGCTAAAGCGAACGCACCAGCCACTCTATGAGCCTACCCTCAGCTGAGAGGGCGAGCGACCATAGAGTGGCTGGCGCTTGTAAGAGGTATGTGGAGGGGGGATCGCTTACCCGAGGTAGGCAGAGATCATCCAAGCCGTCTTTTCCTGACCATCGAGGAGGTCGGAGATAAGGTCACCCGTAGCGGTGTCGTTCGCTTCATCGGCCAGGGCGAGGATCGCACGCTCCTGAGCGATGAGGATGCGAAGAGCTTCGAGGATAGCAGGGATGATGTCGGCAGGCGAGCTGACGTTAGTCTGCTCCTTGAGCTGGCTTACCTTGAGGTATTCGCTGAAGCGGTTTTCAGGCGTGCCACCGAGCTGGAGGATACGCTCTGCGATTTCGTCGACGGCCTCTGCCGTCTCATCGTACATCTTCTCAAACTGGCTGTGGAGCGTGAAGAACTGAGGTCCGAGCACGTGCCAGTGGTAGCCACGGAGGTTGGTGTAATATATCTGGAAGTCAGCGAGCAGCTGCTGGAGACCCTTGACGACTGGTGCGACCTGAGCGGCATCAAGGCCTGTGATAGAGAGTACGTTCATTGTCTTATCGTATAAATGTTGATTGATTACGCTGCAAAGGTAGGGGAGTTCGTCTGTCGCTGCAACTGAAAAGCTCTATATCGGTATAAGCATCATCTATCTCAGCCCATAGCTGGTAGGTGCTTCTCTTCCTCGGTGTATGCCCTTATGGAGGGGGGAGTAAATGAAGTCCGCCCCTACGATCGTCGCAAGGACTATCGTAGGGGCGGTGCGTATGGAATAAGGGAAATTCCTTAGGCTTCAGCAGGAGCTTCTTCTTCCTGAGCAGGAGCAGCTACGGGAGCTTCTTCCTTCTTTTCTTCAGCCTTAGGAGCGTCGGAGAGGACTTCGACGGGGATTTCTACAGCCACTTCCTTGTGCAGACGCACGATAGCGGTGTAGGTGCCGACTTCCTTGATTGCCTTGATGTAGACGAGCTTACGGTCGGTTTCGAGGCCGAGCTTGGTGAGCTCTTCAGCGATCTCAGCACCCGTGACGGAGCCGTAGAGGCTACCCGTAGCGACGTTGGTGTGAGCCGTGATCGAGAGGCGTACGCCCTGGTACTTCTGGGCGCGCTCTTCGGCTTCCTTCTTGATAGCGGCGATCTTGTGTGCACGCTGACGGAGGTTTTCTGCTAGGATCTTCTTAGCAACTTCCGTAGCGACGATAGCCTTACCGGTGGGGATTAGAAAGTTGCGACCGTAGCCGTTCTTTACTGTGACGACATCGTCCTTGTAGCCGAGTCCGACTACATCTTCTTTCAAAATAACTTCCATTGTATTCTGTCTCCTCTATGTTTATTCGTTAGTAGGGGGATGAGTAAGGGGATGACCTTACTTAGCCATATTGTCCGTGACGTAGGGCAGCAGGGCAAGGTGACGAGCACGCTTGACGGCCTGAGCTACGCGGCGCTGGAACTTGAGGCTGGTGCCGGTGATACGGCGAGGGAGGATCTTACCCTGCTCGTTGAGGAAACGCTTGAGGAAGTCAGGATCCTTGTAGTCGATATACTTGATACCGCTCTTCTTGAAGCGGCAGTACTTCTTCTTCTTGCTATCTACGGTCAGGGGAGTGAGGTAGCGTACTTCTGATGCAGCCATTGTATTTTTCTCCTTTCGTTAATGGGTTATGCCTTGCGGCTTCTTCTCTTCTCTGCGTATGCAGCTGCGAACTTATCCTGGCGGAAGGTCAGGAAGCGGAGGACGTTCTCATCGCGACGGAACTGCGTCTCGAGCACGGCGATGGTCTCTGGCTGAGCCTTGAATTCGACCAGCTGGTAGTAACCAGTCGTCTTCTTCTGGATCGTGTAGGCGAGCTTCTTCAGCCCCCAGTTTTCTTCGTTGACGATCTCTGCGCCTTCGCCCTTGAGGACGTCAACGAACTTTGCGACCGCTTCCTTTACCTGAGCTTCAGATAAATCGGGAGTAAGAATGAAAACGGTTTCGTAGTTATTCATTTCTCTTTCTGTTTAGTGAGAGTTAAAAATATCGGCGACAAAGGTACGCAAATTGATTGGCTTGAGCAAGTTGCACTCGAAAGCTTCTGGCGAAGTCTCGCACGCGTACCTTAATATATAGGGAGTCCAGGTGTAGCTACTCACCTCGGAAGAGCTTGCGAAAGGCTTCTTCGACCGTCTTTACCCCGACGAGGCGGATAGTGTAGCCCTCGGTGCTCAGCCCGTGGAGGTTGGACTCGGGGAGGATGAGCGCTCGGAAGCCGATGCGCTGCGCCTCGATGATGCGCTGCTCGATGCGCGAGACGGGGCGTACTTCTCCAGAGAGACCGACTTCGCCCGTGAGGCAGACACCTTCGGGCAGGGCGATGTCAAGGCTCGAGGAGAGGACGGCGGTGATGACGGCGAGGTCAGAAGCAGGGTCAGCCAAGCGGATACCTCCGGCGATGTTGAGGAAGACGTCCTTCTGTATGAGCTTGAAGCCAGCACGCTTCTCTAAGACCGCCAGTAGCATATTCATACGTCGGGTGTCAAAGCCCGTGCTGGAGCGCTGGGGGGTGGCGTAGACGGCGGAGCTGACCAGAGCCTGCGTCTCGATGAGGAAGGGACGTACTCCCTCCATAGCTACGGCTATGGCCGTGCCACTGAGCTTGAGGTCGCTCTGCGTCATCAGGTGCTCCGAAGGGTTCTCCACAGGGCGCAGTCCCGACTGGTGCATCTCGTAGATGCCGAGCTCAGCCGTACTGCCGAAGCGGTTCTTCTGCCCACGGAGGATACGGTACATATAGTGCTTGTCTCCATCGAATTGCAGGACGACATCCACCGTGTGCTCGAGGATCTTAGGACCAGCGATGCTGCCCTCCTTGTTGATGTGCCCGATGAGCAGGACGGCTACGCCCTCGGTCTTGGCGTACTTCAGTAGAGCTGTGGCACACTCACGTATCTGCGAGACGCTCCCAGGAGAGGAGTCGGAGAGCTCGGTCTGTATGGTCTGTATGGAGTCGATGACGAGAATCTGTGGCTGGGTATCAAGGGCGGTGGAGAGGATCTTCTCCAGATTGGTCTCGGCATAGATGAGGCAGTCGTCATTCGTTCCACCGATGCGGTCGGCACGCATCTTGAGCTGAGAGAGGCTCTCTTCGCCTGAGACATAGAGGGTCTTGTAGGGTAAGCGCAGGATGGTCTGGAGGATGAGGGTGGACTTACCGATACCAGGTTCGCCCCCGAGGAGGATGAAGGAGCCTTCGACGAGTCCGCCTCCGAGGACGCGGTCCAGCTCGGGATCACCGAGACTCAGACGGCTCTCGCTACGGTGCTCAATGTCTCCGAGGCGTACGGGCTTGCTGGCGGTGATGCTCTGAGCGGTGAAGGTGCGCGAGGGTTTGTCCTGCTTGCCGACGATGATCTCCTCTTCTTCGATTGAGTTCCATACGCCGCATTGAGAGCAGAAGCCCTGCCACTTGGGGTACTCTGCCCCGCATTCGGAGCAGTGATAGACTGTTTTCTTCTTTGCCATCGATAGGTAGTGATACTGCTGTTCTACTCACAAAAGTAGGGAGAATACGCCTATTCTGTAGTGTGTCTTTCGAGACCGTTGCACCGTCAAGCATGCGCTCATCGCAAGCCCGAATGTCGCAAATAACGCAACGAGTACCGTATGATGCAATCGTCTCCTTCCGTGGAGGGAAGGATGAGCGAATAGGATAATGCAAACGAGGCGCATAGGATATGCTCCTATGCGCCTCGTCTCTTGGGTGAAGCTCTTCTTTAGATGATTGAATGCTTCTTGGTGAACTCAACGATCTCGTCGATGTAGCCGAAGGCAAGCCCCGTGACTGTATCAGCACATCCGTAGTAGATGGCGATACGACCAGTTTCGGCATCATGTAGCGCAGCGCAGGGGAAGGTTACGTTGGGCACGTCCCCCATGCACTCGTATTGCTCGCGGGGTGAGATGAGGTAAGGACCAGAGCGGAACTTTACCTTCCAAGGCTCATCGAGGTCAAGCAGGGCGGAGCCGAAGGCATAGACGAAGCCATTGCACGAAGCGAGGACGCCGTGGTAAATCAGCAGCCAGCCTTCGCTCGTCTCGATGGGGATAGGTCCGGCACCAATCTTCGTGCACTGCCATGCGCTGTCCTCAAAGGGTGCAGGAGACATGACGTGACGATGACGACCCCAGTATTCGAGGTCGGGAGACTCGCTATAGAAGATGTCACCGAAGGGTGTGTGTCCATTGTCGCTGGGGCGGCTGAGCATAGCGAAGTTGCCGTTCAGCTTGCGTGGGAAGAGCACCCCATTACGGTTGAAGGGCAGGAAGGCGTTCTCTAACTGGTGGAACGTCTTGAAGTCGAAGGTATAAGCGACCCCGATCGTAGGACCATGATAGCCATTACACCAGGTGACATAGTAGCGGTCTTCGATGAAGACAACACGAGGGTCGTAGCCATAGACCCACTCACCGATCTCCTTGTCCTTGCATTCGAAGGTCAGTGGCTCAGGGTTGATGTTCCAGTTGATGGCGTCATCACTGAAGCCGACATGCAGGCGCATACGGCGGTTGGTGTCGTCGCAGCGGAAGACCCCAGCATAGCCTTCGCCAAAGCGAACGACTGCGCTATTGAAGATACTATTGGAGGTAGGAAGGAGGTCGCGTGGGATGATGGGGTTGGCACTGTAGCGCCAGACGACATCTTTGCAGCCTTCGGGGCGTTCTTCCCAAGGCATATCAGGTAGGGCTTGCCCTACGATTTTTAGTTTACTCATTGTATGTATTAATAATATGGAGTAGTTGCGGTGATTACTTTTCTCCTTGGGGAGCTACGCTGTGCGCAAAGGGAAGGCGCAGTGCCATCAGGATGGCTGGCAGGGTGACCAGTAGGACGATGATGAAGAAGGTCTGGTAGCCAAAGACGGCTGCGAGCTTGCCACTGAGCATCCCCGGCACCATGACGCTGAGGTTCATCAGGCTATTGGCAAAGGCGTAGTGCGCCATCTGGTACTTCCCCGGAGCGATCTGCTGCATCATGAAGAGCGTGATACCCACGAAGCCGAAGCCGAAGCTGAAGTATTCGAAGACAATACCAGTGCCTATCCACCATAGGCTCGATGGCTGGAAGAGTGCCAGGAGGAGGTAGACGGCGAAGGGGATATTGAAGATGCATACCAGCGAGAAAAGGGTCTTCTTCAACCCAAAGTGCGAGATGTAGTAGCCTGAGAGGATTGAGCCGAGGATGAAGGCAATCGTCCCAGCGGTACCGTAGATGAGCCCGTAGCTTTCGTTGGAGAGGGCGATCCCTCCCTTGTCGATAGCATCCTTGAGGAAGATAGGGGCGATCTTCATCGCCAGTCCTTCACCCAAGCGGTAGAGGAAGATGAAGATGAGATAGAGGTAGATGTGCTTCTTGGCAAAGAAGGATGCGAAGACTTCGACCAGCTCCTTCCAGCTCTCTTCAGCCGAGCGACGCTCACGGGCTTTCTCTCGTGGTAGGCTACGCATGTGGTACAGGGCGAGGACGAGCATCAGTACGGCGCAGATCGCCATGATGATCATCCATGCCTTCTCTAAGCCCATGGTCTTGGAGAGATAGCCAGCCAAGTAGACGAGTCCGCCATTGGTGAGGATCTTAGCGAGGTTGTAGAAAGCCCCTTGCCAGCCTGCAAACTGTCCCTGCTCGGCAGGACTGAGCTCCTGCATATATACCCCATCACCAGCGATGTCATGTACCGATCCGCTAATCGCGAGGACGCCCATCAGTGCTATGGAGATAGCGAAGAAGCTCGGCAGAGGAAGGGCAAAGCACACTAAGCCGAACATCAGAGCGGAGATAGCTTCGGTGAGGTAGATGTACTGCCGCTTCGTCCCGAAGAGCTCCATGACCAGCGAGAAGAGTGGCTTGAGTGACCAAGGAAGGACTAAGAGCGATGTCCAGAAGGTCACTTGCTCCTTGCCGATACCGAGGTCGGTGAACATAAGGACGGAGACGAGCGAGAGGGCAACGTAGGGTAGTCCCATGCCGAAGTAGACACTCGGTACCCACGAGATGGGATGGCGTCTTCGGGCTTGAGTGGACTCTGTGGTGAGAGTTCGTTCTTCCATAAAAAGGGGGTGTAAGTGGGCTGTTGTACCAATTCTGAAGTACCCAAAGGTAGCAAAAAAGAGCCTGACTCTGGAGTAAACGACTGCCCCCAGCTGAGACGGACTCAGCTGGGGGCAGTAAGTATAGCTCATCATTCCCAGGCAGGGAGTGCGTGCGAAGGCTTAGGCCTCTTTGTGCTTCTCGAGCTTGCGCTTGAGGACATCGACGCAGAGGTCGACGGATTCCTCGAAGCTGTTACTGGTCTTATCGACGAAGAAGTCGGCACCGTGCACCATAAGTTTGACGGAGGCTTCCTTGTTGTTTGCTACTTCGGGCTTGACAACCTTGAGGACGACTTCGGCTGCCTGTATATCATCGGCGAAGCGGGTCAGCTTGTCAAGCTTCTTCTGGATGAAGTCCTTGAGCTGCTCGGTGGCATCGAAGTGGATGGCTTGAATTCTGATGTCCATAGTTGAATAGCTTTTAGTTCCCCCGAGGGGGCGTATAACATAGATGGTAGTAGGAGGGCAAGGGGCGCTTCCCCATAGCCTTCACCTCAAAGGTAGCGAAAAGGTGGTGAAAAGCAAGCACTCGAAGCATCCTCTTCTCTCAGTGGAGACCGTTGCGCGGTCTCCAAAATGACAAGCTGTGCTTGTCATTTTGCTTGACTTTGCAGCGTGCGGTAATCGCAAGGCGTTAAGACTGAGGGCGAAGGGAGTTTACTCCTGTAAATGACCCAGCCCGAATGTCGCAAACAACGAAGCGAGTGCCGTATGATGCAATAGTCTCCAGTGATCGAGAAGAGCAGTGCGAGGGGAGGATATGACGTGCCCCCAGCGGCCGAAGCTACTGAGGGCACGACGTCCTTTATTCGAACAAGTAGAGCCTATAAAGCAACTACTTTGCGGCACGCACGACGAGGGCGTTATTGATGTTCTTCTCGCGCTCGGGTAGCTCGGTGACAGTACGCCAGTCGAGGTACTCGATCTTACCGCCAGCGACATAAGGCGTAGTGAGGTCGCGCTTGTTGCGCACGAGGTCAAAGAAGCGATGCCCTTCGCAGAAGAGCTCAATACGACGCTCATCGAGGATGTTGTCCAGAGTGACTGCGGTAGCTGGAGTATAGTTAGAGAAGCGGTTCTTGCGCAGCTCATTATAATAGTCTACAGCCGTCTTCCCATCACTTGCGGTAGCTCCCTTTAGAAGGGCTTCTGAGGCGATCAGATAAAGCTCAGAGAGACGAATGACCTTGAAGTTGTTCATTGCTGTGGGGTTAGATGCTCCATCTTGTCCCAGGTACTTCGTGGTGTAGTAGGCTTCATTCTCTCCGTCTTCAGAGGCTCTCTTGGTGATCAGCTCTGCACGGATATCTCCCACTCGTGACTCCTGTACCCACTTGATGAAGTTATCTGCAGCCCCAAATTCGGGATAGGGTTCGGGGTTGGTATAGCCTCCGAGACTATTGAGACTTGCATTGTTCTTCTCCGTGGTGAGCACTTCGAAGAGGGATTCGGAGGTGCCTTGTTGTCCCCATACCTTAGCGTAATTCTCTATAGTGTAGAGCTTGTAGGGGCTTGACTCTATGACATCGCTGGCGTACTTGTAGGCGTTCTGCCAATCTCCGAGGTAGAGGTAGGTACGTGCCAAGAGAGCTTCCGCTGCCCAGTAGTTGATAGCTCCAGACTTCAGCGTCTTCTCCTTGCTCAGACCTTCGAGGGACTTGGTCAGGTCGGAGACAATCTGTGCATAGGTCTCACGGAGCGTAGAGCGCTGATAGGAAGAGCCTATGGGACGCACCGCATTGTTGAGAGGGATACCCGAATAGGCGGCATCGAGGTTCACCCCCGTAGTAGGGAGGTAGCTGAAGATACGCGCCAGCTCCAGGTGCGCCAGCCCACGCAGCGCATAGAGCTGGGAGACTTGGTTAGCTACCTCAGCCTTCTCTCCGTCAGGGGTAGCCTTCTCCACTTGATCAACGTACTGCAGGATATCATTCACTCGCCCCGAGACTATAGAGAAGGCAGCATAGGCGCCATCAGAAAAGCTCGAAGTCTTCTCCGTGATGAAGCGGTGAATGGAGGTGGAGTGATTGTAGCTACTGACTACAATCTTGATGTCCCCACCGTGCCCATCGGCATAGAGTGCGGTCTCTCCGCTGTAGCCGTAGCGCGTATTGAGCTGGGCATAGACACCACGTACTGCGCTCGCCAGATCATTCAGTGAAGTAACGGACTCCTCTGAATTGCGTGAGCTGGAAGGAGTTTGATCCAGAGCCTGGTCGCAGGAAGTGAGGACGAGGGTGGAGGCCAAGAGGATATATAATGGATATCTTTTCATAGGGATACAGGGATATAGACGTTAGAAACCAACATTGATACCGAAGCTCACCGTGCGCAGAGCGGGGATATCAGCCGTACGGAAGCCATTGAGAGGAACTTCCAGCTCTCTATTCGGAGTAGCGGCGTAGAGGTAGAAGAGGTTGTTCGCCGTGAGGGAGAGGCTGGCCGTATTGAGATGCAGTGCCTTGGCTACGTGATTAGGGAGACGATAGCTCAGGCTCAGCTCCTTGAGACGGACATAGTCCGAAGAGTGCAGGAAGCGAGTAGAAGCTAAGCGTGCGCTGACGAGCGGATTGCTCAAGATAGGTAGCGGATGAGCTGCAGACTTATTGGTAGGCGTCCAGTAGTTCCCCACCAGCTCCTTGCTTGAGTTCACAGAAGCGGTGCGAGAGCCATCTGAGATCGCGAAGCCTTCGAAGTGGTCGAGGAAGTAACCTCCGAACTGATAGGTCAGGAGCGTGCTGAGCGTGAAGCCTCCATAGCTGAAGGTATTCGTCAGACCCCCATAGACCTTAGGATAAGCTGATACACTGGGGGTAAATTCAGCTTCGGAAGATTTGTAGGTGAGGTTGTCCGCTGTAGCTGGCTTCGTGGGGTCAATGACGAAGCGAGCCAGCCCAGTCTCCTTCTCGACGTCGTGGAACTGGCGCACGTGGAACGTGTAAATGTCGAGACCTGGACGATAGATGTAGTTGCCTGCGCCCGAGATGATGTCCCCATTAGGCAGGGCTTCGACGCGTGAACGAATCTTGGTCAGCGAGAGGTCGGCATCCCAGCGGAACTGCTTCGAGTGGAGGATGTCCGAAGCGTGCAGCTCAACTTCGACACCACGGTTGGAAATTTCTCCTCGGTTAGCTTGGTACTGATCGACAGCATGGTTGTAGGAGACGGGCACAGACATCAGAAGGTCGGTGGTGTACTTATTGAAGTACTCGACACTCAGAGCAAAGCGCTTAGCGAAGGTCAGGTCAAGCCCCACGTTGAGGCTACGGCTCTTCTCCCAGCCTAAATTAAGGTTGGGTAACTGCTCCAGTGTGGTGGCTGGATCAGATCCATAGCGACCAACGAAGGAATAGAGCCCTCTCCAGGTATATTCTCCATCAGGGAGGTTGCCATTCGTGCCATAGGAAGCACGCAGCTTAGCATCGGTCAGAAGCTCATTATCCTTGAGGAAGGACTCGCGACCAAATCTCCACGCACCCGACACACTGTAGAAGACCCCCGAGCGGTTGTTCTTACCGAGCTTAGAGGAGATATCATCACGCAGACTCAGACCGAGGTAGTAGCGGTTGTCATAGCTGTAGTTCAGACGACCGAGGTAAGAGAGGAGGAAGCTCCCATAGCGATTACTTTCGCTATCTACGACCAGACCAGTGCCCAGCTCACGGAGCTTATCCGAAGAATACTTATTGACAGCGAAGCCGTAGCGAAGTCGTGCAAAGCTCTGTGCTTCGATACCAGCGAGTGCATCGATGTGGTGCTTGGAGAAGTCACGGTTGAAGTTGAGGATATTCGAAGTCGTCTTGACGACCAGCTCATTGGAGAGGCGTACCCCCTGACCGCCTACACGGGCACCGTCACGCGTAGCAGGGCTGACGTACTCAAAGCTCTTGAGGAGCGTGTACTCGATGGAGTTGGTCGTCTTGAAGTTGAGGTAATCGGTGAAGGTCACCTGTGCATTGATACCACCGATACCACGCAGTGTACCGAGCTGAGTCGTGTAGAAGTCTGGATCGAGGATCTGAAGCGGATTATCTCCTCCCTTCATCGGTGCAACACTCTTATTGTAGCTGCCATCCGCATTTCTCACGGGCTGGTCTGGAGCTGAGAGCAGCGTCAGGATAGTAGGATGTGAGAGCGAGACGCTCGCACTCTGACCCGAGTTGTCCCCACTACCTTCCTGAGAAGTGTAGGATACTTGTCCCTTGAAGGAGAAATTGAGCCACTTATTGGCTTTGTTGTCGAGGTTCAGCAGTCCCGAGTAGCGCTTAAAGCTACCGAAGGGGGTGACCCCAGTGACATCATTGTACCCCAGAGAAGAGAAGTAGCGCAGGGCATCATTCCCTCCCGAAGCCGAGAGGCTGACATCACTCAGGCGTCCCGTACCTCCGATGAGTACCTTACGCCAGTCTGTCACCGTCTTACGGCTCTTGACGAGTAGACCTACCGAAGCCACAGCTTCATCGGTATATTCAGCTTCGAACTGCTTGCGCAGCTCAGCACGCTGAGCATACTTGGAGCCGGTAGGAAGCAGCGCATCTGCCTGGAAGAGCTCAGCGTTAATCAGAGCTTCTCGCTGGTAGTCAAATGCTTCTGAAGCGTTCATCAGCTCATACGAATTGGTAGCGATACGGGAGAAGCCCGTGTTTGCCTTGAAGGTAAACTGTGTCTTCCCTTGCTTGCCACGCTTGGTCGTAATCAGCACGACCCCATTAGCGGCACGCGAGCCGTAGAGCGATGCCGAAGCTGCATCCTTGAGCACCGAGACCGACTCAATATCTTCGGGGTTGATTGAGGCAAGCACATTAGAAGAATATCCATCAACCCCGTAATTACCAGCCGTGATGGGCACACCATCGACTACATAGAGAGGCTCTGTCGTCCCATTGATACTCCCGACGCCACGGATCTGCACCGTACCAGCAGACCCAGGGTTCCCCGTCTGTGAGGCGACACGCACCCCAGAGACCTTACCCGAAAGCGCCTTGTCTACGGACTCGACCTTAGCATTAGCCAGGTCAGAAGCCTTAATGCTCGAGGTAGCCCCTGTGAGGGAGGACTTACGTTGTACCCCGTATGCTACGACTACGACCTTATCGATGGAGCGCTCTTCATTCTTCAGTGTGATCAGCAGCTCTTTCCCCGTGAGGGCTACGGTCTGAGGAAGGTAGCCGATGCTGGAGACCTTGAGTGTCTTAGCATCTGCAGGGAGCTGGAGTCTGAACTTCCCGTGGGCATCGGTCAACACCCCGTGAGAGGGAAATTCGACACAGGTCACAGATGCTGCGACCACGGGCTCTTTGTCATCGGCAGCCACGACGATTCCCGTCACGGTCACCTGCTTCTGCGCCCAGGCAATCCCCACAGACAGCACCAGGAGCAATAACGATAGTAAACTCTTTCTCATTAGCTTTTTAGTGATTAGGAAGTGAATATATACAACGAAGAAGCGCTTCTCGAGGTAATCCAGGAGAAGCGCTTCTTACAAACTCTTTGTATGGGGTATGCTATATACTAATAGATATATAACAAGCTACTTCGCCTATGGATACGAGTAATGGTGCTGTACCACATCATAGTGTCAGCACACATTCGCATCATCATAGACTGGGCTTGCTGCATATTAGCTATAGTCTTCTTGTTTTCTTAGTGAATGGCGGAAGGCAATATATTCGAAGCGGAGTGCCTTCCCTCACTGCAAAGGTAACGAACTTTTTATAAACGCCAAATCACAACGCAACCAAATGCAATTTTCTTGGAAGCTCGAGCCTTCTTCCTCCGAGCTATTGGTCTATGTCCACGGCTCTCCGCTTCTCCACCTTCAAGACGAGGGAGCTCCCACCGAAGGCCTCCACGAGCGTAGCTCCCTTTTTCGCTGGGTGAAGCTATATAGGTCAGCATGCGAAGCACTATTGCTTTGGCTTGTGACCAGTATTGCTCCGTGCTGTGACCACTACTGCTCCGCTCACCGACCACTATAGGTTCGCTCGCCGACTCCACGTCAGCGTCCCGCCCCGCCCAAAAGAAAAGGCTGACCTACTGCCGTAGGTCAGCCTCCTAACAAATAGGGTAGGCGCACGCTGCGCACTAATAAATCTGGATGACACGAACTAATTCGACTCCCAAATGCACATTGAGCTGTCGCTGTAGCTCTGCTTGACGGAAGCCTAACTCCTGTCGCACCGCTGCCGAAGAGACCTGTAGCCGGAGAATACCTTCGTCAAAGCGCACATCTACCAGCCAGCGAGAGAGCGCACCTAAGGCTTCGGGCAAGTAGTCCCGCAAGCGGTGCACTAAGAGCTGCTCATACATATCGGGGTCATCGTCCCACAGCGCAGCAATGGCTTCACCTAAAAGGACGGTCTTACTCTGCTTCATCGCTTGAGTCAAGAGAATGAACTTCGCCCGAAGCAACCTCGAAAAGGCGGTAATCTTCGCCCCAACTGGTGACGATCTCGTCCAGGTGCTTGCGGTTCGTGTCCGTGATAAAAATCTGTCCGAAGTCACTACCTCCGACCAGGCGGATGATACGCTCTACACGCTCAGCATCAAGCTTGTCGAAGATATCATCGAGGAGGAGGAGCGGACACTCAGGGTTGGTCGCAGAGAGGAGGGCGTATTGAGCGAACTTCAGAGCGATGAGGAAGGTCTTGTTTTGTCCCTCACTTCCGACCTTGCGGATAAGCTCTTCGCCCAGGATCATCTGCAAGTCATCCTTATGCAGGCCCACTGTCGTGTAGCCCATCAGGCGATCTCGCTGACGTGCTTCGCGCAGTAGCTCGAGGCAATGTCCTTTGCTCTCGGCAAGCGCTGAGGTGTAGACGAGGCTGACCTTATCCTGCCCTCCGCTGATAGCCGTGTAGTACTGCTGAAAGAGCGGAATGAAGTCGCGTACGAAGGCTTCACGGCGCTCGTAAAGGAGCGGACTGACTTGCTCGAGCTGCAGGTCCAGAACCTCTAAGATGGCGTCATCGGCTCTCTGGCTCTTCAGCAGGACATTGCGCTGCTCGAGGATGCGGTGATACTGCGTGAGTGCTGCCATATAGACGCTATCCTGCTGGGAGAGTTGCTTGTCTACAAAGCGGCGGCGCTCTTCACTTCCTCCGAGGATGAGCTGGTAGTCCTGAGGTGAGACGATTACCAACGGAAAGGCTCCGATATGATCGCTGAGCTTGGGGTACTCCTTCTTATTGCGCTTGAGTACCTTGCGGTGTCCAGGACGGATCTGCAAGAGGAGCTGTCGTTCGTCACCGAAGTCACTTCGGTAGACAGCATCCAGCACGGCAGCCTCCTGCCCATATTGCACGGCAAGGCTGTCGGTGATGGAGAG
This sequence comes from uncultured Porphyromonadaceae bacterium, assembly GCA_963526345.1. Taxonomy (GTDB): domain Bacteria; phylum Bacteroidota; class Bacteroidia; order Bacteroidales; family Porphyromonadaceae; genus Porphyromonas. The sequence goes on from CAURNJ010000010.1 coordinate 60,238, forward strand.
GTGGCTCTTCGTGAAGGAAAGGTAATGGAGGGCATCCAAGAGATTCGTTTTCCCCATCCCATTGAGGCCGATGAAGCAGTTGACCTTGGGGGAAAACGAGCAAGAAGCCGAGGTAATGCTCTTGAAATGCAGAAGGTGCAGACGCTGAAGGATCACGAGCGAAAGAGATTAGCGTGGAGTAGCCGCCTCACGAGCCATCTGCTCCTTGGTCGAAAGCATACCGCAGGCCGCCGAGATATCTTCACCGCGCGAGGTACGGATGGTCGTCGTATAGCCACGCGACTCCAGCTGACGCTTGAAGTGCTCCATCTTCTCACGCGAGAGGGGACGCAGAGGGACATCAGGTATCTGATGGAAGGGGATGAGGTTGATGCGGCAGGGGATACCACGTAGCAGACGAGCCAGCTCCGCTGCGTGCTCATCGCTGTCATTGACGTCATCGAAGACGATGTATTCGAAGGAGACGCGACGCTGCCCCGTGAAGTCCGCCTCACGAATCATCTGCAGGGTATGCTCCAGCGGTAGTCCACCCTCGGCTGGCATCAGCTCGAGACGGCCTTCGTGGAAGGGGTTGTGCAGGCTAACAGCCAAGTGGCAAGTCGTCTCACTCAGGAAGCGTTCGAGGCCACGGCGTACGCCCACGGTGGAGAGGGTGACGCGCTTCGGCGACCAACCTAAGCCCCAGGCGGAGGTGAAGACAGAGATGCTCTTCATCACGTTCGTTGCATTGTCGAGCGGCTCACCCATCCCCATATAGACGACATTAGTGAGCTGGTCGGACTCTTCTACGGAGAGCACTTGGTTGATGATCTCTCCCGAGGATAAGTTGCCCTTGAAGCCCTGCTTCCCAGTCATACAGAAAAGGCAGTCCATCTTACAGCCCACCTGCGAAGAGATGCAGAGGGTAGCACGGTCCTTATCGGGGATGAAGACCGCTTCGACGAGGCCACCAGTAGATACAGAGAAGAGGTACTTGCGCGTGCCATCCTTAGAGAGCTGGCTCATCACAGGGGCTGTGCGCCCCACGGTGTAGCGTTCAGCGAGGAGTGCGCGGTTAGCTTTGGAGAGGTTCGTCATCTCCTCGATGGAGGAGACGCGCTTATCATAGAGCCACTGAGCTATTTGCTTGCCCGTGAATCGGGGCATGCCCAGTGCGGTGACGAGCTCAGTAAGCTCGTCAAGCGTGCGACCAAGGAGTATTTCTTTGCCTGCAGGCATCGTATGCGGATAAATCGGGGAAAGGGTGAGAATAAGGCTGCCCGCAGAAGGTGTTCCTTGCGGGCAGCCTATATAGTAACTGCGTTCAGGGGCAAAGGGTTCTGACGCTTATGCCCCGAAGCGTGGTGAGCCGACTGCTAATAGAAGCGAGCGCGGTTGTCCTGGATCTTGAGCTTCTGAATGAAGCCCGTGAAGACACGGTAGCTGTACTGACGAGCCAGTCCGAGTTCCTGCTGCTTGACCTGAGCGGAGACTGCGGCTGCATCATTAGGCGTAGCAGCTACGGGCTGGAGGACCATCACCTCGGCGTTGCTTGCAGCGAAGGGCTTGGAGAGCTTGCCCATAGGCGTCGTCATTGCGATACCGTTGAAGGTAGCAGGTTCGCTGCCACGGACGAGGTAGTTAACGTCCACGAGGGTATCGACCTTCGTCTGTAGCTCGGTGGCATAAGCATCGAGGGAAGCGAGGTGCTTACCTTCGAGGTTCTTGGCCAGCGTCTCAGCCTTCTTCTTGGCAGAGAGATAAGCGACGATCTCATCCTTCACGGCCGACAGAGGTGCTACTCCTTCGGGAGTGTGCTTGATGACGGTAGGGATGACGAGGTAGTCCGTACCACAGGTGTAGAGCTTCTGGCTTACTTCACCTTCCTTAGCTCCTATAGCCCAGCTGACGATCTGGCGCGAGCTGGGGATCTGTCCAAGAGCTGCGGTCTGCGTTGTAACGGGGACGTTGCGAGCTACGCTGAAGCCTTCCTTCTCAGCCTTCTTAGCCATCGCATCGAAGCCACCGCCAGCACCGAGGATACGGTTCATTGCAGCATACTTCGTGTTGTACGTCTCAGGTGAGAAGGTTGCGGGGATCGAGAGGAAAGCTACTTGATAAGCCTCGACGGCTGGCTGAGCATTCTCTGCACGGACGAGGACGGAGATAGGAGCACGACCCAGGCGAACGACCGTACCAACAGGCACCTTGTAGAGCGTATCGAGGTTGAGTCCCGAGCCCTGTGCGAGCTGCATCAGCTTCGATTCAGAGAAGGTACTGTCGACCGATCCGTAGCGGTTGGGGAGCTGGATGAGACCACCGCCAGCGGCTGTAGCAGGGTCGATGCTGTGCTTCTTAGCCAGCTCGGCGAAGCTCGCACCCGACTGGAGCTGTGCCAGCAGGCTGTCGGTCTTACCCTTGACGCTATCGCTAAGCACGATCATACGGACAGAGAGACCAGAGGTAACGCTCTTCTTCCCGATGACCTTGACGATATCGTAGCGGTCACTGACGAGCTGAGGATCATTGATCGCACCTGCTTCAGCACTCTTGATGAAAGCGACTTGGTCTGCACCGAGACCGAGTTCATCGAGTTCGGCACCAGTGAGGAAGGTCTTGGAGAAGAACTTGCTCGAGGTAGCGAAGCCACGGAGCACAGACTCGACGTTGGAGGCGTTAGCAGCACGCAGTTCAGCCACGGCCTTATCCTTGTCGGCTGCTGCGTTCTTATAGTCCGCCTGCGAAGGAGTTACTTGGAGGCTGATGTAGCTCACCTCGGTCAGAGGGTACTGCATCTTGTAGAAGTCGGGATGCTCATCGTAGTACTTCTTCACCTCGCTATCGCTGGGCTTAGCAGCGGCGTCAGCGATCTGAGCGGCGGAGGTGCGGACGAGAGCGATGCTACGACTTTCCTTGCCTACGGAGAGCTCACGGTCTACATCGTTGATCTTATAGGTACGAGCGAGTAAAGTCGAGAGCTTCTGTTGCAGACGCTGTGACTTGATCTGCTTCTGGAGCTGCTCAAACTGGCTCTTTGCCTGCAGAAGCTGACCACGCTGCTCTGCAGGAGCGGCCTGAATTTGCTTATCGGAGAGCTGCTTGATGACCTCATTGATCTGCTTCTCATCCGTCGAGCCGAAGAACTGCGAAGCCAATGGCGAGGGAGCGATACCCTTGCCTACGAGTAGGGCATAGAGCTCTTCGTCCGACACCCCAAGGCCGACCTTAGAGGTCACTTCATTGAGGGCATACTCGGAGATATACTCTTGAGCCAATTGGTTATTCAGCTGCATACGCTGCTCGTCGGAGAGCTGCTGGCCCTGGGCTTGAGCCTGGTCTTCGAGCTCCTTGAGACGGCTACTATACTCTTCTATCGAGACATCTTTGCCGTCGATGGAGAGGGCGGTACGCTCACTCTTGCTCCAGAAGGTGCGCCCACTGGTGAAGAGGTCACCGACGACGAAGCCCGCCAGGGCGATACCGATGACCACGACCAGCAGTACCGAATGACTTCGGATCTTCTCTAATACTGCCATTGTTTGTTATTACCTATGGATGAATAGTGTTTATATTTCAGTCTTTGAGAAGCAAAGATACAAACACTCCGACGAATACTCAAACGCTCTACCTGCGTAGGACACAGAGAAGAGGGATGGGAGAACGGCTGTTCTCCCATCCCTCTTCTATAGAATCACCTACATAATATCGATAAACTTATCCTACGAGGTGAGTCCATAGGTAGCGCAGGTGATACGAAAGGGCGACCATTCACTTTCCACTATTTAAAGATTAAGATTGGCGGAGTAGACTCCTTTATCGTGCTACGTGAGGAAAAGGGTAGTCTAAGCTTCTACTCATTGGTAGAAAGAAGAAAAGATGACTCTCAAGAGAACTCGCTCGGATATACAGTCCGAGCATCCTCTGAAAGCCATCTTTCACACCATGAAGGTAGTACAAAGTATTGTAAAAGTCCCCGTTCGTCTAAATAATTAATCTAATCAATGTATGTAGGGCGGTCGCTAAGGCTTAGTCCCGAGGTAGCTCCTCAAAGTCGACATAGTCGTCCGAGGAAGATCGGGCGAACTTACGCGCCTCTATGTCATCCAGCTCCTGCTTCTGTCGCCCCGAGGTAGCGGAATCGGCTGTCCTTCCTGCCTCAGAAGAGGTGTCGGACGTACGGTAGCTACCGTTGCGGTAAGCCTGCTGACCTGCGGCCTCGTTCATACGACGCTGCACGCGCTGCAGGAGTTTCACCACGAGCCAAGCCTGAATGCGTGGCCACGAGAAATAGAGAAGGGCAAAAAGAAGGACTGCTATCAGGAAGCTCATATCGAATGCGGATTTAATAATGTACTATAAGACACAGACTCCTTCTGCAAAGAGCGTGCCAAAGCACATGGACTATGCTTGCTTGTCCGAAGCAGCAGCCACGAGCGAGAGGAGCAGGTAGGCGATGATCGTTACACTACACCCGATCCAGCCAAGGGCAATGACTGAGCCCACAGCAATGATGATGAGGGCAAGCTGTGGCCACTTCTCGCTCAGCGGAGCCTTCGAGAGCTTAAAGGAGAACATCGGGAGTTCTCCGACCATCAGCAGCGAGAGCAGGAGCGAGAGCACCAGGTAAATGATCCCCGTTGCCGAAGTACCCACAAGCTCCCCAAGCGAAGGAATAGCCGCTGTGGCGCCGAGCCAAAAGAGCGCATTCGAAGGGACGGGTAGCCCACGGAAAGAAGTCGTCTGACGTGTGTCGTTATTGAACTTCGCCAAGCGCAGTGCCGCAAAGGCTGGGATGATGAAGACACCATAGGCGAGGTAATTCCCAGCCTCCAGCCCATCCAAGGCGTGGAAGACCAGCACCGCAGGAGCCAGACCGAAGCTCACTACATCCGCCAGCGAATCCAGATCCTTCCCAATAGGCGAAGAGACCCCCAAGAGGCGAGCCACCATCCCATCAAAAAAGTCAAAGATAGCAGCTAAGACGATGAGCCACATAGCCACCTCAGGGCGACCCGAGTGGAGCGTAAAGACAATGGCCAGCGCTCCCGAGAGGAGGTTGCCCACGGTCAGCATATTAGGTATATGCTTCTTGATGTTCATAGCTATTGAATAGGGGGGAAGCGTGAAGAGAATGAAGACTTCGCCTGCTTAGCGTGGGAGCGTGGCGATGTCCGTGATATTCCCCTGCACCTTCTGACCAACCTTGACGTGCACTTGCGTGCCTAAGGGGAGGTAGAGGTCGACACGCGAACCAAACTTAATGAAGCCGAGGTTTTGATTGATGTCTACGCGATGTCCCACCTCTGGGTAGGTGACGATACGGCGTGCAATAGCTCCGGCAATCTGGCGAACGAGGACACGATCGCCCCCCTCCGTACGGATGATGACGGCCGAGCGTTCGTTGTCCGTGCTGCTCTTCGGCAGGTGAGCCGAGAGGAAGCGGCCATCGGTGTGGGAGACGTGCTCGACGACGCCATTGCAGGGGATCCAGTTGACGTGCATGTCAAAGACGCTCATAAAGACCGACACTTGCAGGCAGCGGCAGCCCAGCAGTTCCTGCTCCTCAGTTTCTTCGACGACGACGACACGTCCATCGGCAGGACAGACGATCTCCAGCGGACCATCGCTGTGCTTGCGTGGTTCGTAGCGGAAGAAGTTGACTACCAATAGGTAGAAGATGACAGAGAGTGCAAGAAAGACGTAGCTGATCGTTCCTGCAAAGAGCGCAATGAGGGCATTAAGCCCGATGATTGTGATGGCAAAGCCAATCAGAGGACCACGGCCTTCTTTGTGTAGTAACATAGAGGATTATTGTATGGATACTTTATTACAATGATAATATATGGTGCAAATATAGTCAAAAAAGCGATGTTTTGAGTGATGAATGCCCCTGTTTCAAGCACTTCCGCTCCCGAAGGGTAAGCCTGCTCCGTGAGTAGATTGCTTCATTTTGCTTGCATCAAACAGCTCTTATCGCGCGCGTACAATAATATATAGGGGTAAAGGAATGTGTAGGGGTAAAGGATTCTTGCAGCTCATAAGCAGGGGGGGAGAGTCTTTTGTGGCGAGAGCTCTTGCTTGACTCCTCTGTGCACGGCTATGCTGGGGGAGAGAAAATGATGAGGCTATGGCAAAGAGGAATTTGCCATAGCCTCAAGGGGACGAGTAGCTCTACTCACACGATCGATCTAATGCATACGGGGGAGGTTCTTGATGAGGCAATAGAAGATGGGGATAGCAATTAAGTCACAGATCCCGATGAGTATGATGAATCGTTCGTCTGGGCCTACAAGGAGGATGAATACGAGGAATACTAATGTGCCCAGTAGGCAGATCGATAGGAGTCCTAAGATGATTTGCCCGACAAGGCGCTTCATTAACCAGAGTCCTCGGGTGAGATACCCTCCTGCGGTGGCTATGGCTAATAGAGATAATCCCCCCGCTACCGAATCCAGAGCTCCATCTACAACCCCCATAGTCCCATAGGCTATCCCCATTATGAGTACCCACAAAGTGGCTACTCCGCCAAGCAGGACGAGTAGCTTGATGCCCAGAGTTCGCTTTTGCTGTGCCAGCTGGGAGGTGTTGTGTCCCTTGATACGAGCCTGTATCCATCTGAAGAGTGCTGGTATAATACGGAACAGAAGGGTGATGACGAGAAAGATGCCTAGAGCTAAGAATTTCATTTCATGACTATTCATAGGGAGAGAAAGTTAATTAGAGTCCACTTCGTTCGAGCACACTGTAGTCTGAGCGTGAGTAGCGTACATCAATGAGTTGATTGTCACTATCGACACGCTGTGTGATATAGCCTTTCACTTGGATTTTCACACTGCCCTTATCCCATCCGATCAATGCCCCGATCAGATAGACGCGGAAGACACCTTCACACTCATACCCCTCATATTGACTCATCTTGTGGGGGGCACCCATACTGACGGTCTCGACACGCTGTACCTTAAAGCCCTCGAAGTCATTCAGGCAGATAGCCTGGGCATCATCGGAAAGTTCCTGCTCGAAGTGCCTGATTTTCTCTTGGAGAATGCGATCAGCCAGCTTGCTTTGATAGACCGCAGTCATAGTCTCCCAGATTTGAGCAATGTTCGAGCTCTGGTTACGGTAGAGATAGGCATTGTCTCGCACTTCGCTGTTGAAGTTCTCGATGCTACTGTAGTCGCGCTCGAAGAAGTCCTTCATCTTCAGGATGAGTGCCTTGTCATCATTCAGCCTCTGCAGCCAGCCTTTTAGCTCTGGGTGAGTCTCTTGAAGCTGGATAGCCTCGCTGGAGGATAAGAGATCGATGGCGCTTTGGTATTCGTCGGCAGCATCCGAATTGCGATACTGGATGGTCTCTTCATACTTCTCTTTGAGCTTTTTGAAGCTCACGGCCTCCAGCTGTGCCGTGAGGGCACGGCGCTGTAGCGTGAGATACTCTTTGTGCTTGGAGTCGGGATAGTCGGAGAGGAATTGCTCCAGCTTTTGGATACTCGAGCGTATCTTCTCGGGGGTAGCTGTACTGGAGCTATTTGTGATGTAGGAGATCTCCTCGTCTAAGACTTTGAAGCGCTTGCCTTCGTCACTACAAGCTGATAGCCCGAGAGCTAAGAGTAGGAGAAAAAGGTACGGGTAGAGGTGTCTTTTCATACGTGTAGGGTGGGGCGTTATCGATGATCTGATTGTGTCGTGGAGGCTTGGGAATGCTTTCGGATGAACCGCAGTCCAAGTCTCCATAGGAATATGACGAGTGCTAAGTCTGCGATGATGCACATAGCTCCCAGAGCGTAGGCTTCTCCATCGAATAGACTTGCACTCTGGAAGAGTAGGTAGTTATAGCTTCCATGGAATGCGATGGGAAGGAGTAATGCTAGGGCAAGCTGCTGCATGCGTTTCCCTCGTGTAGACGCAAAGCGAGCTTGAGCATAAAAGTATCCCATGACTACGCCAAAGAGCCCATGCCCTGGTACGGAGAAGAGAGCTCGGAGCAGAGAGGTCGAGAAGCCTTGTTGAAGTACATACAAGATGTTCTCTACTGTAGCGAAGCCAAGCCCGACAAAGACTGCATAGACAATCCCATCAATGGGCTCATCCAGCTCGGGGCTATGCCATGTCGTGCGTGCCAAGAAGAGCAGCTTCCAGCCTTCTTCGCTTAGGGCGGCGATGATGAAGGCGTTATAGAGTAGTACTGATATTTCTCCTCTGGGGGGGAGCTGTGAGAGGAGGATCTCTGTCCCCAAGATGGGGAGGACCAGTATCATCCCGATCAGATAACTCTTGAGTAAGAGTCGCCGTGGCTCCTTGTGGAGGTCTTTCCGATAGATGAAGATCAGGAAAAGAAGGGCTGGTAGGATAGCTGATAGAATGAGTAGGAGGGAGGTCATAATGGACTGTGGTTAGAGGGTATTACTTGCTTATAGATTTGCGTACTTTGCGGGCACGCTGGAGATATCTCTCAGCCTTTTGATATTCCTTTAGGGCGTTGTAGCTATTCCCTAAGTTGTTTAGTATGGTGGCCAGGGTAGGTCTAAACGCCTTAGGATTCTCTTTGGCTAATAGCTCTAGTATGTCAAGCGCACGCAGATAGTACGTGTTTGCCTTTTGATATTCCTTTAGGGCGTTGTAGTTGTTCCCTAAGTTGTTTAGTATGTTCGCCAAGTCCGGTCTAAACGCCTTAGGGTTCTCTTTGGCTAATAGCTCATGTATCTCAAGTGCCCGCAGGAAGTATGTGTTCGCCTTTTCATATTCATTTAGGGCGTAGTAGTTACCCCCTAAGTTGTTTAGTATGTTCGCCAGGTCCGGTCTAAACGCCTTAGGGTTCTCTTTGGCTGATAGCTCTCTTATCTCAAGCGCCCGCAGATAGTACGTATTCGCCTTTTGATATTCCTTTAGGGCGTCGTAGTTACCCGCTAAGTTGTTTAGTGCATTAGCCAGGTCTGGTCTAAAAGCCTTTGGATTCTCTTTAGCTAATAGCTCTCGTATTTCAAGCGCCCGTAGATAGTATGTATTCGCCTTTTCATATTCCTTTAGGTCGTTGCAGTTAACTCCTAAGTTGTTTAGTATGGTGGCCAGAGTAGGTCTAAACGCCTTCGGATTCTCCTTGGCTAATAGCTCTAGTATCTCAAGCACCCGCATATAGCATGCGTTCGCCTTATCATATTCCGTTAGGTTATCGTAGTTCTTACCTAAGTTGTTTAGTGTGTAAGCCAGGTACAGTCTAAAAGCCTTGGGATTCTCTTTGGCTAATAGCTCTCGTATTTCAAGCGCCCGCAGGTGGCATGTGTTCGCCTTTTCATATTCCGTTAGGCTACTGTAGTTAGTCCCTAAGTTGTTTAGTGTGGTAGCTAGGTCGGGTCTAAAAGCCTTGGGATTCTCTTTTGCTAATAGCTCTCGTATTTCAAGCGCCCGTAGGAGGTATGTGTTCGCCTTTTCATATTCCTTTAGGTCGTTGCAGTTAACTCCTAAGTTGTTTAGAGTATTCGCCAGGTCCGGTCTAAACGTCTTAGGGTTCTCTTTTGCTAATAGCTCTCGTATCTCAAGCGCACGCAGGAGGTATGTGTTCGCCTTTTCATATTCCTTTAGGGCGTAACAGTTAGCCCCTAAGTTGCTTAGAGTATTCGCCAGGTCTGGTCTAAACGCCTTAGGGTTCTCTTTGGCTAATAGCTCTCGTATTTCAAGCGCCCGCAGGTGGCATGTGTTCGCCTTTTCATATTCCTTTAGGTCGTTGTAGTTGTTCCCTAAGTTGTTTAGTGTGTAAGCCAGGCCCGGTCTAAAGGCCTTCGGATTCTCTTTGGCTAGTAGTTCTCGTGTCTCAAGCGCACGCAGGAGGTATGTGTTCGCCTTTTCATATTCCTTTAGGGCGTAACAGTTAGCCCCTAAGTTGCTTAGAGTATTCGCCAGGTCTGGTCTAAACGCCTTAGGGTTCTCTTTGGCTAATAGCTCTCGTATTTCAAGCGCCCGCAGGTAGTATGCGTTCGCCTTTTCATATTCCGTTAGGTCGTTGCAGTTAGCCCCTAAGTTGTTTAGTATGGTAGCCAGGTCAGGTCTAAAAGCCTTAGGATTCTCATTGGCTAATAGCTCTTGTATCTCGAGCGCCCGCAGGTAGTATGTGTTCGCCTTCTCATATTCCTTTAGGGCGTAACAGTTAGCCCCTAAGTTGTTTAGTATGTCCGCCAGGTTAGGTCTAAACGCCTTCGGATTCTTTTTAGCTAATTGCTCTTGTATCTCAAGGGCACGCAGGAGGTATGTGTTCGCCTTTTCGTATTCGTGTATCGTAGATAGATAGGAGGCATATGTGCGTAATAACTCGGGGTTATTCGGTGCTACAGTGAGTGCTTGCTCGTAGTACTGCGAGGCTTGGGCGTGCTCGTAGAGCTCACTGCAGGCCTTGGCGGCGAGTGTGAGCTTCTTGAGTAGCTGCTCCTTGGCCTGCTCCGCATTGGCCAGCTGACGCTCAGCTTGCTCCTGAAGACTCTGCGCCAGCTCTTTCTTCTCTTGGGCTTCTTGTAGCTGCTTTTGGATGCGCTTGCTCTCCTGCTCAAAGTCAATGTGTCGCTTGAGGTAGCTGGCGACGCTGTCCAGCTCCCCCTGCTCAAAGAATCGGTAGGCACGGCTGTAGATGCTATCCGCTTCATCCAGATTGATGAGCACCATACTCTTCGCATACTCACGGATTCGCTTGAGTGCATTGAGCTTATCTTCGGCGAGTAACTTGAGGCTATCGATACTTCGCTGATAGTGTTCGTTCGTGTAATCATTAGCCGCCTCTAAGGCGCTGATGCGCTTATTCAGCTCAGCTATCTTCCGCTCACGGATCTCATTCTGCTTCTTCACGGTCACGGCGATGAGCCTCTTCTCTCGCTCCTCCAGTACTTTCTTATCTTGCACGCATATAGCGACTGGGGTCAATCGCCCCACGGTGACATCGCGTATCAAGCGGTCATCTACGATGATATAATCTCGGTATTTTCCCGTAGGCTTCACCTCAATGGTGGTCTGGACGCCTCGCTGGAGCCCAATGATCTGGAGGATGAATTCTCCGTGGCTATCTGTTGCCGTAGGCTTCGCCTTCGGATGGTTGATGCTGACCTCTGGGACGTACTCGGTCTTCCCCGTGTTGACACGGCTGTTCTGCACGGTGACGACTCCCTTGAGGGGGATCTGCTGTGCCGTGAGGAGGTGGGGGAAAAGAAGGAGAAGGAAAAGGAGTAGACGCTGTGGCATAGGTCTTTGTCGCTTATGTGTTGTTGAATAATTATTGGGGCGATAGGAAGAGACGGATCGCTTGCTCTCCGATCATAGTATAGGTAGTTCGATAGCTTTGATATACTGCTTGGGTAACTTCTTTCCTTCGTCACTACAAGCTGATAGCCCCGAGAGCTAAGAGTAGGAGAAAAAGGTACGGGTAGAGGTATCTTTTCATACGTGTAGGATGGCTGATAGAATGAGTAGGAGGGAGGTCATAATGGACTGTGGTTAGGGAGAATTACTTGCTTATAGATTCGAATACTTCGCTGGCACGCTGGAGATATCTTTCGGCCTTTTCGTCGTTCTTTAGTGCAGAATAGCTTTTGACTAAGCCATATAGAATTCGGGCCAAATCAAGGCTATATGCCTTAGGATTCTCTTGGACTAATAGCTCTTGTATCTCAAGCGCATGCAGGTAGTATATGCTCGCCTTTTGATATTCCTTTAGGTCATTGCAGTTAGCTCCTAAGTTGTTTAGTATGGCTACCAGGCCAGGTCTAAACGCCTTAGGGTCCTCTTTGGCTAATAGCTCTCGTATCTCAAGTGCTCGCACGTAGTATGTGTTTGCCTTTTCATATTCCTTTAGGTCGCTGTAGTTATTTCCTAAGTTGTATAGTGTCCTCGCCAGGGCAGATCTAAACGCCTTAGGGTTCTCTTTGGCTAATAGCTCTCGTATTTCAAGTGCCCGCAGGTAGTATGCGTTTGCCTTTTCATATTCCTTTAGGTCGTTGCAGTTATCCCCTAAGTTGTTTAGAGTGTTCGCCAGGCCAGGTCTAAATACCTTCGGATTCTCTTTTGCTAATAGCTCTCGTATCTCAAGCGCACGCAGGTAGTATGTGTTCGCCTTCTTATATTCCTTTAGGTCGTTGCAGTTATCCCCTAAGTTGTTTAGAGTGTTTGCCAGGCCAGGTCTAAATACCTTCGGATTCTCTTTTGCTAATAGCTCTCGTATCTCAAGCGCACGCAGGTAGTATGTGTTTGCCTTTTCATATTCCTCTAGGTTGTTGTAGTTAGTGCCTAAGTTGCTTAGTATGGTGGCTAGGTCTGGTCTAAACGCCGTTGGGTTCTCTTTTGCTAATAGCTCTTGTATCTCAAGCGCCCGCAGGTAGTAGGCATTCGCCTTCTCATATTCCTTTAGGCCGTTGTAGTTATTCCCTAAGGTATTTAGCACGTTCGCCAGGTCGGGTCTAAACGCCTTCGGATTCTCTTTTGCTAATAGCTCTTGTATCTCAAGCGCACGCAGGAGGTATGTGTTCGCTTTTTCATATTCCTTTAGACCGTTGTAGTTAGTGCCTAAGTTGCTTAGTATGGTGGCTAGGTCTGGTCTAAACGCCGTTGGGTTCTCTTTTGCTAATAGCTCTCGTATTTCAAGCGCCCGTATGTAGTAGGTGTTCGCCTTTTGATATTCTGTTAGGGCGTTGTAGTTTCCCCCTAAGTTGCTTAGTATGGTGGCTAGGTCTGGTCTAAACGCCTTAGGGCTCTCTTTGGCTAATAGCTCTAGTATTTCAAGCGCACGCAGGTAGTATGTGTTCGCCTTTTGATATTCCGTTATGACGTTGTAGTTTCCCCCTACGTTGCTTAGTGTGTGAGCCAGATCCAGTCTAAAAGCCGTTGGATTCTCTTTGGCTAATAGCTCTCGCATCTCAAGCGCTCGCAGAAGGTATGTGTTCGCCTTTTCATATTCCGTTAGGTCGTTGTAGTTAGTACCTAAGTTGTTTAGAGTGTTCGCCAGGTCTGGTCTAAACGCCTTAGGGTTCTCTTTGGCTAATAGCTCTTGTATTTCAAGCACACGCAGGAAGTATGTGTTCGCCTTTTCATATTCCTTTAGGTTGTTGTAGTTAATACCTAAGCTGTTTAGTATGGTAGCCAGTTCATATCTAAATGCCTTAGGATTCTTTTTAGCTAATAGCTCTTGTATCCCAAGCGCATGCAGGAGGTATGTGTTCGCCTTTTCGTATTCGTGTATCGTAGATAGATAGGATGCATATGTGCATAATAACTCGGGATTATTCGGTGCTACAGTGAGGGCTTGCTCGTAGTACTGCGAGACTTGGGCGTACTGGTAGAGCTCACTGCAGGCCTTGGCCGCGAGTGTGAGCTTCTTAAGTAGCTGCTCCTTGGCTTGCTCCGCATTGGCCAGCTGACGCTCAGCTTGCTCCTGAAGACTCTGCGCTAGCTCTCTCTTCTCTTGGGCTTCTTGTAGCTGCTTTTGGATGAGCTTACTCTCCTGCTCAAAGTCAATGTGTCGCTTGAGGTAGCTGGCTACGCTGTCCAGCTCCCCCTGCTCGAAGAATCGGTAGGCACGGCTGTAGATGCTATCCGCCTCATCCAGATTGATGAGAACCATACTCTTCGCATACTCACGGATTCGCTTGAGTGCGTTGAGCTTATCTTCGGCGAGTAGCTTGAGGCTATCAATACTTCGCTGGTACTGTTCGTTCGTGTACTCATTAGCTGCCTCTAAGGCGCTGATGCGCTTATTCAGCTCAGCTATCTTCCGCTCACGGATCTCATTCTGCTTCTTCACGGTCACGGCGATGAGCCTCTTCTCTCGCTCCTCCAGTACTTTCTTATCTTGCACGCATATAGCGACTGGGGTCAATCGCCCCACGGTGACATCGCGTATCAAGCGGTCATCTACGATGATATAATCTCGGTATTTTCCCGTAGGCTTCACCTCAATGGTGGTCTGGACGCCTCGCTGGAGCCCAATGATCTGGAGGATGAATTCTCCGTGGCTATCTGTTGCCGTAGGCTTCGCCTTCGGATGGTTGATGCTGACCTCTGGGACGTACTCGGTCTTTCCGGTGTTGACACGACTATTTTGCACGGTGACGACTCCCTTGAGGGGGATCTGCTGTGCCGTGAGGAGGAGGGGAGAAAGAAGGAGGAGGAAAAGGAGTAGACGCTGTGGCATAGGCCTTTGTTGCTTATGTGTCAAGTCGAATAATTATCGGGGCGATAGGAAGAGACGGATCGCTTGCTCTCCGATCATAGTGTAGGTAGCTCGATAGCTTTGGTATCCCGCTTTGGTAACTTCTATTTCTTGCTCTTCAGCTTGCCTTGCCGCAGGAATAGGAAGTGTGAACTCGCCTCGTTCGTTGGTCTGTGTCTCTACCCCTGCTATGCGTACGACCGCGTGAGGGATGGGATCTTGGGTTACTTCATCCTTGATAATTCCAGTGGCTCGGTCAATCCCTACCAGCCCAACAGCGATATAGAGGGTCTCTCCTCGCTGTAACTGTACGATGCTATCTTGACAGAAGTAAGGTAATCCCTCGGTATCCTCTATCTGTATACGTGCTTGCTCTCCGGAGGAGCTATGGGGCAGATCGGCTATGAGGACTTGCCCCTGGCTATTGATCTCTCCTCGATAGGTTTTCCCTCCCGTGGAGAGTGTGATACTCCCCAGATCTCGCAATGGAATGTGAGCCTTGCCACGCCAGCCGTGTATCTGGATCGTTTGGTTGAAGGGGGCACGAAGAATCGCTATCGTCATAGCTCCCACAGCTATCAAGCACAGCAGGAGTACTGTGCCCATGAGGTATTGGGCTCGCTTGATTCGCTTGGTCTGCTCCTGCTGGAGCAGCTTGAGCTCTTGGACTGTGTGGTGGGTCTCGGTCGTGATCTGGATCAAGCGATTCGCTAACTCCTCGAGTTTCCCCAGCGACAGGCCTAACGATTCACTCAGGTGGAGCTCGAACTGCTTCGGATCGGATAGCAGATCTCCCAGCCTACGTAGCTCCTTCATCTGCTCGGGGTCAAGCCCCTGACCTAACTTCAGATCCTTGAGATCCTCCCTTATCTCTCGTTGCTCAGCCTGTAGCCCCTGGAGAAGATCACGCAGCTCATCCGACATCAATCTCTGGTAGGCTACCCACGCTTCGTGGTTAGCAGGTGACTTCAGCCCTTCACCAAAGCACAGCTGGATCTGCGTCGGGTAATGCTGGGCGATGAACGAGCGTAGCTTGGGCGGCAGGTCACAGCCCTCTAACTCGCGAAGAAGGTAACTTGTGACCGAGGTATCTGCATAGCCTGAATGGATGAAGTTATTGATGTGAAGGTCATCGATAGAGGCTGATTTGATGATGTCCTCGGCCTTGGAGTGAAGTGCTTGCTTCAGCTTCTTGAAGGCTTGTTTAGCCTCTCGTTTTTCCTGAGAAGTGAGGCCACTTTCCTCGTATAAGATGTGTATGTTGCTGAGGGCATCATCAATCGAGGTGACGAAGAGTCTCTTGATGCTATGATTCAGGTCGTTGGGGTGCGTTCGAAAGAGCCAGTTCTTAGCTTTCCCTTGCAGTAGCCCCTGCAGCATATCGGAGACGAGATTGCCACTCACACCAGTGGCGATGCTAAGTAGGGCTTCGGTTGATAATCCTTGCGACAAGCAGACTAAGGATATGTGAGACAAAGCCCCAAGCAGAATGCTCCCAGTGGTCGCTAATTGGTTCATGATGTTGGCTGATCTTCTGTGGTAGTTTGTATGATGACTCCTCTATTCTGTCGTGGCTGATCGTAGAGTGGGGTGGGTGATTGGATGATGTCTTGAGTTAGGCCAAGAGAACATATATACAAATATATGTATATATATCGAAGTGCAATTTTGGGGGTACTTACGGCGACCTATATGAGACCATTGTATCATACAGCACACGCTTCGTAGGCGAAGTGCAGTCTGCTGAATGGCGTATATTTGTACTAATACATATTCACCTCTTTGAACTAACCCGTATTATGAAGCGACTCTTTACCCTCGCTCTTGGCCTCTTCGCTGTCGTCAGCGTGCAGGCGCAGAGCCTGCTGGTGGGGACGTACAACGTCCGCTATCAGAATGAAGCCGATACCCAGCACGGCAATGGCTGGGGACAACGCTGCCCCGTCATCTGCGAACTCCTCGCCTACGAAAGCCCCGATATCTTCGGGACGCAGGAGGCAAAGGTCGGGCAGATCCACGACCTCTTGAAGGGGCTCCCCGAATATGACTACATCGGCATCGGCCGTGATGATGGGCATGAAGAAGGGGAGTACTCCGCTATCTTCTACCATAAAGCCCGGCTGAAGAAGGTGCGCTCGGGCAACTTCTGGCTCAGCGAAACTCCTGACTGCCCTGCCCTCGGCTGGGATGCTGCCTGCATCCGCCTCTGCACGTGGGGCGAATTTGAAGATAGAAAGACGCACCGCCGACTCTATTTCTTCAACCTCCATCTCGACCACGTGGGGCGCAAGGCGCGTACCGAATCGGCACGCCTAGTCCTCAGTCGCATTCGTAGTCTTGCTCCGAAGGGTGTTGCCGTCATCCTCACAGGGGACTTCAACGTTGACCAAAATGACGAGATCTATACGCTTCTCACTTCGTCCTCGCTCCTTCGTGATTCGTATGCCATCGCTGAGCGCAGGCTGGCGCCCAATGGGACATTTAACGCCTTCGACACGGAGCTCAAGACCCCGAGCCGTATTGATCATATCTTCGTCTCGCCGGCCTTCCGTGTCACGCGCTATGCCGTGCGTACCGATAGCTACTGGACAGAGCGCGAGGATGCCACGGAGCAGGGGAGTAATCAAGCTCCAGCCGAAGTGCGCCTCAAGAAGCACGTGCGCCGTGCGCCCTCTGACCACTATCCCGTCTTTGCTCGCCTGAGCTACTTCGTGTAGCTCAGGCGTTTTTTGTTGTCTAATAAATTATATCCTTATGCATAAGAAGAATACATCTTGGTGGGCAAGATATTGGTCAGTAGTAGTTTTGGCCTTGGTACTTGTACTTTCCGCCTTTTTATTTACGCATAAACAGGCCCTTTTTCATTGTGATCTCCCGATTAATGAAAAGATGTTTGATGCTTATGGAAGCTTTGTCGGTGGGGTACTTGCTTTTATAAGCGTGTTTCTGCTTGTAGAAACACTGAGGGATCAGAGGACTTCTGCGACAGAGCAGCGGGAATTTATTCGAGAACAGAGAAGGCAGACTGAAGAGCAGCTGATGCTAATACGTGAGCAAAGTCAGCAAGTAGGAGAAGGTAATTTTAATAGCTTATTTTGGGGACTACTGCAGCATCTGCAAAAGGAGATAGAGATGCTAGAGTTTGAAACTTATACTGGTAAAAGTTACTTCGGAGTGCTTTGTCAGTGTATGCAGGAGTCTTTCATTTTAGAGCCTACAGGAGGGAAGTCCATGAGCTATGAGAATAATGTATATTGGGCTACTTGGTATTATATGGGGCTTTATGCGCGGCATCCAGAGTTGGCTTCTTACTTTAGATTATTGTATAGAATATGCGAGATTGTTGATAAAGCAAAGTTAAAAGACGAACGAAAGGTTGAGTATATGAAGATTCTACGTGCTCAGTTGACTAGTGGTGAGTTGTTTATGCTGCGCTACAATGCATATACACCAGATGGAGTGCAGTTTCAGCTCTACATACGTAAGTATAATTTGCTGAAGCATCTGCCTGTGTTTGATTTGCTGGAGCTTAAAAATTGGTGGGAGGTCATGAATGAAATACAGCGATATCAAGCAAGTACTTTCGTGTCTTTCTTAAGACGAGATTTAAGAAGGATACTCGAGGGGGATGATTGCAAACTACGTCAAGATGGTTTTAAGAATAATGGTTGGGTATATGAATTGGAGAAGGAGTCTAGCTATAGGGTGAAGGTGCTTATGTTTCGTGTAGACGGGGGGGTAGATAAAATCTTCTTAGGTATACCAGATATAGATTTGCGAGGTATGGAAAAGATGTTACGCTGTGTTTTGCTCGAGATCTTTATGCACTCTCGATTCAATGAGGCTAAGTTGAAAGGTATTTTAGATGTCGTATATGGTCAGTGGTCGCAAGACTCTAGTGTAATCGCGTGTACTGTGGTGTCAAAGCATGATACAGCACTGCTTCCCCTACTTTTACCTGGAGATTAGATGAATCGTCTCGTGGTATTTGAAAGGTTTATAAATAAAGCAGACGCCCCGCCTTCCACAGTGGAAGACGGGGCGTCCGTTGTTTTGCACCTACTTTATGGTAGGCTATGCGGCGTGTCTCTTAGGAGAGCTTTTCCTTGAGGGCAGCCAGTGCGTCGAGGTCACCGAGGGTAGCCTTCTCCGTAGCAGCATTGGTAGCAGCGACGGCAGCAGCGGCATCCTGGTTGCGAGCCTGACGCTCAGCACGCTCAGCACGTTCGCTTGCGCGAGCTTCAGCCTTAGCTTCGTCTTCGAAGGTGCGGCTGTGCGAGACGATGATGCGGCGAGAATCCTTGTTGAACTCGATGACCTTGAAGGGAAGCGTTTCACCCTTAGCAGCCTGCGTACCGTCAGCCTTGACGAGGTGCTTAGGCGTAGCGAATGCTTCAATACCTTCGGGGAGGGCAACGACAGCACCCTTCTCAACAAATTCGCGGATCGTACCTTCGTGGATCGTACCTACACGGTAGTCAGCTTCGAAGGCGTTCCATGGGTTCTCTTCGAGTTGCTTGTGACCGAGCGAGAGGCGACGGTTTTCCTTGTCGATCTCGAGGACTACGATTTCCATAGGAGCACCTACTTCAGTGAACTCATTGGGGTGCTTGATCTTCTTCGTCCAAGAGAGGTCGGAGATGTGTACAAGACCATCGATACCTTCTTCGATTTCTACGAAGACACCGAAGTTTGTGAAGTTGCGAACCTTAGCCGTGTGACGTGAGCCGATGGGGAAGCGCTTGTCGATGTTTTCCCATGGATCTTCCTTGAGCTGCTTGAGACCGAGGCTCATCTTACGCTCTTCGCGGTCGAGCGAGAGGATGACAGCTTCGACTTCGTCACCTACCTTCAGAAGTTCCTGAGCCGAGCGTACGTGCTGCGTCCAAGACATTTCGGAGATGTGGACGAGACCTTCTACGCCAGGAGCCACTTCGATGAATGCACCGTAGTCAGCCAGGACGACGACCTTACCCTTGATCTTGTCACCGACCTTGAGGTTAGCGTCAAGGCTATCCCAAGGATGTGGCTGGAGCTGCTTGATACCAAGAGCGATGCGCTTCTTAGCTTCGTCGAACTCGAGGATAACGACGTTGAGCTTCTCATCGAGGCTAACCACTTCGCTGGGGTGCGATACACGGCCCCAAGAGAGGTCGGTGATGTGGACAAGCCCATCGATACCGCCGAGGTCGATGAAGGCACCGTAGGAGGTGATGTTCTTGACGACCCCTTCGAGGATCTGACCCTTCTCGAGCTTGCTGATGATCTCAGCCTTCTGAGCTTCGAGTTCGGCTTCGATGAGGATCTTATGCGATACGACGACGTTCTTGAACTCCTGGTTGATCTTGACGATCTTGAACTCCATCGTCTTGTCTACATAAGCATCGTAGTCGCGGATAGGACGGACATCGATCTGCGAACCAGGGAGGAAGGCTTCGATACCGAAGATATCGACGATCATACCACCCTTGGTGCGGCACTTGACGTAGCCACGTACCACTTCATCCTTTTCGAGGGCTTCGTTGATGCGATCCCACGAGCGAGCCACACGAGCCAGACGGTGTGAGAGGACGAGCTGTCCCTTCTTGTCTTCTTGTGATTCGATGAATACTTCGACCTTGTCGCCTTCCTGGAGCTCAGGATTGTAGCGGAACTCAGCCGAGTTGATCGCACCTTCGCTCTTGAAGCCGATGTTGACGAGTACTTCACGCTTACCAATCTTGGTAACCGTACCGATGACGATTTCCTGATCCTTAACGTTGCTCAGGGTGCCATCATACGCGGCTTCCTGCTCCTGACGAGAAGCAGAGCACGCTACCTCTCCCTGCTCAAACTCATCCCAGTTGAAGTCCTGGATGGGCTTGATCTCTTTCAAATTTTCCATTTGTTAAACTTACTATGAATTACACACGAGTGCTTCTGCTGGCGCATAGCACATGACTTGTGACCCAGCTAAGCGGGCACCAAGTGATGCTCTGCCTCTGCAAAAGTCGACGCAAATGTACGAAAAAAGCACGTATCTATCCCCCTGAATGGGAAGCCCTGTCTTTATTGCAGGCGTGATGACGATACTGGGGTATAAGAGCGGTATTCATCAACAACGTGTTGCCCTTTATTGAGACGGAGTTTCATGGAGATTTGGATATAGGGCTCTGTGCTGTAGTTCGTTGTATGAAAACTATTGTCAAGGAAGAAATGCACCTTAGAATAGGGGAGCGAGAAGATATTGTAAGTACTCAATGAGAGCACGAGATTACGCTCCTTGAGCAATGAATAATTGAGTTCCATGCTTCCTGCGAATTGGATAGAGGAAGACGAAAACAATGTATTCTGCTGGGGAAGTAATTCACCTTGCAGGTAGCAAGAGAAGCGATTGTTAGGGGTGTATTCTAAGGAAGCACTATAAGAGTGTGTCCAATAGCGAGGCGCACGACCGAGGGGTGCTTGATATTGTGATGTGAAATCAGACAGACGGCTGTAATCCACGTTGGCTTGCAGCTGTCCAGTTAGCTTCTTTTGCATCAAGGCAAAAGGCAATACAACATTAGCTGCAAAGAAACTGCGCTTTGCTATATTATCCATCGATTCAACCAGCCGCTTGCCCTCTGACCGATAGCTGCTTCCTACGAAATGGTGAACTTGGCCATAGCTGAGGTTGAGCTGCGCATATTGAAAGAGCGTATTCCGCGCTACTAGTGCATAAATTTGTGAGGGCTGAATCTCGGGATGCCCTTCAAAAGAGAGAAAATCGTTCACTACACGAACACCTGGTAGCATCCAGCTGTACTTCGGACGGCTAATGCGTGAGGTGAGCCCTAGCACTAAGCCATAGTTCGGGCGGTCGTAATAGAGTAGCACCGTAGGAAAGAGATTAGTGTAGGAGCGATGAGTTAGCGTTGGAGTATGGCTATACGCATACTGATAGGCAGTGTGTTCTAGGCGAAGCCCCACACGTAGGGCTAGAGCTGAATTATAGCGATATCGGGCTTGGAGGTAGCAAGCAGGCAGAAGTTCTGCCCCCGTAAAGGAAGGCACAGCGGTAGATTGCAGCTGCTGATTAGCATATGCGACCTTATTCCACACACTATTATGGTCTACTTGCAGTCCATAGGTAAACAGCCATTGCTCACCAACGTAAGAAGAAATGTCGGCATTGAGCGTATGCATCCATCCCTCCATGTTCGACTGCACATCTTCATAGAGCCGTTCTTGCTCATTGTAGAATCTAGTATTAGTATGTTCGCTCCCATAGGAAAAAGCATAGGCAATAGTACCATGAAAAGCACGCTGTGCAGCAGGTATCTGATAAGCCAACGACAAATTATACAAATCACTGCGTCCACTGCTCACCTCTCTCCCATAACGTGAATTAGAATGCCATTGTGCTTCAGGCTGCCCCCAGTCGTTATATACAAAAGTATTGAGTAGGAGCTTACGCTGTTGGTTAAGTTCGTAGCTCAATGCGCCTTGGTAAGTCAGTACATGCGAACGCCCATCTCGCCTTCGTTCATTACTTAACAAACGCACACCATGCAATAAGAGACTGTCAGACTGTCGCAAACGAATCCTATTGTTAGCATAGGATAGGGTGTGGTAAGTCAATATTCGGTTCAGCTTTGTCATGTAGAAAACGTTACCTCCTGCATTGCGTACACCCTCAGGCAGGAAGGAACTAAAAACATAAGGCTGAAAAGAATAACCCAAAGGCATGTTTGCTCGCATATTGATGCGAATCACACCATCGGTAGTAGCAGAATACGTTCCTGTGTTGAGGCCTACAAGCTCAATTGTAGACAATGCTTCTGCAGGCAGGTTCGATAGGAATGCTTGCATAGAACTTGCAGAAATGTTCTGCCGCACACCATTTATATAGATTGCAGCAGGTTTACCATTCAGCAAATAGCCATCGTTCTTCTTTGTTACGCCAGGGAGACGCTGTAGCAGTTGGCTGGTCTGCAAATCTTTGGCATGCGTCATTTGTGCAACATTAATGACAGCATTCCCATCTTTTCTATACAGCCATTTTGCTTGAACAACCACTTCTGGCAACGACTTGCTTTCTTCTGTCAATGTATCTGTGCTGGTCGAGTCAATAACCAGAGAGTCTGACACTACTGCAAAGTCTTTATGGCATAAATCGTCATAGCCAAACAAGCCAATGTCCAGCTTGAAGCTATTCCCTTGTAACGCCGAGGCTTTTGTTAAGAGAAACGGAAGTAGCCCTATGATGAAAAATATCCTTCTCATACAAGATGACTTTTATCTCCTGCTAACATACAAAGAATATGGGACAGGACAAAGAATTTCGCCTTAAAAAACAGGCTTCCGCATCAAAATCCGAGTACTTGCTTATAGTGAGGGGAAAGTGCGCTCTTTGGATACTTGGGTTCGTCATCTTCCGATGTGCTCGCTCTGCTTGAGCGCAAGACCGCCTCTTCTCCATCTTGGTGGGGTAGCAACGACCACTATTGGTGAGAGGGGTGACCAGTAGTCGTCGGCGAGTGGAGCACTATTGGTCGATACCATCATTCACTACTGCTTTGCTCGCCCAGCAGTAGTGGTCGCAGACACCTTGTCGCTAAGAAGGGGGAGCTGTGCTGAGGTTCTCCTCTCGCATCTCATTTGTTTGAGGGCATTCCTACAGGGGGAGTTTTTGCTACCTTTGCATCGGGCGTGCCTTGCCCATACACCATATTAATATAGAAGAGATAGGGTAATCGTAGATGAATTTAGTTATAGTAGAGTCTCCCAAGAAGGCGGAGCTCATCTCTGGCTTTCTCAAAAAGCACCAACTGAACGACTATAAGGTCATGGCCAGCGCCGGTCACGTGCGCGATCTCAAGCAGCATTCCTTCAGTGTGGATGTCGAGGATCAGTTCCGCCCCGAGTACGTCATCACCGAGGACAAAAAGAGCCTCGTGCGCGAACTCAAGGCGGCAGCTAAGAAGGCCAACCTCGTCTACCTCGCTTCCGATGAAGACCGCGAAGGAGAAGCCATCGCTTGGCACCTGAGCGAAGCCCTCGAGCTCAAGCCCGAGAAGACTCGCCGTATCGTCTTCCACGAAATCACTGCCGAAGCCTTCCTCCATGCCCTCGAGCATCCACGGGAGGTCAATATGAATCTCGTCGACGCACAGCAGGCACGCCGTGTCCTCGACCGAATTGTAGGCTTCGAGCTCTCCCCTGTACTCTGGAAGCGCATCCGCCCCTCGCTCTCAGCTGGGCGCGTGCAGAGCGTCGCCGTTCGCCTCATCGTCGACCGCGAGCGTGAGATTATCTCCTTCGTACCCCAATCTTCTTACCGCCTCCAAGCAGCCTTCCTCCTTCCCTCGGGTGAGCGACTCGTGACTGAACTCAACCACCGCTTCGCTACCGAAGCAGAGGCGGAGGCGCTGATGATGCGCTGCGCTTCGACCGCCTTCACCATCGGAGCGATTACACGCCGTGCTGCTCGCCGCTCGCCAGCAGCCCCCTTTACTACATCAACCCTCCAGCAGGAAGCAGCGCACAAGCTCGGCTACTCCGTCTCGCAGACGATGCGCCTGGCACAGTCCCTCTATGAGTCGGGGCATATCACCTACATGCGTACCGACTCGGTAAACCTCTCTACGCAAGCCCTCAGCGCAATAGCCCGACAAATAGAGAAGCATCCAGGGAAGGAATACCACCAGCCACGCCGCTTCCAGACCAAGAGCAAGGGGGCGCAAGAGGCGCACGAAGCTATTCGCCCCACCTATGTCGACCGTGAGCATATCGATGGCACACCGCAGGAGCAGCGTCTCTATGACTTGATTCGCAAGCGCACCCTCGCCTCGCAGATGGCAGATGCAGAAATAGAGCGCACCACCGTCTCTATCCCTGTCGCTGGTACAGACTACGCCTTCACCGCCCAAGGAGAGGTCATCACCTTCCGTGGCTTCCTCGATGTCTATATGGAGTCCACGGGCGAAGAAGGCAACGGAGGCGAAGTCACGAAGCTCCTACCAGCCGTCAAGGAGCACGAAGCTCTCACGCTCGATACCTTGACGGGCGAAGAGCGATTCACCCAGCGTCCTGCTCGCTACACCGAGGCTTCTATGGTCAGCAAGATGGAAGAACTCGGCATCGGTCGCCCTTCGACCTACGCTCCCACCATCCAGACCATCCAGAATCGTGGCTATGTCGAGCGCACCGACCGTGAAGGCCAGCGTCGCAACTACACCGTCCTCACCCTCGAAGGAAGTGCCGTACAGCGCACCGTCAAGAGCGAAGTCTACGGTGCCGACAAGGGAAAGCTCCTGCCGACAGACATCGGTATTGTGGTCAATGACTTCCTCGTGGAGCAGTTCCCCAATATCGTAGACTATAACTTCACGGCACGTATCGAAGAGGAATTTGATACGATCGCCGAAGGGAAGACCGCTTGGTCAGGTGCCATCGGAGGCTTCTACCAGGACTTCCATCCCGAAGTAGAGCGCGCCACCAACGAACGCTCTGCCCAGCGCATCGGTCAGCGCATCCTCGGTGTACAGCCTTCTACGGGCTTGCAGGTAGCCGTCAGTGTCGGTCGCTACGGCCCTATGGCGCAGCTCGGCACGGCTGACGACAGCGAGAAGCCCCGCTTTGCTTCGCTGCAGAAGGGGCAGTCCATCGAGACCATTACCCTCGAGGAAGCCCTTGCCCTCTTCGACCTACCGAAGAGCATCGGTGAGTACGAAGGCGAAGTGATGACCATCGCTATCGGTCGCTTCGGCCCTTACGTGCGCCACGCTGGCAAGTTCTACAGCCTGCCCAAAGACACCGATCCACTCTCCTGCACTGAGGAGCAAGCTATCGCCATCATCCAAGAGAAGCGCGAGAGCGAAGAGAAGAGCCTGCTGAAGACCTTCACCGAAGATGCCGAGCTCTCCATTCGTACCGGTCGCTTCGGGCCTTACCTCAAGTACAAGAGCGATAACTACAAGCTCCCCAAGGACGGTGATCCCACGGCACTGAGCTATGAGGACTGTATGAAGCTCATTGCCGAAGCTCCAGCGAAGAGCCCACGCAAGGGCACGGCACGCAAGGCCGCTCCCCGTGCTAAGAAGACGAAGAGCTAAGCCGTAGATGCGCTACTTCATCTCCCTGAGCTACGACGGGACGAACTACAGCGGCTGGCAGACGCAGCCCGATGCTCCTACCGTCCAAGAGACCATCGAGAAGGCTCTGACGCTCGTCTCTCGCTCCACGACCCCAGTAGCTATTGTCGGCGCAGGGCGTACCGATGCTGGCGTCCACGCTCGTGGTATGGTCGCCCACGTTGACCTGCCGATGGAGCTGGAGGCTGCACGTGAGCTACTCTTCCGCACCGACCGCTACCTTCCCCACGACATCGCACTGCACCACCTTCGTCCCGTGAAGGAGGAGGCACACGCACGCTTCAGTGCCACCTCGCGCACCTACCGCTACTATGTGACGCTGCGCAAGGATCCCTTCCAGGAAGCACGCATGCTGCGCCTGCACTTTCCGCTGGACTTCGAGCGGATGAACGTAGCGGCGAAGCAACTCCTACACTTCACCGACTTCACGAGCTTCAGCAAGCTCCACACCGATGTCAAGACGAATAACTGCCGTGTCACCGAAGCCTACTGGCGACAAGGGGCAGAGGAAGGGCAGTGGATCTTCACCATCACTGCCGACCGCTTCCTACGCAATATGGTGCGTGCTGTCGTCGGTACGCTCTTCCAAGTCGGCAAGGGCAAGCTCTCTGTAGAGGACTTCGCTGCCGTCGTCGAGGCAAAAGACCGAGGACGTG
Source organism: uncultured Porphyromonadaceae bacterium (assembly GCA_963526345.1). Lineage (GTDB taxonomy): Bacteria > Bacteroidota > Bacteroidia > Bacteroidales > Porphyromonadaceae > Porphyromonas. The sequence goes on from CAURNJ010000010.1 coordinate 86,166, forward strand.
CCGGCTCTTCTGCCCCAGGTCACGCCCTCTATCTGGAGGCCGTAGGCTATCCCGAAGAGCTGTATTTGGACTAAGTATAGTCCACCTATTTAGATAAAAGCAGTCTCCTTCGCCCATTATAGGGCGAAGGAGACTGCTTTTTCTGTGAATGATAACTCTGCGGGGGAGACTCTATCGAGTAACGCCCCAAGCGATGAGACTATCACGCAGGGCAGGTGAGGTGCGACGCATCAGCCATGCCGTACGCACCGAATAGCTCAGCGGTAGGGTGCAGTCCAGTGTGGGTAGGAGCTTAGATAAGCGTGCTGCTTCCTCCGAAGTGCAGATGGTATAGGGTATCTTCCCAGCTGCGACCTGCATCGCTATCTGTTCGGTCGCATAGAGCGTGTCGATGTGGATGCTGAGGCTGTCGCCGATTTCTTCGCCGAGGTGCTCGATGAAGAGAGTGAGTGGCGAGGACTTCGGCAGGGTGAGGGAGCGACCTGCCAGCTGTACTTGGCGTGTGATGCGGTGCGCACTGTCGGCACGTCGCTGGACGAGGTAAATCGGCCCGGAGGTCTTCTCGGCAAAGAGCATATAGCGTGTCGTATCAACTGAAGAGGTGTGCGTCATCGGGCGTGCAATGAGGTCGGCCGCCCCAGAGCTTAGGAGGTGAAGGGCTTCATCCCAGCGGTTCTCTAAGATAACTTCGACACGTAGCCCACTTTTTCGCTCCAGTTGCTTAGCGAGCTCATAGACAGCCCCAGTGAGCTGTCCGCCCTGCACTTCTCCTCCACTTCCGTAGGCAGCCAGCAGGCGAAGCGTCCCCTCACGGCGTATCTCTGGATAGTCACGCTCGACCAGTGGAAGGGGCGCACTTACACTGCGCTTTGACTGGTGACGCAGGTAAACGAGTAGCCCAAGAGCGATCACGAGCAGGAGAATGTAGACCGCCAGGCGGGTGTTGATGCGGAGCTTCGCCATAGCAGAGGTTAGTTATTGAGGTCGACGACGACCCCAGCGGAGAGGTGCATCGGGTTGTAGGGGTACTTGTACAGCGAGAGACGCTCGTTGGTCATCAAGGCTTCACCGACATTGTACATCTGGAGGAAGAAGCGTGCGCGCTTGAGGCGGAAGTTCGCATAAGCGATGAGCAGGGGAGCTTGTCCCCCGACACTGCCCTCGGACTGCAGGGCAAACTGCTGGTCGGTGGGTGTGTAGTAAGGTGCGTGGTAGGCGGTGTGCCAATAGCCTTTCACGCCAAGGTCTACGCGCAAGACCTTCGCCAAGAGGAAGCGCAGATATAGGTCGCTCGCAGCCGTGAGGGTAGGCAGAGGAAGGACGGAGGGAGCCGTCGACTGCTGGAAGGCGGCCTCGACATCCCAGTTCAGTACACCGTAGGAGCCCATCTGTCGGGCACGCAGGGAGAGCACCTGCAGGAGGTCGGGGTGCTGCTGCGTCTCGCCCTTGCTATCGAAGTAGAGGTGGTTCTGCAGGCTCGCTGTACGGGCTTCGAGGGTCGTACCCCACGAAGCTAAGTGGACACGACCACCGAGCTCTACGCGACGGGTGAAGTTCAGCGACTTATCCCACCAGCCGTAGGTGCCGTGGTGATGTGCGGCGAAGTAGGACGGACGTGCATTGTCGATGTAGGCATCCGCCTCGAGAGCGAACTGCTTGCGGAAGAGGCTGAAGGCCGTACGGATATCCCCCTCCATCTTGAAGGCTCCGAGGTCTGCACCTAAGACTCCCAATTCTCCACGTGCGGAGAAGTTCAGCCCCGTCCCTTCACGTCGCTCGATAAGCCCCCCGATGAAGGTGGAGCTAAGGGCGGTACGTGTGTAGCGTTCGCTCGTGCGGTCGGGAAGCGAAGCCCAGCGATTCTCCTGACGGAGGTAGGCCGAGAGTCCGAACTTCACCCAAGGGCGGAAGCCCTCGTGCAGGGTGAGTGCCACGGTATTTTGCAGGGTGACGAGCTGTGCCGTATCGTTGGGCAGGGTGTAGGTCGTAGTCGAGCCATCGGCTTCGGTGCGGCTATGTGTCACCGCTGGCGTGCCGAAGAGGGTCGCCCACTGCTCGCTCTGCTGGTGAGAGAAGAAGCGGCGGCTCTGCTTGTTGTAGTAGCTCGTCAGAGAGATGCTCCCCACAGGGACGAAGTAGGTCGAGTCTAAGCTCTGGAGCTCGTGCGCTGCGCCAAGCCCTTCCTCTGCGAGGGGCTGCTTGCGCTTCGTGGTGCGGTAGGAGCCCAAGCGGTAGGACTGCGCTAAGAAGGCGTGCCCCGAGCGGATGCGGTTCGTTAGTTCGCCTGAGCGGATGCGCACAGGTACGTCACGCGATCCGATACGTGTGCGGCTATTGGTATAGCGCTCGGGATTGTAGATGTAGTCGGCATTGGTGATGCCGCCATTCTCCTCCTGCTTGTAGTAGTCGTTGGCGATGTAGGCGAAGAGCTCGTAGCGGTCACTGCGGTAGGAGGTGAAGAGACGGTAGCGGGCATCCTTGCTGCGTGCCGCCGTATAGAAGCCACTGGCATAGACGTAGTCGAAGTTTGCCCCTACATTGAGTTGCTTGCCGAGGTTCACACCGAAGTCCCCCGAGATGACGTCTTCGCTCTCGTTGGTCTTGAAGTTCTTATGGTAGCGTATGTAGGTGAAGGGGCTCTTCGTATCGTAGAAGCGCACCGCATCAGGCGTGTAGAGCATTCGGTCGTAGCCATCGAGGTAGAAGAAGTCACTCACACGGCGTGGGCGATCAAAGAAGAGCTTCGCCTGCCAGACGCTATTCGTATTCCCTAAGTAGGAGACACCGAGAGAGCGAAATTCGGGGGAGATGTACTCGAAGGTGTAGTGCGTCAGCGTGTCGGGCATCTCGACGCGCACGACACGTGCCACGTCAGGGATGAGCTTATAGGCCTTGAGCTTGTCACCTCGGACCATCTTGATTTCATCGGGTACTTCGGTGACTTCGCGCACCTGATAGGGGTCATAGGGACGGCGTACAGGCTCTTGTCCCCAGAGGGAGGAGGTGGAGAGGGTGCATAGGGCACCGAGCAGGAGGCTTCTTATCTTCATCAAATAGAATAGGCGGAAAGATATGAGTTGGTCGAAGGACTGGGCAAGGAGCGCACGGACTAACAGTGCTCCATCCCACAGCTGCAGCCACGAGGGTCGAGCTCGATGGTCAGGTGGTCAAGCTGATAGCGGCGTGCTACTTCGCGCACCGACTTCTTGAGGTCGGCTAAGGCTTCGGGGCTGGCTCCAGCGCAGTCATAGACGATGTGCAGGGAGGCGATGTGCTGCTCCCCATTGAGCGTCCATATATGGAGGTCGTGCAGGTCAAGGACACCCGAGAGGGCCCGCACTTCTTCGCAGAAGGCTTCTTGGTCGACACCTTCGGGTACTCCCTGCAGGAGGATGCGGAAGTTGTCACGCAGAGCGAAGTAGACGTTATAGAGTATCCACGCTGTAATCCCTAAGGAGAGCAGTGGGTCAAGTACCTTGAACGAGGGGAAGAAGTACATCACGATACTCACCACGAGCACCGCTATCCACCCCAATACATCCTCCATCAAGTGCAGACGCATCGAGCGTTCGTTGAGCGAAGACCCTCCGCTCATACGCCAGGCAGCGAAGCCGTTGATTAAAAGCCCGAAGACCGCTAAGAGGAGCATCCCCCCTGCACGCGGTGGGTCAGTAGGAGTAATCAGACGCTCGACGGACTCCGTGATGACGAAGATGGAGCCCACCAAGAGGATGGTAGAGATGAAGAGCGAGCCGAGGAGAGAAAACCGCTTGTAGCCGTAGCTGAAGTGGCTATCACGTCCCTTCTTCGACAGACGCTCCAGATACCACGCCACCCCGAGGGAGCAAGAGTCTCCGAGGTCGTGGAGGGAGTCGGAGAGGATGGCGACGCTCCCCGTATAGAGACCACCGAAGAGCTCGATGATAGCGAAGAAAAGGTTGAGTAGGAAGGCTACGAGGATATTCCCCTCAGCGTGATGGTGGTGGTGATGATGGTGCCCGTGGCTATGGCTGTGTCCGTGACAATGAGCGTGGTGATGGTCGTGGCTGTGGCTATCGCCGTGGCAGTGTTCGTGCGCGCACACATCATCGTGTTCGTGCTCGTGTTCGTGGGGCTTCATTGAAGTAGCTTGTTTGTATAGAGCAATGATGCTGTATTTCTTTGACACAAAAATACAACTATTCCCCCTCTTTCTCCTGCCCTCACGGAGAGAACAGGACGACCTTCTCCTACCGTTATCCCCTGATTTGCACGCCCCTCTCGGGGATAACCCTGAGGATAAACCACACAGCACGAGCAAAGGCGGTATGATATTCCACGGGGAAGCCTCAGCTATCTGGGGATAAAATGGGGGATTTTGCGAGGATAACCCTGAGGATAAGGCAGTGTAAACGGAAATACATCCTGTACGTAGTGCTCGTATCTCCATAGTTGTCCACCCAAGCTACCCACAGTAAAAGCGCACACTTAGGGGCAACCGTGGGGGATAACCTACGTGCAGGTAGTGACCCACACAAGGAGGTTACACTTTGGAGCAATAGAGGACGGAGTGCCAAGGAATATAGCTCCGTGCATCGACCACTACTGCTCGCCGCACGGAGCAGTAGTGGTCGCCGTACGGAGCAATAGTGGTCATCGCACGGAGCAGTAGTGGTCGTCGCACGGAGTAATAGTGCTTGATACGACCTCGCTTGGCTTCTTGCCCCGCTCCTTCGGTACAAAAAGACCGAGGTCAAGAGGCGCAATGTGCGACCTCTTGACCTCGGCTAAAGATGAACGATGTGTAGAGCTTACTTCTTCAGCGTGCCTTCGAAGGTGATCGTCGAGCTGGTTGTAGCTTTACCAAGAGCGGTAAGCACCACTGCTTGCTCTTCTGTGATTGCCTTATTTTTCATTCGCTGGAGCAGAAGGAACATATCATATCTCCCGATCGTCAGCGTGCCAGTAATCTTATCATCCGTGACTTTGAAGTCTCCCAGCTTAGGCTCGATGGGCATATTACCGTATTTGGGGAGATGAATTGTACCACCGCTCTTGACCTTAGCTTGGTACTTGACTCCAGCCTTCGTGCCCGTGAAGGTAATGGTATTATCATCGAGCGTCACCTCCGTGAACTTACCCGTGCCGAGGACGGCATCTCCGAAGTTAATTTCTTCGAGATTGGTCTTGCCGACTTCGCCACCGAGGTCTACTTCCTTAGGGGAGACCTCTACCTTCGTGATGGTGTACACGTGGGTAGGCGTAGGTTCTTCGTTAGCTTGCTTCTTGTTGCAGGAGGCGAGGCCGAGCGTGAGGCCTGCGAGGAGGAGGGCTGAAGCCCAGTTCTTGGTATTCATATCGATGCGTGAATATAGTTGCGATTACTTGAATGAGAGGTAAACTTCTCTCTACAGGGAGCAAAGGTAGCGCAATAGATGGGCTTAGTTATTCACGCTCTGCAATATACCTATATATAGGTAAGCGCCCCAGATAGCAGGTGCTATCTGGGGCGCTTCGCTCTAATAAGTAGTGGGGAGTGGAAGGGGCTTAAGCCTTCTTACCCTGATTAGCTACTGCTTCCATCAGCTTCTTGATCTCTTCGGGATCACCGAGGAAGTAGTCCTTGACGAGGCGCAGCTCATCGTCGAACTCGAAGACGTAAGGAACAGCCGTAGGCAGGTTCAGCTCGACGATATCCTCATCGGAGATGCCCTTGAGCACCTTGATGATACCGCGCAGGCTATTACCGTGAGCGGCTACGAGGACGTCATCGTGCTGCATGAGCGAAGGGAAGATCTTGTCTTCCCAGTAGGGAAGCGTACGAGCGACCGTGTGGCAGAGCGCTTCGGTCAGAGGGAGGTAAGCAGGTACAACCCCCGTGTAGCGAGGGTCAGCCTGTGGTGCACGCTCGTCCGTGGCCTCGAGTGGCGTGGGAGGTACATCGTAGCTACGACGCCAGATCTTGACCTGAGCATCGCCGTACTTCTCAGCCGTCTCAGCCTTGTTCAGCCCCTGAAGCATACCATAGTGCTTCTCATTGAGGCGCCAGCTCTTCTCTACGGGGATCCAGTCCAGATCCATCACATCGAGGATCTGATTGAGGGTCTTAATCGCGCGCTTGAGGTAGGAAGTATAAGCCTGCGTGAAGTGGAAGCCGTTCTCCTTGAGGATGGCACCAGCCTTCTTAGCTTCTTCTACACCCTTCTCAGACAGGTCGACGTTGGTCCAACCCGTGAAGCGGTTCTCCTTGTTCCACACGCTTTCGCCGTGACGGATCAGTACAATTCTCTTCATAATACGTTGATGATCTATAAGTGTATCAGTAATGAACTTTCTTATTGAGTGCAAAGATAGCCAAACTTATCCGTGCTGGTTGAGCTCACTCAGGAGCTGACGGACGGGCTCGCGCCAGTCTTCGCCGTTGAGTGGCTGGTAGGTGTGGATACCGAACTCACGCGCCATAGCGACATTCGCCGGGCCGTCGTCGAGGAAGAGCGTTTCCTCGGGGAGCATATTCCCCTCACGGAGCATCGTCTCGAAGATACGGCGGTCGGGCTTGACCATCCCCATCTCGCAGGAGGCGAACTTCTTCTCGCAGAAGGAAGAGAGCGGACGACCACTCGGCAGGAAGCGATCTGACTCGCAGAAGTCCATCACGTAGGGGTTGGTATTCGAGAGGATGAAGATGCGGTAATTGGAGAGTTCGGCATCGATGAAGTCGAACTTGTAAGCATCTACCTCGCGCAAGAAGCCGAAGTAGGCGTGAGCGATCTCGTCATAGCTGAGGGTACGGCCTGCGAGCGAACTGAGGGCGGCACGGAACTCTGGTTCCGTCATGCGGCCGTCTTCGACTTGTAGGAAGTAACCACTCTGGAGGTAGGGGTCCAGCATCTTCTCGACGTCCGGTACCCCAAGGGCAGCGAAGCGGCGCAGGGCTTCTTCCCTATCGAGTCGGAAGAGTACGCCACCGAGGTCTAATACGATGTTTCTTATCATTCAGCGTCTATGGTTTGGGTTGCATCGTGATGAGCGGGATGAGCATCTCTTCGAGGGAAATGCCTCCGTGCTGGAAGGTATCACGATAGTACTGCACGTAGTAATTGTAATTGTTGGGGTAGGCGAAGAAGTCATCACTATAGCTGAAGACATAGTGGTCAGAGAGATTGGACTGTGGTAGTCCGATCTTCGCTGGTGTAGTGGCTTCGTAGACCGCCTTGGGATTGTAGGAAAGGGTCTTCCCGACCTTATAGCGGAGGTTCGTATTGGTGTTCTTGTCACCGATGATCTTCACGGGGTTCTTCACACGAATCGTGCCGTGGTCGGTGGTGAGAATAACACGGTAGCCCATCTCGGCGATGTGCTTGAAGAGGTTGTACGTCGTTGAATGGCGGAACCAACTCTTAGTCAGCGAGCGGTATGCCGCTTCGGTGTTGGCCAACTCGCGGATCATCTTGCTCTCGGTGCGTGCGTGAGAGAGCATATCGACGAAGTTAAGCACGATGACGTTGAGCTGATACTGCTTGAGTCCGTTGAGGTTGCCCAAGAGACGCTCACCGAAGCGTGCTTCATACACCTTGTTATAGGAGAAGGAATAGTTCTTGCGGTAGCGCTGGATGAGCGTCTGGATCATCGGCTCTTCGTTGAGGTTCTTCCCCTCTTCGCTCTCTTCATCGACCCACAGGTCGGGGAACATCTTCGCGATGTCCAGCGGCATGAGCCCCGAGAAGATAGCGTTGCGCGCGTACTGCGTGGCTGTGGGAAGGATGGAGAGGTAAAGGTCTTCTTCGTCGAAGGTGTAGAACTCGCTCAGCATCGACTTAACTGACTCCCACTGGTCGTAGCGGAAGTTGTCAATGAGGATGAAGAAGACTTTCTCCCCTGCATCAAGCAGGGGGAAGACCTTCTTCTTAAAGAGGTCGGGGCTCATCACAGGTCGCGTCTCTGACTCACGTATCCAGCCCTCATAGTTGTGACTGATGAAGCGGCTGAAGAGGCGGCCTGCCTCCCCCTTCTGCATCTCTAAGAGCTCCTGCATCTGTGCGTCGCCTTGCTCCAGCTCCAGCTCCCAGTGCACCAGACGGCGGTAGAGGTCCTTCCACTCATCCAGAGAGAGGCGGTCGCTCATCTGTGCGCTGAGCTGAGCGAACTCCTGGCGGTAGTTCATCGTGGTAGCTTCGCTGATGATACTGCTCTGATGGAGGTTCTTCTTCAGCGATAGCAGGAGCTGGTTCGGATTGACGGGCTTGATGAGGTAGTCGGCGATTTTCCCTCCAATAGCTTGGTTCATCAGGTCTTCCTCTTCGCTCTTGGTGACCATGATCACGGGGAGGAAGGGGCGCAGCTCCTTGATGCGCTGTAGGGTGTCTAAGCCGGTAAGCCCGGGCATATTTTCGTCCAAAAAGACGAGGTCAAAGGTCTGACTCTTGACCGCATCAATAGCATCGGTACCGCTCAAGACGGGAGTCACCTCGTAGCCCTTGCCCTTGAGAAAGAGGATATGTGGCTTGAGCAGATCGATCTCATCGTCTGCCCAAAGGATTTGGTACACTTTGTTACTGCTCATAATAGTGCGAAGATACATAAAAGTTATGGGGAGGTCTCTTTACTTATAACGTAGAAGTAGCCCTCTAAGTACCTCCACTCCCACCTCCGAGGTAGAGCAAAAGTGTGCGCCCCATCCGACTCCAAGGAGTCCAATGGGGCGCACGTGCCTGAGGTAAAGGGGTACCGCTGGCTACATATCCAGCGGGGTCTTGGGATAGAGGTGATCCCACCACTGGCTCTTGCCTTGCAGGTGCTTAGCGAACCAAGCCTGGATGGTCTGCATCCAGCGGTCTTGTCGCTCGGGCTCAAGGATGTGGTGGTCTTCGCCCGTGATCTCTACGAGCTCGACCGTACGCCCGAGGATCTTCAGCGCATTGTACAGCGCAGTACTTTCGCTGGGAGGGACGTTCACATCAGCCGTGCCATGGAGGAGGAGCAGTGGCGTGTGAATCTTGTCTGCGTTGAAGAGTGGGCTGTGCTTGGTGTAGAGGTCGGGGTTGTTCCAAGGGAAACTACCTTCGGAGGCCACCGTGCTGTAGCTAAGCCCCCAGTAGCCCCCAGCCCAGTAGCTGGAGATGGAGCTAATCCCTGCGTGGCTGGCTGCAGCAGCAAAGAGGTCGGTGCGCGTCTGCAAGTACTGCGTCATAAAGCCCCCATAGCTGGCACCAGCGCAACCAATCTTCTTGCCATCAACGAAGGGGTGTGCAGCGACAAAGGCCTTCACCGCACCGATGATATCATCTGCCGTCTTCGTTCCCCACGCATTCAGGTGGTCAGCAGCGAAGCTCTGCCCATAGCCGACTGTACCACGAGGGTTGAGCGAATAGGCGACATAGCCCTGAGCGGCAAACATCGCCAAGTCGTAGGTCGTCTCCAAGACGCGATCCAGCGGGATCGTACCTCCATAATAATAGACGACCATCGGGTACTTCTTCGAAGGATCAAAGTTGGGGGGCAGGTAGTACCATCCGTCGATATCCACACCATCGGGCGTACGATAGACGAAGTCCTTACCAGGGGTGAACTTCACCCCACGCAGGTTCTCAGCCGATATATCCCAGACAAGCTTACTCTTACCCGAAGGCTCTAAGCTATAGAGGCGGTCAGCGTTGTTGAGGCTCTGCCCGAAGTAGTAGAAGGTATTGCCCTGGTCGGCGACACCGAAGCCACGCACGACATCTTCCTTGGTCTCGATTTGGGTGATCTTATTCGTCTTGACATCGAGGCGATAGAGGCTTTGGCGACTGCCATTATTGGCCAAGAGATAGAAGGCCTTACTCTTGGTGTGATACTCTATTTGGTCAATGCTGGGGTCAAAGTCGCGTGTCAGCGGAGTGACGTGACCTGTGGGGATGTGTATGCGGAAGAGCTCATGCTCGTAGCCGTTGCCCACACGCCCATTAGGTAAGGTGTTCCCCACGCCTCCGAAGCTATTGGGCGAACCCATCACCAATACGTCCTCCGTCCCAGGGATGAAGTGTGCGCTGGCTATCTCAAACTGCTTGGAGAAGACCGTATCCATGCGTCCTGTCTCGGGCGTGTAGCGTAGTACGGTCGTCTGATCGAAGGGGCTATGCTGCCAGTCCTGCGTACCAAGACCTAATAAGAGCTGTCGCCCATCGGAGGAGATGTCGAAAAGGCTGGTCGAGTGGTGTCCGTAGAGGACGGGTTCGTAGATACCTGTGGCGATATCGTAGCGATAGAGCTCCTGACGGTCGCGCGCTCCTGGCTGACGGTCATCGGGAGAGAGGCGGCGGATAAGCTGTTTATCCTTCTCAGGTCCCTTGACCTCTTCGTAGAAGTAGATGGTACGCTTGTCTGGGCTGATGACGAAGCTCTCACTGGGGATCTTATCGATCCATACCGTACTGCGCCCCGTGAGGGGGTCGATCTTCACGAGCTGATCTCCTGCTCTATTGGAGGTGTGCATCACCAGCACATCCTCCCCGGGAAGCCATTCAGCACCGTAGAGCGACTGCGTCGTGCGTAGCACCTTGCCCGTAGCACCTTCACGGATTTCTTGGTAAGTCACGCCCTTCTTCGGGTCACGCTGGGAGTAGGTCACCAGCACGTACTTCCCCGAAGGCGAGACATTGGAGTAGTAAAGGCGCTTGCCGTGGGTCAGGTAGTTCCAGTTGATGTAGCGGACACCTTCTTCGACAGCTTGGAGATCCAGCTGAGGCAAGCCTTCTTCGGGCTCAAAGACGAGCTTGAAGTCCGCACGCGCCTTGTCTTCAGACGTAGCGAGCACCTTGACTAAAAGGTCTTTATTCGTGGCGATGAGTGTCAAGGGGATGGAGACTGCGGGGACGGTGTCACTCTCGGAGAGCGTCTCTTCGTTCGACCCTAAGAGTTCCTCACCATCATAGACGGCGTAGCGAGCGCGCCCGAAGAGCTTGAGTGTCCCCTTGGTGAAGGTAGGGCTGATGAGGGAGAAGGAGTAGGAGGAGAAGGTGCTGGCACCGCGTGTAGGCTGAGGGAGCGCAAAGAAGCCGCTCTTGGCAGCAGTGATAGACGTACCCTTGAGGCCTTCGGTCTTGTAGGCAGTCTTCAGGAGGGAGCTGAGTGTGAACTTCTGATTGTTTACATTGACCGAATCAATCATCACCGGTCGGTTCACGGTGTGGGTGCCGTAGCTGGTGGCTCGTGTGAGCGTCTGAGCTTGGGCGGTGCTCCCTGCCACGCAGAGTGCGAGCAAGGCCAGACTTGTAGTCGTTCGTTTCATAGCGTTTGTATAGATGTGTATGTGTCGTGGAAGACGGCTCTATGATGTGCCGTGAGGGCTATCCCTCGTCCTCCTAAGGGCAAAGATACGAACTACTGAGGTAAATTTTTGTACCAATATGGCTTCCGCTTCTTTGGATAGCGAAGAGCACCAGCGAAGGAGACAACGGGAAGAGCTACAGGATGGGGTAAGTGGTAGGGGATAATTTGTACAGACTTCGCTCCCTGCACCGATCTTAGAGATACTGTTTAGGGGCTGATAGGGACTTCGTGCGTGCGCATATACCTTATTATAGGGAGTGCGGTACAGATACAATTAGCGTACCTTTGTGGGCGTTAAGAATGATGCAATATAGCTTGGTATAAACACATAAGATATGGCTACAATCAAATGTATAGGGGTGCTCACCTCTGGTGGCGATGCCCCAGGGATGAACGCTGCCATCCGCTCCGTCACCCGAACAGCTATCTACCACGGCATCCGTGTCAAAGGTATTTACCGTGGATACAAAGGCTTGATCACAGGTGAAATAGAGAACTTTGAGACCCAGCACGTGAGCAACATCATCCAGCGTGGGGGGACAATCCTCAAGACCGCCCGTTGCCCCGAGTTCCGCACTCCCGAAGGACGTGCCTTGGCACACGAGACGATGCGCGCCCACGGCATTGATGCTCTGGTCGTCATCGGAGGCGATGGCTCGCTCTCTGGCGCACGGGAGTTCGCCGAAGAGTTCGATATCCCCATTGTTGGTCTCCCTGGGACGATCGACAATGACCTCTACGGTACCGACCTGACTATTGGCTACGACACCGCCCTCAACACCATCGTCTCCGCCGTGGACAAGATCCGTGATACCGCTTCCTCGCACGAACGTCTCTTCTTCGTCGAAGTGATGGGGCGTGATGCAGGCTTCTTAGCTCTCAATGGGGCTATTGCTTCGGGCTCCGAAGCAGCGATTATCCCTGAGTTCGCCTTCGAGAAAGACCAATTAGCAGAGACCATCGAGAACGGCTTCCGCAAGACGAAGAACAGCAGTATCGTACTCGTCTCCGAGAGCGAAAGCACGGGCGGAGCGATGAAGGTCGCCGAGCGTGTCGAGAAGGAGTATCCACAGTTTGACGTGCGTGTGGTCATCTTGGGGCATATCCAGCGTGGCGGTTCGCCGAGCGCCCAAGACCGCATCATCGCCAGCCGTATGGGGGTGGCTGCCATCGATGCTCTCTTGGAAGGGCAGCGCAACGTGATGATCGGCATCGTCAATGATGCCCTCGTCTATGTCCCCTTCACTAAGGCGATTAAGAAGAATAAGCCCATCGATAAGGATCTTGTTGAAGCCCTTCGCATCCTCTCCATCTAAGGAGAAGGTTCTTTATCAGTAAGTCACTTCGCCCCTTAGAAGCGAAGATAGAAAGCTCAATCGGGCGCAAAGCAATAGATGCTTTGCGCCCGATTGAGCTTTCTTATTGAGACGAAGGAGCCGAGTTTACAGCTCCCGGCGAAGGCGTGCAATGGGGAGGCGCAGCTGCTCACGGTACTTAGCCACGGTGCGACGAGCGATGGGATAGCCTCGCTCGGAGAGGAGCTGGGTGAGCTGCTCATCGGAGAGTGGCTGACGCTTATCTTCCTGAGCAATCAGCTCCGCCAAGGCTTCACGTACCTCACGTGTGGAGATGCTCTCACCTTCTTCGTTGAGGATACCTTCGCCAAAGAAGAACTTCAGCATATAGACCCCGTAGTCGGTCTGCACGGACTTGCTATTGCTCACTCGTGAGATGGTGCTGATGTCGAGGCCGGTCACTTCGGCGATGTCTCGGAGAATCATCGGGCGCAGTGCCGACACTTCTCCTGAGAGGAAGAAAGCACGCTGATGTGCGACGATGGCAGTCATCGTCTTGCGCAGGGTCTCCTCACGCTGGTGGATGGCATCGATGAACCAGCGAGCTTGCTCGACCTTGTGTCTAAGGAAGGTCATTGCCTCACGGCTCTGGCGCGAAGTATCCCGCTGCCCCTTGTGCTGCTCGAGCAAAGCCAGATAAGTAGGGCTGAGGCGTAGAGGAGGAAGGTCACGCTCTCCGACAAGCGATACTATAAGCTCGCCGTCACGCTCGGTGACGATGAAGTCGGGGGTGACGTGCATGAAGCGTCCTTCGCTGTCGTCGCCATAGCCACTGGCAGGCTTAGGGCTGAGGTGGGAGATGAAGGTGTAGAGCTCGGAGAGACGTTCTTCGCTCACGCCCAGCGAAGAGCAAAGGCGGTCAAACCGCTTGTTGACGAAGTCCTCATAGTGGTGCGCTATCATCTCCTGAGCCTCTTGATGCAGGGCTGCTCGTGGGAGTCGCTCGATCTGCAGCAGGAGCGATTCGCGCAGGTCACGTGCGCCGATGCCCGCAGGCTCAAGAGTCTTCACCAAGCCGATAAGCTCGGTGATTTCCTCGGGGGAGACGGATAGCCCAGCCTTGAAGAGGAGGTCATCCTCAATCTCTTCCACCGAGCGCGTGAGGTAGCCGTCTTCATCGATGTTGCCGATGATGTAGCGAGCGATCTCACGCCGTGTGCCTTCTAAGGGAGTGACCAGAGCAAGCTGCTCCATCAGGTATTCATCCAGCGAAGGGGCACCAGCTGCGAAGGGAATTTCTTCGCGTACCGACTGCCGCTCCTGTAGCTCTCGGAGCTTGTAGTCAGGGATGTCGTCTTCGGTAGCGTACTCACCCAGCTCCCAGTCTTGGTCATCCCCTTCGGCTGACCTGTCGGAGTTCTCGGGGTCTTCCTGCGTGGGAGCTTCGTCATTCTCCTCTAAGGCAGGGTTCTCCTCCAGCTCACGCTCGATACGCCCCTCCAGCTCCAGCCCTGTGAGCTCCAGCATCTTGATGGCTTGGATCTGCGCAGGGGTGAGGGTGAGTGACTGGTCGAGCTTCTGCTGCTGGGTGAGTTTGTTCATCGCCAAAGAAGAGGGGAGAATGGAGTGAAGGGATTACAGGAGACCGTTGTACGGTCTCCAAAATGACAAGTATAGCTTGTTATTTTGCTTGACTTTGCAGCATGCGGTAATCGCAAGGCGTTAAGACTGAGGGCGAAGGGAGTGCCTCCTGTAAACGACACGCCCGAATGTCGCAAACAACGAAGCGAGTGCCGTATGATGCAATAGTCTCTACAGGTCTTCGTGGTCGTAGGTCCAGACCACTTCTTCGCCATTGATGCGGATGACCTCCTTGCGAGCCAAGGCAAAGAAGTAGTCGCTCAGGCGATTGACGAAGCGCAGGACGTTCGCATCCAAAGGGGTCTCGCTATTGAGGCGATAGATGATGCGCTCGGCACGACGGCAGACGGTACGGCAGACATGTGCGGCTGCGGTGATCGCTCCGCCCGAAGGGAGGATGAAGGCCTTGATGGGAGGCACCATATCATCCAGGCGGTCGATCTCACGCTCGACACGTGCCACGGCACTCTCCGTGACGGAGGTCACGGTATGTACTTCGTCTTGCGTGGTGTCGGTCGCCAGATAGCCCCCCACGGAGAAGAGCTTGTGCTGTAGCCAAAAGAGGAACTTCTTATCCTCCTCCTCCAGCTCATAGGCTAAGAGCACCCCGACGAAGGAGTTGAGTTCGTCGATGGTGCCGTAGCTCTCCAAACGAATGTCATACTTGGGCACGCGCTGCCCACCGACCAGAGAGGTGCGACCCTTGTCGCCGCCCTTGGTATATAGCTTATACTTTTCGGTATCCATAGTGAAAAATGGGAGCAGGGGATGATGTACCTGCTCGATAGTAATAACAGTGCTAAGGCTCTAAAAGATACATCGGCGAAGCCGTCGTACGCTTGAGAGCCGTCAGAGAGAGGTCTTTCCCCACGCGAATACCTTCGGCAAAGAGACGCTGCTCGACCGTCTTCCAGCATAGGTCGGGGTGGTTATTGTCCTTGCTCAGGTGGCAGAGCCAGACGTTCTTCATCCCAGGGTGATAGACGCTCGCTAAGAGTTCGGCAGCTTCGTCATTCGACAGATGCCCTTGCGGAGAGAAGACGCGCCCCTTGAGGAACTCGGGGTAGCTCCCAGTGCGCAGCATCTCGGTGTCGTAGTTCGCTTCGAGCACCACGTGGTCAGCTCGCCCGATATAGTGGGCGATGTCGTCCGTGACGTGCCCTACATCGGTAGCGAGCGTGAAGCGGAAGTCCCCCTTAGTAATATGGTAGCCCACATTCTCCGCACTGTCGTGTGGTACAGGGAAGGGCTCGATGGTAAAGCCTGCCACCGTGAACGGCTCGTGAATCTTGATGTCACGGCGTGATGCTCCTATGGGATCTTGCACGAAGCGACTGCGTGCGATGCTGTCGTGCACCAACTTCGTAGCATAGACCGGGAGATGATAGACACCTCCGATGATGCCGACCGTACGGATGTGGTCGGCGTGGTCGTGCGTGACGATGACGCCGTGGATCGTACCGCCATCCAGCGGTATGCCTTCGCTCTTGAGGGTCTTGGTAATGGTACGGATGGGTATTCCTGCATCGATGAGGAAGCCCCCAGCTTCGTCTCCGAGGTAGTAGCAGTTTCCACTGCTCCCACTGGAGAGACACATAAATCTTATCATTCGAGGAATTGCAGTGTAGGTAGGTGCGCCTTGCTATCGGCGGTAGATGGAGATCTCACGAGAGAAGCCCTCCATTTCTTGGTCTAAGCTCATCTCTCCACGTAGGGGGACAGACATCAAGTGGCTCACTTCCTCCGAGGAGAAGCCTTGACCAAAGAGATACATCAGCTTCGTCAGAGCCGCCTCTGTCGTGGCATCTCGCCCACTGACCAAACCGATCTTCTCAAGGAGTACCCCTGTCTCATAGCGTGTCATGTCGACGTAGCCCGTGACGCACTGCGTCACGTTGACGATGACGACCCCACGTGCCACTGCAGCGCGTAGTGCTTCGATGAACCACGGCATCATCGGGGCGTTGCCACTGCCGAAGGTCTCGATGACCACCCCTCGGAGGGAGGGGACGGAGAGTACTGCTTCTACGACCTCGCGCGTGATCCCAGGGAAGAGCTTCAAGACCGCTACATGGGGATCAAAGTGTGGCCGTACGGAGAGCGTGCGTCCCATCGAAGTCTTCGAGATGACGGCATCGTGGTAGCGTATCTCGATACCAGCGTACGCCAAATGAGGGTAGTTGTACGACTCAAAAGCGCTGAACTGATCGGCACTGATCTTACTCGTGCGGTTGCCACGCATCAGATAGTTCTCGAAGAAGAGCGTGACTTCGGGCACGCGAGGACGACCCACTTCGTCACGAGCTGCTGCTATTTCGATGGCGGTGATGAGGTTCTCCTTGCCATCGGTGCGGAGCTTACCCACAGGGAGCTGTGACCCCGTGAAGACGATGGGCTTAGAGAGTCCCTCGAAGACGAAGCTCATCGCCGAGGCCGTGTAGGCCATCGTGTCCGTGCCGTGTAGGATGACGAAGCCATCGTACTTGTCATAGTTCGCCTCGATGACGCGCGCCAGCTGTACCCAATGCTCGGGGGTAATCGCCGAAGAGTCTAAGGGCGGCTGAAACTCTACGCTCGAGATGTCGCACCCTAAGTGACGGAGCTCCGTGACGTTGTCTTGTAGGTAATTGAAGTCGAGGGGTTCGAGGGCACCCGTCTCAGGGTTCTCAACCATCCCAATGGTGCCTCCGGTGTAGACCAAGAGGATAGACGCTCGTTGTGCAGCCATGCAGTAGTATAGTCGTAAGCTCTTTTAGTGGAGCGAAGGGAGGAAACTTGGACCTCCCTCGCTCCGTATGTATTCTCTACAGGCAAAGATAACAATAATATGCAGGGGGATGGAGTGCCACTGATAGAGACCGAGCAACGGTCTCCGAAGGGGGGCGGTGCGGAGCACTACTGGTCGTTGCGTGGATCAGTAGTGGTGCACACCCCTCACTACTACTGGTCGGTGGCGTGTCCCTTCGCTACTCTGCGCTCGTTCCCTCGGGTAAAGATGTCTGGAGGATGGAAGAGGGTGGGGGAGCGTAAGGTGAGGGCGCAAGTCGTTTGGATATAGTGCCTTGCCTGTGAAGAGCGTCAAAGTGTTAGGGTGTAGCCTCGAGATGGTGGTCGGCGTAATGCTTTAATGTGTATATTTGCCACTATATAAGGACTGCGGTAACGTATGGAAGAAAGACGCATGGCTCTACCGCCTGCGATGGAGAAGCCCCTGAAGAGTGGGGATGGTCTCAGCTACAATGGGAGTGAATACCTTGTAGCTATGGAGAGCTATCTCCCGATGCTCGAGCCACTCCGCTCGGTCTTAGTCCTTCGATTCTCAGAAAGTTTGGAGGCAGTAGTACCCTGCTGGGCAAATTCCTGCCTGGGCAGTGCCCTGTCTCTTAGCGATATAGTACACAAACATCTACATTAAAAGCACTATGCAGTACAACCTCAATCCCATAGCTCGCGCTATAGGAAAGAAGCCCCAAGCCTTCACCAAGGCAGACATCATCAAGTACATCCTCGACAACGACATCCACGAACTCAACTTCCGCTACACGGGAGCTGACGGTCACCTCAAGGTGCTGAACTTCGTCATCCAGGATGCTGATTACCTCGATGAAGTCCTCTCTTCGGGGGAACGTGTGGACGGCTCCAGCCTCTTCCCTGGTCTGATGGAAGCTGGCTCCTCTGACCTCTACGTCGTGCCTCAGTTCGCCTCCGCCTTCATGGATCCCTTCGCTGCTCAGCCTACGATCTCTTTCTTCTGCGCCTATATGGACAAGAATGGTCAGCCTCTCTCTGCTGCGCCAGACGAGATCCTGCGCCGTGCTGCTCAGGCCTTCCGTGACGTGACCGGTGGACTTGAGTTCTACGCTATGGGCGAACTCGAGTACTACGTCATCGATGAGAAGGAAGACGGCTACGAAGCTGTTGACCAGCGTGGCTACCACGAGATGGCCCCCTTCAGCAAGCAGATCGAATTTCGTACGCAGGCCATGCGTCTCATCTGCGAATGCGGTGGTCAGATCAAGTATGGTCACGGTGAAGTAGGGAACTTCAGCACCGAAGACCTCAACTACGAGCAGAATGAGATCGAGTTCCTTCCTGTTCCTGTCGAGCAGGCTGCACAGCACCTCCAGCTCGGTAAGTGGATTCTCTTCGAGCTCGGCTGGAGAATGGGTCTGAAGGTGACTTTTGCTCCTAAGATCATCGTCGGTAAGGCTGGTAGCGGTATGCACGTCCACACCAAGATCGTCGATAAGAATGGTGTCAACCAGTATGTCGACAAGGCTGGCCAGCTGACGGCTACTGCCCACAAGGCTGTAGCAGGTATGATGAGCCTCGCCGCTTCGCTCACCGCCTTCGGTAACACGAACCCCACCTCGTACCTGCGCCTTGTACCTCACCAGGAAGCTCCTACGACCGTATGCTGGGGCGACCGCAACCGCTCGGCCCTGGTACGTGTCCCCCTTGGATGGAGTGCCGATGTCGATATGTGTAGCCTCATCAATCCTCTCGAACAGCCCAGCAGCAAGCGCTACACCAATAAGCAGACGATCGAGTTCCGCGCTCCAGACGGCTCGGCAAACATCTACCTCCTGCTGGCTGGTATCTGCACGGCAGTGCGTCACGGCTTCGAGATCGACAACGCTGAGCAGCTCGCTAAGGATACCTATGTAGCGGTGAACATCCACAAGGATGAGTTCGCTGGTACGGTGGCTCACCTCGACAGCCTGCCTGCTTCCTGTGTTGCTTCTGCCGAACGTCTGCGCCAGCACCGCGCTATCTACGAAGCTCGCGGCGTCTTTGATCCTGTGACCATCGATATGCTGATCCGCAACCTCGAGGCCTACCAAGATGCCGACCTGCGTGCTAAGGCACAGGCTGATCCTAAGTTCCTCAAGGAGCTTGTTGATCGCTACTTCTACTGCTAAGCGAGGACTTAGCCTAACCCATTAGCAAAGGACAGCCCCCGCCACTCCATCGGAGTGGCGGGGGCTGTCCTTTGCTGTCGTGTGTGGGGGCGTGCGAGGTCGTTCGCCTTAGAAGCGGGAGCGTATGGCCTCGGCGTTCTTGCTGGCTTGCTTGCCTTTGAGGCGCGCACCGAAGGTATAGGTCAGGCTCGCCGTGAGCATATTACGCATGTTCATGTTGACGACTTCGACGGTATTCCCTTCTGTAGTCAGGGTCGTACGTGGCTCGGGTGAAGCGATGTTCTGGATGCCAGCGTTGAGACGAAGACGCCCATTGAGGAGGCTGTAGTTGAGGCTGACGCTGGAGTAAACCTGGCTGCTTGTGCGTCCAGCACCAGAAATCTCGGGAGTCATGTAGTTCAGATAGAAGTTCCCAGTGAAGGTCTTCGTGCGGTTGAAGAAGAGTGTGCCGTTGAGGCTTGCACTATAGGAAAGACCCTTGTTCGCATTGAGTGGTCGTCCGTTGTAGGCAACGGAGGCGGTAGTGTAGCCAATCTGATGGCTGATGTAGCACTGGAGGAAGGAGAGTGAATGGAAGAAGTAGCTATTCTGCAGCCCGACGTTGTACTTTGTCTCGGCATTGTCGATCAGATAGCGTACTGCGCTTGTGTGTGGGTCGAGGAGGGCAAGGTGCGTGATGCCGTCCCAGCTGTAGTTAGCGAAGGCCTGGAAGTTCAGCGAGCCGTCGAGGGTGTAGCCGAAGGAGAGTGAACCTTGCTTGGTGGGGCGCAGGTCTTCCTTCCCTGAGATGGTGCTGTACTGGTTCTCATACTGAGGATAGGGGGATAGCTGGCTGAAGTGTGGGCGGTCGAGGCGGATTGTTCCTTCGAAGCTCAGAGCGTGACGCTCACTGGGCGTGAAGCCGAGATAGAGCGTGGGGAATAGATTGACGTAGTCTCGTGTCTTGAGGTCGGGCTGTCCCTTCACCTTACCTGCGGTGTGGGTGTACTCCATACGCAGCCCTCCACGGAGGTTCCACTTGGCTGAGAGTGGCTGGGTGATGTCGGTGTAGAGCGCATAGACGTGCTCATCAAAGAGGATGGCATCGGTACGTGCGCCGAGAGCCGTGTGGGCGAAGTACTCGTTACTATTGTCCGTGCTGCTCCAGGTGCCCTTGGCTCCGAAGGCAAGGATGGTCTGCCCTAAGGGTAGGGTGACATCCACGTTCGTCAGGTAGGAATGCACTCGCTGTCCCTTGTGCCCCTTGTAGGCGAAGTCGCTACCAGTTACAGGCGATCCGTCGGCGAGGTAACCTGTGGAGGCAAAGCGATCGTCCGAGGAGGTGCGCGAACCTACGTAGTCAGCATCCCACGAGATCTTGCGTCCTGGGGCTTTGGCGAAGGTCTTCTCGAGGTGAAGGTTGAGTGCGGTGTAGGCCTCGTGTCTGGTCTCTGAGGCTGTCCCAGGTAGGCGGGACTGGAGGTCGTGGCTACCATCGGGACGGATGGTGTAGTTGCGCGTCTCGTTCGTGCGGTCTATCTCCGTACTTTGGGGAGCATAGGTGGCGGTGAAGCCTACTGTAAGTTCGGGGTTAATCGTGTAGTCGAGGCCGCCTCTGACATTGAGGATACGCGCCTGATAGTCGAAGAGAGAGGTGCTGGCTGAATAGAGCTGGGTCGAGGGGGCGGTACGGTAGGTATCGAAGGTCCCGACGACGTTTGGGTGGGAACCGTCAAGGTTGAGTGAAGCGGATATACGACCCTGCTTGTAGTTGAGCCCTGTCGAGAGGTTGGGGGTGACACGGCCCTTGTAGAGTGCAGCATTAGCCGAGATGCTCCCACCGAAGTAGTCGTTCTGAGCCTTCTTCATCACGATGTTCAGCACACCAGCGTTGCCCTCCGCCTCATACTTGGCTGGTGGGGTGGTGAGGACTTGTACCTCAGCGATGTCGGACTGGCTGTAGGAGCGCAGTAGACCCGTGAGGGTTTTGCCCGAGAGGCGTACTCGCTTGTCATTGATGAGCACGATTGCCTCACCACGACCGATGATGGAGATGCCTTCGTCGGAGACGCTGAGGCCGGGGGTGCGCTTGAGGACGTCGAGGGCATTCTGTGCACCAGCGCTGATTTGCTGGGCGTCGAAGACGAGGCGGTCAGCACGACGGATGATGATGGGGCGGCGGCCACGCACTTCGACGCTGCGGAGCTGCTGCGTCTCTTCGCTGAGAAGAACTTCGCCGAGGTCAAGGCCTGTGGCGGGGAGAGTGATGGTCTTGAGCTGTCCTTGGTAGCCGAAGGCGCGGAACTCAAGGAGGTAGCTACCTGCTGGAGCTGTGAGGGTGAAGGTGCCGAGGGAGTCGGTCACTGCGCCCGTGATGAGGGTACTGTCGGGAAGTCGGCGTAGGAGCGCATTGCCCATATCGATGGCTTTGCGGTCGCTTGTGCGAAGGAGTGTGCCACGGAGGTGTGCGTCGGTGGGGCTTTGTGCCCAGAGACTACCTGTACCTAATGCCGAGGCGATGAGGAGGAGGTAAAGCCGTTTCATTGGATGTTGCTTTAGTGTTATTAGCAAGTATTACACGGCAAATGTAGTTACTTTTTCTTTGGTGTGCAAATGGGTGATACGCGTATGGTCGGCTCGTTCTTCGGAGCAGGAAAGCACAAGCCCCCGAGCGTCTTACTGGACACTTGGGGGGTTGTCTCGCTGATGGTGGGGAGATGGGGGTTATTTCTTCTTGTTAAAGATAACTTCTTGCAGGGGGAGGTCGGTAAAGGTGGGGAAGGTTGCTCCAGGAGCGACCTCGGCATCGGTGGTGACGAAGTTCGCAGAGATGGATGTTCCTCGTACGATTCCACGGAAGTTACGCAGGATAGTTACCTTGCCAAAGGGGGTGCGCTTTGAGTAGTCATCAATATAGATGCTGTCGCCCGAGAAGTGGCAAGGGATGTCATACTTGAGCGTGCCCATAGGCGAATCGGCGCGAGTCAGGCTTACTTCGACCTCTTCGGGGCTGTTGAAGTGCAGGGTAAAGATGCCGGAGGTATCGGCCCATTCCGTTCCCTGCAAATGATGTTTATCTTCAGAAGTCGTTTTTTTGGACTCACGGCATGCGCCGAAGAGCAGGGGTGAGAAAAGTGCTCCGAGGCATAGGGTGCGGAGGACGGCGGTTCTTTTCATCGTCTGTTGTTGTCGTTCTTGTGCGGATGATGGAGATAGGCGAGGACAAGGGACTACGTTTCCTCGCAGGTTGGACGCAAAGGTACGAGGTTTCCTCACCATTCACAATCCTTAGTTTTAGGTATTTTCTTCCTTTCTAAGCCTTCCTTTCTACTGAGGAAAGAGCGCTCTTCCTCGGCATCGTTAGTGGGCTGGCGCTTGAGGGGGAGAGGAGCTGCTGTGTACTTCGCTGCGTGAAGTGATATAAGTCCGGGGTGCGTACCTATAGTGGTCGAGAGGTGGAGCAGTACTGCTCCCTGCTGCGAGCAGTATAGGTCGCATTGCGGAGCAATATAGCTTTGCTCAGCGACCACTATTGGTCGCAAGTATCGTTTTCCGAAGGGGGGGGAGTCTCTGCAGTCGAAGCGCCCTTTGTGGAAATACTTCGTGAGGGGAGGAAAGGTGCTTGTCGGTATGTCTTATGTCGTGGGGGAATTCAGTGTAAATGGTTTGGATTGAAGGGGATATGTTCGGTAAAATATTTATTTGCTCGGGGGCTTGCTCGGGCAGAGTATTTGCCGTTACTTTGTCATGAAGCCTTGCTTGTCGCTCCTTTCCTTGCTCCTGAGACGCATCATTTACTCCATATATATATGTATGTGCGTGGGGGAAGGGCGGAGGAGAGTAGCGGAGCATGGATGCTCATTTTATTCATTTTATTCAAGTAATTACCAGAAGATGAAAACACTTCCCAAGCCTTCGCCAGCTGGTACTCTCGGTGTACCATCCCTCACCTTCCGCGCCTATACCATCAAGGAGTTAGGCTGCCTGTACTTTCCCCAGAAGACAGCTATAGGAGCTTCACGCTCACTGCGTGCTCTTATCTCCCACGATCCAGTTTTGCTCTCCGAGCTGCGCGCACAGGGCTATCGACCTCGTGCACACTACCTTCCCCCTGCTGCCGTACAGGTACTGCTGGAGCATTTGGGTACGCCGATGGAGTTCTACGAGATCCTGCGTCAGAGCTAACCGCAGTACTGAGTCCGTGGAGCGGATAGAAGCTAAACGAAATATTTGACTATCTTTGTGCCACAATTAAGCGAACGAGTGCGCCGTAGTCCTATGCTTCGTGTATAGATAGCGCACCGCTCCACGGATTGGTTGGGTAGCTCAGCTGGATAGAGCAATAGCCTTCTAAGCTATCGGTCCTGGGTTCGAATCCCAGCCCAATCACACAAGCTCCCCATGCATCCTTTGTTGTCCTATGATACTCTTTGAGGGGAGTGGCTTCGGGCTGTATGCCCTTTCTTGTAGCCTCTCTGGCTACCTTTTTTAACTGACTGATATATTCTCCCCCTGGGTGGCTATCCACCTAAGGTCTTCGGGGCGCAGTAATGTGCTCCGAGTGGTGTGGTGCTTGTGCTCCATCGAGCCTCAACTACCTGATCAAGCCTTGCCTCGCATAGCCGCTACTTCGATATTCCTCGTGTAGGGACACCATAGCCTTCGGGGATAATACGTATTTATATATAATGCAACGATACAACATCACTGAGCTCTCCAGTAAGACTCTGGAGGAACTCCGAGAAATCGCTAAGGAAATAGGCTTCTCTTCCGATGCCTTCTCCGAGAAGCGCGATCTCATCTACGAGATCCTCGACCAGCAAGCAGTCACCGTCGCCGAAACGACTTCTGTCAAGCGCAAGCCTGGTCGCCCCCGCAAGACCAATGCACCTACCGAAGGGTCTACCCGTGAAACGCCAAATTCTACTCCCGATACTTCCGCTGCATCCGATGCCGTAGCTGCTGAGGCTACGGGGGAGAACGCTACAGCCGACCAGCCTAAGCGCAAGCGTGGTCGTCCCAGCAAGGCTGAAGTACTGGCGCGCGAACAGGCGATCTCGGCCGTAGCTAAGGCTTCGGAAGAGCAGGAGAAGAGAGACGACGTACTGGTCTCCGAAGGGCGACCTGCCTCCGCTCCCCATGCTATGCGTGAGCCACGCACCGCTACGCCTGCGGTCAAGGCTACTCCTTCGTCCGCTCCCTCAGAGGACGCTGATCTTGCTGGGAAGCCTGCGACTGCCGCTACCGAAGGGCAGACCGAAGGTGGTGAAGCTCCAGCGGCACCAGCACAGAGCCCTGCACGTATGGTCTTCCGCCACAAGGACAGCAAGTCCGTCTTGGACGAATTGCTTCCGACCTTCAATGCTCCTCAGCCTCAGAGCAAGGTGCGTCAGCAACCCCAGCCCCAAGCTCAGGCGCAGACGGCTACCGAAGCTAAGCCCCAGCCTCAGGTGAAGACCGTATCTCGTCCTCAGCCTGACTTCAACTTCTCGGGTATCCTTGAGTGCTCGGGAGTCTTGGAAATTCTTCCTGATGGCTATGGCTTCCTGCGCTCGGCGGACTACAACTACCTACCTTCGCCCGATGATATTTACCTCTCGGTGAACCAGATCAAGCAGTGGAGCCTTCGCCCAGGAGACCTCGTAGAGGGCTTCATCCGTCCACCTCAGGAAGGCGATAAGTACTTCCCCTTCGACACCATCACGCGTGTCAATGGCCGTACGCCTTCGGAGATGCGTGACCGTGTGCCCTTCGATCACCTCACGCCAATCTTCCCCGATGAGAAGTTCCGCCTTGAGTCCTCGCACAACCCTGCGGTACAGGACAAGATAGCGATGCGCATCGTCGACCTCTTCGCACCGATAGGTAAGGGACAGCGTGGCCTCATCGTCGCTCAGCCTAAGACGGGTAAGACCCTTCTGCTGAAGAATATCGCCAACGCCATCGCGGCAAACCACCCCGAGGTCTATATGATCATCCTCCTCATCGACGAGCGTCCCGAGGAAGTTACTGACATGGCGACCAGCGTCAATGCGGAGGTCATCGCCTCGACCTTCGACGAACCAGCAGACCGCCACGTCAAGATCGCTGAGATCGTACTTAACAAGGCCAAGCGTATGGTCGAGAGCGGTCAGGATGTGGTCATCCTCCTCGACTCCATCACACGTCTGGCGCGTGCCTACAATACCGTACAGCCTGCCTCGGGTAAGGTGCTCTCGGGTGGTGTCGATGCTAATGCCCTGCAGAAGCCTAAGCGCTTCTTCGGTGCTGCACGTAATATCCGTGGCGGTGGTAGCTTGACCATCCTCGCCACAGCCCTGCAGGAAACGGGCTCAAAGATGGATGATGTCATCTTCGAGGAGTTCAAGGGGACGGGTAATATGGAGCTGCAGCTTGACCGCCGTCTGGCTAATAAGCGCATCTATCCTGCCGTTGACCTCGTGGCAAGTAGCACGCGCCGTGATGACCTCCTCCAGGATCAGACGACGCAGAGCCGTATGTGGTCCGTGCGTAAGGTGCTCTCTGAGATGAACCCCATCGAAGCGATGGAGAACGTCAAGAACCTGATGCTTCGCACCAAGGATAATGAGGAGTTCTTCGCCGAAGTGAATAGCTAATCCATCGGTGTCGCTTAGTCCAATACTTCTCTTATCTTTGTAGAGCAAACATAATCACTACTAACACAAAATATCCTATCGCACAATGAGCAAGATCGGTATTTTCTACGGCTCTTCTACGGGCTCTACCTCCGAAGTAGCACAGCGTCTGGCTAAGGCCCTCGGCGCAGAAGCTAATGTATATGATGTCGCTGGCGCAGACGCTGCCGAAGCAGCTGCCTTCGATGTCCTCCTCCTCGGTTCCTCTACGTGGGGTATCGGTGACCTGCAGGACGACTGGGAAGACTTCCTCCCCAAGCTCGCCGAGCAGAACCTCGCTGGCAAGAAGGTAGCCCTCTTCGGCTGCGGTGATGCGGACAGCTATCCCGACAGCTTCTGCGAAGCTATCGCTAAGCTCCACGAAGGTCTCGCTGGTACGGGCTGCTCCTTCATTGGTGCTTACGAGCCCGAAGGCTACAGCTACGATGCTACCGAAACAGAGCAGGATGGCAAGCTCATCGGCCTCTGCCTCGACGAAGCTAACCAGTCTGACCTCACCGACGAACGTATCGAAAAGTGGGTCGCTCTGCTGCAGTCGCAGCTCTAAGAGCCTCCGTCAGCACGACGCTTATAAGGGTTGCCCTTCGGCTGTCTCCCACGTGGAGTACAGCCGAAGGGCAACTTTTTGTACCTTTATCGTATAGTTAAGTAGCTCACTTTTCATCACTATCATCATTAAATACACTATGAAACGAACCGCACTCCTGGCAGCTTTTGCCCTCGCTTCCGCTTGGGCAACTCCCTCTGCCGAGGCTTGCTCCGACTTGATCGTGGGCAAGAAAGCGTCGGTCGATGGCTCCGTAATGGTTAGCTATTCGGCCGACTCACACACCCTCTACGGCGACCTCGTCCACTATCCAGCGAAGGCTTGGGGCAAGGGGCTGATGCTTCAGATCCACGAATGGGACACTGGCAAGCCTCTCGGATACATCCCTCAGGCGCCTGTCACCTACAATGTCGTGGGAAATATGAACGAGCATCAAGTCGCCATCACCGAAAGTACGTGGGGCGGACGCAAGGAGCTCCACGACCCTTCGGGCATTATGGACTATGGTAGCCTCATCTACGTGGCACTCCAACGCTCCCGCTCAGCGCGCGAAGCTATCCGCGTGATGACTGACCTCGTCCGTGATTACGGCTACTACAGCTCGGGCGAATCCTTCACCGTCGCCGACAAGAACGAAGTGTGGATCATGGAGCTAATCGGTAAGGGGCCGAAGAAGAAGGGAGCTACCTGGGTAGCCATCCGCATCCCCGACGAAGCTATTGCAGCCCACGCTAACCAAGCACGCATCCACAAGATCCCCTTCGGTGACAAGAAGAACTGTATGTACGAGAAGGATGTCGTCAACGTGGCTCGCGAGAACGGATGGTTCAAGGGTAAGGACAAAGACTTTGACTTCCAGCAGGCCTACAATCCCTATGACTTCAGCGGTCTGCGTGCTTGCGAAGCCCGTGTGTGGAGCTTCTTCCGCAACTTTGATAAGGGAATGGACAAGTACACCGAGCTGATCAAGGGGAACGCTTCCGAAGAACCTCTCCCCCTCTACATCATCCCCGACCGCAAGGTGAGCCTTGCCGATGTTCGCCAAGGGATGCGTAACCACTACGAAGGTACGCCGCTCTCGATGACCAACGACCCCGGAGCTGGTGCCTACAAGGTGCCTTACCGCTGGCGTCCGATGACCTTCAAGAGCGAAGGTCGTGAGTACTTCAATGAGCGCGCCATCGCTACACAGCAGACGGGCTTCGTGCTCATCGCTCAGCTGCGTAGCTGGCTGCCTGATGCTGTCGGTGGGATCTTGTGGTTCGGTGTCGATGATGCCAATACCGCTGTCCTGACGCCTATGTACGCATCCATCACCGAAATCCCCGAATGCTACCGCCGTGGCAATGGGAGCATGTCGGAGTTCAGCTGGACTTCCGCCTTCTGGATCCACAACTGGGTCGCTAATATGGCGTACAACCGCTACGAACCAATGATCCGCGACATCCGCCCTGTGCAGAAGGAGCTTGAAGATAGCTACACCGAACTGGTGAAGAACACCGATGCTCAGGCACTCGAGCTACTCAAGAGCGATCCTGCAAAGGCTTCGGCTTACCTCACAGGTGTCTGCTCCAAGGTCGCTAACGAGACGACGGCACGCTGGAAGAAGCTCGGCGAATACCTCCTCGTTAAGTACATGGACGGCAACGTCAAGAAGGAGAAGGATGGCAAGTTCGAAGAGAACGGTTACGGCCAGATCGTGATGCCTAATTTCCCAGGCTACAGCCAAGAGTACTACGACCAAGTAGCTAAGAGCGGCGAAGCTAAGCACCTCGAAGTCCCCAAGAGCGGTAAGTAATCGCATCGCTTTACTGAGGCTACAAGGGACTATGCTACGAGTATAGTTCCTTGTAGCCTTCATCATATCCAGCCCTTATAGCCTATCATCTCAACAAATTCTCGCTGTATGGCAAGAGCAATTACCTATTATTACCCCGATGAGACTGCTCCCTCATCCCTGAAAGTTTTCCAAGATCGAAGCAGTCAGATACGTGGCTTCTTCTTCACACGTGATCGCCTTGAGGATATGGCCAAGGTGGAGAATGCTGGCAACTACGCTATCTATTTCCTCTTGGGGAATGATGATGACGAGCATCCTATCCCCACGATCTATGTCGGGCAGTCCAAGAATGGAGCGGGGCGCATTACTGACCACAAGCACAAGAAGTCCTTCTGGAGTCATTGCATTATGTTTGTCTCAGACAATAATGCTTTCGACACCAACGCCATTGACTATATGGAGTACTACTTCATTCAGAAGGTAGTTAGTGCAGGTGTCTATGTGGTAGAGAATAAGGACGAGCGCAAGAAGAAGCCCAATGTCAGTATCTATGATCAGCCTGCCTATGATCAGTATATCGCACAAATTGAATTTCTCCTACAGGTGGAAGGGGTACGACTTGCTCTCCCTGCGAAGAAGATTACAGGGAAGTACTACAAGCTGAAAGGTAAAGGTCCCTCAGCTCAAGCGTATTTTCAAGATGGGCTATTCTATTTGGATGTAGGGTCGATCATTCGTCCGGCGTCAGGCAAGTCACAGCCAAAAGAGCTCTCCAACGTCCTTCTTAATCGAGAGAAGCGAATCCAATTACTCCTATCTGAAGGGAAGATAGCACCATGTGAGGATGATGGTTACTACAAGGTATTGTATCCTCTTTCTTTTAGGAGTCCTTCGATGATGGCTGTCTTTGTCTTGGGATACAATGCTAATGGATGGAAGACATTCGATGGGATTAAAGAGCTACGTGATACACCCGACTCCGAGTGACTCGGTAGCTGAATAACACTTGATAGATAAACGACACGAGGATGTCTCCGATTGGAGACATCCTCGTGTCGTTTGCGATAGCGGTGCCGTGCGGCTTATTTCAGCGTGCCGAGCTCACGACCGACCTTGATGAAGGCGGCGATAGCCTTGTCAAGGTGGTGACGTTCGTGCGCAGCGGAGAGCTGGACACGGATACGTGCCTGCCCCTTGGGAACAACCGGGTAGTAGAAGCCCGTGACGTAGATCCCTTCTTCGAGGAGGCGAGCAGCATATTCCTGCGAGAGCTTGGCATCGTAGAGCATCACAGCGCAGATGGCAGACTGCGTGGGCTTGATGTCGAAGCCTGCAGCGAGCATCTTGTCACGGAAGTACTCGACATTCTCCATCAGCTTGGTGTGCAGCGCATCACTTTCCTCGAGCATCTTGAAGACTTCGAGACCAGCGCCAACGACTGCGGGGGGGATGGAGTTGCTGAAGAGGTAAGGACGCGAACGCTGACGAAGCATATCGATCACTTCCTTAGGCCCCGTGGTGAAGCCACCGATAGCACCACCGAAGGCCTTGCCAAGCGTACCTGTGTGCAGGTCAATACGGCCGTAGCAGCCGAACTGCTCTGCGACACCACGACCCGTAGGCCCGACGACACCAGCAGAGTGACATTCGTCGACCATCACCAGAGCATCGTACTTGTCTGCTAAGTCGCAGATCTTATCCATAGGAGCAACATTACCATCCATCGAGAAGACCCCATCGGTGACGATGATGCGGAAGCGTGCGGACTGTGCTTCTTGGAGGACGCGCTCCAGGTCTTCCATATTGGCATTCTCGTAGCGGTAGCGCTGTGCCTTACAGAGACGGACACCATCGATGATGGAGGCGTGGTTCAGGGCATCGCTGATGATGGCATCTTCTGGGCCGAAGAGGGGCTCAAAGACCCCACCATTGGCATCGAAGCAAGCAGCGTAGAGGATGGTATCCTCGGTGTGGAAGTAGCGAGCGATGGCTTGCTCGAGCTGCTTGTGAATGTCCTGCGTACCGCAGATGAAGCGGACGGAGCTCATCCCAAAGCCGTGGCTGTCCATAGCTGCCTTAGCAGCGGCGATCAGGCGAGGGTGGTCGGAGAGACCGAGGTAGTTGTTTGCGCAGAAGTTGATGACTTCCTGCCCCGTGCTGATCTTGATATCAGCGGTCTGAGGGGTCGTGATAATTCGTTCGCGCTTGTAGAGACCAGCTTCGTCAATAGCTTGAAGTTCCTCAGTGAGGTACTTCTTCATATTCTTAAACATAGTCGTTGTTTCTTCGTGTATAGCTTGATAGGTAGGTTACTTAGCTTGCGAAAGAGGGAGTGAGGTGCTATCCCTTACGGCGAATCGTCTCGATCATATCGCGCGTCATCGCAGTGAGGTCGTACTGGGGCTTCCAGTCCCACTCATTGCGAGCGCAACTATCGTCAAGGGAGTTCGGCCACGAGTCGGCGATACCCTGACGGAGTTCGTCAAGCTGGTACGTCATCTCGAAGGTGGGGATGACCTCACGGATGGAGGCGGCGATACCTTCGGGGTCGAAGCTCATCGAGGTGACGTTGAAGGAATTGCGGTGAATAAGTCTCGATGGGTCGGCTTCCATCAGTTCGACGCAGGCACGTAGCGCATCGGGCATATACATCATATCCATATAGGTGCCTGGGCGCAGGGGACAAGCGAAGCGCCCATCGCGGACGGCCGCATAGTAGATGTCTACGGCGTAGTCCGTGGTGCCACCTCCTGGAGGGGCTACATTAGATATAAGGCCAGGGAAGCGGACGGAGCGTGTGTCGACACCGAAGCGCTTGTGGTAGTAGTCGCTGAGGAGTTCGCCCGTGACCTTGGTCACACCGTACATCGTCTTAGGACGCTGGATGGTATCTTGGGGGGTCAAGTCGTGTGGGGTCTCAGGGCCGAAGGAGCCGATGGAGCTGGGGGTGAAGACCGCACAGCCCGTCTCGCGTGCTACTTCAAGTACATTGAAGAGACCTCCTACACCGATGTGCCAAGCCAGCTGGGGCTTGACTTCTGCTACGGCACTCAGCAGGGCTGCTAGGTTAAAGATGGTGTCGATCTTGTAGCGATGCACCAGTTCGCTGATCTGCTGTGGGTTGGTAATGTCGACCACTTCGCAGGGACCGCTCTCGAGGAGCTCGGCCTTGGGGGGGGCTGCAGGGATGTACCCTGCCACGACTACGGGATAGAGACGGCGGAGTGTCAGTGCGAGTTCCGTGCCGATCTGCCCCGTGGAGCCGATGATAAGGATGTTTTTCATACCTCTTTGTGAAACGTATTTGTCTTGCGATATGTCCGCCAAGCAGGGTACGTTAGTGACGCTGCCGGTGAGAGGCGAACCTAATAAATGCGTACAAATGCCCTTTACTATGCTCCAAATGTAGTTATTATTGCTCAAAAGAAGAAGGATATAATTAATTTACCTGTATAAGGCTCTGAATATGCCGTAGGTAGGGGCATTGTGCCGATGTGTGCAAGACGCTATACCTTTGCTCAGACTAACGAAATAACTTTAAGAAGATGACTCATTGTGTGATGCATACGCTGCCCTGTGGGCTAAGGATCATCGCTTCGGTCGAGCCAGAGGCTGCCGTCAGCTATGTAGGAATCAGCGTGCGTGTGGGAGCTCGGGACGAAGGACTGCGCTGGCACGGACTGGCACATAGTATCGAGCATATGCTCTTCAAGGGGACGCGCCTGCGCTCTGCCACGCAGCTCATCGAGCGAATGGAGTCGGTGGGGGCGGAACTCAATGCTTATACGACTAAGGAGGAGACGATGCTCTATGCCATCGCTCCCTCACGCTACGCAGCACGCTCCCTGCATACCCTTTTGGACATCGCCACGCATAGCACCTTCCCACAGGAAGAGTGGGCAAAGGAGCAGGAAGTGATCCTCGATGAGATTCATTCGTACGAAGACAGCCCTTCGGAGCTGATCTTTGATGAGTTCGAAGACCAGGTCTTCCGTCCCCATAGCCTCGGGCACGCCATCTTAGGGACTGAGGCTTCGGTGGGGCGCATCACGGTGGAGGCGCAGCGTCGCTTCTACCAGCGTCATTACCGACCTGAGCGTATGGTGCTCTTCGCTCGTGGGGTATTAGATATGGATGCCTTGATTGTAGCTGCTGAGCGTGCCTTCGGTGGAGAAGCCGTTCCCCTCCTGTCGGAAGCCAGTAGCTCAAATGCTTTTCCTCTCCCCCTGGCGAAGGTGAAGGAAGCACGCCGTGTCGTTAGGCGGCGTGATACGGCACAGAGCCACGTGCTCTTAGGGCGTGCGGCTTATTCGCTCTATGATTCGCGACGGCTTGCGCTGAGCCTCTTGGCAAATATCCTTGGTGGGAGTGGAATGAATGCCCGTCTGAATATGCGTCTACGTGAGGAGCGTGGGCTGGTCTACCATGTGGAGTGCAACTATACGCCCTACACCGATGCGGGGCTCTTCGCCATCTACTTCGGCTCTTCGCACCGTGCAGAGGCCGAAGCCATTGAGCTGGTTTATGCCGAGCTGGAGCGTTTGGTCACCGAAGGACTTACTCCACGCGCCTTAGAGCAGGCCTTACGTCAGACACAGGGGCAGCTCATCTTGGCAGCCGAACAGAAGGAGCAGCATTTTCTGTCTATGGGGAAGAGCTTCTTGCACACAGGACGGTTTGAGTCGGATGAGGAGCTGCAGCGTCGGCTCTCGGAGCTCACGCCAGCCTTGCTCCACGAGGTGGCGGTAGATCTCTTTGACCGCTCCGCCTTCCACGAATTGATTTACCGCTAAGGCGGCGAGGGAGTGAGAGGTATTCTCGGAATTAAGGTATCCAGCTCTTCATCTCGTTTTCTTTCAGTTTTTGGCTCGGAGAGAAGGCTGTGTCGTTTGGCTTTCGTTGCTCTTCCTTCTTCCTATGCAGGTCGATATGCTGTGTAGGGTAGGGTAGAGTGCTCCGCCGAGGAGGGTAGTGCAAAGCAGTAGTGGGGGGGGGGGGGCGGCCAAGTTGTTTGGCCCCCGCCCCCAAAAGGGCCCCCCCACCCCCCCCAACAGCGCCCCCGGGCGCGCCGCAGGGGGGGGAAGACCC
>CAURNJ010000011.1:0-118128 GCA_963526345.1 uncultured Porphyromonadaceae bacterium
CATATAAGTGTGATTTGTACCCGTCCTACTGTCAACTTTTTTCAGTACACCACAAGTAGTGGTGCACTCTCCCTCTTGCCGAGGTCTCTTAGGGATGATCTTGAAAAATGGGAACGCCTCTACGGAGCATGTTTCTATCGAGTAGGGGGGCAGTGAGCTGATTTTATTTGCTCTCCGACTTTTCGGTGGGGGGATAGCTGGTGGGCTTTAGCTATCTTTGTACCACTTTATACACAGATAATCACCTCTTTTTAGCGAAGAACAATGATCAACTTTATTGAAGAGCTGCGCTGGCGTGGGATGATCCACGATATGTTCCCAGGCACTGAGGAGCAGCTACAGAAGGAGCAAACTTCTGCTTATCTGGGCATTGACCCTACGGCGGACTCCCTGCACATCGGCCACCTCGTCGGTGTGATGATGCTACGCCACCTGCAGCTGGCTGGCCACCGCCCTATTGCGCTCATCGGTGGAGCTACGGGTATGATCGGTGACCCCTCGATGAAGTCAGCTGAGCGTAACCTCTTGGACGAAGAGACGCTCCGCCACAACCAAGCCTGCATCAAGAAGCAGCTGTCGAAGTTCCTTGACTTCGATAGTGATGCGCCTAATGCTGCTGTGCTGGTGAACAACTACGACTGGATGAAGGACTACAGCTTCCTGGGCTTTATCCGTGATATCGGTAAGCACATCACCGTCAACTATATGATGGCTAAGGACTCGGTGAAGAAGCGCCTCAACGGCGAGAACTCTAACGGTATGTCCTTCACTGAATTTAGCTACCAGCTCCTGCAGGGCTACGATTATCTGTATCTCTATCGCCACTACGGCTGCCGTCTGCAGATGGGAGGATCTGATCAGTGGGGCAACATCACCACCGGGACGGAGCTCATCCGCCGTATGGATGCTGGCGAGGCCTATGCTCTGGTTTGTCCCCTGATTACCAAGGCCGATGGCGGGAAGTTTGGTAAGACCGAGAGTGGCAATGTGTGGCTTGACCCAGCGCGCACTAGCTCCTATGCCTTCTACCAGTTCTGGCTCAACGTCAACGATGCCGATGCTGCTCGCTACATCAAGATCTTCACCACGCTGACGCAGGAAGAGATTGCTTCGCTCGAAGCCCAGCAGGCTGCCGCTCCTCACGAGCGCGCTCTGCAGAAGCGTCTGGCTGAGGAGATCACCGTCTTAGTCCACGGACGTGAAAGCTATGATGCTGCGGTGGCGGCCTCAGCAATTCTCTTCGGACAAGGCACGCACGAGCAGCTCCAGTCGCTGGACGAAGCTACACTGCTCTCCGTCTTCGAGGGAGTACCTCAGTTCGAAGTGGCGAAGGATAAGCTCCAAGGGGGTATCAAGGTCATCGACCTTCTCACCGAAGATGCTGCTGTCTTCCCCTCGAAGGGCGAACTGCGTAAGCTCATCGCAGCTGGTGGTGTCAGCCTTAACAAGGAGAAGCTCACGAGCACTGATGACCTCATCTCTACGGAGCATCTCATCGCAGATCGCTATCTCTTAGTACAGAGAGGTAAGAAGAACTACTACCTTGTTATAGCTAAATAACCACGGCAACAATCCCCGATAGATTGTCTTAACTTATATGAAAGCAGAGGGCTCTCCAGCGACTGTATAGTACGTGGAGTCCTCTGCTTTACTTTATTCTTAGCTCTATGAAGCGTAGCCTCACACTCCTTCTTATCCTTGCTCTTCCTCTTCTCTCGACACACTTGCATAGTCAGACGAGCGTATCGCTGATGACGGAGCATGCACTACGGGAGCTACTCCATCGCCCTACGACCGAATGGATGTTGCCACTTCCGGTATCGCTACCTGATCCGCTCATCTGGAAGGAACTGCCGAACTCCTTTGCCGACCGAGGAATACGCACCTTCGGCGGATATAGTTCAGGTGTACGTATCGCATCGCTCTCCATTGATCAATCTGGGCGATTCTTTGGAAGTATCACCTACCAAGGGGACCGCTATCAGCTGATGACAGATGCGTTAGGTTCCCTGAGCTGGCATCGTGACCCGCAGCGGTCTCACCGCTCTTGTGGGGTGCGGACACCTCAGCTTCGCTCGATGATGCCGACACAGCCCTCTGCGTCGACCTCTGCACATCCAGCCTCGGGGCTCTCTGATGGCATCTACCGCAAGTACCGCTTAGCCGTCCTCTTCTCCCGTGATGACTTTGAGTCCCCACGCATCAATAAAAGTCGCGAGCAAGTACGTCTTTATCTTGCGGGCCTCGAGACCTATCTCAATGAGATCTACGTGCGGGACTTGGGCGTACAGTTCGTTGTCCTTGATGATGATCGTCTTATTGACACGAAGTTGCCGTCTTATCAAGTGAAGGTGCAGGAGGCAACGAAGCTGATCAATGAGCATATCGGACCCGAAAGCTACGATGTCGGTGTGGCACTTAACTACGATAAGAACTTCCCCGACCTCCGTGGCTTGGGCTACATCGGGCACATCAATACAGCGGACAAGGGCGGTGCGACGGTCGGTGACCAAGACTATGGTACGATTGCTCATGAGTTAGGTCACCTCTTCGGGGGCTACCATACGTTTGCCACGAAAGTGAATCAAGTAGGGCAAGGTATCGGCTCAGAGCCTGGTATGGGGCAGTCGGTGATGAGCTATGGAGGTGGCTACTTGACGGACTTCCTCAGCCTCATCACGCTGGAGCAGATGCAGGCGCCACTCCACGGAGCTGATGCTCTTCATCCCGTGCGCCACCCTTCGGAAGAACCTAACACAGCACCTGTCATCGACCGTAGCAAGATTAAGTCGCTCTACATCGTCCCTGAGCAAACCTACTTCTCGATCACTATTCCAGCCACTGACAGAGAGCAGAAAGAGCTGTATTATTCGTGCAATCAGGCAAACTTCTCCTCCACGCAAGAAGCCCACTTCCCAGCACGTCCACCGCAGCGTAACCCACGTCTGGACTTCGGTGTCGTGTACAGCGGAGCCTCTACCATCATCACCAACTCCGATAAGATTCCACGTGGAGAATACCAGTTCCTCCTCTCGGTGAGCGATGCTCCCGATGTGGAGACAGCGATGAAGAAGCATCACGCACCACTCTATGATACCTTCGTGACGACCGTGCGTGTCGTACCAGTCGATAAGCCATTCCGCCTTACCTCTCCCTTCAAGCCAGTGTACAAGGCTGGAGAGAAGCTGACTTTGCGCTGGGATGTTGACTCGAAGTTCTTCACCAAGGAGAGCCAAGTGCGCATCCTCTTCTCCGAAGATGAAGGAAAGACTTACAACCATATCTTATCACCAGCGACCGCCAATGATGGCGAGTGTGAGGTCGTCCTACCCCAAGTCCTCGTGGAACAGAAAACGTTTCAGTACGCTGGACGTGCCTTAGGCAAGGGCCTGATCCGTGTCGAAGTCATCGGTGAAGGGCTTTATTGCCTAAGCCCAAATAACCCGCTTTACAAAGATGAGCGATACATAGAAGGCATTCAGGTGCAGCCGTCCTCTATCACCTTCGTCAATCTCCCTGAGTCCAACTATCTACGCATCGGTGGAAACGATCCTATGCCAGCACCTCCAGCAGTGGCGGCTCGTCACGAGGCCATTGATCTTCCTTGTGAGTATTCCGAGGTAACAGAGGGGCTGGTGACGACACGCCGCTGGCAGGCGAAGTGGAAGGATGAGGAGGCGGCTTATGTGCAGTTCATCGAGCGCACGACCCCTCCTGCGGTGAAGCCAGCACCCGAACCACCCACACCACCGAAGCCGGAGGATCCAAAGCCAGCACCCGAACCACCCACACCACCGAAGATGGAGGATCCGAAGCCTGCACCCGAGCCACCCACGCCACCGAAGACGGAGGATCCGAAGCCTGTGCCTGAGCCACCCATACCACCGAAGACGGAGGATCCGAAGCCTGCGCCCGAGCCACCCTCACCACCGAAGACGGAGGATCCAAAGCCTGCACCCGAACCACCCATACCACCGAAGATGGAGGATCCAAAGCCTGCGCCTACTTTATTGGTAGGAGTGGAGTCTGGTCGTCTGTTTGTTCGAGGTGCGAAAGCGGGAGAGTCAGTTCTGATTTGGGATGTTACAGGCAAGCTGTTAGGGCGGTATCAGATACATACGTCTGCTGAGAACTATCCTTTGCCATTGGCTCAATACTTCATTGTCCGTGTGGGGAAGGAGGTCTTCAAGCTAAGCGTAGCCAATTAACGACACTCCCCGTTCATCGTGCAATGTAGTACAGGTAGGTCTGCATCGCAAGTCAATAGAAGAAGTACCCCCACGGTTCTCCCTTGCTTAGGGATGACCGTGGGGGTGCTTCTTCTGTTGGTGAGTGGAGTGGGGAACTACTCTGTGACGCTTCGAAGTAGAGGGGCTTCGTCTCGGAAGTAGCAGAGGTAGCCTGTGATATTTGTGTAGCCCATCTGACGCAGAAGGCTCATATATTCGCGGACCTGGCGGTGGTGTGCAGTGCGTTCCTCCCCTGACTTGTAGTCGATGACCTCGATATGTCCGTCGTTGGGATAGAAGATAACACGGTCGGGGCGACGACTGGTCTTGAGTGGACCGCCTATGATGGCACGCTCATTGAAGACCTCTCCAGTGCCATCAAACCAGTGTGCTGTCTGAGGATGCTTCATCACTACATCAAGGCGCTGGCGTAGTCCTTCGAGATCCTTGGCCTTGATATACCCTTGGTGCTCTGCCTCACGGATGGCGGTCTCGACATCGCTCGCAGTCTTGATCTCGGAGAGGATGAGGTGCAGGGTACGGCCATAGGCACGTTGGCTATCTTCGGAGAAGTGCTCGAGCCCTTCGCGTAGGATAGCAAGACGCTTGTCTACTGGGTAGGAGTAAAGCCCTTCTACTGTAAGCGGAATCGTTTCCTCTTCTTCGGTGGCTTTCGTGGCGTTGCGTGGAGCAGATGCACTCTCACCGATGGGCTCTTCCGTCGTCGTCTGGATGGCGGGAAGGGTGTCACAGAGTACTTCCCCTGCCTCGGTAGTGGCGAGGAAGAGGTCTTCGATCGTGGAGATGGTCTTCCCCTCGTTCTGAGGCTGTTTCCCCTTCTTCTTTCCCTTCTTCTTTCCTTTCTCCTTTCCTTCTTCCTTCTCCTCTTCCTTCTCCTCTTCCTGTTTCTCTGCTGGCTTCTCTTCCTTGATCCAGATGTGTAGCTCCTGCTTGGGGCGAGTGGTAGCTACGTAGAGAAGGTTGAGCGAGTCCAGCATGTTCTTGAGCTTCTCCTCGAAGTAAGGCTTGGCGAAGTAGCTCATTTGGAGAACGCTCGCATACTTAAGAGGAACGCTTGTGACTCTTGCGACTCTGAGGCTTTTCACCTCATCAATGTCGGGGATGGGACACCACAGGATATTCTCTTTGTTCCCTTTTAAGTTTTCGTCCAGTGCCCACGTGATGTCGGGTAAGAGTACGACGGGGAAGCCTAATCCTTTGGATTTATGGATGGTCATCAGTGTGATAGCATCCTCTGCTGTAGCATTGGAGATGCTTAGCTTTGCACCCTTATCCTGCCAGTACTGTAGGAAGCTTGCGATGTCCGCAGTCTCTTCTTGCTCCCAGCTGTAGACCATGTCGAGGAGCTTCACCAGATAAGCACCTTCGCTTGTAGGGAAGAGGTGACCGAAGCGAGCATTGATGATTTCTACCACTTGGTAGAGCCCTTGACGGCCGCTATCCCGCAGGAATTGGAGGTCCTCCTCTGTGAGATCTGTGCCACTACTCTGGGAGAAACTGAGTAGTTGCTGGTAGGCTTCTTGGAGGACAGCTAAGCGGAGCGTGATATTTGTATCTGCCAGATAGCTGAGCACAGCGATAATGAAGCGTACCGAGTAGGCTCGATCGACGTGGAGGGCTTCTTCGGTGATGAAGGGTAGGGAGTAGCCTTCGGTCTTGTCCTCTGTAGTGCTGAGTAGGACCTCAGCAATGGCGGCAGCTGTGCTCTTCGTGCGAGTTAAAATCGCAATATCTGAGCAACGATACCCTCGCTTGAGTAGGTTGACCAGCACGATCGGTAGCTGAGTCAGAGCCCCTGAGTCTATTTGCTCGTTGTCTTCATCAGTACCTTCTGGTTCTGCTTCAGTCGGAGGATTGTCCTGTTTTTTGTCCTTTTCCTTCGGGGGATAGCGGTGTAAGACGACTTGTCCTAATCCCTTCTTCTCCTTGGGTTTTGGAGTAGATTGCTGTACATCGTCGTAGGCTTTGAGGAGCTCGCTAAGCTCTTTGTCGAGCTGCTTCTTTACTTCTTCTTGTCCCTCAGGGAAGCCGAAGCCTGCTACTTTGCTCCAGAGTTTATCAAAGTGCGAGCGGATCTG
This sequence comes from uncultured Porphyromonadaceae bacterium, assembly GCA_963526345.1. Taxonomy (GTDB): domain Bacteria; phylum Bacteroidota; class Bacteroidia; order Bacteroidales; family Porphyromonadaceae; genus Porphyromonas. Next base: position 6,329 of record CAURNJ010000011.1, read on the forward strand.
TGCGCAGAGTAGTGGGTAAAGGGCGTTGTTGAAGTCAACGATTTCGGGCACGCTACGCCAGTTGTCAGATAGGTTTGTTGGCTCTATGGATTCCTCAAAGTCATCGGATATCTGGGTGGTGAGCAGCGTGCTATCGGAGTTGCGGAAGCGGTAGATACTTTGCTTGGCATCCCCTACGATGAGGCAGTCTTTACCCTGACTCTCTGCATTACGGAGTAGTGGCACGAAGTTCTCATACTGCATGCGACTCGTATCCTGGAACTCATCGATCATGTGGTGCTCGATACGTGTTCCGATTTTCTCGTAGAGGAAGGGAGCATCGTTATTGTCCTTGATCAGTGCTTGGATGAGCGAAGGTGCATCGGAGATAAGCATGAGCTTTCCCTCACGCTTGAGCTCTTGGAGGACATCATCTATGTCGATGAGGATACCATAGAGTCCTGCATATTGGCAAATTTGTAGTGCCGTGGTATAGAGAGGTAGCTGCTGTAGATTGTACTCTCTGAAGGCGTGGAGTGCGCTTCGTATGCTGGAGAGGTGAGGGCGCATCTCCTCACGAATAGGGCGTTTGTCTTTGTCTTTGTCCGTGCCGATGAGCTTGTCCAGTTGCTCATCATCGCTCGAGGCATCGAGGAAGGCGCAGAGTCGGCTTCTCATACCCCAAGCATTGTACTGCTTGTCAAAGAACTGAGAAGGAGTCTTCTTGTAGGCGAATACAGCTCCGAAGACTCCACCTGTACCACTGCTCAGCTTCTCGATGGGAATTTGAGAGGCTTTGAGGGCTTGAAGGGCTTCATCTGCTCGGGCAAGCAGCTCCTGCTGACGGGTGGTGATGACCTCCTGAGCAGCTGTGCGCAGTTCTTTGACTTTGGCTCGACTGGGGAAGTCTTTTTTCGAACGAAGTCGCTTGACTGCTTCACTTTCGAGCTGCTTGGCGAACTTACACAGCTCGCCGTCTATGCTGTAGCTTTTCCCATCCTCGATGGAGTCCGTGGTCATCTCTCTCAGCCATGCCTCTATGTCCTTATCGCTTCCCTCGTGGTCTTGCCGTGCTAAGACTTCGAGGACAGCCTGACGAAGGATCTGGTCTGAGTCGATCTGTACGCGCAGAGCACCCGAGCGACCTAACTCGTAGGCGAAAGAGCGGACGACTTCCTGAAAGAAGGAGTCGATGGTGCGCACACGGAAGTTCGAGTAATCTAAGAGTAGCGAGTGTAGTGTCGCTCGGGCACGTCCCTGTAGCTCATGCTCCGATATGCTGAGTAGCTTACACAGCTCCTCGGTGAAGAGGGACTCCTGAGGACGATGTACGAGAGTCGAGAGCTCTGCGACGATACGCCCTTTCATCTCAGCGGTGGCCTTCTTGGTGAAGGTCACCGCTTGAATAGTGGTGAAGTGGCGTGGATCGTCTGTGCTGAGCATCAGACGCAGGAACTCTCGAGTGAGTGCGTGGGTCTTCCCCGACCCAGCAGATGCCGTGTAGACCTTGAGTGACATGGAGGAGGCTGGGCGGAAGGGTTAGTATTCGTCGGGGCTACTTGTCGTGTCGATCTTTTCGTCATCACGGCCACGGTTGTGGTAATGACGGCGGAGTGGATTGCGTGTCGCCTCGTCATAGCGGTGGCGATGGCGATAAATATCGAGTGCACTGTAGATGGCTTCACGCATCGAAGTGGGATCTGCTACCCTCTTGCCTGCTATGTCGTAGCCCGTGCCATGGTCGGGAGAAGTACGCACGAAGCTTAGCCCAAGGGTGATGTTTACTCCCTCATTCATATAGAGCGCTTTGAAGGGAGCTAAGCCTTGGTCGTGGTACATCGCTAAGATGCCATCGAAGGAGTCTACACGCCCACTTCCCCAGAAGCCGTCCCCTGCGAAGGGGCCAAAGGTAATTATTCCCGAAGCAAAGGCTTCGTCAATAGCAGGGCGAATGATTGTATCCTCTTCACTCCCCATCAGTCCCTTGTCTCCGGCGTGCGGGTTAAGCGCAAGCACAGCAAGGCGGGGCTTGATGATACCGAAGTCACGCTGCAGACCCGCTTCGAGTAGGCGGAGCTTGCGGAGGATGAGTTCGCTGGATAGGTGCGAAGAGACGGCTTGTAGTGGAATGTGTGTGGTCGCTAAGGCTACCCGACAATCCCCCGATGCTAAGACCATCAGGGATTCGCCTGGGGTGCGTGCTGCGATCGATTCGAGGTAGTCGGTATGCCCATTGAAGGGGAAGAGGTCGCGAGGCATCACTGCTTTGTTGATGGGAGCGGTGACGAGGACATCGCAAAGTCCCATACGTATATCAGCGGTCGCACGCTCCAGAGCCTCGAAGGCAGCACGACCCGCAGCTTCGGTAGGCTGTCCGATCTCAACCTTCTCGCACTGGGGAGCGCAGTCAAGGATATTGAGCATTCCCTCCTTTGCATCCTGTGCTTGGTGGATGACGTGCCAAGAGGCGTGCTCTATATTCAGGTGCTTTTTCCAGAAGGTCGCTACATGAGAAGATCCGTAAAGGATGGGGGTGAAGAGCTCAAAGATGCGTTCGTCTTCGAAGGTCTTCAGTACGACTTCATAGCCGATACCATTGATGTCACCGTGGGTAATTGCTACTCGAATCTTGCGTGTACTCATTGTGTGGCTTATCGGTTAGAATCCTTTTGTGTACTGAGCCTTGAGGATGATGGCAGGATCGAAGGTCTTTGTGGAACTGGGGCGGAAGGAGTAGAGTGCAGCCTCCATCATGCGGATCAGGTGCAGCTTGTCTTCGTTGGGACGATAAACAAAGCCTTCGAAGACATAGACCTTACCAGCCTTCTTGTCGACGACAGCATGGCAGACAAAGGGGCCACCCATCATAGCACCGCCCTCCATCTTCCACAGACCACGGAGTTCGGCACGTGTCATCTCTTCGTCGGGGAGCTGTACGCGGCGATAGAGTAGACCATAGTTCTGCTCGGTGCAGGGGTAGGAGCCTTCGAACTCTCCAGATATATTGGCCTTGAGTACGGAGTCTCGCTTGACGACCAGAGCATCTAAGCTGATGTCTTTGGGGCTGTGGTAGGGGTAAGTGTAGACGAGGAGGTCATGTCGGGAGCGCATGGAGGAGTTGGACATCCAGAGGAAGTCCTTACCGATGCGCTGGCTACGAATGTCCTCGGGGACATTGATACGGTGGGCGAAGAGGCTATCGGTGAGGTCGGTCGCCTTCTGACTATAGGTCTTTCCTATGACTTCCCCATAGAGGAAGAGCTCATGACGAACGAAGAGGTTCATCAGTCCCTCACCTTGCGTCTTGAGGTAGGTGCGTATAGAGTCAGGGCTGGGTGAGGTCATACGTGCCACGACCTGTCCCTTAGCCCAGTCGTCATAGCTGTATTTGAGGGAGACCTTGGAGTAACGCTGTGGATCGATATCCAGCAAAAGGACGTTGCGCACCAGCTGAAGAGAGCCTTGGAAAGATGGGGTAGGGACACGCGAGATACGCAGGGAAGGCTCGCTCTGGGGAAGGGCAGGAGCATCTTCTTCGAGTAGGTCGTAAAGCTCCATAGCCATGGGCGACTCGAAGTATTCTTTCTCCATGACGAGCATCAGTTCTCCTGGCTTTCCGATGGCACTCTGCTGGAGGACGGAGGATTTGCTGGCGGAAGAGGAGCAGGATGCGAAGGTGAAGGCGACGGCAACGAGGGCGAGGCCTATTCGATATTTGAGGTTCATAGGGCGTATATTGCTTTGTCTATCGTGCTTATTTGCAATAGGACAAAGATAACCAAAGTGGCACAGATATCCTGGGAAGTAGCGGAGCGTGGCAGGGATTGCTTAATGAGACCGCTCAATGGTCTCCAAAAGGACAAGCTGTGCCTGTCCTTTTGCTTGACTTTGCAGCATGCGGTGATCGCAAGGCGTTAAGAATGAGGACGAAGGGAGTTTACTCCTGTAAATGACACGCCCGAATGTCGCAAACAACGAAGCGAGTGCCGTATGATACAATAGTCTCTAATAGGTGTGATCCCCTTACTTCCTACCAGTGAGAAGGGGTAGCCTATATGCTCATGGGGATACTTCTTGGAATGAAGGAACGTATTTCTACGCAGGGAGGCGGTGCGACCACTAGTGCTTCGTGCGCAAAGCAGTAGTGCTTAGTACCTTCCACCTATACTGCTTCGAGCGTGAAGCAGTATAGGTCGCACCATCGACCAGTAGTGCATCGTGTGCCTCTCTGCGAGGCTTTGGGCTGAGGCTGTCGGGTGAATGGTCTATGTGTCGGAGGAACAGCTAACTTCTTATTGCGTAAGATATGCCTTATGATTTAGGGGAAGTTGCCCCATAATACTCGCTTTGCTTCTCGCGCGCGTACAATTATTTGTAGGGTTATCGTAATATATTGTAGGGTCATTGTAGGGTGCAGTGTGAATACGCAATCGTGAGTAACTATATCAAGTAGAAATATTGTACCTTTGCAGTGAAACAAATTCTAATCTGATAGCTCCTGATGGATGCCTTTCCTTTGCCACGATTAGGCTTGATGACCCCCCGTAGTACTACGGGGTATTGTGTGCGGAGCACACAATACTAAGGACTATCTCTCTCCACAAATATATAACATAAGTTGCCTGCTGCATCTTGGTGCAGTAGGTCGTCTTCGTGTACTTTTCTCTTTTCGTTAGAGCTAGTACTTGCCCCCTCTATCAAAGCTATTCCATTCATTATTCATTCATAACCAAACAACAATGAACGTAAAGAATCTCTGTCTCTACACCCTTCTCTCAGTCGCTCTTACATCGAGCCTTAGTTCCTGCTTGGGTGATGAAGAGCCTAAGCGTGAAACGACTGAAGTAAAGCGTGGTGAACGTCCTACCGAGAAGCAGCTGCATGACTTGGTAGGAATCGCAGCTAAGCAGGCCGCTGATAAAAAGAGCTACGCTATCTCTCCTAACACGCGTCATGAGGTGACCTTCAACTACGACGAAAAGGCTATTCACTACGATGAAGCCAAGGATAAGGTCTCCGTATCGCTCACGATTCGCTGGAAGGCACGTAAGGCCCTCATCTCCGATACGAAGTATGACTTTGAGATGCGTGGTGAGCTGATCATCGATCTCAGCTATCGTCCAGACTCTTACCCCGCAGTCTTTATGCCTAACTATGCCAATGACGTAACAAAGGCAGTGGCTACGGATGGGGCTGCTACCTCTACACTGAGTTTTGATCTCAAGAAGAAGTAATATAGATGAAACGCCGATTTAATTCTTCACTGCTCTTCAGTCTGCTAAGCTTTGCCTTGTTGGGCTTTATGCTTCATAGCTGTGATGTGCCCAATCAAGCTTCGCAGTCAAAGCGTCTCCAGCCTACAGAGGCTGAGACTCAGCGTCGCCTCCGCGCAGACTATGGAGAAGTGCTTGACCTCGCTGCTGGTCAGCTGGCTCAGGTGATACAGAAAAAAATTGCTCCTTCGAGCGGTAAGGAGCTGACGCATACGATCAATCTCTATCCGATCTCGTACAACGAAGATGAGACACTCATAGGTTGTCCTATTGAGGTCGGCTTTTTGGCTCGAGATTTTTGGGCTGGGGTTGGTTATGGCACGTGTAAAGTCTGGGGAGCTCTGTGGTTACAAGTCCCCCAGTATAAAGGTCGTCCCTACCGTGTTATCTTTCAGCTGAAAGACTACAACGAGCAGCTCAAGAAGGTATCTAATGAGTCCCAGCGCAATTGGTTGAATGATAAGGTTGCCTTTGATTTGAACCTGCGTTAAGAAAGACCTTCTTTTTCCTATACAGCGATGCCCCAGTTTATCTACTTGCAGATAGACTGGGGCATCGCTATTCTCGCGCGCGTACAATTATATATTATAGAGTTATCGTATATATATTATAGAGTTATCGTAGGATGTAAGCCAAGATGCCACGAGGATTGAACTTCTACACTACCTATAATTAACGTACCTTTGCAGGACGAATAAAGTATCACAATAGTAACAACGACACAATGACCTCTAAAGAGATTCGCGAGTCATATAAGTCTTTCTTCAAGAGTAAGGGGCATACCATCGTACCATCAGCTCCGATGGTGGTCAAGGGTGACCCCACCCTGATGTTCACTAACGCAGGGATGAACCAGTTCAAGGATATTATACTCGGTAATGCCGAGATCAAGCATAGCCGTGTGGCGGACTCTCAGAAGTGTCTGCGCGTCAGCGGTAAGCATAACGACCTCGAAGAGGTGGGGCATGATACCTACCACCATACGATGTTTGAGATGCTTGGTAACTGGTCCTTTGGGGATTACTTCAAGCACGAAGCAATAGACTGGGCTTGGGAATATCTCACTGAGGTACTGCATCTCTCTCCCGAACGTCTCTACGTGACAGTCTTCGAAGGAGCCCCTGCCGAAGGGCTTGATCGTGATGATGAAGCTGCCTCTATTTGGGCAAAGCACCTCCCCGCAGAGCGCATCATTAATGGGAACAAGCACGACAACTTCTGGGAAATGGGGGACCAAGGTCCTTGTGGTCCTTGCTCCGAGATTCATATCGATATCCGCTCAGACGAAGAGCGTAAGGCGGTAGATGGGCTGACGTTGGTCAACCAAAGCCATCCGCAAGTCATCGAGATTTGGAATCTGGTCTTCATGCAGTACAACCGCAAGGCTGATGGTTCTCTTGAACCGCTTCCCAATAAGGTTATTGATACCGGGATGGGCTTCGAGCGCCTCTGTATGGCTATGCAGGGGAAGACGTCGAACTATGATACCGATATCTTCACCCCGATGATTCAGGCGATCGCTACCCTTACTGGGATCGAATATGGATCGGATGCTAAGTCGGATGTCGCTATGCGTGTCATCGCCGACCATATCCGTACCATTGCTTTTGCGATTACTGACGGTCAGCTCCCCTCCAATGCAAAGGCGGGCTACGTCATCCGCCGTATCCTGCGCCGTGCTGTCCGCTATGGTTATACCTTCCTAGGACGTCGTGAAGCCTTTATGTACAGCTTGCTCCCAGTCCTCATTGATACGATGGGGGATGCTTATCCCGAGCTGATTGCTGGTCGTGATCTCATCGCTAAGGTGATGCGTGAGGAGGAAGAAAGCTTCCTACGTACACTGGAGACGGGCATTCGCCTCTTGGATAAGCAGATCGAAGAAGCCAAGAAGGCTGGTAAGGCAGTCCTTGATGGACACGATGCCTTCGTGCTTTATGATACCTATGGCTTCCCACTTGACTTGACAGCTCTTATACTCACAGAGCAGGGGCTTAGCGTTGATGAAGCAGGCTTTGATAAGGCAATGCAGGAGCAGAAGGAGCGTGCGCGCAACGCTGCCGCTATAGATGCAGGTGACTGGCAGGTAGTCAGTGAAGGCTCTTCCGTTCGCTTCGTCGGCTATGATATGCTGGAGTGTAGCACAGAGATCCTGCGCTATCGTGAGGTGAAGCAGAAGAATACCATCTTCTATCAAGTAGTCCTCTCCGAGACACCCTTCTATGCTGAGATGGGTGGACAGGTCGGTGATAAGGGCTTCCTCATCGCTGCTGATGGCACGAAGTATGAGGTCTTTGATACCAAGCGTGAGAACAACCTCGCTATCCATCTGATGAAGAAGCTCCCTACTGAGCTTGAGGGAGACTTTCGTGCCGTAGTCGATGAGAAGCGTCGTCATCGTATCGAGGCTAACCACTCGGCCACGCACTTGCTGCACGAGGCTCTTCGTGAGGTGCTCGGTTCGCATGTGGAGCAGAAGGGGTCGTTCGTCTCGGATGAAGTCCTGCGCTTTGACTTTGCTCACTTTGCTAAGGTAGAGCCTGAGCAGCTTCGTGCGGTGGAGCGACTGGTCTCGGAGCGTATTCGTGCTTGCATTCCCCTGCAGGAATATCGTGATGTGCCCATTGACGAAGCTCGTGAGATGGGGGCGATGGCGCTCTTCGGTGAGAAATATGGAGACCATGTGCGTGTCATTCGCTTCGGTACTTCGACTGAGTTTTGTGGCGGTACGCACGTCTCTTCTACGGGGGTAATCGGTGCACTTCGCATCACGAGTGAGTCCTCTGTAGCTGCAGGCGTGCGTCGAATAGAGGCTGTCACTGGAGAGGGCGCAGAGAACTACCTCTACGAGCAGGCTGATATGCTCGATAGCATTCGCCAACTCTTCAATAATAGCCCACAGCTGATGACGGCTATTCGTAAGATGCTCGAAGAGAACGCTGAGCTCGGCAAGCAAGTCGGGGAGTATGTGCGCGAACAAATAGCAGAGAAGAAGCGTCAGCTCTTGGCCCAGCGTGTCGAAGTTAGCGGTGTTCGCCTTTTCTTGGTGCAGAAGGATGCTCCTGCAGATATGATCAAGGATGTCGCTTTCCAGATCGCAGGAGAGCTGAATGAGTCCTTCGTCTTCATCGGAGCTTGTGTTGATCCAGGCACGAATAAGCCCAGCCTTACTCTGATGATCAGCAAGGATCTGGTCGATGGCCGTAGCTGGAATGCTTCACAACTTCTACGTACGGCAGCAAAGCATATCCAAGGTGGTGGCGGTGGTCAGCCTCACTTCGCTACAGCCGGTGGTAAGAATCCCGATGGACTTAACGCTGCTGTCGAAGAGCTTCTCACCACGATGGAGCTGAAGGCTTAGCCTACTCAATAGTATATTGTACGGATGATTATCGGTACACAGATACTCGCTCGCGAGCTTCCTTCTCTCCTCGAGGGGAAGGTTCGCGAGCGAGTTTTTATTGTTGTGGAGGCGCAAGTCGCAGAGCTACATTCCGACTTGTTCGCCCTCTTACCGGAGGTGCTTCCCCAAGCTGTTATTCGTACGCTTCGAGGGGGAGAGTCGTGTAAGACGACTGAATCTCTGGGGCTTCTCTGGACTTGGCTCAGTGAAGAAGGGGCAACACGTCGTAGTACCCTCGTCCTCATTGGAGGGGGAGCTCTTTTGGATTTAGGTGGCTTTGCTGGCTCGACCTATATGCGTGGTATCGAGACGGTCTATGTGCCTACGACCTTGCTCTCGATGGTCGATGCCTCAGTAGGAGGGAAGACGGCCATTGACTTCTTAGGGGTGAAAAACCTTATTGGCTCATTCCATCCCGCACGAGAAGTCATCGTGGATATTGACTTCCTTCGCACGCTTCCGCTAGAAGAATTGCTCTCAGGCTACGGGGAGGTAATTAAGCATGCCACCCTGATGGGAGGAGATGCTTGGCGAGAAGTCTGTCGCATAGGTGACCCTGTCGGTCTCATGGATGAAGAGTGGCAGCTACTCATCGAGAAAAGCATTGCCTACAAGACTTCGGTAGTCGAGGCTGACCCGAAGGAGCAGGGGCTGCGCCGTATCCTGAATATAGGCCACACGGTGGGGCATGCCTTGGAGGCCTATGCTCGTCAGAATGAATATCGCCGTACGCTCCCACACGGTGAGGCTGTTGTCTTAGGCTTAATCATAGAGAGCTATATCACGATGCGCCAGATAGGAGGGAACAAGGAGTATATTCGCCAGCTTATGACCTTGGCGCGTGACCTCTATTCCCCCTTCTTCTTCACCTGCAAGGATTATCCAGAACTCCTACGTCTGATGCGATGTGACAAGAAGAATGCGGCTGGAACGATCACCATCATGGGGGTCGTAGCACCTGGAGATATACAGTCTGTAGAGCTTGCTGATGAGGGTGTTATCAAGGAGGGGCTGGACTTTCTTCGTGAGACATTTGGTAGTTAACGACCTTCTCCTTATCTTTGCACCGCAAAAGGGATAAAGCTCAGTGCTGTGTGTCCCAAGAGCACTCGGGATGTAGCTCAGTCCGGTTAGAGTACTCGTCTGGGGGGCGAGTGGTCGCTGGTTCGAATCCAGTCATCCCGACTAAATGAGAAGTGAGGAGAAGCAGATTTGCTTCTCCTCACTTCGCTTTTATATGTATTTATATATGTAGGACGAGATAGCTAGTTTTAGCCTTTATGCTTGGCGATCTCCTTAGCTCGTCATTCCTTGCCTACGATGCATAGTGCTTGTGATCAGGGCTGCTTCTTCTCAAGCTCTATGCTTTGTGTGTCTTTGTTCTTATGGAGGCTATCAGGGATTTATTATGACAAGGCTCTGCAAATCCTACGTAATCTTTGTATTTTTGTAGAGAGAACAAGCACTTATCACACGGTAGGTAAGCCTGCGGGCTGACTGCCGGTCAAGGAATAATAATATATGTATCGCACTACTACCTGTGGCGCTCTGCGTCTCAGTAATGTCGGTGAGCAAGTGACGCTCGCTGGCTGGGTTCAGAAGGCTCGCCGTATGGGCGGGATGACCTTTATCGACCTGCGTGACCGCTATGGTATTACGCAGCTTGTCTTCAATGAGGCTCACGTAGGGGAGACCCTCGTATCTGAGGCTGAGAAGCTCGGTCGCGAGTACGTCATCCAGATCACGGGTGAGGTCACTGAGCGTGAGAATAAGAATCCTAAGCTCCCTACGGGCGATGTCGAGATCTCGGTTAAGACCCTGCGAGTACTCAATCCTGCCGAGGTTCCTCCCTTTACAATAGAGGATGATACCGATGGTGGGGATGACCTGCGCATGAAGTACCGTTACCTCGATCTGCGTCGTGGCTGCGTACGCTCCAACCTCGAGCTACGTCATCGCTTCGCTCTGGCGGTACGTCGCTATCTCGATGGTCAGGGCTTCCTTGAAGTAGAGACTCCTGTACTTATCAAGTCTACCCCTGAAGGAGCACGTGACTTCGTGGTGCCTTCGCGTATGAATCCGAATCAGTTCTACGCCCTTCCCCAGTCCCCTCAGACTTTCAAGCAGCTACTGATGGTCAGTGGTTTTGATCGCTATTTCCAGATCGTCAAGTGCTTCCGTGATGAAGACCTTCGTGCAGACCGCCAACCCGAGTTCACGCAGATTGACTGTGAGATGAGCTTTGTCGAGCAGGAAGATGTCTTGAATATCTTTGAGGGGATGACTCGCTTCCTCTTCAAGGAGCTCCTCGATCTCGATATTCAGATCCCCTTCCCTCGTATGAGCTGGCACGAAGCGATGAAGTGCTATGGATCAGATAAGCCTGATACGCGCTTCGGTATGGAGTTCGTTGAGCTCAAGGAGGTGCTTTTAGGTCACGGCTTCTCTGTCTTCGATGATGCTACCTATATCGGCGGTATCTGTGCCGAAGGTGCCGCAAGCTATACGCGCAAGCAGCTTGATGCGCTGACCGACTTTGTCAAGCGTCCACAGGTGGGAGCTAAGGGTATGGTCTACGCACGTGTTGAGGCTGATGGTACTGTGAAGAGTAGTGTCGATAAGTTCTACTCGCAGGAAACGCTGCAAGAGCTGGCTCGTACGATGCAGGCTAAGCCTGGTGACCTCATTCTTATCCTCTCGGGTGATGATGCGATGAAGGTACGCAAGCAACTCTGTGAGCTTCGTCTTGAAGTCGCCGGTCAGCTCGGTCTGCGTGATAAGAGTAAGTTCTCTTGCCTCTGGGTAGTGGACTTCCCACTCTTTGAGTGGGACGAAGAGACACAGCGCTTCTATGCGATGCACCATCCCTTCACTTCTCCCAAGCCTGAGGATATTCCACTCTTAGAGACGGATCCAGGAGCTGTGCGTGCTAATGCCTACGACATGGTCATCAATGGGGTAGAAGTTGGTGGTGGCTCAATACGTATCCACGATAGCAAGCTACAGGCTCGTATGTTTGACCTCTTAGGCTTTACGCCCGAGAAGGCACAAGAGCAGTTCGGCTTCTTGATGAACGCCTTCAAGTATGGTGCGCCTCCTCACGGTGGTCTGGCCTATGGCTTAGACCGCTTTGTCTCGCTCTTCGCAGGTCTGGATAGCATACGTGACTGCATTGCCTTCCCCAAGAATAATGCTGGTCGTGATGTGATGATTGATGCTCCTTCGCTGATCGATCAGGAGCAGCTCAATGAGCTTTATCTCAACCTTGTTACCCCAACGAAGTAGCCTACCCCCTTAGACCTATGGTATATCGCCTACTAATGCTCTCCGATGAGAATGACTTCTTCAAGAGAGAGTTTCAGATTGATTCCGAAGCCACTTTCCTTGAGCTGAATAACTTCATCCTCGACTCACTGGGCTATGCGCACGATGAGTTGACTACCTTCTATCTCTGTGATGAAGAGTGGCAGAAGGAACAGGAAGTGACGATGATGGATATGGGCGCTTCTTCGGATGAAGATAGCTATCTGATGGCAGACACGCGCCTGGAAGATCTGCTGGAGCATAAGGGACAGCATCTTTTCTTCGTATTTGACATGCTTAGCGAGCGTGGCTTCTTTATTGAGTTAGCTGAGCTCATCCCAGGCAAGAGCCTCGATAAGCCCGTTGTCACCAAGGCTGAAGGGAAGGCTCCGAAGCAGCTGGAGAGCATAGAAGTAGCGGCCTCGCGCTTAGCTACTCCTGCCTCGGGTGATGCGTGGGATGATGATCTCTTCTCCGATGAGTCTGTAGACGAAGGTGACATCGACCTCGAAGGCTTCGACATCGCTGATGCAGAGAGCCTCTACTAAGCAGCAGGCGAATCTTCCCACTCTTATAGTGCTTGTTGGTCCCACTGGGGTAGGCAAGACGGCACTGAGTATTCGCCTAGCGCAGTACTTCGGGTGCAGTATTATCTCAGCGGACTCTCGGCAGATCTTCCGTGAGATCCCTATTGGCACAGCAGCCCCCTCCGTAGAGGAGCAGGCTGCTGTGCCTCATTACTTTGTAGGGACGAGGTCGGTGAGTGAGCCCTATAGTGCTGCTGCTTTTGAGTCTGAAGTTTTGGAGCTCCTTCCACAGCTCTTTGACGAAAGTCCATCTGCTACGGTCCTCCTCTCTGGTGGCTCGATGATGTATGTTGATGCCATCACAAAGGGAATTGATAGTATCCCTGATGTACCCGAGGAGGTCCGATCAGCTGTTTGGTCTCGCTATGAGAGCGAAGGTCTGGAGGGTATTCTTGCGGAGTTGCGTCTCTTGGATCCAGCCTATTATCGGAGCGTTGACCCGAAGAACTATAAGCGTGTGCTTCACGGCTATGAGGTGTGCTTGACTACGGGGCGTCCCTTCTCTTCCTTCCATACAGGACAGCGGAAAGCTCGCTCCTTCCGCATCGTGCAGGTGGGATTGACTCGTGATAGGGAGGAACTCTATGAGCGTATTGATCGGCGTGTTGAGCTGATGCTCGAGGCTGGCATGGTAGAGGAGGCTCGCCAAGCCTACCCACTTCGTAGTCTCAATGCTCTTAATACGGTGGGGTATAAGGAGCTTTTCTCCTATTTTGATGGAGCGATTGACCTATCCGAGGCGGTACGCCTCATCCAACGCAATAGCCGCCATTACGCTCGCAAGCAACTCTCTTGGTGGCGACGGAATCCTGAGATACATTGGTTTCATCCCGATGAATGGGAGTCAATTGTGGAGTATATTCATGCCGAAGAGATAACTTAAACGCTTAGTGATGCGAGGGACGCAATCCTCTGATGTTTAATTTCATCATTCGGATCGATCAAAAGCATACCTATATTATTTCGTATCTTTGCCACTACTTGTAGCCGTTGTATAGCTGAAGAAAGGCTACAGGTGATACAATAATGATGAGAATCAGCCCTACTATTAGATATCGATTACGCTTTGCCCTTGTAGCTTTGCTACTCGTGTATCATCTCGACTCCTTTGCTCAGGCACTTCGCAAGCCCACTTTTATGGATTATATCCGTACCTACGAGGGCGAGGCGAGACGTCAGATGGATAGGCATGCTATTCCAGCGAGTATCACCTTAGCTCAAGGACTGATAGAGACTGGGGCTGGGACGAGCACCTTAGCACGTGATCACAATAATCACTTCGGCATCAAGTGCCACTCTACTTGGACAGGGAAGCGTACTTATCGCCAGGATGACAATCCCAACGATTGCTTCCGTAGTTACCCTTCAGCTAAGGATAGCTACGATGACCACTCGATGTTCCTTAAGGCACGTCGCTATCAGCGACTCTTTGCTCTGCGCTATGACGACTATCGTGGTTGGGCCAAGGGCTTGCAACTCTGTGGCTATGCGACGAACAAAGGGTATGCTAATATGCTGATCAAGGTCATCGAAGACTACGAACTCTATACCTTTGACCGTGGCGAATATCCTACGTGGTATGGTGGTCGGGCTACATCTGTACGTCGCTCTGTCGAATCGGAACGTACTTATGACCGTCCGATGCGCCCCTCATACATTAGCTATGGTCTCTTGTACGTCTTGGCTGACCAGAATGACACCTATGAGCGTATCGCTGCTGATATGGGTATCTCAGCTAAGAAGTTGGCGAAATACAATGATACTCCTCTGGATTATCCTCTGAATGAAGGCGATGTCATCTACTTGGAGCCTAAGAATAAGGAGGCTTCAGCTCGCTATTCGACCTATACCGTCCGTGTGGGGGATTCGATGCATGAGATCTCTCAGCGCTATGGCATTCGACTCGATCAACTCTACAAACTCAATAATAAGGATGCTGATTACGCCCCAGAAGAAGGGGATGTGCTCCGCCTTCGCTAACGCTCGTTGAGCATTCGACTACACTAAACTTATGAACGAACGCTATATGCAGCGTGGCGTATCGGCCTCTAAGGAGGATGTACACGCCGCCATACGCAATGTAGACAAAGGGATTTATCCAAAGGCTTTCTGTAAGATCATCCCCGATATCTTGGGTGGTGATGAAGCCTACTGCAACATCATGCACGCTGATGGAGCAGGCACGAAGTCTTCGCTGGCCTATATCTATTGGCGTGAGACTGGAGATCTCTCTGTCTGGAAGGGGATAGCTCAGGATGCCCTGATTATGAATATCGATGACTTACTCTGTGTAGGAGCTGTCAATGGCATCCTGGTTTCTTCGACCATTGGGCGTAATAAGCACTTGATCCCAGGGGAGGTTATCGCCGCTATTATTAATGGTACAGAAGAGCTTCTTGCAGAGCTACGAGCTCAGGGTATAGGTGTCTATGCAACTGGAGGGGAAACCGCTGATGTCGGTGATCTGGTACGTACCATTATTGTAGATAGCACGGTCACCTGCCGTATGAAGCGTAGTGATGTCATAGACAATGCACGTATCCAGGCCGGTGACGTCATCGTAGGTTTGGCTTCCTTCGGACAGGCTACCTACGAAACGTCTTATAATGGTGGGATGGGTAGTAATGGCTTGACCTCAGCTCGTCACGATGTGCTGGAGCATGCGCTCTCCACTCGCTACCCCGAGAGCTACGATGCTGCTACCCCCGATGAGCTGGTGTATAGTGGCTCAAAAGGTCTTACCGAACCCATCGCTGGGACTCCTCTGGATGCAGGTCGCTTGATCCTCTCACCGACACGTACCTATGCTCCGATTATCAAGGCCATCCTTGATGAACTTCGTCCTAAGATCCACGGGATGGTACATTGCTCTGGTGGTGCTCAGACTAAAGTCCTTCACTTTGTCGAAGGAAAGCATGTCATCAAGGATAATATGTTCGCTATCCCTCCGCTCTTTGAGCTGATTCAGAAGGAAAGCGGTACACCTTGGGCTGAGATGTACAAGGTCTTTAACATGGGGCATCGTATGGAGCTCTATGTTTCCGCTGAGGATGCCACTCGTATCATCGCCATCTCTGAGAGCTTCGGGGTGCCTGCGCAAATCATCGGGCGTGTAGAAGCCGCAGAGAAGAATCATCTCACCATTCACTCCCCTTACGGAGTGCTCAACTACGAATAAATACTACTTCAATAGACCTACATGGCAACGGACAACGACTTGCTTAGCCGCATCGAAGGCTTGGAAATACGTTTCCAAGAGATTACTTCACTCATCACCGCTCCTGATATTATCGCAGACCAGAAGCGCTTCATGAAGCTCAGTAAAGAGTATCGTGACCTGGAGCGTATCTTGGATAAGGGTAAGGAGTACCGCAATCTCCTTGGAAATATCCAAGAGGGGCGTGATACTCTTGAGGCGGAGAGCGATCCTGAGCTCCGTGCGATGGCACGCGAGATGATGCAGGAAGCTGAGCAACGTATCCCTTCGCTCGAGGAGGAAATCAAGTTGCTCCTCATCCCTGCTGATCCCGAAGATGCGAAGAATGTCGTCATGGAAATCCGTGGAGGTACGGGCGGAGATGAGGCAGCTCTCTTCGCTGGTGATCTCTATAAGATGTATGTACGCTACTGTGAAGGTCGTGGCTGGACTACGGAGGTCACCAGCATGAGTGAAGGTACAGCCGGGGGCTACAAGGAAATCATCTTCACGGTCACGGGGGATGGCGTGTATGGCATCCTTAAGTATGAGAGTGGCGTTCACCGTGTTCAGCGTGTGCCTGAGACCGAGACGCAGGGGCGTGTGCATACTTCAGCAGCCTCGGTGGCAGTTCTTCCTGAGGCCGAAGAAGTTGATGTCGTCCTCAATCCAGCAGATATTGAGATGCAGACGGCTCGCTCTGGAGGTGCTGGTGGGCAGAACGTCAACAAGGTCGAGACCAAGGTGCAGCTGACGCACAAGCCTACGGGTATTGTCGTGGTCTGTCAGCAGGCCCGTACGCAGCTGGCAAACCGAGAGCTGGCGATGCAGATGCTCCGTACCAAGCTCTATGATATTGAGCTCACCAAGCACAATGAAGAGATCGCTGCACGCCGTAAAACGATGGTCTCTACAGGTGACCGCTCGGCGAAGATCCGTACCTACAACTATCCTCAGGGGCGTGTGACTGATCACCGTATCAACCTTACGCTTTACAATCTCTCCGCTATTATGTCTGGAGAGATCCAACCAATTATCGACGAACTTATCATCGCTGAGAATATCGAGCGAATGAAGGAAGCAGCCCTCTAACCCCTACCATATATGGGAACGGAGGGGCATTCCTCCTTACTTCTAACTACCTAACATACAGAGATTATGACAAGAGACGAACTATTTGAGAATATCAAGAGGAAGAAATCCTTCCTCTGCGTCGGGCTGGATACGGATGTCCGTAAGATACCCCAGTTCCTGCTGGACGAGGATGACCCTATTTTCGCCTTCAATAAGCGAATCATCGATGCTACGGCACACCTCTGTGTGGCCTACAAACCCAACTTAGCCTTCTACGAAAGTATGGGCTCCTTTGGCTTGCAGGCTTTTGAAAAGACCGTTGCCTATATCCAGTCGGAGTATCCAGATCAGTTCATCATTGCTGATGCTAAGCGCGGAGATATTGGGAATACGAGCGATATGTATGCGCGTAGCTTCTTTGAGCATCTTAAGGTAGATGCCCTCACCGTAGCTCCTTATATGGGTAGTGATAGTGTCTTGCCCTTCCTCAAGTATGCTGGTCGCTGGGTCATTCTTTTGGCTCTGACCTCGAATGCTGGAGCTGCAGACTTCCAGATGCTCCCTGTGGAAGGTGGTGAAGAAGCCCTCTTTGAGCGTGTCTTGCGTACCAGTAAGGAGTGGGGGAGTAGCGATCAACTGATGTATGTCGTCGGTGCTACCAAGGCGGATATGCTGGAGCGTGTCCGTGCCATTGTCCCCAATGCGTTCCTGTTGGTACCAGGTGTAGGTTCGCAGAACGGAAGCCTTGAAGATGTCGCACGCTTCGGACTGAATAGTCAGTGTGGTCTCCTTGTCAATGCTTCACGTAGTATCATTTATGCCGATAATACTGAGGCCTTTGCCAATGCAGCGGCAGCAGAAGCAGAAAGCCTGCGCCGTCAGATGGCAGATATTCTTATTAAGAATAAGCTGATCGAAGCTTAGTTCGTGGTTGAAATATCGATTATATGCAGTTTAGTGCCTCACAAATAGCTCCTATCATCTCTGGCATCATAGATGGAGATCCAGCGGTGCTTGTCTCGAACTTTGGAAAGATAGAGTCGGCACAGCCAGGAGATCTGGCCTTCTTAGCTAATCCCAAGTACGAGTCTTTTGCCTATACTACCAAGGCTTCGATCCTCTTGGTCGCAAGTGACTTTGCTCCGAAGCAGCCAGTCTCTTCAACGCTTATCCGTGTGGATGATCCTTATGCAGCCTTGGCTCAGTTGATGCAGCTGGTCGAGCAGCAGAGTGCACCTCGCTTGCACGGAGTCTCAGAAAAAGCTGATATCGCTGCTGATGTCGAGCTGGGAGATGAGGTATATATAGCCCCCTTTGCCTTCATCGAAGCTGGTGCTAAGATCGCTCGTGGATGCCAAATCCATCCCTTTGCTTACATCGGTCGTGGTGTCACGCTGGGAGAAGAAACGATTGTCTATCCCCACGTGACGCTTTACCACGGGGTGACGATCGGAGCACGCTGTATCATTCATGCAGGTGCAGTCCTTGGAGCCGATGGCTTCGGATTTGCTCCCGAAGCAGAAGGATACCGCAAGATTCCTCAGCTTGGGGGAGTCGTGGTCGAAGATGATGTAGAGATAGGGGCTAATACCTGCATTGACCGTGCTGTGATGGACAATACCATCATTCGTCGCGGGGTTAAGCTGGATAACCTCATTCAGATTGCTCACAACTGTCAGGTCGGTGAACATACCGTGATGGCTTCACAGGTCGGTTTAGCTGGTTCTTCCAGTATTGGATCTTGGTGTCGCTTTGGCGGTCAAGTCGGTATTGGTGGACATATCACGATTGGTGATCGTGTTGAGATGGGGGGGCAGACTGGGGTTATCAGCAATGTTCCTGAAGGAGCAACACTGATGGGATCACCTGGGATGCCACTGCGTGAGGCGATGCGTAACTTCGTCATTCAGCCTAAGCTCCCTGATATGTATCGCCGTCTGCAGGCTCTGGAGAAGGAGCTTGCAGCACTCAAAGAACAATTAGTATAGTATAAAGAGCACGAGCATAATGAATAAACAAAAGACATTAAAAGCACCTTTTACCCTCTCTGGAAAGGGCTTACATACAGGACTTGATATCCAGCTCACGATACTCCCTGCACCTGCTGGTACGGGGCGCATAGTTCGTCGTGTGGATCTGGAGGGAACTCCAGAAATCCCCGCTTTATCGGAGTTCGTAAAGGGAACAGAGCGCGGTACCGTCTTGGTGAAAGGTGAGGCTTCGGTCAGCACCGTCGAGCACGCTATGGCAGCGCTTTATGCCAAGGGAGTTGATAACTGCTTCATTGAGGTAAATGCGCCTGAGTTCCCTATTCTCGATGGGAGTGCTCGCTTCTATGTGGAAGGCATCGATTCGGTGGGCCTTGAAGAGCAGGAGCTACCTGTAGAATACTATATCGTCAAGCATCGTCAAGAGGTCGTATCGGCTGATGGCCGTTCGCGCATCGTCTTGCTACCAGATAGCAAGTTCGGTGTGGATGTACACGTCTCGTTTGACTCCCCAGTACTGAGTAACCAGTTTGCCTCTCTGGAAGATCTTGCAGACTTCGACCAGGAAATCGCTGCTTGTCGCACCTTCGTCTTTGTCCGTGAGGTCGAGATGCTCTTAGCAAACAACCTCATTAAGGGGGGGGACTTAGATAATGCTTTGGTCATCTATGACAAGGCTATGGAGCAGGCTGATCTCGATAAGCTCTGTGATCTGATGAAGGTCGCTCGCCGTACTGATCTCTCTCTCGGCTACATTAACAATGCGCCGATCATCTTCCCCAATGAACCTGCGCGTCATAAGCTCCTCGATGTGCTTGGTGACTTAGCGCTTATTGGTCGTCCTATCCGTGGGCGTATCTTGGCTTACTGTCCAGGGCATAAGATTAACAACGAGATGGGAGCTAAGATTCGCAAGGATATCAAGCTCAATGAAGCTCAGGCTCCACTCTACGACCCTAATGCAGCACCCATCTTGGATGTGAACCGCATCCGTGAACTTCTTCCTCACCGCTATCCCTTCTTGATGGTCGAT
The DNA here is from genome assembly GCA_963526345.1 of uncultured Porphyromonadaceae bacterium. GTDB lineage: Bacteria > Bacteroidota > Bacteroidia > Bacteroidales > Porphyromonadaceae > Porphyromonas. The sequence goes on from CAURNJ010000011.1 coordinate 26,165, forward strand.
AAGATCATCGAGATCGGTACCGACTATATTGTGGGCGTTAAGAGCGTCTCTGGGAATGAGCCCTTCTTCCAGGGGCATTTCCCTAAGGAGCCTGTAATGCCCGGTGTCCTGCAAGTCGAAGCTATGGCTCAGGTAGGTGGTCTGCTCGTACTGCATAATATCGAAGATCCAGAGCAATACTCGACCTACTTCATGAAGATCGACAATGTGAAATTCCGTCAGAAGGTCGTTCCCGGTGATACATTGATCTTCAAGCTGCGTCTCCTCGGTGAGATCCGTAGAGGGGTGGCCAATATGCGTGGTCTTGCCTTTGTTGGTGAGAAGCTCGTCTGTGAAGCTGAGTTTATGGCTCAGGTCGCAAAGAATAAGTAAATAGTGCATCCATAGAGCACTCCTTTTATCCTGCTTAGATAGGGGAGTGGCTCTATACTTGCGCATATAATAATAGGTATATGTCACATACTAATATAAGTCCTCTGGCCAGCGTTCATCCTGATGCTAAGATTGGTGAAGGGGTTGTTGTCCATCCCTTCGCTGTCATCGAAGAGAATACTGAGGTAGGAGAAGGATGTATCATTGAAAGTCATGCTGTCATCAAAAGTGGTGCGCGTCTGGGCAAGCACTGCCATATCCATCCAGGTGCAGTCATCGCAGGTATTCCTCAAGACCTGAAGTTTGTTGGGGAAGAAAGTCTCGCTATCATCGGAGATCATACGATGGTGCGCGAATGTGTAACGGTCAATCGAGGTACTGCTTCGCGAGGTAAGACTGTCGTAGGTAGCTACTGCCTTCTGATGGCTTATTCGCACGTTGCTCATGACACTGTTCTCGGCGACCACGTTATCTTGGGGAATGCAACCCAGTTGGCTGGTGAGGTAGAAATCGATGACTATGCCATCTTGAGCGGTGGTTCACTGGTGCATCAGTTCGTACGTATTTCCAAGCATGTGATGATCCAAGGGGGCTCTCGTGTGAACAAGGATATCCCTCCCTATACGCTTATCGGTCGTGACCCCATCGTCTATTGTGGTATCAACATCGTTGGACTTCGCCGTAGAGGATTCACTAACGAACAGATATTCCGCATCAATGATATCTATCGCACTCTCTACCAGCGTGGGCTGAATAATAGCGAGGCCTTCCGAGTCATCGAGGAAGAAATCCCCGAGAGCTATGAGCGTAGTCTTATTCTTGACTTTGTTCGTGCATCGGAGCGTGGTATTGTGCGTGGCACGATGGATTAACGCTATCAGCAGGTATCGGTCAGGAATATCTATAAATCTTCTCTATCGATATGCAGAAGATCTACTCAGGCAAGCAACTTGATATTCTTTATGCGCAGGCTGCTCAGCTGGACCGTCTCAGTGCTCGAGATCATATCGAGCGTGCGGCGGTAGCTTTCGAACGTGAGCTACTGCGTCACTATGCTTTGGGGGGACGCTCCATTTACGTCTTTGCTGGTGCAGGGCGTTGCGGTGCTTATGCCTTGAGTATAGCTCAGCTACTTGCACGCAAGGGATATGCAGTCTTTGCTTACCTCTTCTATCGAGGTGGTAAGCTCTCCCCCGAATGTGAAGCTGTACGTGAGCAGCTTTCAGCAGATACATTCCGCTTGGAGGATATCTTTACTGACTTTGCTCCTCCACGTATATTATCTGGCGATCTGATCATTGATGGACTGTTTGGTGCAGACCTACAGACCACTCTTTCTGGTGGCTATGTCGCTTTAGTTGATTTCCTAAATACGACGGAAGCTCCTATCGTAAGTATCGAAATCCCATCGGGACTTTTTGCTGAAGACAATTCGAGGAATACTCTGGAGCATGTCATTCGTGCTGAGCGAACGATCGCTTTTGATAGCCCGAAGTTAGCATTCTTCTTTAGAGAGAATGATCCCTATGTGGGAGCTTGGTCGTGCCTCTCGCTGGGGATTAGTCCACAGGCGCAGCAAGAGATTGATACGGCGTACTATTATGTGCAGGATGTTTCATTGTCGCTGTCCCTTTTGAAGCGTCCACGCTTCAGCATCGAGTTACCTCGAGAGAAGGTGCTCTTCTTGACTCGTCAGCTGGGACATATTGGGAAGACCCTTTTAGCTACGCGTGCTGCGTATCGAGCTGGCTGTAGTGAGTTGCACGCCGTAGTTCCTTCGGAAGAATCTCTTGCCCTCTCGATCGCTTTACCCGAACTAACTGTCAATGCTCTTACCGATAACCAACTCTTCGACCAGCCTCTGAATAGCTATAAGGCTATTGTTGTAGGTGATGGCTTTGGCACGGATGATGATACTTTCAACCTCTTTGAGCTACTGATGGCTTCGTATCAATCGCGTCCCTTACTCATCGAAAGTGATGGGATCGCTCTATTGTCTCGTGATCTTAAGCTGCTGAAGAAGCTCCCTTCGAATAGTATTTTGATCGCTACTCACAAGGAGTTGGATGATATGGCAGGCTACTTCCGTTCGGATAGAGAGCGCCTGGAGCGTGCTCTCGAATTGGCAAGTAACTGTGGTGTCTACATCATACTAAGGGGGACTTACTCTGCAGTCTGTACGCCTACAGGGGCTGTCTTTTTCGATACTACGGGAAATACAGGTCTACAAACCAATGGTGCTTCCAACGTCCTTTCGGGAGTGATCGCTGGGCTCTTAGGGCAAGGTTACCAGTCCATCACGGCTGCGGTCTTAGGATTGCATTTGGTGGGTCTTTCAGCAGAGCTTTATGCAGGTCGCTATTCAGAGCGAAGTCTTACGGCTACGAGTTTGATTGATCTCTTGGGCGAAGCCTACCATCAGCTCGAGGCGAAATAATCGTTTAGTTTCGTATTAGCCCCCCATTCTTGCTCCTCTTCTTGAGGGCAAGAATGGGGGGCTTTGTATTATGAGACTGTGCAAGGTGCTCCGCATGGTGAGGCCGTTGCAAAGTCTAGCGAGGCGTTAAGACTGAGGACGAAGGGAGTTTACTCCTGTAAATGACACGCCCGAATGTCGCAAACAACGAAGCGAGCGCCGTATGATGCAATAGTCTCATAGTGGGTGTATTGTGCTCATCGTAAGTGTTTTGCGGAGAAAATAGTTATTGCTTTGCAGGCAAAGCAGTAGTGGTAGATGCTACCGATCACTACTGCTCTGCATCTTGATCAGTATTGGTGACTACCACTGACCACTATTGCTTTGCTTGCCGACCAATAGTGGTTCGTACTATCCATCTCTACTCCGATAGGGCTGTATTTGTGGTGAGTAGAGAGCTTTTGTACGCTGCGAATCATTTGATTGTCCCTGCTTTTTTATTAGCTTTGCTATGAATTGTAAGTTCAATCATCTATATACAGACATTAGATGCATCGTTTAGATCGCTGGAGCGTATTCTTCGGACTCTTGCTCATAACTCTATCAGATCTTGGAGCTCAGACGAAGGTTCGTCGCTATGATGTGACCAAGGAGACGGATTATGGGATCGTCTATAGCCTGCCTCGTACTGAGGTCGAAGCCGTAGTGCGTGTGCGCGAGCGTACCTATACCCCAGGGGTATTATCTACTTACGCTGATAGGTATCTGAATAAGAAAATGGTAGATAAGCCAGTACATACCTATGAGCTAGTCTCTGCGCAACTCTATACCGTAGGGCGTGCTGATACGACACAGCAATACCTTGTCACCTTCGACCGAAAGACGCTGGCTCCCTTCGTCAAGCTAACAGATACAGGTGTCCTCTTCTCCATTAATGGTGGGATAGAGTTGCCTAAAAGTTTGACTGAGGAGCGCCAACCACATATCCTCTCCGAGACGCTATCCGATACGACTTTGCCTGCCCTTCCTCGTGAATATGCGCAGGCTGGCTCTAAGGCTAAGCAGGCTGAGATAGCCTCGACTTACCTCTATGAGCTACGTGAAAGTTTGATGAATCTCGTCACCGGGACGGTAGAGAGTATGCCTAAAGATGGCGAGTCGATGCGCTTGGCTTTGGAGCAGCTGCGCCGAGAAGAATACCGCACGCAGCGTCTCTTCTTGGGCGATACCACGGAGCGTATCAGCGAATATATCCTACGCTATACTCCCGCAAAGAATGATGAAGGTGAGATTACCTTAGCTCGCTTCTCGTCAGTCGCAGGCTTGACTCAAGCCGATGACCTCAGTGGAATCCCACTTCGTCTCAAGCTGGAGATCACCGAGCGTGCCTCCGAATTACCCGAAAAGGAGCAACGCAAGAAGGATAAGATGCTGGAGCACAGTATCGTCTATGTCCAGCCTGGCTTGGCTCGGATCTCACTTATGTATGAGGGGAAGAAGCTGGCAGACGAACAGTTTGCCTTGGCTCAGCTGGGTACACTTCAAGCATTAGCTCCGAAGATGCTTCAGCTAACACCTAATGCGAAGACGGCAGTTTACTTCGATATACGCACGGGGGCTGTGCTGGATATCCGTCAAGAATAGCCCTCTCCATCTACCTAATTCAGGAAAAATCAACTAACAATACTCATCCTAACACCCTAAATTTATGTTCAAAAATCATCCTAAGGGATTGATCGCAGCCTCTCTTGCGAACATGGGAGAGCGCTTCGGCTTCTACATCATGATGGCGATCCTGACGCTCTTCATCTCGGCCAAGTTTGGGCTGGGCGAGCAGACAACAGGATACGTTTACTCGGCATTCTATGCCTCGATCTACCTGCTGGCGCTTGTCGGTGGTGTCATCGCTGACCGTACTAAGAAGTACAAGGCTACCATCGTAGCTGGTCTGGTGGTGATGGCTCTTGGCTATGTGCTGATCGCTATCCCTACGCCTACACCTGTGCCCAACCTCGCTCTCTATCTGACGCTGACCTGCGTTGGTCTGGGGATTATCGCCTTCGGTAATGGCCTCTTCAAGGGGAACCTTCAGGTGCTCATTGGCCAGATGTACGATGATCCACGCTACCAGAGTGCACGTGATGCGGGCTTCCAGATCTTCTACATGTTCATCAACATCGGGGGGATCTTCGCCCCCTTCATGGCGGTCGGTATCCGTAACTGGTGGCTGAAGCACAATGGCTTCGACTATAGCGCAGAGCTCCCAGCTCTCTGTCATCAGTACCTGCGTGAAGGAAGCCGTATGCCCGAGCAGGCAATGCAAAATCTTCAAAGCCTCGCAGCTAAGGTGTCGGGTAATGAAGTCTCTGATCTGCAGTCCTTCGTCAACCAATATCTGGATGTCTTTAGCCGTGGCTTCCACTATGCTTTCATCGCTGCTGTAGTGATGATCTGTGTCTCTGCTATCATCTTCTTGGTTAATCAGAAGAAGTTCCCCGATCCAAGTAAGAAGGAAGTGGCAGCTCAAGCTGGTGCTACCTCTGCGAGCGAAGTACAGATGAGCGCAGCTGAAATCAAGCAGCGCATCTATGCTCTCTTTGCTGTCTTCGGTGTGGTCATCTTCTTCTGGATGTCCTTCCACCAGAATGGTTACTCGCTGACTTACTTCGCACGTGACTATGTAGACCTGAGTGTGATCAAGATTGACTTGGGCTTCACTGTCATTAAGGGAGCTGAGATCTTCCAGTCGGTGAACCCTCTGATTGTGGTCTGCCTCACGCCCCTGGTGATGTACGTCTTCGGTCGTCTGCGCGAGCAGGGCAAGGAACCTTCTGCACCACGCAAGATCGCTATCGGTATGGGCATCGCTGCTCTGGCTTATGTCTTCCTGATGCTGTGCTCGCTCAGCCTGCCTAACCAGAGCACCCTCGGTAGCCTGACTGAAGCAGCTAAGCACGATATGCTTCTCACTCCTTGGGTGATGGTCGGGATGTACTTTATCCTTACTCTTGCTGAGCTCTTTATCTCACCCCTCGGTCTCTCCTTCGTCTCGAAGGTAGCTCCTCCCCATCTTCAGGGTGTGATGCAGGGTGCTTGGCTCGCAGCTACTGCCCTCGGTAACTCACTGCTCTTCATCGGTGGTGTCCTCTATACGAGCGTACCTCTGTGGGCTTGCTGGTTGGTCTTCGTCGGGGCTTGCGCTGCGTCGATGATCACGATGCTCGCCATGGTCAAGTGGCTCGAACGAGTAGCTAAGTAATCACCATTCTCCTTACGCTTCTCCACTCGATGTCCTTTACACAGCCTCGCTCTCTGACTGCTACGCGCCTCTACTTCCGTCGCTGGACACGGAGTCGTGCTGCTGTCTTCCATAGCTTAGGGCATTGTGTCACTATCGGACATTTGACGGGAAGCGTCCTTGAGCGTCTCTCAGCAAAGACGATGACGCTCGCTACCACATCAGCCGTATGTGGCTGGCTTACTCCTTCAGCAGGAGAGAATGAAGAGGTGCAAGAAACCCACGAAGAAGCGCTGCTCTGTGGACTCTTCGGTGAGCTCATCTCCTCGCTTATCCCAGCTACATCGGCACAGCCTTCGAGTAGCTACCTTGGAGTAGCTCCATCGAGCTGAACATCGCACTGTCTCGCTACTTACCCACTCTATGCATAGAGTCGGGTGGGGTAGCGAGACAGTCTTTTTATATGCATATTGATAAGCACACACGATAACGGAACTATGATACAAGAAATCAAAGTACGCATCCTCGCTGGTGGTGAGATCACCGAAGAGGAAGCACTCGCTTTACTGACTACACCTCACAAGGAGGAGCTCTATGCTGCAGCACACGACATCACAGAGCACTTTATGGGAAAGGCATTCGATACCTGCTCCATCATCAACGCCAAGAGTGGTAACTGCCCCGAAGACTGTAAGTGGTGTGCACAGAGTGCACATTACTCGACATCAGCTGAGCGCTATGCCGTAGTTAGCCCCAGTGCCTGTGTGGCACAAGCCAGCTACAACTGGAAGCAGGGTATTGGTCGCTTCTCTCTGGTCGCCAGTGGTCGTCGCCAGACGGATAAAGAGATCGATCTGATGAGTATCAGCTATCGAGCGATCAAGCGTGCACATCCCGAGCTCAAGTGCTGTGCCTCGCTCGGTCTCTTGTCGGAGCCCCAGATGCAGAAGCTCTTTGATAGTGGCGTGACGACCTATCACTGCAATATGGAGACTGCCCCCAGTTACTTCCGTGAACTATGTACAACGCATACACAGGAGGATAAAGAAGCAACGCTTGAAGCAGCACGCCGTGTCGGTATGCGCATCTGCTGTGGGGGAATCATCGGGATGGGGGAGACCCTGCAGCAACGGGTTGAATTAGCCTTCTATCTCAAGAGACTTAAGAGCTATAGCATCCCGATCAATATCCTGCAGCCTATTACAGGAACTCCTCTCGGCGAGTCGACTCCACTCTCCGAAGAGGAGATACTTTCTGCCATTGCCGTCTTTAGGTTGGTCAATCCTCGTGCCTTCCTTCGTTTCTCTGGGGGGCGTGCTCAGCTCTCTCCAGAGACGCAGTATAAGGCGATTTACGTAGGGATCAACTCTGCCATTACAGGCGACTTACTTACGACTATTGGCCGTCAAGCCGATGACGATATGAAGATGATCCAGGACTGTGGCAAGGTCAATATCGCCGAAGATTGGGAGGTTTATTATAACTATTAGCCCACGCTCAAGCACGCACTTCTTATGGTACAAGGTGTACTCATCACGTTCGTTCTCTATCTTCTGCTACTCTTTCTGATTACGTTTTGGACACGTCAGCGTGGCTCCAATGCGGACTTCTTCCTTGCTGGGCGGTCTACTCCGTGGTGGGTCGTCTCGATCGGGATGCTCGGAGATTCGATCTCGGGGGTGACCTTCGTGTCTGTGCCAGGGATGGTGCAGCAGATGGATATGAGCTATATGCAGCTGGTTTTGGGCTTCTTCTTTGGCTATATAGTCATCGCTTATGTCCTGCTTCCGCTCTATTATCGCCTGCAGTTAGTCTCGATCTATACCTATTTAGAGCAGCGATTCGGGCGGCATAGCTACCGTACTGGTGCACTTTTCTTCATCGTCTCTAAGCTCTTTGGGGCAGCTGCTAAGCTCTTCCTGATCACACTTATCTTGCAGCAACTGGTCTTTGCTCCGATAGGAGTGCCCTATGTCGTCACGGTGCTTGGTGTAGTTGCCATTATTTGGCTCTATACGCAGCGTGGGGGGATGGGGACGATTATCTGGACAGATGTCTTGCAGACACTCTGCCTTGTTGTGACTTTAGGGCTCATCGTCTCAGTTGTCTCAGGGCAATTAGGACTTAATCTCTCGGGGATCGTCTCTCTGGTCAAGGCGGATGCACATAGTCGAGTCTTCTTCTTTGATGACTGGACCAGCCCCTTGTACTTCTGGAAGCAGTTCGTCAGCGGTATCTTCATCGTGATTGTGATGACAGGCTTAGACCAGAACATGATGCAGAAGAACCTCACCTGTCGTACGCTACGTGAGGCACGCACGAATATGCTCACCTATGGCTTCGGATTCCTTCCGCTGAACTATCTCTTCCTTGTCTTGGGTATTTTGCTCCTGCACTTCGGGGCTTCACGTGGATTGATCTTACCTGAGCGAGGGGATGATATTCTGCCTTTCTTAGCTGCTGGACATTTAGGCTCGTGGGTTTTGATCTTCTTCACCTTGGGGATCACAGCTGCCTCCTTCTCCAATGCCGACTCGGCACTGACGAGCCTCACGACCTCGGTATGCACCGACCTCTTAGGGATGAAGCTGGAGGATGACGCTAAGGGCAAGCGCTATCGCTGGTGGATTCACTTGGCGATGTGTGTGGCCTTTGCACTGATGGTCTTGCTTATCAGTCAAGTCCAGCAAAGCTCGCTCCTGAAGACGATCTTCACGGCGGTATCCTATACCTATGGTCCGCTCTTGGGTCTCTTCGCCTTCGGCCTCTTCACTCGATGGGCGGTGCGAGATCGATGCACGCCCTATCTATGTATCCTCTCCCCCTTTGTAAGCTATGGTGTCGCAGTCGCTGCTGAGACACTGTGGGGCTATAAGGTAGGGTATGAGATACTCCTCTTCAATGGCTTATTCACCTTCCTCGGCTTATGTCTCCTCCGAGATAAGAAGCAGGGGGAAGTTCATGTTTAATCAATTACTAACGAACAGATGAAGCACGAAAAGAAGAATGCTTCTATTGCGCTACGCTTTAAGCGTTTGACGCGCAAGAACTATGGTGCGTTCAACACGATGCACCGTGTCATCAACATCGGGACACTCTCCAGCTTGGCTTTGGCGTGTGCCTACACTTCGACGGTCAGTGCGCAGAATGTAGCTGCCTCGTCCCCTGAGCGTAACCTCGGTGAGCCTGACAAGGAGCTGACTGGTGTTACTGTCACAGCTTCGAAGACTGCTACACCGCTCAACGAAGCTACACGTCTGGTTACAGTCATCTCAGCACGCGAGATCGCACAGACCCCTGCGCGAAGTATCCAAGAACTGCTGAACTATGTCGCAGGTATCGATGTGGCACAGCGTGGTGCTCAAGGTGTACAGGCGGATGTCTCTATCCGTGGTGGATCGCACGAGCAAATCGTTGTGCTACTCAATGGCGTAAATGTCAGCAGTAGCAAGACGGGGCATTTGAGCTTCGACTTCCCCGTGAACCTCTCCGACATTGAGCGCATCGAGATCCTGCGTGGCCCTTCTGCCCTCATCTATGGTACAGGCGCTTTCTCGGGAGCTATCAACATCATCACCAAGCACAGTACCGATACCTCCCTCTACGCCAAGGCTTCTGCTGGTATGTATCGCCTCACCGGAGTTGAGCTCCGTGGAGCAAAGGCGTGGGGCAATACGGAGAACAGCCTTTCGGCAAGCCGACGCTCCAGTGCTGGCTACCGAGCTAATACCGACTACGAGCTCTATAATGCGCTCTGGCAAACACGCCTCAATCTGACCACGGAAGACAAGCTGGACCTGCAACTCGGATACAATGAAAAACGCTTCGGTGCCAACTCCTTCTACACCACTAAGTACCCCAATCAGTACGAGCATACCCAGCGTATGATGGCTTCTCTGCGAGGTAACCTCGGAGCGGAAGGCTGGCGCATCCTCCCTGTCGTTTACTGGGATCGTGAATACGATCGCTTCGACTTAGTGCGTGGTACGACCTTCGGTCAAAACCATCATATCGTGAATAATTATGGTGCAGGCTTTACGGCTAACTTCACCTCCATCCTCGGGACGACCACCATCGGTAGTGAGTTCCGCTACGAGGAAGTCGTGGGGAATAAGCTCGGTACACCTCGCTCAAAGCCCGAAAGCTACTATACGAAGTTTGGTAGCCGAACCAATATAAACCAGAGTCTGGAACACACCCTCAAGCTCGATAAGTGGCTGATATCTGCAGGTACTCTGCTGAACTACAACACGCTCCTCTCGGGTACGTATAACTTCCTGCCGTCGGTGAGTGTGAACTATCATCCGCTGGATCGCTGGAGCTTTGTCGCTACTTGGAGCCGCTCGATGCGCCTTCCTACCCTTAATGACATCTGGTACACCGACCCTGTTCACCAGCACGGCGATAACCTGCAGCCCGAGTATGCACACTCCTTCGAAGGGATGGTGAAGTATCAGACTTCGCATGTGCAAGCACACCTCTCTTACTTCCTAATGAAGGGTAGCAACCTCTTGGATTGGGTGAAATTCGACAAGGCAGAGACGCGCTATATCTCGCATAATATAGCTGAGCTAACTAACCAAGGTCTTGAAGCTGGGCTTGCTCTTAGCTTAGGGGACTATCTGCCCTTCCTCGGAGCATCGAGTCGTCTTAACCTTGACTACCTCTATATGCAGCAGCGACATCATGCTCCGCACGTAGCTGAATCAAAGTATGCGCTGAATTATCTGCGTCATAAGTTCACGGCACAGCTCTCCCACAGCATAGGCTCTCGTCTGGATGCACTGTGGGCACTGCGCTATCAGGATAGAGTGAATCAGAATAATCCCTTCGCTACGCTTGACCTCAAGCTGGACTATCATCTGTCGAAGCAGTTGGGCTTAGGGCTTGAGCTGAATAATATCACGGATACGCAGTATGCGGATATTGCTGGTGTTCCTCAGCCTGGCTTCTGGCTCTCGGGTAGCGTAAGCTATTACTTCCATCGATAGAGAGCGACTTGCTATCTCTTAGGGGCCACCCTAATAAGAAAGCTCCCCTTGATGAGGCTGAGGTAGCCAAATCAAGGGGAGCTCCTTATGAAAAATAGTAGCGTGAGCTACGACTTCGCTTAGTCTTCAATCGCAGCGATGCCAGGGAGCTTCTTCCCTTCGATCGCTTCGAGGAGCGCACCACCACCGGTGGAAACGTAGGAGACCTTGTCTGCGTAGCCGAACTTGTTTACACAAGCGACGCTGTCACCACCGCCAACGAGCGAGAAAGCACTATTAGCCGTAGCTTCTGCGATAGCTTCAGCAACTGCGCGCGAGCCATCAGCGAAGTTGTCCATTTCGAAGACACCCGTAGGGCCGTTCCACAGGATGGTCTTCGAGCCAAGGATTACTTCGCGGTAAGCCTTGATGCTGTCAGGACCGATGTCCATACCGATCCAGCCTGCAGGGATGTTGTCGTTCTGAGCGAAGGCCGTCTTAGCATCGTTGTTGAAGGCATCGGCGATCTTCGAGTCCGTAGAGAGGACGAGGTTGACACCATTTGCCTTAGCCTTAGCGACGATCTCGCGAGCCAGATCCAGCTTATCATCTTCGCAGAGGGAAGCACCGATGTTGCCACCAGCAGCCTTAGCGAAGGTGTAGGTCATAGCACCCGTGAGGATGAGGTTGTCTACCTTGCCGAGGAGGTTCTCGATGATGTCGATCTTAGAAGAGACCTTCGAGCCACCCATGATAGCGGTGAAGGGACGCTGGATATCCTGCATGACCTTGTTCACAGCATCGACTTCCTTACCCATGAGGTAACCGAAGAGCTTGTGATCAGCATCGAAGTAAGCAGCGATGAGCGCCGTAGAAGCGTGAGCGCGGTGAGCCGTACCGAAGGCGTCGTTGACATAGACGTCAGCAAGAGCAGCGAGCTTCTTGGTGAATTCCTTCTGGCTTTCCTTGACTGCCTTCTTAGCTGCAGCCTTCTCTTCATCCGAAGCATCTTCAGCCAGACCACGGGGCTTACCTTCTTCTTCTGCATAGAAGCGGAGGTTTTCGAGCAGAAGCGCTTCACCTGGCTTGAGATTAGCAGCGAGCTCGCGAGCTTCGTCACCGACACAATCAGGAGCGAACTTCACTTCGACACCGAGGCTCTTCGATACGTGAGCGAGGATGTGGCGGAGTGAGAACTTATCCTCGACCTTCTTAGGACGGCCAAGGTGCGAACCGATGATGAGCGAACCACCATCAGCGAGGATCTTCTTCAGCGTAGGGAGTGCTGCACGGATACGCGTGTCGTCGGTGATGTTGAAGTCTGCGTCGAGGGGTACATTGAAGTCCACACGAACGAAAGCCTTCTTACCGGCGAAGTTGAACTGTTCAATCGTCATAGAGTAATTGAGCTAATAATACATTACTTGAATTGCCCACAAATGTACGTAATTATGAACACTTATGGCTATTATGGTTATCTTTGCGACACTATATAACGCACAAAGAGTATGAATAGTCGTCTTGCAGAGCAGATCTCGTACCTCCTCCTACGCCACGAGTATGTCGTTGTACCCCAGTTGGGCGGATTTATCAGAGAGCAACTTCCTGCCAGCTATGACCGCAGTAAGCGTTTAGCTTATCCGCCTTCCTCCGAGATTCACTTCAACTCCGAGATGACCCATAGTGATGGTCTTCTCGAGGAGCGATATGCGCTATTACTTGGGCTGTCGCTGCGCCGTGCACGCTTAGTACTCGAGGAAGAGGTGAGCCAGCTCAGACATCAGCTCATCCAGCAAGGCTCGTATCATCTCTCGGGAATCGGGGAGATTTGCCTCACACGTGAGGGTCTGCTCTCATTCTCACCCGAAGCCACAGCACCAGCCACCTGTGCCAGTGCCTATGGCTATGCGCCTCTCTCTTTGCCTACTCTCCCCCAGACGGATCGTACACAGCTCTCCACAGCACACGATAGTCGCTATATCTCTCTGCGTCTTTCTAAGCGCGCTTTGGGCTATGCCGCTGTCATCGTTATCGCCCTGTTGGCTTTACTTCCATGGGGAAATAAGGTTGAGACGGAGCAGCATTATCAAGCAGGATTTACCCCCTCAGTGGAAGTCGCTCGCCAGCTCTTTGGCGAAGCACCTAAGAAGGTAGAGCCTAAGGTGCAAGCATCGACATCGGAGAAAAGTGATACACTCCTATGGTCGACCGAGCAAGATGGTCGATACTACATTATCATTGCTACGGAGCGTACCGAAGAACGTATCAATGCCTATGTGGTTCAGACGCATACCGAGTTTCCCGAGATGAAGCTCACGGCACTCCGTTCGCCTCATGGTCGTACGATTCGCCTTGCCCTTACTTCGTTCGGCACTTCGGCCGAAGCATATACCTATCTCAATAAGCTGGTCAAGGATCATACAGCCCACAGCTCTGCATGGGTCTTCCACAACAATTAGGATAATACAGCTCTCCCTGAGGGAGCAACCAGCCGTCCCTTGGAGCAAGTTTCTCCCAACGACATCGTTACACAAATCAAAGCCGAGGCTTTCCGCCTCGGCTTCTCTGCTTGTGGCATCGCCCGAGCGGATGCAGTCCCTGAGACTCTTTTGCAAGAGTATGACTCATGGATTGAGACGGGTTACCACGGAGATATGGACTATTTAGCTCGCAATAGGGAGCTACGTAGTGACCCACGCATCTTACTCCCAGGGACGAAAAGCCTGATCGTAGTAGCGATGAACTATTATCCCGAGACGAAGCAGCATCCTGATGCTCCGCAGTTCGCCTACTATGCCTATGGGCGCGATTATCACAAGGTCGTCAAGAAACGACTGGATCAACTCCTCTCTTATATGCGCACCGAACTCCAGCTCATGGTCTCTGGACGTGCCTTCTCCGACTCAGCTCCCATCATGGAGCGCTACTGGGCGGAGCAGGCTGGCTTGGGGTGGAGGGGAAAGAACAGTCTCCTCATCATCCCACGTGCAGGGAGCTACTTCTTCTTAGGAGAGCTACTCATCGATATAGAGTTACCAGCAGACAGCCCGATGCGCAACCTCTGCGGTCGCTGTGAACGCTGTCAAACCTCTTGCCCCACGGAGGCCTTCCTTGCACCAGGATGCATTGATGCTCGAAGGTGCATCAGCTACCTGACCATTGAGCAGAAGGGGGATATTCCCGATGAACTGCGGGAGCGAATAGGGCGACGTGTCTATGGCTGTGATGCCTGTCAGCAGTGCTGTCCTTGGAATCGCTATGCTCGTCCCACCACCATCAGCGACTATACTCCACGTGAAGCCTTGCTCTCCCTCTCGCCAGAGGCTCTCGAAGCAATGAGCGAAGAGGAGTATCTGGCCCTCTTTGCCGGGACAGCAGTCAAGCGTGCTGGGCGCTTAGGATTACAGCGTACGATGCGTAATCTGCGGGATAACTTCACCACGCCAAGCACGTCAGAAGAGCCCCCTACAGTACGCCACTTTATTCGTCCCTCTGTAGGCAAATCTCCTCAACAGGACTGACCTTACCCCCGATGATGGGAGATGGTTCGCCTCAGATATTGATGGAGGAGATACCTTTCACTATAGGTGAGTGGGATGAACCACTATTGGTCGGCGCATGAACCACTATTGGTCAGCGCACAAAGCTATAGTGCTTTACGCTTCGATCAGTAGTGGTCAGAGCATGAAGCACTATAGCTTCGCATCTGCGTTTGGTATGGATGCTACCTTCTCCTTCGGGAAAAGGGTGGGGAAGTGCCTCAATTAAGGACTTTTACTACCGATTGACTAACCTGCTACTTCGTATCTCCACCCTCCATCCAGTTACTTTTCGTACTTTCGCAGGCGAATAATTTAACCCATCATTCATATAAAGAATACTTATATCAATAGATGAAACAAAGTCTACGTCTCGGTCTAAAGGGACTTATCCTCGCTGGTCTTTCCCTCTTTGCCACTCCTGCAGTGGGACAGAATATCCAGCTACACTATGACCTCGGACGCAACCTCTATCCCAGCGCACAGCGTGATCGAGCAGCGATGACCGCAACGGTCGAGCAGCAGAGTCGTGACCGCTTCGGCGACACCTTCTATTTCGTCGATATGACCTTCCTCCAGCAAGGTGCTGTAAGTGCCAACTGGAAGTTCATGCGCAACCTCCGCTTCTGGCAGGGACCTCTCTCTTGGCACGTACGCTATGATGGAGGTCTGCGTTTTATCAACGCCAATGCACCCAAGCCCCTCGGATCAGCTGCTATTTCACTTCCCGATGCCTATATGACGGGGATCACCTATACTTATCTGAGCCCTCAGCGCCGTACGATGTTGAGCCTGACACCGCTCTATAAGTACATCCACGGTATCGCCCAGCCTCATAACTATGAGCTCTGTGGAGTGTGGAAGTTCGCTCCTGGCAATGGTCTCATCACCGCAACGGGCTTCTTCAGCTGGTGGCATCAAAAGGATCCACGTCCAGGATGGGGGACGGACTTCAAGTTTATGTCCCAACCCCAATTCTGGTGCAACCTCAACAAAGTACCTGGAGTCGCTCCCGACTTCAATCTCAGCGTAGGTACCGAGGTGCGCATCTCGAAGAATATCGATGCGCCACAGTGGATCGTAGCTCCTACGCTCGCACTTAAATGGAGCTTCGGTAAGTAAATCGACTTCCACCATAAGCAAAGCCCCCGAAGGTTATCCTGTTGGATACCTTCGGGGGCTTTCTCTTCTTGCAGATACCTTCAGAGGAGCGCATAGCACCCTCCAGCTCGGGCCTGCACCCATCCATCCAGTTCCAAGTCAAAGAGCTCACTACGCACCGTCATCAAGTCTTTCCCCGAAAGGCGAGCCAGCTCATCTACCGACAGCATGCCCTGCTCGGTAAGTAAACTCAGTAAGGGATGCGGAGGATACTCCCGGGTGGGCGATGTAGGTGGCTGCTTCTCCGATAGCATAGCATTGGACGAGGGCGATGCAATACCATTCAGCGAGGTGTCCCAGCCCAACTCTTTGCCTAAGGAGGTGGCTCCAAGATAAAGGTGTGCACGCTGTCCCTCTATGAGCTGATGACAGCCCACACTCAGCGGATCCGTCAAGCGCCCTGGACAGGCAAAGACTTCACGCCCCGACTCAAAGGCATAGCTCGCTGTAGAAAGTGATCCACTTCGCTCGCCAGCTTCGACGACAATCGTCGCCGCACTCAGCCCTGCGATGATGCGATTGCGCGCAACAAAAGCCTGCCGATAGGGCTTCACTCCAGGAGGATATTCGCTGATCCAAGCACCACCATCTCGCAGTATTTCCTCGGCGATTCGTCTATGGGCACTCGGATAAAGAGTATCTAATCCGTGAGCCAGCACAGCCACTGTCGGCAGTCCTTCATCCAAGGCTGCCTCGTGAGCTCGTATATCTACCCCATAAGCTAAGCCACTAACAATAGTCAATGGGGGATGCACCTTTGAAAGATCCTTGACGATCTGACGCGTGATCTTTTGCCCATACTCAGAAGCTCGGCGTGTACCCACGAGACTGATGTGCTCACGATCACACCAAAGATCATACGCCCCTCGTACATACAAGACCATCGGAGGAACGGCTATCTCTCGGAGACTTGCAGGGTACTCTTCGCTTAGTAAGAAGAGCGGACGAATCCCTTCTTGGGCACATTGTTGCTCGATGCGCAGAGCCTCTTCAACTAAAGAAGAAGAGGCTAATTGCAGAGCAATACGCTGGGGAAGGCGAGGAAGCACACGTGTGCGAAGCTCTGCATCGGTAAAAAGTGCTGCTGCAGAGCCTACAGCTTCGAGTAGCTCAATGGCAGAGCGTGGTCCGATATATTTGACTAAGGAAAGCGCTATGGAGTAGGTCAGCTCCGTAGCTACTGAGGTAGAAGGCATAGACAGAAAGGTAAGTAAGGAGGGAAAAGAGCAAGCCCTCGCCCTTCTCCTACAGGAGGAGAGAGGCGAGGGCTCAATCATTCGGGTATCGAAGGTACTGCGTGCTTAGTGTGCCAGCATATCTTCGGTGATGTTCGAGAACTTATTGTCCTTGATATTGCGGTACGCGACACCAGCACCATCCCAATAGGTGGGGAAGCCACCACGTACAGCACCGATGAAGATCAGACGGATCTTGTGCCATCCAGCCTTGAGAGCTACGCTCTTATCTCGGCGGCTGAACTTAGCTACTTCACCGCTATTGTCGATAAGGATTTTGCCATCGATATAGAGTTGATCTAAGTCAGTAGAGAAGACATACACACCATCGGTAGGGATCTTAACGTACCCTTCACCGATGACCGCCTTGGGCTGTAGTTCCCCCATATGGTTTTTGAGGACATCGGGGCGAAGGTCTTGCGTACGCTTTGCTACACCTTCTGTCCAATTCATCACACCAAGCAGATCCGAAGCCTGATAGTAGTTGCCAATAGAAGTCTTGGTACGAAGACCAGGTGTGGGGTTAGCTACTTCAACTGCAGGAGCAAGCGTCTGCTTCTCGAAGGTGATCTCACGTACAGGACTTGTCTTTCCAGAGGGAAGGATAGAAGCTACTCGGATGACTTCGCTCTTCGTGACCTTGAGGGGCGCGATATAAGTAGGAGAAGAGAGCGAAGGACGGCTACCATCACGTGTGTAGACGATGCGGATCGGACGAGTGGTCTTCAGCTCCAGCTCCGTGCTATCGGTGAAGGCAATGAAGTTGAGTGAAGCGACCGTCTTCTCATAGCTAGTCTTAGGATCTACGTTCGGCAGTGGCTGCTCGGGCTGAGGAATGTGGTAGTTTGCTCCGTGCATATCCAGACGCACATAGGCATTATCCAGACGGCGAGAGAAGTCCTTGAAGTTGCGAAGAGCAATAGGGGACCATACTGCTTCAGCCAAAGCAATCTCACGAGGGAAGGCACGGTACTGCATCAGCTCGGGAGTGTAGAGGTATTCTGCCCAGAGGTTGGCCTGCGCTCCCTTGATGTGATGACGCTTGTCTGCGGCGATTGCTTCGGGGATAGGATTGTAATTGTAGATCTTCTCCAGTGGAGCATAGCAGCAAATACCTACGGGCTCGATCTTCGCATCACCTTGGTAGTGGTCGATATAGAGACCGCCACTCCCAGGAGTCATGATGACATCGTGACCCATATTAGCCGACTGGATGCCTCCATCTTCACCACGCCAGCTCATGACCGTAGCAGAGGGAGCAAGCCCACCTTCGAGGATTTCATCCCAGCCAATGAGCTTCTTGCCGTGTGCAGCAAGCATCTTCTCTGCACGGCGAATGACGT
The DNA here is from genome assembly GCA_963526345.1 of uncultured Porphyromonadaceae bacterium. Taxonomy (GTDB): domain Bacteria; phylum Bacteroidota; class Bacteroidia; order Bacteroidales; family Porphyromonadaceae; genus Porphyromonas. The sequence continues at coordinate 44,439 of CAURNJ010000011.1, forward strand.
AGCTCTGAAGCTCATGTTCGTCTTTCAGGCCTTCGTCCTTGATACGCTTCTGGCAGTTGGGACACTCCTTCCAGCGAGTCTTAGGGCATTCGTCACCCCCAATGTGGAAGTACTCCCCAGGGAATAGTTGCACCACTTCGTTGATCACATTCTGGATGAACTCGAAGGTGGATTCTTTCCCTGCGCAATAAACGTCATCTTCGACGCCCCAGATATTGCGCACGCTATACTTACGGCGATCAGGGAAGCACGTCAGCTCGGGATAGGAGGTGATAGCACCCATAGCATGACCAGGCATCTCAATCTCGGGGATGATGGTCACAAAGCGATCCTGCGCATAGCGGACGATCTCACGAATCTGATCCTGCGTGTAGAAGCCTCCATAGCGACTGCCATCCCCTTCGGTACGCCATGCACCGACCTCCGTCAGACGAGGGTACTTCTTGATTTCGATGCGCCATCCCTGGTCTTCAGTCAGATGCCAGTGGAGCTTGTTAATCTTAAACAAGGAGATGATATCAATATGCTTCTTCATCTCTTCAACCGTTAGGAAGTGACGACAGACATCGACCATCACACCTCGGTATTCGAAGGCTGGCTCATCCTGAATGCTGACAGCTGGGATCGTCCAGGCTGTCGTGGGGAATGTGCTGACCTTCTGAGCGGACTCTACCTCAGCGGGAAGTAGCTGCATCAGACTTTGGAAGCCCCAGAAAAGTCCCTTAGCCGTGCGACCAACGAGCTCAATTCCTTGAGCTGACGAGGTAAGAGTGTATCCTTCTTCACCAAGAGCGAGCTTAGGATCTATACGCACGAAGATGGCCTGTGACTGAGTCTTTGTACTCGAGGTAACACGTAGTGCAAGCCCTGTAGAGCGGTTGATCTTTTCGGTGAAGAAGCGTGCAATCGTCATAGCCGAATCACCAGAAGCAAGGACAGGTGTCGTCGCACGTAGCTGGAATGCGGGGAGCTTCAGCTCCTGAAGTTGCTTTGGACGAGGGATGATGTTGATACCCTTGTCGTACGAAGGTACGTAGACGCTCGCACGTGAGGGGGCTGTCGCAGCCCAAGCCGTAGCACCTCCGACACAGAGAGCTACAGCGCAAGCCATACTTGTGAGTAAAGTCTTCATTGAGTCTATAGGGATGATATGAGTAAGCATCTGCATCCTCTCGGGGTGAGTATCTGCAGCATGCTATGGTACAAATATATGGAAAAACAAGTAGCCCGAGGCTACCTCCGCACTGCAAAGAGCGGTCGGAGGTAATAGCCTCAGGCTACTTGCTTAGATTGGGTTAGCGCAGTACACGACTAAGCAGGCTAACCGAAGGGGATAGTTCTACCAAGCGAAGATTGGATAGTTGGCCATCATCTCGTTGACTTCCTTGCGGACAGCTGCGATGACAGCTTCATCTTCGGGAGCAGAGAGGACGCGATCGATGAGTGATACGATGTACTCCATCTTATCCTCCTTGACACCGCGTGTGGTGATCGCAGGAGTACCGACACGGATACCTGAGGTCTGGAATGCCGAGCGGCTATCGAAGGGCACCATATTCTTGTTGACCGTGATGTCTGCAGCTACGAGTGCCTTCTCAGCGACCTTACCAGTCAGCTCGGGGAACTTACCTCTCAGGTCGATGAGCATACAGTGGTTGTCCGTACCGCCTGATACGACACCATAGCCACGACGAACGAAGGCTTCGGCCATCGCTTGTGCATTCTTCTTGACCTGACGACCGTATTCCTTGAATGAGGGCTGGAGTGCTTCGTGGAAGGCTACAGCCTTAGCTGCGATGACGTGCTCCAGAGGACCGCCCTGTACACCAGGGAAGACGGCGGAGTCGAGGAGTGCAGACATCTTCTTGATCTCACCCTTAGGTGTCTTCTTGCCCCAAGGATTGTCGAAGTCCTTACCCATCAGGATGATCCCACCACGAGGACCACGTAGCGTCTTGTGTGTCGTCGAGGTGACGATGTGGGCGAACTTCACAGGGTTGTCGAGTAATCCTGCGGCGATCAGCCCAGCAGGATGTGCCATATCAACGAGGAAGATAGCCCCGATCTTGTCTGCGATCTCACGGATACGCTTGTAGTCCCATTCGCGGGAATAAGCAGATCCACCAGCGATGATGAGCTTAGGCTTGTGCTCGAGGGCACGCTGCTCCATCTGGTCGTAGTCTACACGACCCGTTTCTTCGCTGACGTTGTAGTCGATGGCGTGATAGAGCAGACCTGAGCTATTGACAGCTGATCCATGCGAGAGGTGCCCACCATGCGCGAGATTCAGCCCCATGAAGGTATCACCAGGGTTGAGACAAGCCAGGAGGACTGCCATATTTGCCTGAGCACCCGAGTGAGGCTGTACGTTGGCCCATTCTGCGCCGAAGAGCTGCTTGATGCGGTCGATAGCGAGCTGTTCAGACTTATCTACTACTTCGCAACCACCATAGTAGCGTTTACCAGGATAGCCTTCTGCATACTTGTTGGTCATACAGCTACCCATAGCCTTCATGACTTCTTCACTGACAAAGTTCTCAGAGGCAATGAGCTCAATACCCTTGAGTTGTCGTTGACGTTCCTCTTCAATCAGAGTGAAGATAGCGGAGTCGTTCATAGTTCTTACGTGTTATTGTTTGGATGGATATAGTTGAGTGAAGTACTCTTGTGCTTCGTGTACCGTGTCTATCTATCGTGTTTGTATCTCTATAAAGCAAAGATAAGAATAGTATCCAGATATCACTATTTTCCCCAAATACTTCTTCCTAAGTAGCCTTTGACGGCTTGACGTTCGCCCTAATTTGCCTGCATGAGTATGGATGCAACCACCTCAATTATAGTGCTTAGCACCTGAGTATGCGCCTCGTCAAATGGCGAAGTGAAAACCACTTTACGGCGGTTCTCAGGGGGCTATGAGCAATGTATAGTATCTAAAATATTTAGTGAAGTGCCTTCCTATAAGCCGTTTTTTGCCGTAGAGCCAGTCGTGAATAAGGAGAGGGTGAAGAATGATCGGTCTGCGTAGAGATCGTCTTGTCCTATTGTTGAGCATATAAAGAAAGCACCTCCCTTCGCTTCTTCTGAGGCGAAGGGAGGTGCTTCTCTAAGCGAAGTATTTGCTTATTCTTCTACCGAAGGAGCGATACAAGCACAGAAGGCAGGCACCAAGTTACGGTCACCAAAGCCATTATCGATGCGTGCTACATTGATCCAGAACTTATTCTCACGGAGGTATGGTAGCGGATAAGCGGCCTTCTCACGAGGATAGCTGTGTGACCAAGAGTCAGAGACAACTTCGCGCTCTGGGTGAGGCGCATTCTTGAGGACATTGTCTTCTGCATCAGCTCGTCCGTCCTTGATTTCCTGCATTTCTTCCCAGATGCACTGCATTACTTCGAGGAAGCGATCCAGCTCTGCTTTGCTTTCGCTCTCAGTAGGCTCGATCATCAGTGTGCCGTGTACGGGGAAGGAGAGCGTAGGAGCGTGGTAGCCGAAGTCCATCAGACGCTTGGCGATGTCGCTCTCATCGACACCATAGGTTTCCTTGAGCTTGCGGCAGTCAAGGATCAGTTCGTGTCCGACACGACCTGTAGCACCGGTATATACGATGCCGTAGGTGTCCTTGAGGCGAACGGCCATATAGTTGGCATTAAGTATCGCTGTGCGCGTAGCACGCTCCAGTCCCTTCGTGCCGAGGAGGCGGATATAAGCGTAGGAGACGACATCGATACCTGCACTACCAAGAGGGGAAGCAGCGACAACATTTCCTTCGATGGGCTCGTAATCTACTCCATAGCCGTGGGTAGGCTGATAAGGAGCAAGGGTCTCCGTCATGCAGATAGGACCGCTCCCAGGACCACCACCGCCGTGAGGGATGGCGAAGGTCTTGTGCAGGTTGAGGTGGCAGACATCAGCTCCGATGAAGCCTGGGTTAGTCAGCCCTACCTGAGCATTCATATTTGCACCATCCATATAGACGAGAGCGCCGCAGTCGTGGATGCGCTTGCAGAGGTCGATGATGTTCGTCTCAAAGATCCCGTGCGTACTGGGATAGGTGATCATCATTGCTGCAAGGTTATCCTTATGCTCCTCAGTCTTCTTCATGAAGTCTTCCCAGTCAACATTACCATGCTCGTCGCAGGCAACGATGACGCACTGATAGCCACACTGCGAGGCTGAAGCGGGGTTTGTACCATGAGCTGAAGCGGGGAGAAGAATCTTATTGCGGTGTGTTCCTCCGTGCGCTTCGTGGTAGGAACGAATCGTGCGCAAGCCTGCATATTCACCAGCAGCTCCTGAGTTTGGCTGGAGCGATACGACAGGAAGCCCCGTGATCGTAGCTAACAGCCCCTTGAGGTTCTCAAGCAGCTCGAGGGAACCCTGTACTTGATCGGCGGGTGCATAAGGGTGAATGTTGCAGAAGGCGGGATTGCTCAGAGGGATAACTTCGGAGGCAGCATTGAGCTTCATCGTGCACGAGCCCAGCGAGATCATCGAGTGCGTCAGGGAGATATCCTTGCGCTCAAGTCGCTTGATGTAGCGCATCATCTCCGTCTCCGTGTGGTACTTATTGAAGACTTCGTAAGAGAGGAAGGGAGAGGTACGTACGAACTTGCGGTCAATGTGGATCGTGTACTCACCGACTTCATCATTGAAGTTACTTTCCTTACCGAGTGCAGAAGCGAAGATATAGCAGAGGATACTCAGATCTTCAGGAAGTGTGGTCTCATCGATACTCAGCAGAGCGACTACTCCGCAGGGAGCATAGAAGAGATTGACACGGCATTCTTCGGCGATTTCACGGAGCTTGTCGGCGAAGCCTGGCTCCTCGGGAAGAATCACGCAGAGCGTGTCGAAGAAGTTCTCATGCAGGAGGCGATAGCCAAGATCTTGGAGCTTCTTAGCGAGGAAGCCAGCGTAGGAGTGGACACGACGAGCAATATTCTTCAAGCCTTCTGGGCCGTGATAGACGGCGTAGAAGCCACTCATCGAAGCAAGAAGCGCCTGAGCCGTACAGATATTACTTGTAGCACGTTCACGCTTGATGTGCTGCTCACGCGTCTGCAGAGCTAAGCGATAAGACTCTTTGCCTAAGCGGTCTTTACTCAGCCCGATGATACGACCTGGTAGGGTGCGCTTGTACTCCATACGACAGGCGATATAGCCTGCTGAAGGGCCACCGAAGTACATCGGTACACCGAAGCGCTGTGCCGATCCGAAGACGACATCAGCACCCCATTCTCCTGGAGGCGTCAGCAGGACAAGTCCGAGGAGGTCAGCAGCCACCCCTACCTTGATATCAGCTTCGTGCGCCTTCGTGACGAACTCAGAGTAGTCATTGACGCCTCCGAGCGAACCTGGGTACTGGACGATAGCACCGAAGTACTCTGCACCGAAGTCAAACTCATTCCACTTCCCGAGGACGACTTCGATACCCTGAGGGAGGCATCGTGTGAGGATGACATCACGCGTAGAGGCGAAGACATCCTTATCGACAAAGAGCTTACGTGCTCCGAGTTTGGTCTTAGCCTTCGAGCGTTCGTTGAAGAGCAGGAAGGCCGTTTCAGCACCAGCTGTAGCCTCATCAAGTAGGGAGCAGTTACTTAAAGGTAGGGCTGTGAGGTCAGTGATGACGGATTGGAAGTTGAAGAGTGCTTCCAGACGACCTTGTGATATCTCGGCTTGATAAGGTGTATATGAGGTGTACCAGACGGGGTTTTCCAGTACGTTGCGCTGGATGACGGGGGGGAGTATCGTATCGTACCAGCCTTGACCGATATAGGAGGTATAGACTTCGTTCTTAGAGGCAAGGTCTGCGATATGCTCGGCAAACTCGCGCTCAGTCATTGGCTCGGGGAGCTCCAGAGGCTTATCCAATCGGATGTTGGAGGGTAGAGTCTGGTTGATGAGTTCATCTAAGGTCTTCACACCGATAGTACGAAGCATCTCATCGGCATCGTGCTGCCCCACGCCTATGTGGCGGATGGAAAAGTCATTGGTGTTCATTGGCGAACGTTAGCTTAAGTATTGTTTTAGTAGTCGTACGCTGCTACATCTACAGCATACCAAAGGTAGGTATTTTGCTGTCTCATTGTATTTCACAGGTATATAAAAATATCTTATGAAGTCTACGCTCTATATATTAGGCTCTTATCTGCTTGGTGAATGGAGCTTCATCCTCCTGTGTTTGGAGGACTGTATGGGGAAAGGTGTGGTATATGCACTCCGAGTACTGGGCTGGCCTAGGCGTAAGGTGATATACGAAAAAAGAGCATAGCCATTGGCTATGCTCTCTTTCTTGCGGTATGGACGGGACTCGAACCCGCGACCCCCTGCGTGACAGGCAGGTATTCTAACCAGCTGAACTACCACACCGTGCTTGCTGATTTGCACTGCAAAGATAGTGCAAGTTTTTATATCAACCAAATTTATAGGGGAATCTCTTTCTATTGCCCTCGCTTTCAGCTTTTCCGAAGGAGCTTGCTGGCTCTCTGCGAAGAGTTGGGGAGGGGGCTATAATGGAATGAGCGGAGACGACTATTGCTCTCCCCAGGGAGCACTACTGGTCGGCGCAACGAGCACTATTGGTCGGCGTGACGATCACTACTGATCAGCGTGGCGATCAGTAGTGCTTCATGCCCTTCACCACTATGGAGAGAATAGAAGAGGAGCGAAGCCCATGCTTGCGACGTCTTAGCTAAATAGCTTCTCTTCGTAGTCTGTCGTAGCTTGATGCTAACCCTGATAGAGTGACTGCATAATCTGGAATGCATCTATTCTGTGTATGGTCTCGCCTTTGCTATCGGTATTGATTATCTTTGTATAGCTAAGTAATAAACCAATAAGACTATGGCTTTTATACAGACTGTACGAGGTATCACGCCTCAGATCGGCGAAGATTGCTTCCTCGCCGTCAACTCAACCATCGTCGGAGATGTCGTCCTGGGCAAGGGCTGCAGCGTGTGGTTCAATGCCGTCCTGCGTGGCGATGTCAATTCCATCCGTATCGGTGACAACGTCAATATCCAAGATGGCTCCGTCCTACATACCCTCTATCAGAAGTCTACGATCGAGATCGGTGACAACGTCTCTATTGGGCACAATGTCACCCTGCATGGCTGTCACGTCCGTGACTATGCACTTGTCGGTATGGGCTCTGTCGTGATGGATGATGCCATCGTCGGTGAAGGGGCTATCGTAGCAGCAGGATCTGTCGTCCTAGCCAAGACGGTCATCGAACCTTATAGTCTTTGGGCTGGGGTACCTGCCAAGTTCATCAAGAAAGTCTCCCCCGAGCAGAGTCGCGAACTCAACGAGCGCATCGCTAATAACTACCAGATGTATGCTTCGTGGTTTGACAAGGAAGAAAATCCCTAAGCATCACATACTTCATAATCATATCAACAAGGCCTATGAAAATCGTCCTAACGACTTCCTTGGCGCTACTTCTTTGCGTGGGAGGCTCCGTGAGCCTCAATGCACAGACTGCTAAGGATGGTGCGATTACTCCGAAACTCCTCGAAGAGCTTCGCCAGAGTGAACCGAAGACTCCCTCAGAGAAAGCCCTACACAATGCAATCGCCGTGCAGGGTATGCAGGATTTCTTTGTAAACAATCAGCGTCCTCGCTCCATCGAGGATAAGTTCTCCATTGAGGTGACCAGCTCAGGTATTGCCGACCAGAAGCAGAGTGGTCGTTGCTGGCTCTTCACTGGGCTCAACGTCCTGCGCGCCCAGCTCATGACGCGTGAGAAGTCGGGTACGTTCTTCTTCTCCCAAGGTTATTCCTTCTTCTGGGATCAGCTCGAGAAGTCCAACCTCTTCCTCGAAGGGATTATAGAGACACGCAAGTTAGCTGTCAATGATCCTAAGGTAGAGTGGCTCTTCAAGAACCCGATTAATGATGGTGGGCAGTTCACGGGTATTTCAGATAACCTCTATAAGTATGGGGTGGTACCTGCGGAAGTGATGCCCGAGACTGCATCCAGCAACAATACCAAGCTCTTGGGACGTATGCTGGCACGCACGCTTCGTCAGACCGGGATCGAGCTTCGTAAGGCTTCCGAGAAGGGAGCTTCACTTGCCCAACTACGCAAGCGCAAGGAAGAAGGGCTTAAGCAAGTCTATCGTCTGCTGAGTCTTAACCTCGGTGTCCCCCCAACGACCTTCTCTTATACACTTCGTGATAAGGAGGGCAAGGCCATCTCAACAGAGACCTATACGCCTCAGTCCTTCTACAAGCGCTTTGTAGGTGCTGACCTCCGTGGGCAGTTTGTGATGCTGATGAATGACCCTTCTCGTCCGTACTACAAGGTCTACGAGATCGAATATGACCGTCACGCTTACGATGGTAAGAACTGGACGTACGTCAACCTCCCCATGGATGAGATCAAGCAGATGGCTATCGCATCGCTCAAGGACAATACGATGATGTATTACTCTTGCGATGTGGGTCGTGAACTTGACCGCTCGCAGGGGATTGCAGCACTCGACAACTACGACTATGCTTCGCTTCTAGGTTATCCGTTCACGATGGACAAGGCTGAGCGCATCCAGACCTTCGACAGTGGCTCCACCCATGCTATGACTCTCAAGGCCGTAGACCTTGATGCCAATGGCAAGCCTCTGAAGTGGAAGGTAGAGAACAGCTGGGGTGAGAAGACGGGTGTCAAGGGTCACATCATCATGACCGATGAATGGTTCGATGCCTACACCTTCCGTCTCGTAGTCAATAAGAAGTACGCTACGCAGAAGGTATTAGATCTGCTGAAGACGAAGCCTGTACAACTGCCAGCTTGGGATCCAATGTTCGCTCCAGACGCACCCTAAGCACACGCGTACCTCTATCATAATAATGTAGGCGTCCCCTTAGCTTTGGCCAAGGGGACGCCTATTTCTTTGTGTCGTCAATCCTGCTGTTAGTGGCTTTTTTTACCGCCGAAGAATCTTCTTCCTTAATGATGCAATAGCCCCCGTGGGTACTTCGTAGCGATAGACTATGCAGAGGAAGAGAAGAAGCAGAAGAGTATTGAAGGCCATCCGAAGGAGTGATGAAGATGGCAGAGCTATTGCGATGCCCCATTGCGCACCATAGAGGACGATGGTCAGCAGCGTATAAAGTGCCAGTCGACGTAAGTCATAGGCGACAGGATAGTAATGCTGTCCCAAAGCGTAGGAGATGAGCATTACCCCACCATTGGCTACCACCGAAGCCCATGCACAAGCTATAAAGCCATAGCGGGGAGCTAAGAGGACGATTAGTAGCACGGTCAAGGCACAGCCTACGATTGAGAGGATAGCCCCCCAGTGCGTACGGTCAGTGACCTTATACCAGAGAGAGAGGTTGAAGTAAACTCCGAACATCAATTGCCCAGCCATTATCCAAGGAACGACCGTTAGTCCAGGATAATAGGCCGGTGCAATGAGGAGCTTCAACACATCGATATAGCTCATCACAGCCAAGAAGATGAAGAGTGTGAAGAGCACATAATAGGTCATTGAGGAGGAATAGGCACGGCGAGCCGCTTCCTCCCCTTTCTTCTTCTCAGCGAAGATGAATGGATCATAAGCATAGCGGAAGGCTTGGGTAAAGAGCACCATCACGACGGCCAGCTTGTAGCAAGCCCCATAGATTCCTAACTGGCCATTGGCGTAATGCGGATCATCAAAGAGTAGGGGAAAGAGAATCTTATCGGCTTGGTTATTGAAGTTCCCAGCTAAGCCTAAGAGTAGCATCGGTAGCGCATAGCGAAGCATCGCCCGAAGGAGTGAAGCATCAAAATGCCCAGTAGCCTTGCGCAGTGTGGGAAGGAGTAAAAGGAATTGTAGCCCGTTGCTGACGAGATTGATACCAAAGATATACTGCAGTGCGTGTGCACGGGGCTGGAGTCCACTGAGCAGTGGTACATACTCGCTGAGTGCAGGTACCCCATAAAAGGCAAAGAGCGTCAGGAGGATGGTCGAGAAGACAAAGCTCATACGTACGGTCATAAACCACCAAGGTCGCTGCTCGTAGCGCAGGTAGCCCAGAGGAATAGCCATAAACGCATCGCTGGCTACAATGATTAGCAGGCAACTCAGCAGGTCTTTATGCTCTGCGACGTGCAGGCTCGTCGCTAAAGGATCAAGGAACATCCATCCCAAAAGTACAAAGAGGAACGAGCTGATGCCCAGCGACCATAGCGTAGTCGTATAGACATCGGCAGGCTGCTCGTGCTTATTGGCAAAGCGGAAGAATGCCGTCTCCATCCCGTAGGTAAGTAGAATCATCAGGATGGCTGTCCAGGCATATAGGTTCGTCATCTGCCCAAACTCCTCGGTCAAGAGAACACGGACATATACGAAGGTAAGTAGCCAATTGAGGAAACGGCCGAACATGCTACTCAGTCCATATACGGCCGTATCCTTGATTAGCGAAGTAAGTGTACTACTCATAGTGCCCTACTGTATTGTCTTTACTTAGTAATTATCTTCGTCAAAGAAGCTCCCGGCCTGACGAATGCGAGGTCTTCTCCCCAGATGGCTATAGGCCAAGTCTGTGGCTTCTCGACCACGGGGTGTGCGCTTAAGGAAGCCTTCCTTGATCAGATAAGGCTCATAGACTTCCTCGACCGTACCTGGATCTTCCCCCAAAGCTGTAGCGATGGTAGTCAGTCCGACAGGCCCCCCAGCAAACTTATCGATGATGACCCCAAGGAGCTTGTTGTCAATGTAGTCCAAGCCATAGCGGTCGATATTTAACGCTTCGAGGGCATAGCAAGCAATGGCCTTGGTGATACGACCATCCCCCTTGACTTGGGCGAAGTCGCGTACACGGCGCAGCAATGCATTGGCGATACGAGGTGTGCCACGGCTACGAGAAGCCACCTCGATGGCAGCACTACGCTCGCAGGGAGTCTGTAGAATCTCGGCTGAGCGATGTACAATTTCTGCGAGTGTCTCTATATCATAGTACTCCAAGTGTAGGTTAATTCCGAAGCGAGCACGCAGGGGAGCGGTCAAGAGTCCACTGCGAGTCGTAGCTCCAACGAGCGTAAAAGGATTAAGATCAATCTGTATCGAGCGCGCGCTAGGACCTTTGTCCAGCATGATGTCGATACGGTAGTCTTCCATAGCTGAGTATAGGTACTCTTCGACAATAGGACTTAGGCGATGGATTTCATCGATGAAAAGGACGTCATTGGGCTCCAGTGAGGTCAGTAGCCCGGCTAAGTCTCCAGGCTTGTCCAGTACAGGACCTGAGGTAATCTTAATACCTACACCAAGCTCAGTCGCAATAATGTGCGAAAGGGTCGTCTTCCCCAGCCCAGGAGGGCCGTAGAGTAGAACATGGTCGAGCGCATCAGAGCGCATCTTGGCTGCTTGGACAAAAATCTTGAGGTTCTCAACTGCCTTGTCTTGACCACGAAAACTATCAAAAGAGAGAGGGCGAAGAGCGCGGTCAATATCTTGCTCCTCTGAGGATAGAGCTGATTGCTCGCGTATATCAAAGGTATCTGTATCGTACATATATCTATGGTTGCAATGGAGAATGCAGGGAATCGAGGAAGGCGAAGAGCGTGCGATAAGCTACTTTATAGGCTGTCGTATCGCTTGAGAGGAAGAGGTCGTGCAGTCCGTTAGGGATTTGATGCGCTTCGACATGTGGACCGAGTCGCTTCCCATAGCGCTGGATATCCTCGACATCTAAGACCAGATCCGCCTTCCCGAAGGCTTCTTGCCAGTCTCCTTTCGCTCGAATGCTTTTATCTGAACTCATCAATAGAATAGGCATCGGGAGATGTAGACCGCGCTGCACACGCTTATGACCACGTGCAATGGCACGCACCCAGCTCAAGCGAATGGGATGTCCACAGTCTTTCTTAAGTCGGGTGTCATAGTCCCAGAGACCGTGATATCGTGACAGTAAGGACTGACTATGCAGGTTAGGTGTCTTAGACGTTCCGCTGATGACCTTATTGGGAAGAAGCCCTGCTGAGGCTATTAATAGAGGAAGGACAACAGCCTCTTCTATCTTGGAGAAGTTGAAGTCAAAGAAGGGACTATTGAGAATGAAGCCACGAATGCTGTCCTGATTCTGCGTGTCAGCCAAATACAAGGACGTGATGAGCCCTCCTGTAGAGTGTGCCATCAAATAGACTTCCTTAGCACCTTCCTCTCGTATGATTCTGAGAGCTTCTCTTAGCTCTTCATAGTACTCCTTCAGGTCACGTACCTCAAATGGATCTTGATGGGGCAAGAGCGAACGACCATACTTACGAAGGTCAAGCGCATAGAAATCAATGCCGTGCTCTACAATACTATCTCCCATAGCGGCCTGGAAAAAGTAGTCATTGTACCCATGTACATAGAGGAGAGCTCGGCGAGCAGGCATTACAGCACGATGGTGGCGCACTAAAGTAGCTGTGACAGCTCCTGCATAATCCCCCTGCATCTGTAGGCTTCGCTGGCTATATCCAGGAAGGCTATCGGCACGCCATTGTGCCAGGAGCTCAGATGGGTATATACTACATAGGAGAAGTAAGAGGAGGAAAGAGAGTCGCTGTTTCATTCTGTTGATTCGTACTGACTTGGATGCAAAGATAGCTCAAATCACACCACTTTGCGGATAGAGCTGTAGGATTAAGTAGTGGTTTTTCTGCCAAAACACAGCGGGCTATCTGGCCTTTGCCAGATAGCCCGCTGTAGATGTGATGTACTTCTCTTGACTGTGACTAAGCCTTCTTGTTGAGGAAGATGTGCCCGAGATAGCCGAGGACGACAAGCGCCAAGCCAATACCAAGGAAGGTGTTTGCATTCTCCACTTGGTCGGTGAAGTAGGTGTAGAGCTGGAGTAGAGCTCCGATAAGCATCACGATGACACCGATATACTGCTTCATAATGTCTCTATGTACTATGGTTATGTGTATGTTCTCTATGTGCAAAGTACGCAATAATTTCCTACATAACGAAACGTATACAAAAGATAGCCCCCGACACCCCATCTACGTGGAGAGATCTGGGGGATACTCTTATTGCTTGCGACTTAGCTGAGGGGAAGAATATCGTTCCCTCGGGGAGCTAATTAGCGAGGACGACGCTCTCCGCGGTCGGGACGAGGACGACGCTCGGGCTCCTTATAGCCTTCGGGCTTGGGGAGAAGTGCGCGACGGCTCAGCTTGAACTTGCCCGTCTTCTGGTCGATATCAATGAGCTTGACTTCGATCTGCTGCCCTTCTTCGAGACCTGTATCTTCGATCTTTTCGTAGCGCTTCCAGTCGATCTCTGAGATATGGAGGAGACCATCCTTACCCGGGAGGAACTCAACGAAGCAACCGTAAGGCATCACAGAGGAGATCTTACCCTGGTAGACTTCATTGACTTCAGGCATAGCGACGATACCCTTGATGAGACCTACAGCCGTATCGATAGCATCCTTGTTCGATGCGCTGATTTCGACTACACCGACACCGTCCACTTCTTCGATGCTGATGGAAGCACCGCTCTTCTCCTGCATGCCTTGGATAATCTTACCACCAGGGCCGATGACAGCACCGATGAATTCCTTACCGATGCGCAGGGTGACGATGCGAGGAGCGTGTGGCTTGAGGTCATCACGCGTCTCTGGCTGAGCTTCGAGGATCTTACCGAGGATGTGCAGACGACCTTCACGAGCCTGAGCAAGAGCACGCTCGAGGATTTCGTAGCTGAGGCCATCAACCTTGATATCCATCTGGGTAGCAGTAATCCCATCAGCGGTACCCGTTACCTTGAAGTCCATATCTCCGAGGTGGTCTTCGTCTCCGAGGATATCCGAAAGAATAGCGTAGTTCGTACCCTTATTCTCAGAGATCAGCCCCATGGCAATACCTGAGACAGGCTTAGCAATAGGCACACCAGCATCGCGAAGAGCGAGCGTACCAGCACATACCGTAGCCATAGATGAAGAGCCGTTAGACTCTAAAATGTCGGAGACAACACGGACTACGTAGGGGTAATCAGCTGGAAGCATACGCTTCAGAGCACGATGAGCAAGATTCCCGTGACCAATTTCACGACGACCGACACCACGCTGTGGGCGAGCTTCACCGGTGGAGAAGGGAGGGAAGTTATAGTGGAGGAGGAAACGTTCCTTACCGTAGTTCAAGACATCGTCAACTAGCTTCTCATCGCTCTTTGTGCCGAGGGTGACAGTCGTCAGAGACTGCGTCTCACCACGGGTGAAGACCGCAGAGCCGTGAGGTCCTGGGAGGTAGTCCGTTTCGATCCAGATAGGACGAATCTCTGTGGTCTTACGACCATCAAGACGCTTTCCTTCGTCAAGGATAGCACGACGCATCGCTTCCTTCTCTACATCGTGGTAGTAGCGAGCGATGAGGGAAGCCTTCGTTTCCAGTTCCTCTTCGGTGAACTTAGCCTTGTATTCTTCAACAATAGCATCAAAGGCTGCTGCACGAGCGTGCTTATCCGTACCAGAGACAGCTACTGCATAAGCCTTAGCGTAGCAGGAGTCGTGTACGTCCTTGCGAAGATCTTCATCATTATCTTCGTGGCAATAGGTGCGCTTAGCGAGCTTACCTACAGCCTCACTGAGTTCGAGCTGAGCTTGGCACTGTACCTTAATAGCTTCGTGAGCTACTTTGATAGCCTCGAGCATCTCAGCTTCTTGGACTTCCTGCATTTCCCCTTCGACCATCATGATGTTGTCGAGGGTAGCCCCTACCATCAGCTCGATGTCAGCAGATTCAAGCTGCTCGAAGGTAGGATTGATGATGAACTCGCCATTGACGCGGGCAACACGTACTTCACTGATCGGTCCGTTGAAGGGGATGTCCGATACAGCAAGGGCAGCCGAAGCTGCGAGCCCAGCCAAAGCATCAGGCATATCTACACCATCCGTAGAGAAGAGAATGACATTGACGAAGACTTCGGCATGATAGTCATCGGGGAAGAGGGGACGCAGAGCACGGTCAACAAGACGGCAAGTCAAGATCTCGTAGTCAGAAGCCTTACCTTCACGACGCGTGAAACCTCCAGGGAAGCGGCCGAAAGCGGCATACTTCTCCTTGTACTCCACTTGGAGGGGCATGAAGTCAACCCCAGGATTGGCATCCTTGGCTGCGCATACTGTAGCCAGCAGGACGGTATTGCCCATGCGAAGGGTCACAGATCCGTCAGCCTGCTTGGCGAGTTTCCCTGTCTCGATGACGATCTCTCTACCATCGGGCAGTGTGATTGTTTTGCTAATTGGCTGTAGCATTATTATTCTTTGATTGATTGATAACACCTTAATAGTCGGCACAAAGGTAGTCAAATAAACGGTACGATGCGTCGTTGCGCTACTATGGCTTCCATATTAAAAATGTACCTCCGCATTGTTTTGTGCCATGTCGTGCTACTTAATCGGCAAGTGAAGCACTTTGCGCTCGCCGATGAAGCCTTCCAGCGTTTGACCAATAGCGACGGGACCGACACCTGCTGGTGTCCCCGTGAAGATAAGGTCACCCATACGGAGCGTCTGGAAGCGACTCACATAGGCAATCAGGGCATCGAAGCTGTGGATCATCTCTGAGCTGTCTGCGCACTGTACCTCTCTGCCATCCAGGTGGAGGGAGAAGGGTATAGGTCGCTCGGGGTAGCCCAGCTCCTTCTTGTTGAGCCATTCACCGACTACGGCAGAGCCATCGAAGACCTTAGCTTCCAGCCAGGGATGTCCAGAGGCCATCGCTCGTCGCTGCAGGTCACGTGCAGTGAAGTCAATACCCACCGTCACACGCTCATAGTAGCGGTGCGCAAAGCGCTCAGCGATGCACTTCCCTACACGACTGATCTGTATGACCAGCTCCGCTTCGTATTCGATGGACGAACCCATATCAGGAAGGAAGAAGGGCGTGCGTGGCTTGAGTAGCGCATCACCCTTGTGGAAGATGAGTGGTGGGGTGGTCGTCTCTTGCTCGGGCAGACCAAGCTGAGGTGCTTCGGCGATGTGCGGGCGGTAGTTGAAGCCTACGCCTAAGATCTTCATCGGAGATTAGCGGGACTTGGTTGTGGTGATGGATTCAGAGAGTTGGCGTGCTTTCAAACGCGTAAACATCAAGGCCAGATGCGCATACATCGAGGTGTTTTGCACGACGACGTTCTCTGGAGTCTGGATGCGAACGGGGGTGAAGTTCCACAGGGCACGGATGCCAGCGCGCACCAAGCGGTCGGTCATCAGCTGTGCCTGCAGGATGGGAACAGTGAGGATGGCAATTTCAATCCCTTCGCTCTCGATGCGTGTGGCCAGCTCATCGATATGGTAGATGGGCGTGCCTGCTACTTCGGTGCCGATGATGTCCTCAGCGACATCGAAGCCTGCCGTTACTTCGAGTCCGAACTGTCGCAATCCCTTATCCGAAAGAAGCCCTGATCCTAAGCTCCCGACCCCGATGAGGAAGGCCTTATGTCGCTTGGTGAAGCCCAAGAACTCCTCAAGATAGTTGATCAGTGCCTCGGTCTCATAGCCGACACGCGTACGTCCCTGTAGCTCGACATAGGAGAGGTCTTTCGCTACCAGAGCGGCATCGACGCCCACACCTGAGGCGATGCGTGGGGAAGAGACGTACTTATGCCCCTCCGTCTGAAGGAGCTTGACAAAGGAAAGATACCAAGGGAGTCGGCGCAGAGTCGGCTCGGGGATGGTTCTATTGCGCTTCTTCTCGTCCTTAGATTTAGCCATTATAGTCTCGTTTAAGTAGGTGGTCTATTGCTTTTGATGAGCAAATTTAGCTAATTCGAAGCGAAGAGCTTTAAGCTCAGTGCGATTGAATCGGAGAGTGGCGCCCTGTATTCAAGATTTGGAGCAAAGAATGACAGCCAGCCCTCTGCCTGAAGTAGAGGGCTGGCTGTCATAGATGATGGTGGAGAATGCGACTAAGATCGTAGCCTATTCATCGGTGTCGGAGGCTGGGTTGGTCGGCTGAAGACTGGCCGGAAGACTCTTCTTCGTCTTTGCTCCCAGTGTCTTGAGTTTGTCGAAGCGGCCGAGGAGGTCTCCTCGGCCATCACGGAGCTGTCCCTTAGCCTCTCCAAAAGCCTTCTGTGCATCTTCGAGTTTGCTTTCTATTTTGAGGAAGGTTTCGGCGAAGGTGGCGAACTTATCATACAGCTTCCCTGCCTCATCGACAATCTGCATCACGTTGCGCTGCTGGCTGTCACGCTGCCACATATCCTGTGCCATACGTAGTGCTGCGATGAGGTTGGTGCCGTTGATGAGGACGACATTCTTGCGATAGGCTTCCTCCCAGAGCGTAGGATCATGGGCTAAGGCAATGGTGTAGGCGGGTTCGTTGGGGATGAAGAGCATCACAAAGTTGGGCGAACCCTCGGTGTATTCCTCGTAGCACTTGCCCGAGAGCTCGTTGATGTGCTTGCGCAGGCTGAGAAGATGCTCTTTGAGGGCTTGAGCACGCTCCTCCTCCGTCTCGGCAGCGACATAGCGTGCATAGGCTGTGAGACTGACTTTGCTGTCGATGACGATAGCTCCTTTGTTGGGGTAGCGGACGATGACATCGGGGCGCAGACCTCCCCGATTCTCACCTGTCGTGATGACTGTACCAGACTCGTCACGTAGGGTCTCTTGGACGAAGTAATGTTCTCCACGGATGAGACCACTTTGATCCAAGATGCGCTCGAGGATGAGTTCGCCCCAGTCGCCCTGCACCTTGCTGTCGCCACGGAGAGCGCGTGTGAGGCTGGTCGTCTCGTCACTGATCTCCTGACTGCGGAGGATGAGTTTCTCAATGGAATCTTTGAGGCTAAAGCGTTCGCGCGCCTCTTCTTGATAGGTCTTGCTGACTTGCTCGCCGAAGGTCTTCAGATCTTCGCGTAGAGGCTTGAGGGTCTCTTCTGTCCGTTTGTCGAGGTCTGCGGTACGCTCCTTCAGGATGTCGCTGGCTACGGCACGGAAGCTATCTCGGAGTTCTTCGGCGAGCTTGCTCTTCTTTGCTTGGAGCTGTTTGAGCTGTTCGGCGAGGGTAGTACGCTCGGTCTTCACTGCTGCCAGACTCATGTTCGCCTCATCAGCCTTCTGCTGCAGGGCGTCATAGCGCAGGCGGAGCTCTTGGTACGCTTCGGTCGTGCTCTGTAGCTTGGCTTCTATGGACTTGAACTGGAGGGCTTGCTCGTGCTGCGTTTGCTCGGCGGCAGAGGCTGTAGTGCGGAGGTTCTTGATGCGTTGCTCGGCAAGGAGGTAAAGGACAAGGAAGACGAGGCATAGAGCCCCCAGGAGGTAGATCATCGTGAATCGGAAGCTAAGAGGATGAAGGTGTGGGGTGTTTCCCCGTTGGTATAAAGGTAAGGAGAAGGTATGAGAGCGCAAGAGACAAGCTAAAACGCATCCTCGAGGAAGGTGAGTGCAGCTTCGGAGAGAGGAATATGGTGATCAATCTGCACGAGTCGCTGATTGCTACTTCCTCGGAAGTAGAGTCGCGGGTCGTAGAGGCTTTGAACAAAGGGACCATCAACAAGCACGTCAATGAAGGCAAGGGCTGGACGATGCACCTCCGACCGAAGGAGGTACTCTACGGTGAAGCCTGTATAGCACCATATTTTTAGCCCCGTCTCCTGTCGCAGACGCTCTAAGAGGCGGGTGAGCTCCTTAGGGTCGTAGAAGGGGTCACCGCCTGAGACCGTGATGCCATCGAGGAGCGGATTACTTTGGATTTCAGCGATGATGTCACTGAGCACCTCTTCGCTGAGTGGAATGCCTGCGTCCGCCGACCAGCTCTCGGGATTGTGACAGCCTGGGCAGGCGTGGCGACAACCTGAGAGATAGATGGAGTAGCGCAGGCCTGGGCCATCGCTGATACTCTCTCGATAGACATTAAGCAGACGCACGAGATAGGGTAGAGGAGCTAAGCAGACGAAGCCTGGAGCCCATCGGTGGGGCACCGACAGGGGCTCCAGGCTCATCGTCTACTATTATATAGTTGTATAAGGAGGCTTAGTGATGCTTCACACGATCGTGCTCTTCGGCTTGCTTGGCCGAGTTCCAGCTCTCGAGGCTGCCGGTGAGATAGCCCGTGATACGGCGAAGACGTGCGATGCGGTCGCTACTGCAGACGGGACATTTGTCGTAGATGATGCCTCGATAGCCACAGGACTGGCAGGTGTCAACGGGGTGGTTGATCGAGCCGTAGCCAATGCCTGTGTCCTTCATCGTCTTGACAAGTTTGAGGATGACTGAGACGTTCTTCTTCGCTTCTCCGTCCAGCTCGATGTAGCTGATATGTCCGCCGAGGGTGATAGCGTGGAAGGGAGCTTCGCGACGTATCTTGTCGAGCATACCGATTTCCTCACGTACATCGATGTGGAAGGAGTTGACATAGTAATCCAGATCGTTGACGCCAGGGATTACTCCATACCGCTTGCGATCCATGCGTGTGAAGCGACCCGAGAGTCCTTCGGCGGGCGTGGCCAGGATGGAGTAGTTGAGGTGATATTTCTCCTTGTATTCGTGAGCAACATCGTTCATCACCTCTATGGCTTCGTAGAGGGTCTTCCACGAGCGGTCACTGCGGCCGTGCCCTTCGCCATAGAGTGCTACCATAGCATTGTGTCCACCGATGAAGCCGATGCTGAGAGTTCCGCTGTCGAAGACTGAGCCGACTTCATCCTGTGGCTTGAGAGCTGCACCGCCCTTCCACACATCGTTACCCATCATGAAGGGGAACTGACGAGCCAGAGCCGAACGCTGATAGAGGTAGCGCTCGTGGAGTTGCTCCCCGATAAAGGAGGACATCGTGCGGACGGCTTCGAGGAAATACTTCTTTGCCTGCTCTTGCTGCTCTTGCAGTGGTGCCTCAGGTAGTTCGCTCTGGGCACGGCGAGTGGCTTCGATGGCTAGGCGAGGGAGGTTCATCGTAGTGAAGGAGAGGTTGCCACGACCAACTGAACTCTTTGGCCCACAGATGTTTTCGAAGACGCGCGTGCGGCATCCCATTGTCGCAATTTCGTGGAGGTAACGCTTCGGGTCATCGGCACGCCATAGCTCGTGTTTGTTGAAGGGCGTGTCGAGGAAGACGAAGTTGGGGAAGAGGGCATGTGAGGTGGTCTTGCAAGAGAGGAGAAGGAGATCGAAGTTTGGGGTCTCAAAGGTGTACTTCCCATTCAGTGCACCAGCGAAGTCTGCTTGTGCCTGGGCGAAGTCTGCTTCGGAGTAGTTGACGCCCTCCTTGACCTTAAAGATTTGAATTGGGAAGATGGGCACTTCGCCTTGGCCTAAGCCTTCTACTGTGGCGCTGAGTAGCTCGCGGATGACCATACGCCCTTCTTCGGAGGTGTCCGTGCCATAGTTGATTGAGCTGAAGACAACTTGATTTCCTCCCCGTGAGTGCATCGTGTTGAGGTTATGGATGAAGCCTTCCATAGCCTGATGTGTGTCTCGCTGGGTACGTTGATAAGCCTCTTGGAGCGCGATGCGTACGGTATTCTTGGGAAGCTGATAGCCGAGCTGCTCGAGATTTGTCGCCAGTGCCTCTGCTGCAGCATCGCTCTGAGCTAGTACTGGCTGGATAGCACGGAGCTTTTCGATGAAATCCTTGCGCTCCTCGTCACTGAGGGTGCTTCCCGAGAGTAAACTGAGGGCATAGAGGAGGCGGTCGGAGAGCTGACGGATGAAGGTCTTGCGCACACCTGGAGCCATAAAGAAGTCAAATGCGGGGATAGCTTGCCCCCCGTGTTGCTCGTTTTGGTTCGTCTGGAAGACGATGGTGGCGAGGGTTGCATAGCTCTGTATGCTCTGTGGAGTGCGTATACTTCCGTTCTTGGTATGGAAGCCTCGCTCGAAGAGGTCGGCTAAGTCATACTGTACACAGGTGGCCGTCTTCGTGGGATAGTAGTCTAAGTCATGGATGTGGATGTCTCCAGTGGCGTGGGCACGAGCAAAGGGACCAGAGAGGAGGTACTTCATCGCATAGTCCTTGGTGACTTCGGAAGCGAAGGTCATCATCTGCCCCGAAGGCGTGTAGGCACTCATATTGGCATTGCCCAGGTTGATATCGTTCTTCTCGATGGAGACGATACCATCCATTGTGCGTTTGAGAGTGGTGCGCTTTTCACGCTCGACGGTACGCCATTCGCGGTAGATGATGTACTTCTTGGCGACCTGAGGTGCGAGGTTCATTAGCTCGGCTTCAACGCGATCTTGGATTTCTTCGACGGCGACCTGCGAGTTACGCTGTGCAAGCTCGTTGTGGATGAGAGATTCGATACGTAGCGCATGGCCTTCTTCGTCGAGGAGACCTGCAGCACGGAAGGCTTTATCAACAGCACTGCGGATCTTTTCGCCGTCATAGAGCTGTTGTCCACCATCCCGCTTGAGAATGTAGATAGACTCTTGTCCCATAGGAGTGACTAAGTAGTTGGTTAAATTGATGTTAGGTTTTGGCTTGCTTGCCCTCGATCATCCTTGCGAAGCAACATGCTATAGCAGGAAAGAGGTAAGGCAGAACAAGCACAAATGTATACATTTATCCATAGGATTACACACATTCTCAAGAGAAAGTTATCCACAACCTCTACAGCTCTCTGTCTATCGGGATATTGCTCGAAGAGGTGTTGCTGAGAAGAAGATCCTTTTGAGAGAGTTTTGTAGCACCTCGGGGATGTAAGCTCAGATTTTGTAGTTGCATGGGAGCTGTTTGATTTTCTGAGGAGGGGGTAGTCGTCAGACCTGGAAGATACACTGGGGAAACGTCTCTAAACAGAGCCTTTCTTCTTGGAGCGTTATAGTATAACTTTCAGAATATAAGTCGATTGATTTGTGCTCTTGTGGGCTTCCTCTTGTGGGGCTTATGGCATCTTACACCGAAGGGTTTTGCCCTCATCACGAACACAAGCGACTACCTTCCACTAAGAGCCGAAGAAGCCCCTCAGCTGATGAGCAGGAGAAGGAGTAGTGGTCAGTGCGTCAAACAGTACTGGTGGATGCCACGATCAGTATTGGTCGATGCCTCGGATCACTACTGGTCGGTTGGCTGACCACTAGTGGATGCACGTACATCTTTCGAAGCAGGCTGGACGGTGGGGCGTACGTCACCTGCCATTGCACTTAACGGTGGAATGTGCTCAGAGAAATATGCATCCCCACTATTAGGTATATATGGGGCATTTTTGTACCTTTGTGGTAGAGACTAATCACCTCTCCCGTAGGAGAGAGAACGCTACTTCTCGTCCGCATCGATGACTATAGACGGAGTGCCTTCGTGAGAAGGTCTTCGGGCAATGAAGCTACGAAGCAGACGAGCTCTTAAACGGTCGAAGCCTAACACCAAGTGGATACTATACTCCCTTGTGGTTAGGCTTCTTTTATTTACAGGTACTCTTCTCATATATGACCGCTGAGTACTTGGAGGCTATCACTCAACCGTGCTAAGTCATTACCTTTGTAGTGACCACACAATAGATATATCCCATCAATGAAGAAACTAACTCTACTCATTGCAGTCGTTGCCTTCGGAAGCTACCTCTACAAGCATAGAATGCCACAAGAAGCTTCGGCGAAGCAGGCGTCCACCTCATCTACTCCCAATTATCACTCCGAAGGTGCTATCAAGGACGAGATTATCAATGGAGATACCACCCTGCTTGAGCTACCTCGACTGGCGGGTGGTAACAGCAACTACTTCGTCACGCATCGAGCTTCGGGCAAGGTGAACTATTCGCTTGAGTACGATGTGACCAAGCTCCATTCCCGCTGGGTCGCTTTCTCGTTTGACGCAATGACAGCTCAGGATAATGTCAGTCGTAGCGATGCTTGGGGGTGGGATCCGAAGATACCAGCTGCTTATGATACCTCGAACTTCTTCCGCAGGAGCGGATATAGTCGTGGTCACTTAGTTGCCTCCGAGGATCGTACCTTCTCGCAGGCTGCCAACGAACAGACCTTCTACTATACGAATATGAGCCCTCAGCTTCAGACGCATAATGCAGGTATCTGGCATCGCCTTGAGCACCGTGTCCAGGAGTGGGGACGTGACCGCTCGTTTTGTGATAACCTTTATGTCGCTAAGGGAGGGACGATCCGTGAGGGACAAATCGAAGAACAACGCCTCAAAGGTAAGATGGTCATTCCTCGCTACTACTGGATGGCTCTGCTGATGAAGAAGGGGAAGACGTACGAGGGTATTGCCTTCCTCACCGAGCACCGAAAATATGGTAAGGGCGAGCGCATCGATGAGCTGACCCTTTCTATTCGTGAGCTGGAGCAGTTCACAGGCTTGGACTTCTTCTACCACTTGCCCGATGAAGTCGAGCAGGCGGTGGAGACAGCGAATCCCCGTTCGGCCGCTGCACGCCGTCTGTGGTGGCGTCAGTAAAAGGCCTTTGCCAGCTACGCCTTAGATACAATTAAGCCCCGACTTCCTGCTGGAAGTCGGGGCTTAATCTATATGAAGAGGAATGATTTACTCGCGCCCCGTGTGCCCGAAGCCACCTGCGCCACGGTCGGTAGTCTCATCAATCTCGGTGACCAGCTCCCATTCAATGACCTCGTGGCGGGCGATGACCATCTGTGCGATACGTTCGCCATCGTGGAAGGTGAAGGGCTCGTTGGAGAGGTTGATCATTAGAATCTTTAGCTCGCCACGGTAGTCGGAGTCGATTGTCCCAGGGCTATTGGGAAGGCTGATGCCGTGCTTCAGTGCCAGACCGCTACGAGGACGGATCTGTGCTTCATAGCCCTCAGGAAGCTCGATGAAGAGACCCGTAGGGACGAGACAACGCTCCAGGGGACCTAAGACAAGGGGCTCGGAGAGGTTGGCACGGAGATCCATACCAGCGGCACCCGAAGTGGCGTAGCTTGGAGCTGGGTGATGTGACTTATTGATTAGCTTGACACGCATAGGAGAGAGATAGATGATAGTGATACGATGGTGGGGAGGTGGAAGGTATTACTCGGGATCCTTCCAGTCGCCACCTTCCTTGATAAGCTGGATGAGATGCTCTACAGCTTGGGCTTGAGGCACGCCCTTCTTGATACATTCTTGCCCCTTATATAGGTCGATCTTCCCTGGAGCTGCACCGACATAGCCGTAGTCAGCGTCCGCCATTTCACCTGGACCATTGACGATACAGCCCATGATGCCGACCTTGAGTCCCTTGAGATGGGAGGTGGCGGACTTGATCTCAGCGATGGTGTTCTGCAGATTGTAGAGGGTGCGACCACAGCCAGGGCAACTGATGAACTCGGTCTTGCTCATCCTCAGACGTGAGGCTTGCAGGATACCAAACTCGGTCTTGATGATCTCTTCGGCAGGGAGGTTGGGAGCTTCGAGAGCGAGACCATTACCCCAGCCATCGAGGAAAATGCTACCGCAGTCTGCAGCGGCATAGAGGCGGAAGAGCTCGATGTCCGTGGTCTCATAGCGGCGATGCAGCAGGATGGGACAGCGGATACCAGCACGGCGAAGCTGTGTGAAGCCCCAGCGCCAGTCGGCTACGGGATTGGCTCCACGGCTCTCTAAGAGGAGAAGGATCTGTGGCTTCGATGCGAGCTCTTCAAGGAGCTCTGCGGTGAGGGCATCGGTAGCAATGCGTCGTACGTCAACGCCTACGATGGTCGTGCCACCAGCGAGATGCAGCTTCCCTTCGGGGCTGAGAAGTGCATCGGGGCGCTGTGCGAAGGAGGAACTATCTAATGGCTTGTCTGTCGGGTAGAGTACGATCGGTAAGTTGCTTCCGCCCACGAGTGCACCGATAGAAGTGGTGTCTTTTCGTGTATCTTGCGCCAGACGGCGATACTCATCCCACGAAGGAAGAAGAGTGCTATTTGAAGGAGGAGGAACCTGCTCGCGAGTGGTAATGTAGTCCACCAGAGCACGGGCTACAGGTATCTCACATTCGGGCTCTTCGCTTAGGGAGACGCGAATCGTATCACCGATGCCATCAGCGAGTAGCGAGCCGATTCCGACAGCACTCTTGATACGACCATCCTCGCCTTCACCCGCTTCCGTAACGCCAAGGTGCAGGGGATAGGAGGGGTAACCTAATTCATCCAAGCGAGCGACCAAAAGACGCACGGCAGCCGTCATCACGACCGTGTTGGAGGACTTCATCGAGATGACGATGTCGTGGAAGTCGTGTTCGCGACAGACATCAAGGTACTCGAGGCAACTCTGTACCATCCCTTCGGGGGTATCACCATAGAGCATCACCATACGCTCGGAGAGCGAACCGTGGTTGACACCGATACGTATGGCGCGCTTCAGCGTCTTGGCACGCTCAACAAAGGCTCCGAAGCGTTCGCGTACCTTCTCGTGCATCGTGCGGTACACTTCGTTATTCCATTCGGTCATACCCTTGCTGTCAACGTAGTTCCCAGGATTGACGCGTACCTTCTCGACATACTCCAGTGCCGTATCCGCAGCGGTAGGGTTGAAGTGAATATCTGCTACCAGAGGAGTCATGATACCGCGAGCTCGTAGCTCTTGGTGGATGACTCCTAAGTTCGTAGCTACACGCTTGTCTTGTGCAGTGTAGCGGAGATATTCAGCTCCAGCGGCTATGATACGCTCGGCTTGAGCGACTGATGCCTCTGTGTCCAGCGTCGAGGTGGTAGCCATCGACTGGACGCGGATAGGGTGCTCTGCCCCGAGTGGCGTATCGCCGATGCGCACCGAGATCGTGCGACGGCGATGGTAAATACAGGGCGTAGCGGAAGTATAATCGGAATGATTCTCTGCCATAAATAAGTCTTAGGATCGTGCAAAAGTAAACCCAGGAGGCGCTTTCACCTCCTGGGTTTACAACATACATTGGGTGAGGTTAGTTCGTCTTGTGGGTGAACTTGACCTCAGCAAGCTCTCGATTAGCCTTGACGACCTTTTCCTTGAGCGACTCCTTGTAGGCTTCGAGCTTACTATAGAGTGCTTCATCGGAGGTGGCCATCATCTGCACGGCCAAGAGTGCAGCGTTCTCTGCTGCATTGATTCCCACAGTCGCCACTGGGATGCCTGGAGGCATCTGTACCATAGAATAGAGGGCGTCAACGCCTTCGAGAGAAGACTTGATCGGTACGCCGATGACGGGGATGGAAGTCATCGAGGCGATGACACCACAGAGATGGGCTGCCATACCTGCTGCACCGATGATGACCTTGATGCCACGTTCCTTTGCTGTTGAGGCAAACTCCTCTACTTCGCGTGGAGTACGGTGTGCCGATAGGGCGAGCATCTCAAAAGGGATGCCGAGGGAGTCAAGGCGTGCGGCCGCCTTTTCCATAATGGGTAGGTCAGAGGTACTACCCATTATGATGCTGACTAATGGAGCGGCTTGCATCCTTATCCTGCGATGAGCTTCTTGTAGTCTTCTGGGCTGAGTAGACCTTCTACATCTTCAGCGTTAGCAGGCTTGACCTTGACGAGCCAACCCTTGCCATAAGGATCGCTGTTGACGAGCTCGGGGCTATCTTCGAGTTCGCTATTGACTTCGAGGATTTCCCCTTCGATGGGGAGGAGGAGGTCAGATACAGTCTTTACAGCTTCAATAGAGCCGAAGACTTCTTCTGCGCTGAGGCTTTCACCTTCGGTCGTGACGTCTACATAGACGATCTCTCCGAGCTCACCCTGAGCATAATCCGTGATACCAACGTAGACGACATCGCCATCGAGGCGTGCCCACTCATGGTCCTTGGTGTACCGCAGTTCCTGTGGAATGTTCATGTTCTTTCTTGGGGGTTATAAAGTTAGTTGATACGAATAGCTTAGTTGCTTTATGAAGCAAAGATAAGCAACATCTGGGAGCTTACGAAACGTCCTATAAAGTTTTTCCTTGTCCCGTACGCTCGGTACAACTATAGTCTGTATGAAGCTCCCAGCGAAGCATAGTTTATCCTCCCCTGAGTAGCGAAGGTTTGCCCTGCTGATAGATCGATGATGAAGTTTGGGGTTACGGAGTAGCTTAGCCCCAGGTCACAGCCGTGTTCGGTGGGGCTGAAGTTACCGTAGTATTCGATGAAGGAAGAGAAACGTTCATTGAAGGCATAGCCTAACTCCGCAGTGAGGAGGAGGCGTTGCATCCCTTCGGATGAACCTACGTTACACGTGAAGGTTAGGTCAGAAGTTAGTTCTTGCTCAAGTGCGAGTAAGAGGTCTTCTGTCAGTCGATGGGGCATCTCTTGTGGAGCATAGTTTAGGTAGCCCACGAGGGTCATTGCAGGTATCCAACCTTCCCCAGAGAAGAGGGATAGCTTTGAGCTGAGTGTGAGGTCCGTGAGTCGTAGGACTGAGCGGTGGGGGCGCTGTAGAAGTCCTTCTAAGCGGAGCTCCCAGTCGGGTAGGAGACCATAGCGGAACATCAGTCCCATATTATGCCCAGCGGAGGTAAATCCTGTACCCCATTCGACTTGAAAGTGGCGTGGGGCTAATACACTTGTCCCTTCGCTGTGGTCGGGACGATCAGGTTGTATCTCATCGATGTGAGTCTGGGCAGAAAGGCTGCAGCTTATACCTGTGATGGCAATGAAGGAGAGGCTCCATCTACGGAGTGAAGTAAATAGTAACTGCATCGTGATAATCAATGTATGGAGGGCAAAGATAGTCATCAGGTCCCATATAACAGACTAATAAAGTAGCCGTGCCTCTGGCGCAGTCTCGATGGAAACTGCCAGCCAGAGGCACGATGTAAATAGGAGGGGGAGCTACTTAGAGCAATTGTTGGCTACGACGGATGAAGGCCGCAAGTGCTTCACCCGAGAGGAGTCCATTCCCTAAAAGAGCAAGGTCTACAAGCTGACCTACGAGCATCTCTTCGGCTCCGAACTTCTTAATCTCTTCGGAGATCTTCCCTTCGATTTCTGCTTGCTTGCTCGTCAGCGTATCGAGCTCTTCACGTTCGGCTGCGGTGATCTCTTCGGGCTTCTTGACTGATTGGACAGTACGTGCTGCATCGACGAGTTCGTTCTGCTCCTGCAGCTGAGCTCGGAGGCTCGATAGCTTGGGCTCGACAGCTTCCTTCTCGGAGGTAAGCAGACGCTCAATAAGAGGATGCTCTGTATTGAGCACTACGTTGTAGCCTTCGGGCATTTCTCCGAAGAAGTTCATCCCTGGCTGAAGTCGTGCCATCTCCTGCATACGGCGCATAAACTCGCCCTGCGTGATGAGTACGGCATCTGCATCAGTGCCTAAGGCTTCGAGGCTGACGCTGTAGTTGCGCTTTTCTTCGCGAGGGAGACGACCTTCGAAGAGGGACTTCAGTGCCTTCTGCTCGATGTCGCTGAGCTGGATGGTACGCTGCTCTTCCTTGGCGATGAGCTTGTCGATGGAGTCGGAGTCGACACGTACGAAGCGTGTCTTCTCGAGCTTCTGCTCCAGCTGAGAAACAGCGTGTACATCCAGCGGACCGTCTAAGAGGAGTACGGAGTAGCCCTTTGCCTTGGCGCGTTCGATGGCAGTATACTGGCTGTTACGGTCGTTGGTGTATAGCCAGATGAGTTGCCCTTCCTTGTCGGTCTGCTCGCCTTCGGTGAGGGTGCGGTATTCGTCCAGCGTGAAGTGCTTACCTTCGATGTCGGTGACGAGGTCGAACTTCACCGCGCGGTCATAGAACTTCTCATCCGAGAGCATCCCGTACTGCACGAAGACCTTCAGGCTTTCCCATTTCTCTTCAAAGAGGCTACGCTCATTGCGGAAGAGTTCATCCAGACGGTCTGCCACTTTCTTAGAGATGTGGTTGGAGATCTTCTTGACCTGTGCATCGCTCTGGAGATAGGAGCGTGAGACGTTCAGAGGAATATCAGGGGAGTCAATGACCCCGTGCAGGAGGGTGAGGTACTCAGGGACAATACCCTCGACATCTTCGGTGACGAAGACTTGGTTGGCATAGAGCTGGATCTTGTTGCGCTGGAGCTCCATTTGGTTCTTCACCTTGGGGAAGTAGAGGATACCCGTGAGGTTGAAGGGGTAGTCTACGTTTAGATGGATCCAGAAGAGAGGCTCTTCGAAGGTTTGTGGGTAGAGCTGGTGGTAGAAGGCGGTATAGTCCTCGTCCTTGAGCTCGGAAGGCTTCTTTGTCCAAGCGGGATGAACGTCGTTGATCTGGTTGTCTTCGTCGGTGTCGACATAGACCCCATCCTTCCACTCTTGCTTCTTGCCGAAGACGATGGGCACAGGGAGGAACTTACAGTACTTATTGAGTAGGGTAGAGAGGCGGTCCTTGCTTAGGAACTCTTCGCTCTCGCTGTCGATGTGGAGGATGATGTCTGTCCCGCGCTCCGTGCGGCTACCCTTCTCAAGGAGGTATTCGGGATTGCCCTCGCAGCTCCAGTGGATGGGCTCAGCACCTTCGCGGTAGGAGAGGGATTGGATCTCTACTCGGGAGGCTACCATAAAGGAGGAGTAGAAGCCCAGACCAAAGTGCCCGATAATGGCGACCTTATCATCCTTGTACTTGTCGAGGAACTCTTCAGCCCCAGAGAAGGCGATCTGATTGATGTACTTCTCTACTTCTTCGGCTGTTAGCCCAATGCCTCGGTCGCTGACGGTGATGGTCTTGGCTTCTGCATCGAAACTGATGGAGACCTTGAGGTCGCCAAGCTCGCCCTTGAACTCTCCTGCGGAGGCCAGTGTGCGGAGCTTCTGCGAAGCGTCAACGGCGTTAGATACCAGTTCGCGGAGGAAAATATCGTGTTCGCTATAGAGGAACTTCTTGATGACGGGGAAGATGTTCTCGCTCGTTACCCCGATTTTACCTTGCTTACTCATAGAGTCTGTAGTTTATCTTGTGTGATGGATATACCTGTTATCGGGGGGCAGAGAGCAAAGGGGATGCCACGCGCTCGCTCTACGCCAATATGGCAGTCTTCTGCCTCCTCCTCGTTGGTACATAATGGGGAAGTGTGCCATGCCCTTGCCTAATAATAATGTAGCCCCCAGCTCAAAGGTGCGAGCTGGGGGCTACTTGTACAGGTGGTCTTGTCCTATGTGAGATGCTGTGGTTATTTGCTTGTGAAGGGCTTACTTGTGAAGCCTTCGGCAGGGAAGATCCCCTCTAAGGCTAAGTATGTCCCGAACTTGAAGCGGAAGCTATATTCACCACGCTTAGAGAAGCGCCATGAGAAGTTATTCGTATTTACGCCATCTCCTGTCAGCCAGTCTTGAGACGCTGTATATTCGTTCCCGTCTTTGAGGAAGAAGAGATAGTCCGAGGAGGAGGGATCGAACTGAGCAGCCTTGAGAGCTTGTGCTACATCAGCGTAGGAGAAGTCCTTTCTTCTATCCAACGTAACCTCGAATGGGGCTTGTCCTTCGAAGATCGCTGGCTTGAGGCTTACATTACTCTGTCTGATAGAGCGATCATAGTCATTGTCGTCCTTCTTCTTTGGACCTAAGATAGCATAAGTCCATATGCAGGCTGCAGGGGTGAGGCTATTGTAGCTGAGGTCAAGGGATTCCAGAGCAGGGTAGCTCTGCCCTTCGGCGAAGACGCTTGTAAGGCTGTTGTTGGGGACACGGAGGCTTTCAAGCCGCTTGAGTCCTTCGATGTGGAGGGTGGTAAGTTTGCCTCGCTGGTTGTGATCTTGAGCCGTCGCACCACGTTTCAGCCCGATGATGAGGATGGATTGTAAGGAGGTATAGGGGCGGAGATCCGCTTCAGCAAGCTCTTCGTTTCCGCTGAGGTTAAGTGCTTCGATAGCAGAAGGGAGCTTTATCGAAGCCAGACTACTCAGCCTGTTGTGTGCCAGACTGATGGTCTTGACAGAGGTGTGAGCTGAGAGATCAAGTGTGGAGATCTCATTACCCTCCAGAGAGAGTCGCTTGAGCGAGGAAAGGGCAGAGAGAGTCGGAGTGCTCACCTTTGTTCCTTCGATTGTGAGGGTGGTAAGATGACTGCATTCACTGACCTCAGCTTTACTTACTCCTTCGGCATGGCTGAGATCAAAGAGATTGAGCTTAGGAAGTGCAGAAATCTGTACTGATGTAGCCGAATTTGCCTCGATATGATGGAGCGTGAGGTAACGTAGGTTGGGGAACTCCTTCCCTGTGAAGTTTAGTTCTGAAAGCCTGGCGTGACTAACTTTCAGCAGATCAAGTCCAGTGAGCCCACTTAGATGAACACCTTCCTGCAGGGTAATCTTCAGGGGCTCGATGTAGAGATCTGTGATGGATGGAAGCCCTGAGAGTTCAAGTGAGGAAAGTTTGGGTAGTCGATCAATGGCTTCTCCATCGGCATTACGCATCTCGACAGGGAGCTTGAAAGCTCCATTATCATCGTTAGTTGTGGCGAGCTTGGGGAAGTCCTTGATGGCTACATGCTGGAGCGACTCGAGTAGCTCATAGTTTAGCTGGGTAAGCTCAGACTTTTGATCGCCAGAGGTACCAGTGAGGCTGAGGTCTGTCAGCTTAGGTAGTTGTTGGAGCTGTACTTTCTGGAGCTTGGGAGCAACGAGGATAATATGGGTGAGCTCAGGTAAGAGATCCGTCGAGAGAAAATCGAGAGAGGTGATGGGGGAGAAGCCCTGTGTCCCAGTCAGAAGCTGTAGCACATGGTATTTGCCATCGGTGCCTTTGACGAAGTCGACAGCTATATGTGTGAGTGTCCACTTGGTCGGATCATTGGACTTAATGTCGGCTTCCAGACCATTCCTTGAGAATAGTTTACGAAGGGTCTCTAGCTCGGAAGAGGCAATCTCATCCGTGCTACTGGGTAAGGTGAGCTTATAGCTGATAGCCGGAGCTACTTGTTCCTGCTTCTTGATGCACGGCTCGTTGTTCTGCTCAGGCTTACACGCTGGGAGCCCGATGCATAGAGCTAAGGCCAAGCTGGAGAGGTAGATATTGGTTCGTCTCATCTATTAGTTTAGATAGGGTGAAGTAAAGAAACTTAACTACGAAGCGATTCTCCGCAGTGGGTCACAAAGGTATATGAACTCCTTTCTCACAGGTTCTTTCCTGTGTAAAATACCGATATGTGGTGATTGGAATACTTGTGAGAAGAGTACTTTTATCCCCTCGAATGAGTAGATGATGTCATGTCCTTTCAACTCCATTTTCGGAAAGGGTATGGAGCTATTACCTGGCGAGGGGATCTGAAGCAGTATAGGTGGGGAGGCGAAGCAGTATTGGTTCATGCCCCCGACCTATACTGCTTCAGCTTGCGACTAATAGTGGTGCGTATCTCGACCAATACAGAAGCATAGCACCCTTCTCTATAGAGGCAAAGGTGTACATGAAGGAAGGGAAAGCTGGATTGCTGGTGGGGGGTATGTGCGTTGGAGTAGCCAAAAAGTATGCTCATGCACTACATACGGCCTAATCTCCCTGGGAGTTCGTCGGTGGGCTGTAGCGATGGGGAGAGTGGAAGGCTACAGAAGAGGTGCAAAGAGTCGCATGAAGGACTCGGCAAATCGAGCGAGGCGACTGCGCTCTCCCCATTCATCTTGAGTTAAGAAATGACAGGAGTGCTTATCTTGATCGAAGAGCGTGTGCAAGCGCTTAGCTATACCGGAATCATAGATGATCCCCGAGATCTCGAAGTTGTGCTCCAAGCTACGGAAGTCCATATTGGCTGATCCGACCGTAGCTATTTGGTCGTCTACAAGGAGGAGCTTGGAGTGGAGGAAGCCATCACTGTACTGGTAGATCTTTACCCCAGCTTCGAGTAGCTGAGCCAGGTACGAATTGGCTGCGAATGTAGCCAAACGTGAGTCTGTCTTGACGGGGAGCATGAGCTCGACAGTAACCCCTGCCAAGGCTGCGGTGATGAGTGCGCTATTGAGGTTCTCCGTAGGAAGAAAGTAAGGTGTCTGTATACAGATGTGATGGGTGGCTCTTGAGATCATATAGATCATAGCTTGCTCAATGGTACGCCAATGGCTTATTGGTCCACCTTGGAGAAATTGGACAGAAGGGGAGTATTTATTGGCTTCTGTCGCAGGATCGAAGTAGCGATCTATGTTGATGACCTTGCGTGAGACGGCATACCAGTCGATGAGGAAGGAGCTTTGCAGTCCTGCGACAGCTACTCCAGTGATGCGAAAATGTGTATCGCGCCAGCGTCCCAGCTCCGACCCTGTGATGTATCGTTGTGCGAAGTTCATCCCTCCGACATAGCCCACCGAGCCATCGATGACAACGATCTTTCGGTGATTGCGGTAGTTGACTGTTGTGGAGAGAAGAGGGAAGGCTACGCGCATGAAGGCATATACTTGGATGCCCCCGTTGCGCAGTCGCTTCCAGTAGGATGAGGGGACATTGTAAGAGCCCAAGTGGTCATAGATGATGCGGATGGTCACGCCTTCCTGCGCCTTACGTAGGAGAATGTCTGATAGGCGGTCAGTGACTTCATCGGCACCGAAGATATAGGCTTGCAGGTGGATGTACTCTTCGGCACGCTCTAAGTCGGCAAAGAGAGCTTCGTACATATCTGCTCCCCAGGCATAGATCTCGAGGGACTGAAGCTGTAGTAAAGGGCTATCGGAATTGCGGTAGACGAGTTCGATGAGTCGCTGGTGTTCTTCTGTGGCTTGTCGCTTCTTCAGCAGATGCTTCGGAAGGGAGAGTTGCTGAGGCTTGCGCATCAGCCTCTGGTAGAAGCGTCGGTTAATGCTATTCAGACGTCTCTGGTCTTGGCCAAAGACGATATATACCATAATACCTACGACTGGTATAAGACCGACAATGAGGATCCAAGCAGAGGCTTTGAGGGGATTACGGTTTTCGCTGAGCACCGTGCCAATGACCCCACATACCGTCAGTACGTAGGCTATGATGAGCCACGAATAGAGATCCATAGGTACCGACAGTGTTAGTTGGAGACGAGGAGCTTATCCTGTCGTGAGAGCCGCTGTATCCGATAGCGACGCAGGGGGCTTCGTGCTGGCCCGGATAGAGGTCGCCCTGTACCAGAGAGCACATCAAAGCGACTCCCACACTTAGGACAGCGGAGCTCAAGCCCAGAGAGTTGCAGTGCACTCCAAGGTGCGAGCTCTACAGGACAGGCTAAGTCAAAGGCATAGTAAGCCTCTTGATCAACGGCATGGACAATCGCTAATCCCGCCAACCCAGCTCGCATCGATGCGATGGTCGAATGCGAGATGAGTGCGATCCCTCCAGGAGAGAGTAGGGGACGGAATTGAGGAAGTTGTAGTGCTACCTCGTAGTACACCGATGTGCTGGGTATCGGTGTTTCTGTAGAGGTAGCACAGGAAGAGAGTAGTAGTCCCAAGCAGAGGCTACGGAGGTATTGGCTCATAGAGCTGGGACTACGCAGGGGCATTTAGTAGTTGTATGGGATCATCGCCAGCATATCTGCCAGCTTCTCCACGCCATCTTTAAGCTTGCTCCCAATCATCTTGCGCATAAAGAAGTTGAGGTCAGCTCGGAGTGTGAGACGTAGACGAGTGTCGCCAGGAGTGGGCTCTAATAGCTGGATCCAGATCGTGAGGTCAATAGGAGACTGCTCTGTAGCCAGCTTGATTGTGCCCTCGGGTTCGCGCTCGATGATACGAAGAACAAGACGACCTGCACCAGGAACGACGAAGGCACAACTGTCACTGTCGATGGGCTCAATGGTGATCTTCTCACGAGCTTCTGCTGGTAGGCGATCTTGGATGTTAGCCAAACCGCTGAGATCTGATAGGCGCTGGTAAACTCGAGTACGAGGAGCTATGATAGACTTGATAGAACTTACGTAGTCGGACATAATCTAAGTATGGAATGATAAAGGAACGAAAATGGGCTATTTCTTGCCCGTCCAAGCTGCTGGATCTTTGCGCCATTCCTTGAGTAGAGCTTCATCGTCAGCTGAGATGTAGCCTGTCGAGAGAGCTTGGCGAATGACAGCATCGTAGCAACTAAGCGTCACTAAGCGGACGTCTGCATCGGCGAAGGCCTGCTCTGCCTGTGGGAAGCCATGCGTATAGACAGCGACCATACCGAGTACCGAGCAACCAGCACGGCGGATGGCTTCAACAGCCTTCAGACTGCTGCCGCCTGTAGAGATGAGGTCTTCGACGACGAGGACGCGACTTCCTTCTGGTAGTTCACCCTCAATCTGATTGCCCATGCCATGGTCTTTGGCTACAGGACGGATATAGACAAAAGGAAGCCCTAAGAGGTCTGCAACCAGCGCACCCTGGGCGATAGCACCAGTAGCTACACCTGCTACGACATCAGGTGTATCGAACTCCCGACGAATAGCCTCTGCCAGCTCCGTCTTGATCAAGGTGCGGACGTCAGGGTAGGAGAGGGTAACACGATTGTCGCAGTAGATGGGGGACTTCCAGCCTGAAGCCCAGGTGAAAGGAGTGTCGGGTTGGAGCTTGACAGCCTTAACCTGCAGGAGAGCTTCAGCGATACGTTCTTGGGTGGTGATGGCACTCATAATGGGTTGTTCGTTTAATTATTGAGAGTTAGATCTGTAAGAGGAAGGAATCGGCATCAGCCCATACGGGGAACTTCCTCCTAAGCTCTTGTAGTGGTGTGTAGTCGAGGGTGGTGGTGATGACTTCCTCCGTATCTTCTTGGGCTTCGACGAGTATCTTGCCTCGAGGATCAACGATGACCGAGTCTCCCGAGTAGACGAGATGATGCCCATCTTCGCCAATACGATTGACTCCAACGACATAGCAGAGGTTCTCCATGGCGCGTGCACGCAGTAGTGTGCGGAAGACCTCCCTTCTCGGACGAGGCCAGTTAGCTACAGCGATAAGGAGATCATACTCATTAGCTACATTGCGACACCACACGGGGAAGCGCAGATCGTAGCAGATGATGGGGAGGATACGCCAGCCATGAAGCGTAAAAATAGAGCGGCTTGTCGCTGGGTGGACAAACTCCTTCTCGCCTCCAGGTGTAAAAAGATGGCGCTTAGGCTGGAGCTGTACACGTTCGCTTGGCTCTATGAGGAAGAAGACATTGTGAATGCTTCCTGCGAATGTGCTTAGATAGCTTCCGGCAAGAGCGACATTATATCTGTGGGAGAGTTGCAGTAGGCTCTGGTAGACCTCTCCTTGTTCCCTATCTGCAAGTTGTGCCGCTTCGCTCGAGAAGCCCGTGGTGATCGTTTCGGGAAAAACGATGAGATCGCTCGTGGCGGCGTAGTTGCGGACGAAGTGCTCGATGAGCTCGAGATTTGCTGAGACATCATTCCAGTGGATACTACATTGCACCGCACTGATGCGCAGGGGAGAGGGGGGAGTATGTATCATGGAGAGGCTAAGGAGTGAATTGATCGGGGTACTTAGCTTGTGACTTATCGTATCGGCTACGTATGATAGCTAAGTCCTCTTCTATATTGCCTGTAGGATAGAAGACTTCGAAGATACCAAGTTCTTTCTTGCCATAGTCGATGACGGCCAACTCGATGGGAAGACCTGCTGCCACCGCAATGTGATAGAATCCACTCTTCCACTTCTCAGCTTTGGAGCGCGTACCTTCGGGGGTGATGGCCAGATGAAGTTGTCCCTTTTGTCTCAGCTGCTCCTGGAGGCGCTCTACGGTCTGAGTGCGTTGCTTCCTATTGACAGGAATTCCTCCGAGAGCACGTAAGATGTAGCCTAAAGGGAAGAAGAACCAGTCACTCTTCATCAAGAAGCTGGAGCGATATCCTGCGACCCAAGAGTAGAGTAACCCCAGAGGAAAGTCGTAGTTGGAGGTATGTGGAGCTACACAGATCACGCTACCTTCGGGGCGCTGACCTGGATGAGGTAGCACTTTCCATCCCAAAAAGCGGAGCAGACTTTGAGCTATTATCTTGCGCAATGTACCGGTATAAATATGTGATGAAGGGCTTAGAGTCCTTCGACAAAGTCGTCCAAACGCTCCGATAAACTCGCGAGGTTTGTGGCGATATAGTAGCGTAGGGCTTTGTAGTAAGCCTTCACCAGACGAGGATTATCCTTGCCACTTGGGTGCGTCACACGGCGAAGACTATCATCGGTGAAGACCATGATGTCATCCATCAAGTCTTCAATTTCCGACTGCATAGCTTCGCTTGCCGAGACGGCTCGTATGATGAGTGCTTCGTCAAAGAGGCGCATTACCTCAGCAATGATCTCTTTCTTTAGGGTTCGTTGGCTTGCCATAAAAGGGAGAATGTGTGAAAGAAGAATACTCTTCGTATGGGGCAAAGATAATGGATAATGGGTTAGCTCATCCCTTTTTCTTGCTCGGTCTTCTCGTTGATTTTGGGGTTGAAGGCTGGAATCTGAATATGAAGAACGACCGCTAAGACTCGGAAGAGAAGGACTGAGACAGCCGAAATGAACTGTACCCACTCAATAGGTAGGTTGGAGTAATGCCCCATAAGTACATAGATCACAGAGCCCAATACGCATGCCGAAGCATAGAAGTCAGTGCGGAAGATGAGAGGAGTCTCGTTGATCAAGACATCACGTAGTAGCCCTCCGAAAGAGCCTGTGATCGTACCCATAATGATGGCGACCCACCATGGAAACTCCGCAGCGTAGGATTTAGCCACTCCCACGACGACGAAGAGCCCCAGTCCAATAGCATCAAAGAAAAAGAGTGAGTGATTGAGCCGGACGACCTGACGACGGAAGATAATAGTGAAGAGTAGCCCCAGGCCAGTAATGATAAGATAAGAGGGCTGAATAAGCCAGAAAGGCTTGATGTCTAATAGAATGTCACGGATCGTACCTCCTCCGACTGCTGTCACGAAGCCCACTACGTAAGCTCCAAACCAGTCCAGTCCCTTCCCTGCAGCTAAGCGGATACCACTAATAGCAAAGGCTAATGTACCGAGGTAGTCACACCAATTGACGAAGTCATTGACATTAACGATATGAGAAATATTCATACTCCTCGTCCTATCTTCTGATACACGTGGTTAGTAGGATTCTGCATCGGAGGGGAAGCTACGCTCCTTGACAGCTGTGCGATAAGCTCCCGCTGCTCGCTTGATCTCATCTCCAAGCGAGGCAAAGCGACGTAGAAACTTTGGCGCAAAGCGATCCTCTAAGCCCAACATGTCCTGCGATACGAGCACTTGACCATCGACACCATTTCCTGCACCGATCCCTATGACTGGGATCTGCAATGCTTGGGCGACACGTGCTGCGACAGTTGCTGGAACTTTCTCTAAGACTAAGGCGCAGCAACCTGCACGCTCCAGCCCGAGGGCTTCTTCAAAGAGCTTGTCTGCAGCTACTCCTTCCCGTCCTTGGAGGCCATAGCCCCCGAGTTGGTGCACCGACTGAGGTGTTAGTCCGAGATGGCCCACTACGGGAATGCCTGCTGCTGTCAGCTGGTTGATGGTAGTGAAGAGGTGTGTGCCCCCCTCGAGCTTCACCGCATCGGCTCCCGTCTCCTTCATAATGCGAATGGCTGACGAGAGCGCACTTTCGGTACTGACCTGATAGCTACCAAAGGGCATGTCTACCACGACAAAGGCTCTTTGTACACCACGGACTACGCACGCTCCGTGGTAGATCATCTGGTCGAGGGTGATGGGGAGGGTAGTCGTATGTCCTGCCATTACATTAGCAGCGGAGTCACCGACAAGAAGGATATCTATACCAGAAGCATCGAGGAGCCGTGCCATTGTATAGTCGTATGCGGTGAGCATGGAGATGGGCTCACCTTGGGCTTTCATAGCTGCCAGACGAAGGGTGGTTACCTTCTTCGTCTCGGGCTGGTGTTGGGACACTTTTCTATTTGTTGATTTGGTGATAAGCCACCACGCTATTCCTTCTTTGGGTAGCGTGGTGGCCTCTGTTTATATATGAAGTATAGAGGGCTGGAGTAGCATGCGTGTTACTCCCATTCGATGGTGCTGGGTGGCTTGGAGGAGATGTCATAGACGACTCGGTTCACTCCACGCACCTTATTAATAATCTCGTTGGATACCTTAGCCAAGAACTCATAGGGGAGATGTGCCCAGTCGGCACTCATGGCATCGGTGCTGGTCACAGCGCGCAGGGCTATAGTGTACTCATAGGTACGCTCGTCCCCCATTACTCCGACCGAGCGAATTGGTAGCAGGATCGTGCCTGCCTGCCATACGTCATCGTAGAGTCCCCATTCGCGCATCATAGACATGTAGATATCGTCTGCGTTCTGCAGGATCTCGATCTTCTCAGCTGTGATCTCTCCGAGGATACGAATGCCCAAGCCTGGTCCAGGGAAGGGCTGACGCTTGATGAGGTGTGGTTGCATACCCATTTCGAGCCCGACACGGCGTACTTCATCCTTGAAGAGCAAGCGGAGGGGTTCGACAAGACGGAGCTTCATGCGCTCGGGAAGGCCACCTACATTGTGGTGACTCTTGATGACGGTACCCGTGATACTCAGTGATTCGATGACGTCTGGATAGATCGTGCCTTGACCGAGCCACTTGATACCTTTGAGCTTCTGGGCTTCTTCATCGAAGACTTCGATGAAGCCACGGCCGATGATCTTGCGCTTCTCTTCGGGATCGGTAACCCCCTTGAGGGCAGTGAGGAACTTATCACGAGCATTCACACCGATGACATTCAGCCCTAAGTGTTCGTAGTCACGCAGAACATTTTCATACTCGTTCTTGCGGAGCAAACCGTGGTCTACGAAGATACAGGTAAGGTTCTTGCCAATAGCCTTGTGAAGGAGGACCGCTGTTACGGAGGAGTCTACTCCGCCCGAGAGGGCTAAGATCACCTTGTCATCGCCGAGTTGGGCACGTAGCTCAGCAACGGTGCTTTCTACGAAGGATGCAGGTGACCAGTTGCCACGAATGCCAGTTATCTTGAGGAAGTTGTCAAGAATCTGAAGCCCTTCTTCGGAGTGGAAGGCTTCGGGGTGGAATTGGACTCCCCAAGTGCGCTCGCCATCGATGCGGAAGGCGGCAGCCTCTACATCCTCGGTGCTGGCGATGATACGGAAGCCCTTAGGAAGGGTGGTGATGGTATCTCCGTGAGACATCCACACGATGCCTCCAGGACGAACTCCCTCGAGGAGCTTGTCATTCTCATGACGCAGGGTGAGGTGTGCACGACCATACTCACGGCTATCGCAAGGCTCCACCTTACCACCCGCTTGATGGATGAGGCTTTGTGCTCCATAGCATATCCCGAGTATGGGGAGACGTCCACGCAGAGCCGAGAGGTCTGTACTGAAGGCTGCTTTGTCGTAGACCGAATAAGGACTCCCCGAAAGGATGATCCCGGCTATCCCTGTGAGATCTTCGGGCACCTTGTTGTAAGGTACGATCTCGCAGTAGGTGTTTAGTTCGCGAAGTCTACGGCCGATGAGCTGTGTCGTCTGCGAGCCAAAGTCAAGGATGAGTATCTTCTCCTGCATAGTTCACTGATGGCTTTCTTATTAATAATATGGTAAGACCAATTCATCGCAAAGATACGAATTGTAGTAGACTCTGCTGATAATGGCTTCGTTGAGGTCAGGGGCGGCGCATAACAATGTGATAGATTGCTTCTCATCGTGAGGACGTGGCACGTACTAATATAGGGAGGAGCCCTGACCTATACTGCTCCGTGCCTCGACCAGTATAGGTGCACACCATCGAGCACTAGTGCTCGGCTCTCTGAGCAGTAGTGCTCCCCCTGCCCTTCAGTATGGGATGCAGAGGAATGTGCCGTGTCACATTTCTCGCTACCTCCTAAAGAATTTGTACCTTTGGTAGCGGATGTAGGTTAGTTGTTGGAGGGAGATATCCCTTCGGTCAGCCGTCACCTATACTTACAACACAACGGAACAGCATGCCTAAAGAGCGGGGAACTCTTCCCTATGTCTTCTATGTCATTGTACTGCTTGCCTCTGTAGCGGCCCTGTGGGGGACGTTGCAGTTGAGTGAGGCTCTTACCCCTACACTCTTGCGTCCTGTGCAGGCTGGGGAGACTACCTTCACCAGTGCTTTCTGTGACTTTAATACCAGTGTTACGCATCATATTCACTCTACCATAGGGGTGCTCCTCCTTCAGATCCTGATTATACTCTTGGCAGCGCGTGCCATGGGGTGGCTCTTTCGCAAGCTACACCAGCCAGCTGTCATCGGAGAAATCGTGGCAGGCATCTTACTTGGGCCATCGCTCTTTGGACGTGTAGCACCTGGGGCTTTCACCTCCCTTTTCCCTGTCGAAAGTCTGCCGAATATTCAGCTCCTAAGTAACTTTGGGCTAATCCTATTTATGTTTGCTATTGGGATGGAACTGAGGTTAGGGGATATTCGTCGCCAGCTTAAGAGTAGCTTAATTATAAGCCATGCTGGAATCTTTATACCCTTTGCGCTTTCTCTTCCTCTAAGCTATACCATATATACAGAGTATGCTTCGGGACTGACGCCCTTCATGCCCTTTGCGCTCTTTATCGGTATATCGATGAGCATCACAGCTTTTCCTGTGCTTGCACGCATTATTCAGGAAAACCATCTTCAGCGTAGCTATCTCGGCAAACTATCGCTTTCTACGGCCGCTGCAGGAGACATCACGGCTTGGTTGCTCTTAGCTGCGATCATCGCTGTCTCACAGAGTGGAAGTATTTGGAGTACAGGATATAACCTGCTTTTCCTTGTTCTCTACCTGCTCATCATGTTTGGTATCATCCGCCCACTCTTTAAGGTGGCAGGTAAGGTGTATAATAATACGGAGGTCATCAGCCATGGTTTGGTTGGGGTGATCTTTATTCTCCTTCTTCTCTCTTCATACATCACAGAGCTACTTAGCATGCATGCGCTCTTTGGAGCCTTTATGCTGGGGCTCGTCATGCCTGAGGAGTTATCCTTCCGCAAGATACTTACAGACAAGATCGAGGACGTGTCTTTGATGCTCTTCCTCCCACTTTTCTTTGTTTCCAGTGGACTGCAGACGGAGCTGGGACTTATCGATAGCTGGGCTACTTGGGGGCTACTTGGTCTCTTCACACTGGTAGCTGTCGTGGGCAAAGTTGGAGGAACCTACTTCGCAGCACGATGCTCGGGGCAGGGAGCAAAGGATAGTCTCTATCTGGGAGCTTTTATGAATACCCGTGGTCTGATGGAGCTGGTTGTCCTCGGTATCGGCTATGAGATGAAGATCCTTCCCCCTACCATCTATGCTGTGCTGGTACTGATGACGGTAGTGACGACTGTGATGACGATGCCATTGGTTCACCTTATCAATGCTTGCGTACGTCTGAGAGCGCGCAGGGGTAGCCACATTACTTCGATAGATAAACAGGCAGGAGCAAAGGTGCTCCTTTCCTTTGGTCGTCCTTCCTCCGGAGCTACATTGCTTCATCTAACTAATCAGCTATTGCGCCGTGGCGCCGCTCATCCCAATGTGACCGCCCTGCACATTACCACCGATCAGGATATTACTTCGATCGAGGCAGATAAGTTCTACCAAGATAGTTTCACCCCGATTCTGCGGGTGGCAGAGGAGTTGAATCAACCTCTCGACACCGACTATATTGTAGCTGATGAAGTAGAGAGTACGATCTTGGGTAAGCTCACCTCTGAGCGATATAA
This sequence comes from uncultured Porphyromonadaceae bacterium, assembly GCA_963526345.1. Taxonomy (GTDB): domain Bacteria; phylum Bacteroidota; class Bacteroidia; order Bacteroidales; family Porphyromonadaceae; genus Porphyromonas. The sequence continues at coordinate 86,849 of CAURNJ010000011.1, forward strand.
TCTCTTGATTGTCGGGGCTGGAGTACGGCTCTCCTCCGATGAAGATGACCGCGAGGCTAGTGCGATGCGCCAGCATCTGAGTCGTGTGATGGGAACTTTGCCCATGCGTACCACGGAGAGTCTGCTCTCTATCCACAGTATGCTGCGTGATAAGATGGCTTTCTTCGTACACCGTGCCCCCTGCTCCGTCGGTATCTTATTGAGTCGCTCCACAGAGACCCCTAAGCATATCCTCCTCTGCGTGCACAGTGCCAGTGACCTGCGTCTTTTGCCCTATGCACGTACGATGGCTGAAAATAACCGAGCACACTTGCGTATAGCTCTCTCGTCGAGCATAGCACGTGATAGCTTTACTTCTCACCCAGGAGAAGAGCTTCTACTCCTTGATAAGCTCGGCTCTTTAACCGCAGAGTGTGACTTTGTGGTCGTAAGCTATACTTATTGGCAAGAGACCTTCGATACCTGCGAAGAGCTTTTGACACAGCTTCCTTCGACCTTAATCCTTCATCTCAAGTAAGTCCGCTCCTTATTTCCATCACGCCAGCAATAGGCATCAACTACACACAAAGACTATGACTAAGTTAGCAGCAAACGACCCTTGGCTCAAGCCCTACGAAGAGCGCATCCGCCGTCGTATGGAGTTTACCCATTCTCGCGAACGATCCATCACTCAGGGGGGGGATGTCCCCTTAGAGCAGTTTGCCGATGGCTACCTTTATTATGGTCTTCACCACGATGAAAAGAAAGGGTGCTGGGTACTCCGTGAGTTCCTCCCAGGAGCTCAGAGTGTCCATCTCATCGGCTCCTTCAATGACTGGCAGACGATGTCGGTGTGGAAGCTCAAGCGCATCGATGACTATGGCAACTGGGAAATCTGCATCTCTGATAAGGCACTGCGTCACGGAGATCTCTATCGCCTCTACGTCCATTGGGGCTATGCTGGAGGTGAGCGTATCCCTGCTTGGGCTACACGTGTCGTGCAAGATCCTACGACAGGTATCTTCAGTGCTCAGGTATGGGCTCCCGAGAGTAGCTATACCTTCCGTCATGCACGCCCATCACGCAGCGAAGAACCTCTGATGATTTATGAGTGTCACATCGGTATGTCTTCAGAAGAAGGTAAGGTGAGCACCTATAAAGAGTTTCAGGAGCAAGTCCTTCCCCGTATCATTGATTTAGGATATAATGCGATCCAAATCATGGCGGTGCAGGAGCATCCTTACTACGGCTCCTTTGGTTACCACGTGTCGAGCTTCTTTGCTCCCAGTAGCCGCTTCGGTACGCCCGATGAGCTGAAGGCTCTTATTGATGCAGCCCACGCCGCGGGACTCAAGGTCATCATGGATCTCGTACACAGTCACGCTGTACGCAACGAAGTCGAAGGGTTGGCTCGCTATGACGGCTCACGTACGCTCTTCTTCCACGAAGGACCTCGTGGCGATCATCCTGCCTGGGACTCGCTCTGCTTTGACTATGGGCGCAATAGTGTCATGCACTTCCTGCTATCCAACTGTAAGTACTGGCTCGATGTCTATCAGTTCGATGGCTTCCGCTTCGATGGAGTCTCCTCGATGCTGTACTACAACCATGGCTTAGGCGAATGCTTCACCTCCTACGCTGACTACTTCAATGGTCATCAGGATGCAGATGCTATGGCATACCTTACGCTGGCCAATAAGCTTATCCATAGCGTCTATCCTGATGCGATTACGATAGCAGAGGAAGTAAGTGGTATGCCTGGCTTGGCTGCTCCTATCGAAGATGGTGGCTTTGGCTTTGACTATCGCCTCTCGATGAATATCCCCGACTTCTGGATCAAACTCATCAAGGAGCGAACCGATGAAGAATGGAGCCCTGGTGCTATATGGTACGAACTTACTAATCGCCGAGAAGAAGAGAAGACCATTAGCTATGCTGAGAGCCACGACCAAGCTCTGGTCGGTGACAAGACGCTCATCTTCCGCTTGGCGGATGCCGATATGTATTGGCATATGAGCCACGATAGCCGTACGCTCATCACCGACCGTGCTATTGCTTTGGACAAGCTCATCCGCTTGGCTACAGCTGCGACAATGAATGGTGGGTATCTCAATTTTATGGGCAATGAATTTGGACATCCCGAATGGATTGACTTCCCTCGCGAAGGAAATGGCTGGTCATATCACTACGCTCGTCGTCAGTGGAGCTTAGCTGATAATACGGACTTGCTCTACCATGACCTCCAAGAGTTTGACCGTGCGATGGTGCACTTCATCGACGGGGAGAAAGACTTCCTGAGCCTTCCCCTTGAGCAATATCACATTCACGAAGAGGATCAGACCTTGGTCTTTGGTCGAGGTGATTACCTCTTCGCCTTCAACTTCCATCCTACCAACTCTTACACGGACTATGCAGTGAGTGTTCCCGAAGGCACTTACTCAATCGTCCTCAATACCGATAGTAAGAGCTTCGGTGGCTATGATCAGGTAGATGGTAGTCTCAGCTATAGCACACAGCCTACGGAGAAGGTAGCTACTACAGCTTGTCCTACTTTGGCTAAGCTACAGCTCTATCTACCTGCACGAACGGCACTCGTGCTTAAGCGTAACACAGACAAATAAAGACTCTCCACAGTGGCGAGCCCAATCAACTAACACGTCAAATGAGTATCAACACAAAGAACATTGCCATCTTCGCAGGCTCTGCTTCGCTGGACCTGGCAGAAAAGATCGCCGAAGCCCTTGGTATGAACCTCGGTGATATGCAGGTAGAGCACTTCGCTGACGGCGAATTCTCTGTCTACTACAAGGATAGTATCCGTGGTAAGGATGTCTTCCTCGTGCAGTCTACCTACCCTTCGTCAGACAACTTAATGGAGTTGCTCCTGATGGTCGATGCTGCCAAGCGAGCCTCAGCGCACTATATTGCTGCGGTTATCCCTTACTTCGGATGGGCTCGCCAGGATCGCAAGGATAAGCCTCGTGTCTCCATCGGTGCTAAGCTGATGGCAGACCTGCTGAGCACGGCTGGGGTGACTCGTGTCATCACGATGGACCTTCACGCAGACCAGATCCAGGGCTTCTTCAATGTCCCAGTGGACCACCTCTATGCTTCGATGGTGTTCATTGACTACCTCCGTAAGACTTCGGATCTTGAGAATACGGTCATCGCTACGCCAGATGTCGGTGGTGCTAAGCGTGCGAACTCCTACGCTAAGTTCCTCGGCGTACCTATGGTCATCTGTCACAAGAGCCGTGCTAAGGCCAATGAAGTGGCTGAGATGACGATCATCGGTGATGTCACTGGCAAGGATGTGATCCTCGTGGATGATATAGTCGATACGGCTGGGACTATCTGCAAGGCTGCCGATCTGATGATGAGTAATGGGGCTCGTAGTGTCCGTGCTGTAGCCAGCCACGCTGTGCTGAGTGATCCTGCGACGGAGCGTATCAATGCTTCCTCTCTGAAGGAGATGATCTTCACAGACTCCATCCCCTTGCGCAAGCAATCTGATAAGCTCCATATCGTCTCCGTGGCGAATGTCTTTGCAGAGGCTATTAACCGTGTGATCAATCACGAGTCAATTAGCATCCTGTATTCGATCTAAGAGACCTTACGAACCAAGACTTATCAGCCCCACCTCTACACGCGTAGAGGTGGGGCTGATTTTTATCCAGTAAAAGGGGGCGGACAGTAATAGCCCCTTATCAACGCATCAGCCTTCGCTTCGATGGAAGAGAAGCGAAGGCTGATCGGATTGATTGCTTAAAAAGCGATGAGAGAGGCTCTATTTATCTGGAGCAATGTCAAATGTACGACGCCGTAGCTGGAAGTCCTTACCTAGGTACTTCTCACGTACAATTTCATTCTCAGCCAACTCCTCAGCAGTCCCTTCAAAGAGCACCTTCCCTTCGAAGAGTAGGTACGCACGATCGGTGATACTGAGTGTCTCATAGACGTTATGGTCGGTGATGAGAATCCCGATATTCTTGTGACGTAGCTGCGCTACGATGCTTTGAATATCCTGCACAGCGATAGGGTCTACCCCTGCAAAAGGTTCATCCAGCATAATGAACTTCGGGTCAATAGCCAGACAGCGAGCTATTTCTGCACGACGTCGTTCCCCACCTGAGAGGCGGTTACCAGCATTCGTGCGAACCTTCTCTAAGCGGAACTCTGCGATCAGCTCCTCGAGGCGAGCGTGCTGCTCTTCTTTCGTTCGATTCGTAAGCTCCAGCACAGAGAGGATATTATCCTCGACGCTGAGCTTGCGATAGATCGAAGCCTCTTGAGCCAAATAGCCGATACCAGCTTTTGCTCTGCGATAGACGGGATACTTCGTGATATCTTCTTCATCGAGGAAGATACGTCCTTGGTTAGGGACGACCAGACCAACCGTCATATAGAAGGTTGTAGTCTTCCCCGCACCATTGGGCCCTAACAGCCCAACAATCTCTCCCTGTCCGACCTGAATCGATACGTGGTTGACGACTGTGCGCGAGCGGTATCGCTTGACGAGGTTTTCTGTACGAAGTATCATTGCAATGGACTATAAAAGCCTCTTGAGGCTGAGGGAACTACTTCTGCTCCTTGCGGTTTGCACGACCTTCGGCGAACGCCTCAATCGCAGCAGCACTCATGCCCATGGAGCTGAAGCCACCATCGTTGAAGAGGTTCTGCATCGTGACCTTGCGTGTCAGATCGCTGAAGAGCGTAATGCAATAGTCGGCGCAGTCATTAGCGTCAGCGTTGCCCAGTGGCGAGAGATCCTCTGCGAAGTCGAGCAGGTCAGACATCCCCTTCACCCCACTACCAGCAGTCGTGACCGTGGGAGACTGAGATACCGTATTGATACGAACACCCTTATCACGACCGTAGATATAGCCGAAGCTACGGGCAATAGATTCTAAGAGGCTCTTGGCATCAGCCATGTCGCTATAGCCAACGAAGGTACGCTGTGCTGCTACATACGTCAGAGCAACGACAGAGCCACCTTCGGCGATAGCATCGAGCTTCTTGGCTACCTGCAGCATCTTGTGGAAGGATACAGCCGATATGTCGAAGGTGGTCTGCAGCATCTTGTAGTCAAGATCATCGTAAGAGCGTCCCTTGCGGACGTTGGGGCTCATGCCGATGGAGTGGAGGACGAAGTCAACCTTGCCGAAGCTCTTGATAGCTTCCTGGAAGACTACTTCGAGTTCGTCTTCCTTCGTAGCGTCAGCGGGGACGACCTGAGCGTTGAGCTTCTTGCCCAGCTCATTGAGCTGGCCCATGCGTACAGCTACAGCGGTATTAGTAAGGATGATTTCAGCTCCTTCTTCTACTGCACGTTCGGCGACACGCCAAGCGATAGACTGTTCGTTGAGGGCACCAAAGATGATCCCCTTCTTTCCTGCTAAGAGATTATAGCTCATAGTGGTGGTTTCTTTATCTGTGAAGTAATAATCAATGATAGGTAGCACAAAGATACGCTTTTTGTGCAAAGCTCCCATTCTTTCTTCAGGAAGTGTCCTCCATTCAAGGGAAGAGGTAAGAGGTAGGTCTACTGGTATATCTCACATAGCTTGGTAGGGTAGTGCTCCTGACTACTACTGCTCCGTGCGTCGATCAGTAGTGCTGGGCGGGGTGATCAGTAGTGCTCCCCTCGGTGACCAGTAGTTCTTCAGCCAGCGATCACTACTGCTTATGGAGAGAAGTTATGCTGGATGTGAGCTGTAGCTCCGAGGAATATGCCTTGCACATCCGAGAAGTGCAGGGAGTGTCCTTAGCCTCCCAGCTGGATATAGAGGAAAAACGAACTTGATGACTCAAGGTTTTGATGCAAATAACGTACCTTTGCGTATTCATTAAAGATAAGTCAATTACCTATAGATGGAATATAACTTTAGAGCTATCGAAGCACGCTGGCAAGAATACTGGCGCGCACAAGATGTATATCGCGTCACAGAAGATTTAAGCCGTCCTCCCTTCTATGTTTTGGACATGTTCCCCTATCCCTCGGGTGCAGGTCTTCACGTGGGGCACCCCTTAGGCTATATCGCCTCAGACATCTTCGCACGCTACAAGCGACTTCGTGGCTTCAATGTCCTCCATCCTATGGGCTATGATGCCTTCGGCCTTCCTGCCGAGCAGTACGCCATCCAGACAGGACAGCACCCCGAAGTCACCACGACGGAGAATATCCGCCGCTATCGTGAGCAGCTTGACCAAATCGGCTTCAGCTTCGACTGGTCACGTGAGGTGCGCACCTCCGACCCAGAGTATTACAAGTGGACGCAGTGGGTCTTTATCCAGCTCTTCCACTCCTATTATAATAATGTAGCAGGCAAGGCTGCTCCTATCTCGGAACTCGTCGCTCACTTCGAAGCCGAAGGAACGAAGGGGCTTGATGTCGCCCAAAGCGAATCACTTACCTTCACTGCAGACGAATGGCGCAGCTGGGACAAGAAGAAGCAGATGCAGACCTTGATGAACTATCGCTTGGCCTACCTTGGTGAAACGATGGTCAACTGGTGTGCTGCTCTCGGCACGGTGCTCGCCAATGACGAGGTACATGACGGTGTCAGCGAACGTGGCGGTCACCCCGTGGAGCAGAAGAAAATGCAGCAATGGTGTCTGCGTGTCTCTGCCTATGCCGGGCGTCTGCTGGACAGCCTGAACGAGCTCGAATGGAGCGAATCCCTCAAGGAATCCCAGCGCAACTGGATTGGGAAGAGCGAAGGAGCTGAAGTGCGCTTCCCACTTGCCCAAGGTAACGGCAAGGAGCTCACTGTCTTCACCACGCGTGTAGATACGATCTACGGGGTCACCTTCATGGTCTTAGCCCCCGAAAGTGACTACGTCGCAACGGTAACCACTACTGAGCAGAAGGATGCCGTAGAGGAGTATCTTGCTGCGACACGTCGCCGTACCGAGCGCGACCGCCTTTCGGATCGCCGTGTCTCAGGTGTCTTCTCAGGCTCCTACGCCACCAATCCTCTGACGGGTCAAGTCATCCCCATCTGGATTAGCGACTATGTCTTGGCTGGCTATGGCACTGGAGCGGTGATGGCCGTACCTGCACACGACAGCCGTGACTTTGCCTTTGCTCGTCACTTTGACCTACCTATTGTTCAGGTGGTAGTCCCCGAAGGTGAAGAAGCTACTGACCCTGCTACCTGGGATGAATCTAAGGACAGCAAGAGTGGCACCCTCATCAACTCTGGAATCATCACAGGTCTCTCTGTCACCGATGCCATCGCTAAGATGAAGGCGTACATCGCCACCGAAGGTCTGGGACAAGTCAAGACGAATTACCGCCTGCGTGATGCCATCTTCAGCCGCCAGCGCTATTGGGGCGAACCCTTCCCCATCTACTACGATGCCGATGGTACTGCCCACACCATCAGCGAAGAGGAGCTGCCTCTGCGCTTACCCGAAGTAGATAAGTTCCTCCCCACCTCCGATGGACAGCCTCCATTAGGTCGAGCTAAGGAGTGGCATACAGCCGAAGGATTCCCCTTTGAGCTGAGCACGATGCCTGGCTTTGCAGGTAGCTCAGCCTACTACCTTCGCTATATGGATCCGCACAATGATAAGGCTCTGGTGGGGCGTGAGAAGAATGCCTACTGGCGCCATGTCGACCTCTACGTCGGAGGTGCAGAGCACGCCACAGGTCACCTCATCTACAGCCGCTTCTGGAACAAGTTCGTCTATGACCTTGGGTTGGTCGTAGAGGATGAACCCTTCCGCAAGCTGGTCAATCAGGGGATGATCCAGGGACGTTCGAACTTCGTCTATCGCATCAAGGATACGAATACCTTCGTCTCCCTCGGGCTCAAGGATCAGTATGACACGACTCCTATTCACGTCGATGTCAACATTGTCTCCAACGATCAGCTCGATCTTGACGCTTTCCGTGCATGGCGTCCCGAGTATGCTACAGCGGACTTCATCCTCGAAGAAGGCAAGTATATCTGCGGATGGGCCGTGGAGAAGATGAGTAAGTCGATGTACAATGTCGTCAACCCCGACATGATCGTCGAGCGCTATGGTGCTGATACGCTCCGTCTGTATGAGATGTTCCTCGGCCCACTCGAGCAGAGCAAGCCATGGGATACCAACGGTATCGATGGGGTGCACCGCTTCCTGCGCAAGCTCTGGGGACTCTACTATTCAGCTGATGGTCTACGTGTCACCGATGCGCCAGCCTCCAAGGACGAACTCAAGAGCCTTCACAAGCTGATCCGCAAGGTGACGCAGGATGTCGAGCAGTTCTCCTTCAATACCTCCGTGGCAGCCTTCATGATCTGCATCAATGAGCTACAAGGCTTGAAGACTGCTTCTCGCGAGATTCTCCAGCCCCTGCTCATCCTCTTAGCACCCTTCGCCCCACATATCGCCGAAGAACTGTGGCATGCCCTCGGCGAAGAGACGACTATCGTAGCCGCTACGTGGCCTGAGTACAACGAGCAACTCCTCGTCGAGGATAGCGTCAAGTATCCCGTCAGCTTCAATGGCAAGACACGCTTCACGATGGAGTTCGCCCGCGAAGCATCGCAAGATGCGATCCGCGAAGCTGTACTTTCAGCAGAGGAAGCACAGAAGTGGCTCGAAGGAAAGACCCCGAAGAAGGTCATCATCGTGCCAGGTCGTATCATCAATATCGTCTTATAGTAACCACAATAGCTTAACCTCTACCAACTCTCATCAGTAGCAATGGCACAGCAATTCAATCTGGCAGCCTACCTGGGGCAGAAGTTCAAGGAGCTCTTCCACGAACTCTCACATCAGGCGGTCTCCAAGTACTTCTGGAAGGATCTCCTGATCGTGTTCCTCGGTGTCGCCCTATACACCATTGGCTTCAGCTTCCTCATCTACCCCCAGCGTGTCACCACGGGCGGACTCATGGGGATCTGTAACATCATTACGATCATCACCAGTATCAAGGTAGATATCCCGTACAACATCGCCAACACTACGCTACTTGTCATCGCCTTCCTCTTCCTTGACAAGAACTTCTTCATTAAGACACTTATCGGGATTGGGCTTCTTGCTATCTTCATCCCATTGGCGACACGTACAGCCATCCCTGACCCCAGTGTTGAGTCTCTATGGCATCTGAAGATCCTCAGCGGACAGCCTCTCTTAGCCCTCATCCTTGGATCAATGATGTGCGGTCTTGGCTTAGGGCTTATCTTCTCGGTCAATGGCAGCTCGGGGGGGACGGACGTTATCGTTGCTCTCATCAGTAAGTACCGCAACATGTCCTTCGGGCGCATCTTCGTCATCGTGGATGGATCGATTGTGCTCTTCTCCTACTTCGCTAATGTTTATCTGGCGGATATCAAGATCGATGCCTTAGTCGCCTTCGACAAGCTCGTGATGTCGTTCATCGAAGTAGTCCTCTTGGCTATGACGATGGACTGGTATACGAGTGGTAGCCGTCAGTCGGTACAGTTCATGATCTTCAGCTCCAAGTATCAGGAGATCAACGACGCCATCACCTCGCGCCTGCGTCGTGGCTGCACCATCCTCGAAGCTACTGGGGGCTACACGGGACAGCCACAGAAGGTACTGCTCGTGGTTGTGCGCAAGCAGCAATCTGTAGCTATCTCGCGCATCATCGAAGAGATCGACCCCAAGGCCTTCGTCTCACAGGGTGCTGTCAAGGGGGTCTACGGTGAAGGCTTTGAAAGCATCAAGAAGATCAAGTAAGGTACATCGCTCTACACCTATATAATAGTATAAGCCCCACCCCTGCACGGCAGCAAGCCGTCGGGGTGGGGCTTTCGCATTTGACATAGCTCCAGTAGGTAGTGATAATATATCCTTATCTTTGCCCCTACAATATAGTAGTACCAATAGTACCGCATCATGGCTATTATCCAAAGCGTATTAGATACCGACCTCTATAAGTTCACCACGAGCTATGCTTACTCCAAGCTCTATCCACGTGCCTATGGGCAATTCCGCTTCATTGATCGTGGCAAGACCATCTACCCTCAGGGCTTTGCCGATGAGCTGAAGAAGGAGCTCCAAGAGATGACGAAGCTAGCCCTCACCAAGGATGAAGCGAACTTCCTCTCTCGTGAACTGCCTTACCTCCCCCCGACATACATTGACTTCGTGCGAGGCTTCCGCTTCGATCCTGAGGAAGTACAAGTAGAGCAAGACGCAGAGGGACACCTCTCCATAGTGGCTGAAGGGCTGCTCTATCGTGTGACGCTGTGGGAAACGCCCTTGCTTGCCTTGGTCAGCGAGCTCTACTACAAGATGCTCGGTGCAGAGCCGGACATGGAGTACACCGAACGCACCATCATCAACAAGGCGCGCAAGCTCGCTGAGCATGAGATTACGTTCTCAATGTTCGGGATGCGTCGTCGCTTCAGTGCAGCCATCGAAGACCGAGTGACAGAGCTGCTCAAGGAACACGCTGCAGGTAACCTCTTCGGCACTAGTAACGTCTACTACGCTTACAAGCATGGTCTGCGTGTCTCAGGCACGCATCCACATGAATGGATTCAGTTCCATGGCGCTATGTTCGGCTATAAGATGGCTAACTATATGGCTATGGAAGACTGGATCAACGTCTATGATGGCGACCTCGGCACGGTACTGACGGACACCTATACCACGGATGTCTTCATGCGCAACTTCAGTAAGAAGCACGCCATGCTCTTCACCAGCCTGCGCCACGATAGCGGAGATCCCCTCCAGTTCACAGAGAAGGTCATCGCTCGCTATCGAGAACTCCGAGTTGATCCCACCATCAAGTACATTATCTTCTCCGATAGCCTTGATCCTGAGCGTGCCATTGAGATCGCCAACTATTGTAAGGGACGCATCGGTGCCAGCTTTGGGATTGGTACGAACTTCTCCAATGATGTCGGCAACGGCATCCGTCCGATGAACATCGTCATGAAGCTTTGGAAGTGCAAGATGACAGAGAAGGAGCGTTGGCATCCCTGCGTCAAGCTCAGCGATGTTGATGGGAAACATACCGGCGAACCCGAAGAGATCGAGTTAGCACAGCGTACTCTGGGACTACCTGTACAGATATAAGACTGGTGGTTAGCTCCCGAAGACGCATCTGCCTTTACTTTGGCTCGTTCAATCCACTGCATCGTGCTCACCTTCGCTTGGCACAGTTTGCTCTGGCTTCTTTGCCATGCGATGAAGTGTGGCTTGTACTAAGTCCACTCAATCCACTCAAGGAGCGCGCGACGCAGCTATCCTTTGCTTGGCGAGCGGACTACATACGTCAGGCAATTGAGAAGGAGCCTCGACTGCGCTTGGTTACCTTGGAGGAGCAACTACCTCTTCCGCACTATACGGTACGAAGCATACGCGCATTGCGCCTGCTCTATCCTGAGTATGACTTCTCGCTCCTCATCGGGAGCGACAACCTTCGCCTCTTAGACCGCTGGTATGACTACCAGCGACTCTTGAAGACCATTCCTCTTCACGTTTATCCTCGCCCAGGCTATCCGATGGAAGATATCCTTCCCACGGCTCTGCCTGGAGCGACTATTTACCTCCACCCCGAGGCTCCACAGATGGACTTAGCTGCGACCGACCTACGTGAAGCAGCCCTTCGTGGAGAAGATCTCAGCGCAGAGACAGCTGTCCCCGAGCTCTGGGAAGAGCTCCGTACTCAGCTCCTTTCCCTCCAATCCTAATAAGTATATTCCTATGACCCCACGCCTAACATTCCTCCCCGAATGGGTGGAGCAAGACCTCGTCCTTATTTCTTGGCCCAACGAGACAATGGACTGGGCTTCACGTCTTTCCCAGATAGAAGCCTGCTACAAGCAGATGGCAGAGACCATTCTCGCCTACGAAGACCTCCTCATCTTAGCCAAGGACACCGAGCATGTGCGTGCGCTCCTCTCCGACCAAGAGTACAAGCATGAGCTCTTCATTATGGAGATGGACTGCAATGATACGTGGTGTCGTGACTACGCGCCCCTCTCGTTGCTTCTCACGGATGAGGATGGACAAGAGCACCCCATGATTATAGACTTCACCTTCAACGGCTGGGGAATGAAGTTTGCCGCTGACAAGGACAACCTGATTACGCGTGCACTCTACCTCTCACGCGCCTTCGTCCCTGAGACGGCTTATACCAATGCCCTTAGCCTTGTCTTCGAGGGAGGGGGGATTGAAAGTGATGGAGCTGGCACGCTTCTTTCAACGGAGAGCGTCATCGTTGAGCCCAACCGCAACGCTGGTGTCGATGATGAAGCCCTCCGTCAATACCTCATTGAGATCCTGGGAGCTGAGAGACTACAGACGCTCACCAATGGTCAGCTCGAAGGCGACGATACTGATGGGCATATCGACACGCTTGCTCGCTTCCTCTCACCTAGGGCTATCGCCTATGTCAGCTGCGAAGATCCCAAGGATGACCACTATCACGAGCTGGAGCGTATGAAGAAGGAACTCGAAGCCCTCCGCACGAAGGATGGTGCACCCTACGAGCTCATTCCGCTTCCCTTACCCCCTGCTTTGTATGACGAAGAAGGCGAACGTATGCCTGCGACCTATGCCAACTTCCTCTTCGTCAATGGTGCACTCCTCGTACCTACCTACGATGTGCCGACCGATGCTATCGCACTCGAGCGTCTACAAGCAGCCGTACCTGACCGCACCATCGTACCGGTTCCCAGCCGTGCACTCATTTACCAGCATGGTAGCCTACACTGCGCCACGATGCAGTTCCCTCGTGGCTTCATCAACAAGAATAAGTGGAGATAAGACCTATGTCCGATAAGAGAATACTTCGTGTTGGCCTCATTCAGCAAGCCAACACCGCTGATCATGCAGACAACAAGCGCCGCCTGAAAGAGGCTATTCGTACCGCAGCAAGCCAAGGTGCACAGCTAATCGTACTGCAAGAGCTTCATAATGGACTTTACTTCTGCCAGACGGAGGATGTCCACGTCTTTGACCAAGCAGAGTCCATCCCCGGACCAAGTACGGAGGAGTTCGGTGCGCTCGCTGCTGAACTGGGGATCGTCCTCGTGCTCTCCCTCTTCGAGCGCCGTGCTACTGGCCTTTACCATAATACCGCTGTGGTCTTGGAGCGTGATGGCTCCATCGCAGGTAAGTACCGTAAGATGCACATCCCCGATGACCCAGCTTACTACGAGAAGTTCTACTTCACTCCGGGAGATATGGGCTTCGAGCCTATTGAGACCTCAGTCGGCACCCTTGGGGTACTGGTCTGCTGGGATCAGTGGTATCCTGAAGCAGCTCGTCTGATGGCTCTTGCAGGGGCAGAAATGCTCATCTATCCCACAGCTATCGGCTACGAAAGCAGCGACCCTATCGAGGAGCAAAGTCGTCAGAGTGATGCGTGGCAGCTGGTCCAGCGTGGGCATGCTGTAGCCAATGGTCTCCCTGTCATCACGGTCAATCGTGTGGGACACGAAGATGATCCTTCGGGGCAGACCAAGGGCATCTGCTTCTGGGGACGTAGCTTCGTAGCTGGTCCTCAGGGGGAATTGCTCTGCGAACTTGGGCAAGAAGAGGCGATACACATCGTCGACGTGAACCTCACACGAAGCGAATCGGTGCGCCGTTGGTGGCCGTTCCTGCGTGACCGCCGTATTGATTACTTCGCTGACCTCACAAAGCGCTACCGCAAGTAGTCAGCATCCTCCCATCATAAACGACATTGCCCCACCTGCAGCTAAGTCTGCGGGTGGGGCAATTGTATATAAATAGGAGGCTATATCAAGGTGCAAGTTTATCCTCGCCTATTACAGGCATCGGCTTGCTCTCGCAGATAGAGGCGGGCACACATCTCAGCATCATCACCTGCACGGTGATGCGTCCCTCGCTCGATCGCCAATTGGTCGCATAGGAAGGCAAGCGAATTGCTCTCGAAATCATAGAGCTGACGTGCGATCTTCAGCGAGCAATCCCACTGCAATACTCCCAAGGTAATCCCATACAGCTGGGCTGCTTGCTCCAGACAACTGCGATCAAAGGGAGCATTGTGTGCCACGAAGGTATCGTACTCACCAAGATAGTCTCGCTCGATCTCCCTCCATACTTCTGGAAAGAATGGAGCCGAAGAGGTATCTTCAGGGCGGATGCCGTGTACCTGCGTATTCCAGTAGGCATAGATATTGTCCTCCGGCTGGACAAGCCAAGACTTGGTCTCCAATACATCTCCATCACGCACCACACAGATCCCTACCTCACAGATGGAGCTGCGCTTACCTGTGGCGGTCTCGAAGTCGATCGCAATAAAACTTCGCTTATTCATTCGTTGTAAACGGAGGTATTTTAGCTAAGTGCGAGGCTTAGATTTCGTTACTTCTTCGGAGCTACATCGCCCTTACGAAGCCAGTCGAGGCTGACACGCGTGAAGTAGATATCGAAGCCTGGATTATCATCCTCTTCGCTGATAATCCCGATCGTCCCATCGGGGAAGATTACGAGTTCGCTGTAAACGGACTCCCCACGGCAAATCTCACGCGAATAAGGCCACGTCTTGCCCTCGTCCTCACTGAGGAAGAGCTTCAGATGGTCACGCGTAGCACTGGCAGGCAGAGTATGCAGTAGCAGGTGAGCATTCTTCTTGCTCCCGACAGGTGCATAGCGAGCAAAGCCCCCATTACAAGCATTCCCCATCAGTTCGCTCCACTGCTTGGGCTCGGACCACGTCTTCCCTCCATCAGTCGAGTGCACATAGGTGCGCGCATTCAGTCCGCCAGCACGATTACGGCAGGAGACTAATAGGGAGCCATCGGAGAGCTCGACGATCTTCGACTCATCTCCATTGATACGCGCAGTCGCAGAGCTGTGCCAGGTCTTCCCTTGGTCATCCGAATAAGTCAAGACGTTATCAGCACGTCCTCCCCAGGCTTCTTCCGTACGAATGGCAGCAACGAAAATGATGCGCCCTGTGGAAGTGATGATCCCATTCCCCGAGGCAAAGAAGCCTCCGTACTTGAAGCGATCACCATAGATGGACTGGGTGATATTGGTCACGGGTTCCCAGCTACGTCCTCCATCCGTACTCTTGGTGAAATACATCTGTATGGGGAGCTTCGAGTGCGAAGGATAGTGCCACAGACCAGTACCACCTACCATCACCATATAAATAGTGTGTCCATCAGTAGCCATAGCAGCATCTCCGTAGCCGTGCTCAGCAGTACCGCGTGCCACCGTGATGGGGGCACTCCATGTCTTACCATTGTCGGTAGAGCGCTTGACTTCTACATCAATATCTCCGGGTAGGTCATTGACATTCTTCTTACGGCGGTCAATGCTCGCTATGAGCGTACCATCAGAGAGGCGAATAATCCCAGGAATGCGGTAGTGTAGCGAGCCTCCTTCTCCTGGAGCCCAGAGCAAGCTACGCTGCAGGACGATACCGTGGCGATGCTCTTTTGCGTCAGGAAGCGCAGAGAGAGAATAGCCCGATGTCTTCAGTGCACTGAGGCGAGAGATGACTTCTCCTCCTTCCTTTGCCGAAGGAGCTACGTCACAGACCACCCAAAGCGCATCTTCAGAGGATAGCACCTTAGGGCTGGAAGGCGCGAGCTTAATGTGAGCAGAGCGCTTGACGGTAGCCGTAGCAAGCAGTTCCCCAGGTGTGCGCGGATCAAATCGGTCCTTATTCTTCGTGCGATAGAGCTTCATCGAGCGAACATCCTTGAGGCGTGAGGTGCCACGCAGATCGATCGTCACTGACTCAAGTGTCGAGCCTGTCGACGCAGGAAGTGTGAAGGTAAATAGAGCTTGATCTACACCACGCCCGATGAGGCTGGCATTCGTGCCGTGCTCTTGATAGCGCACTAAGCTATCCGGACGAACACTCATCAGAGAGAAAGAGCTATTCGCCACAGTAGGAAGAGACACACCCGAGGCAAGCAGGAGACAAGCCGAAGCTAAGAGGAAGGTCTTCATATAGATTAGGAGGGATTAGAGATAAATTCTTCGAACTCAAACGTCAGGTCATCGGCAAACTCACGCTGTACAGGAGCTTCTCCGTCAGCCCAAGCCTTGAGCAGGGGAGAGGTAAGCACCTCGCTACGTACCGATGCATCCGTTCGGCCCCATCGTTTGAGCATCAGAAGAGCCGTACGCTGCAGCGGTGTGGGGAAAGGCACTTCGCTCGAGGAGAGGATTTCGAGCACTTCCGAGAGCAACCGTTGGCGGTGTGCATCGGCCTCAATATGGAAGCCTTGCGAGAGCCAGCGTGCTAAGATGGTAAAGGCTACGGGGAGTAAGTCCTCCCAGCGCTGAGGCTGCTCGGTGAAGATCCAGTCGAGTGCCCAGTAGGGAGCTTCGGGCATACGGTCAAAGAAATGCTTGGCCAGATAGTCTCGTAGCTCAGGATTGGAGAAGGAAGAGCGTGCCAGCTGAGTTGCCACCTCGTAGGTCACAGCCTCCGCTGGATAGATGAGCTGACCTATGATCTTCAGTTCGCGCACATCGCGGCTCAGGATATAGCGTGCCAGATCTGCTGACTTCGGTTGCTTCTCGGCTAAGCGTAGGATGTAGTCAAGCGTAAGACCGAAGTTAATTCCATAATACAATCCTTTGGAACGCATCGATGAAGCGACCTGCCCATCCATCGCATGGCGCAGACTGCCACGCAGTGTCTTTGCCGTCTCGAGCGTCTCATCGGAGGGCTCGGGGTGACGAATGAGTTCGGCTGTCGTCGGATCTTCGGGGAGGGTA
Source organism: uncultured Porphyromonadaceae bacterium (assembly GCA_963526345.1). Classification (GTDB taxonomy): domain Bacteria; phylum Bacteroidota; class Bacteroidia; order Bacteroidales; family Porphyromonadaceae; genus Porphyromonas. Next base: position 103,511 of record CAURNJ010000011.1, read on the forward strand.
GCGTACTGACGGCTATAGCGCAGCATCTGCTCGGCATAGCCTTCGGTGTAGGAGGCACGCACATCGACAATGCCACCTTCGTCATCGTAAACGAGCTCTAAGCGAGGATTGACGAAGCCCTTGTATGGTGCGATATTAAGCGTGGCGTAGCGACGTAGCACCTCTGCGTGGAGCTCAGGATCGACCTCGACAGCATAGCGTTCGACTAAGGCACGACCAGCCTCTTGGTCTCCTTCGCTCTTGATGCGCTGCACTTCAGCAAGAAGTTCTGCAATGATCGGACGCAGGGCAGCATAGTCGTGGATGACCAGCTCCAGTCCTCGAAGCTCTGCTATACCTGCAGCAGAAGCTCGCTCGAGGACGTAGCGTGCGATGAGCGCACGATTGCGCATATGTGCTTCTTCTAGGACGTGACCAGGGCGGATACGTACGAGTTGGGTAACAAGTCCATTGAGCAGATAGCGGTAGTAGCACGCCTTGTATGCCTCCGTATCAGGGAGAAGATCCAGATCGACCAGTCGCTCATCCGCCATGTAATAGAGGGCAAAGAGGTCTGCGCGGGCTTCTTCTAATGTGGAGTGATAAGCTCCGAGTGCATCGGGAGAGACACCATCCAGGAGCTTCCCTGAGCCGTGACCTAAGCATTCGTGCAGATCGGTATGAAGATGCTCGGTCATCCCTTCGTACTTCTCAAGTAGAGTACGAGTAGTCGCGTCGGGGACGAAGGCATCATCCATACCACTATGGCGAGCTGCTAAGCGGTAGGCTTCGTGGATATTGTCGATGGTGACGGACTTAGAGCCGTGAGTCGCACGTATCCAGTCAGCATTCGGAAGGTTGATACCAATAGGGGTAGCTGGATAAGAGTCGCCAGCAAGCATTGCTACCGAGACGACCGTAGCCGACACGCCACGTGGATTTTCCTTCTTGAAGCGAGGATCAATGGGAGCGTGTGCTTCGAACCACGCAGCTTCACTGCAGATCTTCGCTGTGCGTTCGCTTGCCTTTTCGTCTCGGATATGCACGAGCGACTCCCACATCCCCTTCATACCTAAGGGATCGGTGTACACTTCGGTAAAGCCGTTGATGAAGTCTACCACGGGCTCTGTGTCATCGACCCAGTGGATGGAATAGCGATTATATTCCTCGAGGTCACCCTTCTTGTAGTACTCGATAAGGGAGAGAATGGTCTTACGCTGGCCTTCGCTCTCAGCATAAGCAACAGCAGCCTTTAGGTGCGAGATGATTTGACTCAAGGCTTCTCCATAGAGTCCATCCTGCTTGTAGACTTGCTCATAGAGCTGACCATCCTCGGTCTTTGCCACACGACTATTCAGTCCGAGTGATGGGGGAGCTTGGCGTTCCTCTTCGCTGAGCGCATCGTAGGCAACACGGTAGTAGGCCTCAGCTTCGGCCTGGGTAATGTCGGGAGCATAGAAGTTCGCTGACGAGGCTTGTACGAGGTCACCATCCCCACTCTGTACGGTGCGGCGTGGCTCGCGCTTCGGGTCAAAGATAACGGCAAGAAGTTCATCCAGCTCTTCTCCACGAAAACGGAGCAGTTGCCCCTTGGTCTGCTGTAACTCTTCCACACAATGACGCAGGAAGGCTTTGGAGAAATGAGGCTCGAACTTCTCCGACCCATAGTGGTGATGAATGCCTGAGGAGAACCATAGGCGGAAGAGGTATTCCTCCAGGCCACGGAAGTCGTCACTGCTACGATCACCTTCATAGCCGAGATAAACTCCTTCAAAGAGGGCACGCAGGCGCAGACCATAGCGACCATTTTGGTCGAAGGTAATATCGCGACCAGCTAAGGCTGCTTCACTCAAATGGTAAACGAAGAGCTTGCGCTCTAGTGGGAGGGTTTCGAAGCCGGGTACCTCATAGCGGAGGATTTCCACATCGGCAAAGCGCGTCACGGAAGCGCCGTGCGCACTCGTATAGATATTTGTTTGCATCAATTCTAAGCGGATAAGGGTATTCCCATTGTGGGAGTTTCCTCGGCAAAGATACCTATTAGTAGGCTTTGAGAACCTTGGAACGCTATAAAATATTCAATGCTCTCCCACTGTACGAGTAAAGGGTACTCATGCAAAGCCTCGGAGTGTCCCTCGGCCACCTCCCTTCAGAAGGGAGAAACTCTTGCAGCAGGTCATGCAGTCTTGCTCGGAAGGAAAGGCTCTCGCTGACGACTGCTCGATGGAGCGATCAGTAGTGGTGCGTGGTCTTCACCACTATTGCTTTGCGCTGCGATCAGTAGTGATCGTCTGGCTGAGCAGTAGTGCTGAAGACCACCTTGCTCCTATGGGGAGGAAGCGAAACGAGGGTGGGGGAGTGACAGAATAGGCTTGCTTAACACTCCTTGTTTGGGACTATACGGTGTGCATTTCGGCCTGTGAGGGTACCATGACGAGGCATTCCAAGCTCTATCTACCGCCTTTTTATAGCTCAATTTTAGGACTTTGGCTATCTAAATGAATAATTCGTATTTTTGCGACTGATATTTGCTAAGCACATAACGACTTATACATAAACAAATCAGCTATGTACTGGACATTAGAACTGGCTTCTAAGCTTGAAGATGCACCATGGCCTGCAAGCCGTGACGAACTCATCGATTACGCCCAGCGCTCTGGCGCACCTCTCGAAGTCATTGAAAACCTCCAAGAGATGGAGGATGAGGGTGAGCTATACGAATCCATCGAAGATATCTGGCCCGACTACCCCAGTAAGGAAGATTTCTTCTTCGACGAGGAAGAATACTAACTTGCCTCTGTTCGGAGGTTATATATCCGATGGGCAAGACAACCTATACCTATAATAATAGGGGTGGAGACTTCTGTCTCGTGGGTTGTCTCGCCCTTCTCTCGTTGCTACCCTCCCCAATCGTAGCGCAGACTCGCCCCTTGATACGCCAGCGTGATGCCGTAGCTGGGTACTATAGTCCTGCGGCACTTGCTCCGCTTGGAGAGAGTCAAATTACAGGCTTGGCAGGGGGGCGTGATGAGCGAAATAGCTACTACCTGCTCTTGGTCAATCGACCGCTTGAGCTCTTCGATGGGCAGTATGTAGTCGGAGGACAGTTCCTTCACTCTATGCTCGAGTTGTGGGAATGGACCGCTCTGAGTCTGAGGGGCGCTCTTCCGATTCAGCTCTCAGCCAACCAACGTATCCAGTTGGGGCTTGAAGGGACTATCCATCGCCTTACCTTTGATGGTAAGAGGGCACAGGAAGGGGGTATTACTGATAGTGACCTTCCCACGGTGAAAAGTGAAGGGAAGTCCTTCAATCTGGGGATGGGACTACAATACTATGGTTCTCGTCTCTCCGCAGGACTTGCAGTGACAGACCTCTTGTCGAGGCAACTACTGATGGGAGCACGCTACACCATACAGCTACATCCGCGCTATACGGCTAACTTGAGTTATCGTGTAGGGAGTAAGGCTACGTGGTCGCTTATCCCTGCTATATGGAGCTCATACAGCCAAGCAGAAAAATGGCATACAGACCTGCGTGGCACGCTCTGGTACCATGACCGTATCGCCTTTGGGGGAAACTATCGCTGGGAAGAAGCCTACGGAGTGCATACTCAGCTCTGTTGGGGGGCTTTCTCCTTCGGTTATCAGCTGGAGCGAGCCTATAGACCTCCCCATAGCTACTACCACGAATTATTCCTGAGCTATCAGCTCCCTTCTGGGCATGCCAAGCCCACAGAGCCTCGATATAAGAGTATTCGACTGCTCTAAAATGCGACATCATACGCTTATGACCAAGACACTTTCTCTAAGGATTTCTCTGATAGGTAGTACCATCCTCCTCGGTGCTACACTCGTGGCATGTGGCTCCTCTGGCTACAGATCTGTGAGAGGAGTGAAATCAGCTCATTTGGCTTCGTGGAATGAACCAGCCCCACACGGTATGGTACATATCCCTCGTGGGCATGTCCTCCTCGGTGAATCAACTGCTGATAGCCTTTGGGGAACTCCTGCTCAGAGTCGAGGTATATCTGTCGAATCCTTTTGGATGGATCGTACAGAAGTGACTAATGCGCAGTACCGTCAGTTCGTCTACTATGTGCGCGACTCGATCATACGTGAGCGATTAGCAGATCCTGCCTACGGAGGCGATGAGAGCTATAAGATCACAGAGGATAAGAATGGAGATCCCATCCCACCACGCTTAGACTGGACCCGCCCCATACCTTCGGAAAAGCGAGCGTCAGAAGAAGAACTGCGTGTGCTACATAGTGTCTACTATACCAATCCTGTCACTGGAGAGCGCAAGCTCGATCCCACGCAGCTTTACTACCGATACGAGCGATATGACCATCGTGCGGCAGCTCTTTGGCGCAATCAATTACGACAAGCTCAGGGTAATCCCCTCTGGGAGCGTAAGCGTCCAGAGACCGTACTCATCTCCAAAGACACAGCTTACATAGCTCCTTCGGGACAAATCATTCGTGAGACCATCACACGTCCTTTGCAGAGCGAGTACGACTTCCTTAGTACATACATCGTCCCCGTTCTGCCCGATGAGACGGTATGGGTCAATGACTTTCCTCGCTCGACTAATGCGATTTATACCACGAAGTACTTCAGCCATCCAGGGTACAATGACTATCCTGTCGTGGGGGTAACATGGGAGCAAGCTCAGGCTTATTGCGCTTGGCGTACCACTACCTATAAGCAAGGACTCAAGCTCCCTGAAGGACAAGTCGTCGAGGAGTTTCGCCTTCCTACTGAAGCAGAGTGGGAATATGCCGCACAGATGGGATATACAAGCATTTCGACTCCTGAAGGAGGGGTACAAGTACGCTCTTGTGATGGGTGCTTCATCGGGAACTTTAAGCCTGGTGATGGAGACTATACCGCAGATAAACACCTCATCACAGCACGCGTCTCCTCCTATCCCCCAAATGACTTCGGACTCTTTGATATGGCGGGTAATGTGGCCGAGTGGACCAGTACCACGTGGACACAAGCTGGACTCCAGCTCATCAATGATGTCAATCCCGAGCTCTCCTACCAAGCTGACTATAAGGATAGTCTCGACCGAACTCTGAAAGTGATTAAAGGGGGATCATGGAAAGATATCGCTCGCTACATACGAGCTAACAACCGAACGAAGGCTCCGCAGAATGCTGCTCACTCCTACATCGGCTTCCGATGTGTGCGCTCGGCAGTTGAGTTTAGCAAATAGTTCATCCACCATTTGAATAAGCCATCTATGCCTAAAAACCTCAGCACACTCCGCCGCCTTGAGCTCTTTCTCTCCAGTGCACGAGGGAAGCGCATCCTCAACTACTTCTACTCTTGGGGGGCTGCTTTCGTCATCTTAGGGGCACTCTTTAAGCTACTTCATATACGCTATGGGGATGAAATCGTCTTCGCCAGTATGCTTACCGAGGTCGTTGTCTTCATTGTATTGGGCTTTGAACGACCCGAAGAGAGCGACTCGAAAGCCTCGTCACCGTCTGATAAGATAGAGACACCTGTAGCTCACACTCAGGTAGAAGCTCCTTCACCTCAGCCCTATACACGTCCAGAGAGATGCTCGCTTCCTCTCGAGACACCCGCAGGTACGCCTGATCACCTGGATGCCATTCATGGCCTTTATGCACGCCAACTCTCAGAGCTTCAAGCTCAGCTCGTAGCTATGGAGCAAATAAATGCAGACCTGCAGCACATGCGCTCCATGTACGAAGCTGGTGCAAAGGACAGCACGACCGTCCGCCGAGAGAATGAGCGTCTCATCGCTCAGCTGGAGCAGCTCAATGCAGCTTATGCTCGTATGCTACAGGCCATGACGGTCAATATGCGTCCCTTGGACAGCCACGAGTCCACCGAGTCCTCCCTCACTAAGTAAGTCTGCTACTCTATGGCAATGGGCACTGGGGGAAATCCCAATAGACAGCGCATGATCAACCTCATGTACATTGTCTTCATCGCAATGATGGCACTCAATGTACCCCCAGAGGTGCTCGATGGCTTTGCCAAAGTGGAGGGTGAGTTGCGCCAAGCCACCGAAACAAGTCATCAGCAGAATACTCGGTTAGCCTCAGATATGCAGGTGGCTTTCGATAGCAATCCCACGAAGGTCACCCCTTACTACACCTATAGTCAGGAGCTACAGCAGCGTACCGATTCCCTTTACCTACATATTCAGAGACTCAAGGAGTCCATCGCGATCGAAGCAGATGGCAAAGGTGCATCTCCTGCTCAGTTGGTACATCGAGATAACCTCTCCGCAGCTACCAGCGTACTACTATCGTCCTCTCATCCTGAGGGGAAGGAGCTACGCAAGCACCTCAATAGCTATGCCCATTGGGTCAGTACCCTCCTGAAGGATAGTCCATCGAAGCAGAAGATGCTGGAGCGACTTAGCACACCATCTGGTCAAGAGGGGAAGAGCTGGGAGGAAGCCTGCTTCGAGAATATGCCTGCCATAGCTGCTATCACACAGCTTACCCAGCTGCAGAATAGTCTACGCTATATCGAAGGAGAAAGCCTAAGCGAACTACTTCGTAGCATAGGAGCGTCCGACTATCATGCCAATAAGCTCACAGCACAAGTCATTCCCGATAGTCGTATCGTGCTTCGTGGTATCCCTTATCAAGCCAATATAGTACTCAGTAGCATTGATACAACCAAGCACCCGAAGATCTTCGTCCAAGGGGGAGCGCTTGCACCTTCGGCTGGTGGGAGGATTAGCTTAGCGACTTCTTCTATTGGGACGTTCCCCATCAGAGGGCATATAGAGGCCGAACTTAATGATGGTACGATCGTACGTAGCCTCTTTGAAAGTAGCTACACGGTGATCGAACCTACGGCTACGATCGCACCTACCATGATGAATGTGCTCTACGCTGGTATTGACAATCCTATTCAGATAGCTGTCCCGGGTGTGCCTCTCCAAGACCTGACGGCAAGCATCTCAGCAGGGAGTCTCATACGCAAAGGGGATGTGTGGGTAGCTCATCCGACCAAAGCTGGAGGCGAAGTCACCATCTCTGTCGTAGCTAATATGGGAGGTGATAAACCCCTTTCTGTCGCACAGAAAAAGCTACGAGTACGCTCCCTCCCTGATCCAACGCCCTATCTCAATATCCCCTCGGGAGGAGGAAGTAGCACCCGATTTAAGGGTGGTCGCATAACGAAGAGTTCTCTTTTGGCTTCAGGTGGAGTACGTGCTGCCCTTGATGATTCATTCCTTGATATCAGCTACAGTGTACTACGCTTCCAGCTCTTAGCCTTCGATGCATTAGGAAATGCACTGCCAGAGTCTACCCAAGGTGCCCATTTCTCTGACCGACAGATACGTCTCATCCAGAATACACCTCACGGCAGAAGACTCTTCATCACCGATATTATCGCACGTGGTCCCGATGGCATCGAGCGACGTCTTCCCTCCCTTGAGCTCATCATTGCATAGACCAGATTACTATTTCTCAATCAGCTATGAAGCGAACCATCTCCCTATTTCTCTCGGGTCTCATCCTTTCCTCCCTGGGACTATCTGCCCAAGATACTCCTCGTACACCCCTTGTCCGTAAGGGGGGACAGAAGGTAGAACGTAGAGCAACGCAAGCAGAGGAAACAGCCACTCCAGATCTTTCACCACGAGCTAAAGATTTCTTAGCATGGGACTCTATTCCAAGTGATCAAATCGCTTGGCGACGTGGCGTCTATCGTGCTATTGACCTGATGCTACCAGCAAATGCTCCTCTATATGCCCCTGAAGTGCCTACTGCACAAGAGGCAAACCTCTTCACTCAGCTATTTAGGCTCTATGCATCAGGGAAATTAGCAGTATATGAGTATCTCGATGGACCAGAGCAGTTGGATGCTGCGCATCGACTGAGCTTTTCGGACTTCTTAGAGCGATTTCATATAAGCTATGCCGAAGGGAAGGAGCACAGTATTCCCTCCAGTGATGTCAAAGCCTACTACCTCAAGGAAGCTCATATCTTTGATGAAGGCACAGCGACATACAGGACTCAGGTCGAAGCTCTTTGCCCCATACTGACGAGTGTAGGGGACTATGGAGAGGTGCGACTGCCCCTTTTCTGGGTGAAGTATAGCGATGTCGCTCCCTACCTGCATAGCTCCTCGCTCATCTCTTTGAGTGAAGGGAACAGTGCTTATCGTGGTACTCTCTTTGATTTCTTCCGCTTAGGGCTCTATCGAGGTGAGATAGTTAAGACCGAGAACCTTCGTGGGCAAACCCTCTTGCAAGAGCATAAAACCCCTGAGGAGCAGAAGAAGGCTCAGAGGCAGATTGAGCGAGAATTATCTGGCTTTAAGGCGCAGCTCTATCTTCCCGATAGCACGCTACACCAGCCTAAATCCCCCCTCAAGAAGAGCAAGAAGGGCAATAAGAGTAAAGCTACGCGCAAGTAGCTTTATTCTTATTGCCCTTCATCTGGGAATTATCAGTGGCTACCAGCACACGCTCTATTCGAGGGCGTGGGTAGTGGCTTGTGCTTACTTATCTGCTGATTTATTTACCGATGCAGCATAATTACCTCTCTATCACTTAGGTGATTAGCCATTTAATCGGTACAAAACATCTTACAACAAATAAAAAATCAGTTTTATCTGATTGTTTTATAGGAGATTATGCGCTTGTACCGCATAGCTCATTTTCCAGTCTTTCAATCTTCTTCTGGTGACACGCTCTAAAAATCAATAGATTGCGACACCTCTTATTTGTACTTGGCATGCTTGCTCACTATAAAAGTACCCATTGGGGAGCATATCAAAGCAAAATAATCCAGCGGAGAAAGTTAATCATCCCTATTGGGTATAGTTATCCATTTCCTGCAAGCAAATATCCCCGAAAGGGGATAGTGTAGGCTTATATTGCTTATATTTGCTATTGATAAGGCATATGACGACGCCAATGATGTGTACAGAGTACAATGATATGCAGGGGAAATAGGTACACACCTTCGAAAGGATATTCGAAAATAGCTTGTCGATGCATATTCAGAATGTGGCTATTTCAAATCATTGATGAAGATGGCAGCAGGAACAATCATAGCGCAGTACGTAAAGGAGATGCGCAAGAAATATAAACTGACACAAGCTGATCTATCCGAGAAAGCAGGTGTGGGGCTGCGCTTTGTGCGTGAACTCGAGCAAGGCAAAGCCACGCTTCGTCTTGATAAGATTAATAAGGTCTTCGAACTCTTCGGCGCAGAGTGTGGACCTGTACCCATGAAACGAGAAGAATAAATAGACTCACTATTCAACCCAACAGTAATAAATGCAAGAGAAGATTATCAATCAGTTCGGTGATAAACCTCTGTATATAGAGAGGAGTCTAGGTAACGTGTATTTAGCGGATAACTATACAAGAGACCCAGCTTCGGCTTTCGCTAGAGGCTCAGATGAGCTGCTGGGATATACGCCTGCTATTTTCCCTGAGATTCCGCGTCAAGAGGTTGATTTGATTCAAGAGTGGATAGGAAGCGAGGGTGACGCTACCGATAGCTCTACTCGATTAGCCCTACTATATGGCAAAGCAGGCATAGGCAAATCGATTGTAATGCACAAGCTATTAGAGCGGTTACAAGGACGAGGAGATTATTTAGTACTTGGAATTAAGTCTGACCTTGTGGAGTTTGCAAATATGGATGATTTGTGCGGGAAGCTTTACTTGGCAAGACCTATAGAAGATGTCATTCGAGAAGAAGCATCAAAGCGCAAGAGGGTAGTGCTCCTTGTAGATCAAATCGATGCCCTATCACTATCTCTCTCAGCCAATCGTACTCCATTGCGTTCTCTGCTCAGTCTAATTAGGAGGCTAGCAAACATCCCCCGTGTCAGGGTCGTGATCTCCTGCCGCCCCTATGATTTGGAGTATGATCCCGAATTACAGAATCTAAAGATTAAGAATCAATGGGAGCTGAAGGAGCTTAGTGAAGAGCAGATTTTGCAGACCTTACGAAGTAATGGCCACAACGAAAGCATAGACGATAGGTTAATCAGCTTCTTAGGCAATCCGCTACATCTGTACCTATTCTTAAAAGTAAAGCCTGAAGAGCGATTGACAGACCCACTGTCTACAAACTTACTCTATCATCAACTGTGGAGCAGGTGTATCAATAATACGTGCACTTGCCCAGTCAGCAAAGCCAGTCTTTTATCCCTGCTTGATACTCTTGTGGGTACTATGTATCAGCGTCAAGAACTCTCTGTTCATATAAGAGAGTTTGAGACTCAATATGAGCAAGAACTTAGGTATTTACTCACCAATGATTTATTGATTGAATCTAGAAATAGGCAGATCCAATTCTTTCATCAGACGCTTTTTGACTATGTATATGCTCGTAGATTTCTAGAAAAAGGCAAGAACCTACTGGATGAGCTGAAAGGACAACATCAGGGATTATTTATCCGAGCCGCAGTAAAAAGCATATTAATGTTTTTGAGAGAGCAGAAACCGAAAGAGTATCTATGTACACTAGACCAATTATTATATAGCCAGGATAACAATGGATCAAGTACATTTCGATTCCATCTAAAGTCCCTTGCTTTACAGACACTAGCCAACTTTGAAACGCCGTTACGAAGTGAGTTAGATTTTATATCTCGAAAGATTTATCCCAATCCTGTGTATATGGAACTAGTCTTTAACTCGGTCTATACCTTGAACTGGTTTCATGATATTTGGGAGATCATAGACAACAAGGGAGGCTGGCAAGAGCTATCCAAAGCATATCGAGAGCTAGCCATAACAATGTGCCGTAGGGTTCTTTGGAGGGATGTAGACTCTGTGCTTGATAGATTAAGCACAGAGCTAAACTTTGATGACGAAGAGGATTGCAAACATCTAGAGAATGTATTAAATGTATTAAACATCTACGAACTGAATTATAGTGGCAATAAATTGGTCGAGCTGTATTCGAAACTTGTCGAGGGGCGTAATCCTCTTCAATATACAATTCTGCTGAGCTGTATTATCCAAAGAAATCCGACGTTCGTCTGTGAAGAATTGAAAGAGAATATTAGACTACAGCTCCATGAAAATAAAGAAACATTGCTTCCAAAGATAAGTATAGCACATGATGTTGAGATACTTTACCAAAAGCTGATCAAGACACACTGCAACATTGCTATTGAATTTTTGATTGATGTACTTACTCTAGTTTATGATGCCACTCTGTATCACGAGGAGGGAGAAAATGATATATGTCACTCCACTTCTTTTTGGAATTTTCAGAGAGCGATAAAAGCAGACTTCCATTACAACTTCGTAGAGGATATAATGAATATCCTTATGGATATTCTACTTGAACATATTGGTGACGAAAAGACTAATCAATATATACTCCAATTAAGTAGAAGTAGACATGGAGGATTTGTATTCATAGCCTTATATATCTATACATCACACCCTGAGATATTCAAGGATAATATTTGTGAACTCATCTGCCAGCGCGAAGTGTTAGCCAATGCTCCAAGCTGGGTGGAATACCAAGCTGTTGAAGCCTTGAAGGCTTCTTTTGTACATCTCGACGAAATGCAAAAGAGGTCTATCATTGATAGGATCCTTACTATTCATGACCAAAGCGAGTACAGACTAGACAAAGAGAAGGTGAAGTGGTGCAAAAAGTTTGGGCATCCTTTCCTCGATATAGATTTGCACCGAGGAATTGCACTGAAGTCTATCCCTCTAACGGAACTAAGGAGAATTTCATGGAAAGCTTACCAAGAACGTCAGAGGATTGAGCGCAAATTTCACCCTAAGCGATTGGAGAATTGTCAGCCAAGCAGAATATCAACTCGCTTGGGTGACCCCTCTCTGACTCAAGAGCAAGGGCAAAAGATGAGCCCAAAGGCTTGGCTAAACTCGATGTGTAAATATGTCAATGAGAGGGAGTCTCTTGACTGGGAGACACCTACCTTGAGGGGACAATGCAGACTCTTTCGTGAGGTTGTGAGTCAAACCCCTGATAAGTTCACAGATTTGATTAAGCAAATAGCTCACGATGAGCTAATCCCTCTGGCATATGCACAAGCGGGATTAGAAGGACTAATCCAGGCTGGCAGGGTAGATGATGCTGTATGTGTCTTAGAGCATATACTTATTGCCGTTAATCACAATATAAACTCAGGTCATAGAGGATTCTGTATTCGTACCCTACTTTTTGCTCTTGATAGCATTGTTGAGCAAGACTACATACCCGAGCAAGTCGTTCAGTTACTCTGCCAAACCCTACTTGACGCTAGAGAGCCACAGAGAGAAGAATATCAAAAAGATCAAGATGCTATTACGATTGGGATTAATCAGCCCCCTGGGCAAGCAGGACGTCTATTGGTAAGATGTGCTAGAGAAGATAGTAGATATAAAGAGGATATATTCAGTGCCATAGAAGCCGTCGCAGATACCTCCTCTGCGTATACTAGGGCTGCCATATTGATGGAGATGGCTCTTCTGAATTTTTTGGATCAAGATAGAAATGTTCGTCTGTTCAAGAAATTGATGTACGATTATGATCCAAGGCTTATGGCTCTGCCTGTCCACAATTATAATCCCCTAGTATATTTTGTCAATTATGCCCTGGAGGAGCTTATTGAGTTTTTCCATCACACAGTAGAATGCCCCGATTGCTATCCGCAGCAGGTAATCATCCTATTTCTAGCATGGTCTCACAACAGCAGAGATGAGCGCATCAAAGAGATGCTCGATACTATGTGTAATACTAGCCAAGAGGCAAGACTGTCACTACTTCGCTTCCTTGGCTCTGTTGATCAATATATAGATGAGGATATACTCTTCTATATCCTAAGCTTGATGCAGCCTCAGTTTGACACCCTTGAACTAGGCAAAGCCTTTGACCAAATGTTTTATCACATGGATAAATGCCCACAAGAAATTCAGCAGAGAATCTCAGATGCCTATATCAACTCGCCTCTCTGTAAGCATAAAATTAGTGGGCTTATTCGCTTCTTGGCTGGCTATGCTATTAGAGATCCTGAGCAAACTTTAGGGTGGTTAGGGAAAATTCTATCCACAGCCCCCTCTAGTGAAACCTACATCTGGAGCCAGATTGTAGAGGTTGTTATTCAGGCATATAATGGCATCAAGACGTTTAATAGCCTTGACAATCAAAGCACATTGGAGTATGCCATGGATTTGATAGATATGATTATGCAGCATCCGAGCAACAGGTATATGATTGCCAACTTTATGAACAAGCTTGATAATGAATAAGGAGTATCAGCTAAAGCAACTTGGGAGGATGTTGCAAAGTCCTCAGCTCCAGTCTGGTTTGTATTTACTCGACACAGATTTGAGTGACGATGAGTTGGAATTTTTTTTGAAAAGTATCAACGATTGCCATTATATCAAAGAGGTCTTGGTTCCTACGACAAAAGGCAATGCTTTAGAGCTATTTTTAGTAGGCCTATCTCATAGCTGTGATAGAAACCTGGATGTTAGTAAACTCTCTATCGCGGAGGACAGAGGGAAGGATACTCTTCTTTATAAGCTCCTTATTGATGTTTTGAAAGGAATTTGTCGTAAAAGGATAAATGTAATTCATATATGTGGAGAGGTGGATTTGTTGTCTATTTGTTCAGAAGACTTACACAAACTTCATGGAGCTCTATTACATAACATCGAAACAATCCTGGTAATAGGTCGACAACAAAGTGAGATATTTGGGGCGCATACTATTATAAAGAGAATATTAATGAAAGGAAAGATTAGAATGTCTATGGAATTAAGCAAGGTATATATTTCGTACAGACACGATAGTAAATACGACGGAGTACTAGATAGCATCAAGAAAGGGCTTCGGAGTCATGGTATTAACTTTTCAATTGACCAGAATAGTCTTCGATACAAAGACAATATTGAGGAGTATGAAAAGGAAATAGGACAGGCTGATAGGGTCATTATGATTATGACTCCTGGCTACTTCAAGTCACCGGCCTGTATGTTTGAAATGACTCAAATATTCGAATATGGAAGAGTGGAAGAGCGGGTTTTCCCGATTGTAGATATGGGAGACATCGCAAGAAATGGAGATGGATTGAGGCAGATAAAAGAGTTTTGGCAAAGCGAAAAGGAGAAAAAAGCTCAGGAGCTAGTAAAAGAGCCTGGCAATTCAAGATTTCGAATAACCGAGATAGAGAAAATCGATAATATCATATGTCGGCTAGATGACTTATGGCAGTTTATCGTTCACGTTAATACGGCAAGTATTGAAGAATTAACGAAAGACGATGCTGCTATGTTAATAGTAGCTCTAAAAAAGTCTTTATGTACGTCCCCAGTTGATACAGATATGTGTAGATTATCACTTTTATCAACAGATACGAAGCCAACTACGTCTCGAGCTGTTGTCCAACATGGAGATAAGTCTATCTATATAGAAAACAATTCGGGAGATATAATCATAAACTGATAAGTCTATTCTCAAAATGCAAAATCAGGACCTCCTTAGTCTTCATCGACACAAAGCATCTATCAAATTGAATAAATCCTTATATTCGTACATAATGTGGTGTACTGAAAAAAGTTGACAGTAGGACGGGTACAAATCACAACTTATATGTCACACCCACTCAGCCATTCGGACCTCCTTCGTATCATCGAAGAGT
>CAURNJ010000012.1:0-60217 GCA_963526345.1 uncultured Porphyromonadaceae bacterium
TACTACACTTCTGTTTGTCAATATCAATTATCTCAAAGATCTCTTTCGTCGTTACAACCAGCGTCGCCGCTGTGTCGTCCGTTTCTTTTGCGAGTGCAAAGGTAAGGAAATAATATCATATAATCCAAATATCACCGCAAATTTCTCGGACATGGACACGAGAATAGCACAATTTCGCGCGCGTACATTATATGGGGAACGTGCGCGGAGGAACGAAGAAACCTGTATCCTATTCCTCTTCTATGGCTTCCTGCACAGCCTCACAGAGTAAGCTGATCATCTCCTCCTCATGCTTGGCGCACTCTGAATGCCTCCACTTTTCGCTGGAGCCCCCTTCAATAATATCACCCATGATGCGAAGCTTCAGACTACCCTTCTGCACCATCTTCTTATAAGACTTCATCTTGGACTCGGGCGAAAGATTGGAGAACTTAGAGTTTACACTTCGAGAGATGATACACAGATTCCCAAAGACATCTCTTCCATCCCATGGTTCAATGGTACCATCGGAGGGATGCTGTGGATACCAGTGCTCGACAGAATTGCGAAACTCAAATACAAAGTCTTTATACGCCTCCTTATCTGACTTCCACAGCAAGTAGTCGAGGTAGTTGAAGACAACATGCGGAGTCTGGACACCAAGCTCATAGTTACCCGTGGCTAAGAAGTTGTCCTTCACAGCCTCTGCTGCTATACGCTCGGCCTTATCAGACAGCTCGGGTAGCTCAGATTCGTTGTCAAACAACCACACCAGCAGCTCCGTTATCCAATGCATAACCTTAGGAGAGGTGTACGATACACGGAGGGCAGATTGTATCATGAGACACTCCTTATTACGTGGTGCATAGGTCTTCTCCCATTCATTCGGATAGCAAAGCCTTGTATTGATATAGTAAGGTCGCTTCTTGCTTCCCCTACCTGAAGTACATAGTTCCTTGAGGCTCCAGACTCCTTCTTGGTCATCACCCGCATATTCACGCTTAATAATAAACTGATCAAATAGGAAGCGCGAACGCAACAAGAACAGAATAAACTTACGGGCGAAGCTCGCCTCATTCTCCTTGATAGGCTTACCACCCATTTGTCCACAAGCGATCACTTTATTGTAGTCTGCAAGCAAGTGCTTGTCATCAAGCAAGCTGCCCAAGCCACTTCCTTTACTTAAAGACACATTCTCAACACGAAGAAAAACCCGGAGGACATGAAGCAAGAAGTGAGGGAAGCCTATGATACTATCGAAACGTATCGGAGTCCCGTCACCCTCCTGCACTCCATCGGCCGTCTCGACTCTAAAGCTGGGCTTGATAATATCCTTGATTGCCCCCCCCTTATCAGCACTCTGCCCCATCTTTAGGCAACCTGCATAGCGAGACCAACTCCCCGACAACTTATCAGGCGACCATTTATCGCCAAAAATCTCCTCTCTCTCCGCTTTAGCAAAGTGCATCTGCACATAGCCCGTCATATCACTGCAAGCACTCCACACCCTTGAGAAAAACTCCCGCTCTTTCGGATTACTCAGATAACCCATGAGCTTAGCCTTGAGAATATCATGCTGCTCCAGCTGTTCACCTCGGGTATTCATGATCTCAAAGTAGCGATTGAGATCCGTATGTTCGGGGACCTCTATTCGATAGAGAATCACACTCTTCAGGCGCTCAATGAAGGCTTCTACATCAATGACATCTCCTACCGTGAACTTCTGCTCAATTACCTTGAGTCCATTAAGAATAGACTGCTCTATTCGATCCATATCATCCGCAAGAGGCTTCTCCTTCGAGAGCAAATCTTGAATATGAACCAGTGTATAGTTTGAGTTCGGACGACAGTCAAACGAAAGTGTTTTCCCAACCTCTCGTTCCAAGCGACGGCGTGAGACTAGGTAGTGCAGCAAGAGATAGAGCGTAGTTAGGCGCTGTTGTCCATCCACGACCTCATAAGTCTCTACCTTATCCTTGACCTTAGCGACTACAAGCGAACCGATGTAGTAATCTCCGGTGGAGTCATTGATATCATCGATGAGCTGCACGATCTCCTTATCCTCCCAGGCATAAGCACGCTGGTAGCGAGGGATCACATAGTGCACCTCCTTATCAAAGAGGGTCTCATCATCAAGTATTCTCAGTTCCTGTATCATCTTACTTATATCCGTTTAATAGTAGAAGGTCTTCATACAGCCCCTGCCACTTCTCTGTCTCAGCCTTATCATTATCTCGCTTTACCATCAGAGGCATCCCTGATATCTCCGTATGCCTACGAGCCGAAGAAATCAGTGAAATTACGGGCTCAGAATTGGTATACTTATCATTATCACCAAGGCCAATTGCATACCGATTAACGGAATCAAAGCCCAAATGATTCATATCGACTCGAAGCATCATCGCCCATGTAAACAGCTTCTTCACTGCCATCAAGTCGAAGTTATGGAAGCGATCGTAGTAGCAGAGCAGAGCGCAAAAAAACAGATTGCGAGCATGATTCATCCCCGTCGATGAAGACTTACAAGCCTTATCTAAGTCTGCTGGAGTTTTGATCTGCCCCACCTTTGACTTATCATCGATGAGTAGCTCCTTGATGCGTGCAAAATCAGGATTGTCAATAAGCTCCAGCTTGATACTATGAAGCATTTGCATGTAGTGGTCTACCATCTCGAAGAAATCTCCTCCTGAGATCAGTGGCTCCGAAAGCAGGAAGTAAGGCATAGCCTTGTTAGCCCGGCGTGCATAAGTGTACCCCGAACTCTCCTCAATCCCCTTATAAAGATCTATTTCAGCTGCAGTGAAGCGGCTAGACTTCCGCCGCTTGGACCAATTCCATAGCGGAAAGAGATAGTTATCGAAGAGCTCACGAATAGCCTTGGGATCCTTAGACTCCCACTTCAAGACAGCACGCTGCATATCATACTTATCATGAATCTCCCTAAGGTGGTAGGCCTTGAGCAAGTCATGGGGATACAGCGCTCGACCTCGGCTATTCTGCGAGTCAAAGAGCTGGAAGGCCTCGCTAATCTCATCGACCGTAATGACAACTACCTCGAGCACCTCACTGAGAGCCTTATCAAAGGCCTCCTTGACCCCAACATCTACAGAAGAACACCATTCACGGATTCTATCTGAATTACTATGAAGATTACCCAGAGTAACCTTATCCGAGAACTTGGCAGATAGGAGACTACATGTAAAGTTTGGGCTCAGACACAGCTTCAATAGAAGGAAGGAGAGGATACGCTGCTGCCCATCGACGATGTCATACGTCAGCTTCCCCTCCTCGGTATTCGCATGGAGGATCACAGTACCTACGCGATACTTGAAGTTCGGATACTTGTTTGCGTCCTCAATTCCCTTCTGAATATCAAGAATAAGCTCTCTGATATTCTTTTCGGTCCACTTATAGGGCCGTTGGTAGCTGGGTATAACTAGGTTGAGCTTGAGTAGCTCTTCGACTGAGAGTATTTTGGCCTCACTCATCTCTTCTACATCGACAATCTATAGGGAAGGTTGTTTCTTGGGGGAAATTCGCAGAGGCATAACAGCGAACACAAACTCATCTACCTCTGCTTTCGGCAGGTAAATATAGATAACTTCACCCACAAAACAATCAACTACACCACAAACACTTACACCGCCCACACAATTTACAGAGCAAGAACACTACACACATGATCAAGAAGACAATGCCACACTACCCGACACTATCCCACCCTTCTCTACCGCACAAGGTGGCAACTCACTCCGAAGGTGAAGAAATGGGGAAGCCAAGGAAGGGAATAGCGACCTATATTGGTCAGCACTCCGACCAGTACTGCTCCACGCGACGACCTATAGTGCTCCACCCGGTGACCAATACTGCTCCAAGCAGCAAGCTATAGTGCTTCGGGAAGCAAGAACAGGATGAGAGGAGAACGCTTCTAGTACGGAGGCATCCCCAAGCAAGGCATTGAGCTGGCAATACAGGCGCAAATACCTACCCATAGGTATTGCACTTCGGAAGGAAATGTCGTAACATTGCAAGACCAAAACGACAACGCAAGTTGCCCCACACTAACTGAAAAGCAAAGAGTCATGAAACAGAAGACCCAAGCAGAACAGTCCATCAAGGACTTTCCTTCAGAATGTACCACCATCATCGTCGGACGCAAGCAGACCGCCGACGGATCAATGATCGTGGCTCGTAGCGAAGACTGGAATGCCGTACTCGCTAAGAACTTCGAGCTTTACGAAGACACCGACCACGGCCCCGAACGCTTTGTCGCCCTCGACAGCCCCTTCCGCTGCGACCTTCCTAAGCGCGCCTTAGGCTATTCCGCCCTTGCCCCTTACCACCTGCACGGCCATTGGGGAAGTGCTGGCTTCAATAGTGTCGGCGTCGGAATGAGTGCTACCGAAAGTATCTTCAGCAGTGACCGCGCACTCGAAGCTGACCCCTTAGTAGCTGATGGCGTAGCTGAAAACTCAGTCTTCAACATCGTCCTGCCCTATATCCACACAGCGCGCGAAGGTGTCGAACGCTTAGGCTCCCTCATCGAGATGCACGGTGTGGCCGAAGGCTTCGGAGTGGGCTTCGTCGACAGCCACGAGATTTGGTACTTAGAGACGGCTTCGGGTCACCGCTGGCTCGCCACGCGCATCCCCGAAGATCAGTACTTCGTCACTGGCAATCAGAGCCGCTTCCGCAAGTACGACCCGAAGGACAATGCCAACTACTTGGCCTCGAGCGACCTCATTGAGTTCGCCATCCAGCACGGGCTCTACGACCCAGCCAAGGGCGAATTTGACTTCCACGCTGCCTACATACGCGATGTCGAGCTCGACACCACGTACAACTATCCACGCGTATGGGGGCTGCAAGGCAAGCTCAGCCCTTCGATCAAGAATGACGTGACGAAGAACACCTTCCCCGTCTTCGCCCAAGCCGCCGAGCCCATTTCCATTGCGCGCCTGCGCCAGCTCTTCCGCTTCCACTACGATGGTACGGAGCACGACCCTTACCTCCACCAAAATCCTAAGGAAGTCTACCGCCCTGTGTCTATCTTCCGCACGACGCAGACGCACCTCTTGCACGTTCGCCCCGAGCTACCACAAGCCATCGGGCGCATCAATTATGTTGCTCTTGGGATGGCAGACCTTGGGGTCTTCCTCCCACTTTACGAAGGCATCAGCTCGTATCCCAAGGCTTATACGAAGGGAACAAACACGTCCTCACACGAGTCCGCCTACTGGAAGTTCCGCAAGGTGCAAGCTCTGGGGATGGTGAACTACAACCGCTATGCACCCATCATCAAGAAGGTCTACGCCGACTTCGAAGCGGAAATGGACCAGCGTCAGCGTGAGATGGAAGAACGCTATCTGGCCGTGTACCAGACGCAGCCACTATATGCGAAGGATCTGCTGCAGGAGTTCTCCGATCAGCTGCTTCGCTCAGCTCTCGATGTCACGGACCAGCTGATCGAGACGCTCTTCACGCAGCTGACGATCGACATCCAGGCCGAATACGAATTCCACGGCGCATAACAGCGACCCGACACTGTACACAAAGAAGCCCCGAGCACGCCAAGATAACAAGGCGTGCTCGGGGCTTCTTCATTTCCGAAAGCGGAGAGGGATGTGCGTGTACCTTCTTAGCCCCGCGAATAGATCTGCTTAACAAGCATTTCTCCCCGCTCGATCAAGACTGCGATAAGCAGGCTGATGAAGAACGTAACGAAAGCACCAGCATAGTCATAGATATGCTGAAGTTGTGGGCTATGTGCATTAAGCGCCTTCCACCCGAGAATCACAGCCATATGGAAGTAGTAGATATTCCCTGAGTACTTTGCCCCAATAGTCTCCAACCACGTCCCTTTACCCAGATCCTTGTAAGATAGGATGAGCATAAATGCAGCGAATGGCATAGGGAAGAGACCGATCGCACTGGGAGCATAAGTATAACCACTGAGATACCAAGTCAGTAAGCTCTCAAGTCCCATCAATGAGAGGACGACAAAGTAGATATTGAGCCAACGATATCGTAGCAAGCGTGATTCATTAGCTCGTATCCAATATCCCATCGCCAAGAAAGGAACTGCACGCGTCAAGAAATTGAAGACGAATGCAGATTCAGGTTTCCCAAAGAGGAGCGTACGGTAGGGCCCAATAAAGATCCATGGTACAATTAGGAGGAACAGGAGAGGAATCCATCGCCCTTTGGTAACCCTAAGATACATCCCCAAAAAGACTAATCCTAGGAGGAGAGCGGTAAGATACCATAGGTGTCCAGTAACATAGTTATTGAACCCCAAGAAAACCCACTGGATATATCTCCAATATTCCGTTGTGATCGACCCGATATGTGGTGGATAGATAAGGGTATAGAAGAACTGCAAGCCAAGAATTATCGGAACAAGCTTCTTTACCGATTTCCCAATACGGGAATATACTTTAGTAAGATCTTCCGCATAGAGGAAGTAACCTGTAATCGCAAAGAAAAGCTCAACGACAAAACCAGGAATATTTAACCAGCTCTGTTGCAGAGGGGCATGGCATGTAACCACGACAAATGCCAACAGCGCCTTCAAAACATAGAGTGAAGAGACCGAAGAGCGAACAGATGACGAATGTCCTCCTATCTGAGTAGTAGACATAGAGATTATCAGCTTAAAAAAATAGATATAGTCAATGACGAGAGGAGCTACAGACACCACAGCTACCACCCCCCTTAGCACAGTGCTTGCAGTAGCGACAACTCTTGCAGGAAGTACAGTACTTCTTCCCCGTGCAACGACCTCCTTCGGTGGCGTGCGAGGAGGTACAAGATATAGCTGAAGTAGCTAATAGAGCGAAGGTGAATAGGGATAAGAGTAAGCGATGCTTCATAAATAGAGTAGGGATTGAACGGTGAAACTTACGTAACACCTATGTGAGAAATACAACCGATGTAACAGGCGGAGTCGAGGAGAGCGAGCAAAAAGCAATGTAGCTACGAGGGCAAAAGCTCAGAGGACGACACCATCGCTACGGTCGAGACAAAAGTAAAGAAGGAGACCATACCACGCAATGGTGGTACAGTCTCCTTCCTTAGGTTGAGGTAGCTAAGTGCTTACCAGCTGGCCTTCTTCACCCCAGGGATGAGACCGGCAGAAGCCATCTCACGGAACTGGATACGAGAGATACCGAACTGGCGCATGTAACCCTTGGGACGACCCGTCATGCTGCAACGGTTGTGCAGACGCACGGGAGAAGCGTTCTTAGGCAGAGCCTGAAGTGCTTCGTAGTTCCCTTCGGCCTTGAGCTGAGCACGCTTGGCAGCATACTTAGCGACGAGCTTTGCACGCTTTACTTCGCGTGCCTTCATTGATTCCTTTGCCATAGTATTTAGTTGCCTTTCTTAGCGTTCTTGAATGGGAGGCCGAACTCCTTGAGGAGCGCATAACCTTCTTCGTCCGTCTGAGCCGAGGTAACGAACGTGATGTTCATACCCAGGATCTTCGTGATGCCGTCGAGGTTGATTTCAGGGAAGATGATCTGCTCGCTGATACCGAGGGTATAGTTACCACGGCCATCGAACTTGCTTTCGATCCCCTTGAAGTCACGGATACGAGGCAGAGCGATGCGGATCAGACGTTCGAGGAACTCGTACATCTGCTCGCGACGCAGGGTAACCATGACACCGATAGGCATCTTCTTACGAAGCTTGAAGTTAGAGATGTCCTTCTTCGAGAGCGTAGCGACAGCCTTCTGACCAGTGATGGCAGAGAGCTCTGCGATAGCTACGTCGATGATCTTCTTATCAGCCGTGGCCATACCGAGGCCCTGGTTGATGACGATCTTCTTCAGGACGGGCACCTGCATACGAGACTGATAACCGAACTGCTCGATGAGGGCAGGAACGATGCGTTCCTTATATTCGTTCTTAAGACTTGCAGTGTTGCTCATTACTTAATCTCCTCTCCTGACTTTTTGGAATAACGTACGAGCTTCCCTTCGTCGTTGAGGCGACGACCGATACGCGTAGCCTTACCCGTCTTAGGATCGACGAGGTTGAGCTTAGCGATATGGATAGGAGCTTCCTTCTTCTCGATCCCTCCCTGAGGGTTCTTAGCGCTGGGCTTAGCGTGCTTAGCGACGATGGCGATGCCTTCGACGATAGCGCGCTGCTTGTCGACGAGGACTTCAAGCACACGGCCCGTCTTCCCCTTGTCTACACCGCTGAGGACGACGACCTGGTCGCCCTTCTTGATATGTAACTTACTCATTTCTTCTTTCGTCTTTAAGGGTTAGAGGACTTCAGGCGCGAGAGAAACGATCTTCATATTCACGGCACGCAGCTCACGAGCTACAGGACCGAAGATACGGCTACCACGCATTTCGCCAGCAGCATTGAGCAGGACACAAGCGTTGTCATCGAAGCGGATGTAGGAGCCATCAGGACGACGGACTTCCTTCTTGGTGCGGACGATGATTGCCTTGGAGACGACACCCTTCTTCAGATCAGAAGAGGGGATGACGCTCTTGACAGCAACGACGATGATATCACCGACAGAGGCATAGCGACGGCGCGTACCGCCGAGGACGCGGATACAGAGGGCTTCCTTTGCACCGCTATTGTCTGCTACTACGAGTCTTGATTCTTGCTGGATCATATACTACTTAGCTCTTTCGATAATATTGACTAATCTCCATCTCTTGGTACGGCTCAAAGGGCGAGTCTCCATGATACGGACCGTATCACCGATGTTGCACTCGTTCTTCTCGTCGTGAGCATGGTACTTCTTCGTCTTGTTGACGAACTTACCATAGATAGGGTGCTTTTCCTTCCACTTGACAGCGACCGTGATGGTCTTGTCCATCTTATTGGAAGAAACAACGCCTACACGTTCTTTTCTTAATCTTCTCTGTTCCATCGGGAGGACACATTAATTGTTGTTGAGTTCGCGCTCACGAAGGATGGTCTTCATCTGAGCGATCGTGCGACGCATGCGACGGATCTCAGCAGGGCTATCTGCTGGAGTGACAGCATGGTCAATGCACTTCTTGTTGTAAGCTGCCTCTTCGGCTACTACACGCTCCTGTAGCTCAGGCGTAGTGAGCGCCTTGATCTCTGCTAATTTCATCTCTTCTATTACAGGTTAGTGTTATACATATCGTAGTCGCGGCGGACGACGAACTTCGTCGTCACGGGGAGCTTCTGTGCCGCCAGGCGGAGTGCTTCCTTAGCGATTTCGAAGGATACCCCTTCGATCTCGAAGAGCATACGACCTGGAGTGACGTTAGCTACGAAGCCTTCGGGCGAACCCTTACCCTTACCCATTCGGACGTCGGCAGGCTTCTTGGTGATAGGCTTATCGGGGAAGATACGTACCCATACCTGACCCTGACGCTGCATGTAGCGCGTCACAGCGATACGAGCAGCCTCGATCTGACGGCCGGTGATCCAGCGCGTACCCAGAGACTTGATCCCGAAAGAACCGAAGGCGAGCTGGTTGCCACGCTGAGCGTTACCCTTAGCGCGACCCTTCTGGACTCTTCTAAACTTAGTTTTCTTAGGTTGTAACATTGCTGTCTTCTGTTCTTATACGTTAGCGATTACCTCCACGTCTGCCACCACGAGCATCACGACGGCCATCACGACGTTCGCGACCGCCTTCACGACGACCGCCATGTCCTGGCTGAGGGTTGGTGAACGAAGGAGCGAGGTCACGCTTACCGTAGACTTCACCCTTGCAGATCCATACCTTGATACCAAGGATACCGACCTTCGTCAGAGCTTCAGCCTGAGCGTAGTCGATGTCTGCACGAAGCGTGTGCAGAGGCGTACGGCCTTCCTTGTACATCTCGGAGCGAGCGATTTCAGCACCATTCAGACGACCAGAGATCTGTACCTTGATCCCTTCTGCTCCACCACGCATAGCGGCACCGATGGCACCCTTGACAGCGCGGCGATAAGCGATCTTCCCTTCGAGCTGACGAGCGATGTTATCAGCGACAATCGCAGCATCAATATCTGGACGACGAACTTCAAAGATGTTGATCTGAACATCCTTGTTGGTGATCTTCTTGAGCTCTTCCTTGAGCGTGTCTACATCCTGACCGCCCTTACCGATCACGATACCGGGGCGAGCCGTGCAGATCGTGATGGTGACGTGCTTGAGGGCACGTTCGATGACGATACGAGAGACACTTGCCTTAGCCAGACGGACGCTCAGGTAGCGACGCAGACGGCTATCTTCAAGAAGCTTGTCACCGTACTTACGACCGCCATACCAGTTGGAATCCCATCCACGGATGTATCCCAAACGATTGCTTATAGGATTAATCTTTTGTCCCATCTGGTTTAGTTCTCTTTATTGGTTATTGAATCGACAAAGATCGTGACGTGGTTCGAACGCTTACGGATACGATAGCCACGACCCTGAGGGGCGGGGCGCATACGCTTGAGCGTAGCAGCACCATCGACGAAGATACGGGAGATATAGAGCTCACCATCTTCGGCCTTGCGTCCGTTCTTCTCTTCCCAGTTAGCGATAGCTGAGCGGAGGAGCTTCTCCACGCGAGCAGCGGCTTCCTTGTTAGAGAACTTGAGTACCCCAAGAGCACGACCTACTTCCATACCACGCACCAGGTCTGCTACGAGGCGCATCTTACGAGGCGACGTAGGGACGTTGCGGAGCGCAGCGAAGTACGTAGACTTCAGGGCTTGCTTTCTTTCTTCGGCTGATATTTTCTTTCTTGCACCCATTGTTTCTTATCTTACTTAAAGGTCTGAATTACTTCCAGCCGAATTACTTCTTCTTATTACCGCCGTGACCACGGAAGGTACGCGTAGGAGAGAATTCTCCGAGCTTGTGCCCTACCATGTTTTCGGTGACGAATACGGGGATGAACTTATTCCCGTTGTGTACGGCAATCGTATGACCGACGAAGTCAGGGCTGATCATCGAGGCGCGAGCCCAAGTCTTGATGACGACCTTCTTGCCAGATTCATTCATCGCCAAGACCTTCTTCTCGAGCTTCAGGTTGATATATGGACCTTTCTTTAATGAACGACTCATAATTCTTTTTGATTAATCAGTTACTTCTTACGTCTCTCGATGATGTACTTAGACGAGTGCTTCTTAGGAGCACGAGTCTTAAGACCCTTAGCGTAGAGACCCGTACGAGAGCGTGGGTGACCACCAGAAGCGCGGCCTTCACCACCACCCATTGGGTGATCGACAGGGTTCATCACGACACCACGGTTGTGAGGACGACGACCGAGCCAACGGCTGCGACCGGCCTTACCGGAGCGTTCGAGAGCGTGGTCGGAGTTACCTACGGCACCGATGGTAGCCTTACATGCGGAGAGGATACGACGCGTCTCACCCGAAGGCATCTTGATGACGGCGTAGAGCCCTTCGCGAGAAGTAAGCTGAGCGAAGACACCCGCAGAGCGAACCATCTTAGCGCCCTGACCTGGACGAAGCTCGATATTGTGAATGATCGTACCGACAGGGATGTTAGCCAGTGGGAGGCTGTTCCCTACCTCAGGCGCAGCTTCTGCACCCGACATCACTTTCTGACCTACCTGCAGACCGTTAGGAGCGAGGATATAAGCCTTCGCACCATCAGCGTAGTACAGCAGAGCGATACGAGCCGTACGATTTGGGTCGTACTCGATGCTCTTGACCGTAGCAGGGATACCGTCCTTGTTTCTCTTGAAGTCGATGAGACGAAGCTTCTGCTTGTGACCACCGCCGATGTAGCGCATGGTCATCTTACCGGTGTTGTTACGACCGCCGGACTTCTTCTTACCTACGACAAGGGACTTCTCTGGTGCGCTGGCAGTGATGTTATCGAACGCACCAATAACCTTATGTCTTTGCCCCGGGGTTGTGGGCTTGAGTTTACGTATTGCCATTGTTGAACTTAGATGTTAGCGTAAAAGTCGATGGTCTGACCCTTTTCGAGTGTAACGACAGCCTTCTTAAACGCAGCGACCTTGCCGCGGATGAGTCCACTCTTCGTATAGCGAGCCTTGCGCTTACCGCTATAGTTCACGGTGTTTACACTCTCGACCTTTACATTGTACAGAGCCTCGATGGCCTTCTTGATCTCGATCTTGTTGGCATCAGGAGAGACACGGAAGACGAAGCGCTCAGCGGTCTTCTCTGTCAGGGCAGTTGTCTTCTCGGTGATAACCGGCTTGATGATAATTCCCATGATTCGTTTCTCCTATTGATTATGCCTTAAACTGTTCGTTGATCACAGCAACGGCAGCTTCGGTGAGGATGAGCTTCTTGCAGTCGAGCACCGCGTAGGTGTTGAGCTGGAAGGCGTTCATCACGCGAGCAGCTGGGAGGTTGCGTGAAGAGAGGACGAGGTTGTCCGAAAGAGCTTCGACGACGAAGAGGGCCTTCTTGTCAGCGACCTGAAGAGCCTTCGACAGAGCGACGAAGTCCTTAGTCTTTGGAGCTGCGAGCTCGAAGTTTTCGACGATGACGATCTCCTGCTTCTGAGCCTTGTAGGTCAGAGCCGAACGACGAGCCAGAGCCTTTACCTTCTTGTTGAGCTTGAAGCTATAGTCACGGGGGGTAGGACCGAATACACGGCCACCACCGACGAGGACAGGAGAGTTGATATCCCCACGGCGAGCACCGCCACCGCCCTTCTGGCGAATGAGCTTGCGGGTACTACCAGAGATCTCGCTACGTTCCTTAGACTTGTGCGTACCCTGGCGCTGGTTGGCCAAAAATTGCTTTACGTCCAAGTAGATGGCGTGGTCGTTAGGCTCGATAGCGAAGATAGCATCATCGAGCGTGATCTTACGACCGGTATCTTCTCCCTTGATGTTATATACACTCAGTTCCATTTACTTTTCGATTACAACGATTGAACCTTTAGCACCTGGCACGCTACCCTTGAGGAGGAGGAGGTTGTGCTCGGGCATTACCTTGATCACTTCGAGGTTCTGAACGGTCACACGCTCATTCCCCGTCTGGCCCGCCATGCGCGTACCCTTGAAGACCTTAGCAGGATACGAACACGCACCTACAGACCCTGGAGCACGAAGACGGTTGTGCTGACCGTGCGTAGCCTGACCGACACCGCCGAAGCCGTGGCGCTTGACTACACCCTGGAATCCCTTACCCTTGGAGGTACCGACGACGTCGACGAATACCGTCCCTTCGAAGAAATTCACGTCGATTACATCACCCAGATTATACTGGCTGCAATCGAACCCCTTGAACTCGGCCAAGTGTCTCTTGGGAGCAACGCCAGCCTTCTGGAAGTGACCCTGAAGAGGCTTGGACGTGTGCTTTTCCTTAGCATCAACGAACCCAAGCTGAAGTGCTTCATAGCCATCCTTTTCCAGAGACTTGATCTGCGTCACCACGCAAGGACCTACTTCAATAACAGTGCATGGGATGTTCTTCCCCTCGGCACTGAAAACGGATGTCATTCCGATTTTCTTTCCTAATAAACCTGGCATTTCAGTTTCGTATTAATAATCACACCTTGATTTCTACTTCTACACCGCTGGGGAGCTCGAGCTTCATGAGAGCATCGATGGTCTCAGCCGTGGAGTTGTAGATGTCGATGAGTCGCTTGTAGGAGCTAAGCTCGAACTGCTCGCGGCTCTTCTTGTTGACGAAGGTCGAGCGGTTCACCGTGAAGATACGCTTGTGCGTGGGCAGGGGAATTGGTCCGCTGACTACAGCACCAGAGGCCTTGACGGTCTTGACGATCTTCTCTGCCGACTTGTCGAGCAGAGTGTGATCGTAGGACTTCAACTTAATTCTAATCTTTTGGCTCATATCTCTGTTATAGTACTATTTACTTGATGAGATCTACACGACCGCCAACTTCCTCGAGGACCTGGCGAGCGATAGAAGAGGATACTGCTTCGTAGTGCGAGAAGGTCATCGACGAGGTAGCGCGACCAGAAGTGATCGTACGCAGGCTCGTGACGTAACCGAACATCTCAGCCAGAGGCACCGAAGCCTTCACCAGGCGAGCACCCGAAGGCGTGCTATCCATACCTTCGACCTGACCACGACGCTTGTTGAGGTCACCGATGACATCACCCATGTTTTCCTCAGGCGTATCTACCTCTAGGTGCATGATAGGCTCGAGCAGGACAGGACCAGCCTGAGCAGATGCATTCTTGAAGGCCTGGATAGCGCAGATTTCGAAGGAAAGCTGGTCGGAGTCGACTGGGTGGAACGAACCATCAAGGAGCGTTACCTTCAGCTTATCCAGCGCATAGCCAGCGAGGACACCATTGGTCATAGCCTTCTGGAAGCCCTTCTGTACCGAGGGGATAAATTCCTTAGGCACGTTACCGCCCTTGACTTCGTCTACGAACTGCAGATCGCCTTCGAAGCCTTCGTCAGCGGGCTCTACACGTACGATGATGTCAGCGAACTTACCACGACCACCAGTCTGCTTCTTGTAGACTTCACGCAGCTCAACGGGCTTCGTGATAGCTTCCTTATAAGAAACCTGGGGCTTACCCTGGTTAGCTTCGACCTTGAATTCGCGCTTCAGACGGTCGATGATGATCTCCAGGTGGAGCTCACCCATACCGCTGATGACGGTCTGACCAGTCTCTTCGTTGGTCTGTACACGGAAGGTGGGGTCTTCTTCGGCGAGCTTAGCCAGACCGACACCCATCTTATCCATATCCTTCTGCGTCTTAGGCTCGACAGCGATACCGATAACGGGCTCGGGGAAGTCGATGGACTCGAGGATGATAGGAGCATCTTCCGAGCAGAGCGTGTCGCCCGTGCGGATATCCTTGAAGCCAACACCAGCACCGATGTCACCGCAGCCGATGACTTCCATGGGGTTCTGCTTGTTGGAGTGCATCTGGAAGAGACGCGAGATACGTTCCTTCTTCTCGGAGCGCGAGTTGTAGACGTAAGAGCCAGCCTGCAGCTCACCAGCGTAGACGCGGAAGAAGCAGAGACGACCTACATAGGGGTCGGTAGCAATCTTAAACGCCAGAGCCGTCAGAGGCGAGCTGGGGTCTACCTTGCGAACGATTTCCTTTTCGGGGTCGTTGGGGTCCGTACCGATGACCTCAGGAGTATCCATTGGGCTGGGCAGGTAAGCTGCGACAGCGTCGAGGAGAGTCTGTACGCCCTTGTTCTTGAAGGAAGAGCCGCAGAGCATGGGGCTGATCTGCATAGCGAGCGTACCCTTACGGATAGCAGCGCGGATCTCATCTTCGGTGATCGTCGAAGGATCTTCGAAGTACTTTTCCATCAGGACGTCATCGCAGTCAGCGAGCGTTTCGAGCATCTTATCGCGCCATTCTTCGGCTTCAGCCTGCAGTTCGGCGGGGATGTCGATGATGTCGTAGTGAGCACCCATCGTCTCATCATCCCATACAAGAGCCTTCATCGTGACGAGGTCGACGACACCGCGGAAGGTTTCTTCCTGCCCTACAGGGATCTGGATGGGGCAAGGGGTAGCACCGAGGACAGCCTTGACCTGGCGTACTACTTCGAAGAAGTTAGCACCGGAGCGGTCCATCTTGTTGACGTAGCACACGCGAGGTACGCGGTACTTATCCGCCTGACGCCATACAGTCTCACTCTGAGGCTGTACGCCACCGACAGCACAGAAGGTAGCCACAGCACCATCAAGGATACGGAGCGAACGCTCTACTTCGACCGTGAAGTCAACGTGCCCTGGGGTGTCAATGAGGTTGATCTTGTACTTGGTGTTGTCGTAGTTCCAGAAAGTAGTCGTAGCAGCGGAGGTAATCGTGATACCACGCTCCTGCTCCTGCTCCATCCAGTCCATCGTAGCACCACCATCGTGTACTTCACCGATCTTGTGGGTCAGCCCTGTGTAGAAGAGGATACGCTCAGACGTAGTCGTCTTACCGGCATCGATGTGGGCCATGATACCGATATTTCTCGTGAGCTCTAAGTGTTTGTTATCAGCCATTGTCTTTGCTTATTCTTAGAATCGGAAATGAGCAAATGCGCGGTTGGCTTCAGCCATACGGTGCATATCTTCCTTACGCTTGAAGGCGGCACCTTGGCTATTGAATGCATCCACGATCTCTGCAGCAAGCTTATCTGCCATGGTCTTACCACCGCGCTTGCGAGCAAAGAGGATGAGGTTCTTCATGGAGACAGATTCCTTACGCTCGGCGCGGATTTCCGTTGGCACCTGGAAGGTAGCACCACCGATACGGCGGCTCTTGACTTCTACCTGAGGCGTGATGTTGTCGAGTGCGGCCTTCCAGATTTCCAGGGCAGACTTATCTTCCTGCTGGATCTTCTTACCGACGATCTCAAGCGCGGTGTAGAAGATATCGAAAGCGATGCTCTTCTTACCGTCGTACATCAGGTGATTAACGAACTTCGTCACCTTTACGTCACCAAATACGGGATCAGGAAGTACCTGTCTCTTTTTGGGTTTAGCTTTTCTCATTGCTTAATGTAAATTGCGTTTCTGTCGATTGGTTGTGCTGTGATCTTACTTCAACGCTCCCGCTGGAGCATTTACTCAACCTTGATAGCCTATCCAACGAACTCAAGAAACTTGGTTCTATTGACTCTTAGCTTGGCGCTCGCTACACCATATATATCATTGTGTAGATCGGAGTCGCCAGGTGAGAGCTACACGAGCTCTCGGGGTTAGTTTGTTTCGCCTAAGGGAAGAGAATTACTTCTTACCCTTAGCTGGAGCTGCCTGACCGGGCTTAGGACGCTTAGCACCATACTTGGAGCGACGCTGCAGACGGCCGTTGACACCAGCTGTATCGAGCGAACCACGTACGATGTGATAGCGTACCCCTGGGAGGTCCTTCACACGACCACCACGTACCAGCACGATGCTGTGCTCTTGCAGGTTGTGACCTTCACCTGGGATGTAAGCATTGACTTCCTTACCATTCGTCAGGCGGACACGAGCGACCTTACGCATCGCAGAGTTTGGTTTCTTAGGGGTCGTCGTATACACACGCACACAGACGCCTCGGCGTTGGGGGCAGGAGTCGAGAGCTGGGCTCTTACCCTTCTCCACGAGCGACTCACGTCCCTTTCTAACCAATTGTTGAATAGTTGGCATTTCGTTTCTACTTATGTTTGAATAACTTATCTACTCTTCAGTAGCCGCAGTACACACCGAAGGCATATACCACAGGTGCACAAAGATACACATAATCTGCGAATATACAATACGATAGACAAGTACACGCATACTTATCTCCTATCAGTCAACGCCCGCATTGATACGGCCATAGAAGGCAGTCTTTATACGGCCACAGGAGTGGCTGGATGTACACTTGCAAGAGGATCAGAGCGGAGGCTGAGGCCTTGATAGGTATAGCTTAGCATCAATGATTTTCGCACATAAATGTGCTACTATCAATGATATGTTCAATAAAATCGGGCGGAATACCGTACCACACCCTTGAACAATAGCTATTCTTTTACTGTAGCTGACAGAATGTTCTGCAGATGCAGCCCTCGATTAATCTGAGACTGCTCTACCCGTACTGCTTCTTGATATTGTTTGTACTGATCAAGATCAATAGAAGACAAACGCTCTGGGAGCTCCAAGAGGGAGTCAACAGCAATCCCCAAGTGATGCTCCAAAACATAGGGGGCTATGGCAGAATACCGCCACACAATCAGAGGTATCCCCGCTGCTATATAAAGAGACGCTTTGTGCGGAGCGTTAATTTTAAGGTATTCTCCTATCCTTCCCGTGCAGGTTGAGACAGAATCTCCATCCCAGACTAAGCCATAGTGACCTCGAAGTAGCGTTAAATCATCTGGCGAAAACTTCCCCTTAAGGCAAATCTCGTCAGATAACACCACCTCATCAGAGAGTCCTACCCCATAAAGTGAGATATGGAGATTGGGACCTACGATTCGACGAAGTTCAGGGAGAAACATACTCTTCCCTAAATTGCCTGCAAAACAAATTTCTCGAGGAGAATCCTTCCGATAAATTAACGGATCGGGAGATGGCGGAAGAGCCAGATAATCGAAGAGTTGTAGCAAGTGTATACGTTCAGGTGGGATGCCATTAGCAACAAGCAACTCCTTCATCGCAGAGGTATGGGCTACGATTGAATCAAAGCATGTCAATTGCTCCTTTTCAGCTTGACTTAGAGTCCCAGTATAGCGCACGGATTCTAAATCATGTATAATACCTGTGAGACGTATCTTTTTCTTTTTCAATAGCCAATACCACTGAAAAAATATCTTGCTTACCGGATACTGAAGGCAAATCTCAGCCTTCTGAGGTATACTACATATCAGGCGTAAGAGGGTGGCACTGACCAACGGGATGCGAAGGCAGCTAGGCTGATCAAAATACAGATTGATATAGTAGGGGGAATAGCCACACTTACTAAGAATCGTTTCCACATCAGCCGGAGCCTTTGATCGAGCATCCAGAGCAGAGCGGTCGCGTAGAAAGACTAGTTGGATTTTTTTCATACAGACGCTACTCTATGCAAATACTTTATCTACGAGATCAAGCGCAAGGGCTATGACATGATGCATATCATAGTACTTATAATCGGCCAATCGTCCACCAAACAGATAATTTGGCAAGGATTGACCCAGCTTTCTGTATTGCGCATATAGCAACCCATTTTTTTCATCATTAACTGGATAGTAAGGCTCAAGACCTACACGCCACTCTGTAGAATATTCCTTTGAAATAATGGTTTTGGGATTCTGATAGACTGCATCTCCGAAAACCTCAAAGTGCTTATGCTCGATTATGCGTGTATATGGGATCTTATATTCGGTGTAGTTTACAACGGCATTCCCCTGAAAGTTGGGGGTATCTATAGTCTCAACCTCAAAGGAGATTGATCGATAATCCAATGCACCAAGCTTATAATCAAAGAGTTCATCAATAGCTCCTGTATACAGGATCTTATCACCGATAGCTTCATAGTCCTCTCGAGAAGCTAAGAAATCAACACCACAGCGCACTTCCACACCTTCAAGGAGTTTGTCTATAAGAGAGTTGTACCCCCCCTTGGCTGGAATACCTTGATAGAGATCATTAAAGTAGTTATTGTCAAATGTCAGACGAAGAGGCAAGCGCTTTATGATAAAAGCAGGTAGATCTGTGCACCTACGACCCCATTGTTTCTCTGTGTAACCTTTGATTAGCTTTTGATAAATATCTCGACCAACAAGACTAAGAGCTTGCTCTTCCAAATTACGGGGTTCCTCAATCCCTTGACGTTTGAGCTCGGCAAGAGCCTCTGCGCGTTGCTCTGCAAGTTTCGTTTCTGCGTCTTTCGGAGTGCGACACCCCCAAAGGGCATAGTAAGTATTCATATTGAAGGGTAGATTATAAAGCTTCCCCTCATAATTAGCAACAGG
Organism: uncultured Porphyromonadaceae bacterium; assembly: GCA_963526345.1. Classification (GTDB taxonomy): domain Bacteria; phylum Bacteroidota; class Bacteroidia; order Bacteroidales; family Porphyromonadaceae; genus Porphyromonas. The sequence continues at coordinate 19,331 of CAURNJ010000012.1, forward strand.
TGAATTTGTATACCGATTGAATTCAACCAGTGAGGTTACATAATCCCAGACTCGCTTATCTGATGTGTGGAAGATGTGAGCTCCATACTTGTGAACGCTGATCCCTTCATGTGTTTCACAGTAGATATTACCACCTGTATGGGAACGTCGCTCTAACACCAGACATTTTTTCCCTCGCTTAGTAGCCTCGTGAGCAAAGACTGCACCAAAGAGGCCAGCCCCCACAATAACAAAATCATACAACATATTAGTCACTTACTTATTTATCTTTCTATAGCTCTATAGGCAAAGCATACAAAGGTTTACTACTTTACCGTTCTATTGAGCAAAGTTATTATTTTTTCAGAGTATTGAACAGGCAGAGCAACCGAATATACATTGCACATTCCACCATCAACACCACATAGGCGCCAGCTCCAGCAGGTGGCGACAATCTGCAAGAAAGGCGAAGCTCCACCGCTACTATACTTCAAGCATAGATACGCAAAAAAAGGGTGCAAACCACTATAAGTAGTTTACACCCTTTATTGCGGAGAGAGAGGGATTCGAACCCCCGGTACCTTGCGGTACAACGGATTTCGAGACCGCCACATTCGACCACTCTGCCATCTCTCCGTGGTCATCTGCAAGGGAAAAGCCAACGACTTCTCCTCGCTAATGCACTGCAAAGATACATATTCTCATCGAGTCAACGAAATACCCCCCAGGCAAGAACAACACAAGACAGGAGGCTACCTCAGAGCATTCACTCTGGGATAGCCTCCTGCTTTTCTCCTGAGGAGCGTGCACCGTACTGAGAGCCTCTCAGCACAGCAGCCCGACAGTCAGGACTACTTCAGCGTACCAGCTTCAGCAGCCTTCACCATATCCTTGCTGGGGAGGATATAGACTTCGACACGGCGGTTGTCACGGCGACCAGCGACCGTAGAGTTGTCTGCTACAGGCTCTGCGCTCCCCTTACCTTCGACCTTCATACGCGTCTCTGCGACTCCCTGAGAGAGCAGGAAGGTGCGGACACTGGCAGCACGATTGTACGACAGAGGATTATTGACGCGATCCGACCCCGTATTGTCCGTATGCCCGACGATGAGCAGATCCGTATCGCTGTGCTCAGCGAGGTTAGCAGCGAACTTACGCAGCGTAGCCTGTGAAGCCGCACTCAGAGAAGCTGAGCTCGTAGCAAAAAGGATCCCACTGTCGAAGGTCACACGAATAGCCTGACCATCATTGACTGACTCGATCTTAGCATCCTTCACAGACGCTTCCAGTTCCTTCTTCTGCTTGTCCATCTTACGCCCGATGAGCGTACCAGCCGTACCACCGAGGACACCACCGATAGCGGTACCCAGAGCCGTATTACCTAAGACACGACCGATACCGGCACCGATAGCGGCACCACCGACAGCACCGATACCGGCACCCTTTACGGCATTATCAAGACCACAGCTTGACAGGGCAAATGATCCAGCCAAGAAAGCTGCGACAAGTGATTGCTTCTTCATCATTGTATGTTACTATGTTTACCTTATAAATATAGGCACGCACACCTTCAGTTAATCCTTCTGGCCGCGTGCGCCGAAATACTTCATAAATTGGATGCGCTCGAAGAGACTTGGGTCGGGCACCTCAGCATAGCTCAGGCGACCACGTAGCTCAGAGACATTCTGATAGCCATGATCCATCATCCAGTAGCGCAGCCCCTTGAGCGCCTCGCTGATAGCTTCTGCTCCCTTCTTGTAGACGGCCGTGCACATCTGCACCGTATCAGCCCCTGCTAAAAGAGCCTTAGTCAACTCTTTCCAGGTGTACACCCCCGTAGAGGAAGAGATACCCACTCCAGGCACCTGACCACGGATAAGCCCCGTGAAGCGCAGGGTCTCGGTGAAGTCCCCTTCGTGAGAGAAGACCTCCCCACCGATGAGCTGCTCACGATCCAGGTCAATATCTACTTGGTAGGAGCGATTGAAGAGGGTCACAGCGGCTGCTCCTGCTGCACGTAGCTTATCGACCAGCATAGGCAGGCAGGTATGATAGCGTCCCAGCTTGACGATGAGCGGAAGCCCCTTGCCTGCCAAAGCCGTAACGATCGAGAGATAGTAGGCTTCGATCTCGGCTGGATCAACGTAGAGACCCGTCTCCAGACGCAGAATATTCACCTCGAGGGCATCAGCTCCTGCCTCTGCAATACGCTCAGCGAACTCCGTCCATCCGCCCACTCCAGAGCAGTTGATACTGGCGATGACTGGGACAGAAAGTCGTTCCTTAGCCTCACGAATCAGCTTCAGATAGTCCTCGATGGCTTCGCTACGCACGTAGGAGGCTATATATTCATTCGCCTCGGGATAGTCATTCTTAGCGATCAAATGCTCGGTATGCAGGGTGATTTGCTCCTCAAAAAGGGACTTGAGGATAATAGCACCTGCACCTGCTTCGGCATAGGCTTGCGCGTGATTTAGATTACGCGTCAGCCCCGAGCTACCGATGATAAGTGGGCTCTGCAGGGAGAGTCCAGCAAAAGAGGTCTGTAAGTCTACCATAATCGTTCTTCGTGGGAAGGATACCCATACGCCATCTGCGATGAGTGAGTCTGCAAAGGTAGGGCTTATTTTTTTATTGCAAATTATGTAAAGTTTTTTCGAGCACTGCGCACTCCCCTCGGCTATGTCGATACGATCTATTCCGAGGAGGGAGCCTCTCCCTCCCCCGACCAAGGGGCATCGACCAGCACTGGTCACCGAGCGGAGCAGTAGTGGTGCACCCTGCTGACCACTACTGCTCCACTCGTCGACCACTACTGCTTCACCCCCGAAGCAATAGTGATGCAGAGCACATTCCACAGGAGATCATCCAGCCCCCGTCTGGTAGGAGTTATTCCTACCCTCACAGCACCCACGGCATTCCAGCAGAGGCCGGCAGATTCCTTCGCGCGCGAACATTATATATGTATCCCGCCCGATAGAAGCCTTCCTACCCCTCCCGAAAGCGCCATCTTCGGCAAAACATTCCTATGCGCTCGGCACATACCGAGAGGATGTGCGCAAAAAGTATTGATACTCCCAGCAAGAAAAAGTAACTTTGTGGTGCAATTCGCATTGATTACCAAATAAATTGATTAGCAATGAACACAAAAGAAAAAAAGACCCACCTGACACGCATTGGCGTTTTCTATGACGGCAATTACTTCTGGCATGTCAGTACCTTCTACTACCAATTTCACGAGCGAAAAAGTCGCCTCAGCGTAGGTGGCTTGCACCGCTTCCTCAAGTATCAGATCGCTCAGATGGAGGGAACTTCCCCCGAGCTGTGCAAGATCGTTGATGCCCACTACTTCCGTGGACGACTCTCCGCATCCGAAGCGGCTAAGGCCTCTGGTGATGTACTCTACTACGAGCGACTCTTCGATGATGTGCTCAACGCTGAGAGCGTCATGATGCACCACCTACCCCTCTCGCGCTCGGGCAAGGGGAACAAGAAGAAGGAGAAGGGGGTCGATGTGCTCTTCGCCCTCGAAGCCTACGAACGAACCCTGCAAAATCAGTTTGATGTCGTCGTGCTCATTGCTTCTGATGGCGACTACATCCCTCTGGTGCGCAAGCTCCACGCCCTCGGCACACGCGTGATGATCTTGGGCTGGGATCTGGAGCATGACGGCGAAGGGCGCAAGGAAAGTACTACGACCTACACCTCCTACGAGCTCCTCGAAGAGGCTACTTACCCGATCATGATGAACGAACTCATCGACAGCCGTGCCTATCGCAGTGACCCCATCGTCAATGGGCTCTTCGTCAATAAGGGAACGAGCGAGGAACGCAACCGAGAGTTCAAAGGTCGCCCCTACCAAGCCCCCCAAGTGCGTACACGCCCCATTTCTGCCACCTCGCAGAGTGAGCTGAGTGGCGAAGAAGGAACGGAGCCAACCTCCACTGCCGAAGAAGCACTCGCCGAAGGGATGGAGCAGGTACAGCTGGCCGTGGCTCCCGAGCCCGAGATTACACTGAGCGTACAGGAGTCTGTCGCATCCCCCGAAGTTAAGGTCATCGGACACATCGACCTCCCCGAGCCTCGACACGACTTCTACAAGTCGACCTCAGAGCCAGAGGAAGTGCACGCTCCACAGAAGCGCCTTCCCTTAGGCGAAGAGCTCCACGATGGGCTCGTGCGTGGGCGAATCAACGCCCTCAAGTCTGGCTTCGGCTTCATCGATGTGGGCACGGGCGAGAACGCATTCTTCCACTACCGTAGCCTCAACGGCATCGGATTCAATGAGCTCTACGTCGGTGACTACGTAGAGCTGCGCCTGGGACGTAGCGAGAAAGACCAGCTCGTAGCCTCCGAGGTAGCCCTCATTGAAGAATAGGATAAAGGGCACGACCTACCCACGTAGTAGGTCCCTTTCTAAAGATTTTAAGCATCACTCCACGGCTGGATTACCTCCCGTGGAGTGATGCTTTTTAGTGAACAGCCACCTACACAAAGACACACATCCTACTTACTATTTGACACTTACACCACAGCACAGGCAAGTCCATCCCCTGCGATTGTTTGCACTTTTGTATGTGAATACATACATTTGTTCATGTGAATGAATGGCTCGGAGGACGCCTCTCCACACCATATATAATATAGGGTCAAGGCAGAGAGGAAGGTCATCGAGGGAACTTGGGTCGATAACTACGGCCCCTCACCCAGCAAGACTTCACCACATGAACGGAACTATTACAGGGACGGAGCAGCGTCCGGGAGTCGTCACAGCTATATCTCCCGACAGCGTGACCGTCCATCTCCAGCAGCAAAGTGCCTGCTGTCACTGCCACGCACGTGACCTGTGTGTGAGCACGGAGTGCCGTGACCTCGAGCTTCGCCTCCAGAGCCACGGGCAGCACTTCACCATCGGCCAGTCGGTCCGCATCGTGGCACACCGCCATGTCGGACGCTTAGCCGTCCTCCTGGCCTTTGTGCTTCCCCTCCTCCTTCTGCTACTCTCCTTGAGCTTGGCACAGACGCTCCTCGCCGTGAGCGAAGGGGTGAGTGCACTCCTTGCCCTCGGTCTGCTGACCCTCTATTACCTCGGTCTCTACACCCAGCGTCAGCGGTTGGCTGGTCGCCTCGTCTTGAGCGTAGAGCCCCACACTCCCGACCACGAATAGCACCCTACCCCTATGTATATCACCATCATTGTCCTGACGCTCATCGGTGTCATCGGCGCTGGACTCTTGTACGTCGTCGCCCAGAAGTTCGAAGTCAAGGAAGACCCGCGCATCGCAGAGGTCGCCGAAGTACTCCCCCAAGCGAACTGCGGGGGCTGTGGCTTCCCAGGATGTGCCGCCTTCGCAGGAGCTTGCTGCAAGAGTGCCAGCCTCGACGGCCTCTTCTGCCCTGTCGGCGGCTCTCCCGTCATGGAGAAGGTCAGCGGCATCCTCGGCGTCACCGCTCAGAAGAAAGACCCACTCATCGCAGTCCTGCGCTGCAACGGCACCTGCGAGGCACGCCCACGTACCAACATCTATGATGGCGCGAGTAGCTGTACCGTCGCCGCCGCCCTATACAAGGGCGACACCGACTGTAGCTGGGGCTGTCTCGGCATGGGCGACTGCGTCGACTCCTGCCACTTCGATGCAATGTATATGGATCCCGAGACACGCCTACCAGTCATCCTAGAGGACAAGTGCGTCGCCTGCGGAGCCTGCGTCAAGGCCTGCCCGAAGTACATCATCGAGCTACGCAAGAAGGGGCCTAAGGGCCGCCGTATCTTCGTCAGCTGCGTCAATAAGGACAAGGGCGGAGCAGCAAAGAAGGCCTGCAGTAATGCCTGTATCGGCTGTTCGCTCTGCTTCAAGGAATGTAAGTTCGAGGCCATCACCATCGCCGACAACCTCTCCTACATCGACCACACTAAGTGCCGTCTCTGTCGCAAGTGCGTCACCGTCTGCCCCACACACGCCATCCATGAATTAGGCTTCCCTCCCCCCAAGCCCAAGGAAGAAGCTCCAAAGAAGGAAGCCACGACACCCACACCAGTGCCTCCCACGCCACCGAGCACACCGACCACAGAGACCCCTACTCCTGCCCAATCTTAGACCTCACAGCCCTACACGTTTATGCTTCGCACATTCCGCCTCGGGGGTATTCACCCACCCGAAAACAAGCTCTCAGCTAAGCGACCCATCGAGGAGCTTCCTCTGCCCCGTGAGGTCATCATCCCCATCGGTCAGCACATCGGTGCCCCAGCCACCCCTACGGTACAGAAGGGAGACCTCGTCAAGGTCGGCACCGTCATCGCTAAGACCACGGGCTTCGTCTCGGCCAACATCCACTCCTCTGTCTCTGGCAAGGTCACGAAGATCGACAGCTTCTTTGATGCTGGCGGCTACAAGCGCCCAGCCATCGTCATCGCCGTAGCCCAGAGCGAAGAAGAGGAATGGGAAGAAGGAATTGACCGCTCCAAGACCCTCGTCAAAGACTGCTCTCTCTCCCCCAAAGAAATCATTGACCGCATCAGTGCAGCAGGTATTGTTGGGCTCGGTGGCGCGACCTTCCCCACGCACGTCAAGCTCACCCCTCCCCCAGGAGCTAAGGCCGAAGTGCTCATCATCAACGCCGTCGAGTGCGAGCCCTACCTCACCAGCGACCACGCTCTGATGATGGACAAGTCCGATGAGATTCTCGTCGGTGTCGAGCTCCTCAAGCGCGCCCTCGGTGTGAGCCGTGCCGTCATCGGCGTAGAGAACAATAAGAAGGACGCCATCCTTCGCCTCTCACAGATTGCGATGGACTACCCCGGCACGGAGGTGATGCCCCTCAAGGTGCAGTACCCCCAGGGCGGTGAGAAGCAGCTCATCGATGCCGTCCTACGCAAGCAGGTCAAGAGCGGTGCACTCCCCATCTCGGCTGGTGCTGTCGTGCAGAACGTGGGCACCGTCTTCGCCATCTACGAAGCCGTGCAGAAGAACAAGCCCCTCATCGAGCGCATCACCACCGTCACAGGCAAGCACCTCGAGAAGCCCTCGAACTACCGCGCTCGTATCGGTACGCCTATCGGTCACCTCATCACCGCCTCGGGTGGACTCCCCGAAGACACGGGCAAGATCATCGGCGGCGGTCCGATGATGGGTAAGGCTCTGCTCTCGGCAGATATACCCGTGACAAAGGGAACGTCAGGCATCCTCATCCTCCCTCGTGAGGAGTCGACACGCCGCCCCATGCGCAACTGCATCCGCTGCGCCAAGTGCGTCACCGTCTGCCCCATGGGTCTCAACCCCGCCTTCCTCATGCGTGACGTACAGTACGCCGACTGGGGAGCCACCGAGAAGGGCTACATCGTCGACTGCATCGAGTGCGGCTCATGTAGCTACACCTGCCCAGCGAACCGCCCCCTCCTTGACTACATCCGCACGGGCAAGCAGAAGGTCTCCGCCCTCATCCGTGCACGCAAAAGCTAACCCCATCCTATGGATCGCCTCATCATATCCCCTTCCCCCCACATCCACAGTGGGGATAGCGTCGAGCGCAACATGTATGCTGTGCTCATCGCCCTTGCTCCAGCGTGCCTCGTCTCGCTGGTGACCTTCGGTCTCGGTGCCTTCATCGTCCTCGCCGTCAGCGTCCTTGCCTGCATCCTCACCGAATGGGTCATCACGAAGTACCTCTACCAGCGTCCGACCTCCATAGGCGATGGTTCGGCCATCCTCACAGGGCTCCTCCTCGGGATGAACCTCCCCTCGAGCCTCCCGTGGTGGCTCGTCGTCATCGGTGCCATCATCGCCATCGGTGTCGGTAAGATGAGCTTCGGTGGACTCGGTGGGAACATCTTCAACCCCGCGCTTGTCGGGCGCGTCTTCCTCCTCATCGCCTATCCTGCGCAGATGACCCTGTGGCCTAAAGTCGGTCAATACCTCCACTACACCGATGCCGTCACCAGTGCCACTCCCCTCGGCATCGCCAAGGGCATCCAGTCTGGGACACCTGGGATGAGCTGGGATCAGATACCTGCTACATCGGATCTACTCTTCGGCATCCACGGAGGTAGCCTCGGCGAAGTCAGTGCCTTGGCCCTCCTCCTCGGGCTGGCTTTCCTACTCTACCGCCGTGTCATCACTTGGCATATCCCCATCTCCATCCTCGCCACCGCCTTCATCTTCGGCGGAATCATGCACTTAGTAAGCCCTGAGCTTTACCCTGCACCGCTCTTCCACCTCCTCACCGGGGGGATGATGCTCGGGGCGATCTTCATGGCTACGGACTACGTGACCAGCCCCATGAGTGCACGTGGGCAGCTGCTCTATGGCGCGCTCATCGGCCTCCTGACGATCCTCATCCGCCTCTTCGGTAGCTATCCCGAGGGGATGTCCTTTGCCATCCTCATCATGAATAGCTTCACTCCGCTTATTAATATGTATATCCGCCCGAAGCACTTCGGTGGACGCTAATGCTATGAAGAAGCTCAGTTCGACTCTCCCTAATATGCTCCTCTCGCTCGGGGGCATCTGCGTCGTGGTCTCGGGAATACTTGCCCTCGTCAATCGAGTCACTACCGCCCCCATCGCCGAAGCAGAGATGCGCGCCAAGGTCGAGGCCATACGCGCCGTAGCTCCGCCCTTCAACAACAATCCCTTCGCCGAGAAGCTCCGTGTCCTGCCCGAAGGCGAGACCGATAGCCTCACCGTCTACCCGGCGAAGAAGGGCAATGCACTCGTCGGCTTCGCCATCGAGAGCTACACACAGAAGGGTTTCAGCGGTCTGATCCGTGTGATGGTCGGCTTCGATGTCGCAGGGCATCTCGTCGACTTCTCCGTCCTCCAGCACTCCGAAAGCCCAGGGCTCGGGTCACGCATCCCAGAGTGGTTCCACGAGAAGAGCGAGACGGGCGGCATCCGAGACATGCGTGGTCTGGATATGAAGGCCTCTGCTCCACTCACCGTCTCAAAGGACGGAGGCAAGGTAGACGCCATCACCGCCGCCACCATCAGTAGCCGTGCCTTCCTCGATGCGGTGAACCGTGCTTGGCGCACCTGCTCCTCGATGCAGTCCTCCGCCACCGCCCCTGCTCCCACCCAAGAATAGTCCCTCTCTATGAAACCACTCGATATCCTTCGCAACGGCATCACGACGGAGAACCCTACCTTTGCGCTCCTCCTCGGGATGTGTCCCACGCTGGCGACCACCACGTCTGCGCTCAATGGGATGGCTATGGGACTGGCGACGATGTTCGTACTCATCTGCTCCAATACCGCCATCTCGCTCATCAAGCACCTCGTCCCCGATGCCGTGCGCATCCCGAGCTTCATCGTTGTCATCGCAGGCTTCGTGACCATCGTGCAGATGCTCATGCAGGCGTTCGTCCCTTCGCTCTACGCTTCACTCGGGCTCTTCATTCCGCTGATCGTGGTGAACTGCATCGTCCTCGGGCGCGCCGAAGCCGTCGCAGCTAAGCAGACCGTCTTGCACAGTGCCTTAGATGGTGTGGGGATTGGGCTGGGCTTCACGCTCTCGCTGACGTTGCTCGGCTTCGTCCGTGAGTTCCTCGGTAGCGGCTCGATCTTCACGCTCCAAGTCCTCCCGAAGGAGTACGGAGCCCTACTCTTCGTCCTCGCCCCTGGTGCCTTCCTGGTCTTGGGCTATCTCATTGCTCTGAAGAATAAGCTGAGCGCAAAGAAGTAAACCTTATGACTCACTATCTCCTCCTCTTCATTGCGGCGGTCTTCGTCAACAATGTCGTCCTCTCGCAGTTCCTCGGCATCTGCCCCTTCCTCGGAGTCTCGAAGAAGGTAGATACCGCCCTCGGTATGGGTGCCGCCGTGACCTTCGTCTTGGCACTCTCGACGATGTGCACCTTCCTCCTGCAGAAGTTCGTCCTCGAGCCCTTCGACATGGTCTATATGCAGACCATCTCCTTCATCCTCGTCATCGCCGCCCTCGTGCAGATGGTCGAAATTATCCTGAAGAAAGTATCGCCTGCACTCTATCAAGCCCTCGGCGTCTTCCTGCCGCTCATCACGACGAACTGCTGCGTCCTCGGGGTCGCCATCCTCGTCATCCAGAAGGAATACACGCTCTTGGAGAGTGTCGTCTATGCCATCTCCATCGCTATAGGCTTCACGCTCGCCCTCGTGGTCTTCGCTGGGATCCGCGAGCAGCTTGCGCGCACCGAGCTTCCCTCCTCGATGAAGGGCATCCCCATCGCGCTCATCTCCGCCGGCATCCTTGCCATGGCCTTCATGGGCTTCAGCGGCATGGTGAAGATGTAAGACGCACAAGCCTATCCCTCATAACGCCAAGGGGCAGTTCACTCATCGTGAACTGCCCCTTGTTCTTGTAATAAGCCTAAGGCTTATTACTCCTCTGCACTATCCTTCACATACCGAAAGTAGTACGGGAAGGCTTCCTCACTACGAATTAACTTCAATTCTCCAAAACGAAGAGAATCACTAATTTCTCCCGGTCTAGTATTCCTATTAACAAACAATCTCTGCATCAAAAACCATGCTTCAGGCGGCAAATTTTTGGATAAAACATCTTGATTCTCACTCGGAATATAATAGAAAGCCGCCTGTCCCTGGAATAACTCTATATACATATGCCGCGCAAGGTTGTTGTAAATCGTGAGATGCCTATACTGCAGTAATGAGAGTAAGAAGAAATCTGCAGGATCTACCTTGCTATAAACCTTTCTATATCTTGGAAGAGTCAGATTTACATACCGCTTGAGATGACGTACTGACGCTAAGTCCTCCACGATGATGTTACCGACATAGCCCCAGCCCTCTAATACCCTTTTCTTTTCCTCATCGGGAAGCCCAAATAGATGACTCTCTAAATATGACGTCATCTTTTCCCTTAAGATCTCACAATTAATCTCTGGAAGAGTTACCTCCCACGTCACATACTTATCGATAAAGCTATGATCTAAGCCATGATCCAAGTGCTTCCTCAGCACATTATTGACGTACTCCTTGTCGTATGCCATGACAAAGACCACATTATTGAAAGAGGCATTGCGATCAACAAGCTTCAAGACCTCAATTATCTCTTCCCCTGTCAAGCGGTCGAGGTCATCAATGACGACGTACACACGCCTATCTATCCAATATAGAGCTGCATTAATCGCCTGCTCATCCTTCTCGGGGAGTAGAAGCGTCAGCAGACTCTCTATGGGCCGTGTCCATTCATACTGCCCAAGTAATCCTAAATGCTTGGTATAGCGTCCAAGCAAAAAGCCGAAGCCCGTATAATACATGGAAAGCTCCTTAGCGAAAGTATCAAAAAAGTCTTCTTGAATTTGAGATACATTCTTTGAGCTGCGGGGATTAAATCGGACAACAATATCCTTCTGCTCTTTAGCCTTCGCCATGAGCAGATTGATAAAGGAGCTCTTCCCCTTACCCCATTGAGCGATAATCCCCATCGTCAAAGAAGATTGGTCATCCAAACGCTTGAGCGACTGCAGTACATCAAAGAGGACATCAACCTGATCTGCAAATCCCAACCAGTCCTCTGCTTCAGAGACAATAGGCTTATCATTCTCTACCCTGCGAATCCCCGATGAAAACAGAGAAAATTGATTCTTATCTCGAGAGAAGAAGACATATACACCTCGTTGTAAGACTAATATGAGAGCCCCAGGAACTATCAATAGGTCAACAAATGCTATCTGTGGATACTCCTCTACAATCATCCAAAAGTGGCACGATGGGCAGAAACGTCGGTAATACCCATAGAGCCCCCAAATCAGAAGAATTACACTCAACGAGTAGATCGATAACTCAGCCTTCCAATGCTTCAGTATCCAATAAAACTGATAGATAACGCCAAGGCCGATCAGTACTCCAAACCAAGGCATCAGATGATGGTCTAGAAGGAATTTATGAAGCTTATCAAGGAGTGGAAAAAGGAGCTCTTGCACATGGATATAAAGGACTCCTATAAGGCACGCCACAAATATGGTCTTGAGGGTACGCTTGACATAGAAGTTCCAAAACCAGATAGATGCATCTTTGAGGTCACGCCAAAGGCTGTAAGAAGAAGTAGTAGTCGTTTTACTCATACGCTGATATAAGTGAGTTGGTATTGAGGCAATAGCACCCGTGAGGGGATTACTTATGTAAAGGTAAAGAATTAGCTCTGGCTTTAGGAAAACGCACGCATACAGGACATTACGTCAGGGTAAGAAACGCACACCGCCCCGCCTTCGTTGGACGAAGGTGGGGCGGTGCGTATGTATTTAGTGCGTTGTGTGGACGGCTTACATCATGCCGCCCATACCGCCCATGCCGGGGTTCATGGCAGGCATAGCGGGAGTATCTTCCTTCTTGTCGGCGATGACGCACTCGGTCGTGAGGAACATACCTGCGATCGAAGCAGCGTTCTCCAGTGCGACACGCGTGACCTTCGCTGGGTCGATGACACCCGAAGCATAGAGGTTCTCGAACTGATCGAGACGTGCGTTGTAGCCGAAGTCACCTTCGCCATCCTTGACACGCTGCACGATGACAGCACCTTCCTTACCAGCGTTGGCGACGATCTGACGCAGGGGCTCTTCGACAGCACGGCGGATGATTTCAATCCCTGTCGTCTCGTCATCGTTGTCCCCGACTAAGCCATCCAGAGCACGGACAGCACGCAGAAGCGCCGTACCACCACCAGGGACAGTACCTTCTTCGACAGCCGCACGCGTAGCGCTGAGGGCGTCGTCGACACGATCCTTCTTCTCCTTCATCTCTACTTCGCTGGGAGCACCGACGTAGAGGACAGCGACACCACCGGAGAGCTTAGCCAGACGTTCCTGGAGCTTTTCGCGGTCGTAGTCGGAAGTGGTGTTGGCCATCTGCGCCTTGATCTGAGCAGCACGCTCGCGGATGGCTTCCTTATCCCCAGCGCCATTGACGATGGTGGTATTGTCCTTCGTCACGCTGATCTTCTCAGCCTTACCAAGCATCTCGAGGCTGACAGCATCGATGCTGAGGCCCGTTTCTTCGCTGATGACGACACCATCGGTGAGGATAGCGATGTCCTGCAGCATAGCCTTGCGACGGTCACCGAAGCCAGGAGCCTTGACGGCGCAGACCTTCAGACCACCACGCAGGCGGTTGACGACGAGGGTAGCGAGGGCTTCGCTGTCGATGTCTTCGGCGATGATGAGGAGAGGACGACCCGTCTGTACCGTCTGCTCGAGGATAGGAAGGATTTCCTTGAGGGTAGAAATCTTCTTATCGTAGATGAGGATGTAAGGGTTCTCCAGCTGCGCCTCCATCTTTTCGGAGTTGGTGACGAAGTAAGGAGAGATATAGCCGCGGTCAAACTGCATCCCTTCGACGACCTCGACAGTCGTCTCAATGCCCTTGGCTTCTTCGACGGTGATGACACCTTCCTTGTTGACCTTGCGCATAGCCTCGGCGATGAGCTGACCGATCTGCTCGTCTCCGTTGGCGGAGATCTTAGCTACGTGCTCGATCTTCTCGAAGTTGTCACCGATCTCCTGCGCCATAGAGCGGATCTCAGCGACGATCTTAGCGACAGCCTTGTCGATACCGCGCTTGAGGTCCATGGGGTTGGCACCAGCGGTGACGTTCTTCAGCCCGACACCGATGATGCTCTGGGCAAGGATCGTAGCCGTGGTCGTACCGTCACCAGCATCGTCGTTGGTCTTCGAAGCAACTTCCTTGACGAGCTGAGCACCCATGTTCTCGAATGGATCTTCGAGCTCAATCTCCTTAGCTACGGAGACACCGTCCTTGGTGATGTGGGGGGCACCGTAGGTCTTACCGAGGATGACGTTGCGACCCTTAGGGCCGAGGGTTACCTTGACGGCGTTCGCCAGAGCGTCGACGCCACGCTTGAGGCTTTCGCGTGCCTCTATATCGAACTTGATTTCTTTAGCCATGATTATCTATGTTGTCTGTATTTCTTACTTAGCAAGTAGGGTTAGATCGTAGCCAGCACGTCAGACTGACGCATGATGAGGTACTTCTCCCCTTCGTGTTCTATTTCGGTGCCAGCGTACTTGCCGTAGAGGACGATGTCGCCAGCCTTGAGGACCATCTCTTCGTCCTTCGTGCCGCCGCCGACAGCGATGACTTCGCCACGCAGGGGCTTTTCCTTAGCTGAATCGGGGATGATGATCCCGCTCACGGTCTTCTCTTCTTGGGCAGCGGGGCGTATGAGGACGCGGTCTGCCAGGGGCTTAATGCTCATGATCTAAGTCGTTGATATGTGTTGTTAATTCTGTCTATACTGTGTGGGTCGGGGGAGAAAGCTCCGACACCGACACGGAGCAAGGTACAAGGAGCGTGCCAAAGTGGAGCAAGGCGCTCGTCTGCGCACTGCCTGCCAATATGGCACACCTACAATGCTCAGGGCGCACCCCTAAGCTACACAGCTAGTACTTCGGCTTACTCTTATTCGCTGCAAACCAAGGAATGGCATAGCATGCCGTATGACCCTGCGAGGTAGGCACTCCGTAGCACTACTGCTCCGTGAGCGGACCAGTAGTGGTCGATGCTATTGACCACTACTGGTCGGAGGGGGCACCACTACTGGTCGGAGAGGGCACCTATACTGCTCCGAGAGCCGACCTATATAAGTCAGCACCACCCACCCCAGAGCACCCTCAGTAGCACAGCCGAAGAGAAGGGTACGCATCAAGACAAATAGCCAGGAAGAGCCATAGGGGGGCTTTTCTTATCTTTGTACATCTAATCACATTCTACTAATCATCTACTTAAATTAAAGAGACAAGAAAGTATGTCAGAGAACAAGAAGCTACGTGCCGCCGTCGTCGGCTACGGGAATATCGGTCGCTATACTATTGAAGCCCTCGAGGCCGCTCCCGACTTCGAAATCGCTGGGGTAGTACGTCGTGACCCCACAGACGTGCCCCACGAGCTACGTCCCTACCGTGTCGTCAGCCGCATCGAAGAGCTCGAAGGGGTCGATGTAGCCATCCTATGCACTCCTACACGCTTGGTCGAGGCTACCGCTCAGCAGATCCTTCCACTGGGCATCCACACGGTCGATAGCTTCGACATCCACACCGACATCCTGCAGCTGCACAAGAACCTCGGTGAGACCGCTCGTGCTCACGGTGCTGTCTCCGTCATCGCTGCCGGCTGGGATCCAGGGAGTGACTCGGTCGTCCGCACCCTGATGGAGGCTATCGTGCCTAAGGGCATCACCTATACCAACTTCGGCCCTGGGATGAGCATGGGGCATACCGTAGCTGTCAAGGCCATCGCTGGTGTGCGCAAAGCCCTCTCGATGACCATCCCCACAGGTACGGGTATCCACCGCCGTATGGTCTACATCGAGCTCGAAGAAGGCCACAAGGCTGAGGACGTCATCCGTGCCATCAAGGCTGATGAGTACTTCGCACACGATGAGACGCACGTCACGGTCGTCGATGATGTCAATCAGCTCATCGATATGGGGCACGGCGTAAACATGACCCGAAAGGGGGTCTCGGGGAAGACGCAGAACCAGCTCCTCGAGTTCAACATGAAGATCAACAACCCCGCCCTCACCGCTCAGATCCTCGTCGCTGTGGCACGTGCCACCAGCCGTCTGGCTCCAGGCTGCTACACGATGCAGGAGATCCCTGTCATCGACTTGCTCCCCGGGGAGCGCGAGCAGTGGATCGGCAAGCTCTGCTAATTCCCGCCCATCCTCTTACTTCATCTAAGTTGCCCTCCTATGCTTAGTGCCATCACGTGGGATGTCAATCCCGTCATCATAGATATCTTCGGTCGTGGTATCCGCTGGTACGGCCTCCTCTTCGCCTTAGGTCTACTGATCTTAGGCCCTATGATCGAGGAGCGAATTTGGAAGCGTGAGCGTCTCCCCGAAGAGTGGATGAGCTCGCTCTACATCTATGTCGTCCTCGGCACGGTCATAGGAGCACGACTGGGACACGTCCTCTTCTACAATCCCGCCTACTATCTGGCACACCCTGCCGAGATACTGAAGGTGTGGGAGGGAGGACTCGCCAGCCATGGCGGTACCATCGGGATTATCCTCGCAGTGTGGCTCTACTCGCGCCGTGTGACGAAGAAGTCCATCCTCTGGACGCTCGACCGCTTAGCTGTACCTACGGGGCTGGCGGCTGCACTCATACGTATGGGCAACTTGATGAACAGTGAGATCTTCGGCCGTGCGACGGATGCCCCCTGGGGCTTCGTCTTCCCACGCGCCTCGGAGTTCGCAGGCTATGCAAAGCGTGGTGTGCCCATCCCAGCGTGCCACCCGACACAGATCTACGAAGCCTTGGCCTACCTCGTCATCTTCGCCCTGTGTATGTACCTCTACTGGAAGCGTGATGCAGCCCGACGCTACTCGGGACTCATCCTCGGCTACTTCCTCACGGGGGTCTTCGGCTTCCGCTTCTTCATCGAGAGTATCAAGAATGTGCAGGAGGCGTGGGAAGTGGACTTAGTCGCTAACTACGGCGTGAATATGGGACAGCTCCTCAGCATCCCCTTCCTCGTGGCAGGTATCTCCCTCATCGTCTACGCCTATCGCCATCCGCTCCAGCCTGAGCCCCTCACGGAGGGGAGCCATTAACCCGATTAGCAGCACGCCCCTCGCGTCTCCACGACCCGAAGAGCGTGCTGCTTTTCCCTATCTACGCACCTATCACTACACTACGGACTATGTACCAAGTACCTCAAATCACGGACTCCATCTACTACGTCGGCGTCAACGACCGCATGAAGGAACGCTTCGAGAACCTCTGGGAAATCCCCTCGGGCGTAGCGTACAATGCCTACCTCATCGTCGACGAGAAGACTACCCTCATCGATACGGTCGATGTCTGCTACTCGGATATCTTCTTCCATAAGCTCGACCAGATACTCCAAGGTCGCCCTGTCGACTACCTCATCATCAACCATATGGAGCCTGACCATGGTGGCTCCATCGGGCTACTACGCCAGCGCTACCCCGAGATGCAGATCGTGGGGAACAAGAAGACCTTCGATATGCTCAGCGGCTTCCACGGCATCACGACAGGACTGCACGAGGTGAAGAGTGGCGATGCCCTCTGCATCGGCAAGCACGAGTTCTCCTTCCTGATGGCGCCGATGGTACACTGGCCTGAGGTGATGTTCACCTACGAGCAGTCCAACCGAGTGCTCTTCTCTGCCGATGCCTTCGGCTCCTTCGGTGCGCTGAGCGGTCACATCCTCGACACGTGCATCACCGACCGACAGGCCTACCTCGAGGAGATGACGCGCTACTACGCCTGTGTCATCGGTAAGTACGGCGCATTCGTCAAGAAGACTCTGGCCAACATCGAGAAGCAAGGACTCGACATCGAGTACGTCTGCCCTGCCCACGGGGTCGTCTGGACACGCGAAGGCTTCGCCGAAGCACGTGACCTCTATGCACGCCTCTCCAACAACGAAGCCGAAGAAGGTGTCGTCGTCCTCTACGGCTCTATGTACGGCAATACCGAGCAGCTGGCCGATGTGGTGGCGCAGAGCCTCGCTGCCGCTGGGGTGAAGCACATCGTCTGCCACAACGTCTCCAAGAGCGACCCTTCGGTCATCCTGCGTGACGTCTTCCGCTATCGTGGTCTCATCATCGGGAGTCCCACCTACTGCGGCGAACTATTCTCCCCCATAGAGCATCTGATGAACCTCATCCGTATCCGTGATGTCAAGGGTCGTCTCTATGCGGCCTTCGGCTCCTATACCTGGGCTCCTGCCGCCCTCAAGCGTCTCCTTCCCTTCGCCGAAGAGATGAAGTGGGAAGCTGTCGGCACGGGTGTCGAGCTCAAGATGGCCGACCTGCCTTCGGTCACCGCTGCGGCTTGGGAGCTCGGTGTACAGATGGCTGAGCAGCTCAAGGCTTAGTCTCCCACCCACATCGCTTATCAATAATCATCTAACCCAATATCAAAGCTTATGCGTCTCATCATCCAGCCCGACTACATGGGGATTTCCCAGTGGGCAGCAGACTATGTCGTCCAGAAGATTCAGGCTGCTCAGCCTACCGCTGCTAAGCCCTTCGTCCTCGGTCTCCCTACGGGCTCGTCGCCCCTCGGTATGTACCGTGCACTCGTGGCTGCTCATCAGGCTGGCCGTGTCTCCTTCGAGCACGTCATCACCTTCAATATGGACGAATACGTCGGCATCCCTCAGGACCATCCCGAGAGCTACCACAGCTTCATGTGGAAGAACTTCTTCAGCCACATCGACATCAAGAAGGAGAACGTACATATCCTCAATGGGAATGCCTCCGACCTCGAAGCCGAATGCGCTGCCTACGAAGAAGCCATCCTCGCTGCTGGGGGTATTGACCTCTTCCTCGGAGGTATCGGGCCCGATGGACATATCGCCTTCAACGAGCCTGGTTCTTCGCTCTCGTCACGTACCCGCATGAAGACCCTCACCACCGACACCATCATTGCCAACAGCCGCTTCTTCGATGGCGACGTGAACAAGGTGCCTAAGACCGCCCTCACTGTCGGTGTCGGTACCGTGATGGCTGCACGCGAAGTCCTCATCCTCGTCAACGGTCACGGCAAGGCGCGCGCCCTGCAGCAGGCTGTCGAAGGCTGCGTCAACCAGATGTGGACGATCACCGCACTTCAGCTCCACCCCAAGGGCATCATCGTCTGCGACGAGGCTGCTTGCATTGAGCTCAAGGTCGGTACGTACAACTACTTCAAGGACATCGAGCGCCTCTAACAAGGTCGCTCCCTCTGACTATAACGCACCACGCCCCACGACTCTCCTCGGAGTCGTGGGGCGTGGTCGCTTGTGGGGGCTGGAGCTTCGAGGCTTAGAGACGGCGACAGAGCAGGAGCACGTGCGCCCCATCAGCTGTCGTCGTACCGAAGAGCGTCTGCGCTGCGCTGTCCTTAATGCGGAGCTTCGCACGGAGAGCTTCGGGGCGGAGGGGGAAGTTACGGCAGGTAATCTGCGCCGCTCCAATAGCTTTGCCTATCATCTTGAGCTGGGAGGAAGCGAAGGGATAGACCGCATCCACGACGAAGACACGCCCAGGGAAGGAGGCTTCGGGGAGCGTGTCAGTCGTATAGAGATGACTATTGGGGTGGAGTCCTTCGAGATGGTAGACCGCTCCGATGCTGCGGAAGAGCCCTGTCTTCATCAGCGCAGCGTGCGGCTCGAGGAGGTAGGCACGAGGCTGTGCGGTGTAGCTGAGGACAGCATGCTCCTCCTCGGCGAGGGCTTCAGGAAGGACGAAAGCAGGAGTAGGATGCGTAGGATGCAGGTCTTGTGCCACGAAGGTGACGGCTTCGGGCTGCGCCTCCTCGCTGCACTTATTGAGGTCAATCAGCAGGAGCAGTTCCTTCACCTCGCCTCGCACCGAGACGATGTGGAGCTCTTGCACGCCAGCGACAGAGCGCAGGGTGTGCACCACGTCAAGCATCGGGGAGAGCTTGACCACAAGGCGAGGCAAGGGGGCATCGACCTGACGATATAGATCCGTTAGCTCGGGAAGGAGCGTGTGGAGGTTCGGCTCGCAGTCCTCGATGGCGTAGACACGGCGAGTCGTATCTGCCCCTTCGCGCCGTGCAGGGTCGAGGTAGATGAGGGTGGGTCGGTGCGTAGCGATGAGTTCAGGTAGGAGCGGAAGGGACTCGCCGTGCAGGAGGGTAAGCCGTGCGGAGGGGAGGAGACGGGGGAGGTTAGCGCGTGCGGCAGCGACCAAATCAGCCTGACGCTCCACATAGACCCCTTGGTCTGTGACGCTTGCCAGCGCCCAGAAGTCCACGCCAAAGCCCCCCGTGAGGTCGAGAAGTCTATCGTGAGGCGAGGCAAAGCGCGCCTTGTAGCGTGCCGCTTCTTCGCTGGAGCACTGCTCTAAGGTCAGCGAAGAGGGAAGAAAAACCCCAGCTGTGTGCCAGCTGGGGAGCTTCTTTTGTAGGGTGGGCTCTGCGGTTAGTTGCAGGGCAAGTGCCGTGCGTTCCTCCCGAGAGAGCGACCCTTTGCCGAGCAGCAGCCTATCGGGGGAAGTGCCCCGATAGGTCTCCTGCAGCGAGCGGATATGATGGATGAAGTCGAGGGATAGGGACACGACCGAGCGAGCTACTTCGTGACCTGGATGCGGAGCTTCGCCGAGGGAAGTCCCTTAGCGGAGACCGTGAGGACGGCTTCGCCAGCCTGCTCTCCACTCTGCACCAGAGCTACGAGCTGCCCACTGAAGGCGTGGTGACGAGGTAGGTGGAAGGTATCGAGCGAGGCGGGATTGCCCGATGCAGCAGCACGGAAGGAGCCTGCGCCCGTGACCTTGAACTGCAGGAGACGACCGTCATCGGGGATGAGGTTGCCGTCCTTGTCGACGACGCGCACCGTGACGAAGGCAATATCCTTGCCGTCGGCGGTGATGCTCGTGCGATCGGCTACCAGCTCAAGGTGATGCGGGCGACCAGCGGTGCGGACGACCTCTTCAGCCACGGCCTTGCCCGACTGGTCGTAGGCGACGACCTTCACTTCTCCGGGCTCGTACTTCGTGTCCATCCACATCAGACGATAGCGTTTCTGACGAGTGAAGGCCTCTTGGCTCTCCTTGTTCTCCGTAGCATCGATGGTGACAGAGGTATCCTTCTTCTGGCGGCCTTGGCTCTTGCCGTTGATGAAGAGCTCAGCTTCGGGGTAGTTCGTGTAGACGAAGATGGGAGTTACCTGCCCTTCACGTCCGGGCCACGTCCAGTGAGGAAGGATGTGCAGCGTCTTGGCGTCCTTGTTCCAGTGGCTGCGGTAGAGGTAGAAGCGATCCTTGGGCAGACCGGCTAAGTCCACCGCACCGAAGAGCGAGGAGTGGCTGGGCCATTCGCTGTAATAAGGCGTGGGCTCGCCAAGGTAGTCAATACCCGTCCAGATGAACTCGCCCATACTCCAGTCGTGATCTTCCTGGCGGATGAAGTCGTCTTCGGGGAGGTTGCTCCAGCCGCAGTGCTCGACGTCGTAGCCCGAAGCCTGATGGTCGGGGTACTTCGCCATACTCTTGCGCACCACGGGGAACTTATACACCCCACGTGAGCTAACCGTCGAGCAGGTCTCCGAGCCGAGGAGGAAGCCCTGTGGTAAGACCTTGTGCGCGCTGTCGTAGAGGAAGGGGCGGTAGTTGAAGCCTGGGATGTCGAGGACGGTAGCCATACCGCTTTTGAGCACGCCGAGGGGATTATCCATCCCGTTGGTGACGGGGCGTGTAGGATCTTCACGGTGGCAAATCTCCTGCAAGCGGTAGGCGAGCTTCGCCCCATCAGCGCTGGGCTGCTCGGGAACTTCGTTGCCGATGCTCCACATGATGACCGAAGGGCTGTTGCGGTACTGGTGGATGAGATTTGTGAGGTCACGCTCATGCCACTCGTTGAAGTCGAGGTTGTAGCCGTTGGGCACCTTAGCTTGCGCCCACGAGTCGAAGCTCTCTGCCATCAGCGGCATCCCCATCTCATCGCAGAGACGTACGAACTCCGGCGCAGGCATGTTGTGCGAAGTGCGGATGGCATTCACGCCCATATCCTGCATCAAGCGTATCTGTCGGCGCATCGCAGCTTCGTTGACGGCAGCTCCCAGCGGACCGAGGTCGTGGTGCAGACAAGCCCCTTGGAACTTCAGCTTGCGCCCATTGAGGAAGAAGCCTTCGCCAGCCTTGAGCTCGATGGAGCGTATCCCGAAGGTCGTGGTATCTCGGTCGAGTACCTGCGCACCATCGGAGAGGGTGACGGCATACTTATATAGGTTGGGCTGATTGATGTCCCAGAGCAGAGGAGCGGAGATGTCGAAGCCTGTGCGGTAGATGCTATCGCTTGCTGCGCCCTTGGTCGTGAGCTCTTCGCTGCGCTCAGCGACGACCTTGCCCTCGGGAGAGAGGATGGTTGTCTTGATGCTGAGGGGACGACCTGCAAGGCGGCTCAGGCCAGCGACCTTCGTCTCTACGGAGACGTATGCGTGCTCGCTACTTACCGAAGGGGTCTGGATACGTGTGCCCCAGAGCGGAATATAGGTGGGGGAGGTGACGGTGAGATGTACGTTGCGGTAGAGCCCAGCGCCTGGATACCAACGACTACTCTCGTGCTTGTTCTCCAGACGCACGGCTAAGGTATTGGTAGCTCCCGAGCGGACGTAGGGGGTAATGTCGAAGGCGAAGGTATTGTATCCATAGGGCCAATAGCCTACCTCCTGCCCATTGACGTAGACGCGTGCGTGGCTCATCGCCCCATCAAAGCGCAGGAAGACACGGCGGTCACCAAGGTCTTGGGGAATATCCAGCGTGCGGCGGTACCAGCCCGTACCTACAAAGGGGAGACCACCGGTGCGCCCAGCGTGCTCCATCGCTTCCTTCTGCCCGTCCTGTGCGATAGCTAAATGTTGCTTATCGTTCTCGAAGCTGAACGGGCCGTAAATCGCCCAGTCGTGGGGGACGGTGACACGGCTCCACTTACTGTCGTTGTAGTCGGGAGTGGAGAAAGAGGCTTGGTCTTGGCGGGTGAAGCGCCACCCCTTCTCGAGGCGGAGCTCCGTGCGCTGACCGTGGAGCTGTAGGCTCAGGGTGCTGCATAGCGCGAAGGTGCAGGCGAGTAGTCGCTTCATATAAGCTGTGCGTATCTATATAATAATGTATGCGTGGAGTGGAGTAGCCTCCTTCATCGGTAGGCGAACTCTACTCAAAGATAAGCAAAAGCCCTGACCCAACGACCCTCTGGAGGAGCTATAAAAAGCGAGCTTCGTTACCCTTCATCAGGATAGCGAAGCTCTTACTCTTGAGGTTCCTGGCGGAATCGAACCGCCGTAAACGGTTTTGCAGACCGGTGCCTAACCACTCGGCCAAGGAACCCTGTAGTGGTTTGCGCTTGCAAAGTAAGTAAATTTCTACCACATACACAAGCACAAAGAAAGCCACTACCCTTCCCCTCCTTCGCGAGGAAAGGCGGTGCTTAGCCCGTGCGCCGAGGCTTACTTCTCCGTCGTGATGGAGCGGAGGGTGACGGTAGGGAGGGTCTTAGTCGTGCGCTCGGGAGCATTCTGTCGGCGTGTGGCACGCAGACGATAGCGGCGACCCGGGAGGATGTCGAAGAAGTTGTCCGACAGTAGCCAGCCCGTCTCTCCAAGGTCGATGTAGGCAT
This sequence comes from uncultured Porphyromonadaceae bacterium, assembly GCA_963526345.1. Lineage (GTDB taxonomy): Bacteria > Bacteroidota > Bacteroidia > Bacteroidales > Porphyromonadaceae > Porphyromonas. The sequence continues at coordinate 42,414 of CAURNJ010000012.1, forward strand.
CCTTCAGGAGCGTCTTACTCTCGATGTCGATGAAGAGCGTACCTGTGCGCTCGCTCACCTGAATCGTGTAGTCCCCAGCCTTGGGCTGCGATAGGCGTAGCTCCTTGGTGCGGACAGCGTAGTCGGTGAGTTCGGTCAGAAGGGTCTTCGTACGTGCATCACGCAGCTCATAGTGCACATAGGCACCCGTGCGCTCCGCCTTGCTCTCGAAGAGCTCCTTCATCGGAAGAACTACTCGCCCGACCTCGTGTGCTGGTAGTGTCTTGGGGGCAAAGGTGTGGCGGCGAAGCAGACGCCCCGAGAAGTCACGCACCTCAGCGGCGAGGCGCACCGTCCGCTGGCGTGGCTGGGGATCGTAGGCAATAGCAAACTGACTATGCGCCGTATCTGGCACAAGGATGATGGGGGCAAAGGCACGCTTGGCCTCGTAGTGCAAGCCCTTCCACTCGCCGTAGTAGTCGATACTCGACCACGAGACAGCGGGCCAAGCATCATTGAGCTGCCAGTAGAGGCTCCCCATACAGTAGGGGGCAGCAGCACGCTGGGCACGTATGCCGAGGGCTATCCCACGCCCCTGCATCACCTGAGAGAGGTAGACGAAGTCGGCGAAGTCCCGTGGCTCGGGATAGTCCTGACGGATGTAGTGGAGGATGACATCGTTGCCGATGCTGCTCTTCTGATGCGCCTTCATCACCTCACTCTCCAGAGCGTAGTCGGTCTCAGGGCGAGCAAAGCGGCTGATACTCGGGAGCATCGGGAAGGACTGCACCCCAAACTCACTCATGAAGCGAGGCATGCGCTCACGCAGGATCTCGAAGGGTTCACGCCCATACCATACGCCCCAGTAGTGGCTTTCACCGAGCCCCAACTCCTTGGGTCGTCCCCAGTTCACCGTGTCGGGACTGCTTTCGATATAGGGGCGCAAGGGGTCTTCCTGGCGCAGGGTCTTCGGGATGAGGCCTGCAAAGAGGGCTTCGTAGTCGTGCCAGAAGCGTTCGTACACCTCCTTGGGGTAGCGCTTTGCCCAGCCCCAGTACTTGAGTCCTTCGCGTATCTCATTGTTGCCGCACCACGTCGCCAGCGAGGGATGCTGGCGCAGACGGCGGATGTTGTACACCAGTTCGCTCTGCACATTCTTCAGGAAGGCACTATCCCCAGGGTAGGCGGTGCAGGCGAACATAAAGTCCTGCCAGATGAGGATACCTCGCGCATCGGCTTCGTCATAGAAGGCATCTTCCTCGTACGTTCCCCCACCCCACACACGGAGCATATTGAAGTGCGCACTGGAGACGTCGTCGAAGAGCTGCTTGCGGTCGGCCTCGGTGCGCGAAGGCAGGAGGAGCGTCCCTGGGATGTAGTTCGCCCCCTTGGCGAAGAGTGGTTGCCCATTGACACGGAAGAAGAAGCTCCGCCCGTCCTTATCTGGCTCACGTACCAGCTCGATGGTGCGTAGCCCGACGGCACACTGCGTCTCATCTAAGACACGCCCTCGCTCGCCCTCGAGAAGCTCAAAGCAAGCCCGATAGCGGTAGGGCTTACCCAAGCCCTTCGGCCACCAGAGCTGGGGGTTAGCCAAGGCGTGCAAGCCACCTCGCTCGGTAGGGGTGATGAAGTCAGCAAGCGGTGCCGTGCGCTCGAAGACCAAGCGGCCTGCAGCGTCATAGAGGTGGTAGCGCAGGTGGGTGGCTTCGGTGCCACGGACGGCATCAGCAGGGAGGCGTACCTCGATGGGCAGGCTGCGCTCGGGGTGATAGGTCACCACAGGACGCTCCGCAAAGAAGGTCGTCCCACGCAGGAGCACACGCACAGGTCGCCAGATACCGATGGTGATCATGCGCTCGCCCCAGTCCCATCCGTAGTGATAGGGTGCCTTGCGCGTGAAGACCGAGAGGTGCTTCTCAGCGTGGTCGTTGTCCGCAGGATAGTTGATGCCTGCTGCTTCGTAGAGAGGCAGGGCAGCCTTGAGGGGCGAGCGGAAGCGCACCTCCAGGCGGTTAGAGGCCTGCGCATAGGGACGGATATCGACTTCGTGTGCTACGAACATATTCTCCGCCTCGAGGAGCTTATGCCCATTGAGATAGACCGAAGCGTAGGTATCCAGCCCCTCGAAGAGGAGGTGAATAGACGGACACTGGAGTTGCTCGGGGCTGAGGGAGAAGGTGCAGATATAGTCCCAATCCCGCTCCCCTACCCACTGGATGGAGTCTTCGGCGAGGCGGTAATACGGGTCGGGGAGCTTCCCCAGACGGATGAGGTCTTGCTGTACGACCCCTGGGACAGTGGCAGGGTGCGTCTCCCCTCGGCCGTGTTCGCCGAAGGTCCAGCCTCGGCTAAGAGTTAGCGTATCGGTGGGAAGAGCAAGGGCTGCTGTCTGAGCTATCATCGTGGTGAGTAGGAGAAGGGCGCAGCGGCAAAGCGTGCGGAGGAGGGTACGATTCATACGAAGCGGAGCTTGGTCGGAAGGTATAGTATATATAATGTATCTGGGACAAAGGTAGTGGAGAAAAACAAATCAGGCGACGCGGAGACTCGAGCCTCTGTCGTCGCCTGATAAGAGCCTTAGGTGTGGAGATGCGGGGGGTCGAACCCCGGTCCAAACACGGAACTAATCTGCTTTCTACATGTTTATCCTCACTTTGAGTTTTCGTGCACCACCCGCGACTGAGGCTACCATAGGCAGTGCCTTATCCCTCTAAATACACTCCCAAGCCAAGGGCAAGCATTGGGCCAGTCTCCGATTTTCCGGCACCACTATGATCAAGTCGCCTCGGTGAGAACGGCTACCTGAGTGATGTCTCGTCACAACAGTCTGTCGTCGTGATGAAGCGTCAAACCTACTCTATTCGGTTACGCAGCGAGAGCGTAATTGTTTTCGCCAGTTGAATTGTCGCTCTATGAGATTAGAGTGCTCACAAGCCTTGCACTACATGCTTACAAACCACTTCATCGCGCTGTCAAAGCCAGGTCATCCCCGTAAGGTTTGTACTGCAAAGATAGTCAATTCGTGCTATCTAACGCATCTACCGCTCCGTAGAGATGCGCCTCGACCAGTACTGCTCAGTGCGCCGACCAGTACTGCTCGGCAGGCGGAGCAGTATAGGTCACCACCCTCCACCAGTAGTGGTCAACCCAGCCCTCCCTGACAAGCATCTCGGGTAGCTCCTCGCATTTCGCTATCTTTGCACCTTATAATAAGGTATATAATCAATACGCATAATGGCCCTACAATGTGGTATCGTAGGCTTGCCCAACGTCGGTAAGTCCACCCTCTTTAACTGCCTCTCCAACGCAAAGGCACAGTCCGCTAACTTCCCCTTCTGCACCATCGAGCCCAATGTCGGGGTCATCACCGTCCCCGATGAGCGTCTGACGAAGCTCGCCGAGATCGTCCAGCCTCAGCGCATCGTCCCCACGACCGTGGAGATCGTCGACATCGCTGGTCTGGTGAAGGGCGCAAGCAAGGGTGAAGGGCTGGGGAATAAGTTCCTGGCCAACATCCGTGAGACGGATGCTATCCTGCACGTGCTGCGCTGCTTCGATGATGACAACATCACCCACGTCGACGGCAGTGTCGACCCCCTGCGTGACAAGTCCATCATCGACACCGAGCTTCAGCTCAAGGACCTCGAGACGGTCGAAGCACGCCTGCAGAAGGTCTACAAGCAGGCGCAGACAGGTGGCGACAAGCAAGCCAAGCTCGCCTGTGACGTCCTGATGCGCTACAAGGAAGCCCTCGAGCAGGGACTCAACGCCCGCACCGTCTCCTTCGAGACCAAGGACGAGCAGAAGGTGGCGCGCGAACTCTACCTCCTGACCAGCAAGCCCGTACTCTACGTCTGCAATGTCGACGAAGGGTCGGCAGTCTCGGGCAATGAGTACGTAGAGCGTGTCCGTGAGGCTGTCGCCAGCGAAGGTGCCGAACTGCTGGTCGTCGCTGCGAAGATAGAGAGCGAAATCGCCGAACTGGAGACCTACGAAGAGCGTCAGATGTTCCTCGGGGAAATCGGTCTCGAGGAGTCGGGTGTGGCTCGTCTGATTAAGGCTGCCTACAAGCTCCTTGACCTGGAGACGTACTTCACCGCTGGGGTACAGGAGGTACGTGCCTGGACCTACACCAAGGGGAGCAAGGCACCTCGTGCCGCAGCTGCCATTCATACAGACTTCGAGAAGGGCTTCATCCGAGCCGAAGTCATCAAGTACGAGGACTTCCTCCACTATGGCAGCGAGTCGGCTGTCAAGGAAGCTGGTAAGATGGCCGTCGAAGGTAAGGACTACGTCGTGCAGGATGGGGACATCATGCACTTCCGCTTCAACGTCTGATGCAGCACTACGACATCATCGTCATCGGTGCGGGTCATGCGGGCTGTGAGGCGGCCGCTGCGGCTGCACGCTTAGGCTCGCATACGCTCCTCATCACGCCCGATATGAATAAGATTGGGCAGATGAGTTGCAATCCCGCCGTGGGTGGGATTGCCAAGGGGCAGATTGTCCGTGAGATCGATGCCCTCGGGGGGCGTATGGGGCTCATCACCGACCGCACCTCGATACAGTTCCGTATGCTCAACCGCAGCAAAGGCCCTGCTATGTGGAGCCCACGTGCGCAGAGCGACCGCATGCGCTTCATGGAGGCGTGGCGCGAGGAGCTGGATAGTGAGCCGCTACTCGACCAGTGGCAGGATACCGTCACGCGCCTCATCCTCGAGGGGAGGCGTGTGCGTGGGGTGGAGACCCAGTTAGGGGTGCGCTTCTCTGCCGAAGCGGTCATCCTGACGGCAGGGACATTCCTCTCGGGACTGATGCACTTCGGTGAGCTACAGCTCAGCGGTGGGCGCATCTCCGAGCCAGCGACCTACGGCATCACCGACCAGCTGAAGGCAGCGGGCATATGCACCGACCGCATGAAGACAGGGACACCACCCCGGATCGATGCACGCAGTCTGCACTTCGAGGAGATGGGCGTACAGGAGGGCGAAGAGGACTTCCATAAGTTCTCCTATATGGATACCCCACAGCGCTCCCTCCTGCGTCAGCTCCCTTGCTACACGCTCTACACCAACGAGGCGTGCCACACGGTGCTACGCGAAGCCCTCGACCGCTCGCCTCTCTACAACGGACAGATACAGAGCATCGGGCCACGCTACTGCCCCAGCATTGAGACGAAGATTGTCACCTTCGCCGACAAAGACCGCCATCAGCTCTTCCTCGAGCCCGAGGGGGAGCGTACGAACGAGTACTACCTCAATGGCTTCTCCTCCTCCCTTCCCTTGGAGGTGCAGCTCGAGGCTCTAAGGCAAATACCCGAACTGCGTGATGTGCGCCTCTACCGCCCAGGCTACGCCATCGAATATGACTTCTTCGACCCCACCCAGCTACACCACACCTTAGAGAGTAAGGTCGTAGAGCGACTCTACTTAGCTGGGCAGGTCAATGGGACGACAGGCTACGAAGAGGCCGCTGGTCAAGGGCTCATCGCAGGCATCAATGCGCACCAGCAAATCCACGACTTGCCGCCCTTCACCCTTAGCCGCTCCGAGGCTTATATCGGGGTGCTCATTGACGACCTCGTCACCAAGGGCGTGGACGAACCGTACCGTATGTTCACCTCGCGTGCCGAGTACCGTATCCTCCTCCGTCAGGATGATGCTGACGTGCGCCTCACACCTCGTGCGGCAGCCATCGGCTTAGCCACCGAGGAGCGTGTGCGCCTCCTGGAGGAGAAGGTGCGCCAGCGTGACGAGCTCATTGCCTTCATCGCGAGCTACTCCATCCGCCCCGAGAAGATTAACCCCCACTTAGAGGCGAGAGGGGTCACGCCCCTGCGTCAGGGCTGTAAGCTCATCGACCTCGTCCTGCGCCCTCAGCTCACCCTCTCCGACCTGAGCGAGATGGTGCCCGCCCTCCGTCGTGCCCTCGAGGCCATCCCTGCGCGCCGTGAGGAAATCGCCGAATGTGCCGAAATCCTCATCAAGTACCGTGGCTACATCGAGCGCGAACGGGAGCAAGCCGAGAAGCTCGAGCGTCTGGAGTACGTCTTCATTCCCGAGGGGCTTGACTACGCCGAAATACAGGCGCTCAGCACCGAGGCGCGCCAGAAGCTCGACCGCATCCGACCTCGCACCATCGGCCAAGCAGCACGCATCCCAGGCATCTCGCCCCACGATGTGAGCGTCCTGCTCGTCCTCTCGGGTCGCTAACCCACCCAACGACGACGCCCACGCTACCCCTCGGTAGCGTGGGCGATGTCGTCAGAGGCTTGTATCATTTGGCTATAAAGGAGAGCATTGCCCCCCTTCCGCCAACTCATCCTCAGCCTTGAAGGATTGGTTATCTTAGGCTAAACTACCATCGCTCACATAGTTAAAATAAGCACCTCGTCTAAACTTCCGCCCCGTTAGTTATTTGCTCATATTCTTCTCTAATTTGCTTGAGTGGAATAAAAGCCCCTAGACTGGGAATGGCGAAGGTGTTATCACTACGCCTATAGCTAAATTCAACCTTCTCCTCTCCAAGACGGATAAACTCGCCTAACTCAAAGACAATACGCATACTCTTGTCTTTGTGTTCCTCCTGGTCAAGAAATAAATCATCTCGTCGCTCTGAGTAGATGCGCTTTACCCTATAGTATCCATTGCCTGGAAGGTTTGGGAATACATATCTAACTGAACGCAAATCAACGTCTTTGTTCAAGCTTCTCCCTGAATAGTAAAACTGCGGAGAGGCATTCTCTTCAAACAATCTAAAGTATGACCTATAAGCCTCTGACGAGTCTGGCAGAGGTTTTCGGACGTACCCTACAAAGGCCATATCGCTATCACAGCCTATAGAATCAATGATATAGTTCAGCCCCTTTTGCGGTATGCTGTCTGCTATCAGAGACTGTCCTTCATTTTCTATAAGTGAGCTAATGAAGTCTGAAAGTAGCCTTCTATTTTCTGTGTCTTTTGGACGAAGAGGAAAGGCTCCGATATTCACGGCCTTGATACTCTTGTAAAACATTGCAGACTGAACATCTAGCGGCTCTCCAGATCCAGGGAAGAGAATATAACCACCCACTACCTCTTTCTTCAGTGGTCGCCCTTGACCTTGCTGATAGTAAATCGCATCACGGTAGCGGTGCATCTGATTGATCGCATCATCCGGTGGGTAGTCTGCACCACATCTATTAGAGGCTATGCGATACTTAGCATCAAAGAGATAGGTTATCTTCATACCTGTCTGGATATCATCCTTGACTAATTGCAGGACGATGTCAGGCTTCTGGGAGACGGTTTTCACGACGACGTTTTCCATGCTCGTAGTCGCGTTTTCTCGTTGGGTATGCTTCGGATTATAGACAAGCTCTGCTAGCTCAACTCCATCTTTCCTAAAGAGTATCCTAGACTGTTCCCCTTTACCCAGGTCCCAGGTGAAGAGACCTCCCATCTCCATACGATTTTGATGATCTATCTCCTCATCAGATATACCGAGTTGCTCCTTTATGATATGACTCACCTCTATGAAGCACCATATCTCATACAAAGTCGCTATATCCTTAGACTGCAGACGAAATAAGCCCTCATGTAGTGAGTATGCCCGCCGCAAGAGTGTCCATGTGCGGTAGACCTCGGTATATCCTGTAGCCTTCTGTAGTACTAGGTTCTCCTGGCTAAATCCTTGAAACAGTCCCACGCTGCGGAAGAAGGGGTGTCGCTGCAGGGACTGCATCTGGCTCTTAGTATGACTCATCTCCTCACAGAGCGTTGCTGAGCTATTTTCAAGGGTTTTGATCTTATGTTGCAGTGCATCATACTTCTTGATAATCTCAGCAAGGGCAAACTTCAAGAATCGATTCTCTTGCGTATCATTGGAGTGGACATGCTCCACCACACGATAGAGACGTCCCTCCTCAAGCCTATGTTCTGCAATCTCGTTTTCTAAGGAGCTAGGAACTCTCTTAATTTTGTCCAGTCGTTGATAGGTCTTCTCACTACGCAACCGCCGACGAGGTCGCTCTACGATATGTCTGACTGCTGTTAGAAATCGCTCCTGTTGACCTTGGAATATACTCCACCACATGACATCTGGATGCTCACCCTCAATATCTGGAGAAAAGCTATGAAACGTCCTCCGCATGTAGTCTAGCGATAGCATACTGTACTCCGCCTCAATGTCGGCGATGATACTCCGCCAATGCTCATGATAGTTGAGCTTGGTACTTAGTACATCAAAGCCAAAGACAAACGTACGCTCTCTCCCCGCCACATCATATTTGAGTACTATCTCGCTACGTCCTATATCATTGCCAAAGTTGATAAAGCCTGTCAAGACGCGATGTCTCTTATGGTAGCTAAAACGCTCGTTGTCTGACTGAAGTATCGAAGCAAAGCGAGCATTTGTCACCCCAGCGTCAAACTCTACCCAGATAGGATAGTCCGTCTGATCAAAGAATATAGCTAGAGCTGACTTGTCCTGAGAAGCTATCTCTACTTCATCCCCATTGTCCAGGAGCCTTTTGACCGACTTTACTCCCTCCGTCCAGGAGTATGTAGAGGTGAGATGCGGCTCCCCCACATACTGCTTAGCCTTTGCCCAGACATCACTGTACTTCGTACACTCGATGCTTAGGGTAAAGTCTTCATGCTCTATCTTCAGCAGCTCCATAGGATCTATAGGTTAGCTCCAGTAGCTCGTATAGCCCGAGTCTGTTAGCTTCTTCGTCATCTCCTTTAGCTTGGAGATAGAGATAGACTTCTCTATCTGACTATCATCCCGCTCCATAGATTCGGCTCCATACTGGCGACCTAAAATAGACTCAAGCCCCTCCCTAATGGTCTCTACTAGTCTATCCAAGAGATCTTTGCGTACTTTGCTCTCATCGCCCTCTATGCGAGAGAGTATCTTCATACTGGTGATCTCGTCTAGTGCTCGAGCTATCACATACTCTTGCGACAGCGTTGTGCCATCTGCCGACTTGTTATAAGGCAAGTTATTGACCACATAGAGGAGCACTTCATTTCTAGTGCGATATGCCACCTTAAAGGGCGTTTCCTCTAGTACCTCATTGACCTTCTGGAGGTATGTGAGGCAGGTGTCACAGACAGCCTGATAGCTAGCATAGACATCCACACCCTCCACAACGGTGCCAACTAGGGTCTCAACGCTTTGTCTCTCTATCGACTCATACCTATCAGTGAGACCACCCCACAGGTCTACCTCATTCATCTCAATCGTCATCGCTCTATCCAGCACCTTGCGAGAGAAGGAGAAAGTGGTCTCGTCCATATTGACCGTGCCAACAACGATGAGGTTCGGGGGTATTGACAGTCGCTTGCCTCCTTCCTTCGAAAGAAACAGCCGTCTATCTTCCTCCTCATCCTCTTTTGGAAACAACTGAGTTATCAAACTGTGATAGGCATCTGTGGACTCAAAGTCCACTATAGGATCAGTCTCTATAGACCCATCATCTTTAAGTTTGCGACTCTCTATGACACTTAGATACTCTGCGAAGTACTGCTCCACGGGTGCCAAGTTCATCTCATCAAGACAGAGAAAGTAAGGCACATCAGGCTCTTTTAGAGCCCTCACCATAAACTTTAGAAATGGTCCTACAACAAACGTCTCCCCGTTTATCCTGCTCACATAGCCGAAGAGTTCGGACGAATCGTGCCAATTAGGCTTGACCTGTATCATCTCAAAGTTCCTAGGCCTCTGAGCTTTGTACTCATCAGAGTTCTTATCCCAGCAAGATCGAGCTAACTCTCGTACAATACGACTCTTGCCCGTACCTGATATGCCCGCAAGCAGCAGAAATGGTTTTGATTTGATTGCGGTAATATATTGACGGTATGAGGAGGCTTGATTCGTAGCTAAAGATCTATGCGCAAGGACCTCTTCTAAAGGCACTATATCTCCGATAGAGTTATAGCAAGACCAAGTATTTGGCTCTTCTTCTATGATTAGGAATTGATCCTCTTGGGAGATCGTCATAGATTTCCACCCCTCCAAAAGTCTTTCTGAAGAGGTGTTGGCATCATCATATCTTGCTATAATATATTGAGCTTTTTTCCAGCTCGATGCTGCTCTATTGCTTATTTGCTCTGTAAGGAAGGATGAAAGTTTAGTGGTGGAATATGTGTTAGGGATTGTTGCCACTGTGACCTTTGACACACCTGCCCGCTCTAAAGCATCTGTAATCTCTTGTAGTGTCATGGTTTTATACTCTGTCTCCATATATCTATATTATTCTTGCTCATTGATTTCGTGGTAGAGGCGCCCTGAGGCATTCCCATTAAGTACTCAGCATTTGCAGGTGTAGGACGATTGAAGACTGCTACAAAGTTTCTGCATCCTGCATGTTTCATCATTGACGGAGCTGAGTAATTTGCCATAGTCGTAGGAGTGTGGAGGAATCCAAAATCCGCCCCATATCTATCCTTAATCCAAGTCATTTGAACAGCAAAGAAGCGATTAATTTCTTCCTCCAGGACCTGGACGGAGTTGGGGATTTGGTGCTTGTGTCTATAAGCCAGGATTCGAAAAGCCATTGCAGCTACCAATGGCGCCTGAGCATTGCCGATAGCTTTCAGTTGAGCTCTACGATTGGTGTTGATCTCATCTTTTAATTCAACAAAAGGTGTAACCCAACACCCCATATGTATTTTACCAAGACGCTCTAAGCTTTCGTTTACTTTATTTAGTGTGCTGGTATTCTTAACCGCAAGCAACCAGTACCGATCACGTCTATGATCAGCACCAAGATTACCACACGAAAGCTTGCAGTACTTAACGCTGTAGCCAACGGTTTCTAAATCTACTGCTGCTGTACAAATAGCCTTGAGCGTAACATTTTCTCCAAAGACGATCGGCGCTTCAGATTCCTTGACGAATCGAAGCATTTCAGGCCAAAGGTTTTTCTCTGAGATATTTTTACCACGAGCTGCATGACTAAATGCTTGGCAGGGGAATCCTCCGCAAAGGATGTCAAATGCACCTTTGAAGTCACTCCCATCTAAGTCCGTTAGGTCGCCATAGATTGGGAATGAATCCATCCAGCCATCTCGTTGTCTTTGTTCTAAGACCTTTTTGCAGTAGGAGTCAATCTCTACCGCTCCGCAACACGAATGATCTAAAATATGCCCTCCGTAGATTCCACCTCCGATTCCTGCAAATAAATGAAATTCCTTAATTGTACTCATATAGATTAACTCCATAAAACGAATGACGAGAGACAGACATACTAACCAGTATTAGGCTTCCTATGCGCAATATGACCAGTACAGGAATCTTTCCGTAATCAGCGAGTAGATTGCTGAAGTTGAATTGCTGTCTATTGTTCTTCTCCATTATCTTTGTCCCTGTCACGATTTAGTATTGACATCGCTTGCTCAAACACTTTCTGTGATATCCCTTGAGTTATCTCGCTGAGCTGGTCAGCGATCCAAAGAGCATGCAGCTCATCGCAATCTACTTGGTAGAACTCTGCGATCTTCTTCAGATGCTCCACCCTAATATTGCGTGTTCCTCGCTCCATGCGACTATACATCGAAGGCTCCACCCCCAGAGTCCGAGCTATATCTTGGGAGGGTATTTGTCGTTCAATGCGTAGCTGATACAGATGCCTTAGTAGTTTTTTTTCTCTCATCACGCCCTTTGTTTCAGGTGCAAATATACCGAAATATTTCCATGAATAGGAAAGTTATTTCCCGAGAGGGGCTAATTGAACTTAACGGTGGAATGTGCAAGGGACTACGAAGTAGCCTCACATAAACGACAATTGGGGGATAGAACCAAGCGTTCTATCCCCCAATTGCTGTTTAATCAGGTGAGTGCTCCTTGCTTAGATACTGTATTTCTGGATAAAGCTCCTGACGGTGCGGCATTCGGTCTCGTCCAAATACTTCCATGCTCGTTCTTTAATCGACTCAGGGATGCCGTAGAGAGCTTCGGCGATACCTCCAGCGATGCAGCCGATGGTGTCACTATCTCCACCGATGCTGATGGCATTGCGAATGGCATCCTCAAAGTCCTTAGCCTTGAGGGCGCAAATGATGGCCTGCGGTACACTATCTTGGCAAATACCGCCATCACCCTTCCCATCAATGCCCTGCCACGAATAGCGTCGCTGCAGTTCTTCGACGGACATCGAGAGGACGTAGCCGAAATCTCGCTCTATCCGTGCTTGAATGTCCGAAGCCGTATGCCCCTGTCGCGCCAAAAAGATACAAAGAGCAGTCGCCTGCGCCCCCTTGATGCCCTCTGGATGATTATGCGTACAGCTCGCCGAGACTTCGGCTGCCGCTAAGATCTCACGCTCAGTCTCAAAAGCCCAGCCCACGGGAGCAATGCGCATCGCACTTCCATTGCCACAGCTATTATACGGCTCATGGATGCCTTGGCGTGCTACCTTGATGCTCCATGCCTTAAACATACCACCATAGCCTCCCATCGGATAGGGGTACTCCAGGGCATAGCGACTATAATAATGGCTCACCTCCCCTCCGTGCAAGAGCCAATCAGCAGTAGCAATACACAGGATGGAGTCGTCTGTACGCTCCATCTCTGGCTGAAAGAGCTCAAAGTCCTTCGTCTTGATGTTGTCAAACTCGTAGATACTTCCTACGATGTCTCCAATAATTGCTCCTAACATAGCTGTAGCTCTTGTGTGATTTGTGTGAGGTGTTGTCGATACTTTGGGCGTAGCCTCAGCCCCCTTGGTAGGGAGGTTTTCCGAGGTAGATGCATTCGAGGACAGAGGTTGATTCGTATGCCGCTCCGTGCAAAGTTAGCAAGTTCTTCTCTTAGCCCTTACCCCTTGGAGCTTCGGCTTAGAGCTGCGTTGTCGCCCTGCCTTCGGCTTTTTGCCCTAATTTTGTAGTGCTGGTCCTCCACGTGGATGCCGTCGCATCCCGATGACACCGACACCTATAATATATATGTGTATGAGACGAACCGATACATCTGCTGCGCTCTTCGAGCGCGCCTCCCGATACATCCCCGGCGGAGTCAATAGCCCTGTGCGTGCCTTCCGTTCGGTAGGTCTTACCCCACTCTACATCGACCACGGCAAGGGCGCCCACGTCTTCGACGCCGATGGCAATGAGTACATCGACTACATCAGTTCTTGGGGACCTCTGCTCCTCGGGCACGCTTACCCTCCTATCCAGGAGGCGATACGTCAGGAGCTGGAGAAGGGAACAAGCTATGGGGCGTGCAATGCGCGTGAGGTCGAGATGGCCGAGCTCATCTGCACGCAGTTCTTCCCCTCGGTAGAGCGCGTGCGTATGGTCAACTCTGGGACGGAGGCGACGATGAGTGCCGTCCGTCTGGCGCGTGGCTTCACAGGGAGAGATAAGATCATTAAGTTCGAAGGCTGCTACCACGGTCACGCTGACACCTTCCTCATCTCGGCAGGCTCGGGTCTGGCGACCTTCGGGCAGACTTCAAGTGCCGGAGTGACGAAGCACATCATCGAGGACACGCTCGTGGCTACCTACAACGACATCGAGAGCGTGCGCCGTCTGCTGGAGAGCCATCGTGGGGAAGTCGCCGCCATCATCCTCGAGCCAATTATGGGGAATATGGGGCTTATCCCTCCTGCGCCAGGCTTCCTCGAGGAGCTACGCCGTGTGACGGAGGAAGAGGGCGTCTTGCTCATCTTTGACGAAGTCATCAGTGGCTTCCGTGCTGCCCGTGGCGGAGCGCAGGAGCTCTATGGTATTCGCCCCGACCTCACTTGTCTGGGGAAGATTATCGGCGGAGGCTTGCCTGTCGGTGCCTTCGGTGGGCGTGCTGACATTATGGAGCGCTTAGCTCCCCTCGGCGACGTCTATCAGGCAGGGACGCTCTCGGGCAATCCGCTGGCACTCGCCGCTGGTATCACGATGCTCCAAGCCCTTGCTGCTCCCGACTTCTACACCCGACTTGAGGAGCAGGGGAAGGCCTTCGAAGCGACCATCCGCCCCATCCTCGACCGCTATGCAGATCGCCTCTCCTACAATCGTGTTGGCTCCCTCTCGACCATCTTCTTCTGCTCGGGTGGCGTGCACTCCAATGCCGATGCCAAGCGTGCCGACACGGAGACCTACGCCCGCTACTTCCGTGGGATGATTGAGCGAGGTATCTACTTGCCACCTTCACAGTTCGAGTGTATCTTCCTCTCGATGGCACACACTCAGGAGGACTTCGACCGCACCGCTGCCGCTATGGACGAGGTGCTGCGTGAGGTCTTGGGCTAAGCTCCCTCCTCACTTTTCCGCCCTCTTTACCCTCTATTTATCCCTATGCACTACCTGCAGCTGACCATCAGCTACCACTACGATAGCGTGACTACTGAGCTCCGTGACGAGGACCTCAATGACTGGCTCATCGCCGAATTAGGCGGCTTAGGCTTCGACAGCTTCGAGCAAGCCTCGCACGAGCTGAAGGCCTTCATCCCTACCGAGCAGTACGATGCCACCGCCACACAAGCGCTCCTCGATGACTTCCCTGTCTTAGGCTTTACCTACGAGCTTACCGCCGAAGAACTACCCGACATCAACTGGAACGAGGAGTGGGAGAAGAACTACTTCCAGCCCATCCTCCTCGGCGATGGAGCTTGCCTCATCCGTGCACCCTTCCACGAGCCACGCCCCGAGGTGCCGATGGAGATTATCATCAATCCGAAGATGGCCTTCGGTACGGGTAATCACCAGACGACCTCCCTCGTAGGGGAATGGATTCTCTCGCACGATGTCCACGAGCTGCGCGTGCTGGATATGGGCTGCGGCACAGGTATCTTGGGGCTTCTCGCTCTCAAGCGTGGATCACGACACCTTACCGCGATTGACATCGACCCTTGGGCTTATGCCAACGTGCAGGAGAACGCAACCCTCTCTGGCGTCACCATCGACGAGATGCTCTGCGGTGATGCTGCCCTCCTCGAGGGACGCGCAGGCTACGACCTTATCTTAGCCAACATCACGCGCAACATCCTCTTAGAGGACATGCCTCGCTACCGTGCGGTGATGCTCCCTGGTGCTCGCCTCATCCTCAGCGGCTTCTACGAGGAAGATATACCGCTCTTGCGTGCTCGTGGGGAAGAATTAGGTCTTACCTTCGTCAGTAGCGAAGTGCGCCAGCGCTGGAGTCGCGTCGAGCTTCTGCTGCCTGCATAGCTCCCTTCTCCCCTTCAGACCATAGACTATTTATCAGCTACATTATGAGATACAAGAACCTCTTCGCAGGCCTCGCCTTAGCTACGATGGCACTCACCACGCCCGTAGCGATGCAGGCTGCTCCTCAGCACAATCGCCCCCGACTGGTGGTCACGATGATGGTCGACCAGATGACCTGGGACTACCTTTACCGCTATCAAGCTCGCTTTGTAGAAGGCGGCTTCAAGCGACTGCTTACGCAGGGCTTCAACTGCGAGAACACGCGCATCAACTACCTCCCTGCCTACACCGCCATCGGGCACAGCTCCGTCCACACCGGTAGCGTCCCCACCCTCCACGGTATCGCAGGGAATGACTTCTTCAAGGACGGCAACCCCATATACTGCACGCAGGATACCACCGTCCGCACCGTGGGAGCCCCCAACGGCTTCAGCGGACAGATGTCCCCTCGCAACCTCCTGACGACGACCATCTCCGATGAGCTGCGCATCGCTTCAAACTTCCGCTCGAAGACCATCGGTGTCGCCATCAAGGACCGTGCTTCTATCCTCCCTGCTGGTCACGCTGCCAACGGTGCTTACTGGCTCGATGACAAGACCGGACGCTTCATCACCAGCACCTACTACATGCAGGATTTGCCCGAGTGGGTCAAGCAGTTCAATGGTCGTGGTCGTGTCGCTGAGCTCCTC
This sequence comes from uncultured Porphyromonadaceae bacterium, assembly GCA_963526345.1. Taxonomy (GTDB): domain Bacteria; phylum Bacteroidota; class Bacteroidia; order Bacteroidales; family Porphyromonadaceae; genus Porphyromonas. The sequence goes on from CAURNJ010000012.1 coordinate 58,234, forward strand.
AAGGACGGCTGGAACACGCTCTACCCTATCAACACCTACCGCGAAAGTACCGCCGACGCAGTTCCCTACGAGCAGCCTTGGGATAAGGACGGCAAGTTCCCCGCTACCCTTCCTCTGAATACCGCTGAGCTCGCCAAGGTCAAGGGACCTGGCGTCATCCGCACTACCCCCTTCGGCAACACGCTGACCTTCGAGATGGCTAAGGCCGCTATCGAAGGCGAGAGCCTCGGCTCGCGTGCTGACGAGACGGACTTCCTCGCAATGAGCCATTCGGCTACCGACTACGTAGGCCATCGCTACGGCACCTTCGCCGTAGAGACGGAAGACACCTACCTGCGTCTGGACAAGGACTTGGCTGCCTTCCTCAGCTATCTGGATGGTCGCTTCGGGCGTGACGGCTACCTCTTCGTGCTCACCGCTGACCACGCTGCTGCCCACAACATTGCCTTCGACCGTGACCACAAGCTCCCTGGGGATGTCTTCCGCAGTGACTTAGCTCGCCAAATAGCCGACTCAGCTGCACGCGCTTATATCGGGCGTGATGCGCAGGTCATCCGTGCGTATATGAACTATCAAATCTTCTTCCGTCAGGGGCTCATCGACACGCTTGGCATCAATCGCCAAGGGCTCTACCACGCCATCTGCAAGGCCATCCAGGATAAGCTCCCTGGGGTAGCCTACGCTGTCCCTGCCGAAGAAGTAGCTACCGCGACTGTCCCCGATGTCGTCAAGACGCGCATCATCAACGGCTATCGCAAGGGACGCAGTGGGGACATCTTCCTCGTACCCGACCCAGGCTGGTACTCGAAGTCGGGGACTTCGCTCCCCCAAGGGACGACGCACGGTGTCTGGTCGCCCTACGACACGCACATCCCTCTGATCTTCATGGGTCACGGCGTGCGAGCTGGTCACCTCTATCGTGAGACCTACATCACAGACATCGCTGCTACATTAGCAGCTCTGCTGAAGACGCAGTATCCTTCGGGCTGCATCGGTCATCCAATCACCGAAGCCTTCGCACCTGCCGCTGCACCTGCTTCTTCCGCTTCGCGCCGCAGATAGCCCCACCCTTCCCCCCTCTTAAAGCCACCGCGCCCACCCTTCAGGCTGAAGGGTGGGCGCTGTGCCGTTAGGTGGAAATCTCAGAAGATAGGGTGTCTTCTAAGCTTTCCTTTGTTATTAGTAGGTAAGTGCTTTACGAATTAGGCTTCCTAATGTACGTAACTGCGGACTCATATTTCCGAGCATTCATATCTTCTTCAGACATCCAGAGATAGAGCTTTTCGCCCTCAATCTGATAATAGTCGTCATAAGTCCAATTAGACACCTTTACCCCTTTCCCATACACGAAAACGAACAAATGATTATTCCCTTCTGTATAGAATAGTCGCTTTCCTCCCGGATAATGGAAGCCTATGCAGGAGCCATCTTTATTGAAGATGATCTGCTTATCTCCAGGGAGCGTTTCTCTACCTGCTGTTTCGATGATGGTCCATGTGCCTATCAGGCGAGCATCTCTCTCCTTTTTACTGAGGTCTGGTGCTTCCTGCTGGCATGAAGATAGCCCCATCCCTAAGAGCATTAGGAAGGCACAAATTCTTAGTGTAAACAATCTCTTTATCATTGTACGTTCTCGCTTATGTAAGTTTCTACTTTAAAAATATCTCTGGCTTCAGCCGTCTCATCTAAAAGCAGATACGATGAAACAGCTAAAGAAGACTCCGATAGAGCCTCTGTGCTTGTCATTTTACGATGCTTTGCAGCATGCGGCAATCGCAAGGCATTAAGACGTAGGGCGAAGCTGTAAAGAGGTGGGCTTGCGCAATGGTCTCATTTTACTGTTCCGACTCAGATGTCGCCAAAGTCGTCTCAAGCTACTGAAAGCAAGAGGATTCCTATAACGAACCATCATCAATGCGAAAGTAAGCACTTCTCTCATCTATTGGAATGTTACCACACTCAAGCGACGCACAAAACCTCTGCC
>CAURNJ010000013.1:0-59146 GCA_963526345.1 uncultured Porphyromonadaceae bacterium
CACTACTGGTTTAGCCCCCGACCACTACTTCTTCATCCCATTGACCACTACTGGTCAGGAGCACCTTGTGCGAATGGTAGTAGGTGCTTGGATTAGGAGAATAAGCCCTGTTGGATCAATGCTCCCTTCGGGCACGTATGCAGTTAGCCTTCGGCTTCTTCGTCGAGGAGGTTTTGGCTATAGCCTACTAAGTGGCGCAGATTGCCGAGGATCTCGTTGGTCTCAATGAGTATGTTGAGGTAGACCATCGAAGCGCGCAGGTCTTCGCGACGGCTCTTGTGGGCACGCTTCATCTGAGTCTTACGCATATCCTTGACGATCTCGCGTAGCTCCTTTCCCATGTTCTTCGCCTTCTTAGCATCCTCCATCCGTTCGCTGGAGATGAGCTGGTGTACCTGAGCGATGTAGTCGATGACGCGGTCACGTATGGGAGCGAACTCAGTGCGATACTCTTCGGGGATGGGGTTGTAGTTGTTGTCTACGTGTTCAACTGCTACCTCTGTGGCACGCTCGAGGGCGTAGATCATCTGCAGACAGGTATTGGCGCCGAGGTGGAACCACATGTTCTTCTCCAGCATATCCTCGTCACTGGCCATACGTCTCAGCCCGATGGTCTCCTTGCGACGCATCGTCTTGAAGGCACGCTTGTGCTCGTCGAGGTGGTGTGTTGTCTTCTTCAGACGCCGCAGATCTTCGCTGAAGAGCCCATTGGTTAGATCAAGATAGTCCTGACTGACGTGGTCGAGGAGGGTAGTCTGGTTCGTACGTACGTGCTCCGAGAGTAGCCCCCACATCGTGGCAGGATCCTCTGCATTGAGGATAGCGACGAAGAGTTCGTCATCAGCATCACCCTTCTTGCGACGAATTAGGTGGCTGTTGAAGAGCAGGAAGAGGGCTACGGCAATCAGTGCAATCATAGCGATGAAGCCACCGTAGCGCATGATCGTAGCGATGACGATAGCTATGATGAAGGCAGCACCAGCGGTGACGAACCAGCCCCCGATGACGGACATCACCCCTGTCAGACGCCCTACAGCACTCTCACGTCCCCACGCACGGTCAGCCAGAGATGACCCCATACCGACCATGAAGGTGACATACGTCGTGGAGAGAGGGAGCTTGAAGGAAGTCCCCAGAGCGATGAGTAGCCCAGCGAGGACAAGGTTGACCGAAGCGCGTACGAGGTCGAAGGCTGCTCCTGGCTCCATCGTTAGCTCTTGCTTATTGAAGCGCGAATCAATCCATGTGCGAGCCTTCTTTGGGACCGAACGCTCAAGGAGCGAGCCCATCGAACTGCTGGTACGCACCAGACCACGGGCAATACGCGAGGAGCCGAAGGTCTCTTCTCCATCATCTTGGCGTGAGAGATTGACTGAGGTCTTGATGACATTCTGCGCACTCTTCGAGAAGAAAAGAGCCAGCGTCATGATGATCCCTGAGCCGAGGAGGAAGACGTAAGGGGTCTTAGCTGGGAGGTTGTTAGCAGCCATCAAGTAGGTATCGTAGGCTCCATTCCCATGTGCCATATAGTCCTGATAGGCGGAGAGCCCCGAGAGCGGTACGCCGATGAAGTTCACCAGGTCATTGCCAGCAAAGGCCAGAGAGAGAGCAAGCGTCCCCGAGAGTACGATAATCTTGAGGATGTTTACACCGCACCAGTGAAGCACCTGCATCAGGATGGAGAAGCCTATGAGACAGCCGATGACCAGCTCCGAGGTATGCTCATTGATCCAGTCTTTGTAGGCGAACGTCGACTCTTGTAGCCCCTTGATGAGCATGAAGTAGACGATGGAGGTCAGTGCAATCCCCCCGAAGATACCTGCTAAGTAGGGGAGCGTCTTCTTGTAGTTAAAGGAGAAGAGCACACGCGTAACCCACTGCACCACCGAGCCGAAGAAGAAGGCAACGGCCACTGAGAGGAAGATGGCGATGATGACCTGCAGTGCCTTGGAGGTATTCAGCATCTGAAGCACCTGTAGGTTGGGATCGTCAAAGCCCTTGAGCATCGCCATACAGAAGGCTGCCCCGAGGAGCTCGAAGACCATCGAGACGGTCGTCGAGGTCGGTAGCCCTAAGGTATTGAAGATGTTAATCAAGATGATGTCTGTGACTACCGCCGCCAGACAGATGGTCATCACCTCTTGGAAGGTGAAGTAGGCCGGATTGTATATCCCATTGCGCGCTACATCCATCATCCCATTACTCAGGGAGGCTCCGAGGAAAATCCCCACAGCTGCGACACTGAGGATGACCTTGAACGGGGCTGCCTTTGCCCCAATGGCAGAGTTGAGGAAGTTCACCGCATCGTTGCTTACCCCTGCTACGAGATCGAAGCAGGCGAGGATAATCAAGAATGCAAGGATACAGATAAAGATAATGTCCATTGCTAAAAGCTAAGATGATTTCGTAATCGTCGTGGGGGTGAATTAGTCAGGATGAGAGAAGAGAGGGTGGAAAGATAGGTCGCTTCCCTCCGTGGTGGGGGAATCCGTACCGTCCTCTTGTGGGGTGATGAGGCTGAGTAGTTCGTCCTCAGAGAGTATGGTGATGCCGAGGTCGGTGGCCTTGGCGAGCTTGGCTGGGCCCATATTGGCTCCTGCTAAGACATAGTTGGTCTTGCTCGATATTGAGGAGGCAATCTTACCTCCCAGTCCTTCGATGAGTGACTTGTACTCATCGCGCGAATGGTGGGTGAAGACGCCACTGATGACAAAGGATTTGCCCGAGATAGCCGAATGCTCCTGAGTGGGGAGGGGCTCTTCTTCGGGAAGGCGACGCAGGGGAAGTCCCAACTGCTGGAGCTCAGAGATGAAGGCTCTATTCTCTTCGGAAGCGAAGTAATGCACAAGGCTTTCGGCAATGACTGCCCCGATGTCAGGGATGGAGGTGAGCTCTTCGTAGGTCGCTGTGCTAAGCTCCTGTATATCGGCATAGCGCTGCACCAGCGTCTTGGCAACGGTCTCTCCCACAAAGCGGATGCCGAGCCCGAAGAGGAGGGCGCGGAAGGGACGGGCTTTCGAGGCTTCGATGCTCTCGAGAAGGCGTGTCGCACTGCGCTCCTTGAAGCCTGGTAGCTGTAGGAGATCGTCCTGCTTGAGGCGGTAGAGGTCGGCGATACTATGTACAAGGTCGTGGGTAAAGAGTAGGTCGATGGTCTCTGCACCAAGACGGATGTCGGCAGCCTTGCGCCCAGCAAAGTGCTCGATACGTGCTGTCTGCTGTGGGGGGCAGGTGGCTTGGTTGGTACAGTAGTAGGCTGCTTCGCCCTCATTACGCTCCAAGGGCGAGCCACAAGCCGGACAATGGCTGGGGAAGGTCACTGCCTGAGCATCAGAATGACGCTCTTCGGTGACGACTCCGACAATCTTCGGGATGATCTCTCCGCCCTTCTCCACGAGGACTTGGTCATCGATATGAAGGTCAAAGGCTTCGATGAAGTCTGCGTTGTGGAGCGAAGCTCGGCGCACGGTAGTCCCCGAGAGGGAGACGGCATCGAGGTTCGCCACGGGAGTCACAGCACCAGTGCGTCCGACTTGGAAGTCTACGGAGATAAGCCGTGTCTTCGCTTGCTCGGCTTGGTACTTGTAGGCAATCGCCCAGCGTGGTGTCTTGGCCGTGTAGCCAAGTTCTTCCTGCTCGGTAATCGAGTCGACCTTGAGCACTACGCCATCGGTCGCTACGGGAGCATTGGCACGTGCCTCCTCCCAGTAGTCGAGGAAGGATAGTACTTCCTCCAAAGTCTCACAGCGGCGTGTTGCTTCTGACACCTTCAGCCCCCAGCTACGGCATAGTTGCAGACGCTCGTAGTGACTGTCGGGTAGGTCGGGCTGGCCAGGGACATAATAGAGGTAGGCATCGAGACGTCGCTCAGCGACGACTGCCGGATCCAGCTGCTTAAGCGTCCCACTGGCGGCATTGCGTGGGTTAGCTAAGAGGGGGAGGTTAGCACGATGACGCTCTGCATTCAGTCGGTCGAACTCAACAAAAGGCAGGAGAATTTCCCCACGTACCTCCACGGTGTCAGGGTAATTCGTGCCACGGAGACGGAGTGGAATGGAGCGAATGGTGCGGACGTTGGCTGTCACATCATCGCCCATCTGTCCATCGCCACGTGTGACGGCACGGGCTAACTTCCCCTGCTCATAGGTAAGCGAGATGGAGAGCCCATCGTACTTCAGTTCGGCGATGATGGTGAAGGGCTTGCCCCCTAAATCCTTTGCGACACGCTCGTAGAACTCCCGTACTTCATCATAGCTGTAGGTGTTCCCTAAGGAGAGCATCGGGTAGCGGTGTGCTACTTGTGCGAAGCCCTCGGTGCGGTCGGTGCCGACGCGCTGTGTGGGTGAGTCGGGGGTGATAAGGTCGGGATGCTCCGCCTCCAGCTGCTCCAGTCGCTTGAGGAGCTGGTCAAAGTCGTAGTCTGAGATGGTGGGAGCAGAGAGGATGTAGTAGGCGTAGTTGTATGCCTCGATCTCCTCACGTAGACGCTGAATCTCTGCTGCTATGGATGCCATATCTGATAGTAATAGAGGTCCTCGTAGTGGGTGTCGTGCCAGTGCCAGCGGGGAAGGGTCGCCGTATGCTCGAAGCCAAGACTTCGGAGCATATGCTGGGATGCTTCGTTGGAAGCTAAGACTTCGGCGTAGACCTGCTCACAGCGGAGCTTGTCAAAAGCGTAGCGTAGAGCTAACCGCAGGGCTTCGGTGGCTATCCCTTCGTGGCGTGCAGCCTGGTCAATGTAGATACCGAGTGCTAGACGGCGGTGAATAGGTGTATAGTCGTAGAAGACGAGATGCCCGAGTGCCGTGTGCATTTTGAGATCTTCGATGATGAGGCTCATTGTGCCACTCTCGAGGATGTGCACGGTCGAGGCGGTGATGTAGCGCTGGATGAAGTCGGCAGAGAGTGGATTGATGGTACCATTGGAATACCAGCCCTCAGGGTCGTTCTCCCAGAGTAGGAGCTGAGGGAGGTCCTCTTGGGAGAGGGCGCGGAGCTGTATGTGCTCGCCAGCGATGCCGATAGCCTGCGTACGCATAGGTCAGAAGCTCAGCGACTGATCAAAGTCCGTTCGGGTGAGTATCGAGCGACCGAGTGTCACTTCATCGGCGTACTCGATCTCGTCACCGATGGCGACTCCACGTGCGATGACGGAGAGACGTACCTCAAGGCCCGAGAGGCTGCGGTAGATGAAGAAGTTGGTCGTGTCCCCTTCCATCGTGGTACCCAGAGCTAAGATGACTTCACGGACAGCCCCACTGCGGACGCGCTCGATGAGTTCAGGTATCTTGAGGTCGTCGGGACCGATGCCGTCAATAGGAGAGATGACACCACCAAGTACGTGATAGACACCACGGTACTGCCCCGTGTTCTCAATCGCCATGACATCGCCCACGTGCTGGACGACACAGACGGTAGAGCTGTCTCTACTTGGGCTGGAGCAGATGGGACAGAGCTCGGTGTCGCTGATGTTGTGACATTGCCTGCAGTAGACGATGCCATCGCGCATCTCGACGAGCGCATCAGCGAAAGTGTGGGTATCTATTGTAGGGCGTGAGAGCAGATGCAGTGCCAGACGTAGAGCGGTCTTGCGCCCTACTCCAGGAAGAGTAGAGAGTTGCTCTACGGCTCGCTCGACGAGCTTAGAAGGATAGGCGTTCATCGTCTCGGGTCTTGCTCTCGGTAAGGATAAAGCCCGTAGAAGACACCCTGATTGCTATCGCTGGGATAGGGTCGGGATCTTCTACGGGCTTTGTCGTAGGTTATTCTTCGAGGGCCTCTATTTCGTTGCCTTCCTTGTCTACAAACTTGTAGTCGAGGAAGCCGAGGCTCTGATTGGGGGTGACGCGTATCCCCCGTGCTATCTGGAGCTTCCAGCGACGTGCGATGGATACGAGAAAACCCTTGTTGAGGTAGGCAGCCACGTAGGGATGTACGTGGACGTTGATGTAGGAGGTGTCTAAGCGTGGAGCTAAGACTTTGAGCTTTTCTTCGAGCTGGTCGGTGAAGAGGATGGAAGACTTCATCTTCCCTGTGCCGAGGCAAGTGGGACACGTCTCATCCGTGTTGATCTGGGTGGCAGGGCGCACGCGCTGACGGGTGATCTGCATCACTCCAAATTTGCTCAGCGGCAGGATATTGTGGCGTGTACGGTCGCTCTCCATCAGCTTGACCATGTGCTCGTAGAGGAGCTGTCTATTCTTCTGGTCGTGCATGTCGATGAAGTCGACGACGATGATGCCTCCCATATCACGGAGACGGAGCTGGCGGGCAAGCTCTTCGGCTGCGATGAGATTGACGTCGATCGCTGTACCTTCCTGCTCGGTGCTCTTGCGGGAGCGATTACCGCTGTTGACATCCACGACGTACATGGCCTCGGTCTGCTCGATGATCAGATAAGCACCGCTCTTGCAGGTGACGGTACGCCCAAAGGACGACTTGATCTGCTTGGTGACGTTCTTCTCATCGAAGATGGGGAGGTTGCCCGTATAGAGACGGACGATGTCTTCACGTCCTGGGGCTATCTGTCGGACATACTCACGTATCTCCTCGTAGTAAGCCTTGTCGTTGACGTGGATGCTCTGGAAGGAAGGATTGAAGGTGTCTCTCAGAATGCCTAAAGCTCGGCTGGACTCTTCGTAGACGATCTTTGGTGTCTTGGTTATCTTGGGGAGCTTCTGGATGCTCTCTTCCCATCGCTTGATGAGTCGTCTAAGCTCTTGGTCGAGTTCGCTGGCACGCTTTCCTTCGGCTGAGGTGCGGATGATCACGCTGAAGTTCTTAGGCTTCATACTGAGGATGAGCTGCTTGAGGCGAGCTCGCTCCTCGTGTGATTCGATTTTAGCACTGACCGATACCTTGTCGGAGAAGGGGACGAGGACGAGGTTTCGTCCTGCGATGGATATCTCGGCTGAGAGGCGCGGCCCCTTGGTGGAGATAGGCTCCTTGACGACTTGTACCAGTACGTTCTGCCCAGCCTTGAGGTAGTCGGCTATCTTCCCATCCTTGGGGAGGTCTGGGAAGACGGAGATCTTACTCAAGGAGGGTACAGCCTTGGTCTTCTCGATCTGCTCGAGGAAGCGCTGCTGCGCCTGGTAGATCATCCCCAGGTCGAGGTAATGAAGAAAAGCGTCCTTCTTGTATCCTACATCGACGAATGCTGCGTTGAGCCCTGGCATCACCTTCTTGACGCGTCCGAGGTATATGTCTCCGACGGCGAAGGCCAGGTCACGACGCTCGCGCTGGAGCTCTACCAGTCGTTGGTCTTCCAGTAGAGCCATCGAGATCTCCTTGGAGGAGACGTCGACGATCAGTTCACTGTTCACTTGGCGGATTCGTTAATGTGTAGAGTAAAAGGGAAGTCGGATAAAGCATGCGAGGGTAAGGCGCATATCTTGCGAACTGCCCTTACCCCCGTGCATGTCGACATTACTTCTTCTTATGTCTGTTCTTCTTGAGTCTCTTCTTACGCTTGTGCGTAGCCATCTTATGGCGCTTTCTTTTCTTTCCGCTTGGCATAGCTGCTTTTAGTTTATATAATTACTTACTATAGTTTCGATATTCAGTCCACTACTTGACCTTGGAAGCGAAGAGCTTAGAAGGCTTGAAAGCAGGGATACGACGCTTGGGGATGATGATGGTAGTCTTCTTCGAGATGTTGCGAGCAGTCTTCTCTGCGCGCTCCTTGATGATGAAGCTCCCGAAACCTCGGAGGTACACGTTTTCACCGCGTACAAGCGAGTCCTTGACAGACTCCATGAAGGCTTCGACCACCATTAGAGTAGTCTCTTTGTCTACCCCTGTGGTTCTGGCGATATCGCTCACCACTTCTGCTTTCGTCATAGCTGATAAACTATTTTAATTGTGTGAATATCATTCTTTTGCCCTGCAAATATACGCTAAATCTTCGAATGTGCAAGGTGGAGTTAGCCTTATTTGAGGCTTGCGAAGTAGGCGTCTAAGAGGCGCTGAGCACCTACGAAGGAGGAAAGGCGGTCGGTGAGAATTGCGTTTTCGACCTCTGGACGTAAGCCTTGTATTGCATCGCTTTGGTAGAAGGAGTTCTTCAGCGCTTCGTTGATGCTTTCATACATCCACCACTTGGTCTGTCGCTGTCGCTTCTCCTCAAAGAAGCCTGAGTCGGTAGCGAAGTGCCGGTACTCATCGACCATGTCCCAGATCTCCTTGATGCCAAGACCATAGAAGCCTGAATAGGTCAATACCTTAGGACGCCAGCCAGACTCTGTAGGGGGAAAGAGATGGAGGGCATTGCGGAAGTGGGTGGCCGCAAGGTTGGCCTTGTCGATGTTATCTCCATCAGCCTTGTTGATGACGATCGCATCTGCCATCTCCATAATACCTCGCTTGATGCCCTGCAATTCGTCTCCCGTTCCAGCGAGCTGGATGAGCAGGAAGAAGTCTACCATCGAGTGAACTGCGGTTTCACTCTGCCCGACACCGACCGTCTCAACGAAAATAGTGTCAAATCCTGCAGCCTCACAGAGTACAATGGTCTCGCGCGTCTTACGTGCTACCCCCCCGAGGGAGCCCGCCGAAGGGCTGGGGCGGATGAAGGCGTTCTTCTCGCGGGATAGCTGCTCCATACGGGTTTTATCCCCGAGGATACTACCACCTGAGCGTTCGCTACTGGGGTCGATGGCAAGAACAGCTAAGCGTCTTCCCTGCTTCACCAGATGCATCCCGAAGGTGTCGATCGAGGTACTTTTCCCTGCTCCTGGCACACCTGTAATACCGATACGCATGGATTTACCTGCATAGGGGAGGCAACGTTCGATGATTTGCTGGGCGATAGCTTGGTGGTCTGGGCGGTTGCTTTCGACGAGTGTCACCGCTTGGCTCAGGCAGGTGATATCGGAGCGGAGGATTCCTTCGACGAACTCATCTACGGAGTAAGTGCGTCGGGCTATACGTCTCAGATTGGGGTTGATCATGGGCTGGGCTGCTACACCTTGATTGACCTTGAGCCCCATATAGGCAGGGTCATTCTCTGGGTGGTGCAGAAGCTCTTCGTTGATGTCCATATCTCTGGCTTTGAATAGTATTTGTTTTGCTTTGCGGAAGAAGGGTCGGTAGATGTAGTCACACCGGAGGTAGGCTCTTCCTCAGCTCAAAGGTACGGAATTTCGGCCTGTACTGCGTTGTCGCTGTGCCACCGTATGGTAGCTTTCTCTTCTGAGGGCCGCTGAGCAAGGCTGGTTAAAGTTTTAAGGCGGAAGGGGGGGGCTGGCGGAAAAGGAGGGGGACGCAATGACCACTATTGGTCGGTGCGCTGACTACTATTGGTTGATGCGTCGACCAGTATAGGTGGATAGGGCTGACCACTACTCCTTCGTTCACCGACCACTACTGCTCTCCTTCGGTACCTCGATGGACCATCGTCTGCTCCTGCTGTAAGTGGCTTGGCTATCTTGGTAAATAGCATGCTTGCCGTGTATGCAGAGCGTGCCCGATTACACTTTGTAGCGGAGCTCCCTCCTCAGAAAGTGCGCATTATTGACTACCTTTGCCCCCGTAATAGAATATATAAGAAACAGATGCAAGACATTCGCAACATAGCTATTATCGCTCACGTCGACCATGGTAAGACGACGCTGGTAGATAAGATGCTCTTAGCCGGTAAGCTCTTCAGAGATGATAAGGCTGCCGAAGTAGATACATACCTCGATAACAATGATCTCGAGCGTGAACGTGGGATCACCATCCTCTCTAAGAATGTCAGCATCCGCTATAAAGACGTCAAGATAAACATCATCGACACCCCAGGTCACGCCGACTTCGGTGGTGAGGTAGAGCGTGTGCTCAACCTTGCCGATGGCTGTCTGTTGCTGGTCGATGCCTTCGAAGGACCGATGCCCCAGACGCGCTTCGTCCTGCAGAAAGCTATCGAAATGGGGCTCAAACCTATCGTCGTCATCAATAAGGTCGATAAGCCTAACTGCCGTCCCGAAGAGGTGCAGGATATGGTCTTCGACCTGATGTTTAGCCTCAACGCCAGCGAAGAACAGCTGGACTTTGAGACCATCTATGGCTCTGCTAAGCAGGGTTGGATGAGCAAGGACTACAAGCAACCCACCGAAGATATCACCCCTCTCCTAGATACCATCCTCGAGCAAATCCCTGCACCTACGCAGATCGAAGGACCAGCCCAGATGCTAATTACCTCGCTTGATTACTCCTCTTATGTGGGGCGTATTGCTGTGGGGCGTGTGCACCGTGGTACTTTCCGTGAGGGGCAAGAAGTAGCCCTATGTAAGCGTGATGGCTCGACGACAAAGATGCGCATCAAGGAGGTGAACATCTTCGAAGGTCTGGGACGTACGAAGGTAGAGAGCGTCTCTTCGGGTGATATCTGTGCGCTGGTCGGTGTCGAAGGCTTCGAGATTGGTGAGACCGTGACGGATGCAGCTACCCCCGAAGCTCTGGAGACCATCGCTGTCGATGAGCCTACGATGAGCATGCTCTTCACGATCAATAACTCTCCCTTCTACGGACGTGAAGGGAAGTTCGTCACCTCGCGCCACATCCATGACCGCCTGATGAAGGAGCTGGATAAGAATCTCGCTCTGCGCGTCCAGCCAGCAGAGACGGCTGATAGCTGGATCGTCTATGGTCGAGGTGTCCTGCACCTCTCTGTCCTCATCGAGACGATGCGTCGTGAAGGCTACGAGCTGCAGGTGGGTCAGCCACAGGTCATCATCCACGAGATAGACGGTGTGCGCCACGAGCCTGTTGAGCTACTGACGGTAAACCTCCCCGAGGAATCAGCCAGTAAGATCATCGATGTCGTCACGCGTCGCAAGGGTGAGATGACGATGATGGAGACGAAGGGAGATCGTACCTTCCTTGAGTTCCACATCCCTTCACGTGGTATCATTGGTCTCAATAACTACGTACTCACCGCCTCGGCTGGTGAGGCGGTCTTGGCACACCGCTTCCTTGAGTATCAGCCTTGGAAGGGCGACATCGAGCGCCGTAGCAACGGATCGATCATTGCCCTTGAGACGGGTACGGCCTACGCTTATGCCCTCAATAACCTCCAGAGCCGAGGTCGCTTCTTCATCGCTCCTCAGGAAGAAGTCTACGCTGGTCAGGTCGTAGGGGAGCATACGAAGGAAGGTGACCTGGCAGTCAATGTCTGCAAGAGTAAGAAGCTCACCAATATGCGTGCTTCAGGGAGTGATGACAAGGTCTCGCTTGCTCCTCCTGTAGTCTTCAGCCTCGAGGATGCCTTGGAATATATCCGCCCCGATGAGTATGTTGAGGTGACCCCAGTCTCGATGCGTATGCGTAAGATCATCTTAGATGAGACGGAGCGCAAGCGACAGAACAGACAATAATACTACTACACACGGAGTGATCATGACCTCCTAAGATAAGACGACTGATGTACTTATCTCGCTTGAGCGAGTAGACGTATATCAGTCGTCTTGATTTATCACTTATCTTAGTAGAGTCTTTCACTATAAGCTAACTAACTACACTAACCCTTATTTCTTTTCAGCAAATGAAAGCTTTCCGCCTTGGTTTGCTCCCCCGCATCATCATTGCGATTGTCTTAGGTATCGGCCTGGGGCTCATCGTGCCTGATGGGGTGACGCGCCTCTTTCTGACCTTCAATGCCGTCTTCTCGCAGTTCCTTGACTTCGCCATTCCTCTTATTATCGTAGCCCTTGTAGCCGAAGCTATCGGGAGTATCGGTCATAGCGCAGGGAAGATGCTCCTGCTGACGGTGGCTATTGCCTATGGCTCCACTGTCTTCTCGGGCTATCTGGCCTACTTCACAGGGAATGCCATCTTCCCCCAGCTGATAGAAGCAGGTCAAGTCGATCAGCTGCAGGCAGGAGCCGAAGCTCTTACTCCTTACTTTACCATCACGATGCCTCCTGTGATGGGCGTGATGACGGCTCTTATCTTAGCCTTTATCCTCGGGCTTGGAGTAGCGCACCTCCAGTCTACGGCTCTGAAGAACGTCATCATTGATGTCAAGGAAATTGTCTCTGGAGTCATTGAGAAGGTCATCATTCCGCTCCTGCCACTCTATATCCTCGGGATATTCATGGAGATGGCGAGCAGTGGAAAGGTCGTCGGTGTGCTTGTGGTCTTCATCAAGATCATTGGTGTCATCTTCATCCTCCATATCTTCCTGCTACTCCTGCAGTTCACGATCGCAGGGCTGGTGCAGCGAAAGAATCCTCTTCGTCTCTTGATGAATATGCTTCCTGCCTACTTCACGGCACTGGGTACATCATCATCAGCTGCGACCATCCCCGTGACACTCGCCCAGACGAAGAAGAACGGTGTCAGCGATGGTGTCGCTTCCTTCACCATCCCGCTCTGTGCTACGATCCACCTCTCGGGGAGTACGCTGAAGATCGTCTCCTGCGCCTTGGCACTGATCTTGATGCGTGGTGGAGCGTATGACTTAGGTATGTTTACACATTTCATCTTGCTCCTTGGGGTGACGATGGTCGCGGCTCCTGGAGTGCCTGGTGGAGCGATCATGGCCGCTCTGGCTATCCTTCAGTCCATCTTGGGCTTCACGGTGGAGGAGCAGGCTCTGATGATTTCACTCTATATCACAATGGATAGTTTCGGTACAGCATGTAATGTAACTGGAGATGGAGCTATAGCCCTCGTCGTCGATAAGCTCTTAGGGCATAAGATGGTACAAGCTCAGGAAGGAGGTGCCCTTCGTGACTGATAAGACTGTACTCAGGGAGAGACTCCTGCAAGCACTGCACGCTTATCGCTCGCAGCAAAAGCTCAGTGCACCTTATCCTGCGCTTCGGGCTGCCCTCTTCGATATGGATGGCGTGCTCTTTGACTCGATGCCTGCGCACTGTCGTTCGTGGGTGCAAGCTGCTCACGAGGTGGAGCTGCAGATGAATCAAGAGGATGTCTATTGGTTTGAAGGGCAGACGGGGAGCTACACCATTGAGCTTCTCTATCAGCGCACCTTCGCTCGCCATGCCACCCCCGAGGAGACAAAGTGGCTCTATGAGCGCAAGACGCAGCTCTTCAATGAGTACAACTCGGGCAAGACTCTTCCTGATGTGGAGCTGGTTCTTTCCCAGCTGTCGGATGTGGAGCGTCTGGTCGTCACAGGCTCTTCTCAAGCCTCACTCTTAGGCCGACTCGAGGAGGCTTTTCCTCAAGTCTTCACCGAGGGGCTTATGGTCACGGGGAAGGATGTGCGTCGTGGTAAGCCTGATCCTGAGCCTTATCTGATGGGGCTGGAGAAGGCTGGGGTATGTGCTGCTGAGGCGATTGTCGTGGAAAATGCCCCTATGGGGGTACGTGCTGCGGTCGCCGCTGGCATCTTCACCATTGCGGTGAATACGGGACTCCTTCCCGATAGTGCCCTCGCCGATGAAGGTGCTCACTTAGTCTTCGACTCAATGCGTGAGCTTGCCGAAGCCCTACCTATCCTGCGTACGCACTGGGCTCAGTCTCTATAGCTTACACTCTTCTCCGAGAATGAGGTGCTTGTGAAGCACTGACGAGCTCTATTGAGACTATTGCATCATACGGCACTCGCTTCGTTGTTTGCGACATTCGGGCTTGGTCATTTACAGGAGTAAACTCCCTTCGCCCTCAGTCTTAACGCCTTGCGATTACCGCATGCTGCAAAGTCAAGCAAATGACAAGCACTGCTTGTCATTTTGGAGACCGTGCAACGGTCTCCTCTTGAGCTGCAGTCGATCTGCTCTTGGTAGAATAAAGCCACCCGACATCATGCCCTGAAAGGGATGGTGTCGGGTGGCTTGCTTTGTGGGATTATGGGGGGATGCCCCGATCTCTGACGAGACTATGGTGCTTTTACTCCAGCTGCATGCTGAGCTCTTCCCAGCGAGCCAGCACCGCTTCCTGTTCGTGCTTCAACTGACTATACTGGTTGAAGAGCTGCGCATCGGTAGCGTGGGCAGGATCAGCGAGCTTCTCTTCAAGGGTGCGTAGCTCGGCATCGATGGCTTCACTCCGCTCCTCTTGAGCCTTCAACTCGCGCTCGAGTGCACGGCGTTCCTTCGCAGCCTCCTTCTGTCGCTGGTAGTCTTGCGCTCCTGTGGTGGGCTCAACGGCTTTTGCCTCACGCTGTGTGGGAGCTGTGGCTCGAGGGTTGCTGACCGAAGCGCCATCTTCACGATCACGCTTCTCCAGCCAGTCGTAGATACCTCCGATATGCTCAGTCACATGCCCCGATCTGAACTCATAGACGCGCGATACTAAGCCATCGAGGAACTCTCGGTCATGGGAGACGATGATTACCGTCCCCGAGAAGCGAAGAATAGCCTCCTTAAGTACATTCTTCGAGCGAATATCCAGATGGTTTGTTGGTTCGTCCAGAATCAGGAGGTTCGCAGGGCGAAGGAGGAGCTTGATGAGGGCAACACGCCCACGCTCTCCTCCACTAAGCACCGAGACTTTTTTCTCCGACTCTTCCCCTCCGAACATAAAGGCTCCGAGGAGGTCATTGATACGTGTGCGAATCTCACCTTGAGCTTCTCGGTCAATCGTTTCGTAGACAGTGTAGCTCCCATTGAGCTCCTGGCTTTGTGTCTGAGCGAAGTAGCCGACCTCTACATTGTGCCCGAGCTTGAGCGTGCCGGTGTAGTCGCTGACTTCCCCCATGATACACTTGATGAGGGTGGACTTACCCGAACCGTTCTTCCCGACAAAGGCGACTTTCTCTCCACGCTCAATAGTCATATTGACATCGGAGAAGACCGTATGCTCGCCGTAACTCTTGGTGAGGCTATCGATGATTACGGGGTAAGCACCCGAGGTCACTGCAGGCAGGAAGGAGAAATGCATCGCCGCACGGTCAATATCCTCTACCTCGATGCGGTCGATCTTGGCGAGTTGCTTGATGCGACTCTGTACCTGTACGGCCTTTGTTGCCTTGTAGCGGAAGCGTTCGATAAAGTCTTCGGTCGCCTGGATTTCCTTCTGCTGGTTCTCGTACGCTCGGCGTTGTTGCTCGAGTCGTTCCTCCCGAAGTACAAGGTAGTGGCTGTAGTTCGTCTTGTAGTCGTGCAGTCTTCCCAACTCAATCTCAAGGGTACGGTTCGTCGTTGCATCGATAAACGCACGGTCGTGCGAGATGAGTACCAAGGCCGCCGACCCCGAAGCGATGAAGCGCTCCAGCCAGCGAATGGACTCAATGTCGAGGTGGTTCGTGGGCTCGTCAAGCAGAAGGACATCTGGTCTTTGCAGTAGGATCTTTGCCAGCTCGATACGCATACGCCATCCTCCAGAGAACTCTGCCGTGGGGCGATTGAAGTCCGAACGCTCGAA
The DNA here is from genome assembly GCA_963526345.1 of uncultured Porphyromonadaceae bacterium. Lineage (GTDB taxonomy): Bacteria > Bacteroidota > Bacteroidia > Bacteroidales > Porphyromonadaceae > Porphyromonas. The sequence goes on from CAURNJ010000013.1 coordinate 15,316, forward strand.
GCCTAAGCCGAGGAGTGTCTTCTCGATATTCGCTTCTATGCTTCCCGTGCTGTGCATCAGTAGCTGGTCGGATCGCTGGGCGTGTCGCTCAATGAGCTCCATATAGTCTGTGCTGTCGTAGTCCGTACGTGTCGCCATCTCCTCGGCAAGACGCTCCACTTCCGCCTCCAGCTCTGTGATATGGCTGAAGACTTGCTGGCATTCGCCCAGGACAGTATGCTCGTCACTGGTCTTCATCACCTGAGGTAGATAGCCGATACTGATCCCCTTAGGACGGCTGATGACGCCCTCCGTAGGCTCACCAATACCCGCCAGGAGCTTAAGCAGGGTGGACTTTCCTGCTCCATTCTTACCCACCAAGGCAATACGTTCCTTGGCGGAGATGACGAAGGAGATGTCATCAAAGAGGGGCTTTGCCCCGAAATATACCGATACGTTATTGACGCTGATCATAAGGAATAGAGGTGGAGGTAGAGGCTGGTAGTTCGCCTTGAGGTAGGTGGATCTCAGGGACAACAAGGAGTGCTCGATGGGGCGCTAAGGCAGAGAGCAAGCGCTGTAGCTGCGCCTCGGCACGCTGCTGTGCCTCGGGAAGATAGCGTTCACTGGTGCGTATTTCTTGCTCGGCATCATGCAGGATACGTTCATCAAAGCGATGTATCGCCACGCGATCTGCGCTGGCTTCACCGAGGCGACCACCTCGATCTAAATAGTAGCGCACCGAGTGATGTCCCCCCGGTCGCCTTCCTATCTCCAGCTCAGGTGCAGGAAGACTGACGTAGATCGTATCGCCAACAGTCGAGAAGTGGAGCTTCTCGAGATCATACTTGACGTAAGCAACGAGGTCTGCCGTTCCCACGGCGTGCTGCCCTGCTTCATAGAGGTTGATATCCTTTCGGTAGGAGATTTCCTCAGTGATGAGGCGCAGTCGTTGGGTGACTTTCATCTGTAGTTCTTCGGTCGTCACCTCGGGCTTAGGAGGCTGACGGAAGAAGTGATCATAGATAAAGAGCCCAGCCACAACACATATGATAAGGAGAAGAATAGGGCGAAGGATTTGCCAAGAGAGCTTCATCATGGGGTAGTAGACTTCGTAGATGGAAGGAGGGTGGCGTCAGCTTCATCCAAGTGAATGCGCACCGTGAGGCGAAGATCACGGAAGATGGGCTGGAGCTTCTCACTCAGCGTAGCCGAAGCGGTACGGATAAGCGTGGGACGCTCGCGCTCCAATGCTTGGGCAATGAGTCCGTCAATCATCGCCTGTCGTGAGCGAATGATTTCGTCAAGCTCGTTGGTCGATAGGCGACGACGCAGACCTGTAGGTTCTTGTAAGACGTTGTGATGCAGGTTGTCCAGCTCACGCTTCAGCTCAATCGGAGGGAGGTAAAGGTCTACTGTGCTGTCGGCTTGCTGTATGATACTCTTCTCTGTCAATAGGGAGAGATCGCAGTAGGCTGCAGCTTGACTGAGGAGCTCCACACGTGTCTCCTTTGAGCCGAAGAGCTTCTTAAAGCCCAAGAAACCATCACGGTGTGGATCAATCTTGAGTACAATACGTAGCTGAGTTGTCGCCAGTTCGAGGCGCGAAAGGCTTTGAGCTTGGAGTAGAAGAAGCTGTACAGGAGGTGTCTCTTCCTGCTCTTCTTTGGGCGTGCACGCCCCCAAAGAGAGGGCGAGAAATGCCAGCATCAAGTAGCTGATCCAGCTATAGAGTCTATGCATATCCTTTATAGTAGTGATTCGTTATGAGTGCGCTTGCATGCACTGATGCGGTGCGAGCATATATAGTAATTATGGAGGAAGGCTCAGTTTTATTCATCTTGTTTATCTCTCGACTTGAAGATAAAGATAAGAGTTCTCAAGGATATACTTCAGGAGCACCAAACTGCTTTCTGGGTAATTGGAGCTGTGGAAGAGGGTTACAGTAGTCCCGCTGTCAACCTTTTTCAGTAGTGCGTCGTCTGTGGCTTGATGCTTCTTCCTTCTGACTCACTATGGTGGAGGGCGGTATGCGCAAGTACATCGGTGCAGGCTGGATACGCTGGAATTGCGCTATTTTTGTCGGGGCGATGTTGCCCCACATCCTCAAGCTGACACGGTAAGTAATGGCAAGAATAATGACCAAGACCGGAGACAAGGGAACCACTGGAATATTCGGTGGTGAACGCGTCCCCAAAGACGATCCACGCATCGAAGCCAACGGTGCGATGGATGAATTGAACGCACACCTCGGCCTGATACGCGCCCATATCTCTCCCGATGACCCTCGTCACCGCTTCTATGGAGAGGTGCAGATGCGCATCATGCAGGCGATGAGCCTCATCGCAACACGTAGCGAGCGACGTGGTGAGAATCCCAATCACTTCGACCTAACGTGGGTAGAAGACCTGGAGACGGAGACGGCACGTCTGATGGCCGAAATACCCGACAATGGTTTCTTCATCCTTCCTGGCGGGACGATCCTCTCGGCTGAGATGCAGTTGGCTCGTACCGTGGCCAGACGAGCAGAACGCCGTCTGTGGACCTTAGAGCGGCTGGATCCGCTTCCCGAAGGTCTCATCCCTTGGGTCAATCGAATGAGTGATTGGCTCTTCGTCTCCGCCAAATGGGAGATGCAGCAGCAGGGGTGGCCAGAAGACCGCTGGCAGGCCTTCAGCTACAAACGTAAGAAGAAGCAAGTGCCTACCTCTGAGAATAATGGATAAAATGACATGCGACGGCTTGGCTCCGCTGATGCTCGTTGGCACGGGAAGTGATGTGGGAAAGAGCATCCTGACGGCTGGCTTTTGTCGGATTTTTAAGCAGGACGGCTATCATCCAGCTCCATTTAAGGCGCAGAATATGGCCCTTAACTCCTTCGTGACGGCCGATGGACTGGAGCTTGGCCGTGCTCAAGCGGTACAGGCTGAGGCTGCTGGTATCCCTTGCCATACGGATATGAATCCCGTGCTTCTGAAGCCCAGTTCGGACAAGACTTCGCAAGTCGTCCTGCACGGTCGTCCTATTGGGAATAAAGATGCGTACCAATACTTCCGCACGGTGGGACGTGGGGAGCTTCGTGGCGAAGTGCACGCAGCCTTTGACCGCTTAGCTGCACGCTACAATCCTATTGTTCTCGAGGGAGCAGGGAGTATCTCTGAGCTCAACCTCCAGGATTCGGACATCGTGAATATGCCGATGGCAGCCTACGCTGGTGCTCGTGTTATCCTCGTGGCAGACATTGATCGTGGGGGAGTCTTCGCCTCGGTCTACGGCTCCATCATGCTGCAGAAGCCTGAGTGGAGGAAGCTGATTGTCGGGGTTATCATCAATAAGTTCCGTGGTGATCTGCGTCTCTTTGACGAGGGTAGACAGCTCTTGGAGTCGCTCTGTGGTGTCCCTGTCTTGGGAGTCGTCCCCTATATGAATGACGTGCATATCGAGGAAGAAGACTCGGTGGCACTCTCCAAGCGTGCTTTCTCTGCCCAGCAAGGTAAGGTCAATGTAGCGGTCGTTCTCCTACGCTACATATCTAATTACACCGACTTCGCACGCCTCGAGCAAGACGAGCGTGTGCACCTCTTCTATACGAACAATGTGGAGGAGCTTCAGCAGGCAGATATCATTATCGTGCCTGGAAGCAAGAGTACGCTCTCCGATCTATATGAGCTGCGACGCAATGGCGTGGCACAAGCGATCATCCGTGCACATCGCTCAGGGAAGACCATCCTCGGTATCTGCGGTGGGTATCAGATCCTGGGTCAGGAGGTATATGACCCTGATGGTGTAGAGGGAGACTTGACGCGCTTACCTGGCTTAGGCTTACTTCCCATAGCTACAGAGATGGCCGCAGAGAAGGTGACGACACAAGCGACCTTTACCCTGATGGGCAGTGATATCCCCTGCCGTGGCTATGAGATCCATATGGGGAGAAGTCGTGTCGTTGAGGGCTTCGAGCCCTCTCCCTTGGTGAAGATGTCTGATGGTCGGCTTGAAGGCTATTGTGTCGGTGAGCAGTGTATGGGTACCTACCTGCACGGCATCTTGGATAACGAAGCCTTCATAGAGCGACTCCTTGCACCCTTTGCCGAGCGCATTAAGCAGCAGGGCGTTGGGCAAGACTATGCGACCTTCAAGGAGGCGCAGTACGACAAGCTCGCTGCTCACCTTCGCCAGCACGTAGACCTACAGCGTATCTATCAATTGCTCGAACGATGAGAGACGGACACGGCGACGACCTGCATCGCTACGAGGGGATACGTGCAAATTTCAGTTCTAATGTGACGAGCCTCACTATCCCAACGGCTTTGCGTGAACACTTGCGAGGAGAGGTAGATCGTATCGGTTCGTATCCCGAGCCAACGGCTTCTTCCCTGGCGGCTGCACTCGCCGCTCATCATAGACTCGATGTCAGCGAAGTGCTGATGACCAGCGGTGCTACCGAAGGAATCTACCTCTTGGCGCAAGCCTACCGTGATCTGGTGCACTATTATAGTCCAGACCCGACCTTCAGCGAGTATAAGGATGCAGGAAGTCTCTTCGCTCGTCAGCAGGTGCAGCTGGAGACCTTTGAGCCACAGCACGATGCTCCTGCAGGTGTCTATTGGCTTTGCTCCCCTAATAACCCTACGGGGAAGGTCTATCCGCAGGAGTTCTTAGAGTCACTCTGGACGCGTTACCCCCATATTTACTTTGTCATTGATAGCTCGTACAGCTATTTCACTGAGGCATTGCTCCCAGACCCCAGCGAGACGATACACCGCTTCCCGAATGTCATTTTTGTGGCTTCACTGACGAAACGCTATGCAATGCCTGGCTTGCGTTTGGGCTATGTGATGGCAGCGAGTGAAGTCATCCAGCGACTAAGTGCCTACGCTGCTCCGTGGTCTGTCGGTTCGCTCGCTATAGCCGCAGGAGAGTGGATCGTGAAGCATCATTTCCCCCATCTATTAGATAGAGATCAGCTCTTTGCTGAGAGCAGGCGGCTGTGGAATGCGATTGATGCACTTCCTTACTTCGAGCCTCAGCCTACAGAGACGCATTTCTTCCTCGTAGGCTGTACACATCCTTCGATTCCCACAGGGGAAGCACTCAAGTCCCTCTTGGCTCTGCGCTATGGACTCTTGGTGCGTGATGCTACCAACTTCGGGTATTCAGCTCCGACCATCCGTATCGCCACGCAGCGACCTGAGGAGAATGACCTGCTGATCGCTGCGCTTACAGAGCTCTCTTCTTCGCCCCATCTTACTCTATGATTCGCATCGAGGTCATCATCCCTTTGGCTTTGGAGGGGCTGTTTAGCTATGCCGTCCCAGAGCAATTGATTGGTGCGACGCCTGACTTCGGCGCTGGCTGTCGTGTCGTCGTGCCCTTTGGTGGAAAGCGATACTATACAGGGGTGGTCTTTTCGATCGACCGAGAAGCAGAGGCAACCACCTGCAAGGAGGTGGAGCAAGTCCTCGATGCTGCGCCCATCCTTCCTGCTGAGATGCTGCGCCAATGGGAGTGGATGGCTTACTATTATGCCTGTCCGATGGGCTCGATCCTTCGGGATGCGCTCCCCTCAGGGTTGCTTCCCGAGAGTAAGACGATGCTCTCGCTCGTGGAGAACTTCGTAGCGGAGGAAGCTCTCTCAGAGGCAGAGATGTACCTCTTAGATACCTTAGGAGAGAAGGGGACGATGACCGCAGAGCAGCTGGAGCGCATCATCGGACGGAGACTTACTCGTCCGCTTCTTCGACTGATCGAGCTTGGGGCAATTCGTACCGAGGAAGCCTTGCAGCCTCGCTACCGCCCCAAGCTCGCTCGTTATCTCCGCCTTTCCCCCGAGTATCAGACGGACGAAGGGGCATTGTCTTCGCTGGTCGAAGGCTTAGCGCGTGCACCACGGCAGGCGGAGCTACTGATGGCCTTTCTCCACGAGCTCGAAGCTACGGGGCAAGATTACTTGGGTACTTTGCACCGCACGGCCTTACTTGAAGCCATTCTCAAAGGAGATGCTTCCCTGCGTGCTCTCATCGAGAAGGGCGTTTTACAGCAGGTGTTAGAGCCCGTCAGCCGACTGAAGCAGCTGCAAGGTGAGGGAAGAGAGCTCCCCTCGATAGCGGAAGTTACTCCCTTGACGCACCCAGTGACGCTCTACTATGGGCGTACGGCAGAGGATAAAGAAGCCTACATTTTGGGTCAAATAGCCGCCACTTTGGAGCGTGGCGGTCAGGTTCTTTACTTGACTCCCTCGGTGCATTCCGTCCCTTCGGCGGTTGGCTTTATGCAGCGTCTTGCCGAGGTGGCAGGGGCGAATTACTATCCTTATCATACGCTCATCGGGGAGGCGGTGCGTGTGGAGACGTTCCTGCGTCTTGCTCAGCTTGAGACTCCCGCCTTGGTCGTGGGGACACGCTCGGCTATCTATGTACCTCTATCACGCTTGTCGCTGGTCATCATCGACGAGGAACAGGAATATCTCTACAAGCAACAGCTGGTCGCTCCACGCTATCACGCTCGAGATGTAGCTCTCTGGAGGGCACACCAAGCAGGGGCGAAAGTCTTGCTTGCCACCCTCACACCTTCGGCGGAAGTGCTCTTCCACGCCCTACGAGGGAAGTACCAGCTCGTGAGACCTGAGGAGTCTTCTTTGCTCAGTTCGCCTGCATCCCAGTTTGTCTTGCCCTCCATTGAGGCGATTGACCTCAAGCGTCTGCGCCAGATACGTGAGGTGGAGTGGGGGCATACGCTGACCTCTTACCTCATCGATGAGATCCGCTCCACGATAGCACGAGGCAAGAAGGTCTTGCTCCTGCAGAATCGCCGTGGCTATGCACCCTACGTGACGTGCGATGCTTGCCAGACGCGCCTACTGTGTCCGCACTGTGATGTGAGCCTTACTTACCACCGCACGCGTGCTGCTCTCCTCTGCCATTACTGTGGCTATGTGACCGCTTTGCCCGAAGCCTGTCCCACTTGTGGAGCTACGGAGGTGACGACGAAAGTGGGACAGAAGCCTGCACTTCGTCAAGTGGGCTATGGCATCGAGCGCGTGGAGGAGGAACTTAAAGAGAGACTTCCTGCTTATGAAGTCCTGCGTATCGATAGCGATACCTTCTCCTCGCAAAAGAAGCATATGGAGCTATTGGAGCAGATCGAATCGGGGAGTGCAGAGATTCTCTTGGGTACGCAGCTCATTCGCAATCAGCCAATCTGGGAGGGCATCGGGTTAATAGCAGTGGTGCAGCTGGATGCCGTCTTGGGTGTGCCTGACTTCCGCTCTGAGGAGCGTGCCTATCAGCTACTCTACCAGCTCCGCTTACGTTCATGTGCCCCAGAGAATGACTGTCCTCGCTACCTGATCCAGACTAATAGCACGGAGCAAACCTTCATTCAATCGCTGCGCACAGGTGACTATGATGCCTTCATCTCGGACGTGCTTGCGGAGCGCGAGGCAACGAACTTTCCTCCCTTCACACGCCTGACGCACCTTTGGCTACGAGGAAAAGATGAGCGTCTATTAGCCTCGGCTTCCTTAGTGCTCTCGCAGTACCTCAAGGGACTTTTGCCTCAGGAGCGTGTCACCTCCCCACAGATCCCCTCAGTAGCACGCCTCGAAGGATATTACCTGCGCCAGATAGTCATCCGTCGTCCCTTCCAGCAGTCCTATCGAGAGGAACGTGCTGCCTTTGCATCGGCTTTGCAGCAACTAAGGCTTGCGCTACCCGAGAGTAAGCGACTACAGATTTACTTCGATGTAGATCCGCTTTAATCGAAGAGAGCGGTACGTGTCTTTACACGAGAAGGGCGCAGACTTTATCAGAAGTCTGCGCCCTTCTCGTTGCTGGGTAATGCCTTACCCCACGATGGTACGCTCTCCGAGGAGGTCGGAGAGGTGGCGCTTCTCTATATTGAGGCGGTTGATTTCGCTCATACATTCGAGGATGGTCGCACTGTCACCTGTGCGCTGGGCTTGCTTGATCCTCTGGTGGTATTCGTTGATGAAGCGCACCAGTAGTGCCATCTTGTAGCTGTTGCAAGCACGTAAGGTCAGCGAGCCCAAGTAGCGTGCTTCCTTGCGAGCTTCTTCCTCGCGCTCCTCCTCTTCACTGAGGATGCTGGCGGTAAATCCTCCTCCACTTCCTGCGATTTGCAGGTCTTGGTCGGGGCGATATTCTAATAGCTCACTCTCGGCTAAGAGGCTTGTGGTGATCTCACGGAGTGGAGCCTCGGGGTGGTTAGCGAAGAAGGTTGCAGGATCTATCTGTACCTCTAAGCACTCACTACGCAGCTCTGTCATAAAGCGCGCAAAGAGGGGTGAGTACATCTCGTCAGCACCGACCAAGAGGATCTCACGCTCTACGAAGGCGGAGAGGAGAAAGGCGGTGTCTTGCTCGGGATAGACCTCACCTTCGTACTCGGGTGTGCCCATACCCCGTGGGATGATGATGGTCTGTGCGCTGTAGAGAAGTAGGAGCTGCATCAGTTCGCGCTCGAAGGGCTCGATGCTCTCTTCTACAACAAGCGGGCTAAGCGCTTCATCCGAAGTAGGGGGAGTCTGCGCAGGTGTGACCTCAAGGGTGGGCGAAGGCGTCGGGTCTGGCGTAGGTGAAGGAGCTGCCGCAGGCGTACGCTGGGGCGAAGTGAATCCCTGAGCGGTCACGCCCTGACGGCGTAGCTTATTCACCTCGGTCTGTAGAAGCTCTTCGCTCATCTTGAGGGCGGAGGAAGAGCTTTGGATGAAGACGGCACGCTGGATGCTGTCGGGGATGAGCGCAATGCTGCGCATGATGTCGGAGATGAGCTCTGCCCGACGCAGAGGATCACGCTCCATCTCTTCGTGATAGAGATCTATCTTGAAGTGAATGAAGTCCGTCTCGTGTTCGTCTAAGTACTGCTGTAGTTCGCTATTGCTGTGACTGCGAGCAAAGGAGTCCGGGTCTTCGCCATCGGGGAGCAGGACGACCTTGATGCGGAAGCCCTCTTCGAGCAAGAGATCAATCCCACGCAGTGCAGCTTTGATCCCTGCGGCATCGCCATCATAGAGGACGGTGATGGTCGTGGTGAAGCGGCGGATGAGGCGTATCTGGTCGATCGTCAGAGCGGTACCCGAGGAGGAAACTACATTCTCAATGCCTGATTGGTGCATCGAGAGGACATCCGTGTAGCCTTCGACGAGGTAGCATTTCCCTTGTTTGGCGATGGCACTCTTCGCCCAATAGAGGCCGTAGAGCTCACGGCTCTTCGAGTAGATGAGGCTTTCGGGAGAGTTGACGTACTTGGCGGTCTTGCTCGTCTTGCTCATCACGCGCCCCCCGAAGGCGACGAAGCGACCGCTAAGATTACGCACGGGGAAGATGACACGACCACGGAAGCGGTCGATGGCTTTGCCTGGATGGTCTTCGTATTCTATGGATAGACCGACTTCGGAGAGACGCTTGAGCGGATATCCAGACTTGAGCGCTTCTTCTGTGAAGGCGGTCTTGGACTCGGGGGAATAGCCCAGACCGAACTTCTCAATGGTCTCAGGACGGATCCCACGTTCACGGAAGTAAGCCAGCCCGATACTTTGCCCCTCCTCGCTCTCGTGGAGCTGTCGCTGGAAGTACTTTGCTGCGTAGTCGTTGATGACGAAGAGGCTTTCGCGCTCGTTGTTGCGCTGCTTCTCTTCTTCTGTTTCCTCACGCTCTACGACCTCGATATTGTACTTCTTCGCCAGATATTTTAGGGCATCCGAGTAGGAGAGCTGCTCGTGCTTCATGATGAAGTTCAGGGGCGTACCCCCTTCTCCACAAGAGAAGCACTTGCAGATATTCTTGGCTGGATTGACGTAGAAGGAAGGGTTTCTGTCGCTGTGGAAGGGACACAGACCTACGTAGCTTACCCCTTGGCGGCGTAGGCTAATGAAGTCGCTGACGACATCGAGGATCTGTGCGGAGTCGAGGATGCGCTGTCGGGTCTGCTGGTCGATCACAGGAGAGGCATTGGCAAGGCGTTAGAGAGGAAGTCGCTTGAGGTCTTCGGGAGTATCGATACCGATAGATTCCTGATCAGAGAGCATGACGCGGATGCGTAGCCCAGCTTCGAGCCAGCGCAGTTGCTCCAGCCGTTCGCTCTCCTCGAGTGTGGAGCTCGGAAGGCTCTGTATCTGTGGAAGGATAGAGGTGCGGAAGGCGTAGAGTCCGATGTGCTTGAGGAAGGTATGTGTCTTCGCCCAAGGGCCGTCCACAGCACGCAGATAAGGGATGACGGAGCGACTGAAGTAGAGGGCATAGCCCGTGCGCTCACTGCGAACGAGCTTGACAGCGTTCGGGTTGGCGAGCTCTTCGTTGCTGGCTGTCGGGGGGAAGGCCTGGGCTAAGGTAGCCAAGTCCACGGAGGGGTCATCGAAGGCCGAGATGAGGAGCTGGATCTGTTCGTCGGCGATGAAGGGCTCATCTCCCTGCAGGTTGATGAGTATATCTGCTGGCTGACCGAGGAGCTGGTAGGCTTCGAGGCAACGCTCCGTCCCAGACTGATGGTCGGGAGACGTCATCACTGCACGGTAGCCACGCTCAGTAACTGTGGTGAAGATGCGCTCGTCATCGGTGGCAACGACGACGTCAGGGCACACGGAGAGGGCGCGCTCCACGACACGGATGATCATAGGTTTGCCCCCGATATCTACGAGGGGTTTGCCTGGAAATCGGGTCGAGGCGTAGCGAGCAGGTATGATGGTCAGGATGCGCATAAGTAGTAGCTTGCTTAGCTTGTAGATGGTGCGGAGAGTCGCACTGGAGTGCTACAAAGATACTACCATTTATAGCTTCGTCATGTGAGCGGTATCGCAGTGGAGGAGGATGGTCGGCTGGAGGCCATAGCATCGTGCGTAGAAGATGGGGGTGAGCAGTAGTGGTCGGCGAGCAGATCACTATGGGTCGGTGGTAGCGAACACTACTGATCACTGCGCTGACCACTATAGGTCAAATCGCCGAGCAATGGTGCTTGTACGAGTGAGGCTATAGTGATCGAGTGGCTTAGTAAGGGGCGGACGTGGCTGGTAGCCCTATAAAAAAGCCTCTCCCTCTGAGTGACACCATAGGAGACTCAGAGGGAGAGGCAGTGCGATGTGTTTAGGGAGCTTACTTGTATTCAGCCCAGCTCTTGATCTGTAACTCTTCGATGGGGAGCGTACAGAAGGCGGTGATGAAGGCCGATGCTAAGCGCGCATTCGTCAGCAGAGGAATATTGAGATCGATGGCAGCACGGCGCAGACGATAGCCGTTGGTGAGCTCACCAGCGGTGAGGTTCTTGTTGATGTTCACTACCATATCAATTTTGCGCTCGTGCAGTAGATCGAGGGCTTGAGGGTGCTTCCCTTCATCCGTGGGCCAGAAGACCAGAGTGGAGGGAATGCCATTCTCCGCAAGCATATCGTGCGTACCCTGCGTGGCGTAGAGCGTGTAACCCTTGCTGTGCAGGAGCTGTGCGGCGTCGAGCATATCGACCTTCTGCTTGTACCCACCCGTAGAGAGCAGGACAGAACGCTCGGGGATGCGATAGCCGACAGAGAGCATTGACTTCAGCACGGCCTCGTTCGTATCGTCTCCGAGGCAACCGACTTCCCCCGTACTCATCATATCGACACCGAGGACAGGATCGGCCTTCTGTAGACGAGCGAAGGAGAACTGCGATGCCTTGATCCCGACATAGTCGAGGTCGAAGGCACTCTTATTGGGCTTCTCTACACGCTGCCCAAGCATGATGCGTGTGGCCAGCTCGATGAAGTTAATCTTGAGCACCTTGCTCACGAAGGGGAAGCTACGTGAGGCGCGGAGGTTACATTCGATGACCTTGATCTCATTACCCTTGGCGAGGAACTGAATGTTGAACGGCCCAGAGATGTGCAGTGCTTCGGCGATCTGACGGCTGATGCGCTTGATGCGGCGTACTGTCTCTACATAGAGCTTCTGCCCAGGGAACTGAATCGTAGCATCACCCGAGTGCACCCCTGCGAACTCGATATGCTCGCTGATGGCGTAGGCGATAATCTCTCCACGCTGGGCGACGGCATCGATCTCGACTTCCTTAGCGTGCTCGATGAACTGGCTTACGACGACAGGGTGCTCCTTGGAGACATCGGCTGCGAGCTCGAGGAAGCGATAGAGCTCCTCTTGGTTGGAGCAGACATTCATCGCTGCCCCCGAGAGAACGTAGCTCGGACGCACCAGTACGGGGAAGCCCACTTCGGCGATGAACTGGTCGATATCGGAGAGACTCGTCAGTTCCTGCCAGCGAGGCTGGTCAATGCTAAGCTCGTCCAGCATAGCGGAGAACTTGTGGCGGTCTTCGGCGTTGTCGATGTCTTCGGCCTGCGTCCCGAGGATGGGGATGCGCTGCGAATGGAGCTTGAGCGCAAGGTTATTCGGTATCTGACCGCCTGTGGAGAGGATGACACCACGTGGGGTCTCCAGCTCGAGGATGTCTAAGACACGCTCAAAGGTCAGCTCATCGAAGTACAGACGGTCGGTGATGTCGTAGTCCGTGCTGACGGTCTCGGGGTTGTAGTTGATCATCACCGAGCGGTAGCCTTGCTCACGGATGGTGTGCAGGGCATTGACGCCGCACCAGTCGAACTCGACTGAGCTACCGATACGATAAGCTCCCGAGCCGAGGACGACTACAGAGCGACCATCCCCTTCATAGGAGATGTCGTTGTGCGTGCCACTATAGGTGAGGTAGAGGTAGTTCGTCTCTGCTGGATATTCAGCTGCGAGCGTGTCGATCTGCTTGACGACAGGGACGATGCCGAGCTGCTTACGCTGTGAGCGTACGGCCAGTGCTTCCTTATCTCCGACCTTCACACCTTGCGCTGCGAGGATGAAGCGTGCGATCTGGAAGTCCGAGAAGCCCTGACGCTTGGCGCGTAGGAGTAGCTGGTGGGGAAGGGCACTGATGTTGGCTACTTGCTCCAGCTCCTGCGAGGTGCGGACGATGCTCTGGAGCTTGTCGAGGAACCAGCAGTCGATCTTTGTCAGTGCGTGGATCTCTTCAATACTGTAGCCAGCACTTAGGGCTTGGCTAATGGCGAAGACGCGTGTGTCGGTAGGAGCTTTGAGGGCTTGATCTAAGTCGGTCAAGGGGATCTCCTTCGTGTTGTTGCCTACGAAGCCGTGCATCCCTTGCCCGATCATACGCAGACCCTTCTGTATGGCTTCCTCGAAGGTGCGACCGATGGCCATTACCTCACCGACCGACTTCATGCTACTGCCAAGTTCACGCGAGACACCGTGGAACTTTCCCAAGTCCCAGCGAGGGATCTTGCACACGACATAGTCCAGTGCAGGCTCGAAGAAGGCGGGCGTGGTGCGTGTCACGGAGTTCTTTAGCTCGAAGAGACCGTAGCCTAAGCCGAGCTTCGCAGCGACAAAGGCCAGAGGGTAGCCCGTAGCCTTGGAGGCTAAGGCCGAGGAACGTGATAGGCGGGCATTGACTTCGATGACACGGTAGTCTTCGCTCTCAGGGTCGAGGGCGTACTGCACATTACACTCCCCGACGATGCCGATGTGGCGGACGATGCGGATAGCTATCTCACGGAGCTTGTGGTATTCGTTGTTCGTCAGCGTCTGCGAAGGAGCCACGACGATACTCTCACCGGTGTGGATGCCGAGCGGGTCGAAGTTCTCCATATTACAGACGGTGATACAGTTGTCGTAGCAGTCACGTACCACTTCGTACTCGACTTCCTTCCAGCCCTTGAGGCTCTTCTCTACGAGGACCTGTGGCGAGAAGGCGAAGGCTTTGCTACATAGTTCATCCAGCTCCGCCTCGTTGTCACAGAAGCCACTTCCTAAGCCACCGAGGGCGTAGGCGGCACGGATGATGACAGGGTAGCCAAGCTCTTGGGCGGCACGTCGTGCATCTTCGGTCGTCTCTACGGCATGGCTCTGTATGGTCTTGACGCTGATCTCGTCGAGCTTGCGAGCGAAGAGGTCACGGTCTTCGGTGTTCATAATGGCCTCGACAGGCGTACCGAGGACGGCGACATTGTACTTCTCAAGTACACCATTTTGGTGGAGGGCTACACCGCAGTTGAGGGCGGTCTGTCCTCCAAAGGCCAGGAGAATGCCCTGAGGACGCTCCTTCTCGATGACCTTTTCAATGAAGAAGGGGGTGACAGGAAGGAAGTAGATCTCATCTGCAATCCCTTCGGACGTCTGTACCGTAGCGATATTGGGGTTGACTAAGACGGTATGGATTCCCTCCTCTCGCATAGCCTTGAGGGCTTGTGAACCTGAGTAGTCGAACTCGCCAGCTTCACCAATCTTCAGTGCTCCCGAACCGAGGAGCAGCACCTTCTGTATCTTATTCTTGTCAATCATTGTCTCGTGGTATGAAGGGATTAAAGTAGGTGGAAGAACTCTTCGAAGATGAAGAGCGTATCGGTAGGTCCACTGCAGGCCTCGGGGTGGAACTGGGCCGAGAAGTAGGGGAGTCGCTCGTGGCAAATACCTTCGTTCGTGCCGTCGTTGAGATTGACATACTTCTCGCGCCACCCTTCACCTAGGGTCGAAGCATCTACAGCATAGCCGTGGTTTTGGCTGGTGATGAAGCAGCGATTCGTGCCTACCTCGCGGACGGGCTGGTTGTGGCTACGGTGTCCGTACTTCATCTTGCTGACCTTTGCTCCAGAGGCCGCTGCCAGGAGCTGGTTGCCCATGCAGATACCACAGATGGGCTTCTCCTTGAGAAGTGCCTTGCGGATGTGCTCGACCGTGATGCTGCACATATTAGGGTCGCCTGGCCCATTGGAGAGGAAGAGTCCATCGAAGTCAATCTGATTGAAGTCATAGTCCCAGGGTACGCGGTAGAGCGTGACCTCGGGACGGATCAAGTTGCGGACGATGTTGTTCTTCGCTCCGCAGTCGACGAGGACGACCTTCTTAGGACCATTGCCATAGATAGTAACTTCCTTAGGGGATACTTCGGCGACGAGGTTGCGTGCATTTGGATCATCGAAGGGAATATCTTCGCCACCTTCTAAGATTATCTTACCCTTCATCGAGCCTTTTTCACGGAGGGTCTTAGCCAGCTCGCGTGTATCGATGCCTGTGAGACCAAAGACCTGCTCACGGCGGAGCCAGTCTCCAAGAGAGCCTTCGGAGTTCCAGTGGCTGTGCTCTTCGGAGTAGTCAGAGACGATGACTCCTAAGGGATGTATCTCATCGCTTTCGCGGAAGAAGGCGATGCCATGCTCATCATGCTTGGGGGAGGGAACCCCATAGTTCCCAACGAGAGGGTAGGTCATCACGAGTATCTGTCCACGATAGCTGGGGTCGGTGAAGCTCTCAGTGTAGCCAGTCATGGCGGTATTGAAGACGACTTCACCTGCTACGGGGGCTTCGTAACCGAAGGAATACCCCTCGAAGCGACTTCCGTCATCGAGGATTAGGGTAGCTCTCTTGTAGTCTTGCATAGGATGGGTACTTTGTGGTGGTATGGTGAGGTGATTTATTTGGGTAGATAAAAAAGAAAAAACCGCATATCAAGCAGAGCTTGACGTACGGCTTTCTTATATCTTGTGTCGCTCGCAGGGAGCGAAGTCCTCAGTTTCATTGCAGAGATGATTGTTGCTTGGCGGAGCCTCGGTGGCTCTGCTCTGCGCACAAAGATAAGCAAAAAAGCGGAAACAGCTCGCCCCGATGTTGCTCTCATCATAGAGGCTACATCGGGGCGAAGTGCTATGAAATAGGGCTGTTAGAGACCGAAACTCTGGCGCAGGGTATCGACGTAGTCGAGCTTCTCCCAGGTGAAGAGCTCTACTTCGAGGGTGAGGTTGCCACGGCTGTTGGTGCTGAACTGCTTCGTGACCTTGCGAGGCTCACGGCCGAAGTGCCCATAGCTGGCCGTCTCACGGTAGATAGGTGCACGGAGCTTCAGACGCTGCTCGATGGCGTAGGGACGGAGGTCGAAGAGCTTGCCTACACGCTGTGCTATTTCGGCATCGCTGAGGGCGAGGTGACTGGTGCCATTCGTATCGATGAAGATACTGATGGGCTCGGCTACTCCGATGGCATAGGCCAGCTGTACGAGGACTTCGTCTGCTATGCCTGCTGCGACGAGGTTCTTAGCTATGTGGCGTGCTGCATAAGCTGCCGAGCGGTCCACCTTTGAGGGGTCTTTGCCCGAGAAGGCACCTCCTCCATGAGCAGCTTTACCTCCATAGGTGTCGACGATGATTTTGCGCCCCGTGAGACCCGTATCTCCGTGCGGACCACCGATGACGAACTTACCTGTGGGGTTTACCAACAGCTTCGTCTCACTATCGAAGGCGCGCTGTACCTCTTCGGGATAGCGTGCCAAGACACGGGGAAGGAGTACACGGCGGATATCCTCGGTGATACGTGCTTGCATCGTAGCGTCGGCTACAGCCTGCGCTTCGGCCGTGGCGTCCGTGGGCTGGATGAAGTCATCGTGCTGGGTGCTGATGACGATGGTGTCGATACGCTGAGGCTTACCTTCCTCGGAGTACTCTACCGTTACCTGGCTCTTGGCATCGGGGCGAAGGTAGGGCATGAGATGAAGCTCTTCCTTGCGAATGTGAGCCAGCTCTTCGAGGAGTGCGTGGGAGAGGTCGAGCGTGAGAGGCATCAGCGAAGGAGTCTCACGGCAGGCATAGCCAAACATAATCCCTTGGTCGCCTGCGCCCTGCTCCTCGGGAGCGGTGCGCTCGACTCCGCGGTTGATGTCGGCACTCTGACCGTGGATGGCAGAGAGGACACCGCAGCTGTCGGCATCGAAGCAGTAGGCACTCTTGTTGTAGCCGATCTCGCGGATGACGTCACGGGCTATATCTTGTAGCTCTACGTAGGCATCGCTCTTGACTTCGCCTGCTAAGACGACTTGACCTGTGGTGACGAGCGTCTCGCATGCTACCTTAGAGTGTGGATCAAGCGCCATGAAATGGTCGAGGATGGCATCCGATATCTGGTCGGCTACCTTGTCGGGGTGTCCTTCGGAGACGGACTCCGAGGTGAAGAGATAACTCATCTTATAGTAATTGGGTAGGTTGGTTGAATATGTCCAGAGTCCCTGCAAGTAGATATGAAAAGACCTCAGCTGCTTTGTCTGAAGGCAACCAAGGTCGAGGAGCTAAGTCTGTCGTAAGGTCGAAGAGCTAAGATATAGTCTCTGTCTGGACGACGGGTTTAGCATTTTTTCTCGTGGTTGCAAGCATCTCAAATCTATCCACGTCCCACCATCGGGGCACTCATTTCGCCCACAAAGGTAGCCTTTTTCTTTTACTTCTTACGATCTTTCTTTGCCTCTCGTTAGTAGGAGACCGTTGCACGGTCTCCGAAGAGCCTTTACCTCGCTCAGCGGATAGGTGGGGGGAAGGTATTGGAAGTGGTTGCAGTGCATTACCGCTCTCTCATAGGTAAATAAGAAGCCCTGCGCACACAGCTGTGTACCCAGGGCTTCTCTCTCTTCGCTGGAAGAGTAGTGTGACTATTGGCGTGGTTTACTTCTTTTGGCAGCAGGACTTCTTCTCGCCCTTCTTCATATCACGCTTGCAGCAAGCCTTCTTTTCACCCTTGGCTTGCTTGCCGTCTGCCTTGCAGCAGGACTTGGTTGAGTCTTGAGGAGCTACAGCATCATGCTTGCAGCAGGACTTATTTTCTGCCTTAGCGTGCTTGCCGTCTGCCTTGCAGCAAGCCTTGACAGAGTCTTGAGCTACAGCTGCATGGTGGGCTTCGCATACCTTAGCTCCTTCGGGAGTTGAGCAAGCTGCACCTGCAGTGCAGTCACATTGCTTCGTCTTACCCGAGCAGCACTGAGCTGAATGAGCTTGCTTCGTAGCACCACTCTTGGCTGCTACTTCTTTCTTTACTGAGTCCGTTTTGGCTGGACATTTTGCAGAGAGGCTGGTGCCGAGCGCAAAGATACATGCTGCGGCGAGGATGAACTTCTTCATTATTCTATAGAAGGGTTAGAGGTGATGAATAATTATAGCTTATCTACCTGCAAAGGTAGTGAAAGGACTTGGGCGTATGATGTAATCGGTGAATGGCTTTATTGATGGTGTATATGGAGTGCGTTGGAGAATGCCTGGACAGGGCTTGCCACCACCGCTTGAGAGGGGGGAGGGTGGCAAGCTGTAGAGGTGTCCAGCTGACTTCTGGCACTTTAGGTGCTAAAAGACAAGGGATATGAGCTGATAGACGACCGCCCCTGCGATATAGCCAGCTAATGCTAAGAGGCTAAACCGCTTGAAGTAGTAGCCGAAGCTAATCCCTTCGAGCCCCATCACCGTGACGCCTGTAGCCGATCCGATGATCAGAAGGCTACCCCCCGTGACAGCACAGTAAGCGAGGAAGACCCAGAAGGACCCATTGACGACGAAGGGCGTGATCGCTCCTGAGGTCTCCAGTGGATACATCCCGAGGACAGCGGCGACGAGAGCTACGTTGTCCAGCATCGAGGAGAGTACACCTATAATGGCTGCCAAGAGTCCTGTATTGGGAATGAGAGCAGTGACACGTGTGGAGGCTGCTGCGAGTTGCCCCCCTTCGATGAGGGCTGCTACAGACATCAAGATGCCGAGGAAGTAGAAGATAGTCGTCAGGTCGGCACGGTTGAGGAGCGAAGTAACACGGAGTTCGCTCGCATCCTCCAGACGCTTCTTGAAGCGGAAGAACATCAGTTCGGTGTAGATCCATACGATGACCAGCCCAAAGATGACCCCCATGAAGGCTGGGACATCGAAGAACGTCTGCCAGATAGGTACGAGCATCAGCGACAGAATCCCCAAGATAAGCACCACGATACGTGTATGCTGGGGCAGAATATCATCTAATGCGTCCTCTGGAACATCGGGCTGTGCGCGAAGCTGTGCTCCCTTCTTGAAGAGGAAGTAGTGCGCTAAGAGGGTTGGCACGACCATGTTGACGAAGGCTGGGATGACGAGGTGGAAGATTTGGAAGTACGGGGTGATACGGCTATTGTTCCACAGCAGCAGGGTGGTTACATCCCCGATAGGCGACCACGATCCCCCTGCATTACAGGCGATGATGCTGATGCAGGCGTACTTCATTCGGTCGGTCGTGTCAGGCACCAGACGGCGGAGGACAGCGATGATGACAATAGCTGCAGCGAGGTTGTCGAGGAAGGCCGAGAAGAAGAACGAGGCGATAGCGACGCGCCACAATAGGGCTCGCTTATTTGTCGTGGCGACGATCTTCGCCACCGACTTGAAGCCCCCGTAGGTATCGATCGTACTGACGAGTACCATCGAGCTAAGGACGAAGAAGAGGGTACTCGATACGTCACCGAGGTGCTCGGTGAGCTTGAGGGAGAGGTAGTCGGATAGACCTCTATCTTCGGCTGGCGAGAGAGCGCAGGAGGAGAGGAACTTATGAAATCCCTCTGTCACTGAGGCAATATCAGTGTCGATGAGTAGGATGGACCAAAGCACAACAGCGGTGAGCAGCGCTGTAGCGGTCTTGTTAATCTTGATTTGCTCCTCAAGAGCAATGCCGATGATTCCTAAGATGAAGATCACAGGCATGAGATAATACCAAGTCATAACGTAATAAGATTTCGGAGTGAATGAGTAGAAGACACGGCGGTACTATAAATAGACTTCGAGTGCCGTGCCTCCATAGAACGAGTAGGGGCTGAGCCTGAGTGTTTGCAGGGGAGTAGTCCAATAATGAGACGAGGGATAGTAGTCTATACCGAGAGGTAAGCGTAATCCAACCCTCTTCGTGAAGCGCCATCGAGGTGCCAACTCCGCTCCGATCCCTATCGAATAGGTCGGGTGTGAGCGTGTCAAATCGAGTGAGATATTAGTGCTACCTGGGTGTAAAACAAGGCGTCGGAGTGATGCGGTGGCCGATGCTGTGAGGTGGAGACCCCGCCAGAGCTGTAGGTCATGACCGACACCCAAGCGGAACGATAGGCTCTTCTCGTGCGCTCTATTATCTGCATCTTGAGCCTCATCATGGTCTCGGTAGATGGAGAGATCAGCTTGCGCCTTGATAAAGAGAGCCCATTGTGTTGGGGTATATTCGATCCCTAAGCCTGCATGTCGCCCCTGCAGACTCCATGAACTTGCACCAGAGGAAAGGGTGACACTGCGTGTGAGTGGAGCATAGAGTCGAAGGTGATCGCATGCTGCTTCCTCCGTAGTAATCAGTCGCTTCATGCCTCTGCCAAAGAGCATATCCGATGCCCAGTAACCTACGTGCGCAGAGATAATGCCGAGCCCAGCGCCTGTGATGACGTCGCCTATCCAGTGCCTATTATTGAGGATACGTCCCAGACCAGTGAGCGAAGCTAATCCATAACTGGCTGGTGTCAGCCATGGATAGCGGTCGCCATACTCCATGCTGAGTAGTGCTGCTGAGGTAAAGGCCATAGCGGTATGCCCCGAGGGGAAGGAGTTGCGTGCCGATCCATCGGGACGCTGAACGCGCGCTGTGTACTTGATGGCAGAGGCAATAGCGAGCATGGTTGCTGTTGCTACCACGTCTGCTGTCGCTGCTTCCCATACAGACTTACTCCTCCCCTCTACGCCCGAGAGGCGCAAGCCGAGCTGAGTCGCTAAGGGCGCAAACTGGAGGTAGTCATCAAAGTGATGGCGGAAGTGTGGGGTATATTCGTGACGGATGGTGCGTACCTGCTTGTTGTGCAGCGTCTGCATTAGCCCGATGCCGATCAGCGGAGCTGCGTTGAGCGTGCCACGGAGGAGGTGTTGGCTTGCCGAAGAGCTGTATGCGATGGAGTCTGTATCCGACATTGATGCCTGCAAAGCCTCCGTAGATGGAGATACGCTCTGCGCTTGAAGAGTCGGTGTGACCAGCGTAGAGAAGAGAAGTAAATGGTAGACTATCCGCTTCATCTGTCTATTCATCATCGTCCAAGGGTGAGTGTCTTCCAGTGCTCGGCGGTAGCATGATGGAGGTCGTGCGTGACCATGAGCATAGTCGTCTCTGGGCGGACGACATGCTCAAGCAGAGCTTCGAAGCTCTCTTTGTAGGACTTGTCGAGGAAGCTCAGGGGCTCGTCAAGGATCAGTAATTCCGGGTCGGAGGCAAGGGCGCGTCCTAAGAGTGTTCGCTGAAGTTGTCCGCCACTGAGCTTCCCGATGGGCTGCTGGAGCAGGTGGGTAATGCCGATAGCCTCTGCCAATTCTTCGACACGGGTACGGCGTGAGCTTCGCTCTGCCGTTTCCTTGGGTAGTCCTGAATCGATGACTTCGTGTACGTGGATGGGGAAGTGACGGTCGATTTGGCTGATCTGAGGAAGGTAGCTCGCTACTACTTGATCGGTGAGTTCGCCTACTTTGTTGTAGCGAAGGAGCTGCCCCGATTGTAGAGGGATAAGACCCAGCAAAGTGCGCATCAGGGTCGTCTTGCCACTGCCGTTTGGACCTGTGATTGCCCACCGTTCGCCTCGTAGTATGCGCCAATCGAGGTCGTCCAGTACGACCTTGTCGGGATAACCGAGGACAGCATGATGTAGCTCTAATAGGGGATGCATAGGCGGAGAAGCTAAAGATTATCGGGTGCTGGGTGCGGAAGAGGTGTCGCTAAGTGCATGTGCTATCCCTCGTAGTTGCGCTTCCCAGTTGCCATCAAGAGGGTTGATTAGTACGGTGCGTGCTCCGAGTTCGGAGGCAATACTCTGGATGAGCTTGGAGTCAAACTCCTGCTGGATGAAGACGACACGGACATCTTGGCGGCGTGCTTCTTCGATAAGTGTCTGTATTTGCTGGGGGGTAGGCTCCTTGCCGTTTTGCTCGACGACGAGCTGATGTAGCCCAAACTCTTCGGCAAACTCCGTCAGGGATGGGTGGTAAATGACGAAGGCACGCGAGGGAAGCGTAGTGAGCTGTGCCTGGATCTCCTTACCTATGCGGCTCAGTCGCTCGCTGAAGCGGGCGTATCCAGTGCGATAGTTCTCGCAGTGTAGCGTGTCTATGCGACTGAGCGTAGTATATATCGTATGCGCCATCGCTTGCAGTCCACGCACACTGGTCCAGTAGTGTGGGTCGTGTAGCGTATTCGTCTGGGGGTGCTTGTGGTGGTGCGCTCGGTCGGTTAGCTCTTGGTCGAGACGCACGAGTTGCAGATCGGGCTGCATCGTATGGATACGCTCTACCCAGCTCCTCTCGAAGCCTAAATCGCCCATATAGAAGTAGGCGGTGCTGGTAGCAAGCGCCTGGATGTCTTGGGGTGTCGGCTCATAGTTCTCGGGGCTATTGCCCTGAGGCAGGAGTGTAGTCACCGTCAGGAGCGTGTCTGCTATCTCCGAGATGACTTGGGCCGCAGGGGCGATTGTGGTCGTGATCTGAAGGCGATCAACTTGCTGGGCACCTTTCTGGCAACTCGTGGCGAGTAGCCCTAAGGGGAGCAGGAATATATAGAGATATCGAGCGAATGAATTACAAATCATCGATGTGAAGAGGACTATCTGATGACCTATGCACGTAGTCGTCCAGTGAGGCGAGTGAAAAGACGCCCCAGCTCACCGAGCCAGAGCACGGGGCTGGTGGCTACGAGAAGCACGATCCAGTAGTGCACGGGGAGTGGTGCTATCTGGAAGAAATCGTGGACAAAGGTAGTGATTAAGAACTGCCCCACGAGGATGAGTGCGGTGATGAGTACGAAGTTGCGTGCCTTCTTCATTCCGACAAAGGCACTCATCCCAGAGCGGAATGCCTTTGCGTTGAACATATTCCACAGCTGTAGAAAGACGAAGGTGGTGAAGAAGACGGATAGGTCAAGTGGAGTGAGTCCGCCCTTACCCTCCATCCACTGCCACGTAGCGAGATCGAGATGCTCCAATAGATAATGGAGTCCGAAAAGTAGGCAGAGAAAGAGTATCCCTACACCGAAAATGTGGCGTGCCAGCTGTGGCGTGATGATACCAGCAGAGGGCTTGCGTGGCTGATCTTTCATTAGCTGGGGGCTCGGAGGAAGCGAAGCGAGTGCCAGAGATGCGAAGGTGTCCATGATGAGATTGACCCACAGCATCTGCGTCACCGTCAGGGGAGACTCCTTGCCGAGGAAGGCTCCTATGAGGACGGTGAGGCACGCCACGACATTGATAGTCATTTGGAAGAGTATGAAGCGCTGTATGTTGAGATACAGCGAACGCCCCCACAAGACGGCCTGCGTGATGCTGGCAAAGGAACTGTCTAAGATGGTGATGTCGCTGGCCTCCTTCGCTACAGCCGTACCATCCCCCATAGATAGTCCTACGTGGGCACGATGGAGGGCAGGGGCATCATTCGTGCCATCTCCAGTGACAGCTACGACTTCACCCATCTCCTGAAGGAGACGCACCAGACGCTCCTTATCCATAGGGCGTGCACGTGCCATTATCTTGAGGTGAGTGAGGCGTGCCTTGGCTTCTTCGTCAGAAAGTGCAGCGAAGTCCGCACCCGAGATAAGCTCTTCGGGAGTAGAGCTTTCGTCCCATAGCCCGATCTGTCTGGCGATTTCCGTGGCTGTGCCAGCCGTGTCTCCTGTGATGATCTTTACCTCAATACCCGCCCCTTGGCATAGGTGAATTGCTTCGGGTACTTCACTGCGTATCGGGTCAGAGATGCCGAAGATCCCCTGTAGCTGTAGCTCTTCTTGAGCGAGGGCAGCTAAGGAAATATCGCCCTCAAGAGGCGTTGATATGATGCGGTAAGCTAAGGCAAGCGTGCGCATGGCATGCGCTTGATAGTGCTGGAGTTGGGCTTCATAGGCTGCTCGATCCTCAGGGGAGAGATTGCATCGCTCCAATAACAGCTCAGGTGCGCCCTTGATGTAGAGTACTTGCTTTCCTTCGAGATATGCTGACTCGACTAAGGTCGCCATATACTTACGCTCTGTGGAGAAGGGTAGTTGCTGGAGCGTAGGGATGGACTCTCTATGGCTGAGGTAGTCCATATCTTGCGCCTTGAGCCAGAGGAGTAGAGCTCCCTCCGTAGGATTGCCGATGACCTCTGGGTGCTTGAGGTCTTCGACATTGACGAAGGCTGTTGTGTTGCACCCAATTGCTTCGGGAAGAAGTGCCTGATCGGTCTCCGAAGCTCTGCTGAAGAACTCCTGTACATGCATGCGACTTTCTGTCAGCGTCCCCGTCTTGTCGGTGCAGATGACGGTGATGGCTCCCATCGTTTCGCAGGCGTGCATTCTGCGGATGAGGTTGTTGCTGCGCATCATACTGCGCATGCTATAGGCCAAGGAGAGGCTGACACTCATCGGAAGACCTTCGGGTACAGCCACGACGATGACCGTGACGGCAAGCATGATCTTGCTTAGGAAGTAGGCTAATGTAGCATCCCAAGGAGCAGAGAAGCCACCATCATGTGCGTAGATGAGCGTACTTCCTATGAGAACAAGGACTGCTAAGACGTAGCTAACGCGTGCAATAAGCGTGCTAAGATGATCTAATTGGCGGTTGAGCGGAGTCACCACAGAGGTGTCGATCTGTATGCCTTCAAAGATTTGCCCTTGCTCCGTCGCATCGCCGACAGCTTGGACACGACAGAGTGCATGTCCCTCGAGGATGGTCGTACCACGATAGATGTAATTCCTGGGATAGGTTGCTTCTCGATCATGTAGCTCTGGATGGATACTCTTGTGGGTCATGGGCTCGCCTGTGAGTGTCGACTCATCGACAGAGAGCGAGACGGCTTCGAGTAACTCACCATCAGCAGGAACTTCCTCACCAGTCTCCAGATAGATCAGGTCGCCCACAACGATGGCTTGCTTGGGTATCTGGGTGATGTGTCCATCACGTAGTACCTTGTAGCGCACTTCGTCTCCTGCTTGGTTGAGGAGCTCAAACTCACGTTCGCTCTTGAGCTCGAAGTAGAAAGCGATACCTGTCGAAAGGAGAATGGCTAAGAAGACCCCTATAGGCTCAAAGAATCCCGCACCTGTCGTGTCGGTCTTGGTGATGAAGTACTCATAGCTTGATGACAGTAGGGAGAGCACCATCGCAATGAGCAGGATGATGATGATCGGATCCTCAAACTTCTCCAGAAAGAGCTTCCAGCGTGAGGTGCGAGGACGAGGAGACAGCACGTTCTTGCCGTTTTGTAGACGACTTGCTTCGGCTTGCTCGGAGGTGAGTCCTGTATGTGGGGTAGAGGTCTTGTGCATTGTGTCGTGTCTCGGAATGGGGCTGTTGGGGCGGAATAATCCGTTGAACGCCCTCTCCTTCGCCTGCAAAAATAGCAGAAGAGAGCCACATAATCATCTTGAGACCGTGCAACGGTCCCTTACATTTTGATTCGGTTGCCCTGAAAGCTAAGAACATGCGAGCATGACGAAGCTAAATGAACGAGAGCGGTATCCACGCATCGGGATACCGCTCTCGCTTAGGATGAGGCGCGTAAGTAAAGGGCTGGTCTCAGGGTTTATAAGGACGATAAGCAATGTACAGAGGCCATGAGCCTCCCTTGCGCTGTATGCGCAGATAGTGGGAGGTCGACTCCGTCATCAGCAGGCGAAAGAAGCCCAACCCCGACTTATAGAACAGTCCGCTAAAGCCAAAGTAGCCGCCCGAGCCAAAGACACGAAGCGCCTGCTCCGGTGCCTCACTACGCTCCTCCGTGATGTCGTAGACGCTACGGCTATAGCGTGTCGTCCACAGCAAGCGCCGCAAGACGACCTCTTCCCCATCATCCGTTAGACTGAGCGGCATCGAGAGGGGCGGATAGAGCAGGAACACTACCACCACCACACAAACGATGCGGGCAAACGAGATCCAATGCTCTTCAGCACACAATAGGTAGAACAGCAGCCCCAAAGTCAGCAGTCCAAGGGCGGTCAACACCTTGACCAGGGTAGAATACCGAAACGTGTAATGCATAACTTATTGTAATTAAGAATCGTGTCGTCTCGCCGAAGCCGTCATGCTCGGCACCGTAATGCGCGAGGAGCTAAGTCGCACTGCACCACAACCTCTACAAACATAAAGAATAATCCCCTAATACAAAGCACGCATCACTGAAGATCAGGGCTCTACTCGAGAGATCTACGAAAGCTCCTCACAGTCCCTCACACAGGCATACCTTTTCCCTCCCGAAGACGAGGCACCTCAGCTGGTCTGGTGGGCGAGATAGTTATATTCCTCTCGATAGCGTGCTAAGCGCAGATAATCCTTCTCTGTGGGGGCAGGTAAGCGATGTATCTCCATATTGTGCGTGAGGTCGTTCAGCTTAACGGCTCGAGCCAGTCTATGCTGTGCTATACAGCGGATGTAGCTTGCCCGGTCTGGGGCTGTATGATGATTAAATAGACACAGGGCTTGCTGTATCTCTGCTCGCTCCTCAGGTGGCATCGCTCTCTGCGCCTCCTTCTCAAGTAACTCTAAGACTTGCTCCACCGTACAAGGTGTATCTTCGCTCGCATCGTGGAGGTAACCCACGACCTGCTCCTGCCAGCTTCCACCCAATGAAGCTACAAACGACAGATGCCCAGTGAAGTAATCTACTCCTGCCTTATCCCGCTGTCCACGATGTAACTCTTCGGCGACTTTGGCCGCTGCATTCACCCACATTTGTTCGCTCATCGCCTGCATATCTGTTCCTATTTTATATGGTGTACCTGTGCAACTACAAATATACATAGTCTCCCGCACGACACCTCCAACGACCGACAGGGCTTCCGCATCAAAATCCGAGGACTTTCTTGAGGTAGTCGGGCTGTAGACGGAAGAGAAATAAGGAGCTGTTTCCATTGGTGGTGAGTGTGATGTTTAACAAGACAAAGCTATGGACAATTTTGATGCGGTTGCCCTGGTATAGAGTTTAGAATAGGCTAACAAACAGAAAGCTATAGTTATCCTATGATTTTGGTGCAGAAGCCCTCGATGGTAAAGGGACTTCAGGCAATCTGTCTGTAAGTATTGCAGGGCATGGAGCTTTATGCCGTTGTTATTTCGCTTTCTTAGCTCTCACACCGTTCGCTCTATGCACCGAGGTGCTGAGTAGAGAAGTGACTTCTCGCTGAGGAAGGGATGTACTTCACTCGCACTTCGTGGTGCGACCAGTAGTACTCTGCGTGCGGAGCACTATTAGTCGCAAAGCAAAGCACTATAGGTCGATACCTCCGACCACTACTGGTGGAAGGTGTGAGCAGTAGTGGTGCAGGACACTTCCTCCGTGTGCGGTCTTCCGATGCTTGGAGGCTTTTTAGTACCTTTGAGGGAGATATGTTTGTTGGGTTCGTAATTAATTAGCTCCTACGTGGAAACCAAAGTCCCTTCTTCTACGACACATTACCTCCGCACGTCTGTACCAGTCATCGGGGTCGTCATCCTCTTCCTGTTCCTTGCCTTAGCTTATTTTGCCCCCGCTGTCTTTGAGGGGCGCGAACTCTTCCAGCAAGATGTCGCTGGAGCAAGTGGCACTGCCTCGGACGTTCGCCAGTATATGGAGGCTACTGGATCTGGCTATGCCTACTGGACCAATAGCCTCTTCGGGGGAATGCCTATGTACCAGATAGCACCGTCCTATCCTTCGTTGGGAGTCATCCGCACACTACAAGATATCTTCACGCTCCAGTGGCCATTTACGCTGCTACCAGGGTATAGCTGGCTTCTCTTTGCGATGCTGGGAGGCTTCTATCTCTTCATGCGAGCCCTCCGAATGGAGCGACTTCCTTCGGTGCTTGGAGCGATAATGTGGACGTTCTCCAGCTACTTCATCATCCTGATTACGGCAGGGCACATCTGGAAGCTGATGACGCTCTGCTTCATCCCCCCGACCATCGCAGGGATCATACACACCTATCGAGGTCGCTACCTCGTGGGGGGGGCGATGACCGCACTCTTCGCGGCACTGCAGATACTGTCCAATCACGTGCAGATGAGCTACTACTTCGCTTTCCTCATCCTGTGCATCATCATTGGCTACCTTGTCGAAGCAGTCCGAGGGAAAGCTCTTCGTGGCTTCATCATCGCCTCGCTGGTGACCCTCTGCTCTGGGCTTATCGCCATCGGTATCAATGGATCAAACCTCTACCACACCTACGAGTATGGGCAGGAAACCATCCGTGGAGGAAGCGAACTGAAGCCCCTGCCGAACGCAGAAGGACAGCAAGTACAAGCGACAGCCGAAGGGCTCGATAAAGACTACATCACCGCCTGGAGCTATGGCAAGGGGGAAACCTTCACCTTGCTCATCCCCAACCTATATGGTGGTGCTTCGGGAGCATTAGGTGAAAATCCTGCGAACCTCGAAGGTGTCCCCAGCGACTACCAGCAAATCATCGGGGGGATGAACCATTATTGGGGAGATCAGCCCTTCACTGCAGGACCCGTATATGTCGGAGCCTTCGTCTTCTTCCTCTTCCTACTCGGTGCATTCAGAGTTCAGGGCGCACTGAAGTGGTCACTCTTGGCTGGGACGGTGCTCTCCATCGCTCTGGCTTGGGGACACAATATGATGTGGCTCACCGACCTCTTCATTGACTACATACCATTATATAATAAGTTCCGCACGGTCTCTTCTATCCTTGTCATCGCCGAATTTACGATCCCTGCACTCGCTGTGCTTGCACTCGTAGACTTTGCCCAGAGACCGAAGGAAGTGCTTCAAGACAAGGTCTCCCTCTATGTCAGTTTAGGCTTGACGCTCCTGCCCTGCCTCGTGCTTTGGCTCATGCCTCAGACCTTCTTAGGACTAATGAGTGACGCTGAGCACGATATGTTCCGTCAGGCTATGGGCAATAGTCAGCTGCCGATTACCGCCATTATGAGGAGTCTTAAGGAGGTGCGTGCCTCCATTGTCTCTGCCGATGCCCTACGCTCTGCGGCTATCATCATACTCTCGCTCATCCCATGCGTACTCTACGCACAAGGGAAGATAAAGAAGGGACTTCTCTTTGGTACACTGGGACTCATCACCCTCTGCGACCTTTGGCTTGTCGACAAGCGTTATCTCAATGACGATCTCTTCATACCTAAGGAAAGTGTCGAAGTGCAGGCACGTCCCGTCACGGCAGTAGACAAGGCCATCGCAGAGGACAAGGATCCACATTACCGTGTGATGAACCTTGCGGTCAATAGCTTCAATGATGCTACGACCAGTGCTAACCACCGCAGTGTCGGAGGCTACCACGCTGCTAAGCTCCGCCGCTACCAAGACCTCATCGAGCGCCAGCTCTCCAAGCAGAATATGCAGGTGTACAATATGCTCGACACGCGCTACTTCATCTTCGCTGACCAGCAGAATGGCTTGCAGTATCAGAAGAACCCCGATGCCTTCGGTGCAGCATGGTTCGTCAACGACATTCGCTGGGTCACGACGGCTGACGACGAGATGGCAGCTCTTGACAATACCGCACTTCGCACGACAGCTGTCGTAGACAAACGCTTCAAGAGCGAACTATCAGGCTACAAACCTACCGTAGCCCCAACTCCTTCAGATAGCCTTCAACCTACCCCTGCTATCGGGCAGGTAGAGCTCCTATCCTATACGCCCAATCAAGCTAAGTATCGTGTCACGACCGATACGCCTCGCTTGCTTGTCTTCTCCGAGATTTACTACCCACACGGATGGCATCTCTCATTGGACGGCAAGGATGAATTGCCGTTGGTGCGTGCCGACTACACTCTGCGTGCAGCCTACATCCCTGCTGGTACGCATGAGCTGGTGATGACCTTTGACCCAGCTTCGATCCACCATACGGAGCTCATCGCACAGATCTGCACTGGTCTCCTTGTACTCCTTCTCCTGGCTGCTCTTGCCCAGCCTTTCCTTAAGCGTAAGGGCAAGGAAGCCGTAACTTCGCAACATTAACCCTTCACATATCTTATTCCATCAGCAATGATTAAGCAAGTGATCACAGGCGTCCTCGTATCGACGACTGTACTCCTCACCGCCAGTAGCTGTAGTCAGAAGCTACGCCCCATGACGGCTGACCAAGTAAAAGCCACCCCTCAGCCCCTCGAAGTGATCGGAGGCAAGGTGCCCGTAGCAGTCCATCTCACCTTTCCTGCGAAGTGGTTCCCCAAGGATGCTACCCTTACCATCGTACCTATCCTTCGCTACCAAGGTGGCGAGAAGTGGGCAGCTGGTACGACCTTCCAAGGAGAAAAGGTCTACGGAAACGACCGTATCGTCCACTACACTAATGGTACCAATGCCACGGTCAACTTTGTACTGCCCTACGTCCCCGCAATGGCTAAAAGCGAGCTTTACCTCAACTTTAAGGGCAAGCAAGGGGACCGCATCGTCCAGCTCCCAGATCTGAAGGTAGCTGATGGCGTCATCGCCACCGAAGCACTCGCCACCCTCGCTGGTGTCAGCCCCGTCATCGCACCTGATGGCTTCCAGCGCATCGTCAAGGAAGCCTATGATGCTAATATCATGTTCCTTATCCAGCAGTCCAATGTCCGCAACTCTGAGCTCAAGAAGGACGAGGTAGAGGAATGGAAGTACACGGTGCAGAATGCCAAGGAAACGCCTAACCAAGAGGTCTCTGTCGAAGTACAAGCCTACGCATCTCCTGATGGGGGGAAGGAGCTGAACGAAAAGCTCAGTGCCTCGCGTGAGAAGAATACCACAGCACAGCTTAAGAGTGCCTTCAAGAAGCAGAAGATGGCTGATGTAGCCATTGATGCTCACTACACAGCGCAGGACTGGGAAGGCTTCAAGCAGCTTGTCGAGCAAAGCAACTTCCAGGACAAGGACCTGGTACTGCGTGTACTGAGTATGTACCCTGACCCCGAGCAACGTGAACACGAGATACGCAATATCTCCGCCGTCTTCAGCAAGCTCGCTGACGAAGTCCTCCCTAAGCTCCGCCGTTCGCGTCTCATCGCCAACGTCAAGATCATCGGTAAGAGCGATGCTGAGATCCAGGATATGCTCCAGAAGTATCCCAGTGCGCTCACCATCGAAGAGCTTCTCTATGCAGCTACGCTTGCTGGTGATGCTGCTCAGAAGGAGAATATCTACAAGCTGGCGATGCAGAAGTATCCCAAGGATTATCGTGCCTACAACAATGTCGGCTCTCTATGCCTTCAGCGTGGCGACTACGAGTCAGCTCGTGTATGGTTTGACCGAGCTCTCAAGCACAAGGATAACGCTGAGACCAAGGTTAACCTCGGTCTCTTAGCTCTGAAGGATGGCGACCTCAACAAGGCTACTTCACTCATCGCCGAGGGTAGTGCTCTGCCTGGTGTAGGTGATGCCTTAGGCTATCTCTACCTGCGTCAAGGGGAATATGCCAAGGCTGAGACGGCTTATGGAGACGTGACAACGAATAATGCTGCTGTCGCTCAGATCCTCAATCGCAACTACAGCAAGGCTCTGAAGACCCTCGATGCTATCGCTAAGCCTGATGCTACGACTGACTACCTGCGTGCGATCATCGCTACACGCATGGGCGAATCAGCCAAGGCCATTGCTTCCCTCCAGAAGGCATTGCAGAAGGATGAAAGCCTTACCTCGCGCATCGATGCAGACCTCGAGTTCGCACCTCTGCGCTCTCTGAAGGACTTCTCTCAGCTGGTACGCCTGCACTAATCTCGTAGACGACCTCCCTCTAATACGTCGCAGGGCGACTACCTCCACGGAGGTAGTCGCCCTGCGACATGATAAGGGGATGGTATCTGTAGAAGCTCTTTGCAGAGGCTACTTCAGGTGCAGTCCGTTGAGGTAAGCCGAGGCTGGCATGGCTTTTTTTCCAGGCGGCTGGAGCATCTTCAGCTCCAAGCGTCCTGACGCCGTCTGCATCTCTATCCGCCGTTTTCCCGTAAGAAGGATCGAACCTACAGGCGTGTCGGCTGTAGGGAGGTCGGCACTTGAGACAGCTGTCTCCATGATCTTGAAGGCTTGTGGCTCCCCTCCATCAATAGATAGGCTACACCAGGCAGCTGGATAAGGAGAGAGACCTCGTACTTGGTTGTGAAGCTCTATAGCGGGGCGATCCCAGTGTAGCTCAGTGTTCTCCTTCGTTAGCTTGGGGGCTGGTGTGGGGTGGATCTCGTAGAGGCTCTGTGGCTTGGCTGTAGGCTCTTCATCGGCGAGGAAGAGATCTACACTTTGCTGTAGCGTCTCAGCTCCTAAGAGCATCAAGGCATCATGCACCTTCCCGACATTATCTTCTGGGGCGATGGGTAGGCTCGCTTGTAGGAGGATATCTCCAGTATCAAGCTCGTGGCGCAGGCGGAAGGTCGTAACACCTGTCTCCGTCTCTCCATTGATAATGGACCAATGGATGGGAGCTGCCCCACGGTACTTAGGTAGAAGAGAGCCGTGTAAGTTAATGGTGCCGAAGCGTGGCAGTGACCATACGACTTCAGGCAACATGCGGAAGGCAACTACAATCCCTAAGTCGGGACGTAGCTCTCGGAGGCGTCCGACAAAAGTATCATCCTTAAGACGCTCGGGTTGGAGTACCTCGAGTCCCACGGATTCAGCGTAGACTTTAATACTGCTTTGCTTGAGTTTGTGACCCCGACCAGCGGGCTTATCGGGCATGGTCACTACGGCAACGATATTATATCCGCCTTCGACCAGACGCTGCAAGGACGGCAAGGCAAAGTCTGCCGTCGCCATGTAGACGATACGTAGCTCTTCTTTTCTCATTCGTTTATGTACCTTATTGGTCAGCAAAGCTACGAAGAATTACCCATCTCATCGAGGACGATGCTTGGGCTGTCTTAGCTGAGATTTAAGAGTAAGGCACCTTGAAGCTGTCAGTGATTTCCTCTGTTTGGTATATAGATCGCTAAGTGATACCCTCTACCTCATGCGACTGCTTCACTGTCGCTCGTGCCTTAGGGGGCTTCTGGAATACCTCTTGGAGAGGGGAGTGGAATTGCTTCTTCAGGTGTGCACCAGTACGAGCTACAGGCATTGATCTTCCATCTCTCTTCCTGTCCAAGGCTTAGCACGTTCAGAGCTAAGAAGGAGCTTATTCCCTTCCCGAGAAGGTAGGTCTCTACCGTGAGAGGGGAGGGCATAGATCGGGCGGTGGTAGCGTTCGGCAAAGCGCACGGTGTGCATGGTGCCACTCTTTAGCCCACATTCGATGACAAGAAGGGCTGAGCAGAGGGCTGCTTGTAGCCGATTACGTGCAATCAATCGATACTTATCGACAGGTGTTCCGAGGGGATATTCAGAGAGCACAAGCCCGCTCGAAGCGATAATTTCTTCTTGGAGTGCTTGATGTCCTTCGGGGTGAGTGCGGTCTACTCCAGTAGCGATGAGGGCGATGGTGCGTCCACCAGCATCTAAGGCTCCTCGATGGGCTGCTGCATCGCATCCATAGGCTAAGCCACTCAGGATGATCGCTCCTTTCTCTGCTTCTTCTCGAGCGATGCGGTAGGCGGCAGCAAGCCCTTCGTGGCTGGGCTGACGTGTGCCGATGACAGCCAGCCTCCTGTGTGTCGCTACGCTGTGTAGTAGCTGGAGATTGCCACGCGCATAGAGTAGGGGCGGCTGTGCTCCTCCCAAGACCCTTAGCGCCTCTGGATATTCGGAAGAAAAGCAGGGTAGGAGGTAGGTGTCAGATTGAAGGCAACGAGCGAGCTCTTCCTTTGCTTGGGGAAGGGCTCGCTTGATGTTGTCCTGATAGCATTCGATGCCTGTAGGCAGACCTAACGGTAGTTCGGGCTGTGTAGCTTCGCTGTTGAGGAAGAGGTGCAGCAGTTGGCGTGATGAGATGCCAGAGGTGCGTAGTGCTAATAGCTCTAAGAGTTGCACCTCGCTGTTCGGCTGCTGCGGCATAGGTAGCTTGGTAAGTTTATTCTTCAGCCTCGCCTTCCGCCTGGCTGGATGTAAGGGCGAAGATGGAGAAGTTCACCGAGCCATATTCCCGATGCTCAGCGAAGTGAGGAAGCTCCGAGAAGTCGTAAGTCCCAGGGTGCTCTACCACTAAGACTCCATCGCTCTTGAGAAGTCCAGAGTCGAGGATGAGCTGGGGAAGGGTAGCGATCTCCTTGAGCTTGTAGGGCGGATCGGCGAAGATGAAGTCGAATTGGCCACGGCCTCCCTTCGAGGCTTGGAGGTAGCGAAAGACATCCGATTGTAGGACTTGGAGACGAGCTTCTTCCTTCAGTTCGCGTGCTACAGAGCGAATGAAGAGAGCGTGCTCACGGCGTTGCTCAAGGGCGATGACTCGGCGACAGCCGCGTGAGATAAGTTCGGCGGAGATACTTCCTGTGCCACTGAAGAGGTCCAGAGCTGTAGCTTCGTCGAAGTCAATGTAGTACTGGAGGACGTTGAAGAGGTTCTCCTTGGCGAAGTCTGTCGTGGGGCGGGCATTAAAGCTCTTGGGGACGTCGAAGCGACGACGCTTGTGCTTTCCTCCGATGATGCGCATAGTCTCTTAGGCGTTAGGGGCTGTAGCTACATCGCTCTCGAGGTGGGGGAGACTCTGGTAGCCTTGGATGGTAATCTGCGAAATATAGGGGCGGAGTAGCTGATAGGCTTCATCGGCGATCGCATGGAGCGACTGTCGAAGGGCTGACTGTTCCTCTTCGCTGTAAGCGATAGTAAGGCGGTCAGTCACCCCATCCAGCTCAAAGTGTCGCCAAAAAGCGAAGGTGTAAAAGATGATTTCGCCTGCAGCGACCTCTTGGCTGTGCCCTGCGATGAGCGGTGCACTATTATATGCTTCTACTTGGCCTCCCTGGATGAGGAAGAGATCCATCCCACTGGGACGAAGTAACAAGAGTAGCTCTCGCCCTTGAGTCGCCCTGCTCTTGGCACGCTGCTCTTCTAACATTGGGGCAAAGTGTGGCTGTGGATCGATCACCAAGAGCGTGCGACGTAGGAACTGGTAGGCATCGCTTGGCCAGCTGATCACAAACGTCTTGGTGTCGTCGGGAAGCGTATAGCGTAGCGTGCAGAGAGACTCATTTGCCCGCTGACTTGCTGTGCTTCCTGCCTCTTCGGTAGGGGAAAGCCACAGTTCATCTTGACCTTCTTGGAGTAAAGCGGTCGGCACGAGGACGGCGCGCTTGGGCTCGAAGTAGAGCGTGACGCTACGGTAGGGAAGGCTGAGGAACTCGTACGAGAAGTATAACTCCTGCAGTGCTTCGTACACTGAATGAACTGAAGCCGAAGTCTCAAGTCGCCCAGCGTGTGCCAAGCGAGTAGCCTCAGGGGAGGCCTCTCCCTCGGTAGTGATACAAAAAGCAAGTCCACCCGAAATAGTTCGGATGGACAAGCTGTAGTGTGCAGCCTCAGCTGCTGTGATCTGTGGAATGTGGGTCATTACTCCCAGTTACCGTTCGTCTTAGCTTCGGTCAGCGAGCCGACACGAAGACCAGGGAAGGCGTTGGTCTTTGCCTTCGCTGCTTCGACCTTTTCACGGACACGGCGCTCGTTCTTCAGAGGGTTCAGGTAGCTTTCGTACGAAGCAGAAGCCTGGAATACGGGCATCTGGATCTTAGCTTCACCGACTTCCTGCTCGATGGAGCTGGCTACAACCTGGATCGAAGAGTCAGGGTTGTTAGGGATGATGAAGAGCTTAGCCAAGTCCGTACCGTCATTGAGCAGGGTATCCTTAGCGGCGACCCATACGGTGTCACGGCGGATCAGACCACGGCGTGCTGCGTCTTCTTCGGTGAGACCCTGCTCACGCATTGCACTGGTGTAGTCACCTTCAGCGCGGATGTAGAATACACGTCCGTTCTGTACGAAGTCGATGAGCTCTTCCTTGTTGGCATACTTGTCATAGACGCTCTTGTAGGCTTCTTCAAGGCTTGCGATCTTCTTGAGCTGCTTCTGGAGCTCAACCTCAATCTTAGCCTGCTGCTTGTCGAAGTTTACTGGTGCCAGCACGCTCTGGATCGTGATGTAGGCAAGTGCCACTACGGCCAAGGCTACTAATACGAGGATAACTTTCTTCATTGTTGGATCTATGTAGTAGTTTGAGTTAGACGACGCTCATTGTGTGTAGTCACGCAGATCGCTTTTTCTGCTTAAAATGACTATCTTCACACGGACAAAGATAGAAATTATTATTACATGCCGTACACCGCACTTCTTAGTGCTCTTTGCTCGCACTCTCGGGAGGGCTTTACCTCTGATCAGCGAGATGCTTTGCGAGCCCTTTGTGAATATCTCGAAGAGCCTTCCCCCTATGCGCTCTATCTCTTGACAGGATATGCTGGTACTGGGAAGACTTTCTTGCTGCGCACTATTACGGAGCTTGCCCTGCAGTCCGGCTTGCGTGTTGAGCTTATGGCTTCTACGGGGCGTGCTGCTAAAGTCTTGTCAGCTGCGACAGGACGCCCAGCCTCGACGGTGCATCGCACTATCTATCGGGCTTCTACACAGATGCAGGAAGAAGGTGGTAGCTTCCAGCTGGGAAAGGTGAGTGCTATGACTCCCACGCTCTTCATCGTCGATGAGGCCTCAATGATATCTGGGGATACGGGGGAAGTGAGTCCCTTTGGATCGGGTAATCTTCTTGATGATCTTCTATCTTATGTCTGGTCTGCTGACGAGTCCAAACTGCTATTTGTTGGCGATACAGCTCAGCTTCCTCCAGTGGGAACTCCTCTGAGTGATGCGCTCAATGCCGAAGTCTTGACTTCACGCTATGGACTACATGTCTACGGCTCGGAGCTCCGTGAAGTCGTTCGCCAGAAGCGTGGGGGCATCCTGCACAATGCAACGCAACTACGTGAATTGCTCGATGAATATGCGGATGAAGATCCCGAAGCTCTCCTTCCGATTCACCTGGAGACGGAGGGCTTGCGTGGCATCTTCCCAGTTGAGCGAGGTGCGTTCATCGAGACACTGGATGATGCTTATCGTAAGTATGGAGAGGACGAATGCTTGGTTATTTGCCCTTCCAATAAGTTGGCGCTTGAGTGCAATCATGCCATACGCAGCTCAGTGCTTTATTACGAAGAAGAGGCTGTGGTGCCTGGAGAACGCCTCATCGTAGCCCGTAATAACTACCACTATACAAAGCGAGCAGACCGATCGGATTTCATTGCCAATGGT
The DNA here is from genome assembly GCA_963526345.1 of uncultured Porphyromonadaceae bacterium. Classification (GTDB taxonomy): domain Bacteria; phylum Bacteroidota; class Bacteroidia; order Bacteroidales; family Porphyromonadaceae; genus Porphyromonas. The sequence goes on from CAURNJ010000013.1 coordinate 52,244, forward strand.
GAGATCATCGAGGTAAAGCACCTCAGAAAGCACTACTATGAATATGGGTTGCACTTTGCTGATGCGAAGGTCTACCTCCCTGATCGGGATGATTCGCTGGAGGTGCGTCTGCTGCTTAGCTCGCTGGAGGAGCCGACTCCACAGCGTAGCCAAGCCGAGCGACAGCGACTTTTTGATCTTATAGCAGCAGACTATTCGGATATTACTTCGGTCACAGAGCGACGTAAGGCCATACGTCGCGATCCCTTCTGGGGGGCATTGGAGGTTAAGTACGGCTATGCCGTCACCGCACATAAGGCGCAAGGGGGGCAGTGGTCCTGTGTCTTTGTTGACTTGAGTTTTGTCGGTTATCTCCCCGAAGATCGCAACTTGGTACGCTGGATCTATACGGCCATTACCCGTGCTACCAAGCGCGTTTATCTCTTGGGCTATCCCGATGGGCTTGTAGACTAATCGGGATAGGATGGGGTAGAAAGCGTAGGATGCTCGCCGTGGTGTAATCAATGGTACCACGGCGAGCATCCTACATCTATATATAAGAAACGAGGACGCTGTGGAGCATCCTCGCTGTGTGAATCAGCTGGGGTTCGAACCCAGGACCCCATCCTTAAAAGGGATGTGCTCTACCGACTGAGCTACTGATTCTACCTAAGCTCTTAGGGTGTCACTAAGGCGTGAAGCACTCTAAAGCACTGCAAAGGTAGTTAATATAGACGACATTTCCAATTGTTTTGATAAGTTCTTGTGATGGTGTGATCGGGTGTTTTGCTCTTGTGATGGTTGATTATCCTTCGAAGAAGTCCTTGTAGAGACGGGAAGAACTTACAGGACTCCTCTATCGCTCAGAGCGAAGGAGGCTCTCGTGTTACAGCGAAGGGATGAGGTGTAGCAGTAGTGGTGCAGGGGCGAAGTACTACTGCTTCACCCTATGCACCACTACTGATCAGGATGTGGAGCACTACTCCTTCGCACCTGCACCAGTAGTGCTTTATAGCACCCACCACGATAGCTCTTGGTTAAGTGCTACGGAAGTCTGTCGTTAGACCACCGTAGCGGGAAGCTATCCCAACAGAGGAGGTGTGCCTTTTAGAGGGGAGTTGCGATAGTCTTTTGTCTTTGGGAAGGGGGGCGTTGCAAAGGGGAAGGGACGAGGTGGCAAATTGCATTAATAGTGGATATATGGGATGTCAATGAAAATCACTACCTTTGCGCCGTTCGACGATTGTCTCGAAAGACGAGAAGCCCTTCACCCTAAGGGTAGCAAGGACTCGTGTGATGGGAAATTAGAAGACACTAATTTTGAGTAACACAACTAAAAGAAACAGAGAATGAAGACATTCCAACTCGCAGGTCAGCTCCGCAACGAGCTTGGCAAGAAGGCCGCTAAGGGTCTCCGCGCTGGGGATCAGATCCCCGCAGTCCTCTACGGAGGCAACGAAGTACTCCACTTCACCGTAAGCCAGGAAGGCGTACGTAACCTCGTCTATTCGCCCGATATCTTCGCTATCGATCTCGATATCGAAGGCCGTCAAGTCAAGGCTGTGCTGAAGGACCTTCAGTTCCACCCAGTCACCGATGCTATCTTGCACCTGGACTTCCTACAGGTAGAGGCTAACAAGCCTATCGTAATGGAAGTACCTGTTGTCCTCACTGGTCACGCAGAAGGTGTGAAGGCAGGGGGTAAGCTCAGCCTCGAAATGCGCAAGCTCAAGGTGCGTGCTCCTTACACGGAGATCCCCGAAAAGCTCTTCATCGACGTTACGGAGCTCGGTCTTGGTAAGACCATCCAGGTCGGTGCTCTTAGCTTCGAAGGTCTCGAAGTTATCAACGCTAAGAACGCTGTCGTCTGCGCTGTCAAGCTCACCCGTGCTGCACGTGGTGCTATGGCTAAGAGCGGTAAGTAATCACGGCTTCTCTCCCCAAGCGATGGGGCTACGTGTGAAGTATGCTCCTGTCGCTCCTATAATAGAGGCTACCCCTACCGAATGTGGGGGTAGCCTCTCTGCTATCACTCCCAGTTATAAGGTCTATTTGCTCCCCTCTGATGCTCTTTCGTCCCACCCTTCTTTTCCTTGTAGCGTGTTTGTCACACGCCTTCGTCCTTAATGCTCAGCCCTATCCTGAGGCTATCGAGGTCTTGAGACGCTATGAGCTGCGCCCTGGAGTGCGTGTCACGGCTCTTGTTCGTGACCTCCAGACAGGAGAGGTCGTTTTGGCTCACCGTGCCTCAGAAGCCTTCCGCCCAGCCTCCTTGGTGAAGATACCAACAACAGGTGCTTTTCTTGCACTACGAGGACCTGACTATCGCTTTCATATCCCCATTATGCTGCGTGGTAAGGTCGAGGATGAGACGCTCCATGGGGACTTAGTGCTTCAGGCTTCGGCTGACCCTTCTCTGGGCTCGCACTATATTTCTGATCCCAAGCGACTGATTCGTGAGGTCAAGACATTGCTTGAGGCACGGGGTATCAGCCATATCACGGGACGATTGATTGTGGATCTGCACGACTATCCTCGCCCTTTTGCCAATGAAACCTGGCCTGATGAAGATTTGGATACCTACTATGGTGCACCTATCTCGGGCTTCAATGTGTCTGATAACTATGTAGATCTCTACCTCTACTCTACCGCTGAAGAAGAGTCTGTCGTAGAGCCTAATGTAGCCACGCTACTTATCCCGACTCGCCAAGATGTGCTACGTAGTAGCTCAACGAAGTTAGACCTCACCCCGGCAAGTAGCCCCGATACGCTACTTATCTCGGGTACTATCCGTGAGCGACTCTCTGGAAGGCATCAGCGCTGGACGATGCCCGACCCACCCAGCTACGCTGCTATATGGCTCAATGAAGGCCTTCGGCTTGAGGGAATAAACCTGCAACAACGTCCTGAACTTAGCTATAATCAGCCTATCGCAGGGCGGCTGGATACCCTCGGCTACTATACCTCGCTCCCAGCAGATACCTTGATTAAGATTACCAACTTCCGCAGTGCTAACCTATATGCCGAAGGCTTCGCCTATGCGCTCAATAACTATGAGCAGCGTAAGACGGGGCAACCTGTGGTGATGCGCTCCTATTGGCGCAATCGCTTGGGGCTTACTCCCGATGAGTTTTACCCGATGGATGGCTCGGGTCTTAGCCCCGAAGGTAGGGTTTCTTCGGGTGCTTTGAGCCTCATCCTCTCGGAGCTATGGCGTGACCAAGCACTCCATAAGCCCTTCTTAGCCTCGCTTCCCGAGGCAGGAGCCGAAGGCAGTGTGCGCCGTCTTTCTATTCCCAGCGAGGTGACAGCCTACCTCAAGAGTGGGTCAATGCGTGGAGTAAGAGGCTATGCTGGCTACCTGCAGCATGAAGATAAGTGGTACAGCATCGTCTATATGGCTAATGGTGCGATCAATAGTGCTGAGGCAAAGGCGACCTTCACGCAGCTACTCACTCAGCTCTTTACCACACGGCCTTTGCCTCCGCTTTCCAGCATGACGAAGCAGAAATTTGGCAGGGTAAAGAAGCATTCTCGACATGGTAAAAGTCCTAATAGTACTACGTCAAAGCACCACTCTGTACGCTCTGGTAAGGGGAAGAAGTAATAGCCTTTTAGCCACATCGTGCACTACCTAATAGGATAGTACTATATTTGTACTACAATAAATACTCTAATCTCGCTTCCCTCGGGAACTATATCCCTGGAATATGAACCAAAAGACCACCCTTACTACACTTGCACTCTGTGCACTCGGCTGCTTGGGAAGTGCCCAAGCCCAGAATGCCGAAGCTCGTTACTTTAATCCCGTGACTACCGCCGTCCCTTCTCTTCAGATCAGCCCCGATGCACGTGCTGCTGGTATGGGGGATGTCGGTGTATCAAGCACACCAGATCCCTATTCACAGTACTGGAATCCAGCTAAGTTCGCCTTCATCGATAGCAAGGCTGGAGTCACTATGGGCTATACTCCCTGGCTGTCTCGCTTGGTAGATGGCATTGCCCTTATGCAGGTCGGCGGATATACCAAGTTCGGTGATGAAGGCAATCAAGCTGTAGGGGCATCGCTTCGCTACTTTACTATGGGTAAGCTCACCAAGTGGGGGAGCGATGGGATGAGTCTCGGAGAATTGCACCCTAATGAGTTCGCTATCGATGCAAGCTATGCACGCAAACTCTCCTCGGACTTTTCGCTTGCCGTAGCTCTGCGCTATATTCATTCGGATCAGGGAAATCGTGATGAAGGAGCTCAGCCTGGCTCGGCCTTCGCCGCTGATATCGCAGGCTATCACCAGACGCATGTTGCACTGAACGATGTCGAATGCCTCTGGACGAATGGCTTCAATATCCGTAATATCGGTACAAAGATCTCCTTTGATGGAGGGGCTACATCAGCGTTTATCCCTGCCAATCTTGGTCTGGGGACAGGCTTGGCTTATCCCATAGATGAGGAAAATGTGATCTCGGTCAACATTGAGGCTAATAAACTTCTCGTGCCGACTCCCCCTAAACCTCTGGTACCGACTCCCTCCGTAGCAACGGAGGATGCCCAGAGGTATCAGAAGACCTCCGCCATCGCAGGTATCTTCAAGAGCTTCGCTGATGCTCCTGGTGGCTTCTCCGAGGAGTTCAAAGAAATTCGCTGGGGACTCGGTGCCGAATATAACTATGGCGACAAGTTCTTCGTGCGTGCTGGTTACAGCTACCTCCATCCAGAGAAGGGTAATCTTCAGTTCTTCACTGCTGGGGCAGGATTCCGTATGAGTGCCTTCCGCATCGATGCCTCTTACTTGGTCTCCACCATCGCAGATAACCCGCTTGATCAGACGCTACGTTTCACGCTTGCCTTCGATATGGATGGCATACGTGGACTACTCAAGTAACTATATGTCTCAGATACCTTTCCGCACTGGCTTCGGCTACGATGTACACCGCCTCAGTGATGGCTATGATCTTTGGCTCGGTGGAGTAAAGATCCCTTATGAGCAAGGTCTCGAGGGGCACTCCGATGCAGATGTCCTCCTTCATGCCGTCTGTGATGCCCTGCTCGGGGCTGCAGCATTGGGGGATATTGGGGTGCACTTCCCACCTTCAGATATGGCCTACAAGGGCATTGATAGTAAGATACTCCTCAGTCGTACGTGTGCGTTGGTGCGCGAAGCTGGCTACGAGATCGGGAATATCGATGCTACGATAGCTGCCGAAGCACCGAAGATCAATCCGCATATTCCCCAGATGCGTCGTGTCATGTCCGAAGTGATGGGCATCCCCGAGACGGATATTTCGCTGAAAGCTACCACGACAGAGCGGCTGGGCTTCGTAGGGCATCGCGAGGGAATGGAAGCCTATGCCACGGCCCTCATTGCGGTCAAAGGGGCGTTCTAATCCAAAGTTCTGATCCTACAAAAGCGAGAGCGAGCGAGTCACTATGGTGGTGACTCGCTCGCTCTCGTTATATAAGAAGGAAGGGGTAGCTAATCGAATTGCTTCTCGAAGCGAATGGAGGCATCCCCCATGAACTCCTTGATACGCTGCTCTTCACTGCGCTTGCAGATCAAGAGTACCCCCTTGCTCTGAGCCACGATGCAGTCGTCGATGCCTTGGATGACAACTAGCTGTTTGCCAGCTTCGGCATCGCACGAGACGATGTTACCAGTGGCTTCGTAGAAGAGGGCTTCGGTATGTAGTGCTACGTTCTCATCCGTGTCGTTGCGCTTCAGTTCATAGAGCGAGCCCCATGTTCCGAGGTCTGCCCAGCCGAAGTCCACTGGAAGTACCATGACGTTGTCGGCCTTCTCTAAGACAGCATAGTCAATTGATATGTTGGGGCATTGAGGGAAGATCGCACTGACGCTCTCCTGTTCATTGTCGGTAGCATAAGCCCCCTGCACTTCATCGAGGAGCGAGGTAAGAGAGGGAAGATGCTGGTGGAAGGCATCAAGTATTGTCCGCACATTCCACGCAAACATACCGCTATTCCAGAGAAACTCACCGCTCTCATAGAAGACCTTTGCCATCTCCAAGTTGGGCTTCTCCGTAAAGGTCTTCACCTTCACAAAGTGCTCTTCCTCGGTGTCTGTAAACTGAATGTATCCATATCCTGTCTCGGGGCGTGATGGACGTACTCCCAGGGTGACTAACTTCGGATGCGCACGTACATACTCCAGAGATCTTTCGATCGCAACATCAAAGGCATCTTCTTGCAGGATCAAATGGTCTGCGGGCGTGACTAAGATATTCGCATTGGGATTCTTTGCTTGGATATGGTAAGTTGCCCATCCGATACATGGAGCGGTGTTGCGTCGCATGGGTTCTAAGAGGACTTGTCCAGGAGTCAACTCAGGTAGTTGCTCTAAGACAAGGTCTCGATAGATGGCGTTGGTGACCACCACGAAGTTCTCCTTGGGGATGACCTTAGAGAAGCGATCGTAGGTCATCTGTAGCAGGGTGCGCCCTGTGGCAAATATATCCAGGAACTGCTTGGGTCGGGACTCGCGGCTGTATGGCCAGAAACGACTGCCCACGCCACCACCCATGATGACGCAATAGTTATCGGTGTACATAGTCTTTTACTACCTTAAATTGAGTATCAATACACAAATATAGCTATTTATCGTGTATGACGAGGCGAATGCAATGGCCACAGAGACTAAGCCTCATGCTTCCTCCCTCGGCAGATTGCCTCACCGAGGAGAACTATAGATGATCGATAGCGAGAGCTGAGGGGTGTATGCATGGGATACTGCCATTTGGTCGTAACAGTTGGTGCTGTGAAGTACTACTGCTGCGTGGTCTGTACCACTACTGCTTCATGTGCCGAGCACTACTGGTCAATGCCATGGAGTACTATTGGTCGGCGTAGCAAGCAGTTGTGGTGTACTGAAAAAAGTTGACAGTGGGACGGGTAAGTTAGGATATGGGTTT
>CAURNJ010000014.1:0-25364 GCA_963526345.1 uncultured Porphyromonadaceae bacterium
TTTTTTGTGGTGTTGGGTGTTTTCGTTCGGGCCTCCTCCTCCGTTTTCTCTCCTTGGCGTGGGCGCTTGGCCCATCCACACTATTGCTTCGCCCCGTCACCACTACTGCTCCCTACCTCCGACCACTACTGCTCCGCTTGCCGAGCAGTAGTGGTGCAAAGCCCCTTCCTGGGCTGGAGAAGCGAAGCTCACAAGTAATAACTGGGCTGAACGTGCTGAACAGAACACCCCTTGCTTACGCAGAAATATGGGACTACGCAGGGAACGGAACACCAATTTTCTCCTATCAAGAGACTATTGTATCATACGGCACTCGCTTCGTTGTTTACGACATTCGGGCTTGATCATTTACGGGAGTAAACTCCCTTCGCCCTCAGTCTTAACGCCTTGCGATTACCGTATGCTACAAAGTCAAGCAAAATAACAAGCTATGCTTGCCATTTTGGAGACCGTGCAACGGTCTCATCAAAGGCGATGGATGGACGAAAAAATGGAGACGTTAAGAGGTGAAAAAAACGTATCTAATTGAGGGATAAAGCCGTGCGAATTGGAGGGCGAGAAAGGTGGTTAAGTACCGATTTGATTTTGTAGTTTTGTAGCACATTTCGTCGACTTCCCTTGGGAGTTACTACCTCAATATTACATTTTCATACACATCATGACAGAGAGCAAACGCGCTTTATCTGAATACGTTTACCAAAGTAAGTATTCGCTCTTCCGCGAAGACCTGGGTCGCAAGGAGACCTGGGAAGAGAGTGTCGAACGCATCCGCCAGATGCACCTGACACACTTAGGTCGCTTCGCCCCACAGGCCTTACAAGATGAGTGGTTCATGGCTCAGTTCAACGAAGCCATCGACTACTACAAGCTGAAGAAGTTCGTTGGCTCACAGCGCAACCTCCAGTTTGGTGGTGAGCCCGTCCTGAAGTCTTCCGCCAAGTCCTACAACTGTAGCTACTCCCACTGTGACCGTCTGGAGGTCTTCCGCGAAACGGAATGGCTTCTGCTCAGCGGCTGTGGCTGCGGGCTTTCCGTCGAGCAGGCACACGTAGACAAGCTCCCTGCACTCCTCTGCGAAAGTGAACTGACGCAGGAGAGCGAAGCATACGTCATCGGTGACAGCATCGAAGGCTGGGCCGATGCTATCCATCGTCTGCTGGAGTACTTCTTTGTCGCTGGCGTGAAGAAGCCTGTCTTCGACTACTCCGAGATCCGTCCCAAGGGAGCTAAGATCGCAGGTCGCTTCATCGCCCCTGGTCCCGATGGGCTGCGCTTAGCACTCGACAAGATCCGCGAACTGATGAAGGGAGCTGTCGCAGCTGGTCAGAAGCGTCTCACGGCTCTGCAGTGCACCGACATCATCGCCCATCTGGCCGACTCCGTCCTCTCGGGTGGTGTGCGCCGCTCGGCACTGATGATCCTCTTCTCTCCCGAAGACACGGAGATGGTCAACTGTAAGCACGGCGACTGGTTCACGACCAATCCCCAGCGTGCTCGCTTCAATATGTCCGCAGCCCTCAACCGTGGAGAGGTCGAACGCTCGCTCTATGAGTCGCTCTTCGAAGCAATGCGCACGAGCGGTGACCCTGGACTGTACTGGAGAGATAAGTTCGGTGTCGGCTGTAACCCCTGCTGTGAAATCGGCTTCTTCCCCACGGATAAGAATGGCGACACGGGCTGGCAGGTATGTAACTTGGCTTCGATCAACGGGCTGGAATGCACGAGCGAAGAAGAATTCTACAAGATCTGTCGCTGCGCTTCTACCTTGGCTACGGTCCAGGCAACCTATATGGACTTCCCTTACCTCAGCCAAGCTACGACGAACATCATCAAGTCCGACCCCCTCATCGGTGTCTCTATCGGGGGGATTATGAATAACCCACACATCCTCGCCAACAAGGATATCCTCGCTGTCGGTGCTATGCAGGTGCGTCAGCAGAACGCCCAGTGCGCACGCATCCTCGGCATCAACCCCGCCAGCCGCACGACTTGCGTCAAGCCTGACGGTACGGTGAGCCTCCTGCTCGGGATGACTTCAGGCATCCACGGGGCGTATGCCAAGCGTTATCTGCGTAGCGTAGAGGCGAACATCGAAGAGCCCAACCTCAAGGCTTACGAAGAAGCAAACCCCAAGGCGGTACAGCCCAACATCTTCAAGCCCACCACGGACAAGAAGATCTTCTTCCCCATCGAAGAGAGCGAAGAGACGCTCCTGCGTGGTGAACTCAGTGGGATCAAGCTCCTCGAGTACGTCAAGCTCGTACAGCAGAGCTGGGTCATCCCCGGTATGACCGATATGGAGTCGCCTATCAAGAACAATGTGTCGAACACCGTCGACGTCCCCAACGATCAGTGGGATGCCGTCTGTGACTGGGTGTGGGACAACCAGAACTACATCGCTGGTGTGACCTTCCTCTCCACCTACGGAGATATGGACCTTCCTCAGGCTCCTATGTGTAAGGTCTCCACGGCCGAAGAGATCCTCCGTGACTACGGTGTCGGCAGTATGTTTGCTTCGGGGCTCGTCGTCGACACGATCGAAGTCTTCGGTGACCTGTGGAAGGCGTGTGAATCAGCTCAGGGGCGTGGCGAACAGCTCTTCGTCCCTGACTATGCCATCGATGACTACATCCAGCGTCACAGCGTCGAAGGGGAAGCTCCTTCCCTCGATCGTGAGCACGTTCGTGGCATCCTCTCGGCACGTTTGCAGGATAAGATAGAGAACCTTGCCGCCAAGCGCGACATCGTCCGCCGTATCGAGAAGTTCGCCCACAACTACTATCGTGGCGACATCTACAAGGCGGTAAACGTACTGAAGAGCGTCAATAACCTCCATCTCTTCGAGGTGCTGAAGAAGACCTACAAGCCCGTAGACTGGAAGAGCGTTGACTTCTCTGGCAAGCAGTACACCAATGCGGACGAGCTCGGTGCCGTCTCCTGCGCTGGTGGTGCCTGCGAGATCAAGTAAACAATCTTCATCCTCCCCTCCTTCTCCTTTTCTGTGAGAAAGAGGATAAGGAAAGCCCCCGAGTAAGCAATTTGCTTACTCGGGGGCTTTCCCTTTGTCTACGCGCCGCTTCTTACAGCGAGCTGGAGTCCGTGCCTTATTACTTATGCCTGAAGACCAGATTGATTAAGAATAGAATGACGATAGCACCAATAGCTCCTGTCACGATTGACCCAAACCATCCATCTCCCAGAGAGAGATCAAATACCCGATCCAAGAGCCACGATCCTACGCCACCGCCCAGGATACCGACGATGATATTCCCGAGGAGTCCGAGACCACTCCCTCGATAGATCTTGCCTCCCAGCCAGCCTGCAATGGCTCCAGTAATAAGTGTTGCAATGACGCTCATAAGTTTTGATATTAAGTTCGGGTACGAAGGTAAGGATTATAGTCTGTAATGCAAGGGTGGGCTTGCGAGCCCCCTTCATTCCTTTATCCATCCTTCCTCCCAGATCCTGCTACAAAAGAAGCCTCCCCACCGACAGCACGGAGCTGACGGTGAGGAGGATTTGTATTGACTGCACTGGCCTGCTCCGAAGAGCAAAGACCAGAGAAGCGGTACTATCCGCCGAAGTCGTCGAAGAAGAGCTGGCTGCGCTCTACGCCGAGATTTTCGAGCATTACCTTGACGGCGTTGGCCATAGGACCAGGGCCGCACATATAGTACTCGATATCTTCGGGGGCATCGTGATCCTTCAGATAGTTGTCGTAGATGACCTGATGGATGAAGCCTACGTAGCCAGTCCAGTTATCTTCGGGCTGAGGGTCAGAGAGCGCGATGTGGAAGCTGAAGTTGGGGAACTGCTTCTCGATCTCGCGGAAGTCCTCTTCGTAGAAGATCTCCTTCTTGCTTCGTGCACCGTACCAGTAAGAGACCTTACGGCCCGTGTGGAGCGTGCGGAAGAGGTGGAGGATCTGAGCACGCAGCGGAGCCATACCAGCACCACCACCGATGTAGAGCATTTCTGCATCCGTATCCTGGATGTGGAAGTCCCCATAAGGACCACTCATACGTACCTTATCTCCAGGCTTGAGCGAGAAGATGTAGGAGGAAGAGATACCTGGAGATACGGGGAGCCACTTGTGCGTAGCGCGGTCCATAGGAGGCGTAGCGATACGAACGTTGAGGGTGATGATGTTCCCTTCGGCGGGGTAGTTAGCCATCGAGTACGCACGGATGGTCTCTGTGTCGTTCTTACACGTCAGGCTCCACATATCGAAGTGATCCCAGTCGCCACGGAACTTCTCCTCGATGTCGTAGTCGGCATACTTGATATCGTAGGTAGGGATGGTGATCTGTGCGTAGCTACCACTCTGGAAGTTCATCACTTCACCTTCGGGGAGCTTCACGACGAACTCCTTGATGAAGGTCGATACGTTGCGGTTAGAGAGGACTTCGCACTCCCATTCCTTGACGCCGAAGACAGACTCAGGCACGATGACCTGCATATCTTCCTTGACCTTCGTCTGGCAAGCCAAGCGCCAGTGTTCCTTCTGCTCCTTACGGGAGAAGAAGCCCGTCTCAGTAGGGAGGATTTCGCCACCACCTTCGACGACACGGCAGCGGCACTGACCGCATGACCCACTACCACCGCAAGCGGAGGAGAGGTAGATGTTCTCACCCTGCAGCGTGCTCAGCAGTGTGCCACCGATGGGTACTGCAGCTTCCTTCTCGCCATTGATGGTGAGCTTGACGTTGCCTGATGGGACGAGCTTGCTCTTAGCGACAAGCAGGACGATCACCAGGAGCAGTGTGACCAGGAGGAAGATGACCACACTGACGAGTATAATGGTTGTATTCATTTCGTTGAGTCTTCGCTTTCGTTACATCTTGACACCAGAGAAGCTGAGGAAGGCAATACCCATCAGCGCCGTGATGATGAAGGTAATCCCGAGACCACGGAGGGGCTTAGGCACATCCGAGTACTGGAGCTTCTCACGGATAGCAGCCATCCCGACAATAGCGAGCATCCAGCCGATCCCCGAGCCGAGGCCGTAGATGGTAGCTTCGCCGATGGTGGGGAACTCACGCTGCTGCATGAAGAGCGAGCCACCGAGGATAGCGCAGTTCACAGCGATCAGCGGAAGGAAGATCCCGAGCGAAGCGTAGAGCGAAGGGCTGAAGCGCTCGACGAGCATCTCCACAAGCTGCGTGAAGGCGGCGATGACGGCGATGAAGATGATGAAGGAGAGGAAGGAGAGGTCGATACCTGCGGCCTCTGCACCGAGGAGCCAGTCAAGAGCCCCCTGCTTGAAGACCTTCGTCTCGAGGAGGTAGTTGATGGGCAGCGTACAGGTCAGGATAAACGTGACAGCGATACCCAGGCCAAAGGAGGTCTTTACGTTCTTCGATACTGCCAGGAAGGAGCACATCCCCAGGTAGTAGGCGAAGATCATATTATCGATGAAGATCGACCTAAAGAATAAGGCTAATGAATCCATTCTTTGTTAGTTCTTATTTGCGTGGGTAAAGGTTAGTTTTCCTGAAGCTCCTTATTGTACGAGCGGTGGATCCAGATGAGCACAGCCACGGAGATAAGTGCCATAGGAGGCAAGATCATCAGGCCGTTGTTGACATAGCCGTGGATACCATCGGTAGCGTAGAAGCTCTGGGGGATGACCTGGAAGCCGAGTAGCGTACCAGAGCCGAAGAGCTCACGGAAGAAGCCGACAGCGACAAGTACTGCGCCGTAGCCAAGACCGTTCCCGATCCCATCGAGGAAGGATTCCCAAGGGCCGTTACCCAAGGCGAAGGCTTCGAGTCGTCCCATCAGGATACAGTTCGTGATGATCAGCCCGACGAAGACGGAGAGCTGCTTGCTGACGTCGTAGGCATAAGCCTTGAGGACTTCGCTGACGATGGTCACCAAGGTAGCAGCGACAACGAGCTGGACGATGATGCGGATACGGTTAGGGATCGTCTTACGCAGAAGCGAGATGACGACATTCGAGAAGGCGACGACGACCGTCACAGAGAGTGCCATGACGATAGCGGGCTCGAGCTTAGAGGTGACAGCCAGCGCGGAGCAGATACCGAGCATCTGCACCATGATAGGGTTGTTCTTGCTGAGTGGCCCGAGGAGCGTTTCTTTATTCTTTTTATTCCAGAGAGACATGGCTACTGAGCGTTATAGGTTTCAAGAAATTTTTGGAAGGGCTTGAGCGAGGTAGCGAGCATGTCGTTCACACCATTACTGGTAAGAGTACCACCCGAGATACCATCGACGTAGTCCTTATCCTCGACCTTCTGGCCATTCTTGACCACAGCGATACCGGTGAAGGCACCTTCGCGATAGATGTGCTTACCCTTGAACTGTGCAGGGAAGTGAGGCATGGAGATTTCGGCACCGAGCCCTGGAGTTTCCCCTGCGTTGCCGAAGTCTGCACCTTCGACCGTCGAGTGGTCAGCGGCATCGATGGCGATGTAGCCCCAGATCTTGTTCCACAGACCAGCACCATTGAGTGGGAGGACGTAGAGGGTCTTTCCATTGACCTCAGCGAGGTAGACGGGGAGGTCTTGCTTCTCTCCCTTGGCGATGAGCTTGTAGGAGAGCTCGGTGTTGGCGTTGAAGGCATCACTCTGGCCGACTTCATCCCCTTCGAAGGTCTTGACGACTTGTCCCTCTTCGTTGACGAGGAGTTCCTTCTTGATGAGGGATTTGTAGGTGGAGATGACGGCGGACTTATCAGGGCTCTGACCGAGTGCGCGGAGGATCTGCTGCATCTTGTCGATGTTCGCGTTCTCCTGCTGTGCTGGACGGAGGACGATCGCTGCACCTGCCAGGAGGACTGCAGCGAGGATGACCATCACCGCAGCATAGATCAGTACATATGAATTCTTATCTCTATTCATCGTTGTAGCGGTGTTGGATTAGTTCTGAGCCTTAGCGGAGAGACGCTTGAGACGCTTCTGCGTGTTGCGCTCTACCACGATGTAGTCGATGAGTGGTGCGAAGGTGTTCATCAGCAGGATAGCGAGCATCATCCCTTCAGCGTACCCAGCGTTGAGCACACGGATGAAGACGACCATCACCCCGATGAAGAAGCCGTAGAACCACTTCCCTGTCTCGGTGCGAGCAGCCGTCACAGGATCGGTTGCCATGAAGACGATACCGAAGGCAAAGCCACCATAGATCAGGTGATGAAGAGCCGATACCTGCATGGCAGGCGTAGCACCGATGGCGTTGAAGACGGCAGCCATAGCGACGACACCGACCACCCCTGAGACCATGATCTTGTAGCTGGCAATCCCCGTGTAGATGAGGATGACAGCACCGATGAGGATGGCGAGCGTGGAGACTTCACCTACCGACCCAGGGAGGAAGCCGAGGAAGGCATCCCAGTCGGTCAGCGGACCACCAAGCGTATTGTGGATGTCGGGAAGCATACCCTTAGCGGCAGCGATCTGCCCAAGCGGAGTAGCACCGGTGAAGCCATCGACTACTTTCCCTTCACCACCCAGCCCGAAGGTCGAGCCAAGGCGTACCCAGACGCTGTCACCAGACATAGCGGCGGGGTAGGAGAAGAAGAGGAAGGCACGCGTGATCAGGGCTACGTTGAAGACGTTGTAACCCGTACCACCGAAGACTTCCTTAGCGAAGATGACGGCGAAGGCAGTAGCCACGGCGATCATCCACAGCGGAGTCTCCACCGGGATAATCATTGGGATGAGGATCCCCGTGACGAGGAAGCCTTCCTGGATCTCTTCGTGCTTCATCTGTGCGATGATGAACTCAATGCCCAGACCTACAGCGTAGGAGACGATGAGCTGAGGCAGCACGGAGAGGAAACCATAGAAGAAGGTGCTCCAGAAGGAAGCCTCTACACCTACAGCGATATTGTGCTGCAGCCCGACATTATACATCCCGAAGAGCAGAGCAGGGAGAAGAGCGAAGATGACTACGCTCATCGTGCGCTTGCTGTCGATGGCATCGTGGACGTGTGCGCCACGACGCTTCGAGGTCGTATTGGGGACGAAGAGGAACGTCTCGAAGCCGTCAAAGACGGACTCCAGAGCCGAGAAGCGTCCCCCCTTCGAGAAGGCGGGCTTAATCTTATCGATTTGTTTTCTTAATGCGTTCAAGGTCGTTGTCCTTTTAATGAGTGAAACCTTCTATTAGTTCATTTCCTTGTACAGCTCATCCAGCCCTTGGCGGACGATCTGCTGCAGGGGTATCTTGGACGTGTCGACAAATTCGCAGATGGCGAAGTCTTCGGGAGCGACCTCATAGATACCGCGTGCTTCCATATCGTTGATGTTGAAGGCAATGATGCTCTTCAGCAGGAACTCAGGGTAGATATCCATAGGGAAGACACGGTCGTATTCGCCACTCATGATCATCGCACGGCGACCGCCCTTGACGCGTGCATCGAGGACATACTCCTTGCTCTTAGGCATCAGCCAAGAGAAGTAGCTACGGCTATAGCTGTACTGATTGAGACGAGGCATAGCCCAGCCGAAGACCTCATGCACGTCGTCCCCTTCGGGGATGATCGTGATCTGGTCGATACCGAAGCTCATACGTTCGTGCTCTTCATCGACCTTAATCCCTGAGAAGACATCACCTTCGATGATACGCTCGTGCTCGCCCTTCTTACCGAGGCGACCGTCCAGGGCTTCGCTGAAGCGCGCCCCTGGGAGGATGGTCACGTAGCCCGTTTCCTTGGCTTCCGAACCCGTAAGGGCGATCGTGCGGGAGAAGTCAGCCTTACCCGTCTTGAGGAAGCGACCAATCACGAGCAGGTCACTGGCCTTGAGCGTCCAGACGGTCTCTTCCTTGTTGATAGGAGCGGTGTGGTTGATCAGTGTGCCGACCAGACCAGCGGGGTGAGGTCCACGTACTTCGACACGTTCGACACCAGCGACGCCCGTCAGTTCGCCCGCAGCGACACCGAGGTAGACCTTACCTGAGGTGAGCTTCGTCAGTGCCGTCAGAGCCAGCTGCAGCTCATCTTCGCGCCCTTGAGCCAGATAGCTGAAGTTAGGTGCGAGTGGAGCGGTGAAGTTTGCCGTGACGAAGATGTCACGAGGCTCTGTAGTGGGATTAGCCAGGCGGTCGTAGGGACGCTGCTTGAAGAAGCTGAACATACCACTCTCCAAGAGGAGAGCCAGCACTTCAGCGCGCTGCATCTTCTCTACCCCTGCCGTGGCAAAGGACTTATATTCGGTCGTTGCGTCGGGGCGCACTTCGACACTCAGCACCTTGCGCTTAGCACCGCGGTGGATCGCGACGACCTCACCGCTGACGGGAGAGGTCAGGCGCAGCTCAGGCGCAGCCTTGTGGTACATCAGGGCATCGCCCGCCAGTACCTTGTCGCCTGGGTGAACGATCACTTTAGGGACGAAGCCGATGTAATCATCGGGGACGACGGCATAGCTCTCCGTGCGCTTGGCAGCTGCGAGTAGCGTCTCTGCGGCCTTTCCCTTCAGATTCAGCGTGAGGCCCTTCTTTATCGTGATAATGTTCGGCATAACACGTGATTGGATGATTTGTTTAGTGAAATTATTTGGCTACAAAAGTACACAATCTTTGCCACACTCTACCTATAATAAGGGAGGTAATTCTCCATTTTATCCCCACAATCGGCGAAGGAAGCTCTTGCCCTTTCCTCAGCTTCTATTCGCTTACTTCTATCGCGCGCGTACAATTATATATAGATGCGCCATGATAAGTGCCCCCACAAGTAGCACTTTGTTTCGTAGTATAACCTCGTTTTTATTGGAGTATCACGACCAGATGTCAGGATGGGGTCGTCCTCACCAGTATAGGTGAGCGGTACGCACCAATAGTGCTTCACACGCTGACCACTACTGCTTCACACGTTGACCAATAGTGGTTCGTACCCCCAAGCACTACTGCTCCGCTTGTCGACCAATAGTGGTCGATGCTTCTACTCCTGGATGGTAGCTCTTTCTTTCTCCTGAGTTTGGAGGACTCTGCTGAGAGAATACTCTTGTGCACAAGTAGATAGCTCCCTTTTAATTCGATGGTCAGTGCGCTGTGTTATAGCCACCGTTGAGTCACTACCTACAGCCCTTTGGAGTTTCCTCCTCCCGATCATTTTTCCGAAAGACTGTATCTTTGCACGGCATTCTAAGGGGGGCAAGAGGTTCACTTTTGCGCTCATTTATTCCTATCATTCCTCCACTACGTGTACCAAATTCGAAAAATAATGGCCTTATGCTGTGTCGGAACTGTGCTCTTTGCTTCCTGCAAGAAGACCACACCACGGTACGAGCAAAAGTCAGATACCTCACCAGAGGTTACTGTACAGCCAGATGATCCGAAGACGAATACGCCACAACCAGACACTCCCACTCCTGAGCCACCGAAGCCCGAAGCTCCGAAGCCTGACGTGCCTGCTCCAGCACCGCCACGCCCTGAGCCGCCGAAGAACGATCCACCTACTCCTACGCCACCCAAGGTTGATCCGCCAAAGAGTGAAGAGCCTAAACTCGAGGTGCTACAACCTGGTGTAGTCCGCATCACGAACCTCGCTCCTGGGGAATTAGCGTCTACCTCCCATAAGAATAACTTCAATGACGCAGACCGTAAGAAGGTCACTAAGCTCATCATCCAATCTGGAGGATTGAGCCAGGCTGACCTTACCTATATACGTTACCACTTCCTTGTCAAAGAGCTTGACCTTACCACGGCCAGTCTCAGTCTTGCGGATACAGATGAAGGCTTCTACAACAACAGTACAATCACTAAGCTCATCCTTCCAGCCGAGCTCACGCACATTCCAGCAAGATGGCTGTCCAACACGATGATCTCCGAATTCATCTTCCCTGGGAGTAAGCTCCGTATCTTCGGTGGTGCACCTTACAATGACAAGCTACGCCACCTCGTCTTGCCGAACTCCGTCGAAGAGCTGGGCGAAGATGCCTTCACGCTCAGCGGACTCGAGACCATCGTCCTCTCTACGGCTCTCAAGCGTATTTCCCCGAAGGCCTTCAAGTGGTGCAGCCATCTGACCACGCTCACGATCCCCGCAAGTGTGACCGAAATAGGGCATCAAGCCTTCGCCCAATGCGCCCGTCTCAAGTCAATCACCTTCCAGGGAGAAGCTCCCAAGTTCACAACCAACGGAGAAGGTCAGCACGCTTTTTCGGGCTATAACTTCTCGGCCAACAAACCCATAATCACCATTCCCAAGGGGAGCAAAGACCGCTACCTCAAGGCTCTTGGGTGGTCAGCCTCAAGCCCAGAAGCTCAGTACTTCGTCGAAGCTCGATAGCCCAAAGAGAGACCGTGCAACGGTCTCTAAAATGACAAGCACAGCTTGTCATTTTGCTTGACTTTGCAGCATGCGGTAATCGCAAGGCGTTAAGACGGAGGGTGAAGGGAGTTTACTCCTGTAAATGACACGCCCGAATGTCGCAAACAACGAAGCGAGTGCCGTATGATGCAATAGTCCAAATAAAGGACACTTCGGTACCTCTCCTATATCTCATATCCCCTCCAATAACCCGTGTTGTTGGAGGGATATATACTTTTTGGGGGCACTTATTCACGTATATGTCCTAAAATAGCTACCTACATATATGTATTTTTCTCCCTAAAAAACCTCTTTGCCTTTGCCGTAGACCGCTCCTAACAGGCTATTGCACAGATTGATTTACTATATATACCTACAATTATGCCCCTCTAAGTCGACTCAAAACACAAACAAAAAGCCTTTATCTTTGCCGAAAATTTCAAGGCAGGGATGCCTTGTTATTCACCCATCAATCATCCACTAATTCTAACCTCCAATCATCGTAATGAAGATTCAGAAATCAGCCATCATCTGTTGCTTCGCAGCTGCTGGACTACTATTCGCCTCCTGTAAGAAGGATACACCTCGCACCGAGCAGAAGGTCGATAATCCTTCTACCCCTACGACACAGCCTGAAAAGCCTACGCCTCCAGCACCCAAGCCTGAGGATCCTAAGCCCCCAGTTCCACAGCCCGAAGCTCCCAAGGCGGCAGGTGAAGCTCGCATAGAAGTTGCCAAGGCTGGAGGTTTGGAAGCTGCACTCAAGGGCGAAGACCTCGAGAAGCTCACCAAGCTGGTCGTCACCTCGGGCTCCCTGAACCAAGCTGACCTCAACTTCATCACCAAGAGTCTCAAGATTCAAGAGCTGGATCTTACGACTGCTACCCTCAGTCTGACAGATGATGACAAGGGCTTCGATGGCAATAGTACACTTAAGAAGATCATCGCTCCAGCTAATCTCGAGAAGACCCAAAAGGACTGGTTCTCTAACACGATGGCTACTGAGTTTGTCTTCCCAGGCAACAAGCTGCGTGTCTTTGGTGGAGCTGTTTACAACGAAAAGCTCAAGAGTATCGTCCTTCCCAACTCGGTAGAAGAACTCGGAGATTCTCCCTTCTCGAACAGTAACTTTGAAAGCATCACGCTATCTAGCAGCTTAAAGGTTATTCCTGCAGAGGCATTCAAGGGCTGCCGTCGCCTGACGAAGCTCGTTATCCCAGCGAGTGTTATCGAAATCAAGGATAATGTCTTCACGGGATGTTCGCTACTCAAGGATGTCATCTTCCTCTGCCCTGCACCGAAGTTCACACCCAGCGACATCGATGAAAATGCCTTCGACGGCTACGACTACTCCATTGACCCCAAGTTTACCGTACCTAAGGGAACGAAGGCTGACTATCTGAAGGCTCTGGGATTGCCTGCAAATTCTCGAGGTGCAAAGCGCTTTGTCGAAGCTGAGTAAGCAACTATCGCTTCCATCTAACCTATTCCTATCAATCCCCTCTCCAGTGGCTTGCTACTGGAGAGGGATATTCTACATCTAAATAGGCAATCTGCCCTATACCCCCGTATTCAATCTATGAACTACAAGAAGCTTATAGCCCTCTGTGGCATTGCTCTTATAGCAGGTAGTACTCTCTCCTCCTGCCGCAAGGACACCCCCAAGAAAGACAAGCACACCCATACGGATGCCCAGACAGGAGCGACTTCTTCGCACCATCACGACCCCGCCGCACCGACCCTCCCCAATCCCGATGAAAAGCTCCCTGCACTCCGTGAAGGGGAGGTACGTGTAGCCGTACCCAAAGCTGGAGGCTTAGAAGCAGCCCTCAAGGGACAAGACTTGAGCAAGATGCGCATCCTCCTGCTGACCTCGGGTGCAATCAACCAAGCCGACTGCGACTTCATCCGCTACAAGGCTACGAGCCTCGAAGAGTTGGATCTAAGCCGTGTCACCTTCGGGATCCTCGATGATGAGTACGGACTCAAGAGCAACAAAAGCCTGAAGAAGATCATCGCACCAGCGACTATGAGACGCATAAACAACGGTTGGTTCAGCTATACGTATGCCGAAGAAATCGTCTTCCCTGGTGATAAGCTACGCGTCTTCGGTGGCGCTCTCTTTAACGAACGCGTCAAGAAAATCACCCTTCCCGAGTCTGTTGAGACCATCCTCGAAGAGGCATTCTGGAATAATCATCAGATGGAGAGCATCAACCTCCCCAGTAAGCTGAAGGTCATCCCGACCCACTGCTTCTACTACTGCAAGAGCCTCAAGACGATCGACATCCCTGCCTCCGTGACCGAAATCCGCAAGGATGCGTTCTCGCAATGCATACAGCTGGAGCGTATCACCTTCCACGGAGAAGCCCCTGCACTCCAAGCTGGTGCGAATGGAAAGCCTCAGAGTCCGTTCTCCGGTGTCGTGTGGGAAGCTGATGGCAAGAAGAAGTGCGTCATCCGTGTACCGAAGGGTAAGACGCAGAGCTTCCTCGAGAAGTGGCAGTGGCCTGCTAACCTTTCGAGTCGCTTCGAAGAGTACTAATCTACCTCATCTATGCCCACGAAAGCATACCTCCGTATGTCTCGAATGAAGCATTTACCTCTCGCACTCTGCGCCATCGCTCTCGGTCTCCTCTGTGGATGCAAGCAGGACAAGCCAGCGCCTACTTCCCCTGCAGACGTGAGTGATGGCGCACTCGTGCGCTACTTCAGTCAGCAGATAGAAGCTGAGCATCCCCAACAAGCCCCCCAAGCTTTCTACTCTGAGTACAGCTCTCCCGAGAGTTACCCTGCTCAGCAACAGGAGGTGTGGAAACTCTGGCATCGTGCCAACAGCACGCGCCTCGCCTCCGACCTGTGGGGGATTGACACGCACAATTCGCTTGTTTGGGAGCTTCCTCAAGGGGAGAAGATGCAGTATAGACTCCTTGCTAAAGGCACTAAGCCTGAAGGGGGCTATCCTTTCTTCATCAACCTGCACGGTGGCGGTAGTTACCCCTACGAGAAAGGACCTTGGTCTTCCGAAATCAACGAGCAAGAGTGGTACACTCTGATGTCCTTCACCGATAGCTATCGGAATACACCTGCGCTCTACTTCGTGCCACGTATGGCCGATGACCGCAAGGGTAGGTGGCACTTTCTTCCACAGCGTGTTGCCTTCCGCCGAGCTTATCAGGTAGCAGTACTCAAGGGGGAAGCCGACCCCGACCGTGTCTATTTGACGGGTATCTCTGAGGGTGGCTATGGCGCGTTTCGTCTTGGGCTTTATATGCCCGACTACTTCGCTGCTGTCGGCTCGCTTGCTGCCGCCATCGAAAGTCTGGAGCTGGCGGAGAACCTGCGCAACGTAGCTTTTCGCTTTGATGTCGGGGAGAAGGACTACGAGTATGACCGCAGTCTCAATGCGATGGACTGGCGTGACAAACTCGACAAGCTCGCTCAAGAGAACCCCGAAGACTTCGTTCATCAAAGCAATATCATCCCCGAGAAAGGTCATACAATTCCCTATCTAACGATCACGTCTTGGCTCGCCGAATACAAGCGTCGTGTTTACCCTAAGCACCTCAGCTATACGTATTACAATATTGATGACGGCTTCTCCGATGGGGTCTACTACGTGGGCTTCGGTAAGCTTACCCAGAGCCGAGATGCACGCCTGCACATCGATGTACGGCACGAAAGCAATAACTTTGAAGTCGAGACGAATCTCCTCCGTGGCTCGGTCAAGGGTACGCTCACGTTGTACATTGATGAAGTTGACTTCACGAAGCCAGTAGTAGTACGGCATAATGGGCAAGTGATTTTCTCGGGAATACTACGCCCAAGCAAGGGTGTGATGGCCGAAGCCATTGCGCTTTTCGGTGACCCTAAGAGAATCTTCCCTGCCAAGGTGAATATCCCCCTCTAAGCTCGTACCACGGGAAGTGTGGGCTGAGGACAGTCCTCACAGCTCCCATCGTCTAAGACCTCACCCGTCCTCACTTCGTAGCCTAAGTGCTGCGACGTGAGGATGGCGTGGGGCTTTCATCGTATATATAATATGTATCGCTTATGCACAGTGCTCCGATAGCCTTCGAGCCCTATCTCCTCGTGGGATCTCTCTTGATGCTCGCTGGTATCATCGCTGGTAAGGTGGGTACACGCTTCGGTGTGCCTGCCCTTTTACTCTTCCTCATCACTGGGATGCTCTTCGGCAGTGCCGGCCTGGGTATCCAGTACAACGACACGCACAAGACGCAGTTCGTCGGGATGATCGCCCTGACGGTCATCCTCTTCTTCGGGGGCTTCGAGACGAAGCTCACGGAGATACGCCCTGTCCTCGGTCCTGGCATTACCCTCTCTACGGTGGGCGTCCTCCTGACGACCCTTTGCTTAGGGAGCTTCTTCTACGGGATGGATCTCTTGGGTTGGGCACCCGTACACTTCACCTTCCCCATTGCACTCCTCTTAGCAGCGACGATGTCCAGTACCGATTCGGCTTCCGTCTTCGCCCTTTTACGCTCAAAGAATATGCATCTCAAGGAAGGACTTCGCCCCATCCTCGAGCTGGAGAGCGGAAGTAACGACCCGATGGCCTACATGCTCACCATCGCACTCATCCAGTTCATCACCGGAGGTGCTGGAGGTGCGGATGGCTCGTGGGGGAGCATCCTCATGACTTTCGTCCTACAGTTCGCCGTGGGCGGAGTGATGGGCTACCTCTTCGGACGCATTACCCCGTACATCCTCAACAAGGCAGATGTCGGCAATGGCGCACTCTATCCCATCTTGCTCCTGTGCTTCGTCTTCCTGACCTTCTCTGCCACCTCCCTCCTGCAGGGCAATGGCTACCTCGCCGTATATATTATGGGTGTACTCGTTGGGGACAAGAAGCTCGTCCACAAGAAGAGTATCGAGACCTTCTTTGATGGGCTGACGTGGCTGCTGCAGATTGCACTCTTCATCATCTTAGGGCTCTTCGTCGACGCACACAGCCTACTCCCCATTACGGGCTTCGCTGTCCTTGCTGGTCTCTTCATGATCTTCGTGGCACGCCCCTTGGCGGTGCAGATCAGCCTTCTCTTCTTCCCTCGCATCAGTATGCGTGGCCGCTCCTTCCTCTCGTGGGTAGGTCTGCGTGGTGCTGTGCCGATTATCTTCGCCACCTATCCGCTACTAAGCCAGGTCGAAGGCGCAGAGACGCTCTTCAACATCGTCTACGTCATCACCCTTCTCTCGCTCCTCATCCAGGGAAGTACCCTGCCAGCTGTGGCACGCTTCCTCGGGCTGGACGAAGAGCTTCAAGTGAAGGTCAGTAGCTTCGGGGTAGAAATCCCCCAATACACAGGGGCGAAGATGCTTGAGCGTATCGTCACGAGTAAGATGCTCTCAGAGGGCAACAAACTGATGGAGCTGGATCTCAAGGAGGAAGAGCTGGTCATCCTCGTACGCCGTGGGGAGAACTATATGGTTCCTAAGGGCAAGCTCGAACTCGAAGTCGGCGACATCCTCCTCATCGTCTACGAACAACCCACTACACAGCTCCCAGCATGAAGACTTCTTCGCTCCTCCGCCGTATCGGCGCCCTTGCCTTCCCCAACATCCTCTCCAACGTCACCGTCCCGCTCCTGATGCTCGCCGATACGGCGATGGCAGGGCGTATGATCGGTGCCGAGAGTATTGCCTCGGTCGCTATCGGGGCTGCTATCACCCAGTTCGTCATCGGTATCTGGAGTCTCCTGCGTATGGGGACGACGGGCTTTACAGCACAAGCCTGGGGGGCGTGTGATGTGCGTGCCCTGCTACGTCAGCTCACTTCGGGCTCGATCATCGCCCTCTCCGTCGGGCTACTCCTCATCCTTCTGCGTCCGCTTTATATTGCTCCTGCTGCAGCTCTCCTGCAGGCTGGGGCTGATATGCATCTACCCGAAGCGCAGACTTACCTACATTATTCCTTCCTCGGTGCGCCTGCTGCCCTCCTGCTTTACGTATATAATGGCTGGCTCATCGGTGTGCAGCGGATGAAGCTCGTGATGGGGGTGAGCATCGCGTGCAACCTGCTCAATATCTTCTTCAGCTACTTGCTCGCCTTCCCTGCTGGGATGGGAGTCGGTGGCTTAGCCCTCGGCACGGTGCTGGCTCAGTACACCGCCCTGTTTCTGCTCTTCCTCGGGGCATTGCGCTACGAGGGACGTATCTTGCGCCACTTCCGCTGGGGTGAGTGCTGGCATCCTGAGACCCTCCTGCGCTACTTCCACGTAGGGAAATACCTACTTATCCGCACGCTGATGCTGCAGGCGGTGATGCTCTCCTTCATCCGCTATGGAGGTACTATCGGCGTCACTACGCTGGCTGCCAACAGCCTCCTGATGCAGCTCTTCACCCTCTTCTCGTACTTCATGGATGGGCTGGCATACGCTGCCGAAGCACTTGTGGGGGAAGCCATCGGAGCTCGAAGCTACGACCGTCTGAAGCAGATCATCCGCCTCACGCTCCGGGTCGGCATCGCTACGGCCATTGTGACGGCACTACTCTATGCCTTCGTGCCTCGCCCCTTCCTCGTACTACTTACCGACAAGGAAGACGTGCTAAGCTACGCCCTTCAGTATAGTTATTGGATGGCAGCCGTCCCACTCGTTTCCTTCGGAGCCTTCCTCTGGGATGGCATCTTGGTAGGAGCTACGGACAGCAAGACGATGGGGATAGCGATGATCTTCGCTGCACTGACATTCTTCGTTGCCACGGAGCTTGCCCTTCCCTTCTTCGGGGCTGATGGGCTGTGGCTCGCCTTCCTCTGCTACCTCTTAGTACGTAGTCTCATCGAGCACTTCCGAGGCTCGCAGCGCATCCATCGCCTGAGTGCGAATGCGTGATACTCACCATTCCACCCTACCATATAGGGAAGAATAGACTATCTTTGCGCCATAAAGTCAAAACTTTCTATAAAGGGAGCCCACGCTCCTACAACTATTCAAGCATTCTCCTTCAGATGAACAAGAATAAGATTATCGTCGCTGGCATCGGCCCTGGTAGCCCCGAAGATATTACCCCTGCCGTACTCCAAGCCGTACAAGCCTCGGACGTCATCGTTGGCTATAAGTATTACTTCCGCTTTATTAAGGAGTACCTTCGTCCCGATGCGCTGTGTATCGACAGCGGTATGAAGGCCGAGCGTCAGCGTGCCGAAGAGGCCTTCCGCTACGCCCTCGAAGGGAAGACCGTCTGCGTCATCTCCTCGGGCGATGCTGGTATCTACGGTATGTCCCCCCTCATCTACGAGATGATGCGCGAGAAGGGAGTTACGGATCAGGTTGAGGTCGAGGTACTGCCAGGCATCAGCGCCTTCCAGAAGGCAGCCGCCCTGCTCGGCTGTCCCATCGGTCACGACCTGTGTATCATCTCCCTCTCTGACCTGATGACCCCTTGGCTACGTATCGAGAAGCGCATCGAAGCTGCCGCCGCTGGCGACTTCATCACCGCCATCTACAATCCGAAGAGTCAGGGTCGCTACTGGCAGATTTACCGCCTCTTAGAGATCTTTGCTCAGCATCGTAGCCCTGATACTCCCATCGGTTACGTGCGTCAGGCTGGGCGTGAGGAGCAGGTCGTCAAGCTCACCACGCTTTCGGAGTTCGACCCTGAAGAGCTGGATATGTTCACTGTGGTCATCATCGGCAATACCCAGAGCTACACCTTCGAAGGGCACTTCATCACTCCTCGTGGCTACTATGACGAAGGGACGCTGGACAAGGATGCTAAGATTGGTCAAGCAATCATGATCGAGAGCTTCCGCACCATCAATAGCGAGCTCTCCAATCCCGATATTCCGCTCGATCACAAGTGGGCACTTATCCACTCGATTCATACGACGGCGGACTTCGATATGGAGAAGATTGTCTATTCCGACCCAGGGGCGGTGTCGCGCATCTATCAGGCGATGCTGGATAAGAAGTTCGATACGATCATCACCGATGTCACGATGGTCGCCTCGGGTATTCGTAAGGGAATGCTCGAGCGTCTGGGACTGCAGGTCAAGTGCTACCTCAATGATCCACGCACGAAGGAATTAGCAGAGAAGAAGGGCATCACACGCTCCCAGGCGGGTATTCGCCTCGCTGTCGAGGAGCATCCCAATGCGCTCTTCGCTGTGGGCAATGCTCCGACCGCCATCATCGAGCTCTGCGACCTCATCCGCCGCGGCAAGGCGCAGCCCACGGGTATGGTCGTCGCTCCCGTAGGCTTCGTGCAGGTGCGCGAATCCAAGTATATGGCGAAGGTCTTCAAGGACATCCCCAAGATTATAGTCGAAGGACGCAAGGGCGGTAGCAACCTCGCTGCTACGCTGGTCAATTCCATCCTCACGCTGGACGATGCCGAAGCTCTCCGTCCTGGGCGTGACGTCTAAGTCGTCCCGAATACCCCCCCCATATATGTATGCGGCTGCACCGAGCGATCGGTGCAGCCGCATTCTTTATATCTATACTACATTGGCCTCCCTTCCAATACGAAGACAAGCGCTCCCCTTCACGGGAAATAGTTCGCGCCTCGTAGTGCTTTTCCTTCGTCCATGTACGTAGATTTATCATCCATGCACGTCGTTCCTAAAATCCACGCACGTAGATTTTACGACTACGCACCTGGCCGAAGGTCTCTCCGTACTCCTCCGCACCTTTCCCTATACGGCATCGCACCTTTTCCTGTGCCCCTTCACAGCTTCTCTCCTATTGAAGTGCAGCACGCACCAGTGGTATAAGCACGCCCTCAATAGAGCTATGATTTTATCCTTTGAGATAGGACTATAAGCACTCTATTAAAGCAGGGCTCTTGAGAAAATAGTTGCTTATATCGCACCCTCTCAATAGGTGCTTGCAATTCTTCATCGGAATCTCTACCTTCGTAACGATCAATACGTATCGTGCGTATATCGAGCAAAGACACGGAGAGCGAAGCATCGGAAGCCCACCGACATGGTACAGACACGGCGAGGGTATGTTCACGGACGCAAACAGAGATCTCAGCAAACAACTCAATCAAAATATAGCGTATGGCAATTATAGATGTTGATGCCCTAATGAAGGAGCTTGGCAAGGATAACGACTTTTTAACCGTTGAAACATCGTATTATATTGATACCACCTTCCACCCAGAGGGTGCGAAATACACCTTCCCCCCAAAGGACCAATTTCTAAAGGAATACTTCAGCAGTAATACAGTTGGAGCTAACAGCCAAGATACTATAGGGACAGACAAATCGCTTTATCCCGATCTATATATCCTATACGAAGAGGAGGCTCCATTAAATGCTCACATCAGCACAACTGAATGCTTCACTCACAAGCCGTGGATGAAGCAGTTTGAGGTATTCTTCAAGATACTCAAGTCTCTCGCCAAAAAGATCGCCAGTGACATCGGTGTGTTCCAGGAAATCAAAAGCTCTTCGAACCCTCTCCATAAGGCGATCCAAGAAGCATATAACCTACGGCCCATAGACTCAGCATACCTATATAAAAGCATCATGGACTCATGCCATGACATGAGCTGGTGGAGCGGAGATGAACCACTGGAAGATATACCAATGGAAGAGATTATAAGGAACCTCACCAATCTGACGGTAGAGGAAGTCTCAACAGCCATCAATAAATATAATAGTAAGGTTTCCGCCTTTTTGAATTACCCCCAGGGACATCTTCGCTTTGAAAGAACGTATTCCATCCATACACATCCCAATTGCGAGCCTGATATCACATGGGAAGAGGACGCACAGCTTGTAGGGGGTGGACCTAACAACTACATAGAAGCAATGCATGAACTTCTCTACACGCTATTCTTTAAGGGAGAGAAAAAATATCGCATAATGGTGGAGAAAATTGTGGAGGGACGCAGCGAGGTCGAAGTATCAATTGTTAGTTTCATAGGCAAGTATCAAGTGGCATCTCACTTCGAGATAGTCCCTTCAACTCTTGATAGCGAAGGCCTATCCTCTGCAAGTACTGAAGAGAAGATCTTCACAGTGAAGGAAGTTATCCTTGCGACGGAGTGTATCTAGTAAGAACAACAAGTATTTTTTTTGAATATGAGAGTCGTAAGAACATTTCATCCCGTAGGGGAGGGTGTATTCAACACAGAGAGGATAGACCTTTGCGAGGGGGAGGCTACCATCGTCTATAACTGTGGCTCAACCTCACTTGACAAGCGTAGTTTAGATCGGATCATAGAAAAGGCCTTCCCTGAAGGAGCTCGGATCGACCTCCTATTCATCTCCGACTTCCGCGCAGAGCACATCAATGGGCTCGAAACACTGAAGAGCCACTGCCAGATTAATACCGTCATCCTACCACGTCTCAGCTACGAGGAGAAAGTACGGACACAGGTAGCGCATCACATGGAGTGGGTAGAGTACAACAGTCCCAGACAGTCTAGCTATTGGTACACCCCACCACGAGCGAAGAACCACCTCTCTAGTAACCTCCTAGAATGCTTAATCAATGACCCTGAATCCTTCTTTGGACAGGGAACACATATCATTTGGATTGAGCCAGAGAAGGACTGGGATCCCATAGAGGTTAATATCTCTCCAGGTGGAGATTGGTACATTCCCCAAAAGAGAATATCCATTGGCAGCGGGAGTGGTCCAGGCCAGGGAGAGGTATTCCCGAGCGGTAGTCCTGTAGTAGCAATTCCGATCAGGGACTGGATCTTCATCCCGATCTACCACGAACAAGAGAGTCAGAGAAAGGTTTTCGAAGAGGAACTCAAAAAGGTCGGCTTATCCCTCCAAGACATTGATACCATCGAGAAGATAGAGGTCAATAAGAAGGAACTATCAAAGGTATCTGGATCAATTAGATGGAATAGAGAGTCTTCTATGCTATTATATTCAGGTGTCGTAGATGCAAGAGCCGACTCCTATATCTTAGGGGCATATAAGGATTCGAAGCCTTATCGCTGCTTCAAGGATCACAAGTACTACCACCAGCTGAAGGAACGTGAGTATAAGCGCTACTTAGCAGACTGCGAGCATAACCCTTATTTGAAGGACAACGAGCCACGCAAGTACTGGTACTACGAGTGCTACAGGACATCCGTACCAAGTGGCTGCCTATACACGGGCAATATCGACCTAAGTGAAGATAGGCTTGTCGACAAGATCTCACGCAAGCTGTCAGCATTCACCCCAGCTCTGGGTACAATCCAGGTGCCACACTACGGTGCAGCAGAGAACTTCGATCCATCTATTTTAAAGGTAGGGGCGCTGCATTGTGCGGTCGTCTCTTTCGATAGTGGGATTCAGAAACCCTACTCCGTAATAAGAGACATACTGCTGGACGGCCTTCTACCTTGCCTCGTCACGGAGGATCCCGAGTCCATCGAAGTACAGTACACCTAATCCATCATGCTGGACGATATTAAGTCCCAGCGTCCTATACATAGTCATGCGGCTGCACCGAGCACTCGGTGCAGCCGCATACGTATATCGGCATAGCGATACCTTCCACTCCCCTCGAAGCGGATACAATAGTCCCTCCAGGGCTCCCGCATCAAAATTGTCCTTAGCTTTGTTCCATAAAAAACAACACTCACCTCCAATGGAAACAGCACCTTATTAGCCATCCTTTGCCAGCAGAACGACAAGCTCTCGCTCAAGGCGCGCCGCTGGAAATGTAGCCTACAGCCCGACTACCTCAAGAAAGTCCTCGGATTTTGATGCGGAAGCCCTGCTTGGAGTTCGTGTGGTAAGCTATTGTATTATATATTTTTGTATCTTTGTCTCCGAATTTCCTATGTAGGGTAGGAGAAGAAGTCTATCCCTCCGCTGTGGAGCGGGTGGCACCCTACGGGGCTAACTTTTTTAGTTATCAACGATAATGTACGTCATCGTAGACATTCAGGGCCAGCAGTTCAACGTAGAGCAGGGCCGTCGCCTTTTCATCCACCACGTCAAGGGTGCAGAAAGTGGCGCAGTAGTAGAGTTTGATAAGGTCCTCCTCGTGGATAAGGACGGTGCTGTCACCGTAGGTACGCCTGTCGTAGCTGGAGCTAAGGTCGTGTGCGAAGTCATCACGCCTCTGGTCAAGGGCGACAAGGTGCTCGTCTTCCATAAGAAGCGTCGTAAGGGCTATCGCAAGCTCAATGGTCACCGCCAGCAGTTCAGCGAAGTCCTCGTCAAGGAAATCGTAGCTTAATCAAGCATTGTATCACCGCATTAGTTTAGACATAAAACAATGGCACACAAAAAAGGTGTAGGTAGCTCCAAGAACGGACGCGAATCAGAAAGCAAGCGACTCGGAGTAAAGCTCTTCGGTGGTCAGCACGCTAAGGCTGGTAACATCATCGTCCGCCAGCGTGGCACGCAGCATCACCCAGGCGTAGGCGTAGGTATCGGTAAGGACCACACGCTCTATGCTCTGATCGACGGCAAGGTGGTCTTCACCCGTAAGAAGAACGACCGATCGTACGTCTCCATCGTGGCTGAGGCCTAAGACGGAGCACACGTCAGATAAGTCAACCGAAGGTTGCTCCAGAAGGGTCTTCACAGCCCCGAGGGAGCAACCTTCTCTCATTCATAAGATACTATGCTTACACTTAAGCAAATCAAGGAGAATACCGAGGCGGTCATCGAACGCCTCCGCAAGAAACAGTTCGAAGCACGCGAAGCTCTGACCGAAGTCCTGAACTTAGATGAGATCCGTCGCCGTTCACAGCAGGAACTGGATGCAGCACTGTCACGTCAGAAAGCCCTTGCTAAGGAAATCGGTGATCTGATGAAGCAGGGTGCGAAGGAGCAGGCCGAGGGCATTCGCGCAGAAGTCGCGAAGCTCAAGGAACTGAGTAAGACCTTGGAGGAAAAGAAGACGGCTGCCGAAGCAAAGATCCGTGAGATCCTCCTCTCTGTACCTAATCTCCCAGCTGACATCGTGCCCGAAGGTGCTACGGCTGAAGACAACGTCTGCGTCAAGACGGGTGGCGAGATGCCTGCACTGGATGCTACAGCCGAGCCCCACTGGGAGCTGGCCAAGGACTATGACCTCATTGACTTCGAGCTGGGCGTGAAGATTTCGGGCGCAGGCTTCCCTGTCTATAAGGGCTACGGTGCGCGCTTGCAGCGTGCGCTCATCAACTTCTTCCTCGACAACGCACGCGAAGCTGGCTACCTCGAAGTACAGCCTCCCTACGTAGTCAACGAAGATTCTGGCTATGGTACGGGACAGCTCCCCGACAAGGAAGGACAGATGTACCACGCTACCCTCGACAATCTCTACCTCATCCCTACGGCAGAGGTGCCAGTGACCAATATCTATCGTGATGTCATCCTCGAGGAGAAGGATCTGCCTGTGCGCAATACGGCTTACTCCGCTTGCTTCCGTCGCGAAGCTGGCTCCTACGGCAAGGATGTACGTGGTCTCAATCGTCTCCACCAGTTCGACAAGGTAGAGATCGTCTGCATTGATAAGCCTGAGCGTAGCTACCAGCGTCTGGATGAGATGGTCGCTTATGTAGAGACGCTCGTCACGAAGCTCGAACTCCCTTGGCGCATCCTGCGTCTGAGTGGCGGTGATATGAGCTTCACCAGTGCGCTGACCTACGACTTCGAAGTCTTCTCTGCAGCGCAGAAGCGTTGGCTTGAGGTGAGCTCTGTCTCCAACTTCGAGAGCTATCAGGCTAACCGCCTGCGTTGTCGCTATCGTGACGCTGAGCAGGGCGTCCAACTTGTGCACACACTCAACGGCAGTGCCTTGGCTCTACCTCGTATCGTCGCAGCCCTCTTGGAGAACAATCAGACCCCCGAAGGCATCCGCATACCAGAAGCCCTTCGTCCCTACACGGGCTTTGACTTCATCCCACGTCCTATGAAGAAGTAGCTACGTAAGCTGATCTTCTTTCCCTCCCCCATCAGATAAGCTGTCCTTATCCGATGGGGGATTTTCTATTGTGCTATATATTAGCAAGCTCTTCCCCTGTGTGATTCATCACATGGAATGCTGTGACATTGGGCTTCGGAAGGGCTTATAGTAGAGACCGTTGCACGGTCTCCAAAAAGACAAGCTGTGCTTGTCTTTTTGCTTGACTTTGCAGCATGCGGTAATCGCAAGGCGTTAAGACTGAGGGCGAA
>CAURNJ010000015.1:0-2715 GCA_963526345.1 uncultured Porphyromonadaceae bacterium
ACGCCCGAATGTCGCAAACAACGAAGCGAGTGCCGTATGATGCAATAGTCTCATGAGAGGGATACTTCTTCCTCTCTCCGCAGTTACTTATTGCTCTTGCGACGGTTGCAGTCTCGGCAAAGCATCTGTAGGTTCGCTATCTCAGTCTTACCTCCTTTGCTCCAAGGGGTGATGTGGTCGCCCTCCATCTCCTCATACTTGTACTTCTTTCCACAGCAGGTGCAGATCCCGCCTTGCTGTGTATAGACGGTGCGCTTCTGGCTGTCGCTGAAGGCGCGGATGCCGAGCAGGCTCGGGTCGTCGTTCCCGATCGCCTTCTCCAGGACGTACTTATAGATGCCACTTTTTTTGGTCACATCATCATCAGCCATCAGGGTGGCAACCTCCTGCTCCAGCGCTATTGGGTTGTAGGTGTTCTCGTGGTATCTGTTGTAGTAGATCCCCCAGGGAAGCCCCTTCATCTCCTTGCGATAGATGGGGAAGAGCTTCTTGACCCATTCGATGACACGTTGGAAATAAACCCAAAGGTCTTGGGCATTAGGATCCAGCTGGTGCTTCATCATGTACTCCTCGATGATCTGTTTGGGGTTCTCTCGGTCACCATACCAATAGATCACGGTCTCCAGGTAGTCCTGGCGGTTAGCTGTTCCCTTGAGGTACTTACTCCCAAGTCCGTAAGCGGCACAGCCCGTCTTGCTGAAGTAGCGCTTGGCATCTGATACCCAGGGTCCTGTATAGACCGCATTGCGCAGCTCTTGGTCGGTGAGCTCTTCGCCTGCGATATTGATGGTCTTGAACCACTCGAGCTTCTCACTCTCTGTCCCATCGCAGATATAGACGGTGAGTTCGTAGTCAAGAAGTTGCTCCCTTCGGTCCTCAGGAAGCGTGTGGAATGCCTGAGGCTGCTTAATGCCAAAGAGTCCAGCACAGGAGAAGTCCCCATCGAGGAAGGTGCAGATCGATAGCGTTCTTTGCTGACCATCAATGAGCTCATAGTGCCCATTCCCATGATCAGCCCAGTACATGACGTTTAGCGGGTAGCCTTTGCTGAGGGTATCGATGACCGCTTGCTGTTGCTCGGGCTTGTAGACGAATTCGCGCTGGTAGGCAGGGCGCACATCCAGCTTTCCTCCATAGGCAACGACACCGTTGTCGCCGTTGTCTTGGTAGCCGTTGAATAGATCACGGACTTTAATGTGTACGAGTCGAATGTTCATAGGTTCTTGCTATTTGCGTTTGCGGATAAGTATGCGTGCGTATTTCTTTACCCCATTGATGTAAGGATAGCCGAAATTATATTCATCAATACAGGTTGATGCCATCTGTCCTATAATCTCGAACTGATCGGGGTTGTGCTTATCCAGGTAGGTAATGGGTACTCCCATTACTCCGTCATAGTCACAGGGAATATCAGCGGTCTTATCTACGTTGATGGCATCGTAGTTGTCATAGTGAGGGTATTCCTCTGGCCTATACTTCTTGTGAAGGATAAGTGCCTGGTGACGTTGGGGAAAGTCTAAGTTGGTAAACCAACGTACGCCCTTCACACGTATATACCTCCGTCCCTGATCATCGATTCGGATACCAGCTGCAGTTAAAGGGTAACTACTTGGGACCTCAAACTCACGGTCTCCGCTATGAATGCTTGGCCCCAACCAGATTTGGTTGGTCTGTATAAGGGGGAAGATTTCCTTATAGGTGACAGCGTTGATATTACCTATGATGATAAACTTCTTCCCATATTCTATCAATTGAGCGACATATTCGCGGAAGAGGGAGAAGGGGGGATTGGTGACGACAATATCTGCCTCCTCGAGAAACTTGATACATTCTGGACTTCGGAAGTCTCCATCTCCTTGTAAAGAGTGTACCAGCCCTGCAATATTAGGGTTGGGAGGTGAGCCGATATCCTCTCCTTCATACACAAGATAGACAGCTTGCCCTGAAGTGTTTTGAGAAAAGAGATTTGGATTTTGATTCTTGTAGCAGGTGGTGATGAGCTTCTTGAGACCGAGGTGATGGAAGTGTAGGACGAAGTAGTAGAAGAAGTTGCTCATCCGAGGATCGTCACAGTTGCAGAGCACAGTCTTGCCTGCGAAGTGCTCTCGATAGTGCTTGAGCTCAGCCTCGATGTCCGCCAGCTGGGTGTAGAACTCATCTTTCTTCCCCTTCTTGGCTTGAGAGAGTTGGTTGTTTGCCATAAGCGCATAGAATGGTTGGGCGCTGGCTATCTCTCGGGTGGGCTACTTAGGACTTGGGTACAAAGAGAAGCGTAGACGCACTCCTCTCTGTACCTTCAGGCCCTAGGATAGCCCACTACACAAGAGATAAGTCACGCCTACGCTATGCGCAGGCGTTCACGACTTATTCGAGTGTAGTAACTTTTGAATTTCCTAGGTTCGAAGGTACTTTCCGAATAAATAGCAAACGCTATGTTAGTACTAAAGATGGAGTGCATACGTGCAGACGCTTCTGCCTGACTCCGAGTGCAAAGGTATAGATAAATAGATATACGTCCATCCAAGTCTTTAGTCTCTCTCTGGACTGTTCGGCTGGGCAGAGCAGGCCCTGCTCTTGAGAGTGGTAGGATAGTCTTGCGTGCGGTAATGACTCCTTTCGATGGGGAGGCCAGTCCCCCATTAGGGTGGGGTAGTGCTCTTCACTACTGCTCGCCGCTTGGATCAGTAGTGCTTCAGCCACGAAGCAATAGTGGTG